>CAVRJM010000004.1:0-19053 GCA_963722075.1 Candidatus Babeliales bacterium | reverse complement strand
AACAATGTAAACAATTATATTTAAGTATCTATGCTCATACTATATCTTAAGGCCTGTTTTTCGATGTTGTATTAAGCAAGGGTGAGTTGAAAAATCTTCAGAGAATCATATCTTAAGCATCCTGATTTTACACGGAAAAATATAATTGGTATAAAGAGAATCAGCTCATAAATTATTGTCTGCAGGATAGGACAACGAAGAGCTACAGGGATCAGCGACATGAATGAAAGTATGGCGAAAAACAAAGGAAAAAAGAAGATGAAAATACTTATGGTACTGACGTCCCACGATCAACTGGGAAACACCGGCCGTAAGACCGGCTTCTGGCTTGAGGAGTTCGCGGCCCCCTATTATGTGTTCAGCGATGCAGGTGTTGAACTAACGTTGGCTTCACCCAAAGGTGGGCAACCGCCGATTGATCCCAAAAGCGATATACCAGAAAATCAAACTCCAGCGATGACACGGTTCAAGCAAGACCCAACTGCGCAAAAAGCGCTTTCGCGGACGGTCAAGCTCGCCGATATGAAAGCGGAGAATTTTGACACCATATTCTACGTGGGCGGTCATGGCCCTATGTGGGATCTTGTCGACAATGCCGATTCAATAGCTCTCATCGAGTCTTTCTATAATTCAGGCAAGCCGGTCGCCGCAGTCTGCCATTCACCAGCTGTGCTCCATCGGGTGATGTACAAGGGAGCTCCAATTGTGAAGGGTAAGCGCGTGACGGGTTTTACTAACGGTGAAGAGGAAGCTGTTCACCTTACCAAGGTTGTGCCATTCCTTGTCGAAGATGAGCTGAAGAGACTTGGTGGTCTCTATGAGAAAGCGCCCGATTGGGAGAGCTTTGCAGTCGTTGATGGTCGACTTGTTACCGGGCAAAATCCCGCATCATCGGCTGCCGCAGCACAGGCGCTTTTGAATCTGTTTGCACGGAAATCTGCTTAGCTGTTTGGTTCAGCCAGCAGTAACTTGAAAATACCATTATGCTTAAGGAAGATAACTAAGTAACGTATCTATTAGATCTGACAAATCATGGAGTTCCTTCGTCATTCTATTAAAAAGAGTAACTCTATTAAAAAGGTGAATTATGAATCATTTTAAAATGTCTCGTATGTTTGTTCTATTTGTGATACTTTTCTTTTTTGAGAAGTTACACGTCATGGAGGAACTTAATAAAGATGCACAAGAAATAGATAATTTTTCTCCATTATTAATTTCTGAAATTAAAAGCGGAATAATTGTTTTATTGATGCCGCAATCGGTTGAAAATATTGGTGAATTTATAGCAGCCTTACAAGCGATGAGTAATTTTGCAGCAACTAGTCATGAAAACTATGAATTTGTCACCGCGGATTATTTTTCAAAAAAAATAAATGCATTCTTAATGCATTCTCTTACTTCAGATACACAATTTATTGAAGTTGCACAAAAATTACAAGAAAAAGTCAAAGAACCTGGAATCTTTTTAACGTTTAAAATAAAAGATATTGTGAATCGAATTAAGCGAATCAGACGCAGAGATCAAGAAACTATACGTTTATCTCTTCAGGATGGTTTAAATCTTAATTTTAGAATTAATGATTATGGTTTAATGTATTATATCCATTTAAGCAGAGAACCTGAACTGGCACTTGAATTATTAGAAAAAGAAGCTCAGGTGAACGCTGATGATCTACCTAGAGATTTTAGTGTTCCAAGAAGTACACATGAACAGCATCCTGCATGTAAAAAATTATTCAGACTTCTCATAGAAAAAGGATTAAATGCAAATTATGATTTTTTATGGTATGAAACTAGAAAGCCACTTTTATGGTATGCATGTAATGTATTTGATGACCTTAATCTAATAGAATTATTATTACAGAAAGGTGCTAATCCTCGATTACAATACATATCAAAACCAGAAATGTATCGGGATGTAATGTCAACTCCTTGGAAGGATGCTGAAAAAATACAACGTACACACCCAGAAATTTTAGCATTATTCCAAAAATATCTAAACTCTTAAAGCAACTATTCCAATTTTTGTTTATTACTACTTTTTACTATTTGTTGCGGTAAAATTAACCATTCGATACTGCCCTCCAAGTACATCAAAATCGCTTATTTCTTTTGCCTTCAGGTGTTTTAATATCAAAGTCTTCAAGGCACCATAAGTAGTTGCTCATTTTAGAGTGAACCATGAAATTGAGTTTTCCTCTGGTGTGCAAGTCATAAAAACCGTTTGTTCTAGCTTAAATATTGAGGTCTAACAAATACTAGAAACAATGTGCATCTTTATTATCTAAAACTATTGATAATGTGTGCCATATATGCTACACTTATTGGTATGGAAGCTATCAAAATAATCCTTTACGAGACAAAAAACGGTACTTGCCCATTTACTAAATGGTTTGATGATCTTGATGCAAATATTCAGCGAATTATAGCAACGAGGTTGGATAGGTTGAGTGTAGGCAACTTTGGTGATTGTGAACCATTAAGAGACGGTGTTTCGGAACTTAAAATTCACGTTGGTCCAGGGTATAGAATTTATTTTGGGAAAAAGGGTAAGACCATTGTCATTATACTTACCGGCGGTCTTAAAAAGAGTCAAAATAGGGATCTAGAAAAAGCTATTGAGTATTGGAAACAATATAAGGGGTAATATGACTAAAAAATTAAAAGAATTTAAACATTATTTTGCAGAAAAACTCAGAGATCCTGAATATGCGATTGCATATCTTAATGAAGCGTTAGCAGATGAGGATAAACGAGTTTTTTTAGTAGCACTTAAAAATGTTATAGAAGCCTATGAAGAAAATAAAAGCTCTCTAGCAAAAGAAAATAGTATGAGCAGGTCTACAGTCTATCGTATGCTTTCTAAGACAGGCAATCCACGATGGGACAATATTACTGCTATTGTAGATGCAATGGATTTACAAATTAATATCTCACCAAAAAAATAACTATTTTTGCATAACTTAAATCTAAATGAATCATGAAAAGAAGATTTAGAGATTATCAAGAAAAACTCATTCAAGATTTACAAGATCCCGAACTTGCATCAGCTTATCTTAATGTAGCAATTACCGATGAAGATCCAAATGTTTTTTTACTTGCATTAAAAAATGTTTATGAAGCACAAGGTCGAGAAATGACTGAGCTTGCTAGAAAGACAAATCTTAGCCGAGAAAGTCTTTTATTGAATAGAAAGTGGTAATATCTCTTAAAGTATTTGATTAGAAAATATTCATCTAAAGGGCCAAACTCCGTTAATTCTAAGGAGTTTACAGATTTTATCAATTTTAATTTGTTATAGCAAAATTATAAGTTCTTATCATCTCAGGTGAAAAATGCTATGTTAATTAGTGTTGTATAAAAATTGCATTAAAATACATAAAAAGAACTAAATCTTTTGAATAAATTTGTTTCGCAATTTTTTTTATTATATTTTGAATATAATCTTTATTATATGATCTAGAGGAGAAGTTATTAAGTAATTTTCTGCCTTAATTAATTGAAAAAAATTAATAACTATGAAAAAATTTTTAACAATTTGTTTTATTTCTATATTATTTACAATATCAATTAATGCTATGCAACAATTAGAGCCTAAAACCGAAGCGCAGGAAACGGCGGCAATTGATGTGCTCGATGATTTGATTACAAAAGAACGAAAAAGGAAACATCGATTACTAAAGATAAATAATAGACTTAAAAAATTACAAGAAGAACAATCAGTATGTCCATGTGATTTTTGTGTATTGTGGTAAAAATTATGTTATGTGATTTTAAAGTCTTTTTACAAATAAATAGACCCAATGCACAAAATAACCGACTTAAAACCTAGAGGTTTACGCAATGTATTTGCAGATCTTGACCTTTCAAATCTAGAAGAAAGACTTGCTAAAGCAGAACTTGCATATCAAATTAACATAATAATTGAGCAAAAAGGCCTTACACAAGTTGCAGCAGCAGAGCTTCTAGAAATAGATCAGCCAAAGATATCTGCTTTAAGTACAGGAAGATTAGCTGGTTTTTCTCTTGAAAGACTTTTTCGTTTTTTAAATATCTTGGGCCAAGATATTACTATTAAGGTTACCCCTAAAACAAAAACAAAACAAAAAGCTGAAGTGAAAGTAAATCTTCCAAGGTTGAAAAAGCCTGTAATGATAAAGCAACCGCATGTTGATTCTTCAAGTGCTCGAGCTTTGCATGCAAAGAAAAAGAGTAAATAAAAGCCTAAAGATGAAAACAAAAAGCTTTAAAAAATATCTTGAAAAGCGCCTAGATAAAGATGAAATTGCTTAAATTGAAGAACAAGCTTTGTTAGAAATTAAAATTCTTCGATCTATGCAAGATCAATCAGAGTTTGGAAAAGAACCACAAGATGTTTTTAAAAATAAAAAATAAATTTAATAGTTAAGGAAAATGTATGAAAAAATTTTTTTTAATATTGATTACTTTTTTTCTAGTACTTCATAGCAAAGAATTATCTGCTGATGATGCAGTGAAAATAATGCTTAAACAAATGGCTGAAGAAGACCAAAATCTTCGCAAAAGAATATTAGATAAAGTCCACGAAACCAAACGTTCTCTTCATGATGTTCTGCATGAGTATGGTCTGCCTAAGCTTGATAATGATAATACAAGCAAACTTAAGGAAATAGTTGCATTGCATGGTTGGCCTACATTGTCAAAATTTGGACAAGCAGCTTGTCAAAATGCATGGCTTTTAGTGCAGCATTCTCTTGATCTTGATTTTCAAAAAGAATGTTTAGAACTCATGAAACGTCTGCCAGATCATGAGGTTGAAAAAAGATTGATTATGTATTTACACGATCGTATACGAAGTCATAGCAATGAACCATTTGCGCAAGATGAAGTGAAAATGATGCTTAAGCAAATGGCTGAAGCGGGCCAAGACCTTCGCAAAAGAATATTCGATGGTATCCATGAAACAAATAGCTCTTGGTGGTTGCTTGGTGATGGACTTTCTGAGCTTGATAATGATAATACAGAAAAGCTTAAGGAGATTGTTGCGTTGCATGGTTGGCCTACGTTGTCGAAATTTGGAAAAGAATCTTGTCAGAATGCATGGCTTATAGTGCAGCATTCTCCTGATATTGATTTTCAAAAAGAATGTTTAGAGCTTATGAAACGCCTACCAGATCATGAAGTTGAAAAAGAGTGGAGAGGATATTTATATGATTGTCTCAAGTAGCTCGTCTTTTTATAGATTTACTTCTAGTAATTAATGGCAAATCGCATATACTCTCCCTTTGTAGTAATCAAAAGTACTCTCTTCATCAAGAAACGATCATGTCCTTGCTTAACAAAATTCAGATTCTGTATCAAATCTCACAAAATCGGCTTGTTGAGTCCAACAAAGATTTTGCAGCTCTTTGGCTTGAAGCAAGCACTCAATAGTATGAACCCTGGAAAGTTAAGAATGATGTTTACAAAATATAATCAAAAGGCTTGGTATAGGCTTATGAATGATGCAAATAAAGTGAATTTGCAGATTGCGCGTAGGTCTTTCAGTGAGGTACGACAACATTTAATCAATTATAAACCATTAAGGTGTAACACATGGCTTTAAAATCACCCGCAGAAAAAATTAAATCTTCTATAGGGATGTTGTTATTTGCAAATACTGAGCTTCTCCTTTTGAATGATATAATGGACTGGGAAGAACTAAGTAAAAAAATAATAGCTGCAAATAGAATTCCAACAGGAAAAACAAAAAATGATTACGCAAAATTCATTGAGTCTATTCTTATTGCTGTTTGTGGTTATCATGCAGAAATCATAAGCCAAGCTTTGCTGGAATACATGAAATATTTTAAATTGACTGATAACAATGAACTATGCATGCTACAACAATATTTCTATCTTTTGAGATGTGCGCTTTTACATGCTGAAGGAGAGCTTCAAGCAAGGTGGGAATCAAGATTGTGGATGTCACGAGGGAAAAAACAAAATGATTCTACTGAACAGACTAAAAACTTAGCTATACTTCAACAGTTACAAACAAAAGGTTTAATAATTAAAATACCTATTCAAAAAACACCTTTGAACGATTACATTTATTTTGAAAAATCAAAAGAATTTAGACGACTTACTTTTAAAATAAAACTCAAACATAATAGTAGCTCAGATGATCCCCATCCATTGGTTCGCTTAAATGAAGGGTTGGTTTGTAAGTTAATCCTTTTGAGTTGGCATGTTCATACAATTACAAAAAAAAGAACTATGACTTCATTATTTAAATATTTGAATCGTACTATAGTGAAAAAAACAAATAAGAAACAAAAGTAGGATCTTCCCTTTTGAGAATTTTATGAATATTTTTTCAAATTTGAAGATGGAAATGTGCTTTTGTTATTCTTTTATTAAACTATCAGCCAATTTTTTCTTCCATTCCTCGCTAGTTCCTGTTAAAGAAGCGCCGTGTTTAAGTAATTCTTTTCCGATAGCTACGTTATCATGATAAGCTGCGTTTCCCATTGGGGTAGTCCCCATTTTAGTTTCAGTATTTACTTTAGCGCCTGCTTCTATTAACGCTAGCACAACAGGTAAATGTTGACTAATAACAGCAAAATGTAAAGGAGTATGGCCAAATGAAGGTTGTTCTTTATTAACATTCGCACCCGCATCAATTAGGACTTTGACTATTTCTACATTGCCCCTAGATGCAGCAGAAAGAAGTGGTGTATCGGTTAAAGTACTTTGAAGATAATTAGGATTTGCACCTTGGCTTAATAATTCTTTGACTTTTTTAATATCATTTTTTTTTGAAGCCTTACAAAGTTTTTTGCCTAGTAGTGAATCATCCATGCTATGTATATTGGGTATGTTACATAGAAGTATAATGGCTGCCATATAGCTTGGTATATAATTTATCAATTTCATGGGGGTTACTTTCTTTTATGGTTTTTATACCGACATAACTGGTTAATAATTTTATCACATCAAGTTATTTGCTACAACTATCTACCGCTTCTTCACCCTTCGTGATAAGCTCTAGAACATTAAAAAGATTAACCCATAATTATTAGAGCAATCATGAAAGCAATTTTAATCACCTGTGTAAGTATGGAAGAACAAAAAGAAGCGGGCAATTCACTGCCAGCGCAAGTAGCTCGCCTAGAGAAATATTGCCAAGTCAGAGATTTTGGCATTATTAAAAGTTTTAGCTTTGATGAAAGTGGTTATAAAAACCAACGAGAAGCTTTTTGTGATCACCAAAATCGTTTTTCAGCAAAGACATGGCCAGATATTACTTTTATATACACAATACATAATTAGTTGTTTTTTTGATTGGTTTCAAACTCATTATGTGTTGCTAAAAATTGTTGGCGCGCATGTTTTGCTTCTAGATATTTTTTTTTTGATTCTTCAACATTTTTCTTTAATACCTCTAGCTCTGCTTGATGCGCCCAATAAAATTCTTCATTAAATTCACCATTTTCTAGTACATAGTTAGGATTCATAGCCCTAACATATGTTCTAAAAATAGTTAGTTGTTTTTCTTGACGTTCAACTCTCTCAATAAGCCCTTCTTCACTTAACTCTAAATTTGCTACAGTTCGAGTTAACCTATTCAGTCTATTTTCAGTGAGCTCTTTTCTTGCTGCTTCAAGGCTTCGCTGTACACTTTCTCTTTGTTTGCTTAGATCACCTTCCATGGCATTCATAGCAAAAGAAAATACATTTAGTAATAAACAAGTATTTATGCACATTTTCATTCTTTATTTTTTATAATTCTTGGTAGAAAGATTTCTGATGTAGGAGCACCAGACTTGCCGATGAAAAAATAAAAGTCACTTTATTTGGATTGTATTAATGTTCTTTGAAAATAAGCTTAATCAGTTATTGACTATTTGAATAGTTTTAATTTATAATTAAATATAGGAGTAACCGTACTAATATTCAATTATTTTAAAATAAAAAAAGGATATGTATTATGAAAAATTCTATTAAATTATCAACTATTATACTGAGTGCCATATTTTTGACATCAATTCAAGCAGCACAGAGTCAAGGACGACCAGGACAAGTTGCAAAAGTACAAGAAAAGATAGAAAAATTACAAAAAAGCTTAAATGTAATCAAAAATACAAAGGCTATGTTAAGTAAAGGCTTTAATGATACCTTAAAAGCATTTGCAGTAGATATTAAAAGTTTAGATTATGAAGTACTCGGCCTTAGCGATGTCGATTTTAATAATTTGCAACAATCCGTAATAAAAACTAATAAAATATCTACCCCATTGTTTAATGTATTCTTAGCAGGAAAAACACCGGGAAATTCTCATTTAATTTTTGCCAATGCATTTGCAACTACAGATGATTTAGCTAAGCAGTTTGATCCCAAAGCAAAAGTTAAGCCTACAATCGTAAATTTAAAAGATATTGTATTAAACATAGCAAACGTCATTGATCGTTTAGGTGATGACTCTTCAAGTTTTCTAGAAAAAAATAAAGAAGTACTCAAATAAACACTATTATTGAGTAAAGAGTGTGATTAAAAACATCTCTACTCAATAATAGTGCATTATCTAGATGAGATTGAATCAAAAAGGCCTCCCTTGCTTGATTATAAACTAGCTAATGAAAAATCTTGCTGATTTAATTTTCAATAACCCTGAATTAAGTCCAACAAAGATTTTGCAGCTCTTTGGCTTGAATCAAGCACTGAATGTTATGAGCTCCAGAGAGTTAAGAATGCTGTTTGCAAAGTATAATCAAAGAGCTTGGTATAGATTAATGGATGATGTAAATACAGGACTTCCGCAGAGTATTTAAAGATTTGATCTAGACGTATTTTTAAAAAATAATAGACTCTCCCAAAAAGCCTAATTCAAGGGAGAGCCTAAAATGATCATCGTTAATACTATAGCAACTTATCCATTTCTTACAATTCTTACAAATATTGGCAAACGAAGTTTTGAGAATATGGGTAGGGTAATCAAAAAAAGCGGAGATACCATTAGCCGAATGTTACGGCCAGGTCATGAAAGCCTTGAACAATCAAAAAAAATTGCACAACAAATTTTCGCTGATAAAAAAGAATTATTAGCAGTTATAGATGAAACGGCTATCAAAAAAATTCATTCTCAAATGATGGAAGGTACGGGATGGCTTTTTGATACTAAGATAGGCAGGTCGATTAATGCATACAAATTGATTATTGGTGCTATTTCTGATCGTAAGTTTGTTGTGCCTATAAATGCTGCTTTTACTTTTGGTAAGGAATTTTATACAAATCCAAGCGAAGCTTTAAGAATTACTGTACAACATTTCATTAATACCGCTCAAAAACTTTTCCCTAATACACGAATTATTGCTGTTTTAGATGGTGCATATGCTACTGTAAAGTATCTACAATGGGCTATTGAAAATAACATTGAAACTGAAGTGCGCATGCATAGTAATCGTGTTGTTGAGTACAAAGGAAAAAAGAAAAAGCTGCGTGAAATTAAAGAAATACGTCCAAAAGGCCGCCAAATGGCTCGAACTGTACAAGTTATTTGGCGCGGCCTTTCTTTATATATTACCGCTGTAAGGCGCATTGATAAGCATGGCAATGAAACAATTGTTTACCAAGCAGCAACCTATAAAGCTACTCCAAAACAACATGCTATGAATTATAAAAAGCGATGGGGCATAGAGAAATTAAATAGAACTACTAAGCAAAGTTTAGGTTTACAGGAATGTTTTTCTCGAAAAATAGTTACACAATATGACCATATTTGTGCCGTGCTTTTAGCATATTCTCTCGTTCAATTGGAAATGAAAAAAAATGGTTATAAAAACGCAGAAACCGCTATCAGAGCTCTTAAGAAAAAAAATCCTGCTTTTTTAAATCGATGCATTACGGCTCTAGATCAAAACAATGCTAGTGTTTATGCGTAATTCCTGTAAATAAGGTTTGGTTGCCTAATGTACAACGCCCTTTAGAAGTTATTCGTGAGCAACTTATTGCTTTTAAGCCTTTATCGCTTACAAAGAGATATGAAATTTAGATTTTAATTTATTAAGTATTGATTGATATATTGTTTTAAGCCTATCCATTTTTTGTTTTAAATTAGTATAAGTTTCCGAATCAATTCCCCTACCATGCAAAGTATTAGAAAAATAAGTGAATGTTCTCTCAATAGCGTTTTGCTCTGATTTTGACCAGCGCAAGCTTTCAGGCTTATTTAATTTATCAAGATTATCTATCAATGAAAGCAAATCAGAACCTTGATTTATTGCTCTATTTATATAATTTCCTAGCAAAGTGACATTATCAGATATATTTTTATAATCCATATTAATATCTTGCATTTTTTTTATTATTTTTATCATTTTATGAATATTTATGATAGCATTTGAAAAATCAGGAAGCCCATTGCGCAAATTATCTTCATCAGCATTAGCTATAATGAACCCCAGAAACTTGACACGATAAAATTAAAAATGTGTTAGTTTTTAATGAACATGAAAGTGAACATTATTATCGGGGAATTTTTATGGCAAGAAGATATAAAAAACATAGTAGTTCATTCAAAGCAAAAGTAGCTATAGATGCTATTAGAGAACAAAAAACTTTAAACGAACTAAGTCAGGAACATAGCATTGCTCCTGCACAAATCTCTATCTGGAAAAGACATGCTGAAGAAAATATGAGCAACCTTTTTGAGGGGAAACAAGAAAAGGACCAACAAGAGGAAATTGATAGGCTTTATCGAGTAATTGGTCAAATAACGGCAGAGCGTGATTTTTTAGAACGCTCGCTCAATCGATAGATTTAAAGCAGCGTAAGGAAATGGTTGAGTGTGTAAATGAAGCAATAGACTTTAAAAGAAAATGTGAACTTTTAGATGTATCGAGAGGATCGATGTATTACAAGCCTAAACCTCAAAAAAATAATGATGCAATTATTATGAATGAGCTACGTGAAATTTATCAAGAAACGCCTTCCTATGGCTATCGGCGCATGACAGTAGCTTTAAGAGAAAATGGTTTTTTGGTTAATCATAAAAAAGTTTTTATGTTGCTTAAGATAGCGGGCATCCAGGCCATTTACCCTCGCAAAAAAACAACCATACGAAATCAGGGGCACAAAGTATTTCCTTATTTATTGCGTGGGTTGCTTATTAATCGACCAAATCAGGTTTGGCAAGTAGATATAACCTATATAAAAATACGGGGTGGTTTTGTATATTTGGTTTGCTTAATTGATGTTTTTAGTCGAAAAATCATGGGATGGAAATTGTCAATTTCTCTTGATACAGCGTTATGCATAGAGGCGTTCAATAGTGCTTTGCAACATGGTATTCCAGAAATTGTTAATAGCGACCAAGGATGTCAATTTACCAGTGCTCTGTGGGTTGAATTAGTGCAACAATATGGAATTCAAATAAGTATGGATGGTAAAGGAAGATGGGCAGATAATGTTTATATTGAGAGGCTTTGGCGTACGATAAAATATGAGATGATACATTTGCATAGCTTTGATACAGTTCAACAGGTAAGAGATGCGCTTGCAAGTTACATTGTTTTTTATAATACACGACGTTATCATTCAAAGCTTAATTATCACGCACCAGACGCTATTTTCGCAAAAAAAATTATTCCATCTAAAAAAGAATTATTCGAAAGTTTTATAGCTTCACAAATTTATAAACTTGGAGCCGCTATGATTTAAATTTTTTTTTAATTTCGTGTCTTGACAAAGGGGTTCACTATAAGCTTTAACCCCCAGCGCCCAACCTATTATGATTATGCCTAATAAAATCTTTTTCATATGCTAAGTCCTTTTTAAACAGAAAACATAATTATCACTCTGTCTTTATTATACTATTATTATTTTCAAAGTGGCAATAATTATTACTATTGAATTATTGCAACCAGAAAACTAAATGTGCTATTGTAATAAAAAATATAGAGTACAAGAAGGTTGAACTAGGAAAAAATTATGAAAAAACAATTACAATTATTTACGATGGTTGCAATTATAATTTTCTTTACACAAGGGATTAAAGCACTAGAGGAAAAAAAGCTTGAAACAATGTTAATAACCAGTAAAGCACATAAAGCTTTCATTCAAGGCCAAAAAGCTTTCGAATTAATAAAAAGAACATGGAATGCGCAGGGTTCTACTATTGATGATATTAACAACAAGATAATTGCACATAGTATAAATAAGAGCATTGAAGCAGTTGAAGATATATTAGAAAAAAATACCCATGCAATTCCATCAACAGAAATTATTCATCTAATAACAACGATCAAAAATTTAAAGAGTACGTATAATCCGATTGCAACTAATCTTTCTCATAATACAATAACTACATTAAAAGAAATTTTTAATGCTACGAAAAATGTATATAAAAAACTTATTGAGTCATATGATATAGTTAAAAAATACGATGTTTCAGCAGAAATTATTGGCGTTGGGTCATCGTATGATAATCTTGCAGAAACTTTTTTAGCAACAATTGCAAGTTTTATTAAAGAATATAATAATGCTCCGGGAGTTAAGCCCTTGCCAGCTATGTTACAACAAAGTGAAGCAGAAAAAAATGCTGATAAAAAAATTAAAGCTATAGAGAGTCAATTAGTTATAATTACTGATTAAGAATTTGTTGATACTGCTCTCTTTTATAGTTACTCGAGCAAAAATGTTTCAAGTGTTGTGATTAATATAGGCAAATCACCCTTTATAAGTTCGCCATTTTTAATCATTGATTGTAAATCTAAAATGTTGATCCAACGAGCAGATTCAAAATCATTCGTATTGTAAGAAGGTGTCATGGAAGTATGAATTACATAGAGCTGCATAAAAGCAGAAACATTATGCGTATGTGGTGTTAATTTGGCTATTATTTCATAAGTACAATGAGCAGCATCAAGATTCAGTTCTTCCTGAAGTTCTCTTTCAAATGCTTGTTGATAATTTTCACCAGTCATGACATGGCCGCCAACGCTCGCGTCTAAGCATAAGGGAAAAAGCTTTTTTTGCTTAGTGCGCCTTGGAATCCATACCTCTTTTTTACTGTTTACAAGAAAGGCATTAATAACCCGAAAGTTGTTAAGCTTTTGTTTGTAAATTTCGGATCGATACATTTGACCGATAATCTGGTCATGCTCATTTACAATGTCTAATAGTTCATCCATAAATTACCAAAATCGTTTTTTAGCAAATGCTTTTAATATATATAAATATTGTGCTGATTGAATTTGAATTAGTATTTCTTGAGAGACTCGAACTCACATAGCCAATATAGGCATTTTACCCAATTTTTCAAAGAAAAACTACACCTTATGGTGTGTTAAATCAAAGAAATACTATACATTATTATCAAGAGATAAAAATATCGGCGCAAGAATATTCTGCCGGCATTTGATTTTAAATATCGCTCAAACTTTAAAGCTTTTGCTTCTTGATCAAATCCCAGAAAACCTACCAGATCCCATGGTTTAAAAATCTTTAATGTATATTGATTTTCCTGCGTTATGAGCTAAGAATCTTTGTTATAAATTAGAAGTAAAGCCTATGTAGGTTTTATCGGGAAAAGCTTGGGATTTAAGATAATAAATGTAAAACATATTTTTATCTAATTGTTGGCCTGCTCGTCATTTTTTTCAAAAATGACGAGCGTTACCTAGTGGAGGCAACTTAAACCACGACATCGAATTTACTATGGGCGTATAAATCATAAAAACTGTGTGTTCTAGCTTAAAAATTGAGATTGATTATTAAATTTAAAGGGGAATATTCAATTACATTGATATATAGTTTATATAAACCGATTAATATCAATATTATAACCAAGCTGATTATTTTAATGGGATTATTTTTGATAAAATTTATAAATGGATTATTTTCAATAAAGTATAAAGTTCTACCTAAAAAGCCTTTACAGAAAAATGATTTTTGTAATTCTTTTATTTTTGTAGCTTGGTATTTACCATTAGGAATTGAACCCCAAAGGTCAGTAAGCTCAATACTAACAATATTACTTTTATTCTGAGGTTCATAAGGATTACTTTCCATCCTGTAAATATCTTCAAAACTTTTTTCAATAAGTGTTTGTAATCCATAGTGCCTAATGAATAGGCCAGCATAATGTATATTTAACTTTTTTAATATTTGTTTAATATTTATAATTTTCTTAAAATGTGTATTTTGTATGCGAGTAGAATCATCTCTTAAACTTTCCAACTCTTTTTCAAGCTCAATCAAATCCTCTCTACATTGCGCTATTGCAGTATTATCATTAGTTAAAGAGAAGGTTAATATTCCCAACAACCATGTGCTTACGAATTCAAAAAAAGTCATTATTGTTAATTCCTATTATATAAAGCATTTATTTTCAGGCCAATTATTCAAATTAATTCTGCCATTATTTATATTTTCCAGTTAATCTTTTAATTAGCTCTTTTTGTAAACCCCAGAATAATGCTATCAATTTTGATGTTGATGCGTTTCTCTATTTGTTCGTTTGTGATTTTATTGATATCAATGCCATTATTTTCTTTAAAGATATCTAATATAACGCTCAAAGGAACCATTGGTATTTTGTAGAGGTGTATTAGATGCATAATTACTTTTCTGCGTCCATCAAAAGTTTTTATAAGCTCAGGTAGTTCATTTTTTATGAATTGTTGAATATCATGATTGGATATTTTCTCTTGGATTTTGGATGGGATATCTGATAGTAATTCAATGGCAAAAAGTTTAAATTTTTCAACATCATGCAAATAATCTTCCAAAATTTCTACATAGGGCAAAGACAGTATTTGTTCTAACTCTTCTCTACCATCTTCTGTCTTACATAATTTTGTTATGTATTTAACATAGCCAATGGGTCCTTCTTCGACCAATATCTTACTAAACTCGACTATTAGTGGGTTGAAATAAACTTTTCTATACAAATCGTTTAATCGCTCAGCGTGATTAAAAAGTGTTAAAGTATCAGGGTATTCTTCGCAACCAGCTCTCACTATATTGACTATTATTGTCCGTAATTCATTAAGCTTTTCGCCTTCACTGGAAGTTATGAATATATTATCTAGAATTTCATTAATCCTTGATACTTCTTTAATCAAACAAGATATTTCAACCTGATCCTTGCTACAAATATGTTTTATTCTATCTGCTGAATCTAAGGCTAATTTGTCAAAATCCATTTGTTTATGTGCTTGATAGGCTGCTTTAAGACTTATTAATTGTTCTTCAGGTATTAAATTCATAGTTTGTTTTTTAAAACGATAATTTGATAAATAATATATTGAAGCGAAAAAACAACTTCCTAATGAAATGATTAATCCTGTTATTAAGATAGTTTTGATTAGAGTATTAAATCTTAAACGAAAAATAATGCTGCCTATAAATAATGCTAATTCGATTATGAGTATGCTAAGCATTGTAATAACTATTGCCATTAGCCGATCACTTGAACCTTTTGAAATATTTGAGAAATTTATTACAAAAATTGTCAAATAGTATAAACATCTATTGAGTCCCATAACACCCCTATGAAGATTGAATTATAACGTAAGCAGTTACTTGCTTACAAACCTGCTTTATGTTCTAGCAATAGTTTTATAATAGTATCAAACACGCAATTACGATCACCAATTACACTTCGTTTTTCTATTGCATATGAAAGAGGAGTATATAAATTAAAAGATCTAATATAATTATAATCACATGCTTGTTGATTAACGTTAACATTTGAATTTAATAAGACTTTAACTGCACCTAGATTACTATATGTAATAGCTTTCATTAATGGTGTAGAAAATATTTTTTTATCACGATCTAAATAGAAAATATAATTAGGATTGGCACCATTTTTAATCAATAGCTGGACTATTGCCTCACTAATAATTTGATCATTAAAAGAAAGCCAAAAGTTTCCCCAAATCGGTTCATTCCATAGATTATTTACAGGATATCCATAAATTATTAAAGTTTGAATTAATTCAAGAAGAATTGACCCGTCTTGCGGATAACCGTATCCCCATCCTCCAGTAGATTGAGAAATAAATTCATCATTAAAATTTGCTCCATTCTTAATTAACCAGATTACAGTTTTGTAATCGCAACAACCCATTGCAAGTTGTATAAGAGTATAACCTGCATAAGTTGCATTAAGATCAGCTTTACATTTGTTTGCTATGATTGCAGCTATTTTACTATCACGAGCTTTAACAGCGTATTCAATTAATTGTATATTAACTTTTGCACCACATTCTAATAAGCAGTCAATAGAGTTAGATCGTTTAAGTAAAATAGCTAAAATTAAAGGAGACTTATTGTCTTTGACAAAATCAACTTTAGCGCCCGATTTAATAACAAGCTTTATTTCTTCTGATGAATCATTCATTATGGCCTTGTAAAGCTTTTCTTGTAATAAATCTTGTTGATTTGAATGACAAGTAAAAGAAGCTGCATTAACAAAGAAAAGAAAAATAAAAATAGTTCGATATATTAGCATAGATCCTCCATATGATTAATATTACTTATTAGATTATCCTAAGCGGAAAATTAGGTCAAAAGGTGGTATTGTTATAATAAGTTTTTTATATAAATGATTCTATTAGAAATATTTTCAATTTAGATAATTGACTTTCATAATATTAATTTCAATGATGATCCATATTTTTTAACAAGAGTAATGTACACTTACATTTACTTCCAAATCGCATATACTACCACTCTGTAGTAATCAAAGTACTCTCCTCATCAAAGGAACGATCATGTCCTTGCTCAACAGAATTCAGATTCTGCAACTCACCTCACAATATTGGCTTGCATCAATCAGCATAATCGAAATGCATATATCGGGCTAGTTGGGCAAAAAAGCTGTTATTAAGCTTAATTCCAATTTTATTTGTTCCTAATTCAATAATGGTTTTTATAACCGTAAAAACTAAGAAAGAAATTAAGATATTTCAAAAGTATCTTATGGAGATTGTATGGAGAAAGATCTCTTAAAAATAAATGTGATGTTATCTTCTGAGGAAAAAAAGCGACTTACAGATTTTTTTGTAATACTCATTGCAATTGATAAAAGAGTAAATGCAAAAAGACCTAAAGAAAAGAAAAAACGAAAATCAAAAGGTAATCAAATAAGGGCTCGCAATTGCGGCCCTTGTATTTTATCAGCGATTGCTTTACCTTTGAATCATCTTGTTTACATCCAATGCTAACTAATATCAAAAGAATGCTGGGCATGATCGACACCGTAGTTTTCACCTTAAGTAAAAACATGTATCAGATCATTCAACCTGATAAATTTCAACCATCAGCACACGTGTTGTTATCGCCACATTCTTCTACCATCCAAGCAAAGCAGAACCCAACACGGAAAGAACTCCTGAAAGGGGAATATAAACCGCATTTAACTTTGCAAAATCGTATCAATGCACAAGGCTTGTTTGATCTTATGTTGAAGATTGAACTCTCTTTGCCAAAGCTTTTGTTTGGCAACAATGTTGATGAGCTGTGTTATAAAGATTTTTCTCTCATCATCAAAAAATTAGGTGCCGTGCTGCATGGAATGGGCATCGAGACAACAGCGCAATCCCTAGAGAATGCACCGCTCTCTAGCATTCATTATGCAAAGAATATTCCCCTAACAGACGGCTCTACGCCTTATCATTTCATTAATAAAATTAAAGAAGCAAATATTAAAATCTCTCTAGACACCAATCAAACTGACTATTATAGTGAACCCCTTTGTCAAGACACGAAATTAAAAAAAAATTTAAATCATAGCGGCTCCAAGTTTATAAATTTGTGAAGCTATAAAACTTTCGAATAATTCTTTTTTAGATGGAATAATTTTTTTTGCGAAAATAGCGTCTGGTGCGTGATAATTAAGCTTTGAATGATAACGTCGTGTATTATAAAAAACAATGTAACTTGCAAGCGCATCTCTTACCTGTTGAACTGTATCAAAGCTATGCAAATGTATCATCTCATATTTTATCGTACGCCAAAGCCTCTCAATATAAACATTATCTGCCCATCTTCCTTTACCATCCATACTTATTTGAATTCCATATTGTTGCACTAATTCAACCCACAGAGCACTGGTAAATTGACATCCTTGGTCGCTATTAACAATTTCTGGAATACCATGTTGCAAAGCACTATTGAACGCCTCTATGCATAACGCTGTATCAAGAGAAATTGACAATTTCCATCCCATGATTTTTCGACTAAAAACATCAATTAAGCAAACCAAATATACAAAACCACCCCGTATTTTTATATAGGTTATATCTACTTGCCAAACCTGATTTGGTCGATTAATAAGCAACCCACGCAATAAATAAGGAAATACTTTGTGCCCCTGATTTCGTATGGTTGTTTTTTTGCGAGGGTAAATGGCCTGGATGCCCGCTATCTTAAGCAACATAAAGACTTTTTTATGATTAACCAAAAAACCATTTTCTCTTAAAGCTACTGTCATGCGCCGATAGCCATAGGAAGGCGTTTCTTGATAAATTTCACGTAGCTCATTCATAATAATTGCATCATTATTTTTTTGAGGTTTAGG
Source organism: Candidatus Babeliales bacterium (assembly GCA_963722075.1). Taxonomy (GTDB): domain Bacteria; phylum Babelota; class Babeliae; order Babelales; family JANWKD01; genus CAVRJM01. The sequence goes on along the minus strand of CAVRJM010000004.1, from coordinate 503 downwards.
CTTGTAATACATCGATCCTCTCGATACATCTAAAAGTTCACATTTTCTTTTAAAGTCTATTGCTTCATTTACACACTCAACCATTTCCTTACGCTGCTTTAAATCTATCGATTGAGCGAGCGTTCTAAAAAATCACGCTCTGCCGTTATTTGACCAATTACTCGATAAAGCCTATCAATTTCCTCTTGTTGGTCCTTTTCTTGTTTCCCCTCAAAAAGGTTGCTCATATTTTCTTCAGCATGTCTTTTCCAGATAGAGATTTGTGCAGGAGCAATGCTATGTTCCTGACTTAGTTCGTTTAAAGTTTTTTGTTCTCTAATAGCATCTATAGCTACTTTTGCTTTGAATGAACTACTATGTTTTTTATATCTTCTTGCCATAAAAATTCCCCGATAATAATGTTCACTTTCATGTTCATTAAAAACTAACACATTTTTAATTTTATCGTGTCAAGTTTCTGGGGTTCATTATATATCGCAACGATGGCCACAGTTATAAGTGGC
>CAVRJM010000003.1:0-21542 GCA_963722075.1 Candidatus Babeliales bacterium | reverse complement strand
AATAAGTAACACCGCCTGGAAGCGGAAATAGTGTTTCCAATTTTTTAGCTAGAATAGGATCATAGTTTGCAATCATATTTAAAAGAAGACGGCGAAACCCTGGATTAGATAACCATTCCTGCCACTCAGTTAGAGAATCACTTAATAACTGACCACTCGTGTCAATATGAATCATACTATGCAAATAATTATTCCTTGTAGCCCATTGCATTACAAAACCCATCATATTTGCTAGGTATTGTCCTGCTGACCGGTCATCATTTACCCTCGCATTATCGAGCAGCATGATAAGATATTCTAAAGGATTATTAATCTGCACCCCGAGATCTTTGTCAAAATAAGGCATGTCATTAAAATCAACAAGCCCTGCTGGTAATGTTTGTATTAATGCTAATAATTTTTTTATCCCCCATTCAGATCGCAATCGAATGCTATCATAAATCATCTCATACGGTAATATAGCACCTGATTCTGCTAATATCTGCGCAATAAAGAGCTGATTTTTATCAGCCGCAACCCTAATTGCCTGAGTAAGAATCTCAGCATTATATCCCTTTGTTTGAATTCTATTAATTAATTCTCTACGTAATGCTCTCCCTGCTCTAAAATTACCAAGTTCCAAACTTTCCATAATTTTTTGTAATGATTCAACTAATAGATCTGCTGCCGATATTTTGTCAAAAGCATTTAAGACTCGTGCACTTGGTATCATTTGCAGTATAATTTCGCTAAATATCTCTGCCGGAATTTCTACTGTACCTTTTAACTCTTTAGGAACCTCCAGCTGCATTCTTCTTTCAAAAAATACATCCCTTGGCTCTATTTTTCTCTTTTTGGTTGCGTACGCACTTTTACTAATATCAAATATTTTTCGCGGTTCTTCCATGGCAACAATCGATACAAATGCCAAGCAAAATACTAATAAACTTTTTACTTTCATAAACTTCCCTATTTCATAATACTTAAATTTGTATACTATATAGTTATTTTAACTGATTTTTTATTCAAATTGCAATATTATATCAATAAATTGCTTTCACTTACTTGTTTATTAGTATAATTTTTACCAAAGGAGAATCTTATGAATAGAATGAAAAAAATTTCTTTATTATTTCCAATCTTATGCAGTTTAAACTATGCTACTGCAATGGAAAAAAGCAAAAGAGAAAAACAGCAATCAATACAATTGGATCAATCATGGAAAGGCCATCAAGAGGCGGTAGCAAAATGTATGACTCAATCTGAAATTCGTAAACAGACTTACAAATTTTATGAGCACGGCATATTAAAAGCAACTTTTAATGCCCAAAAAAAGTATGTAATAATTTATCCTACTGGCCAAAAGAAAAAGGATAATGAGGAAAAGGAAAAATTAAGGATAAAATATAAATTCTTTCTCCAAATTATTACTGATATGGCATTAAGCAATGATGATAAAAAGTGCCTTGAAGACCTTACTCAACTAAATAAAAAACGCCATTCTTGTTTAGTAAGTTGACTGGATCATCACGGTGCTGCGCACCTCAGGATGACGTTCATGGGATCCTGTCATCACGAGGCCTTTAGGCCGTGGTGATCCAGTAATAAATAAATTCATTAAATTTACACCACAAAATTAATCAACTTATCCTTAACAAAAATAATCTTTTTAATATCTTTGCCCTCAAGCCATTTAGTAACAAGTACATGCGCTTCTTGTTCAATCATTTGCTGTGTAGTACCCGGCTGCACAATTAAATCCCCACGCATTTTACCATTTACTTGCACTACAATGGTAATAGTATCTTCAACTGCTTTTGCCGGATCATAAACAGGCCACGGGCATTGTTCCAATTTTTTTGCAAGCAACTGTTCTAAAAGCTCGCTACTAAAATAAGGAATAATTACCGAAAGCGCTGCTAATAAATCTTGTACCGTTTTTCTACTTAATTGCATAGACTGATGCTGCGCATCATGAAGCCATTCCATTGCAGCAGAAAGAGCCGTATTTGGCTTAAATTGATCAATACGTTCCTGATATGCCTTTAAAAAGCGATTAAATCGCTTAGTAACGCTTATATTTTCAGGTTGTTGATCAACCAGGATAGTGTTAGGGTTACTTAAATAATCCCATAACTTATTTAAAAAGCGTTTCATTCCTTCAATGCCCGCATCTTGCCATACACAATCAAGTTCAGGTGGCCCCATAAATAAAATGTACATACGCAATGCGTCAGCACCATATTGCTGCACAATGTCATCCGGGTTGACTACATTTCCTTTTGATTTAGACATTTTTTCAACGGCGCCAGAAATCTCTGAATACCGATTCACCATACCTTGGTTAAATAGATGAGAAAACGGCTCATCAAAGTGTAAATAACCCAGATCATACAGCACTTTTACATAAAAGCGTGCATATAATAAATGAAGAATAGCATGTTCAACACCACCCACATACAAATCCACCGGCAACCAGTATTTCATATCTTTTTGATCAAATAGTTCATTCTCTAGATGTGGATTTGGGTAGCGCAAAAAGTACCAGCATGATCCCGCCCATTGTGGCATGGTGTTTGTTTCTCGTTTTGCGGGGCCTTTGCATTGTGGGCACGTCGTATTTACCCATGATTCAATAGCAGCCAATGGCGATTCACCCGTCCCGGTAGGTTGATAATTTTCTACTTCAGGTAAGGTTACCGGCAATTGATCTTCAGGCACGGGAACAATACCGCAATTTTCGCAATGAATTAAGGGGATTGGCTCGCCCCAATAGCGTTGGCGTGAGAAAATCCAATCACGTAATTTGTAATTAGTTTTTGTTTCGGCCCACCCTTTTTTTACTAAGTAGTCTGCTAATTCTTTACGCACCGAACGGGCAATTTTTCCTGAAAATTCATGTGTATCAATCAAGATACCATGCACCATATCTACATAACAAACTTCTAAGTTTTTTATTTTTTGCGCTAGCTCAGGATCGTTAGGCGGGATTAATCCAACTTTGAGCGAAATATTATATTTTTTTGCAAATGCAAAGTCTCGCTCATCATGAGCAGAGCATTTAACAATACCAGTTCCATAATCCGCAAGTGCAAAATTTGCTACCCAAATAGGAAGATCACCATTACCAAGCGGATCAACAATATACCGACCGGTAAAAATTCCTTCTGGCTCTTTAATTTCTAAATGACCCGCTTCATTTCTTTTTTCAACTATCTTTTTACAATAATCTAAAATTTCTTTTTTGTTAGACACCCCTTCCAATAGGATTTCTAGCAACGGATGATCAGGGGCAATAACAACAAACGTATCGGCAAAGCATGTTTCAAAGTGAGTTGAATATGTTTGAATCTGTAAATCCATATCTTTCACCGGAGCGGTAAAAATGAGCCCTTCACTCTTGCCAATCCAATTGCGCTGCATCAATTTAACTTTTTCTGGCCATTCAAGTTTATCAAGACCATTAAGTAACTTTTCAGCGTACTCAGTAATGCGCAAAACCCATTGCGGTACTTGCTTTTGGACTACCGGCGTTGCACAGCGTTCGCAGCCGCCGTCAACTACTTCTTCATTAGCAAGACCCGTTAAACAGGAAGGGCACCAGTTAATCGGTTTATTTGCTAAGTACGCAAGCCCCGCTTTGTACATTTGCAAGAAAATCCACTGCGTCCATTTATAATAATGCGGATCGGTGGTATTTAATTCTTTTGACCAGTCATATAGAGCGCCCACTTCTTTGAGTTGCTTTTTAAAATGCGCAATGTTTTTTGCTGTGCTGATTTGGGGCAAAATACCTTTTTTAATGGCATCATTTTCCGCAGGCAATCCAAAAGCATCCCAACCCATGGGATGAAGCACATTATATCCTTGTAACCATTTCATACGTGCATAGATATCAGAAAGCACATAGCCCCGCCAATGGCCTACATGCAATCCTGATCCTGAAGGATAGGGGAACATATCAAGGCAATAATATTTTTTGCCATTCCCGGTTGGTTTGGTTTTACCCGTTTCATGTTGTTCCCAATACTGCTGCCATTTTTTTTCTATTTCTTTAAAATTATAATTCATAAAATTTTCACTAAAAATGTTATTATTTTGCTTCGTGATTATAATATAATTTGTGTCCACCTTGAGCACAGCATGGTGCCAATGCGTATCGATTATTAGCTAATTCTTTAAAGCGCGGCAACAGACCTTGTACATATGTATAAAAACTGCCCATCGACATTCCTTCTGCCTCACGTTCTGCTTCTAATTCAATCCTACTTATCAAACAAAGACCCGAAGAATGTCGTTCAATGCTGCAGATTGCATTGGTAGTCTCATGAAGCATTTGCACTGCTTTTTTATTTTTGGCTAGAATAGCAATTTCCATAGTATTGAAAGTAGAATCAGCAGGAATATTAGGGCAACATGCTCTATCACGCTGGATCCCTACTTTATAGCATTCCATCAATACAAACATTAGCTCAGTTGCCCCACTTGGCTTAGTGATTTGAGCAAGAATATGCAATAACGTTTCCCCTTTATTGCCTTGTTTATTTACGTCACTGATAAAGCCATGTTCAATAACATATTTTAATTTATGAAAATTACGTAAAGCGCATTTATTATTTTCACGAACGGTTTTTTGTATCGTTTGTATTCGTTCTCGATTAGAATCATTTTCCAGTTTATTGTGCTCAATATCTTCTAGTAAACCTTGGTCATGCTCATTTATAGCTGATTGCCGCGCGAAGATATGGGTGAGCGTATCTTTATCAGCATAGCAGTTACTTACCACTTCTTGTGCAACTGCTAAAGGAAGTTCGCTTAGAAAAGTAACTGGAATTCTATCTTCAAGTAACCAAAAACGTATGGTACCTACATTACCCGGCAGTCCTATTGTGCCATTTTCTATTGCAGCGCGAAGCGCTTTTAATTTGGCCTGCTCAGAAACTTCATGCATACCATATTCATCTACGGTATATTTTGCAGTAAAATCTGATTCCATAGTATAGAGAATACTGCTACTAAGAAATAAGATGCATAATGAAAACAAATACATAGTAACCCTTTTTAATTAAATAATACCCACTAATTCTACCCAATTATGAATATCTTCGCTAATTCCATATTGAATGTCAGTAAGCAATGTAAATAGCTTCTGAGTAAAAGGACCGGTCTGATTATTATTTACCGTGTACGTAGTGCCTTTATATCGTAAACTTCCTACTGGTGTTATAACCGCAGCCGTACCTGAGCCAAATATCTCAGTAACTGAGCCATTTTTAATACCCTCAACAACTTCATGAATAGTTATTCGCCGTTCTTGGCAGGCAATGCCATTGGCTTTACACAATTCAAGAACAGATAAGCGGGTAATACCGGGCAAAATTGAATCGGTTAATGAAGGAGTCACCACCACACCATCTATTACAAAGAAAATATTCATGGCCCCGACTTCTTCAATATAGTTTCTCTCAATAGGATCGAGCCATAATACTTGCGCACAGCCAACAGCTTGCGCTTCTTTTTGTGCCCGCATACTAGCAGCATAATTACCACCAGCTTTTGCTTGCCCAACGCCACCTGCTGAAGCACGTGTATAATGTTCGCTCACTAAAATAGAAACCGGATTAAATCCTTGCTCATATAACGCACCAACGGGCGATAGAATAATAAAAAATATAAAATCGGTAGAAGGCTTTAGATTAAGTGTTTTTTGAGTAGCAATCATCGTTGGTCGAATATACAGCGAAGTTCCCCGCTCAGTAGGCACCCATTGCTTATCCAGTTCAACAAGCTTTTTAAGCCATGAAAGAACTTCCTCAACATCAATTTCAGGCATACACATAATACGCGCAGAATTATTCATACGTGTTAAGTTGTTACGCGGCCTAAATAGCACTATTCGATCATTAGTAGCAGCAAATGCTTTCATACCTTCAAAGATTTCTTGCCCGTAATGCAAGCTTGCAACGGCAGGATCCAATTGAAAAGATTGATAAGGTTGAATACGCTTATTATACCACCCTTGCTCAGTATTCCATTCCATAACAAACATGTGATCAGTAAATTGCGATCCAAATGGTTTATTTTTCATGATAATTGCCCTTTATATTCCTTAGTTTGCACATACATTTGCCAATCATACATACAATATTTTTACGAGTCGGAATACTTAAAACAGTAAAAACAGCTTGGTTAAAAATATTAGAAAAAATAAAAATGCCCATAAAAATGCGGCGAATATATAAAGGCCAATGAGCACGGCGTGCACTGCTGGTCATAAAAAACCCAAAGCCACCAATTATGATAAAAACCCCAATTACTATCTTAAGAAGATCCATCGTATATAGACCGAGTTCATATTCTATTTCACAAAGATCTTGCTCAATGCCCGCTTTTAATAATAAAGGAACAATGAGGTTGGCAATAATTAAGAAGAGACCTACCATTATCTGATTATTTTTTTTCATATAAATCCTTTGTACTTTATAATGAAGGTTGCTCATTATTGAACAACCATCATTATAACGCGCATAAAGCCATAAGAAAAAATTATTAATTATGAAGAAATTAATTGCTTTACTATTTCACCCGTCAATTTCTCTTTCTCTTGTTTATCAAGCATAGTTACCATCTGCCCCCCTTTCATAATCCAAAGCTTATTTCCCAATCGCAGCGCATCATCAATAGTATGAGTAATCAATATGGTAATAGTATTATGTTCCTGCGCGTACTGCTCGATAACAGTAATCATGTGATCTGCTGATTTTGGATCTAAGGCAGCAGTTGGTTCATCTAATAACAAGAGAGAAGTGGGGTAAATCGTTGCCATTATAAAAGCAATTAATTGCCGCTGGCCGCCTGATAATTGACTCATTTTTTTATCTAAAAGATTAGCATTAATAAGCATATGTAGTTGCGGATTGTTATTAAGAAAATCAGTCAATATACGCATTCCATTAGCAAAACCCGCTCTTACTCCTTTTAAACAAGCAAGCGCTAAATTTTCCTGCACCGTCATATCAGCAACTGTTCCCCTGGTGGGGTTTTGATGCACCATATTTATAACATGAGCCCGCTTCAATACGTCCCATTGAGTAATATCTTCGTTATCAAGCAACAATGAACCATTGGTAGGCACTACAAAACCGGTAATAATATTCATGAACGTACTTTTGCCAGCACCATTCGGCCCTACAATCACTACAAAATCTCCAGCATGCAGTTCAATAGTAATGTTTCGTAAAATTATTACACCATTAATTATTACTTCTATATCGTTAGTTTTAAGCATGAGACCTCCGTGATGAACTGAGCATTAATATAACCATTAAAAGTGTGGTAATAAGTTTGTGCCAATCAGGCGAAACGGAAAATTCATAGGTAAGTGTTATAATGAGCTGATATAGAAACGCACCTACCATGAGATTAATGCCAACACCAGCGCCCAATAGCTGCGCCATTAAAAGCCCGGTAAGCGCAATCAATAGTATGCCAACACCCGACCAAATAGAAAAAAAACCAATATATTGCACAAATAGTGATCCAGCCAGTGCAGTTAACGCATTTGAAATCATTAAAATACTGGTAAAATACCACGATTTATTCTTACCTAAATCGGCAAGTAGCAACGGATTACTTCCCGTAGCACGCATAAGCAATCCTATTTGCGTACTAAACAGCCAACGAATTAATCCAATAACTGTTAGCGCAATGATACTTAATAAAAATAATTGGGACACGGTCACCGGCAACCCGGAAATTGAAAAAATAGTTTTTGAACTATGTACCGTTTTAGTGGGCCCAGCGATAAATAAATTAATGGAAAATAATGCCGTTGTAATTATCAAGCCGCTTAATAAATCATTAAATCGTAGCTTTGTTTGCAGTAAACCATTTAATAAACCAATGAATGCCCCTATCAATATAGTAACGGGAATAATAAAAAATGCCGGTATGGTTGTATCCATTAATAAAAGCGCTGTTAGCGCGCCACCAAGGCAAAAACTTCCCTCCATTGAAAGATCGTATATTTTTACCACGCAAGAAGTAAGCCATGCACTCACTACTACTAATGAATAAATACAACCAAGCTCTATAATGGTTGTCACTGTTGCAAGCGTAATCATAGATCCTCCCCTTCAATGATAACTATTTTTTTTGCCAAAGAAGCTGGTATTTCAATTCCTAATTCATTCATACATTTTTTATTAATAACAATTTGATCTATAACGGGAGTAGCAATTTCTAATACGGCAGGTTTTTGATGATCAACCAGTACAGCGATAGCTGCTTGAGCCGCTTGCTGTCCTGATTTAAAATAATCTATCCCAGAAGCAGCACATGCTCCTTTTTGCACTAATAAATTATCGCTCGCAATAAACGGCTTTTTTAGTTCCGCTGCTTTGTGCGCTATATAAGAAGCTGCAACGGCAACGGTATTATCCGTGGGTGCCCATACTACATCTACTTGCGGTAAAGCACTACTCAAGGCCATAGGAATTTCTGATTCATTAGTTATGCCAATTTCATAAAAAGTAAGCCCTGATTTAAGCAACGCTTCTTTCATCTGAGCAACTAGATTGACCGAATTAACTTCACCAGTATTAAATAAAATCCCTATTTTGTGTGCATTGGCAAAGAGATGAGTAATTAAATCAATCTGATCATCAATAGTAATAGCATCTGTTGAGCCACAAATATTTCTATCTGCTGATAACAATCCAAGCGCATGCGGATTCGTAACTGCTGAAATAAAAATCGGTTTTTCTTTTTCTATTGCAGCAATCGCTTGTAAAGCCGGCGTTCCAATAGCAAAAATACCTGTTACTTCATCATTGTGTGCAAGATTTTTTGCAATAGTATGAAGGTTGGCTAAAGAGCCTTGCCCATTATGCACATTAAATTGTATGGCGTTACCTAATTTTTGTTGTAATGTTTGTATAAACCCTTCACGCGCTTGATCTAATGCTGGATGCGATGCCGTTTGTATAATGCCAATGGTTATAATTGATGCTGATGACGGCTTTAGGTACTTTTTTATCGGATTAATAAGTAATAATCCAAGTAATAATCCCCCGATTACAAACGGTAATAGCATATTCTGTTTCATAATAAAATCCTCAAATAAATAGTATTTCTATACTTGTTGTATAGTCATTAAAAGTAATGATTAAAGCAAAAATTGTTTGAATAGTGCCAAAATAAATTAATGCGCACTTACACAAAAAAAATTACTTAAAAAAACGGGAAATAATTAAAAATAACGATAATAAAAAGGGGTAAAATAAGAATAAGAATAAAAAAGAGTAGAAAGAAGAGTAGTAGAAAGAGATAAAGGTGAATTACGGTGAGAAATAAGCTCTAAAGGCAAATCCCGTAAACGCTGTAAAGTCATGGTTTTTCCTTTAATATAAGATTAAAATACGGTTTAATTGTAATAATAGCACAAAAAATGACTTTTTGTCAAAAAACATAAATTGCAGAACATTGGCCTACTCTTGCTCGTAGAAGATTTGATCTAGTTCTGGTGAGTTTTATATGTTTAATTGCTTACTAAGCAAAAAAACTTGCTCAATTGATATAAATTATTAAGGTACGTCGTTGCGAGCTTGTCGAAGCAGTCCAGGTTTTCTTGAAAATTTTAGCCTGGATCCAGCTTTCGCTACGAGCTACGGCGGACACAGTCTCCACGCCCTTGTCCGGCATAGCCTTGGCGTCGACGGATTCGGATCGTGACGACGGCTTTTTCCTAAATATATAATCTTTAAACTTTAAAATTTTCCAAAAACTCAACAGAGCCTAAGTTATATTTGTATACATTCAAAAGCTTCTTCGTCATTTTCAGATTCCCATTCACTTAATGTCTGATTTAATACTTGCATATAAGCTTTATCAAAATTTTTAGTTTTCTTTATGACAATATTATTATCAGCTATTTGAAAAGTAATTGAATCGCCTGGCTTTAGATCTAAAAAATCGCGTATTTCTTTAGGTATAGTCGCTTGATATTTTGAAGTTAATTTTGGAAATTTCATAAGTTATACCTTCTAAAATAGAATAGTATTTAAGTTTATTATATTAAAATTAATACTGGTAATGCAAGTATTACCGCTCCATAAAGCCTAATAGGCGCCTTATGATAGCTATTTTATTAAAAAATTTTTATTTGACATTATAAATTATATTGATAGAATATTTAGTAGTAATTGTATTTTTCACGCCTATATAAAGGAAAGGCCATGTTACATAAACCGCTTTTAAAAAGCACTCTCAGTCCTTCATTACCGCATTCCCACTCTTTCATTAATTTCATTTCTATTACTTTCTCTTTTGGAAGCATTTCCCCATTTATTATTTTTTTCAATTTTTAATTAGATTCAATTTTGAGCTTTTTAATATTTTAAAAAGCAAAATACGCCAGTAAATAGTGCTTTCATAAGCATTATCAAAGCGCCACTATTATATTTTTAATACAAATAAGCCCTTAAAAAGGGTTAAGGAAATATTATGACTGTAAAATATTTATATATTGTATTATTACTTTTGATTAGTAGTAATACTCATGGAATGAAATTATTATCGTCACATAAAAAGAAGTTAACCGCTTTTGGAATCGGAACTGCTGCATATTATTATGATACAATTGATGATCGTGAAATTTATAATGTTAGTACTCCTTCAAAGCCTCAATCGGTTAGCTCTTTACTGAAACAATATAAAGAAAAATCAATCACCAATTCAGTTACTAAAGATCAACTTGATAATGATATAGTACTTTCATTAGTTACCGGAATAAATAATCCTACATTAACAAAACAGCAGATAAATCGACTTTCAATACTGCATAATTGGGTTATTATGCCCCGCATACGTAAGCAATTAAATCATCTTGCGCGTTATGTTTGCCATGAAGAAAACAGATATCAACGAGATTATGTATCAGTAGTTCATGGCACAACGAGAGGAGCTTCAATGTTATTAAGGACAATTTTGGATGAAGTGCTTAATGATAATCCAAAGGATAAGTTCGTTTTATTGCGTAATTCAGCCACAATTAAAGCCTGTGCTAGGTATGCTAATGCTCAAGAATATTATACAGAAAAATATAACTCAGCACCCCGTATACCAGAAACACTTGTAGTTGCTACTGGAACTCCCGTTCGCACGGGTAGGCAATTAGTATACTTAGACCTTACGCAAAATCGTGATGAGCTATTATGTGCTAATCTTGGACTTTACGGAAATAATTCTTGGATTACTTCACCACGTAAAGAATCAAGTTTAGAATTTATTGCTATGCCCTGCTCGTGGTTAACACAAACGGTTGATACTATGCTCAATGTTATAAGCCTCAGTATGCACCAACCATCTGTTATGGGAAAAATTGTTAAAGAGATTGTAAAAAAGCCTTCAACAATTCCTTATCTTCCAATGCTCATTGATAATACAGCAAAAGACATCACATCCAATTTAATGCAAGAAGTATTTGAAGATTATGGCGCAGCAGATCTATACCAAAAATATAAAAACGAACTAACTGATTATGAGAAAAACGCCTCAGCAGGATTAATCCAACTAATGATTCCGCGAAAAAAAGCTGAGCAATGGTGTTACGTATCTGAAATGCTTGGTGTACAAGGACAAGATTGTTCCATAGTAGAATTACAAGAGCAAAAGAAAATGCTGTTACCCTATTACCAAGCACGAGTTGTTTTGCATTCAGATATTATCATGTATAATCCTCATAAAAAGAATGAAAATACAATCATGAATTTCTATCTTTTAACTTCTAATAAGGAACTTCAAGAAATGACTAAAAGAATGTATGAGATAGCATATGAAATTAAAAGACGCCAACTGGAATAAAGAAAGGGAGATTTTTCTCCCTTTCTTGCATAACGAATAAAAATATAAATAACAAAAAACTTTTGCAGCAATCTATCTTCATAATTTCTTACAAAAAGCATTTATATATGGTAATTTTTTAGGTGTTTTATTAACATCAAAAGGATTTTTATGTCTCTTTGCTATAAAAAAATTATCCAATTTAATTTCCTCCTTTTTGCATGCATGATTTCATCATATGCTATGGATATGCATACTCAACAACTATTTCATGCATTTAATAAAAGTTATCTTTCTTCAACACCGTTGGAAGTAATAACACAAGCAGTTTCCAATGGTGCAAATGTTGATGCTTCATCTTTTATGGGGTCCCCTTTATCTCTAGCAATTGAAGGCGACAATGAAGCAATTACTAACTTGTTATTGCAACATGATGCAAAAATTGAAGAGATCCATTTACAGGTAGCAGCACGCAAGGCAATATTTTTATCATTAGTAAACTGCTTGAAAAAGGGAATATAAGTACACGCACAAAAAAAGAAAGGCAAACATTACTTCATATTGCAGCTGAACATATACAATTAAATGCAGTAAAAAATTTTATCCAACTTGGAATCAATGTAGATACCACCGATAATAATGGTCTTACAACGCTCCATCTTATTTGCATGAAAAGCGAATCCATTTTTAATAGTAAAAACGATCAATTGGCAATCATTAAAGCGTTATTAGAAGCAGGCGCTTCAGTAAACATTCGTGAAACAAATGAAGGATATACCGCTTTAGTATATGCCATAGAAGCTGGAAATCCACAGGTCGTTAGTTTATTACTTGCTCAGCCAGGTATCGAGGTTGATTTTCAAACCAATGAAAATGGAACTCCACTAGAAATAGCACATCGTATAAAAAACAAACAAATTACTGTTATGCTAGAAGAAAAACTAAATAATAAAGAGAATAAAGAATCTCATGATGCAATCAATAAATCATAAATTATCTACTTTCATTTATTTATTAACAATCTGTATATCAATTATACCAACGCTCTTTTCAATGGATTCTGCAACACAAGAATTTTTTGATGCATTAGATATCGCTGACGATACAACATGCATAACAATGATGAAAACTGCACTTTCTAAAGGTGCTAGTTTAAATTATGAGTCAACTCAAGGAACTCCTCTAGAAAAAGCCGTTCATTTGGAAAAAATTGAAGCAATTGATTTCCTAATAAAAAAAGGAAGTAATGTAAATTTTAAAAACAGTTCGTTTAATGAAACTCCCCTTCATAAAGCAGCGCGAATAGGGAATGTAGTCGTTATACAAAAGCTTCTTTATGAAGAAGCATATCTTGAGCCCCGTAATAAATTGGGTCAAACACCACTGCATCTTGCCGTTATACATCGCCAGATAGCAGCAGTGCGCGAATTTATCAGATTAGGTTTACGAGTAAATGCAGCTACAAAATATTTAATGACTCCATTACATTATGCCTGCATGCTGCGCAGTATTAATGAACACGAAGACACTGAAGGTATCAAAATTATTCAAGAGTTAATAGCGCATGGAGCTTCTCTTACTGCCTGTGAAAAAAATTATAATTTCACTCCATTAGCAACTGCAATCTGTGTGGGGAACCAAACAACAGTTACTTTTCTTCTTACTATGCAACATACCAAACCATTCAGCTCACCCGATGAATTAAAAATTCTTTTACAAATCTCACGCGAGAGCAATAACCAAACCATAATACGCTTATTGCAAGAAGCTCTCAATAATAAATATTAATTTTTGCGTTTTAATAATGGGTAAAACATTGTTTTAGAATAAAGCTTATACAGATATATTTTATTATATATATACTTTAATACCATCTTCATAATAAGCCCTCCTCTACTGTAATGTTTTCATTTCTTTAATTTAATAAAATTATAATTAAAAAATCTATGGCCTGTTCATTATTTCAAAGTGCTTAACTGTATACTTTTTTTACCCGTTCATGTTATCCCTAAATAATAATGGTTAAAAAGGAGAAAAAATGGCTAAATTACTTGTTATTAATGCATTACCAAAAAATTATTACGATGATTGCCATATTGTAGGATCAATTAGTGTTCCACTTGATAAGTTGGAAGCTTATGCACATACTTTAGATAAAAAAACACCTATTGTTGTTTATTGCGCTTCATATAGTTGTCCTATTAGCCAAAAAGCATGGCGCATTTTTAATGCCTTAGGATTTACTTCCGTATGGGCTTATGAAGGGGGAATGGCGGAATGGAGCCAAAAAGATTTCCCCTGTGCCGGTGTATGCCAACAAGAATCTCTTAATCGGCAAGAAAAGCCTCAAAAGCGCGATACACAAACCATCAGCGCAGAAGAGTTGCGCAAAAAAATGGAAAATGAGGGCCTTCTATAAACCACCCCCTCCTAAATGCCGTTGCACTTTATTTATAAAAAAAGCAGACTTATAAAAAACCTACTATAGAATTATAAGGATAAAGGCAATGCAAATACAAAAACAAGCTCCCATACTACACAAAGAGCATGATGAATCAATTTTAGTAGTTAGTAGAACTGAATTTTTTAAGCATGAATCAGCATGGACTGGCCTTAAACAAGTTGATTTTGATGCGTACTTAACGTTAATTCAAGAAAAAAAAGAGTTCTTACCGCGCCCAACAATGGAAACGGATACTAATTACAAACAAATTATTCCTTATTTAGTTTTTTCTCATGATGATCGTTACTTTTTAATGCAACGAACTAACCAGCAAACTGAAAGCCGCTTAAGAAACAAATATTCATTGGGTATTGGCGGCCATATACGCCAAGAAGATTTAACTGATAATTCTATTTTTTCATGGGCACAACGAGAATTTCATGAAGAAGTTAATTATAAAGATAATTTTACTATCACCCCGCTCGGTATTTTAAATGATGATTCTAATGCAGTAGGTCAGGTGCATGTTGGCTTTATATTTTTATTACAAGGAACCACTTCAGACATTTCTATAAAATCTGAGCTTAAAAGCGGGCAACTCGTTTCATTAGATGAATGCTCGTTCCATTTTAATGATATGGAAAGCTGGAGCCAAATTGTATACGAATTTTTAATGCAGCAAAAAAATCGTTAAAAAAATTCTAAGCAATGTTTATTATTATCGTTGGATCAAAGCAACGCAAGATCTTTAAAAAAGCGCTTGAAGATCGCCACTGCTCAATATGTAATCATCAAGGATTACTATTGTATTCTATACAGCAATGGGCGACTTTATTTTTAGTTCCAATTTTCCCGGTGAGTAGAAAAAAATTGTATATCGAATGTCCTCATTGCAATAATGGCTATATTGCTTACGATACACCGTAACTTTTTAAAAAAGCGTACAGATTTTTAAATATAAAATAATCAATTGCTTCTTTAACTGTCTGCGCGCCATATTTTTTCTCTAACAAATCTCGGTGCTTTAAAAACTCATTCACGATAGTAGGGCATGGCGTTTTTGGCCATTGTACTTTAGGTGGTTGGCCATGGGATTCTATTATATTTGAGACAAGATGCTCGCCAACTTTTTGTAGATCTTTAGCTGCTTTATTTATTTTTGCTATTTCTTGTTTACAATAATTAACAACATCTGTTTTCCCGGCTTTTTGAGCAGCTCTCATTAGTTTAGCAAATTCATCAGATCTTTTTCTTAAATGATTTTCGTCGCATAAAGCGATTTTTCATATGCTATGAAACGGTTTTTTAAAGCTGAAAGAAAAGATTTGATTATTTAGGAAATGTCTTCTGTGCTTCAATTAGTTCTTTGTAAAAATTCTCTAAATTATCAATGTTGTATTGGGAAAGGTCAGGATTTTCTTGATAAAACCTATCAATGCCTTTTTTAACAAGATTTGTAAACGTAATTAAATCTTTTTTCGTGTGGATATAATCTGCTACATCAAATGTTACAAGACCAAAAGTAATAGACCAAAAATCAATTAATTCGAATACGTCTTCGGTAAGTTCTAAATTTTGTTCTTTTATAATTTTCTCTATAGAGTAACATAAATCAGAAAGAACCCATGATCTGACATCCATTAACATTTTATCTTTAAAATAAACTGCAATTTTTCCCATACAAAACCTTATTTAAATTGTAATAAGAACTTAGCAAAGTCCATTTCGTTATTAAGTGGAGTAAATCGATCAATTACAATAATTCGTTGTAAATCTGATTGAGATAATTTACCATTTAATTTATTGCATAAACGTATCATGTCTTGATTTGTTAAATAAGATACATTAAGTATAATATTTTCTTGAGGTTTTTTTAATAAATCATTTTTAAATTTATCCATGAACCCTTTGAAAGTTTTATCAAATATATATTCATTTGTTAATGGCGCATATGATCTAGGTGATTTCACGTCCCATGACTGCCCCTTAATATCAATGAAATCGCCTGCATTAGCCCGAGGATCTCTACATCTTATTGTTGGTATTAATCCCTTTAGTTCAGCTATTCGGGCAACTAGTGCTTCCTCTATTGAACCTAAATCACATTTTCCATTTTTTCCTGCATCAAATCGTAATGGTTTCCAACGTTGATCTTTATCAAGATCTATAATATCTTGTACCATATGTTCTATCTGTTGAACTACTGTTTCTTTTGCTGCAGCAGCTATATTTCTTTTAGTAAGTGTTGTTATTTTCTGCGCATCATCAAGATTACAAATATTTATAATTTCTTTAACTGCCTGTGTGCCATATTTTTTCTCTAACAAATCTCGGTGTTTTAAAAATTCATTTACGATAGTATGTCATGGGGTGTTGGGCCATGGTGTTTTATTTGTATTACCAGTAGGCGGTTGGCCATGGGATTCCACCATATTTGAGACAAGATGCTCGCCAGCCTTTTTTAGAACTTCACCAGCTTTATTAATTTTTGCTATTTCTTGCTTACAGTAGTTAACAACATCTGTTTTCCCGGCTTTTTGAGCAGCTCATTAGTTTAGCAAATTCATCGGATGTTTTTCTTAGATGATTTTATCGCCTAAAGCGATTTTTCTCTCTATGATGCATTGTTTTAAGATGAAAGTTTGATTATTTAGGAAATGTTTTTTGAGCTTCAACAAGTTCTTTGTGAAAATTCTCTAAACTATCAATAGTATATTGTGAAATATTGGGAAAGTCCTTATAAAATCTATTAATGCCTTTTCTAACGAGGTTGGTAAATGTAATTAAATCCTTTTTAGTATGTATATAATCTGCTATATCAAATGGATTACTACCACTACTGAGAAACCAATGTTCAAGCATTTTCACTATATCCTCATTAAAATAATCCTTAAGATATAATTTCTCTTCGTATATAATTTTTTCTACGGAGTCATATAAACTTGAAACTATCCCCCCCGAAGTATCTAAAATTACTTTATCATTAAAGAAAATCATCATTCCCATTTTTTTTAATCTTCTTATTTATATTTCGTTTAAAAACTGACTAAAATTACATGAATTATACATTTCAGTAAATCTATCAACAACTATTATTCTTTTTAAATGATTGCTTGGAACCTTATTTTTAATAGTTTCAAATAGATACTTTGCATCTTGTTGAGTTAAATGAGAAACATTTAAAATAATATTTTCATTAGTAGGTTTTGCTAATTCATTATTAATAGAATTAACAAATTTTCTTGCTTCATTTTTATTAAAGATATATTCTTGGGTGGGGGAAGAGTATGATCTCATCCCTTTAACATCCCACGATTGCCCATTAACATCAATGAAATCACCAGCATTTGCCCGAGTATCTCTACATTTTATTTTTGGCAACAATCCATTTTGTTCGGCTTTTCGTGCTATTAATACTTCTTCTAAAGAATTCGCGTCACACTTTCCTTTTCCTATATCAAATCGTAATGGTTTCCAACGTTGATCTTTATCAAGATCTATAATATCTTGT
Organism: Candidatus Babeliales bacterium; assembly: GCA_963722075.1. GTDB lineage: Bacteria > Babelota > Babeliae > Babelales > JANWKD01 > CAVRJM01. The sequence goes on along the minus strand of CAVRJM010000003.1, from coordinate 3,768 downwards.
ACCATATGTTCTATCTGTTGAACTACTGTTTCTTTTGCTCCAGCAGCTATATTTCTTTTAGTAAGTGTTGTTATTTTCTGCGCATCATCAAGATTAAAATAATCAATTGCTTCTTTAACCGTCTGCGCGCCATATTTTTTCTCTAACAAATCTCGGTGTTTTAAAAATTCATTTACGATAGTATGACATGGGGTGTTGGGCCATGGTGTTTTATTTGTATTACCAGTAGGCGGTTGGCCATGGGATTCCACCATATTTGAGACAAGATGCTCGCCAGCCTTTTTTAGAACTTCACCAGCTTTATTAATTTTTGCTATTTCTTGCTTACAGTAGTTAACAACATCTGTTTTCCCGGCTTTTTGAGCAGCTCTCATTAGTTTACCAAATTCATCAGATCTTTTTCTTAATTGATCAAATTTATTGGCAGCTGCTCCAAAAAATTTATTATGCAATACCATGTCAATTGCACCATCAAGTAATACTTCCAACATCTGTGGCCCTGTCAATTTAAAGAAAGTGCCAAAATGCATGGAAATGCCAGCCAATGCAACGAGTGTCAATCCTTTATTAGCTATTTGAAAAAGCGGCATATTTTTGCAAGCAATACTCGCCATAAAACAAATAGCGGACATCATTTCTGGGCTATAGAGCTCGCTTAAATCAACGCCATCGTCCAGTAACTCCTGCATCTTTTGCATGCGGAATTCAGGTTCTGTCCGTATTATTTCTTCCATGGTTAATTGCTCCCATGGCAGTCTAAAATTTCCTGCGGTTACGATGGAATTAAATCTATTAACACCATCAATCAATAAGTGCGTACTATGTGCCAATGACTTTGCTGCAAATGAAAGGAAATGGTCTGAGTATATAAGCGCATTATTAAACTGTTCGTAAATATTTTTTGCTTTTCTATGAACTACATTACCTGCTGCTTGGGCATACTTTAAAAGTTCTCTTCCTAGTTCAATATATTGCGATACAATCGTATTATCATTCTGTTGGGCATGGTTATAGGCAATTTCGCCATATAAGAATGCTGTGGCAGCCAATTCACGTGCTGCAGTTGTTTGGGCATCAGACCATTGCTCAAGCGCATCCGCACAGAAAGATTTAATAGCGCGGGTGTTTTCGTCACCATCATCAATTAATTGCTCAATAAAATCTAAATGAGGGGTTTTTTCGCTGGATTTAAGTATATTTATTAAATTTTTATATTTCTCAAATTGCTCATAATTGATTGGGCTATGATTATTAGTTATTAAAAGATCAACCTGCTGCTTATTTAACTCTTCGCTCCACACAGTAGATTCTAAATAAGAATCGGTTGATAAAGAATCCATCATAACTGCTTCTTCAGTTAAAAATGATGTTGCTGATAAAAAATCATTATTAAGATATTCTTGTGCTTTTTTATCACCCTTAATTGCTCGTTGCCAGGTACGATGTAATGCTTCTAGCGCTTCCTCTAAACAAACTTGTTGTTCAACTGACCCTTGTTCAATTGAAGTTAAGATTGTTTTAACATGATCCAATGTTTTATCATAGAGCTTTCTCATTTGGGCAGATGAGGGAGTTTGAAAAAAAGAAGGGCAATCTAAAATCGTTTGACTTACTTTATCATTCACCAGTGCATTGTAACAAGCTTGCGTAATAACCCGATAAATATGTCCATTAGTAGTATCTGCCATTCCCGCTGATAATTGCGATATGAGTGATCCTAAAAACTTATTAAATTGTGCATCAGTACTTTTAATTGAAGCCAATTTAAAAAGAAGCATTCGTTCTTTAGCATGCCCAACATTCTGTAGCTCTGCAGGAATAGTGGCATGTGCTAATGCTTGATCATTGTAATTAAAGAGCGTTGGTAATCCCTTTTTATTAAAAAATAAATCGTATGCTGCTTTAAATTCTTTATTTTCATCTGATTGGAGTGAATTTGCAGGAATATCATATAATGAGGAAACTAATTGCTGCGTAACGTCAGATTCTGTTTTATGTCTGATTAGTTGGTTTTCTACCTGAATACTTACCTGTTGTACTACATCGGAATTTGAGGAATCTTTAATAGCTTGTAACCGTTGCATTGGTTGTGAATGTTTAATAAGTTGGCGGCGATATCGGGCTAGTAAAAGTTCTTGTTCTCGTTCTGCATCAGTTATCGTATTTGCTCTTCTCTTTTTTCTAAAGCGTTCTCTATACTCATCAATAATTTCATGAGCTTCTTCAAACTGAGATTCTTGATATAAGTTTCTTATTTTGTTTAGATCTGTATTAAATTGATTATCAATAATTGCTTGTTGATGCTTTGCATCAGAATCAGTAAAAAAATTAACTCCTTTTTTCCATACATCTTTTATGGCTTCTTGCGTTAATTTTAAGCTCAAAGACCAGCTTTCTAAAAATTCACGAAATTCTTTAAATCCTTTAATACCCGCTTGCTCCGCTTGTCTAACAATTTTTAAACATTCTTGATCGGGTAAAAACTGTAATAAATAAACACCAAGCGTATAGGCTATTTTTTCATAATCTTTTTGAGTAAGAACTTTTAATTGGCCATCTTGAGCAAAACTTGTATCACATAATTCTCGTAACGATTTATTAAAAATATCATTCAGTTGAGAAGAGATAGTTGGTTGATTTTTTATATCATACTGTAAGGTCGGTAATACTAATTGAGCATCAATAGATTTGTGTAAAACGTTAAAAATAGTGGTAAGAATGTGATTACGTTGTTGTAGGTACTGTACATAAGCAGAACCTTGAACAGTAAAACGTTGCGCTGGTTCTTTTTGTTGATCAATATCACTTTGTGCCAATTGCAAAGCTAGTTGTTCCATTTGGGTAAAATTTCGCTTTTCAAAATAGGGTATTTTTTCCGATCTACTACTATTATTTACCCTAAGGGACATTACCCCTTTTTTACTTTTTATTTCATAATGCGCATCTTGCTCGGGAAACAAAGGAAAAATTGGCCAAGGATAACCGGGCACTTGCATACCAAATGTTGTGGCCATATAGAAAACAGAAAAAAATGATAAAAACAGCTTATTGGCAGAGAAAAACCTTTTTTGATAACCATCCATTCTAAACTCCATTTAAAATACTATTAATAACCTTTCTAAAACTAATTATATAGCCTTATATAATATTGTCAAATGGAAATAAAATATATTAACTTTGATTGAAGATTTGTGATTATAGATTAGTATGGCTTAATTTTTTTATGGCACTTTTTAAGTACTTTTTCAAAGTTAAGCCTTTTTTAATTGATACATTTTTTGATTCTTTTTTATAATGATTAATAGTATTTTCCAATATTGCCATTTGTTTATGGTACTCCGATTGAACAAATGGAATAAATTCCTGGGTAAGTGATTCATGCTCTTTCGTTTGAATCGATAATATAGAAATTTCCGTTTTCAAATTATTAATCAACAAATCCAAATGATTGAATATTTTTTCTAATGCATTAATGTTAACGCTCATTCCAATATATTTATCGCTCTTTTGATAAATATCTTTTAAATAATTATCAATGCTTTCTATATTATTTTTTATAAGAATCATTATTTGATAAGTATCAATTAATTTTCTTAAACATGAAGAGGCAATATCAGGAAAAGACTCCCTGGCCTGTTCAATATTTGTTTGATACTCTTGTATTTGTTGATTTATATTGATCATATCTTTTTGTAACTGTTCAACTTTTTCACCTTTCCGGCGACTTTCGTATTTCTTTATCATTTTTTCAATTGTTTTTTTCTTCCT
>CAVRJM010000002.1:0-6884 GCA_963722075.1 Candidatus Babeliales bacterium | reverse complement strand
CAAATTATTCTTAACTATCCCTTCTATAATTGCACAGCAATATGCTTTGGATAACAGTTTTGGCTCACATGGCATTATCAAAACCGATTTTGGCATTAATTCCGGCACCTATAATAGAGTAGTTCCCAGCATTCATGTTGCCGTACAACCCGATGGAAAAATCATTGTCGTTGGCGATGCGTATAAAAATCGCGAATCAACAAACGCTGAATCAACCATAGCAATAGTTCGCTATAATCCTGATGGCGCCCTAGATAGAGATTTTGGAAATGAAGGTAAAGTTATTATATTACCGCTCGCGCGATTTAATTGCTTTGGCATTGATCTAGCCTTACAAAAAGATGGTAAGATTGTTATAGCCGGTCGAATTTTTGATAGAAATGAATATTGGCTTGGTGAGGCAGCCGTAGTGCGGCTAAATCAAGATGGCAGCATTGATGAATCCTTTGGCATCCAAGGCGTTGCTCGCGAACATAATGAAGGGTTGCACTGGTCAAATTTTTTTAGAGTAGCGATACAAGAAGATGGCAGCATTATTGCATGCGGCAATAAAGGTTTAGATAATAGAATAAATAATGCTCTTGATCATTGCCGTGCTTTCTTAGCACGGTACAAATCTGATGGCACACTCGATGAATCATTTGGTACCCAAGGCCATATCGAAACAACAATACAAGTAAGTAATTACGGTATTTCTCGAATAGAAGGCCGTGAAGCGGATGAAGTGTATGCACTGCGCATTCAAGCAGATGGCAAAGTTGTTGCCGTAGGGCGCATAGAAGAAGGCAGCGGCTGCTGATATGGCAGGTCTTTGGACATCAGATAGCGCAGACTGCGCAATTATGCGCTACGATCAATCAGGAACATTAGATGCATCTTTTGGCATAGATAAAAATGGCATGGTTGTTACCCCAGTAAGCATAAAATATAACTATTTTGTAGATTGCTGTATCCAACCTGATGGTAATATTCTTGCCATAGGGGTTTCACGAGGCTCAGAAACCGACAAAGATGAATTTCTCATAGTACGTTATTTACCTGACGGCAGCTTGGATCATTCATTTGGCGTTAATGGCATTGTAATAATGCCCGTGGGCAATAGCCACGCGCATCCTAAAAATATCCTTATACAAAAGGATGGCAAAATAGTAGTTACTGGCCACGCGATGTGGGGAGAGTATAAAAAATTCACCGTAATACGATATAATGCGGATGGCAGTATTGATACTTCTTTTGGGCCAGAAAATAACGGCATATTAGTAACATCAATTGGTGATTTTGATGATAGAAGTTTTGCACTTGCTCTGCAAAATGATGAAAAGCTAATCATTGTTGGTGACTCATTTGATGGCGATAAATATGATTTTGCTTTAGTCAGATATGGATTACAATAAACACTGCGCAAACAGATCCTTCATTCTTGATAAAAGCTATCGTGAACTTTCATGGCCACAATATAAACGCGCATGGGAAATTGTTAATGATATTGAAGGGCATGAAGCGTTCTTAGAAAACATTATTAGAGCTTTTGAAGAATAACTGCTGAGTTTTTCTCTGAATCTAAATGGCTTAATTTATTATAATTTCAGTCAAATTCTCTTTAATAAACTATAATATTGATAAAAATGCCATTTAATGGTAGAATTTACACCAAAGAATGGTATAATTATGTTTATAAAAAGAAATATTACTCAAAAATTAGAAAAATCTATTGGCCGAAGCCCTGTTATTTTATTAACTGGGCCCCGTCAAACTGGTAAAACAACCTTAATAAAACATATTGCAACTCTAAAAAAATATACCTATATAACGTTTGACGATTTACGGTTTCTATCGGCGGCTAAAAATAACCCTATAGGCTTTATAGAAGATATCCAAAAACCCATTATTCTTGATGAAATTCAGCGAGTTCCAGAGCTATTTTTACCTATCAAACATGATGTTGATAATAACAGAATTCCCGGTCGTTATATTTTAACCGGATCGGCAAACCCGTTATTAATCCCACGGCTGGGTGATTCATTAGCCGGCCGCATGGAAATTCTTCAACTTTTTCCCTTATCCCAAGGGGAGTTAATAGGCAAACATGAACTATTTATTGATTGGATTTTTGATAAAGATAAAACATTTAACCTACATTTTGAAAAATTATCAAAACAAGCATTATATCAAAAAATAATACAAGGTGGATTCCCACTTGTTCAGGCAACTTCTGACGAAAATAGAGAGGATTGGTTTAATAGCTATATTACCACTATTTTAGAACGCGATGTACAAGATCTTGCTCATATTACAGGCTTATCAGAACTTCCTCATTTACTGCAATTACTTGCTGCAAGAAGTGGCACCTTGCTAAATAGTGCTGAATTAGGAAGATCAGCTGGTATTGCATCAAGCACGCTCCATCGTTATGTAACCCTGCTTGAAGCGTTATTTTTAGTTATTTTTCAACCAGCTTGGCACGCTAATTTAAGTAAGCGCTTATTGAAATCCCCTAAGACATATTTAATTGATACCGGATTATTGGCATTTTTAATTGATCTTCGCCTTGAGAAAATAACACCAGATTATCGTTTCATTGGTAATGTAGTTGAAAATTTTGTCTTCACCGAATTGAAAAAACAATTAACCTGGTCTCCAATACGCCTCAAATCTTTCCATTTTAGAACATTAGCAGGTATTGAAGTGGATATTGTTTTAGAAGATCGAGGTGGTAACATAGTTGGTATTGAAGTTAAAAATAGTGATACGGTACTGGCACACGATTTTAAAGGATTAAAATATTTGCAAGAAGAAATCGGTGATTCATTTATTAAAGGAATTATTCTGTATAATGGTTCAGAAATTATCCCATTCGGCGGCAATTTTTATGCAATGCCAATGAGCACGCTATGGGGAACAAAAAATTAGAAAAGAGTACTAAAAATATTTTGAACAAATTGCTATTCCCAATTAATAAATTGAAATCGTGGCATGATAGCTGCCAATTGCTGTCATAATATATGACAGTTGCTGGCAGATTTTACAATTTCAGGTATAAAACGGATAAAAATGTTTAAAAGATTTATAAAAAGAAGCCCTAATGGCGCAAGACAAATAGGTGAAACCACCCTTGCGCTTGAATTCATGAAAGAAACTAGCTATTCGTATATAACTTTTAAGGATTACGATACCTACGAGAAAAAGCAAAAGATAATTTTATCAAGGGAGTTGTTCTTTATACTGGCTCGCACTATGTTCCTTTTGAAGAGAATCTTTATGCCCTTACGATTAATGCATTATGGGAACCTATTACATAAATTATTTCTTTTCAATAAATATGAAATCTTATTTTTTACTTCAAAGGATTTTTAGTATGTATAAAAAATTAACTGCATTGGTTTTATTAGGATTAGCATCAAGCATATATAGCATGGAAAAATCTCAACTAAATATGATGCTGCATGCTGCCTCTGGAAAAAATAATAATGTGGAACAAGTTAAAGAATTGTTAAGTAAAGGCGCAGACCCCAATGCTCGCCATCCAATTTTCAAAAGGACACCACTTTCTGAAGCCGCATCTTCTGGAAATGTAGAAACAATTGCTACATTACTTGGCGCTGGTGCAAAAGTAGATAAAACAAATCATGGTAGCGGTAATACTCCATTATTATGTGCTATTTATAACAGCCATTTACCGGCGGTTAAGCTGTTGCTTGAATCTGGTGCCGACGCCAATGCCACTGGTAAAGAAGGGAATACTCCTATGAAAGCTGCCGTTTTAGAGGATAATATTGCTATTGGCAAAGAACTTCTTAAACATGGCGCTTCATTATATGGAACCAGTGAAGCGTGGCAAAAGAAATTAACTGATAATTAAACGGGAATATTATGAAAAATATAAAAACAACTCTGCTATTAGTAACTTTTTGCATGATTACCCTAAGTTACACAATGCAAGAAAAAGAATTAGAATTAATAGCAATTTGTCGTCAAAAGCAGCCAGATCTTAAACGAGCCAAAAAACTACTTAAATCAAAAACAACTCCTAATGCCACCGATAAAGGGCGCATATGCACCGATTATTATTATTTCGATAATCCTGGCACAACAGCATTAGGAACCGCAGTTTATGAAGGACATATCGAATTAGTTGAGTTACTACTGAAGCGTAAAGCTGATATTGAAATTAAAAGCCCGTGGAATGGAAGCACCCCATTAATTAAAGCTGCTCTTCAAGGCCATACAAAAATAACTGAAGTGTTAATTGCACGCGGTGCAAATGTTAATGCAACAAATTGCTGTAAAAATACTGCCTTAATGTGGGCATCAGATTATGCTCATGTTGAAATAGTTAAATTGCTTCTTGCCGCTAGTGCTGACGTTACTTGCAAAAATGACGAAGGTATTACGGCATTACACAATGCAAAAACAAAAGCAGCAATCTCTTATCGATATCATGACCGCTATGATCAAATTGTTGATCTTTTGGAGAAAGCTGGTGCTACAGAGTAAATTTCAATTTTATTAAACCAATATTTTTACTTTTGAATCCATTCTCTTGTGCTTTCTAGTCTTCCTACTATATAATTACAATTAGAGATTATATCAGAATTAAACTGTAACGAGGTTTATTATGAATTTGCCAAGAAGAATTATTATTCTCGCTGCTTGTATAGCAAATTTAGTCACCATCCTCAATGCAATGGAGACGCCCCAAACGCAATCCAATGAAAATGTGAACATTATGACTACTATGGTGCAGAATATCACCAAAAAAGTGAAAGATTTAAGAGACAAGATTGTAACCATTAACCCTGAAGTAGATACAATGGGCGTGCAAGAGGCAATTCTTGCTATACAGAATCTAGAAACACCAATCTGGGGTTTAAAATTTTTTATTGAAGACCAAACAAAAAGAAATCCCAACTTTATCAACCAACTTAATGATGAAGGAATGCCGCCACGCATTGTTGAAGAAGAACTTGAAGTGACTCTTCGGCATGATTTAAATGCAATAGGAATGACCTTGGGAATAGGTACCGATCAAGAAGATTACGAACTCTGGTATTTGGTATCTGAAGAAAACAAGATATATGATATGATTGAAAATCTTCGCGGGCCACTCATCAGATTTAAAAATCTTAAAGATCGTTACCCAGATTACGCTATTTTTATTGCAGAAAACAAACGGTACACTCAACAGGAAGCACATGTAATTTTGCACATTGCTTCATACGTAATTTCTGTAAATGAAGCCCTTGCTCTCGCGCAAAAAGATTCGGGCCATTATTTGCTTAACCTGCTGAAAACCTATGTTGATTGGCTACCATGGGGAACTCACTTAGATGAGGATGTAGAAATAATTAAGATGCACGGTAGTATTATGAGCATTACCGACAAGAATAATAGGACCATGCTTGATTGGACAAATGAATTGATTAAGAAGGTAAAAGAAGCAAGTAACGCACTGAGGAGCAAAAACATATCAACCGTTTTTATGGAAGAATCTCTACAACAGCTTTATGAACTTGCAACAATGCTAAAAGGGGTTAAGAAAACAGACACGGGCGAGTTAAGAAAAATACCTACACGATCACTCCTAAGGTTCGAAAAGAATCTTCCTGCAGAAAGAGGTCTATGGCCTTACGAACGCCCAATGACCGAGGAAGAAAAGAAGCATATAGCAAGAATGAAAGCCCTAAATCTTGCAACTGAAAAAGAACTGCTTGAAGTTTCAGATATAGCGCAAGAAAATCCAGAGTATAAAAAAGGCAGTGAAAATATATAAGGAAAACAAATCCCAGGCCTTCACCGATGAATTTTGGCAAAAATATTTTAAGTTTTTTTAGATTTTATTTTACTTGAGGTCTTTTTAGGCGACAAAGAAATTTTAATTGAATAACCCAAAGCATCCGCAACCTGAGCTAATTTTCCAACAGATGTTGTAGTATATCCCCCCTTCTCTAATCTTGCAATAGCAGGCTGTTGGGAAGCATACGAAGCATTTCGTAATCGTGTTGTTAGCGCAATAAATCATATTTTAATGGTATCAGAAATGCCATTGATAGTTGCACACTATGGAATCATTTGGTCCTTGTCGCATTATATTCCAATAACAATTGATAGCCTCAATTGCCAGTTAATACGGTTTGAACCAACTGCTGATGGGTGGCATGTTTATGAGTGTAATAAGGATAGATTATGAAACAAAAAGTTTCCAAAAATATTTAGAAAGCTTTTGAATAAATGGTGTTCATGTTTTTTCATAACAATGAAAAATTCTGCGGTTGACCTGGCTGAACGAAATCTGCTTTATAATGCACATAATCTTTTTCATAATAATCTTCATACATGTATCTTTTGAAATCGCCATCTCCTTGTGCATAGTAAATTAAAGAAGTAACTCTTTGATTAAATCTTGGAGTAATATTTAAACCTTCTTCATCTTTAAATGTAGTTTTGCAAAAATCCAATACAACTTGCGCAGCTTCCTTACCATCTGCTGGATATATAACAATAATGGGGAAAATTTGTAATGAACCATTCTCTGCGGTATGGGTTAATTCTTTTTCTGTAAATGAAGACACTTTTAAGATTTTTATACCGTTAATATTTAATTGCAATGAACTATTTTTTTTTAATGCAGAAAATAATGTTGTAAGAACTGATTTAAAATTACTTTGCGTTGGCATCAAATGAATTTTATATTGACCTGCAAGGAGCGCACGAGCTGATTGGGGCCACTCATTAATATAGTAGTTTTTATATTCTTTAAGCAGTATTTTATATTCCCGTAATTTAAAATGCTTCTTCTCAAGATCACTATAATACTCATATTGTTTTTGGTGCTGAAGAGATTCAGCATGTTTCTTTTTAATTTCCTGATAATCTTTATTATTTCT
>CAVRJM010000001.1:0-1418565 GCA_963722075.1 Candidatus Babeliales bacterium | reverse complement strand
GGCCAATTAGGCGATTTGACTATGCCACTTATCGCTATAGGCGATAGCAGTTCTGGTATGAGTAGTGGCGCAATCCCACTTGCGCAAGCTGCCGTTTTACTTCATGAAGGAGTTGGTGTTCTTGTACCAGCAACTGCAGTTCCCGTAGCCGGAATTATTGAAGGGGTGGCAGATATTGGATCGATAATTCATTTATCAACCAATAATGGCGGCAACAATGGCAATAGTGGTAATGTTCCTCCCCCGCCACAAGCGTCAGTGCTCGTTGATTTGTATACTGATAGGCTTTCTCAAGAAATTGTGGTGTATGTAGAACCTGGAAAAGGCAATGTTGTTCAGGAATTTACTAAAGACATTTTATTGAAAAAGGAATTTCATATTTTCTCTCCTAAGCATATAAAGGCAGGTATGGAGAAATTAGGTATACCCGAGATATCATTGCTGCAAAAGTGGCTGATCTGATAAAACATGCTGATCTTGCTGAGAAGATTCATATGGGTGATAATACTATGAAAACAGTAATAAATGGTAATAAGGTACTAGTTAGAATTATGGTAATAGAGGGCGAGGTAATTAATGTAGATGCTTATCTATGGGATAAAGTTAATGCGGTTTTAAAAGGAAATATATTCGAATTTATTATGGATAAATATAAATGAATGTCCAAGATTTTTTAAACTCGATTACCTCATTGATTGAAGATATTGAAAGTAAAGAGCACCCCTGGGATTTTATGCCGGCCATACAATTATTTCAGCAATTCTTAAAAGATAATCCGGAGAATATTGAGGTTCGAACAAAATACGCGTTGTTTATTTATGATGACGTGCATGATGAAATGGAAGGTATCAAACAATTGCATATTATTTTGAAATATGATTGTAATAATATATTTGCTAAATTTTTGCTGGGTTATATTGCTTATTTTTCAATTGGTGTAGTTGATGATCTTACTAATGATATAATTTGTGATATGGAAATTAAAGATAATAATAAAGAATTGTTATCAATAAGAGAACTAATAAAATCTTGGTATTATTATTCCGATAAAGAAAAAGAAAAAGAGTGTTTGCTAAAATCCATAGAATATTGGGATAAACATGTATGGAATTATAGGCAAGTAGGCCTTTATTATTATTTTAAAAAAGATTACAGAAGTGCTTATTATTATTTTGAAAAAGCATTTAGCAATATTCAATTGGTGTATACCAACTATGATAATCGAGAATTGTTTTCCCCTGAATTATTTATAAATGAACAACTTAAAGGGATATATGTAAGTCATTTTTGCTTTGAAGGGTTACAAAGTTTAATGCAAGAATGCGCCTTGAAAAGTTGTAAGGCGGATCCCATGGTTACCAATTAGCTTAAAAGGCAATGTATTTGAATTTATAATGGATAAGTATAAATTAACGCTCAGAATTTTATAAGTTCAATTATCTCATTGATTAAAGATATTGAAAGTAAAGAGCACCCTTGGGATTTTACGCCGGCCATACAATTATTTGAACAATTTTTACGAGATGATTCTAAAAAATGTTGAGATCCGAACAAAGTATGCATTATTTACTTATGTAAATTTGCATGACGAAATAGAAGCAATAAAGCAATTACATATTATTCTTAACTACGATCTTAATAATATATTTGCAAAATTTTTACTGGGATATATAGCGTTTTTTTCTTTTGGAAGGGTAGATGACCTCACTAATGATATTATTTGCGAAATGCAAATTGATGAAAGCAATAAAGAGTTCTTATCAATAAAAGAACAAATAAGATCATGGTATTATTATCTTGATGATAAAGAAAAAGAAAAAGAACATTTGTTAAAATCTATAGAATATTGTGATAGGCATGTATGGAATTATAGAGAAATTGGACTTTATTATTATTATAAAAAGAATTATAAAACTGCTTATTATTACTTTGAAAAAGCACTTAGTAATATACAATTGGTATATACAAACTATGATAATCGTGAATTGTTTTTCCCTGAATTATTTATAAATGAACAACTTAAAGGTATTTAAGTGAGTCATTTTTGTTTTGAAGGTCTTCAAAGTTTAATGCAAGAATGTGCCTTGAAAAGTTCTCAAGTTGATCCATTTGTTACCAATTAATTTTTAACTTTTTATGAATGGTTGCAATGGAAATCCTTAATTTGCGAATTCATTCACTAGAAGTATCGGAAAATTAATAGAAAAATGAGCCAATGCCGATGGCTAAGAAGATGAATCCCATTGATGATAAAAAAACCGAAGCCTGTTTTAAGCGTTTACCTTGATGCTTACGCAATGCGGTTAATTTTTTCTGATCTTCTTCACGCATTATACTCGCATTGCTACTAGCATTTCTTCATCGGGTGATAGGGGAATATCATTGTATCAAACAATAGCCTTTTAACCAGGCAATTAACCATGTCCACAAAATATTAGTCCTATGAAGAGTGCAACTTCTGTAGTTGGTAGAAATTTGCTGATTTGAGAGGCTTTCTGATACGAATTTTTTGAATATTGATGTTCATTAAAAGCTGTAGTATTTCCAATTACATTAATTGCTATGATAATGAAAAAGTATCTGAATAGTCTCATGACTTTTTTCTTTAAATGGTAAAAAATTATTTTTTTAATTCTATATTACCGATGAGATGCGGCGGTTGCAATAGTGTTACCAGCTGTTAACGAAAATACGCCAAATAAGCCAAATACGAATGCTCCTAATAAATATAACCGAGCTTCTAAATTATTAGTTTTATTTAATTTTTCACGATCCTCAGGAGGGGTAATTCCTCTTAAGGCAACTACAATTTTTTCAAGATCATTGATGGGCATATCCCTAAATTTTCTTATAGCATTGAAACCGCAAATGATAGCTAAAATATTTAATGTTATGCCATATCCTAAAAGAGTTGCCGCTGCTAAGGCGCTTTCATTGGCTGTCATGCTCGGTGATGTTATCAGAGGAGCAGGGTGAGTGGCAGGTGCAATAGAAATGCCATTATTACCTAACGTATTATTACTTAAAGAAAGTGTGGTAAGGGTTATTAAAAATAGTTTGTTCATGCCAAAGTCCTTTACTTTAATTTTTGAGTTTAAGTATATACAGCGATATTTAGAGTGTAAATTGATGGTTTCAATAAAACTGGTACCAAAAGTTCTATTCAATGGTTAAAATAGAGAATCATAGAGAAGCGAAATTGACTTTTATATGATACTGATTTATTATCTAAGAAATTTATAATTAATTTAAATATTAAAAATTTTTCTATTATGAAAATTCTATTAAAAACAGTTGCAACATTCATTTTATTTTCGGTAGCAAGGTTGAGCTACGGAACTCCAAAAGAAGAACTACCAAAATCATTATTTACCCTTTCGGATTTGATGAATAAAATCTTATCAGGAAAGGTGCGAGGAATTGATATTTGCCATGATGAGCATTTAAAAGATAAATCTCAAGAGATTAAGCAATTTATATTAAATCGTCATAAAAAATTAGAGCTCAAGCTGGAGCATAAAGAAGAATTGCATAAGCAAGCTGATAGAAATATTTATATTTATACGGGTATACTGGCGCTTACTGGATTGGCTACCATGGGATTGGAAATGGTTTTAAAAGATTATATAGGGTGGCAGTTACTGCAAACGCGTGGATTTGATGCTATTTCTTTTGTTAGTTTTCTTCCTACCTTAGTACTCTTTTATAAATGGGGAAGCAATGTGGTCAAAGTATTGAGAACTAATAAGCGGATAATACAGTTACGTGATAAATTAAAGAATGCCAAGCATGCTGCAAATGCGATTGAAAAGCATCATAATAAGGGGAACAAAATATGAAAATTATGTTAATTGGTCTCTGCATTTTTTTATATATACCACAGTTTCTTACGGCTTCCTTAGAAGAGGAAGTGAATAAATCCAATTTATTGAATGCAGCGGATATGATTAATAAATGGCGGGCAGATAAATATATTATTATAACTGAAGAGAATGAAAAAAAAGCTAAAAAATCTTTAAGGTTATATGTTAAAAAATTAGAACAAAAATTACATCAAAAGGAGCGAGAAGAAGAAAAATACAAAGATTTGGTAGATAAAAATATAGACAATTCTCTCTTAAAAACAGGAAGTTTATTATTAGGGGGCATGATGACAATTGTGCCATTCATTTATGCCAGTGAAAACCATCCAGTAATATTTTATGCTAAAGCAGCGGTGTTATGCACCCCATTAGCCTATGGCGTTGTTGATATTTATTATAGAATGTCTAATAGTCTTATACAGTTTTTTTCAACGGTTATTCAACGTCATGTTCTTGTGAATAAGTTGAATGGCTCTATAAAGTTATTAGTAGCTATTAAAACTAGAATTTATTTCAGAAAACTCGCACAAGCAACTACATAAAAATTTTTCGTTTGTCACGTTGCCCACAATGTTCTTCATAAACAAATTGGAATAATCCGATTAATGCAAGTAAGCTTCCTATACTAAGTGAAAAAAAGAATATTTTTTTATAAGGAGAGAAATTATACAAATTTGTATCAGGCAATTTTGAGAAAAAAACAGGAGTTTTTAAAAAGGGCGGCATGGGCAGCGGTGTGAAATTGAACTCATTACCTATGTTTAGACATTTATAAATATAAGAATTAAAAGTGATGGGGTTGAATGATTAGCCCATCGAACGATAAAGGCAATTGGTTAATTAATTTAGTTGATCCATGAGTTGGTAAAGGCAAGGTATATGCCAGCATATTGAAGGGGATTTGTGATAATATGGTGTGCATAATATTCTGCTTTACGTATTTAGGAAAGAGCTTATGAAGGGGAAAGCTAAGAGAGGTGGAATCTAATTGTCTATCCATAGATATTAGTGCAAAAAGCGGAACAATTAGCTTTTGACCGGAAATTTTTATAGACCCTATAGCTTTTATAAGTGATCCAATTAAGGAGCTTGCAGCAGTAATCGGTAGTGATATGATTGCTGCAACTGGTAATCCAGATATAAATAAGCCGCCGATATATCTTGCCGACAAATTCAATGCCTCTTGTGCTGTTGCTTGTGAATGTAGTGACAAGGGATTGTTTCTTAAATCGACCGTTCCCGTTTGATTAATTCTGAATGGTGGAATTATTACTAACAGGACTTACGCAAGAGCATAAGAGTTCTCTTCAAAAGCATAAAATAAACTAGATGGTGTAGGGGGTTTTGCGACCCGAAAGGATCTGACGGCTTGTTCAGTATTGTCGAAATTATCTTTTACCCGCCTTATGTCGGCTAAAGCATAAGCCCATAACACGAAAAGTAAATGCGCACGCTGCATGTTAAAAGAACGCATTTGGCATTCGCTGAATCCAAGAAGTTGTTTGGCAGTTCTATTGAAGCATTCAATTTGCCAACGAATCTTATATGTAGAAATTAGCTTCTCTTTGCCGAGCTGATGGCTACTGATAAGATACATAATTTTTTCCTTATCAATTTTTAACACATAGAAATAACAGGAAAGACCAAAAATAGTGCCGTATCCACAAGCAAATCTGTTATTTTTTTTCAAACGTAAAATTTTTTGCAATTGTCCTGTTTTATTGTTAATAGTAACAACGCGATTTCTGGGAATTTTCATCAGAAATTTTATTGACCTGTTAAAAAGCTTTGGCAGAAGGTATTCAGTCGCATAATGGGCATCTGCAATTAACCAATTAAACCGAATTGATCCTAGAACACGCTCTATAATAATGTAAGCAATTTCACTTTTTGTCTTGTAATTGGTTTCTCCAAATACTTTGCTTATCATAATCTCCGCATCAATCGGTATTCTTACTCTGGTATCAGTGATCATGCCAATTACAGACCGTAATCCCAAAGCTGATCTTTTCTCACTACTATCATAAACAATTTCTAATCCTTCAATATCGTTAGCATATTGCTTATTAACGGGAGTATCATCGATTATCAAATATCTTTCGCAATTGCTAAGACTTTCTAGAGCAACATTTTGTAATGAGCTTGTTATTTCTGCTGCATTCTGGGCTGCTTTTTCAACTTCCCTATTGAGCACATCATGCATTATTCCCAGTGTTTCAGAAATATTTGTGCAAACTTTTCGTGCCGTTGTTTTTAATAAACCCATTACATATTTTGGTGTGCTTGATTCTTCATTTGTATTTGTTATTCTCATTTCGGGTGTCCTTCTTTTTTGCTTTTGTTGTTTAATTCACAAAATTGAAGCACCCTTTTTTATTTATTTCAAGTCCCAATCAGAACTTTCGACCAATGCGTAAGTCCTGTTGCCACTTTTATCTCTACTTTCTACGCGTGCACCATGTTTAATTAATATGCTAATACCGGCAGGGAAACATTTTACTGCATAATAAAGTGGGGCATTTCCTGACTTATCAACACTATTAGCGGTAGCCCCTGCTTCTATAATCGCTTTTACTGCATGCTCATTCTTGGCTAATATTGCAAACATTAATGCGTTATGACCTTCTTCATTTTGACGATTTATTAAAACAGTATGTTGCAATAATAATTTTACTGTATCTATGCGTTCTATCTGGGCTGCACAATGCATAAGCATTGTATGTTTTCTACTACTGGTATAATATAATTCATCTATATTAACTCCTTGCCCTATCAAATATGATATTTGTTCATTACAATTCGCATTGCCTATCAAAGCGCCCAACGCACATTGTAAGCGGCGCGCGTCAAGCTGGCCATACTTTCCATTCATAATATAATTATATATCGCAAATGGTTCATGATATTTATTAAGTAATGGAATTATGCTAAAACGGTTTTCTTTGACCGCTAATTGGCACGGAGTCAATCCATCTTTATTGACACGTTGAAGCACTTCAATCTTTTTTCGTTCACGCAAAATTAGTATTATGTCCTTAGCCAATTCATCATCATGCCATTTAATTGAATATTGCAATGGATCGAATCCGGCATTATCAACTGTCTCTAAATCAAGCTGATTACCATAATATTTTAATAGAATACGAGCACCATCCAGGTTGCAGTGACAAATTAATTCATTTAATGCTGTTTGTCCTTCATCATTCATCCTGTTAAGATCTAAACCCTGCGCTACTAAATTTTTTATTTGTAATTCATCATGTATATCATACAAGCATTGATGAGGATCATCATTTGCTGACAAAATTACCTGTTCTTTTTTAATGGCTTTTACTGTTCTACCTTGTTGTTTCTCGCTTATTATTTTTTTTAGAAATTTAACGTAGCTGGGCATATATTTACGTACATACTCAAGTACTCCGTTACCTTCATCATCGCGAACCGTAACATCAGCGCCCGCATTAATTAGATTAATAACGCCCGAATCATTTTTGTAATTAATTGCAAAAAGCAGTGCAGTACATCCTTTGGGCCCCTTATCTTCTAATAATGCACCGGCCTTAATTAATTCATCTATATAATCAGGGAAACGAACGGCAGCAGCCATAAGCGGAGTAATACCATCGGTTGAACGCGCATTTACATTTGCTCCTGCAGCAATAAGAATTTTGACCATATCATTTTTTTTATAATGAATAGCCAATATTAACGCTGTTCTACCCTTTGAATCTGTTGGTTCCATTACGGCACCTAATTTTTGCAATGTTTTAACCATTTGCGGACAATACTGTTTAGCAACCATTAAAGGGGAAACCCCGTTATCATTTACATTATTAACCTTGGCACCTAAATCAAGTAATACTTGACTGCTTTCAGTTTCATTTCGTTGAAGCGCATAACATAAAAAAGTCACGCCATTTTTTGTTTTGCTATCTACCGGAAGGCTACCAGCATCAAGCAACCAAGGAAGCACTTGAGGGAAATAATCCACTGCAACGCTCAGTGCCGATTCTCCTTTATTATCAATAATATCAATTGCAGCACCAGCTTTGAGTAATTCACGTATCGCTTCTTCATTTTTTGTTATGATAGCAAACATAAGCGCGGTATCTCCATCACCATCTGGTATATCCACCAATGCATTATTATGTAAAAGGAACTTTAATATATCTATCTTTTCTGGAAAGCCAGCAACTAGAGTAAGTAATGATCCTCTACCAGCACCATAAGAATAATATAAGGCATCTTTATTAACGCCTCTTTGAAGTAAATCGGTTAATTTAGCAACAGCATTATCAGCATATATCGCAACACCCCAAGCGCATTGCAGAAGCATTGCATTTAACGGCCCATAACGTTCATTCATGATATTTTCATAGATTTCAGAAGCATCATATACACTCAGACGTGCTACTAATTCAACTAATCCATTCTTTATTGCCAATTCGCAGGACGTCATTTTTTGATTATTTTTTCGCATAAGAACAATAGCAAGTTTTCCTTGCGTATTTACAATATTCCATATAGTAGCTGCTAATTCAGCTTCATGACATCTAATTGCATTGTGTAAAGGATCAAATCCTGCTTCATCAACTGATTCTAAATCAAGCTGTGTACCAAACCGTTCTAATAAGTAATGCGCGCCATCAAAATTTCCTCGGTCAATTAATGCATTTATCGCCGTCTGACCTTTATAATTACGCTTATTAGGGTCTAATCCTAATTCGCATAAATTTCTTACTGCTAATTCAGTATCGGCAACATGTAATAATGTTTGATGGGGATATAAGGTTTCTGCTTGCTCTTTTAAAACTTTTTGAGCTTCTGATGCTGGGTAAGCATTTTCTATGAGTTCAGGAAAGTTATCTTGTTGCAAACCATGCTTAAAAAATATTTGTGAACTAAGCTTTGTTAGTGACGAAATTGCTTTTACTTTTTTTGCACGGGGTTCCCATGCTTTAATCTCTTTTTTTTCTTCGGTTCTCGTTAAATCGATAACTTTTCTTTTGTTTTTTCTCTGGATTGGTTTTTCAGATTCTTTTTCTTTCTTACCTTCTGGTGCTTCCATAGCACTTACCGCGATGGGTAAAAAACAGAAGAATAATAATGATAATAGGCTATTTTTTATAAAATTCATTAGTTTTTCCTTTTTATAGATTAAATAGGTAACTATTACTATAATAACAGCTTTATAAAAAATTTCAAGTAGTATTATTTTTTGGCAAAAACAGGCTTTTTATGGCCTTTTTAAACGCTTAAAATTGCCGTTTTACCAATAAACTCGTATAATGAGGCTATAAAGAATCTTTAAATGGAGGCTCTATGAACAAGGTTAAACACCTCATTTTTTTATTAATAATGGTCAGTTTTCAGGGTAAAACAGCTGGCCAGGGGGCTTTTAACCCCGCAAATACCATTATTGCTTGCGATATTGATGACGTCGTTATCAAAGAAAGAGAAAATGGCCTTAAATCATGGTTTTTAAAGCCTTCGCGCTGGGGCTTTGCTTTAGCATTATCCCAAGCAAAAAAACGCTATAATATTACCGATGCCTACCCGTTAATTGATAGGGTGGTACAAAAACATCCAAAATATGCAAAGATCGCCCAACGTTTTAAAAAAAGATTAGTACAAGTACAACCAGTACCGGGAATGCGTGGGCTCGTTACCCGTTTAGTACAAGAAGGATATACCGTTATTCCTGCCAGCAATATGACCACCAGCATTTATAAAGGATTGCTTGCTGATAATAAATTACCAGCCATTTTTAATACTAAAAACTTTTTTATTAAAACAAAAAAATGTAATCAAAAACATGATGGGCGTTATTATGCTAAACCTAACGCTCAATATTATAAAAATCTGAAACAATATATCGCTCGCAAATTCCCCCAACGCTTCACTAATATCATATTTATTGATGATAAAAAAGAAAATGTACGCGCTGCATGCAAAGAGGGTATTTTTGGCATTCGCTTTAAAAATGACGCACAATTGCGAATTGAATTGCAAAGATTAGGAATTAAGTTTTAATTTGTTTTTTCCAATTCGGCTTCGATTTCTTCAATAGTTGGTAAGCTGCTCTTGAATTCCTTAGGTAATTTTTTAACTATTTCGGTTTGATATTCTGCTACACCAATAGGAGATGCTATATTCCTTAAAGCGTATTCAGCGGTAAAATTATCTTTTGTTTTGCAAAGCAATAATCCGATAGTTGGTTTATCTTCAGAATCACGCACTAAATCATCAATCGCGGAAAGATAGAAATTAAGCTGTCCCGCATCACGAGGATCAAATTCTCTAGCCTTTAATTCTACTACAATATAACATTTCAATTTTGTGTGATAAAAAAGTAGATCTATATAATAATCTTTTTTTCCCACCTCTACATGATACTGCCTACCTACTAATGCGAATCCTTTGCCCATTTCAAGCAACAGCTTTTGTACATTATATCTATTAATCCTTGTTCAATATCATGTTCAACATGTTCTTGATGTAAGGTGAGAAAATCAAATATATAGGGATCTTTAAATGATTGCTGTGCCATATCTGATTGCGCAGATGGTAACGCCCTCTTGAAATTAGTGACTGCTTTACCCGCGCGATTATATAAATCCGACTCGATTTGCATTTCTAAAACTGCTCTACTCCAACCATGCTCTATTGTTTTTTGCACATACCAAAGTCGTTCTTCTGTATTTTTTATTTTTGTTATTAATATTACATTCTGACCCCAAGGAATACTGAATATTGGTAATTCTTCAAATTGTCTCACAACTTGTGAGACTTTTTCATACGCATCATAAAAAGCTTTCATTTTAAAAACATTTGCCCTAGAGAATCCCTTTAATCCAGGAAATTCCTTTTGAATATCTTCTGCAAGCTTTTCAACAGCCTTGGAGCCCCAGCCATTTTCTTTTTGCTGATAGGTTATTGTTTGGCCAATATCCCAATATAATTTCAGAAGCTCTTTATTTGCAGCAAGTATGGATTTTACCTGTGCTTCACTGATATGTTTCTTTATATCTTGTAACACTTTCGCATATTCTTTGATATTTAATTTTTTTTCTTTTTTTACCATAGGTTTTTTCATCAGATTATTTATTATCAATAATACGTGTGTAAAACACTTACTAGTAGCCACCCATTTAATAACACAATAAAAAATGCAATAATGTAAGCGCATACACGCAATAAAAATGAATTAGCAAAAGAACCCATCATTGATGGCATGCTGGTGAAACGCACTAAAGGATATACAGCAAACGGTAGCTGTAAGCTTAATACCACTTGGCTTAGCAATAACAGTTGCGCCAATCCATGATTACCAAAATACCATACCCCAATAATAGCCGGCACCACCGCTAATGCTCTACTCAAAAAGCGCCGTAACCAGGGGCTCAAGCGCATAGTGGTAAACCCTTCCATAATAATTTGTCCTGCTAAGGTGCCCGTTACGGTTGAATTTTGCCCTGATGCTAACAGTGCAACAGCAAAAACAATACTGGCAAGCGGTGACCCAAGCAAAGGGCTTAATAATTGATACGCGTCTTGAATCTCGGCAATCTCATGTAACCCACGCACATGAAATACCGCCGCTGAGACAATTAAAATTGCAGCATTAATTAAAAAAGCAATGCATAAAGCTACTGTAGAATCGATGGTGCAATATAGAATGGCTTCTTTTTTTGCTTGATCGGTTTCTTGGTAGGAACGCGTTTGCACTACTGCTGAATGTAAATATAAATTATGCGGCATTACTGTTGCTCCTAATATACCAATGGCAATGTATAACATGTCAGTATTGGTAATGAGTTCTGTAGTTGGTATAAAACCATGAAGTAATGCATTAACATTAGGCATTGATAAAAAAATATTTAAGGCAAAACAGGCAAATATAGTAACAATTAGTACAATCACCAAAGATTCTAAATAACGAAAACTTTTATGCTGTAAGGTTAATAATAAAAGAACATCAAAAACGGTAATTATCACCCCAATCATTAAGGGAATATTAAAAAGTAATTGTAAAGCGAGTGCTGACCCAATTACTTCAGCAAGATCACAGGCAATAATGGCAATTTCAGCTAAAATCCACAAAAAAAGCGCAACAGGCTTTGAATATGATTCTCGACATGCTTGTGCTAAATCACGCCCCGTTACAATACCCAATTTGAGTGAGAGATATTGTAAAATAACTGCCATTAAATTAGAAAGTAAAATAACCGATAATAATGAATAACCAAATTGCGAACCGCCGGCTAAATCAGTTGCCCAATTACCCGGATCCATGTATCCAACGGCAACTAAATAACCCGGACCAGAAAAAGCAATTAGCTTCTTAAAAAAAGAACCATTTTTATCAACAACAATAGTTCTATGCACTTCTTCTAGGCTTTTGCTTTTGGCAGTAAGAGGAAAATTGCTGGTGTTATTAATCATCTGAGAAGGCATTGATATTCCTAATATAATTTTGTTTAGCGGTACATTTATTATATCAGGAATTGCATTTAAAAAAATTGGATAAAAATCATTCGTTATGTTTCTCAGAAATGATTTCTATATCCCATTTACCATGTACAAAATTAACTGATAATTGATAATCCGTTGTATTAGTATCAAAGCTAAGTGGTTTTTTTAAATACGTTATCGACATAGACCCATCGCTTGCAGTAATTTCTGCTTTTGAATAACTACATAATTCGGTAGGTGAAAGGAAATGCTTAACAGTTGCTAAGGGTCCAATATTAAAACGGATTGCTCGATAGCACATTGGTTGTGAACCGGGACTTGAAAGATTAATTGAACTCGAACCTGAAAGATCGGGTTGTAGTAAGATAGAAATGGTGTCTTTTACCAAGCTTTTTATTGTGATAGTTCCTGTTTTTGCATCACTATTTATAACGCCTAATAGTAACACTAAAAGGATACCTGCTGTATAAATTTTCATTTAATAATCCTTATTTATTTTTTACGTACGAGCAGGCTATCTGCATTTTTATAAACAACATAAGTATCATTTGGTTTTGGATTTAAAATAAAAACTGATCCATATTTTGCGCGTCCGGCTTTACCTTCTGTATCAGTTATCTTAATGGGAATATTTTGTCCGAAATTTGTTAAATTTACTGTTTTAGTAAAGGGATAAGCAACAATATCCTGATAATTTCGTGCTACTTTCTGCAATTTTAGCTGCGAATCTGGAATATCGGTCAAATTTTGCAAATAAAGCACATCACCCTCTTTATATGCGTTGATATTAATGCATAAAATTAAAACAGTTAACAAAAAAAGCAAAAACCGATTTGGTTTATAAGTTCTTTGTTTGAATATATTTTCCATAGATTTAAATCTCCCTATCGCAATCCACCATTATCTCTAATGCTATCAAATTAACTATTCAAATTGCAATAAAAACAACGGTTATGATAATATTGAAATTAATACAACTTTTTTGGTAAATTTAACAATAGGAAATAATCTATAAGGGAGCATTCATGAAAAATATAAAAGCAATCTGGTATATCGGTTTCATTTTGTGTATTACTTTTTCTTATGCGCTTAACGGAGAAACATTAGATCAAGAAATGAAGCAGGTAAAACAACAGCTTGATACCTTAAATAATTATCGTAAGATTGGCCACATTGCTGATTTTATGAATATACTCCCAACATTAGATGGCAAACTTACCCAAATTCAACAAATTGCTTCTTCTATAAGCGATACCGATTTCAAGCAAATAGCGCAAAAAAAACCTTGGTATCTCAAGAATAATGAAACTAAAACATCATTTAATAGCCGAATAACTAAAGCCTTAAGCTTCTCCAATCAGATAATAAATGCTTATATGGATCCAAGCAAAAGAGTATTTCCAACGGTAATGCAAAATGTTATAGATAAAAACTTTATACCATTCACCCAGCAAATTATTGTGGTTCCGTCAATGCAATATCATTAGGAATGTATATTTAAATCAAAAGGGGGAAAAAATGTTTAAAAAAATAATTATAATAAGTATTTTATCGTCGACCAGTTTTTCTTTAGTACAGGGGGCATTATTTCATGTTAAAAATAATGGTAGTCGTTCAGTAAGCATAGCATTTGATATATATCAACGAGATAACCGTACTAAATTTATTCAAGTATTAACAGCTAATAATATTAAACCGGGAGAAACCCGACTGGTAAGCGCTGGCGGAAATCGCTGCGCTAAATTTATTAGTCTTTTTGATGGAGAACCCGATGTTCCTGGCTATGATACTACAAAATATAATACTGATCAGGGCGATTTTAATAATGAAGGTAAAGTAGCGGTAACAATATGTGATGATGCTACTATTACCCTTACCACAAAAGCTGCACCTGGTGTTTCAGGAACGGTACAATGGCATATTAATGCTCCAGTAGTAAATTAACAATGATTAAATGTTTTAATATAAAACCACCAGATTTATATTTTCCTACTTGTAATTTAAAACAGGTTTAACAAATTAATATTGACTTACTTGAATAATATCTTATATGCTTATAATTAAGAATATTATATATTAATAGCCAAAATAGGAGGTTTTATGAAAAAAACTATATTTTATCTTTTTACAGTTTCTTTGTTACCTATAACATTTTCTCATGCACGTTACCTATAACATTTTCTCATGCAGCAGTTGTAACTGAAATCCTTAACCAAAAGAAGGTAGAAAGTGCACAATTATATGCTCAGCTTAAAGCATTTGAAGCAGAATTAGCAGCACAACAACTTGAGCATGAACTTGATCCAAAAATACAAAAAGAACTCGAAGAAGAAATTAAGAGAGCGCAAGAAAAAACACAACAAGCTGCTGACTATGCCAAAACTCAAGCGGATCTTGCATTAAAATACGCTAAAACCTATTCAGCTAAAAAAACAGCTGAGGCAGAGCAAAAACTTGCACAAGACGCAGAAGAAGCCGCAAAAGATGCTGCTGCAATTTCAGTTATGGTGCCACAAACTATAATCCCTGCAACTAAACGTTAATTTTATTCCCTTGCTTTCAAAATGAGGTAAGGGAATTTTTTATACAGAAAGAAAAATTATGATAAAATTAAAAAGCTACTTATATCTAATTCCCCTTGTCGCGATATTTCTAATTAATGGACAAAATCTAGATACAGAATGGGGGAAAATTTATCAAATGCTTGATAAAGCTGCCGATGCATTGGATATAAAACCTCAAGATTATAAAAAAAGGGCTTTGAATTTTAAAAACGATCTTATGCTTATAGATATACAATTAAGAAATATACAAAAACAAGTTTTTAAGATATCAGATGATCAATTTATTCAAATGCGAAATAATGGCGCATGGTATATAAAAATAAATGAAGATAAAAAGACTTTTAATAACCGAATCATTCAAGCATTAAAAGAATCAGCTATTATTCAACAACTAATAAATAGAAGCCTAGAATTTAATAAAGATGCAGCTGTTCATTGGCGTATTATGCAGATTCTCTTAGGAGGACGTTTAAGTGGATAACATTATCAAAAAAAGCATTTATCGAAGTACTTGGAGGTTTTATGAAAAACTACTTCAACATCGTGACGCCCTTGTCTCAGAGGAACTCGATTAACAAAATCCCATTGTTGACCAAATTTTAGAACATGTAACTGTTCAGGCGGTAATGCCAGTTGCTGCCAACAATGTAATAATTGCTCAATAGGTTGTTCAAAGGAATCAAGGCCAAAATAAAAGGTACCCCAATGCATAGGGATGAAAGTTCGTGCTCCTAAATCAATAAATGCCTGACACGCTTGCGCAGCATTAATATGCGAATGCTTCATGGTGTGATGCGGTTCGCATGGGCCAATTGGGAGTAACGCCACGTCAATAGTAGCGAATCGTTCTTTAATAGCAGTAAAATGAGAAGAATACGCGGTGTCGCCAGCAAAATAGATCGTATAATCTTCAAATTGTATCATCCAACTACCCCATAAGGATTTATTACGATCAAATAATGATCGTTGTGACCAATGATGTGCTGGCAAAAACGTAATTGTAACTTGTTCATTGTTTATTATATAGCTTTTTTGCTCCCACCATATCAGCTCTTCTACGCCATCAAATCGATGGCGATTAAACCATCCTTTAACCCCTTCTGGTATTAAAATATGCGGTTGGTGAGATCGTAATTGTAATAAGCTTTTTGCATCCATATGATCCCGATGATTATGCGAAAGCAAAATCATATCAATAGGCGGTAA
Organism: Candidatus Babeliales bacterium; assembly: GCA_963722075.1. Lineage (GTDB taxonomy): Bacteria > Babelota > Babeliae > Babelales > JANWKD01 > CAVRJM01. Next base: position 1,402,457 of record CAVRJM010000001.1, on the reverse strand, counting down.
TTGTTTAAGCGCAATACCCGGCGGCGCAATGCGTTTAAATAAAAAAGAGGCATTGCCAAAAATAGGATCAGTTAAAATGGTAATACCCTTATAATGAATCAGAAATGTGGAATGGCCAATCCAGGTTAAAGAACAGGAGGAAACTTGTTTTGAAGGTTCAATCCACTTATGAATTGCTACTTTTTTGCGGGTTAATAATCTATACCGCGAACGAAAAAATAATAAACAAGAATGCCAAAAAAAAGAATGTAGTTGTTCGTGTTCGTGATTATAGAATTTTTTTTTATCTTTAAAGGGTACTTTATAGGAATGGCTCATCATACTACTAATGGCTACTAACAAAATAACCCCCATCCAGACGCGAAGTCATGGACAGGGGAAATGGAGGTTATCTTTTTTGGATGTTTATTAATCGTAATAAACATTAGTTAATTTATCTTGTCTTGAGAGAAAATGCAAACTTTTTATTATAATTTTATAACAGAAGCCCGTTGCTTAAATTTTCAATTTCAGATAAAAATTATTTATCTGTTTTTCTCATTAAAATTAATTAACTGGCTATATTCTTTATGATACGAATTAATCATTGTTTCTACATTAAATTGTTCTTTAATGGTAGCATATGCATTACCACCCAATGCCTTGGCTAACTGCTTCTCATTCTTAAGGCGATTGATCGCCTGACACACCTCAACGGCATTATACGAAGGAACCAATAAGCCGTTATATTCATGAACAATAACCTCATGCACCCCAGACGGTTCTGTTAAAATACAAGGCAACCGGCAACTCATAGCCTCTAAAAGAGCAATAGATATTCCTTCTTTAAATGAGGTTTGAATAAAGCAATCAAAGAGCTGATAATAACCTAATGCCGGCTGGCCTTCTATGAATTTGACATAATTGCTTATACCAAGGGTACGTGCTCGTTCATATAAAAGCCCTTTTTGCTCTCCCTTGCCAATCAATAATAAAACAACGGTAGGATCTTTTTGATGTAGCTGCGCAAACACCTCAAGTAGAAAGAGATAATTCTTGCGCTCAATCCAACGTCCGACCGTACCGATGATATACTGCTGATCACTTAATCCTAAAGCAGCCCGTGCGGCGCTCATTTTTTTACTTTTTGTATGTATGTTATCAGGATCAATACCATTTTTTATAACGGTAAGCCGTTCTTGGTTACTAATATGCAAATGGGTCACCAGTAATTGCGCCACCCCTTCAGATACGGCCACTAAACGAGCCGGGATATATTCGGTAGCCCTATCAAGCGCGTTACGTACCCAGCCATCCTGATCAGCACCTAAATGAAAGCTATTGAGTAACGGAATACGCAACCAAAGATTAACTACACGCGCCACAACGTTAGCTGACCAGAGCCAACTATGAATACAATCAGGCTTCAATTTTTTAATCAGCCGATACAACCGCATAAAAAACAGTGGATCATATAAACAGAATAATCCTTTAACTTGATAACAGGCAATACCTAATTCTTGCAGCCGCGCTTTATTAGGCCCATCATAAAAATAAATAACCTGGTGATCAAAATCTGCTGCTTGCGGATGTTCTAAAAAATCAGCCAGGAGCGTTTCTGCCCCACCAATTTTTAAACTCGTTATTATGTGTAGTATTGTTTTTTTTTCAGCCATAACTACGTTCTTCCTTATTCCTAATTGCAAGGACTAGATCCCCACGTTCCGTCTCCGTTAAAACTCCGCCGGACACGCACTTGTCATTACGGAATCCGGCGTAGCCTTGGCGAAGTCGGACACAAGCTCCTCGGGATGACAATAGTAGCAAAACTGTCATTCCGAGCCTGCGTGGGAATCCATTAATTATTACCCTCTTTATTCCTGGATCCTCACGGAGCTTCGCTCCTCAGGATGACGACTGAGTCGTCATATGCTTCTTAAATTCTTGCTTCAACTTCTTTTTATCAATTTTACCCAGTGACGTCATAGGCAAATCTTCTAATACAATAAAATGGCGTGGCACCTTATAGGCCGCCAACGCATTCATACATAATTGATTAAGTTGCTTTTCAATATCGGCTGCTGCATCTTTTATTACCACATATGCCACCGGCACTTCACCCGTCTGCTCATCAGGAATACCAATCACCGCAACCTTCAACATGTTTGGGTAACTCATTAAAATATTTTCTATTTCCTGTGGGTAAATGTTAAATCCTTTATGTATAATAAGATCTTTAAAACGCCCTACAATTAATAAGCGTCCTTGATTATCAAAAGTGGCGAAATCTCCCGTATTAAGCCAGCCATCTTTTAACATATCATACGTTGCTTCAGGAGCATTATAATAACCAAGCATAATATTATCACCCTTTACCCATAGAATGCCAACTTGATTCTTTTCTATTGGATTGCCAAGCTCATCACGCAATGAACATTCAATTCCCAATGCTGGTAGACCTATAGTATTAGTTGGTTTTAATTCATCATCCAAATCTGCTGCAATAAATGGCGATGCTTCGGTGAGCCCATACCCATTGCATAATTTTCGTTGAAACACCAGCTCAAAAACAGATCTAATTTTATCTGGTAGCGCATCACCACCTGAAACAAAATAACGCACATTGGAAACATCAATATGCTTCATCATACTCAACAGCCCATACAGAACAGGAACGCCTATAACAACCGTCGGATTATGTTTAAAGCCGTCAAGAATCCAATGGCGTTCTATCTTAGGAACAACAATGGTACTCGCTCCTAAAAAAAAGGTAGACCATACGGAAATATTTTGTGCAAAACTATGAAACAATGGCAAGATCGCCAATAATCGATCCGCTGAACTTACTTCAACCGCTGAGATTATTTGAATAACATTGGTTAATATATTGCGTGAGCTTAACATAACCCCCTTAGGAAAACCGGTTGTTCCTGAGGTGTACAAAAGCGCGATCATTTGATCAGGATCGGTATACGGAATTTCATATTCTTCATCATTAAAAACCATTTGCGATGAATCAGTTTCCCGTTGCGCCACCACTAATACCTGCGTATTTTTAAAAACTGAAGGGTCAAATTTTTTGCTAAATTCTTCTGAAACAATAAGAACGGTAGGCTTGCAATCCTCAATAATATGGATTAATTCACGTTCAGTTAAAAAGGTATTAAGGGGGGCTACTACTGCTCCTGTTTGCCAAATGCCAAAATAACATTCATAATACGCAACTGAATTTTCAAATAATAAACAAACTTTATCTTGGTGCTTAACACCTAAAGAAAGAAGCTGCTTGGTTATTTGTAATGAATGGTGATATAGCTGAGCAAAGGTGATGGTGGTGTCTTTATATATAAGGGCGGTTGATTGAGCAAAACGCCGTGCTGCCCGTTGCAATAATGAAGATGTGGCCATAAACCTATTATCTTCATACAGCTGCTTATACAACGTTTGAAATCTCTCATATTGTTTTTGTTGGGCATTATTCAAAAAAGGAGACGGCAACTCAAAAGAAGGCTGGCTTGTTTTCATTAAAAAGGCCTTTCAATAAAATGTGAATGTAAATTATTTGTATATCATGATATAGTAGATCTATAGAGCTAATATAATAAAATCAACAATGAATTGTAACTAGACTCTATTGAGTTTTTAATGGTATTTATACTCAAGACAAAAAACTGGATACCATCGATACGCTCCTTGCAATGATGTACACATCGAAAAAATCGTCGTTGCGCGCTTGTCGAAGCAATCCAGGTTAAAATAATTTAAATTCTAATAATCAAAATTATGAAACGACCAGCTGTCTATATTATGACAAATAAGCGAAATGGAACTCTTTATACCGGAGTAACTGGAAATATAATTCAACGAATTTCACAACACAAAAATAATAAAGTTGAATTTACCGCTAAATATAATTGCCAACTCCTTGTATACGTTGAATTCTTTGACAATATGACTTCTGCTATTGCTCGAGAAAAACATATAAAAGCAGGATCACGTTCAAAAAAATTGGCACTGATTGAATCAGCAAATCCCTATTGGGATGATTTGTGTATACAATTTAGAGGTTTGTAATATGCGCCTGGATTGCTTCGACAAGCTCGCAACGACATATATTTGTAAATCCAAATCGTATGAGCAATATTTTTTGCATATACACCAACAAACATAATGGTAGATTCGCAAATCGAATTCACATTAATCAAGAAGATATTTCAATGAATAAAAACGAAATGAAAACCCCACTTTTTATTGCCATCGAAGGCATCGATGGTTCAGGAAAATCAACGCTTGCCCGTGCCTTATATGATTTTTTTGTACAAAACCAATATCCAACTCTACTCACTAAAGAACCAGGCGGATCCTCATTAGGAAATCTAATACGAGCAATGGTAAACGACAAAAGCATTAAACGGTATCCCCAGGCGGAATTTTTATTATTTGCCGCCGATCGCGCACAGCATTTTCATGAAATAATAATACCTGCTTATAAGAATGGTACTATCATTATTTCTGATCGTTGCGCTGATTCTTCATTAGTATATCAAGGGTACGCACAAGGCGTTGAATTAGCGCATCTACACGCAATCAACAAGTGGGTTATGCAAGGAATACATCCCTCTATAACGCTGTATCTTAAAGTGAGTCTGCAAACAGCATTAAACCGCTTAGAACAACGCAATAATACCATCACTCAATTTGAAAATAAGCAGCTTCTTACAAAAGTGGTTAATGGTTTTGATGAACTATATCACAATCGTCCAGATGTATGTATTATTGATGCAGAACAATCATTGCCAGCAGTTATCAATGCGGGCATACTAGCACTAGGTAATGTACTTGCACAGCAACAACACCATTCATGTAATGCAGAACCCTCATGAATTATTCATCCCAAACTTCTGCACAATTATGGGTTGGCAGTAGCAAACCATTACTGCAATATACCCAAACGTATTTACAAAAAGAATTGTGTCCACAACAAGGGTGTATGCGCTGCATCGATTGTACACAAATTCAAAATCAACAACATTATGCTTGTTTATGGCTCAGCCCACAAACCACCTGGTATACGCTAGAACAACTGGAGCCTTTTTTTAATACTATTGAGAAAGCATTAGCACCCACCCAAAAATTTTTCTTTATATTTACCGCAGCGGATTATCTTTCCTCCGCATGCGCTAATCGTTTGTTGAAATCGGTTGAAGAACCGCCTGCTGGTTATCGTATCATTTTTTTGGCCCAACAAATAAGATCAGTAGCTCCCACGTTACGATCACGCTGTTTTATTTGGCATCATGATAGATTTGTACAGGAATCAGCATCGGCACTCACTCCCTTTTTTACCGGACAAAAAAATGGTATTGAAGAGTTTCTTCAGGTGATAGATTCAATAACACTCGATGAACGTGCTACCCAACAGATTCTACAACAGATAATTTCCTATTGGCTTAATGAATATAAAAAAGCTGCTGCTGACCAATCAGAAGGTATTATAAATACAATTCAATATTTACAAGCCGTACATGAACGGTTGCCCATGCCGGGGAGTGCAAAATTATTTTGGAAAAACCTCTTTTTACAATTGCAGTGATACAAAGGAATAAATAATTACTGGATCCTCACGTCGCTTTGCTCCTCAGGATGACATGGAACATGTCATCCACCTTTAATCACCGCTAACGGAATAAGGCGCGCAACGCGATTAGCTAAATGAGATTTTTCTACAACCGAAACAACTTCTTCAACATCTTTATATGCCAATGGCGCTTCTTCAGCAAGTCCCGGGTCAGAATCACATTTAATAATAATTCCTTGGCGCTCCAGCTGATCTCGTAAGATTGATCCGCGTACTGTCTTCTTTGCTTGTAATCGAGACATGGTCCTTCCCGCGCCATGGCATGAACTTCCAAATGCCGTTTGCATTCCTGCTGACGTGCCCACTAAAACATACGAAGAAGTTCCCATAGTACCAGGAATTAACACCGGTTGACCAATATGCCGGTAGGCAGCAGGTATTTCAGGCCGTTCGGGGCCAAATGCACGCGTAGCACCCTTACGGTGCACTAATAATGAACGTTGATTACCATCAATTAGATGTGTTTCTAATTTTCCCATGTTATGCGAGACATCATAAACCGTGCGTAACTGGTATCGATTACCAAATACCTGATGCCATGCCTCACGAACCTTATGACCAATCATGAGACGATTGGCCCATGCAAAATTTGCTGCTGCTTGCATGGCATGGTAATAATCTTGACCAAGTTGGCTGGTAAAAGGCGCACATACTAATTCTCGATCTGGTAATTCTATATTCCATTCTTTAAGATGCGGCATAAACCGCTGTACATAATCGGTACATACTTGATGACCAAAGCCACGAGATCCGCAATGAATCATAATAGTTATCATGCCTTTTTTTAAACCAAAAACATCAGCAACTAATGGATCGAAAATAGTATCAACGTATTGAATTTCTAAAAAATGATTTCCTGAACCAAGAGTTCCTAATTGATCACGGCCACGCTCTTTTGCTTTATCTGAAACAGCATCAGGATCAGCTCCTTCCATACAGCCCCGTTCTTCACAAAATTCTTTATCACCACTGACACCAATATTTCGTTCAAGAAAATAATTAACACCGTGCTTTAAAATGCCATCAAGCTCTTTGATTGATAAAGAAAGAGAACCACCGCGACCAACACCCGAAGGAACTGCTTTAAAAATCTGAGTTGCCAACTGTTCTAAAAATGGTCGCGCTGCATCAACTTCAACGTCAGCAGCCAAAAGACGTACGCCACAATTAATATCATAGCCAATACCACCTGGTGAAATAACACCATTTTGATGTATATCAGTTGCAGCAACCCCACCAATGGGAAATCCATATCCTTCATGAATATCAGGCATTGCAAAGGCGTATCCTACAATACCCGGCAACGAAGCAACATTTACAATTTGTCCTAATGACCTATCATGAAACAATTCTGCAAGCAATGTATCATTTACAAAAATACGTGCTGGCACATTCATATCAGCACGAAAACTTTTGGGAATATCGTAAACCGTTTCTTCAACTTTTATAAGATCATGACGTGTTATTTCTTTCATAAAGCTCACTATATATCAAAGACTATGTCTGTTTGCCATATCCCGTTTACCTTTTTAATATGTAAATCGTGATACGTAACTGCTTTAATTTCAACTACTTCAAATCCTTCAATTTTAACCCCATAAATGGTACCAATTAAGAGACGTTCATTCAGAGTTTTGAATGCAATATCCAAATACGCTTCATTATGGGTATCGGAAAAATAGAGCGCTTCTGAGAGAAACGCTACTAACAATGATTCACTATCTATTGCTTCAACATGAATAGCATGTTGCTGAGTAAGTTCATTACATAACAATCGGTTATTTTTATAGGAACAGGCACTAGATATGGGATGAATACTGGTAAACATACCAATCAAGGCATTTTTAAATAACTGCTCATAGGTGGTGCCATACACACGAATTTTTAAATCTGCTGTATGGGGAATAACTTCAAAATCAATCAATGAATGATTACTCCGATTTATTATTGCGCTGATGGCTCAAAAGTACATAATCAAAGTCATCACCATATTTTGATGCTTCGCTTGGTACTCCTTTATCGCGTGTTGTTTTCCAATTGTATGGATTACAATTGTTGTGTTCAAAACTCTTTTTTTGTAAAAGAGGACTTTTTTTCTTGGGACTTTTCTTGTTTTCGTCCATAGCATAGCTAGTAACTACTGCTAAAAAAAGAAAACTTATTACAGTATATTTCACGAAGTGCTCCTTATAGTAATTTATAATAGAAATAGTGTATAAAGAGTCACTCATGAAATCAATAAATTACTATCAGCGGCTCCCAGGAAATAAGGGCTCTTGGGCACTTCTTTCTTCAGCTTCTGATTTCTGATTTAAAATAATTTGATGATTATAATAAGCACCCGTAATAAAACATTCAGTGTATACGCTAGTAAGTTCAGGGCTCGTTGATAATTGTTGATTGGTTGGCTGATCAGTCTCTGTCTTTTTTAAAGATTCTATATCCATCGAATATAAAAAAGCAGGTTGCAAAAAAAATAAAAAGAGAAGAAAAGAATAGTTCATGGTGATTCATGCCTAAAATTAGTAGTTAAAAATACATTAATGAAGATTATTAGTGCTCCCAATAAAATTTAGCTGAATTAGCTGTATTTGGTGTATTATCTGAATTCTGTTGATTATGCACTTGATTGAGCCAGGGTATCGATGCAATAAAAGCACCCCCGTTATACTCATCAATATAGAGCACAGCAAGTGAATGTTTTTCCAACTCTCTTAGTTGGTCTTCATCGGATAAATCCCTCAACTCATCCTTCAACTTCTTAAAGAGCTCTTCCTCTTTACGTATTGCTTCCTGATCGCGTGTTGAAGGCCACTCACGTTTCATGGCAAATAAAGAGAAGGGGTTCATAAAGAGCAATAAAAACAAAACATTTAGCATATTAGTAGTCCTAAACCATCAATTAAAATTGACAATAAAAAATAAATTTTGTTTTATTGTTTTAATTATATATATTTTTTTATTTAATTTCAATTGCGTTTAATTAAATCAACAATCACAATTAATGATCACTAGTGAGCCTATAAAAGTGGTATGTTCGCATTACAGACTAATGAGCAAGATTTTTTGCATATATAGTAGCGATTTAGGATCATTTTATAAATCTGTATATTTATCAGTGCGGCCTTTAGCCTTTTCTATCGGATATTTTTGAGCATTTATCTTCATTTTATGCATAATTGCTTCAGCTAGATCAATCTGAGTACGTTCACAAAAATTTAATAAGAGAATTGCTACATCAGCAACTTCCTGTTCAACCTGATCCCTTTTTTTCTGGCAAACCTCATACGATTGATTGCCATCAATCCACAGAAAAAATTCCATTAATTCCGCTGCTTCTGCAGCAATACTCATACTGATGTTTTTTGGATTATGAAACTGATGCCAATCGCGCTCTTGCATAAATAGTTTAATTTTTTCTTTAAGTTCATGAATGGTTGTTATGTTATCAGCCATATTTTTCTTCCTAAATGCAATTATTTAGTAGTAGCATAACACAATCTTAACTATTTTGTTTTTTTACTTAACTTCCTTTCAATATTCTTACAATATTGTTTAAAGGGAATATACGCTGAAAATGAATTTTGAAAAAGCCGTACAATCAACATATCCATATAAGCACCAAAGAATCTTACCGTGCTTTGCGTTGAACGCGCTTCGTGTAATTTACGACGAATCTGCTCTCTGTTAATAATTTCCTTTACATAACGTGAATAATCGGTTGATGAAGCAGCGGTAAATCCAAATAATTTTCTACGTTGATTAGGACTCATTTCTTTCAAATGAGTTATCATTTTTGCTTCATTATATTCAACTGCATTTTGGTCATTGCAAAGTGCACGTAATGTATATTCAAAATTATAGAAAAAATACCATAATGCTAATAATGGTTTTCGTTGTTGCGAATTCATCTCACCAATTAGTTTCATAAACCCTTTATTATTAAATGGATTACTTAATAAATCTAATAATTTAATAATATTTTCAGGAAATACTCGTGCTATTTCATTAATCGAGAAAAGTTGTTGCCACATCTGATCTAAATCGATAGTATACTGTTTATTTTTTCTAAAATGCTTAAAAGTGACTCGACTATTGCCAATAGTTAAAGTTCCTTGATTAAAAGCATCAAAAAAAGAAACAAATTTTCCTAAAAAAGGTTTCCTGACCGCTATTGAATTAAAAATATCCATAACAATAACCTTTTTAAGTGGATAATAATATTTCCATGTTTTTTTAAGACATGCTTCATTAATTTTTTCTACATGCCGCTCTTCTAATGCCCTAATGAATTCAATTCTATTGGCACCATATTGCCTATCTTTTTTAAAGCTTTCAAGACGTGCCCATTGCATGAGATAATACTTTTCTTTAGGAGAAGAAGGTTTGTGCGGCAATAAAAAAGTCAGTACTCGTCGATATCGTGAAATAAAATACGCAAATGTTGATTCATTATTATCCATTTCAACAGTATGTTTTATAACTGCTAAAAAAAATGGATCATCAATACTTCGAACAAAATATCTTTCTTTATTATAATGTTTAAAAACAAGATTATGATCATTAGTAACCCAAAAACGATTACCCCCTATTACTGCTTCTACACAAGAAATAAATTCAGAAACCCCAAGCAGGCCCGTATTTTCTATTTCCAAATTTAGCGTGTCCATGCTATAGGTGGTAAAAAAACTCAATAAAAATAATAGTACAATTACCATATAATGCCTTACCTTTTTAATATTTATAGAATTCTTAAGATCTTATTATTAAGCTATATCTATAGTTACTATAAAAAAATTAGCCTGTATTTGAGGAGAATTTAGTGAAACTCAATATAGATTACTTGTAATTAGCGGCTACCTTTTTTTAAGAAAGATTTCATAGAATTAAAATTATTTGGTTTCAAAATGAGATCCTTATGGGAGTAATAATGAGTAAAATTGCTATCTTATTTATTCTTGTATTTTCTGTTACTACTATTTTACAAAGCATGGAACAATCTCAAAAAGATCAGACAAAAGGAGTTATCGCAAAGCTTCTATCAAATGAAGATCCATTATATATTCAGCCACCAATTCCCGTTAAACCAGAAAATGATAAAAATTTCTGCATTATGTGCTGGGAAATTCATTCGAGTGAAGAAAATAGTTAATAAACATTATTCATGCAAAGATTTTAGTGTGAATTAAAGTAATTTTTTATTAAAATATTTATATAGTAACCTTTATTTAATAAGGTATTTATACTCTAGAAAAACAGGAATAATACATGAAAAAAGTTCTATTTTTTTGCCTTATTTTTTCTTCAATCACTCTTCATGGTATGGAACAAGCGAAAGATACTAGGTATTATTTTTCTCTATCTGATAATGAAACGGTTTATCTTTTAGAATCTAATCAACAATTCCCTATGCCCATTGAACTCCAAACCCTTCAATCATTGCAAGAACGAATAACACATCTGGAAAACGAGAATAACTCTTTTAAAACAATTTTGGCTTCTCTAATAAACGTTTTGGAGTGTAATGAAAAGGCTATATCTGAACTCACGAACAATCAAAAAAATGTTTTAAATTCCATTTCTATCTTAAATACCTATTTAATTGGCACTGGGCAATGCATAAATAACCAACAACAAATAGACCAAATAAATTCAAATTAGGAGTATTTTTATGAAATTTCATCTATATTTTATTGGATGCATGTGCATTTTTTCACTTAACGGAATGAATTTTCAAAAGGAAAAAGAACAAGAACAAATTGAGCACCATGAAAATAAACTTAATTGGGATGCAAGTTCTCTAAATCATATTGAATCTGAAATAGAAAAATTACGTAGAGAAATAGCCGCTTTAAAATTATCTCAAAAAGAATATAGAGAACCTTCACCATTAGAAAAGAAGATGATGACGCTTACTGATATAAATGTAACACTTATGGAAATTTCAGTGAATATTACTAAATTAGATACAAAAGTTACAGATAATTTCGAAGCTGTTAACAGCAGATTATCAATATTAGAATTAAAAACATTAGGCATAGAAACTAGATTATCATATTTAAGAAATAAATAATTATGAAGAAAACCGCCCTATTTATTCTTATTTTTTTTCCATTTATTACCCTTAAGGCAATGGAAGAAGAGGAAGAAGATCCTATCGTTTTTACCACACAGCAACCCGCAACTTACATTCAACCAAGCCAACCTATTATTTCTATTCGATTGTTATATTCTATGCAGACCTTTATTACAAAAAAATTCCAACAAATAGACATCCGATTGGAAGGACTCGAATGGAAAATAAAAAATGCTGAAACCTCTATTAGTAATTTGAGTAAAACAATAACAGAATATACCCAAAAAGAACTGGTAAATTATTATAATCAACACATACAAGCCATTCAACTTGCAAAAGCGACTGTTAACTATAATGAATGCATTCTTTGTGGCAAAGACCATACAACTTAAGATTAATGGGGGAAAATAGTTCAATTATGGCATCTATTGCTACTTATCAAGCAAAAGGCGTATACTGATAATTGACTCAGATTCTTCTGAGTAAGGATTCCTAACTATTTATTTATAAAAAGGAGGTTTATATGAAAAAGTTATTATTGGTACCTATTGCCTTATTTACCCAATTATCATTTGCCGCTACTGAACCCTCAGTCGATTCTATAGATGCAACAATTATTGATAACATTATTAAATTCAAAGAAATGGAAAAAGGACACAAAGATTATTGGTTAAATAGTGAATTAAACCGTGCTACCACAAAAATTAATCTTATGATTGAACATCATGATGCTTTGGTTGATTTTATGGTAAATAAAATAAAAGCCTTTAAAAATGTAAAATCATTTGCTGAATTAAACGGGTTACTAACTTCTGAATTAGATGGAATAGTTAATTTACACAGAAGTCAGCGAGAAGAGTGGTTTAAGAAATGTAAAGCTATGAATGATGCAGACGAAAAAGAATTTAATAAACAAACAGCGAAACTTAAACAATTCGAAGAAAAAGCAGGACTTTTCAAAAAATAAAATAATCTAAATAAAGTTAGGAATCCTGACAATTGTACTGGTACTGCAATTGTCATCCCGCGCGAATCCGGCGTCGCCACGGCTATGCCGGGACAAGGTGTGGGGACTGTGTCCGCCGTAGTTGCTTACTCCACCGTAGTTTTAACGACGGCTGGATTAACGTAGGCTGGATCCATTAATTTATAAAAATTCTATTTTATATTATTGAATAATCGATAGTAGATTATTTTTACCAACTCAGTTGCTATCATATACCCTACTATAAGAATTATAACAAAGCTCAATTCACCAATTGTAGGCTTAAAAAAACCAAAAAAATGCTGCCCGAAACTACTCAAAGGCATAAGAATCGCTATAAAAGCTGCTGCGAGCGATAATACAATCAAACTGAATGACGGCATTTTAGCGTTCCATAATAATTTTCTCGTTCTTAACGAAAAAAGAATAACTAATTCAGAAAGAACACTTTCAATAAACCATATAGTCTGTAAGGTTTTTTCTTTCTGATAAAACGTAAAAAATATAATAAAATCAAATAAAGAACTTATTAAGCCAAAAATCATACTAAAGAAAAAAATATTTTTTATAGTATAACTATTAGGCTTTTTTAAATCACTTGATTCTACCCGATCAGTTGATAAAGCAATCATTGGTAAATCAGTTAATACATTCACCAGTAAAATCTGTATAGGCAACATAGGTAAATAATTAATAAATAGTGATGCTATAGCAACTGAATAGAAATTTCCTACATTCGAACTCAAGGTAATTTTAATATATTTAATGGTATTGGTGTAAACGCGTCGTCCTTCATAAATACCATTAATAATTATATGCAAACTTTTTTTAAGCAATATAATATCGGCAGCAGCACGTGCAATATCAGCAGCCCCTTGTACCACTAAAGCAACATGCGCTGCTTTAAGCGCCGGCCCGTCATTAATGCCATCACCTAAATACCCTACCTGATTTTTTACTTGTAATAATTTAATAATAGTTAGTTTCTGCTCGGGAATAACACGGGCAAAAAGAGCATAATCATATACAGCTTTTTCTTTTTGCATTGGGCTTAAGGCTTCAAACTGAGCCCCGGTGATTACTTTTTCAGGATTATCAATCAATCCAATGGCATACCCAACAGCACCAGCAACTTGGGCAGAATCTCCGGTTAAAATTTTTATCGTGATGCCCATTTTATGCGCTTGGGCAAGCGCAGGCAAAACGTCTTCTTTTATAGGATCAACTAACGACAGCAACCCTAGATATGTTAATGCAGATTCATTAGCTATTTCTTGTGCTAGTATATGACTAGAAGATAATTTTTTATATGCAATCAGTAAAACACGTTTTCCTGCACGTTCTTTTTCTAATGTCCACTGCAGAATTTTTTGCTTATCGATAGCACTACAGCGATCAATGATGGTATCCACCACTCCCCGAACAATCAACAATAATTCATTATTTTTTTCTACAATAACACTATTTCGTAATCGAACCGGATCAAAAGGATATTCTTGTTTTTTTTGATAGGTGGTAAGCATTGTTTTTTGATCTTGATTCAAATGCTGATATAAAGCTTGATCAATGGGATTAGTGCTAACATAGGGATTATGATTATGCCCATTTGCCAAATTAGCATAAATAAGTAGTTGTTCTTGGTCATCAGTCGAAAGATCTGAAACCGTTAATTTATTTTCAGTAAGCGTACCGGTTTTATCGGAACATAAAATATCAATACTACCCAAATCCTCAATGGCAGAAAGTCTTTTTACAATCACTTTATTGCGCGCTAGCTGCAAGGCACCCCGCGATAAACTAAAAGTAATCACCAGCGGTAATGCTTCGGGAGTAATGGTTACTGCAAGTGCTATAACAAATATAACTAATTCTATAGAAAATACCGCTGTTCCTTTTATAATAATGTTCAATAGTATAATGATAATAAGCGTGCTGATAACCAACAATAATATCATCTTACTAAAGCGAACAATTTCCTGAAAAAACAAACTTTCCTTCATCACCTCTTCAGTAAGATGAGCCAGTGACCCCATATAACTTTTGGAACCAATGGCACATACTAATGCCTCTGCATTTCCTTGAACAATAGTTGTTCCAGAAAAACCGATATTTTCAGCATTGAAAATAGTAAAGGATGCTTGTTGTAATGGTGCAATTATTTTTTTTACCGGGATTGATTCGCCCGTCAATATGGATTCGTCAACTAAAACATTATCAGCTGTTATAAAGCGCACATCAGCGGGAATCATATCACCCGCTTGCAGTTGAATGATATCCCCTGGCACCAATTCTTTGCTGTCAATTTGTTGTAACTTTTTATCACGGTATACAGTAACCATAGCGGTAAGATATTTTTTTAATAGAGCTACCGTTTGAGCTGCTTTATATTCTTGATAAAAACCCACGATAGTATTAATGAGTACAAAAAGAATGATCATGAGCGCTTCTTGATAATTACCTAATGAAAGCGCCAATACTGCTGCTACTGCTAATAAATAAATGAATGGTAATTTAAATTGCGCTAATAAAATATAAAACCATGAAAAAGAGCTCTCAGTAAGTTGATTGAGACCATATTCTTTTTGCCTTTTTTGCGCTTCTTGTTGGGTCAATCCACTGGTTGATGTTTGAAATTCTTGCAACAAAGCATCCGTTGACTGGCTAGCTATTCTTTTGATATCCATGGGTTTACTTACTCCAGAAATGTTCAGGTTAACTCCATCATAACTATCTGAGTGAATAATAATATAGAGATGATTGAGCTCCAATAAATTGATACCTGAATTTTCATATTTTTTCCTTGAAAATTGGAAGTACAACTTCCAATTTTCACACAATTTTAAGATTCCAGCATACATTTAACCTTTACAACTGCACTTTACAAAATATATATTTTCTAGTAATATTAATAATTGTATTTAATATGGAGGCCTTTTTTATGAAAAAAAGCTTATTATTACTGGCTTTTTTATTTATTCCCTATACCTGTTTTTCGATGAATCTTTCATTACGATCAAGAATAAGTAACAGGTTTAATGTCTTTAAACAAGCATTTTCACGCAACAACAATGTTTCTCTTTGGGCACAAGAAAAGAAAGCCTCTAATAAGGATTTTTTAACTACAAGAAGAAAGATTGTTTTTTCACCGATACTTCAAAGAGGATTCTGGGGAGGATTGACTACCAGTTTGGGGGTATATGGCCTTTATAAAAAGTATTATCATAAAAATCATCACTCATTTGATAAAAATCCACATGAACAAATTAATAAAATTTTACAGCAAGATATTTCATTTGATATATGGTACCTAGATCCAATCAATAGAAAACTTCTTTTAGAACTCTTAGATTATGATCATTCAGGAGTCCTAGCTCAATTGGTACTTAAAAATATAGTAACCATATTTAGGCATGAACATCCCGTTAAAATCTGCAAAAAGCTCATGGTGCAGTTTCCTCAGGAAACCTTACAAGCAATAGTACAATTCCCCATCGAATTATTAACAGATCAAGAAAGTTGTTTATTTATTAAAAAATATATTGTAAATAGTTCTCCAGAAATAAAAAAAGCATTTATTAATAAATTTTTAACCTGTTTCAGATATAAGGATTTAGCGGTAGAAACTATTACGCAAAATAATGTTCTTGCTCATTTTTTCCAAAAAGAAATTATAGAGCCTCACCTTAATCAATTAACTATACGATTGCTTGACTTAAATTTAAGTGTCGAATTCTTAAGAGCCCATACTTTGCCTCTTTTAAACTTAATAATGGCTATTAATCCTAATAATTGCTCTAAGGTTATTAAAACTTTAATCAAAAACAGACAATTTTTTAATATAACTGATGAATTTTTTGAATTATTTATAACTCATGATCACAACAATATTATTGGTGAGTTATTATTTGAAGAGCTTCATCGGGATATGGCTTTTACTTCACACCAACTCGCTTATAATAACTTTTCACAAGTAGTAGTAGAGCCACAAACTAATGCCAAAAAAATTATCTTCTTGATGAATTATTTAAAAGAAAATTCCCAACATGCTTTATTACTTATCCCTTCTCTACTGAACAATATTGAAAAAGTTCATTGGAGAGTATTTATGGCTGTTACTTCAACAATACCTCATAAAAAAGAAATTAAAAAAGTTCTTAAACGCTACAATAAAAAAACAAATTTTTTAAATATTGATGCTGTTATAAAAACAATTTGCTTTTGTAAAATTTATCCTGAAGAACATAAATTGTTAAGCAAGTTACCTCAAATACCTACCATCCAGCATTTAATACAACTTTTTTTCAACAATACAGAACAAACTATTCTCTCTTTTGAAGTCATTAAGCCAGAATTAATTCAATCAATAGCAAGTGAAGTTTTAAAACTTGAAAAGCAGCTAAAAGATGATTATTACACCTTTATCCATGGACAGGATAATCATTATCTTTTATTTGAAACAGTCTATACACTCTTACAACAAAATAAAAAACCTGGTGACTTTTTATATTTGCATGTAAAAGAATTTAGTAATGATGCTCAAATTGAATCCAGGCAGCGCAACTTATTATTAAAATTTGGGCCAACTTCTGAGGAAACAAGACAAAAACTATTATTTGTAAACAGAGCTTTTTTTGGTAACACGACCAATCTTGGATCATGCTCACCTCTTTACTTAATGCAAAATAGAAACATAAAGCAACAAGAATTAAATTGGGAATCATTATTTACGTTAAGCGGTAATAATCATTTATATGAAAAATATAAAACACGGCTTGAACAATTACAAAAGCAATTAAGTGAGATTACTTCACTTGGTACGTGCTTATTAATTGCTATTCCTAAAAAAACTGCGCATAAACAAATTTATTTAGCTCATTCGGGAGGGGGGTATAAAAAAAGAATTTCATTATCAACAACAATGGAAGAAAAAATAGTTGAAATGGATGAAATGAATTATTATCAACGTATTACACAAATAGATAATATTGATTCATTAATGGAAAACTTATCAACAACAACTCACTCTAATGAAGATTTAGACCGTTTAGAATTTTGCATACCCATGACCGCAGATACCTATGGAGGCCTTAACCCAGAAAGTGGTATTAAAATTTTCCCCCTCAATCAATATAATAAAGAAGAAAATGGTAATCCATTGGTGAGATGCGTACAAAATTTCCTTGCATTAGATAAAGTTTCAAAATACCAAAGAGCTCTCAAGAGCTTACTTGATGATTTGGAAAAAGATCTTACTAATTAATTTTCATAATTCTCTTACATTTAATTGCTATACCAGTATATTAATAAATTAAGGATAAAAAATTTATTAATGAATTGCTTCGCGAGCTCGCAATGACATGGCAAAACATGTAAAAGAACTTCTTAATTCATCATTTATTGGCCCTGAACAGTGGAAACTTACCTTATTACAAGAATGGAATTCCATTGTTGGGGATCTTAAAATCCAAGTCCGCTTAGAAAAAATCAACAATGACACCGTGATCTTAGCGGTTTCAAATAGCGGCTGGATGCAAGAACTCTATTGTCTTTCTGATGTGCTATTAAAAAAAATTAATGCAAAGCTAGATTATCCATATGTAAAAAAGATACGATTTAAATATGGGGCGATTCGTAATACTATGCCAGCGCAACGCACGAGGGATTATAAAAAATTAAAACCGATACCTGAGATTATTTTAACGGCAACACAAAAAAAATCTCTTGAAAAAATTGTGGATATCGAATTGCAAGCGGCATTAAAAAACTTCCTTGCTCGTTGTTACCAAAATAGCCTCTAATAATTTTTTATACAGGGGGGCTGTATGCATCAAATTTTTTATATAGTACGATTCTCAGTTTTTTTTATCTTTTTTATGGCGATCCAGGCACATGAATCAGAAAAATATCATTTTTATTTTTGGGCTAATTATAATCAGTTGGAAGAGCATAGTACCGTTGCACAACATTGTTATGAATTTCTTTTTAACAATTTTAATTCAACGCATATTTATCCTGGCTTTTTAGCGCATTTATTACAAACAGAGCAATTCGATACTATTGTAGGTTTAGCCAACAAACCTGAATTAATAAACCTCAATGATCTTGCAACAGAACTTATATTTATCAAAGCATTTGAAGCAGTTGGTAACCATGATGAAGGGGCAAAACGGTTAATAAAATTAAGTACACAATACCCTGAAAATCCTGAAATTATTTTTTATACCGCTACAACCCATGCACAAAATAATCATTTTAACGAAGCATTAGCCGTAATTGATTCTTATTTTACTCATGCACCGCATGCGACCAAGAATTTTATTTTTTACTTTCTTAAAGCGCAAATTTTATCTCGCATGGGCAACACAGCTCTCGCCATTGAAAATGTAAAAAAAAGCTTGGAACTCTATCCGGAATTTGAAAATGGCTGGCTCTTTTTAGGACTTATTCATGAACTCGCTGGCAATCTAGACGAAGCATTAACCAATTATCAACATTGCTTAAAAATTGTTGGTCATAATCCATTGATTGAACGGCAAATTATGCATTTACAATTAAAACAAAACACCATGACCTATCAATCAGATATTACTAAACCGTTTAATGAAGCATTAAATGCGTACCAACAAAATCAGTTTCAAAAAGCATTACAAATTATAGATACTAATCCCCTTTTACAAAAAAATACGCAAAGTAGATTATTAAAACTTGAAGTTTTATGTAAGCTCAACAAGGTTAATGAGGCTATTAGCTTACTCACACAATGGATTAATGAAAATGAACATGATGAAACATGGTATCGCGCGCTCCATTTATTACATTTGGCTGGTATTACTAAAGATCAAATAATAGCTATTCTTTCAAATATAGAACAAAAAAATGAACACAACGCTTTAATGTTATTGTATAAAGCTGATATTTTCTTAAGAAATGATGATATTAAAAATGCATTTTTATATTTAAATAAAGCACTCAAGCAAGTAGCACACCCGCGCATAAAAACGCTCGTTTTATATCAATTGGCATTGCTCTTTTTTAATGACAAAAAATGGGACGATATGCTATCTGTGCTTCTTGAAGCCCAAAAACTACATCAAAATTTTCCGCCACTATTAAATTTGCTTGCCTATTATTATGCAACTAAAGGAAAAAAACTCGAAGAAGCAGAACAATTAATTACTACCGTTTTACAAATTGAGAAAAACCCTCACTTTTTAGACACCCATGCACTAATTTTATATAAAAAAAAGCAATACCCAGAAGCGTTGAATATCTTAAATAAATTAGTTATGGATCTGCCAAAAGATACCACCATATGGTATCATTTAGCAAAAACACAAAAAAAGGTAGGTAATAATAACGGTGCAGTCAGCTCATTGCGGCAAGCGATAAATTTTTGCTCGATTATCGGTGATAAAGCACATTATACGGCGTGTCTACAAAAATGGTTAAGGAAATAAGTTCATTTCTTTATTTTTAAAACTACTCAAAAAGATCGCCGCTTCTTCATTACCACAAGACAGCGCTAATCCAATGGCATCCATAACCGTTTTTTTCATATTAAGCCAATATTTATCAAATGTTAGCACTCTACTTTCTATATCGGGATAATAGCTAAGGATAACCATTAATATATTTATTGAACAATGCTTTATAATGGCATATTGTAAGTAGTTTACAATCAATCTCTCATAGGTAATTTTACGTTCTACTATTTTTTCACCTTTTTCTTTTTTTTTCTCTTCTTCTTTTTTTATTGCACACAATAGCCCATCAAGAAATGTGGTACTGTTAACACGAGGCATCTTTTCTAAAAAATCAAAGACCACCAAGTCTAAATCAAAGTTACCGTTGCCAATATATCTATTACAAAGAAGCTTGGTATATGAATTTTTTGTTATAGGTTCATCTGTGGCAATTGATAATTCAGAGGCCTTCATTCTATTACAGCATGCTGCTGAAAAGGCATCCTCATAACGAACCGATTCTTCCAATGTTATTGTGGCTACCCCTTTGGTAATTCTTTCCAGCGGCAATTGCGATTCCATGCAATAAAGGGAGGAAGAAACAAAAATACAATAAAAAAATGTTTTTCTCATATTCATAGTAATTATCACTAAAATGGTTTATGGTACGTTTTAAATTTGGTGACAGTTTAAATAATAAAGGAGTTAAGTACAATGAAATTATTTTTTTTATTGATTTTATGCAGTATTTTTTACCCGCTTATTTCTATGGAACCATTAGAAATATATATCAACCCAAAAAAAACCGAAGCATTTGTAAAAAAATTTAAGGAGATCTTATCGCAGTCAAATTGTATAATTAACGTTATTCTTACGGCAAGAGGAATACCGGAAAAAAGCCAACTGCGCTTAAAAAAATTAAAACAATACAATTATGCCTTTCACAAAAAATTAGAAAAAAATCCCCTAAAAGTATATAAAAAAATGCATTTTTATATTTTAATTCAAAATTTTTTATTACATGAATTACAATCAATTGCTTTGGATAAGAAACTCTATAAAAATGCACATGACATTTTTGATACGACAATTTCTTTAAATAGTGATTTGCACGAACAAGGTATCATCTTCAAATTCACCGCACGATTATAGTTATTTAAAAAGAGCTATAAATATATCAGCAAGCATCCATAGTGAATTTCCTGCAGACACCCCAGAGAAAAATGGAAAATAATCTTCTTTACGGTTAGTAAAATAAGTGAGCGAACTGCCAGTAATAAGCATCAATGAAATTGCCGGTGGCATTAAAATACCGCCGAGTAAAAGTGCTGGATTAATTTTTATATATTTAAGGCACCACCCAAATAAAAATCCTAAACAAAGCACCACCCAATCAAAACTCTTAAAATTAATTAATAACGCTCTACTTGCTGCCTTAGTAGCCGGAAGTCCCGTTTCTTGACCAAGCCCTAAATTATGAATAAACAGCCAAAAAATTATGCCAATTGCTACTGATGAAATGATGAGGCCCAACCATTGATAACGTACCATCGTACGATGATTAATCGGCGTTAACAGCGCTAATTTCCGACCAAAAAGAACATCGCCAGCAACGCCGCCAGCAATTTCAACAAATGCGGCCACCAATGTTACTTGAACAAGATCAAAATTAAATAATAACATACCAGGAACCATAACAAAGGTAGCAAATCTTCCTAAGGGAATGATTCCCATCCTTCCTGCAATAATCAACATTTGATAGATACATATAGCAGTACCAACTAATAAATAGCCTTGCTGTAACCACGTGAATTTAAAATACCATAAAAAGGATGTTGTTATCAGTAATGAACAAAATGCTTGGAGCCGGATCTCTTTCCCAAAAGTATCATGTTTTGTTAGTAAAAATCCTATTTTTTCAATAAGATGTTTACCTAATTGATTTAACGCCACTATTCGAACAACGGGAATAAAGCCCCATAAAGAAACAACCCCTACACCAGCAGCTAATACCATACTTATATAAATACAGAGCACTACCAAGGATATGATAATACAATATTGAAGAATGCTAAAAGAATAGGTATATAAAAATATACTCGAAATTGATAGTACTGCCCCCATATAAAGCCATGCAGGTATTGATCCTGTGTGTTGGCTACTCCATTTGTTTTTAACCGTATTGAGTATGCCGCCTATCGTTTTAATTGGATCTAAAAAACCCATTATAGAACCATAGAGCACCATACCACTGCAAAAAGCCAAGGTAAATTCTGTGTTTGATAAATGAGTATTTGCCCATCCAGAAAAAAAGAGCGAATGCAATGCAGTATCAGCATGAGTATAGATATAAAAAAGCGGGTCCAAACACAATATCTTAGATAAAAAACCGACAAGTAATGGTATGGCAATTACATGACCAGTAACAAATCCTACTGCAAGGTACATTGGTACCTGCTCAAGCGGTAAAACTATCGATGGAAAGGTAAAAAATGACCATGCAAATCGATTGCACACAATTACGGTTGCCGTATAAAAATTACTCGTAGCATAATAGATTAAAAGAAAAACAGTACTAGCAAAACCAATCGCTAATTCTAAGGCTTTTTTTAATTGTCCCTGCGCTGATAAAGCAGCGTATACTAATTCTCCAATGGGGAATTTCATTTTTTGCTGTATTAATAACTTATCTTCAAAGACAGTAGCCATAATTAATCCAAAGCTCCCTGCTGATAAGCAAAAAAAACTTACCGTTGTTGCAAAAAATAACGGATTATTCATCCACTGCATAAATAGTTCAGGGGATAAAAAATAAAGCGTGGGAAAAGAAAATGCTAATCCGGTAGCCAAAATACCACCGATGCCACCGGCTGCCGTAGCAAGCCCTACCGATTGCTGATATGCATGAGCAGATTTAGTACGCGCTACGGTATAGAATAGTGCCATGCTACATAACACTAAGGTTGTTTCTATCCAAGGGCCTATGGATGCTGCTAATGCAATATAACTCATAACAACCGTAGCAAATACAGATAGAAGAATTGTAATAAAAACGTGGGCAATCATAGGGTAAGATATTCAAAAAAGAATGCATGCTTGTAGATCTTATATGCAAAAGTCTAAAAATAATATCTTACATTTTATCAAAAGAATCAACCTACGAGTAACATTCAGTAAGAATCCAATCTTTGTGATGATTAACATAAGCATTGGCTTGAGCACGTTCTAATAGTTCTTTTCCTTTTATTGCCAACTTTTCATCATGCGGCATACCATTTTTTTCTAAAAACGCATTTACCACCCATTGATATGGTTCAATCGAACTTAAACGCCCATGTATTGCTTTATTAGTTTCATCAGTAAGCACTAATAAATAAATATGCTGATTATATTTTGATAAGGTATTTATCATGGTAAACATAGCTTTATCCGATATATAAAGATCATTTTCTAAATGGGTTATTAGTATAGGAATATGTGGATTTATTTGCGGCAATAAATCAAAAAGATTATCATAATCAGTTTTATAACGCGGAAATAGTAATTTAAATGAGAGCTGTACCAGCGTATGCATCCCAGGAAAACAATAAAAGCAGTTTTTTGTTAATTGGTTCATTACATTTTGTATAGAAGCAAATGGAGATTCTAGAATAAGAACCGCCGACTTTTTAGCACCACTCAACTCGTATTTTAATGATGCGGTTGCGCCGCGACTTACCCCCATAGAAATAATTTTATACTTGTCCGAAATTTGTTGCATCACGGTGTTGAGACATTTCAAATCATTATGTTGCGCAAAATCAATAAATGATCGTGTATCAGGGTAATCAAAAGTGACGCATGACGTATGAATGAGATTATTACGCAAAGCGGCAGATGCGCTCACAAAACCACCACCCTTACGTTGAAGACCACGCATATTAAAGCTAGGAATTAGATATTTTATTATCGTTTGATAGGAGAATTTATCTTGACTAGCTTTACTTGCTGGCGATGATTCTCGTGCAAAACCACGGGAAAAAACAGTAACAAAATTTTCCTTTTCAGCAAGCTTTATCCCTTTGTGTACGGCGTATTTCTTTTTTATGGCACCATTTGCCTTATTTTTAATTAATACATGCGTGCCATCTTCAATTGATTGGAAATTAGTATGGATCAATTCAGCTAAATCATCCATCATTACCCCGACATCATTCTGATCTTGATTATGTGGAACCAATGTTAACGTATTCAAGGATATAGGGGGCGCAGGAACCCGGTTCCTATTATGAAAAGGATAATTAAGTTGCGGATAATGAAGAGCGCTGGACGCGCTTGGAATAATTGCTAATAGAAAATAAAAAATTCGCATAACACCCATTTAACTTCTTTTTACCATACATATTTATTATAAGTATACTAGCAATGAAACGAAATACAAAAGCCTTAAGGTATCCATTTGTTATAACCATAAAACTTAGGTTCTGTTGTGTTTTATATTTGTTTGAGGTTTAAAGTTCCTGTTAAGATATGCAAAGGGATCTTGCTCAAGTGATATAAAATTATAAATCTACGTCGTTGCGAGCTTGCCGAAGCAATCCAGTATTCATTAAAATTTTTCAATTTATTTCATAAATTTATTTATTAAGTAATTTATTCAATGAAAAAATTATTTATTAGTTTTATATAAAATAAATTTTTACTTATCTCAGTAACTTGCTGTATTATTTCCTATAAGTTTTTATTTTAACCTGGATTGCTTCGACAAGCTCGCAACGACGGCTTTTTCGACGAAGTCGTCACGAGGAGTGTAGCGACATGGTGATCCAGTATCTTTTAATACTTTGAGTTAATTTTATAATGCTTCTACAATAACTCAACAGAACCTAGTATATTAGATATTGTAGAACTTTTGCACGAAATAAAAAAGTTTAAATATGAATACAATCTGTTATGTAGCCGGTAAATCCGGCGGCCATTTATTACCATGCATCACGCATGCCCAAAAAACAATCAAACGAAATCCTTCAGCAGATATTCTTTTTTTTTCAACACAACAAGAATTGGATAAAAATATTCTGCAAAATAATAGTTTTATTACCTATTCAATTCATCTGCCCTTATCTTCTTTATATAAAAAGAAATGGTTTTCCTACATACATTTTATAATAAGTGGCATTTATTCATTTTTTATTGCACTGTACTATTTAATTAAAAAAAGGCCCTCATCTATTATCAGTATGGGAGGAGCGGTATCAATTCCGGTGTGTTTAGCCGGAGCAATTCTACAAATTCCCATAGAACTTATTGAACTTAATGCTATTCCGGGTAAAACAATTACCTTTTTAGCTCCTTTTGCGCATTCAATCTCCGTATGCTTTAAAGAGGCAACGCGGCATTTTTCACGCGCGTGCCTTTTAACTGATTATCCGTTACGGTTTAATAATTCTGTAAAAATACCATCTGCTCGCGCACGTCTAAAATTAGGGCTTAATCCCATTAAAAAAACAATTTTTATCATGGGTGGATCCCAAGGGTCACTCTTTTTAAATACCTGTATAAAAAAATGGATCCAACAGGCAGCAGATACTCAAGATATCCAATTTATTCACCAAATTGGACACCAAGATACATTTGATTGGCAAACATTTTATAACAACAATAATATTGCTGCCTACATTTTCACTTTTTCTAACACTATTCAAGATTGTTATAATGCTGCAGACGTAATTATTTGTCGCGCCGGCGCTGGCACCTTGTTTGAAATTGCATTTTTCAATAAACCGTGCATTACCATTCCCTTAGAAACCGCCTATACCGATCATCAAGTTACTAATGCCTGTGCATTTAAAAAATTATATCCTACAAACGTTACTATTTTATATCAAAAAGAAATAATAAACGATACATTGCTATTTCCTACAACTCTTTATAAACTATTAAAAAATTTATAACGAAAAAATTTTTATCAGGGACTTTATTATGGATTATAAAATAAAATCATCTAGTTTATTCTTTTTTGCCATTTCTGCTTTGGCATACAGCATGGAAAATCCAAACAAAGCCCCTTTAAAATCATTCCGTAAACAATCTTCTAGCGTACAACTACAACAAATTACCAATGAAAGCATAAATATTCTTAAGGATCTTCATGCTTTAGAAAGAAGCCCTTTTGAACACCTAGACTATGAATCTGCACTAAATACCATATTTGGCGCACATGCTTTAAGAAGCGCCATTACTAAATTGGAAGCAGATCCTGACACGTTAACCGGCCCAACGTTATTCTTTTTTTATACCCATAAAGAAGAGCATTTAAATCTGACTTCTAAAAAAAAAGAAAAATCCTCAGAAAACACCTGGGTAATACAATATTTTTCTCAACACGAGGCTTTCTTACTTCAATTACATACACAATATGAGAAGTATCGAGCGCTTAAATCGTTAAGCTATGCTCCTGAAGTTAAATCACTGCTGGAACGGATTGAACGTCATTTTAACACTAAAAAAGCCACTAACACCATTGTGGATTGGCATATTACAAAAATAAATCAAGAATGTAAGAATCTCTTGGCAATCGTAACAAGAGATTCTGAAAAATCTATAGAAGTCTTGGAAAAATTTCCCATTTGCAATCCCGATTCTATACTTACTACTTTTGGTAAAGAATTAATTATTAAATTTAAAGAAGAAAAGCGCAAAAATTCATTGGTAAAATATGCTGAAAAAGCAAAAAAAATATCCGATAAGGTCGATACCTTAAGGAAAAGAGCAGAGCTAGAGGGGCTCCTTTCTTCTACCGATAATTAGAAATATAGAAAACACTTTCTACAAAATCAAAAACGTTTAATAGGGACTTTATTATGAATTATAAAATAAAAACTGCTAGCTTATTCTTTTTTTCTGCTATCTTTTTTGCTTATAGCATGGAAGATCCTAAGCAGCCTTCCAGCAAGCCACAATTATTAATATATAGTGATAGAACAGTGAGATTACTAACTGAACTCGCTTATTTTGAAATAGATTTTCTTGCCTCACATGCTAAAAGCATGCCGGTGGAAAATATAAAAAAGGCTATAAAAGCATTATATAGCATATCGAAGTTCATTCACCGTATTCGTGAAGATTCCAATAATGTAGGCTGCGCCTTTCAATCATATCATCAAGGAACATCAGGATATATCAATTTGTTAACTTTCTTAGAAACAAATGCAACTGATTCTGCTCTTAAAGATTACTTTGCTCACTCTAAAAATATTTTAACAAGAATACGTTCATTATATGAGGAATATTGCCAATTAAAAGCTCAGGAATATATACCACAAATTAAAGAACTTTATAAAAAAGCAATAAAAGAATATAAGTGGATGTTTCAAAATAAAGATAACGTGTACCCCCATATTTTAGCACTCCTCTCATTACAATATAGGGAGTGTAAAAGCTGTTTAAAAAAAATTGACCATGACCCTTTTACCATTCTTAAATATATGTCCGTTGACGAGTTACCAAATGCAGCAGATTCCAAACCGGTAGTCCAAAAGTTAACTTCGAACCAACAACAAGCAGTAATAGTAAAATTTTGGAACGCACACTATCAAATACATACAGAAGCAATGCAACTTTATGAAAAAGCAAAACAAGAAGGTTTAGTATAACTACTTACTCGGCCAACCAGCAGGGACTGCTCCCAAATTGTATACATATAAATTAGAACCCGCTTGATATAAGGTTGGTATATTGGCAATACTTACTGGCCCGGATGTTAAGGTGGTAACTCCTTGTTTACCATATTCATTGAGTGTACGCTGTGGCGCTGCCGTGTTTGTAATTATTTGATCAATTCCTTTTTGTGTCAGTAAATCAGTAAGCTGGGATGCAACGGTCTTATTATCGGTTGGATAAAGCTTAACCCATTGGGTAATTTTTTTATTTATTTCTTGATTCATCGCATCAGCACTGGCAAATAAAGAACTATTTAAATAGGAACTAAGCAGTGATGCTAATTGATCTAATTGCACGATACAAGGATTAATTTGATAATAAAAAGGACCGTATCCAACACCGCGCGGTGTAACGTTATCTGCTAGTAATACAAACCCCTTAACTCCTGAGCCGGCGCTATCATCAATAAGCCCATGCGTATTTGGTAATGTTTTAACCAACACCATATTTTCATTAAAATTGTTTATTGCGGTTACTGGTTCCTTTAAATCTTGACCAATAACACCATCAGCTAACCGAGTTAAAAACTGTACCGCTTTGGTATCATCAGTCGTTTGGATGCCAACTACATATAACCAGGCATTTTTTTCCGATAAGCGCGGACGAATAAGACTAAAATCAATAACATCTTCCGGTTTAACCTTTTGTTGATAACTATAGTCTGCTGTTTTGTAAAAAATCCATAATGGTACCGGAATATCTAAGTACAATTGATCACTTTTTGCAGCCGCTTGCGCCTGAGCCGCCGATTGATACCAAAAATGACAATGCATTGGATTAATATCACGCACCACACTTTTTTGAGGATCAGTTGTATCAAAGGGTTGATCGTAATTACCAATAGCTAACCCTTGCAAACTAACTTGCGGTCCTTGTTGCGTATCAGCAATTTCATATGTATACACCATAGGAGCACCCGGTACCATTTTTTTAGTAGTAGCATCTTCTTGCATATTGCAAATTCCTTCTGCTCGAATTGGCATTGCAGCTATCACCGTGTCTGCTTGGTAAAAGGTAAAGGCACGCTCTTGTGTGGCAGGAGGCCGAATTGAATTGGTTACTGATGAAGATGAATTAAGCAAGCTAAAGGTGCCCGCTTCAAGTAACACCTTATAATTTTGTGAATCCTTAGCAAATTCAAGCGTAATGGGTTCTTTTGAGCTGTTATAAAAAACGCCATTAAATTCAGGTGTTGTTGTTTTGATACCTAAATATTCGCCTTTAAGCTGTCCTTGGTAGGTATATGCCCTATAATAATACCAATTATCGGGATCGCCATGGCTCTGCGAAAGCTTTTTATCAAAAAAACTATATTTTTCCATTTCTTCAGTGGTAACAATGCTACCAGCCAATGCACCAATTGCTGAGCCAAACCCAGGAACAACGCTTCCTTTTGCTGCATAATCTTTTACTTTAGTTTTATATTGAGAATATCCTTCATCCTCACCATTATTTTTAGCCCGTAATAACCACAAAATAAAATTTAAATCTTCATGCCACCATGATCCATCACCTGCTCCCGTATCAGTATAAGGCCACAAGGCTTGCTGCCGCGTTAAACCACCGGAAAATCCAGCACCTAACACTTTAGTTAAATCTTGTTTAGCTACAAAAATCACTCCTGGTGAATCATTCCATATGCGCGGACTATATACGCAATGTGACCAATCAGCTTCAAAGCAAACCCCTACTGAACCTACTATACCGCGTACCATACCCTCTACAAAGTTTTTTCCACCGTCCCAGCTATTTTTGAGGCTATTTATAGAATCTTGCAAATCAGATCTTATTATTGAAAACATGTTGGTAATTAAAAAAAATAAAATATAAAAATTCACTTTTTTTACGCTCATATGCAATCCTTTTTTAAATCAAATTCTATATGGCCCTATACTAAAAAAATCATCATTAATTTAGCTAGGTTCTGTCGAAGGTTTACAAAAAAACAGTTTTGGTGTTTTATTCTTTAGCCAAAAGTAAACGTATACAGTGATACCCCTTTAGGCAAAATAATGCTTAACGTATGGCGGCCATTATAACCTTGAAGATTAAGAATGTCATACATACGCGGTTCATGCACAAGAATTTCTCCTTTTTCATTCATATCAACTGAGCGATATTTTTCTGGTACATCTTGATTATCAAGCTTTACCTGAATAACAGCTGCACTATCAGATTGCATCACCATATAAACACGATTAGCCATAAAATTAAGATCAATTCTACTCATTTCACTTTCTGATCGAATATATTCCTGCGCAACATACCACAATCCATTAAGACCAATATGATCTGCTTCAAGTGCATGTTGATATGAATAATCTGCAAACTGATTTTTCTTAATTACTTGTCCGGGTTGATAGTTATTCCCGCGAGCAAAGCCAAGATAGATCTCGTGTGTTTCTCCTTTTTTCACCTGTTCTGATGGCTTTTGGCCATACTTTTTACCAAGCCCAAGTAATTCACGAATTCTATTTTCAGTTTCCTCATAATGACCTTCACCAAAATAACGTTCTCTGATTATTCCTTGTTGATCAATTAGATAATGAGCTGGCCAATAATGATTATGATATGCTTGCCATGTTTTATAATCACCATCAAGCCCAACAGGATATTCAATACCAAATCGCTTCACCGCATCCTCAACATTTTTAGGAATTTTTTCAAAAGCGAATTCTGGTGTATGCATCCCAACAATAACAAAATTCTTATCTTTATAAGCCGCATACCATTTTTTTAAAAACGGTAAAGTTCGAATACAATTTATGCAACTATAGGTCCAAAAATCCACGAGCACAACCTTGCCACGCAAAGCATTTATAGAAAGAGGAATTGAATTAATCCACCCAGAAATACCTATAAATTCAGGAACTTTTTCATTAACATCCTCACCCTTACCACGCTTTTCATCTTGTATTGTTATCTTTTCAAGTTCTTTTCTTACTAATGCATTATCTTCGATGATTACTGATGGAAAATATTTAAGCGTAATCTGTTGTAAAATAATATCTCCATGAAATGCAATCGCTAAAGCAGCAATAATCATTAAAAATCCAAAAAATCTTCGAATTGATTCAGCATATTTACTCAAAAAACTTGTTGATTTAATAATTTTACTGCCACCATAGGCAATTAAAAACATCGGTAAGGCAGCGCCGATACTATAGAATAAGGTGATTAAAACAGTACTAAATCTTACCGCTCTGGTTGCCGCCAACGTTGAAATTGCAGCTAAAATTGGCCCTGCACATGGCGTCCAAATCAGGCCAAGTGCAACACCCAATATCAATCCGCTCAAAAGCCCAGTACCCGCAAATGCAGATTTTTGTTGCAAAAGACTTCCCATTTGACCAATTTTTGAAAAATATTTTACCAATAATTGTTCCAATTTTGGAAAAAGCAAGGTAACGCCAAAAAAGATCATAATAAAAATAGCTAGATACCGTAATAAGTCCGGTGAAATACCAAACAATTCCACAAGAGCGGTTAAGGTGAGAGTAAAAAAAGAAAAACTCAGAATCAACCCAATAATCACCCCGAGCGGCTTATAAGGACCTTGACCAATACCACTTCCAAGCAGTAATGGCAAGATTGGTAAAATACATGGTGAAAGAACGGTTACTAAACCAGCAAGAAATGAAAAAAATAATAAAATTATCACTATTTCCTTTTTTAACGGTGGCAATTTTTAATAACCATGCGCAAATTATTGATATGTAATCAATAATTTTAATAATTTTGGGCCAAGCAATCACATCAAAAAGTCCGTACAATATAAAGAGTTATATTAACGAATATTAAAGGATGTATTAATTAATGAATTCCCACACTTCGTTCGGAATGACAATAGGAATCACAGTCGTCATGGCGAGCTTTCCGCCGTCGCCAAGGCTATGGCGGACAAGGCGTGGGCACTGTGTCCGCCGAAGTTTCAACGAAGGCTGGATCCATTAATAAGATCATTCATACTGTATTGATTTAAGAAAGTTACAAAAAAATCATACAAAAATAGTAAATGCCTCCGGATCATTTACCGTACATGGTTGACCCGTTCGTGCATGTATAATAATTTCCTTTAAGGATGGATCGTAGGAAAATTTATTTTTTGTGATGGGTAATACCTTATGCAAATTCTTCCAAATAGGAAAACCGGTAGAAACAGCGAACACATTACTTCCTAACGGCGAATTATCATCATTACCAATATAACATGCCGTCGTAAAATCAGGTGTTGCACCAACAAACCAGCATGTTCGTGAATCATTGGTTGTTCCTGTTTTTCCAATTGCTTCAGTTGCAAGCCATTCTTTATCTTTATATTTTTTTCGCGCACGCTCCATACCAATAGCAAGCACTTTAGCAACTTGCCCCACTTCATGTGCCGAAATAACTATATATTTTTGAGGTTTATAATTCAGAATTTTAGTACCCCATTCATCTTTAACCCATCGTATACAATAGGGCTCGATATACATACCATTTTGTGCAAATACATTAAACATTCCTACTGCTTCTTTAAGTGTCCCCTCAACACATCCTAATCCTAAAGAAGGATACCGTTGAATATTTTCTGGTAATCCACATTTGCGGGCAAGCGCTATCACCGGATCAAATCCAACCGATAATAAGGTCTTAATTGGAATAATATTATTGGAATGCGCCAATGCGCGCGCCAACGTCATTTCGCCTTCAAATTTTCGTATAGCATTTCGTGGTTTCCATGAGCTATTTGATTGCACAACTTCTATAGGTTCATCTAATTCTGTTTGAGCAAAATTCATTCCCTGCTGCAAGGCAATGGTAAAAATAATAGGCTTAAATATTGACCCGAGTTGTCGGCGCGCTTGCAAAGCTCTATTAAATTGCGAAGCATTAAAATCATAACCGCCGACACATGCTTTAATATGCCCGGTTTTTCCTTCAATAGTAATAACACCACCATCAACACAATTCATTTTACCGGAACGTAACAGCTTTATTTGTTCATGAAAAATTTCCATCGCCTTTTTTTGTATAAAACTATTTACGGTTGTTTGAATTATCAACCCGCCGGTATATAATTTCTTTTTACCAACTTTTTCTTCTAAATAAATACGAATATGTTCCTTTAAATGTGGTGCAATACAGGCTATCTGGGGGATATTTAATTCTAACGATTTATTTTTGTATAATTCATATTCTGTTTTAGTAATAAAACCCATTTGCAACATGGAATGTAACACTATCGATCTTCTTTTTTGGGCAGATAAGGGATATAAAAGCGGGCAATAATGAGAAGGATTTTTAACAACCCCTGCCAGCAATGCCGCTTCATCAACCGTTAATTCATGTGCAGGCTTACTCCAAAACCGTTCACTGGCAGCTTGTATGCCATAAATGCCACAACCAAAGCAAATATTATTAAGATATAATTGCAAAATATGATCTTTGGTAAATTGCCGCTCCACTAATACCGCCAAAAATTGATCTTTAAATTTGCGCATTAAGGTACGCCGTGAATCAGTAAACAGTAACTTTACCAATTGCTGCGTTATGGTACTTGCTCCTTGTACAATTTTGCCGTGATATACATTTATGAGTAATGAACGGATTATACCTTTTAATGAAATACCCGGATGATTAAAGAAATTGTGATCTTCAGCTGCAATAAATGCCTGTATGACATGCTCAGGCAACATAGTAATATCAACCGATTTGCGTTTATCGTAGGTAAAGCGAGTCCATTCTTTGCCTTCGTCATCAAGTACAATTGAAGGCTTCCCTTGATAATACTGTTCCAATGATGAAAAATCTATCCAATGATGATGAATAACAAAGAAAAATAAACTGGTTATAACCGAAAGGAATAAAACAAAAAGAAAAGCTAAATAACGAAGTATATGAATCATAATTACCAAAATAGGGTCGCATGCTGCGACCCTATCGAAATTTCTATAATTGTCGTTAAGTTACAATAATGTTAATTCTGACAGGTATTACTGTCTTAAACTAATTAGACTAATTGTACTTCTTGTTCAACTTCTTCTTCGTTGTATGCTTGGTACAATTTGAATGCTATGTAAGCACCCGCAATTACAGCTACACCACCCGCGATATGCCATTTATAGGTTTTTAAATTACTTCCTAATTTATTTAACCAAGATTCGGTTTTGGTAGCGATAGAAGAATCAGTTTTTGTGCTTGCTGCAGCATCAGTGGTATTTGTTGCAGTTGTAGCACTTGCATTAGGTTCTACCGGCGCACTTGCTGTTGCTTCTGCGCCTGAATTTGCTGCTGTAGGAGCAACAACCGCCGCCGTTGTCTCTACTTTTGTTTCTGTTGCAGAAGTAGTTGGTTCTTCAGCTTTTGTAGAAAATACCGAGCCAGTAAATAACATAGCACCAAGAACAGTTAAGGTAATTTGTTTTTTCATTTAAACTCCTAGATAATAAAAAATATCAAACTTAACAACAACTAAAATTTACTTGAATAATATTATTTGTCAATATAACGTTAAATTAAAAAGAGATAAGGTAAAATAATTATGCCAATAAATATATTGTTTTATGGCTATGCATTGTTATTTTTTTTTCTAGATATTATTTTATACGGTTTTTTTGAAAAAAAATTTTTTTGTTTTTTATTATCGTATTATTCTATCGCACTGTTAGGATCATTTAAATTCCCTTCCATTATTTTTTTAAGCGTGTTAATTGCTGCTGAGCTTTTTTTAGAAATAGATCATTTTGGCATTGCACTTTTACCATTGATCATTATTTCAGCAATTATTTTTTATCTTCGACCTTATCTCTATGAAGATGCCTGTATACCTATCTATATGGTATTTGTATGCGTATTGCTTTTTACCTATTTTTTAAAGGGCTGGTTCTTTCATTATACACCCATAGAAACCTATACTTTTTATACTATTTGTGTTAATATAGTAATATTATCAAGTATGTTGAAATTTTTATTTAAAGGTAAGCGGGGCAATCGCTTTTACTTCGGGTAAAAGAGGAAAGTCCGGACTCCTAACGAAAAAAGTACCTTAAGAGAGTAATTCAATTAAGGGGGATGTAAATCCATGGAGAGTGCCACAGAAAATAACCGCCGTTAACAGAATTAGCGGTAAGGGTGAAAATGTACGGTAAGAGCGTACGCCATAATTCAGTAATGAATTATGTGGGGTAAACCCTACTTGGAGCAAGACAAAATAAGCATGTAGTTTTTCGTTCTATTAAGCATGCGGGTATGTCGCCTAGATAGATGATTGCCACTTTACTTAGTAAAGTACAGAATCCGGCTTATAAGCTTACCTTTAACCTCTCATATTATTATGATTCATGTAAATCGATTTCTTTGGTTTTTCCCTTTTGTATCTTTTATTGCAAGTTATGCTATTTTTTACTATTTTTTAAGCCCTTCTTCATTTGAAACGCCGTGCTTAATAGGCAAAAATCTCACTAACGCACTGCAAATTCTTTCTGATCATAATCTTAATGCGCGCGTTTTATCCCAAAAAGAAGATAGTACCCTTGTTCCTGGCACTATTATAAATCAAATTCCTGTTCCCGCGCGAAAAATTCGTGCTCATCAATCAGTTTTTTTAGTTATTTCAAAATTACCACCCACAAAAATAGTTCCCGATTTCCATAAAAAAACTAAAGATGAAATTGAACGCATGGCAGCAGAAAACAATATTCTGGTAAGTTATCATTATTTTTCGCATCATTACCCAGCACACAGTTGTATCGGACAAATTCCTGAACCGAATCAACCGCTCATTGATAACCGTATGATCATATACCTCTCACAAGACACCAGTCATAAACCAATAGTACTGCCTTCATTTAAACAACGGCTCGTTACCGAGGTACAATCATTTCTTGATGAGCATTCCATTAAATATACGATTATTCATGCGCATCCAGCTGAAGCAACTCATCAATGTAAAAGATGCAAGGTTATTGACCAGAAACCATTGGCCGGTTCATTATTAGATTTAAAGAAACCATTTCAGGTGCACTTATATGTAACCTAAATGTCATTCTGAGGCCTTTAGGCCGTGAGAATCCAGTTATATTATTTTTCTTATTTTATTACTGGATCTTTACGTCGCTAGGCTCCTCAAGATGACAAAGAGTAGCAAATATATCTATTTATAACACTCTTAATTTTTGATATATTGTTAATATGTATATTAAATTTTATAAAATATTATTTTTCATTATATTTTTATTTTCTTCTTTACACGCTAACTTAACTTTTAAGGATTATTGCAACAAGGCGTTCAGTTTTCTTTTTATTGATGGCATTCAATTATTCGATGAATATCGAGGCAAAGAGAGAAAAGAAGGGAATTGCTACTTCAAGATTGAAGATGATTCGGTAGCACGTTGCATTAAAAAACATATCGAAAATGATCCGCATAATACTGACGATATAAATTTTACCGAATTACGTCTACCTTTTTATAAACGTAATAACCGAATGCATGGCGTGTGGAGTACCGCATATCCTGATTCCTATTTGATTCTCACTAATTGGATATCACATCGATTAATGCCTGGCGATGTATTAATTGTAGCTGCATTATGCACTACTGGTTTTGGCATTTATAAGAAGTGGTATCAATAAATTATTTTTTAAATTTATTGATAAAGATAATAAATAATTATTCGATCTTGTTCGGCGGACATCGCTTGCGAACCAACCCAAACTATTGAATCTTATTCTAATTCTGCAAGCCCGGTATTTTGCTCGCCCAAAATACCGTGGACAAAATGGCGCCAGCATGCTGCTGGACTGCTCTCCCATGCGTATATGCACCACACGTGATTAACGCTCCGCATTAACACTTCGGGTGCACGACGCATTACCGGACTTTTTATTTATTCAACTATTCCACTTTTAATGCAACCTAATCCATAAAGAAAAAATAGCAATTACGGCAATATCGTCATTCCGTTCTGCCGTTGCCAAGGTTATGGTGGGATAAAGACGCTTGTCACGTCGAAGCTTTAGCGAAAGACGGATAGGAACTGAATCAGCCGTAGCTGGCAAAGCGAAGGCTGCAAACAATGGATAAAATCAAATGGCCTTCGAGCAAAACCGTCGAACGGTCTGCAGCACATCGTTAGATGTGCGAGGGCCGGCCTTTTTTGCGATCAAGAGAGATAAATAAGAGATCCTTCTCTTATTTGCCCTTGTATTGAAAATATTGGGCATGCAATATTTTCATACCCGGCCGGTATTAGGCCATAGAAAAATTTTGATGTTAATTATTTAATGGATTCCCATCCGTCTACGTTAAAACTACGCCGGACAGGCGCGCCTATTGACGGAATCCGGCGAAGCCTTGGCGAAGTCGGACGCACTCGGAATGACAATGATATATTTTACTACTGGATTGCTTCGACAAGCTCGCAACGACAAGGATTTTCTGGATTCCCGCGCTACGCTCAGGATGACAATGGCGATTTATTTACCAAATTTGAATATGCACTGAATATATAAAAATTAAATCTTTTTCAAAAACTGCTCGACACTCAATCGATTAAAAACAATATCATATATACCCATTAAAAGCGGCAAGGTAAGTTTTTTTTCTATAATAAGCTCTCGCATAGATTTTAAGGTATTAATACTTTCAGGAATCGCTCCTGTCTCTTGCAATATCATTTCAAGACTCTGCCCTTTACCCATTTTTTGACCTACCATGACATTTCTACTTGATTTACCATACGCTGTTAACACCAGATCGCCAATACCCGCAAGGCCATAGAAGGTTTGCGCATGTGCACCAAGCTGCTCAGATAATTGAATTATTTCTTGTAAGCCGCGCGTAAGCACAAATGCCTTGGTATTATCACCGCATCCAGCCCCATCAAGTATGCCAACTATAAGCGCCAGTACATTTTTAAAGGCACCCGCACATTGCACACCAATCATATCATCGCTCATAAATGTCTTTAAATAATCGGTCGTTACTATTTTCTGTACCTCTTGTGCAAGCGCACCATTATCAGTTGCCAATGTAACGGCGGTTAATTGTTGCTTGGCTAACTCATGCGCAAAACTAGGGCCAAACATCACTACATAGTTGGTAGTATTAAAAAGTTCATTAATAAGCTGCGTTGGTAATAATAAGGTATCTTTCTCTATTCCCTTACTTAACACCACCCAGCGTTTATCTTCAACAATTTTTTTATCAAGAGAACTAAGTACTGAACGTAAAAATTGAACTGGCGTAGATTCAAAAATCCACAAGCTTTCTCTAATTGCCTCTGGTAAATCCGTAACAGGAATAATTAATTCAGACAAAAAAACACCCGGTAGATAACGATCGTTATAGCGTGTTGTTTCGATACTTTTTTTTACTTGCGGATCATTGCACCATAAAAAGACTGCTTGTCTATTATAAGCAAGTACGGTTGCTACTGCCGTACCCCAGGCGCCTTCGCCAACAACGGTTATCATCGTTAATGACCAAAATTTCTTTTGGTTTCTAAATAACTATCAAGGGCACCTTGCATATGTTCTTGGGTGATATCAGGCCATAAGCAATCCAGAAAGCAAAATTCGCTATACGCTGCCTGATATAATAAAAAGTTACTCAATCGTTTAACACCGCTCGTGCGTATAATAAGTTCTGGTTCGGGAATATCACCGGTCCATAAATATTTTTTAAACAGATCATCCGTGATATCTTCTAATGCAATAAGACCTTTTTTAACATTTTCAACGCATGTTTTTACTGCGGCCATAATTTCTTGGCGTGCTCCATAACAAAAAAGAAAATTAAGATTTAATGCTGAACAGTTGGCAGTTTTTTCTTCCATATCTTGCGCAGTTGCCATAATTTTAGCAGGAAATAGGGAACGATCACCAATAAAACGAACCTTAATATTATTTTCAAGAAAAACTGGCAATTTTTTATGCGCTTCATTAATTAATAAATCAAAAAGATACGTAATTTCTTGCGCAGAACGATTGAAATTCTCCAGTGAGAATGCATATAAAGAACTGTACTTAATATTATTTTTTAAACAAAATTCAACTACATGCTGAATAGTTTGCGCTCCTTTATTATGCCCTAAAAAAGGTAACAGCCCCTGTCTCTTTGCCCATCTTCTATTACCATCCATAATAAATGCAATATGATTTATCATATTATGCCTTTAATCGTTTAATGAAGGTATATCCCTGTATCGGGTAAATAGGTGATTCATACTGTTCTATTAATCGCTTAATAGTAATTGCTGCGTAATATATACAGGTCATTCCTGTTGCAAATAATAATCGTTCAATAACAACAACGGGCATTAAACTAAGCCACATTGCTGCTGGGAGCGGATTCATATAAAGTACTAATACTGAACCTATCGCATGCGCTATAAAGGTGGTACCCAACGCTTCTAAAAAAGGGTTTCTTACTGGTAATAGATGGATGATCATAGGAATCAACCAAAACCCTGAATAAAAAAACGCTTGATAGCCAACCGGATGCAGTATGAAAGCAGCCATACAAGCCGCTGGCAGTAGCAACCGGACTGCTTTATTTGTGCTATACCAATAGGCTGATGCAATAAAGGTAGGAATATGGTATACTAAAGGATTGAAAAATGGATTTCCAGCACTAAAGACTAATAAGTGCCGTATAGTATATAAAAGTAAGGCGCCTATACCGCTAAACCTATTTATTAAGGGGCCTGAACAATTAATACCCGAGAAAAAAAGCCGTTTTGTTCCCACCACATAACTACCTTTAAGATATCCTGATAATTCAAGAAGTAGATATGAACAAACGGTTTTAAAACAGATTGAAATATAATTATTTACCATAATTACTACCTACAATAAAAGAAAAACAATATACGTATTACTATAACAACAATCATCGCTATCAACAACTGGATATAAAAGGATTTTATATATGAAATATAAAGCAATTATTTTTGACATGGACGGTACCATTATCGATACCGAAGACATTTGGCGTCAAGCAACCCTTGATTTAATTACCGCGCGCGGCATCCAATATCAGCCCGGTGACAATTGCCCATTACAACGCCAAATACGTGGACTTGCACTCCACGAAACGTGCACCATCATTAAAAACACCTTTAATTTGCAAGAGCCAATTAAAGAATTAGTACAAGAAAAATCAAATAACGCCGTTAAATTATACAAAAAACAGGTAAAATTTATTGATGGCTTTTTGGAGTTTCATAAAAAAGTAGTACAACATAATCTTAAAAATGGCGTTGCCACTAACGCTGATGATGCTACCGTGCTGGTTACTAAACAAGCACTCCAATTAGAGCACTATTTTGGAGAACATATTTACGGCATTTCACACGTGAATAATAAATGCAAACCAGATCCAGCCATCTACCTCTATGCAGCAGAAAAATTAGGCATCGATCCCCAAGAATGTATTGCTATTGAGGATTCTGCGCATGGCATTAAAGCGGCACAAGGAGCTGGCATGTTTTGTATTGGTATTAATTCCAGTAAAAATCGAGAATATGTACAGGAATCTGATTTAATTATTGATTCATATGCAGAATTAGATTTAAAAAATTTATTATAATAAGGTAAGTTCCAGAAAACGCTTGAATAACGTGTATATTTCATATAATGTGCATACGATATTGATAGACTAACTAGGTATACCAAGTCTTTGAAGAATTATACAATTAACTCAAAGTATTAAAATACATGTATTTAGAAGAAGTTGTCGTTGCGAGCTTGTCGAAGCAATCCAGGCAATTTACAAATCTCTCATTGGATTTGCCGATTCAATAAGTATTAGCTTTTTTGAACGAGAGCCAGCCTTTATTTGTTTTTCTTGCATAACAGCAGTTTGCATTTCACCAAAAAATTCAACATACTCAAGCATTTTACAATTATATTTGCTAGTAAATTCGACTTTATTATTTTTATGTTGAAAAATTCGCTGAATTATATTTCCTGTTACTCAGGTGTAAAGGGTTCCATTTTTTTTATTTGCCATAAAGAATAAACAGCAGGGCGTTTCATATGTTTCTTATCTAATTATTATAACCTGGATTGCTTCGCAAGCTCGCAACGACGACTTTCGACTTTCGACGTCACGAGAAGCGCGTCCGACTTCGCCAAGGCTACGACGGATTCCGTAATAGCAAGCGCCTGTCCGGCGAAGTTTTAACATAGACGGACCATGGTGATCCTGCATTCTTTCATAAACTTTGAGTATAAATTCTACAACAATTTACATTTTTAAATAATACAATCAATTTTAATATTGCGCACTCATCATTTCATTTTATATAGTGATTAAAATTAACTATTGAGTATAAAAATATGAATGTATTTATAACAGGAACCAATAGCGGCATCGGATTAGAATTTGTAAAGCAGTATGCGCCAGATTCTTACAAACTATTTGCTACCTATTATCCACATGGCCCTTTAGAAGAATTGCAATCACTCGCTTACCGCCATAATAATATCGTACTCCTTCCCTTGGATGTCACTGATGAGAATCAATTATCTATTCTTGCTAATCAATTAAAAACCGAACCGATCGACATTCTTATTAATAATGCCGGCATTTTTGGACGAGACCAAGAACTGGCTACCATTACCAAAGAAATGATGATCAACGTATTTACGGTAAATGCAGTTGGCCCTTTATTAGTAACGAAATATTTTTTAAATAACGTTATAAAAAGCAACTTAAAAACAATTGTTTCAATTTCAAGCCGCATGGGTAGCATTTCCTATATTCTTAAAGAACACGCTTCCATCGAAGATGCATATGCCTATCGCGCCAGCAAAGCAGCGCTTAATAGTATTATGGCAAGCATTGCCATTGATACGTATGATCAAAATGTTAAAGTACTTTTGTTGCATCCGGGGCATGTAAGAACTGCTATGGGAGGCCCGCATGCTGAAATTGATACTACCACCAGCGTTTTGGGCATGAAAAAGGTTATTATAAATGCACCGCGTTCACTAGAACAGCTTTTTTATCGCTATGATGGCACGCTCATGCATTGGTAAATTTACCGATGTATATAAGTCATATATAATAGTAATGCATTAATAATATAGAGTGAGGTACACAACAAGCAGAATGATTTTACTTTAAAAAAAAGGAAATAGGCTAATACTATTGATCCTATGCAGCCAATACAAGCTAGAATAAAAAGTAATTGATGCAAATTTAAGAATGCCCCCACTGCCATTACCGCATAAAAAACCATTCCCACTAACGCATTTGAAATGTAAAAAATATTAGCATACGCGCTTTTCATAGGCTTAGTACATGATATTTTATCTGAAATATCACAGACCGGTTTATACCCTGGATTTTGTTTAACTTTTTTCTCCAGCAAATAGGTATATAATGAAATACAAAAACCAATAACAGCTAAAATAAAAATTATTGTTATCATATAAATCCTTTACTATAAAAAAAGAACCATCCTTGTGTAGTATAGGATGATTCTCTTTTTTGTAATCTAGGAAAATCGCTCTATTAATTAAAAAGTTCTTCGATACTATTTTTTGTAGCGAGCACTAGAAGACTATTTGAGTTGAATTACAATCAGGCGAAATATGCTGGTAATGATCTGCATAAATGTATTGGTAAGTTATCTATTAACCTTTCTATTTCCTTCGTGTTACCTATTTCTTTTAATAGAGTTATTTTTTTGGCTAATATTATTAAACTCGCCTCAGTTATAAGCTCACCGCCAAGAAAATCTACTGCTATCAATAATGCGACGAGCGTATCATTTGATTCATTTTCTAGCTTATCTTGTATATTTTTTATTATGGATTGATCACTTCCACTCATCAACGGAAAAAGAGTATTCAATAAGGGAATGATCGAAGCGGAAACTAGTGTATCTATTAATGGCGCCGTTTCCCATGTCTCATTAATACCGATTTGATTATATAATTGCTCAAAATATGGTAGCAAATATTTTGGTATATTAAGCATACCTACTTGTCTTCCTTCCTCGTCCGCCACTGGTATTCTTATTTCTTGTTCCAAGATATTTTGATCTACAACGTTATTTTTATTTACCAAATCATATCCATTAAAATCTACAGGGGAATCACCTTGGTCAATAGCTTTCCCATTTTGATTGCCTACATTCTTCATGTTGTCTTGTACATCAGAAAGCAATCCAGTTAATAAATCATCATCTTTCTGATCTTGCAACCATGCTAAGAATTTTTCTTCTTCATCAGTAGAACTATTTTTTTTAGTGGAAAGCTTACGAGGCTCAAAAATCTTTTTAGATGCCATCTCAAGTGGTCTTTTATTATACAGCGGATCTGGTGGCTGTAATAAAGTAGTACGGTTTTGCAGTTGCAAATGGTTAATTGCATGATAAATGCTCCATGCTCTCGAATATCCATACCCATCACTTCGAGCAAGCCTATCAAGATTAGGTTGAAAATATTCTGTAGATCGTTTTTCATATAAAGCCTGCATTAAAGGATAAATGAATTCTTCGAAATCTTCTTTATTTATCCCGTAACGTTTTTTACCATCTATTCCTAATGGGCTTCCTGGTGATAAACGTGACGACCTACTTCTTAATGTTGGTGATATTTCCAACACCGCTTTATCAAATATTCCATTTTCATTATCTTCAAATAGTACTTCTATTAATTCTTTATGGTTAATAGGAGCTTCCATGGCAATTAACGAATTGCCAATTAATAAAGCTCCTAGTATGGTAACTATTTTCATATATTCCCCATTTATTAATTAAATAATTGCTGCTCTACAACATCCTCTGTTTCTAAAAAATCAAAATCTGTTTTTTTTATATTAATAAAATATAATTTATCAGACCCGCAAATAAGCGATTTGCCATCTGGTAAAAAGGTAAGCTCTTCAATTAAATAATCGCATTTCACTACATCTTTATAAACAGCTTCTTTCCTCTTTAAACTATAAAGTTCTATTGATTGCCAGGGTTTATCGCCAACGCTAGGATAACTAAAAGCCAATACCAATAAAGAACTATCCGGAGAAATCGCCATCGCTTGTAAAATAGCTGGATCACTAATCGTAAAGGATGAATTATCCCTCAAATTAAATATGTCTATATTAGCTGGTTTATTTAATTTATAGCATATTACGGTAGCATCATCAGGTGAAAATTTAATTTTCCCTTCAGGCACTCCCAAAGGAAAAATGCACTCCCAATCGTTTCCTTTTTTTAAATCTTTAATAGTAAGATTATTTAAAGAAGAAGATGCCAATAAATTTCCTCTATACGAAAAACAAAGCCCTCCAAAATTCCTAGAATCATCTGTTATCTTCCAAGTTCTTGTTATATTTTTTTGTTTATCGATAACTTTATATTTTCTAACAAATACATCATTAACTTTTGCCCATTGTTGTACAGCCATAACATTGTTATCAGGAGCAATAACTAAATCATGGACATTTTTACCCCGACAATGAGCATTGTTAACTAAATTCCCTAAAGAAACATTTTCTTGAGAGTTTTGGGATAATAATTGTACATACCCCATTTCATTCACTGCCGCACAAATCTCACCATCAGGGGAAATCCTTGTCATCTCTGTTCCATTTGGAATTTTTATTGAATTGAGAGATTTTTTTCGATTAATATTCCAATATTTAATAACACAAGGAGATTTACTTAATAAGTTGCCATTTCTTAAAAAATGTAGACTAACATCTTTTTGAGAACTATTTATTGTATTAATTACATTTTTAGTTTGAGCATTTAAAATATATATTTTTTTTGTTTCATTGGAATATATTGCAATATAATTTCCATCATAAGATGTTGCAATACTCGTAATATGATGGTTTTTATCAATCCCATTAATATTCACGGGTTCAACAGTAAAAACAACATCTTCAGCCAGATGTCCGCATAATATACTACGTAAATTATTATCAAACGGACCTACCACTTCTTTAATCATTTTTTCTTTTTCATTTTGGCAGGCTCTTATATTGTTTGATAAAATGGTAAAGCATACATCCA
Source organism: Candidatus Babeliales bacterium (assembly GCA_963722075.1). Lineage (GTDB taxonomy): Bacteria > Babelota > Babeliae > Babelales > JANWKD01 > CAVRJM01. The sequence goes on along the minus strand of CAVRJM010000001.1, from coordinate 1,357,600 downwards.
TTAGAAGTTCGCATCCTAAATAATCCGCCGCTTTTAATAATTGAACTACTTGATTATTACCCATCAACTTCAATTTTTCATTCATCATTTTTTTTAAGTCATCTTCTGATACCTTAAATAAAAATAATGGCGTAAGATCGTTTAATATTTTGATAATCAAAGGCGAAATATTTTTTTCCAATAGCTCCATGGCCCCTGCAATAGATGATTCATGTAGATTATTTAAGACTGAAAAAAATGGTAACACTTCTTTTGGCAATACAAGGGTATCAATTTGCTCATCTTGTTCATTAAGTAATGGTATTTTTAAGATGGCCACATTATCACCAGGTTCCTGTTGTGGCGCTATTGGAGAATCGGGTTGGCTACCTTGATAATTACCTTTTTTGCAAACGGGCTCTTGCAACTTGTACGCTGCTTCAAAAGCCTCACCAAATGAGCGTTTAGTTCCTTGTTGCTCTTCATCATCTAAGAAGATACCCACATCTAAAAATCTGACGACATTATTAACTCGTTTACTTCTAATATCCCCGTTTTCTGAATCATCCATAGATAATATATCAATATTAAATCTAATATCGTGTATAACATTTTCGTCATTATTATATACGGCTTGCATTAAGGGGTATATGTATAATTCAAAATCGTCTTTAAAAACAGAACCATTAAGACCACCACATAATAATAGTTGCTGTCCTGAAGAAATATGGGGTAAATAATAATCATTCAGCGTTTTAGATACTTCTAACACTGCTCTACTAAAAAGCCCCTTTTGGTTATTCTCAAATACTATTTCTACTAATTCATTTGAGCTGGGTGCTTCCATGGCAAGCAACGAATTACATGCAAATAATGCGAGTACTAGGTTAATTTTTTTCATTTTATTGCCCCATTTATTTCTTAAACAATTCGTTGATGATATCTTCTGTTTCTAAGGAATTAAAATTTGGCCTTATATCCATTTTATAAACAGTATCTGTCCCAAATATAAGTGATTTACTATCGGGTGAAAAAACAATGCAATCTATGGGCTGGTCATCTTGAGGCTGATAAAAAAATTCAGACAAACTGTTGCCCGTTTGTAAATTCGTAAAAACTATCTCTTGTTTAGCACCACCCAGAGGAGGCTTAATCAAATTTTCTGATACCGTTACTAATAATTTTGAATCAGGGGATATACAAAGATGTTGAAGTTTACAAAGGTTTGGTAAAGTATAAATACGTTCACCTGTTTGTACATCATAGATTTCTATAGGAGCTCCTGATACATTCGTTGAAAATCTAACTATAAAATTATCATCTGATGAAAATTTAAATTGAGCATCAGGTATCGTTCTAACAGGAATTGCATATTTTATTTCTTCTGTTGCCATATCAACCATATAAAAGATATCTTCAACGAACTTGCTATCGAACATAGCTAACCATTTTCCACTGGGTGAAAATAGAGGGACGGGAAAACCATGTCCCTCCTCTAATGGAATCAATTTACATTCTTTATATTCGTCATCTTCTTTTCTAACAATTCTTACATACTTATATCCCGCAAAAGCTATTAACTTTTCATCGCAAGAAATATCAAAGATTCTACCGCCATAAGAAAATTTACATTTATAATTATTGTTATCATAATAAAAATCTAAGAGACCATTTTTTAAAATAATAAAAGCCCCATCATTTGCTGACAATTGTCCATACCAGCTACCCTTTGGTTTTGTAAACTTTTTTGTAGGAAGCCTATCAGCTATTTGCCAATATTTTATTACACCGGGAGATTCGCTCACCAAGGTTCCATCGGCTAAAAATAGTAATTCAACCGCTGTTTGACCACAACGTATTATGTTCGACCACCCATTTTTGGTGTTTATAATATGAATTTCATGAGGTCTATAGGCAGCGATATATGTTCCATCATTTGTAATAGTAATATCTGAAAAATTAGGAGTATTTAGACCCTTTTGTATAATACATTGAGTTTTAATGGCAATAATCCGTTGACCGAGCTGACTGCATACTAAATCCCTCAAATCAAGATTTAATGAGTCAATTATTTGTCTTATTGCTTCTTTATTATTAGCATTTCTCAATAGCAATAGGTTTTCAGAAAGGACTGTACAGCAACATTCCATCAATGGTTCACATCCTAAAAAATTTGCTGCATTTAACAATTGAATTGTTTCATCATTATTTAGCCATCGCTTCAATATCTGATGTATATCTTTTTTTAATTCCTCAAGCGGTCTTGGGAAAAATAAGGGAAGCAGTTCATTCAAGAAGTTCACTATTTCAAGCGAAATTTGTTGTTCTGAAAGTACCCCCGCGCCCTCATCAACTGCAAACATATCTCGTAATACTGGAAAATAGGGTAATGCTTCCGGCGTCATTTTAAGAATACCAATGGTAACATCTCCAGCATTTTTTAATTTTATTTCATGCTTCTTACTGTTTTTATATATTATTTTTTTTATTAATACCTTCTGGCACGCTTTTACTAATTGCTCGCATCCTAAGAAGAAGGCAGCACCTTTAAGACTACGAATATCTTTCTTTTTTAAATTGAAAGAATCTAACATTTTAACTATACAAGGAACTAATTCACTTTTTTCTTGAGAAAATAATGGAATAATTTTATTGATTCTTTTTAAATTTTCTAATGAAATATCATCTTCAAAGATGCAAATTGCTTTAGCATCTGAATCTTTTTCTTCCATCCATTTTCTAACGGTTGAGAAGTAAGGCAATGCTTGCGGGGTCATTTTTAATGCGCCCAAGGTAGTGCTACCCGGTTTTTTTAATTTAATTACTGGTAATGCAGTTTCTGCTTGTTCTAATTGTTTAGTTTCTTCTTTATTTATTACCTGCTTTTTATAAACCGTTTCTTTTGGCAGTATGAATGCTTGGGCAAATGTACGCTTGCCATTACTATATTGATTTATTCTTCTATTTTTAATACCTAAAAACCTAATGGTTTTTTTTACTTGTTTGTAATGTTTTTTATCAAATTCTTTGATTAGATCGCAATTTCCTAAAATATCTTGTATTTCTTGCATATCTTGTTGTTTTACGGCTTGCATTAATGGATATATCACTGATTCAAAATCTTCTTTATAAATGGTGCAATTGGAATCATTCAATAATAATTGCTGTCCTGGTTCAAGATAGGGCAAATGATGTTGCGCCAATGTTTCAGATATTCCTAATATTTGCCTGTTAAAATAACCCTTTTGGTTATTCTCAAATACTATTTCTACTTCGTTATGATCAGTAGGTGCTTCCATGGCCTTTAGCCTCGAATAACCCCCCATAATAACACTCAATAACAATATAAAATAAGTTACAAATTTCATACTTTTCCTTATTTGAAATATACTAGATCTATATAAGATATTTTATATATTATTTTCAAATTGTCAAATAAACAACAGATATAAGGGGACGATTTGAAGGTAAAATCTTCCTTTATTATGGTATTTTTACCTATGCTAATAACTGGGATGCCCATATTACAGGTAAATAAGCCTTATAAAACGGCTTTTTTAAAAAGGTACTTTTTTGATGAAATCAGAAGAAAGAAACATTATTGTTTTTGATCTGCATGATGTCTTATTTGAGCGTAATTATTGGCAGGTGATTAAAGCATTAGCCTATATGGATAATAAGGGTAAATTTATTGCGCTGTTATTAACCCCTTCATTTATTATTGATGCTCTTAAAATGCTGCTAGTAACCCGTGTGAGCGAAGCATATTTAATAAAATTAAGCCAAAAACATACGCGCCTTATTCCCTATCTGGAAACAATTATAGATCTTACCAATGTACTATTACCCATGAAGGAAATGTTTCTTTTAATTAATCTACTAAAGGTAAAAGGCTATAAAATATACATTTTTTCAAATATAGGATCATTAACCTATCAAAAACTGTATGGCTCTTATCAGCATTTTTTTAACCATTTTGATGGCATTCATTATGTTGAATCTTCTAATGATTGGCTGGCAAAGCCTCATGAAGATGCCTATCGATTGTTTTTACAAAAATATAATATCAACCCACATCAGATGATTTTTATCGACGATAAGCCAAAAAATGTAATTGCCGCTCAACAGCACGGCATCACCAGCATTGTTTTTAAATCAACACGACAATTATTACAACAACTTACTAAATTGAATGTTATTAGTTAGCGACATGCTTGGCAATGCACTTTAAGTAATTCAAATGCCTCATCAATATCATCCGTGACTTTAATATTTTCTAAATCTTCCTTTAAAATAAGCCCTTGCGGCAAAAGCGAGTTTCTTAACCAGTGCACGAACGGATCCCAAAAATCTTTACCAAATAAAATAATGGGCACCCCAGCAATTTTTTTCGTTTGAATAAGGGTTATCGCTTCGCCAAATTCATCTAAGGTGCCAAATCCGCCCGGAAAAAAAACAAATGCATCAGCATATTGAATCATCAGCCATTTACGTACAAAAAAATAATCAACCAGCATTTTTTCTTGTGCACACATATTAAACATTTCTTGTTCTAAACCCTTCACGGTAATACCTATTGACCGCGCGGTGGTTTTTTTTGTTTCAGCATGTGTTGCGCCACAATTCGCCGCCTCCATAATGCCTGGACCGCCGCCGGTAATAATAGAAATGTTGTGTTGGATTAAAAGTCCTGCAAGTTCGTGTGCTTCAGCCGCATAAGGACTTTTCATTTGTAAACGAGAACCGCCAAAAATAGTTACTACAGGACCGGGTAAATGACCAATCTTCCAAATGCCACGCATCATTTGAAATGAGCTTTTTAATAGATTTCTATAGAGAGTGATGTAAAAAAATAGATTATTCTTCATATCTTTCCTTTTAATGCGTTTTTGAATCTTTTTTTTCTTTATCTGCCTTGTAGACTGCGTATCAAAGACATGTTATAACTAAGCACAAATCTCTATAATACTTAAAAATTGAGCTCTGTAATGAATCATATTAAATTTTTTTTTCTGTTAAGTTTAGTTTTTATCCCTACTATTTTTGGTCTTATTGGTCCTGACCATTTACCATATGCTTCCGGACCGGGTCCTCTTTTTTCTTTTGGGCAAAATGTTCAACAAAAAAACGGTTTTGTGTATCGGCAAATTTATGCCTATACCGAAACTGATTTTCATTCAATTCTTTTAATCCATAACCATTTTTATTATGGTATAACCGATTATCTAACTTTTGTTTTAAAGCAGCCAATAATTGCAAAAAACTTTCAAACGGGAGTAAATGGTCGTGGGCTTGCCAATACACGTATAGAACTTGAAGGTATCCCTTATATGTACCATATTCCCGATGAATTTCGATTTAGAACTACGCTCATTGGCGGACTCATTTTTCCGACCAACACTTCACAGATTATTTCATTACAAACAACCAAATCAATGAACTACTTTGCCGGCGTTACTGAAAGTATCGCTACGCGAAATATATTTCAATATATGTTTTTTGGCATTTTTATTCCTACCAGCAAACATGGCAATAATTTTGGCTTTCTTTTTTATTACCAAACCGGTTTTGCCCATCGCATTATTATGCGTGATGATTTTTACTTAGGAGCTGATCTGGAAATAAGTGGTCAGTACCAAAAATCACAAAAAGTAGCTGGTGTCACCGATTATACAACTGGTGGTAATACTATTTTTATTGGGCCCTCTCTTCGTTGTTCACGCGATCATTTTATTTTGCAACTTGGCATACAATACCCATGGGTTAAACATAATAAACGTCCTCAGCTAGATCCTACCAATTTCCGCTCCGCTTTTGCCGCAGCTATGCGATTTTGACGCCACTATATCTCCTGAGGTTGAAATAACAAATCAAATTTTTATAAACTCAATAAAGATTAATAAAAGTTTTTTTCATGTAGGGGAAAAATATGAATCGTTTCTTTATTGGCACACTATTTCTTATCTTAGTAACCGGATGTCAACTTTACACCCAAGAAAACATAAAACCTCAATACGCTGGCTGGGCTGTCATTGGCGCTGGCTGTGCAGGTATTAGCACGGTCGGTCTATTACTTGATTTAGGAGTTCCTGCTGATACTATTATTTGGATTGACCCTCAATTTAAAGTGGGAAGATTAGGCGAATATTACCCCAATGTCCCCAGTAATACTCAAACCAAATATTTTGTAGAATTTCTCCAATGCTGTAAAACATTTCAACAAATACAAACGCCTTCTATTGCACAATTATATGCTCATGATCCTGAGAAGGAATATCAGCTTAAAATTATAGTTGATCCGCTCCAAGATATTACCAACTACTTGCGCGCACAAGTCATTTCCATTCAAAGTAATCTTGTTTCACTCGATTTTAATAATGATGTCTGGCAAATAGGAATCGAAAATGATCTGGTTTTTGCACACAATGTAGTGCTCGCTACTGGTTCTCATCCTAAAACCCTTCAATATACCGCCAATGCAACACAAATTCCTCTTGATATGGCGCTTGATAAAACAGTGTTAGAAGCACAAGTATGCGCCACCGATTCAATAGCAGTGATTGGCAGCGCTCATTCAGCAATTTTAATTTTAAAATATCTTTCAGAGCTTTCGGTAAAAAGAATTATTAATTTTTACAATAAACCAATTCAATATGCTATTGAAAACCCGAGCGGGATTATTATTGAAAGTGAAGCGGGATTAAAAGGAGAAACAGCGCGTTGGGCAATGAATGTATTAGAAAAAAATCCCCCCGCACATCTCATACGTCTTTTCAATAATCCAGCAGCATTAGATGCATGGCTCCCCATTTGTAATAAAATAATTTACGCTATTGGCTTTGAGCGAAATCAATTACCACCTATCAATGGTGATTACACCTTATATGATCATTATGATGGTTCTTCAGGAATTATTGCCCCTCATTTATTTGGTATTGGCATTGCTTTCCCTGAAAAAATTTATGATCAGGTAAGCAACTATCAACTGGGCATTGGATTAAATGATTTTATTGAATATGCACAACGAATTTTACCATCTTGGATTCAAAAACGGACTACTATTTTAGATAAATTCACCCAGCTCTTTCATATTACGGCATTATGAAATAAATTGATGCAACGAGTTCAATGGAGACGGAACGTAAGGACCCAGCCAATAAATAATATGTTCTCCTACTTGTATTATATTACCTATTGCAGTACCATAAAAAACAATTAAACCATTCAGTAGCAATATTGCAAAGCATGTACAAAAACAAAACATTTATTTTATTTATTTTTCTTTCAATCTTTCATAACATGCTAGGTTGGAATTGTACGCATCTGGCACCCGAGGGAATTGGACCGTTATTTAGCTTCGGCCATACCATTTTACCAAAATATGAATTTGGTATAGGTGAAGAATTTTTTTTTATTAACCAAAAGCCACATTCAGGAACTTTTGTCGGCACACTTGCCTATTATGGTATTACTGAAAAACTTACCGGAATTCTTACTATCCCTGTATATAGTCAAACTTCAACCAAATTTCCTGGACCAAAAACCGGTCTTGCTGATATTTTTTTAGATTTTGACTACTTACTTTATAAAAACGAAACAAATAATCATCGTTATAGAATTATTGGAATAGCAGGGATACATTTTCCCACCTCAACGGTTGCAATACGAACTTTTTATAGCTTTAACAGAACTAATTTTTTCTTAGGCATCGTTCAAGATGCCATGTCAATTGACGGATGGTATATTTATACTGATTTTGGCAGCATTATTAATACAAAAAAAAATCATATAAAATTTGGCAATTTACTCTTGTTTGATATTGGGGTTGGCCATATATTTTGTTTTAAAAGCAATCATTATTTCACTTGTTTTTTAGAAATGAGTGATTTTTTTTCATTGCCCGATAGGGTTAATGGCTCATTGGATCTTACTACCGGCTCAAACCTTCTTTTGGCAGGACCAACGCTTCGCCTTGAAACTAAATCCTTTTTAATTCAAGGCGGCATTCAATATATCGTTTCACGTTTTGTACGAGAAGAAACTGCTGAGGATATTAAATATTTTATTGGTGGACTTATAGCATATACTTTTTAGTAAGGTAATGAATTTTATTAATGGATCCAGCCTTCGTTAAAACTTCGGCGGACGCAGTCCCCACGCCTTGTCCGGCATAGCTTATAAAGAAGGATAAATTGATATTATCAAAGTAAAAAGCGACGACGGAAAGCTCGTGATGACGAACATTTGTAAATTCTGATCAATTGAGCAAGGTTCTCCAAAACAAAACTTTAATCTTTAATTAAATAATGATATAAAACTCAATAATAACTAATCAAAAAAAGAGACGAGAAATGATGCATCTGTTACTTCTTTTACTACTGAGTATCTCATCCATTAATGCCGATTGTCCATTATTAAGATATACGATAAATTCTCTTTTTGGTCCTTTACATAGCGTTATAGATAAAAACACCTTTAAATTGGAAGAAGTATTTTTTTTTGAAAATACCGTACAACCCAATTATTTTCTGCTTAATTATATGATCTATGGGGTCACCGAAAATCTGACTATATTACCTAATTTAGCGGTTGTAAGTAAAAAATCAGTCGTAGAAGGAGAACCATCTACTGGACTTGGTGACTTTACCATGCAGTTTAATTATCGCCTGTATTTTAAACGCTATGATGATTTTCAATATAGATTTATTGTAACCAGCGGTTTTGGTTTTCCAACTACTACCATTAGCCAAGTTACCTTATTTAGCTTAAAAGCATTTAACGGTTTTGTAGGTATTATGCAAGATATGATGACGCTAAATTGGTTTTATTTTTCTGATTTATGGTTCATTGGCGTAGGTAAACATGAAGAGCGTAAAACAGGCAGCTTTATTTTATATGATTGGGGAGGCGGTAGAACTTTTTGCCATCATGATCATTATCTAACCATTTTATTGGAATTTTTTGGCCTTTATCAACAAGCAGATCGCGTCAACGGTGTTATTGACCCAACCACTGGCGGACACGCTGCGTATATCGGACCAACGGTACGTTATTTCTATAAAAATTTTTATTTTCATGCTGGTATATTAGGCACTATTTCTTTCTATTCGCGTGTTCCTCAAACGCCCAGCAGTTATTTAGCGGGATTATCGGTTGCGTATTATTTTTAGTATGCGGTGCTGCGTGCTCTTGTATAGTGCTCATATGTTTTGCCAGCTGTTTAGTAAAAACAGAAGTAGATAATGGCGTAACTTCAACGCCAAAATCCCATGACCAATCTTTTGGGTTTCGTGATTCTTGTAGGCGAGAGATTCGATTAAACCATACGCCATCATGAAATGGCATCCCTACCGTATTAATAAGTTCAAAATCAGCTGGTTCTTTAAATTTAGATAACAAAAATACGGGCATATGATAGGCATAAATCTTATGAGCACGAAACATCCGATTATGAGAATAAAAATCATTATTAAATGTAGCTAATAGAGCCGGTTCTTGCGGGCTACTTAATCCACCAATCATTCCATTATAAAACCAGTTATAAGGAGGATAAATATTGTATATTGCAATAAGCGCCTGCGGTACTATTTTCTTTATATGCTCTTTGATTTTTTTGCCTAGCAAGTAAGCTTCATTTTCTAAAACAGAAAAATATTCTTTCCATTTGTTTTGTTTCATTAAAAAAGAAATACGTGCATCATGTGCTTTTAAGAGTGCAGCATGCCGTTGTTTAGTAACCTTACAATATAATGTCCATGCACAATCAGAAAAATCCATATCCGCATTATATTGACTTGCTTGGTTTTTAGCATGATACATTTCAAAATCTAGAAAAATACCCGAAATTGGCACGTTATTATATTTTGACCAATCGCGTACCAGTATATCTAACGGCTCCAGCAATTCTTTATTCCATACCTGCTCAAAATCAAAGGGAGATGGTATTTTTGTGTATACTTTTCCATAAGAATCTACCACTGGGTTCTTTATTGTTTCATTAAAGTTACCGGTAAGCTCAAACCCAACATATAAAAATGGCGGCCGCTGATTACGCATAAGCGCTCTTTCATATAATGCATTGGTAAATTGTGCCAGTTGCTGCCAAAAAATATCTTTTTGATCCTTTTTAACCCCATTTTTACTTAAATATAATTCAGGACATAATTCAACCCATAACAGATTAAGTCCCGATGATAATAAGGTATCTGCAGCTTCTTGCTCTTTATTCTTGTATGCATCAAGGGTGATAAGACCTGCCCATATTTTTTGTTTATCAATCCAATCATAAAGCGAATGTTTAATCTCATAAGCACGTAATGCCTGAGCATTGTTTTTTTCATTGATTACCTGCTGTTCATTAAATATCGCTGGTAACGGCGGTTTTTGTAAATGGGTACCAGTTGATATTTTTCCTAAAAGCAATGCATTATATAATTCGTCTAAAAGCTGTTGAAGTTCATTTAATTTTTTAAGACGCGTTGCAAAATCAAATGGATTATAGGTAAACTGCTCCGTTATTTCGGCAAAGGTCATTAAACTCGTTTTAGTAATAAAAAACTGCATATTGAGATGCGGATGTGCTCCATACCAGCCTAACGGAAATGCTCCTAGTGGTAAGGTGGTACTAATGATATCGTTTGAACACCTTCGTACTACCATATGGGGTTTATAGGGAAGCACCATCTTTTTCTTGGTGTGATCATGTTTAGTTAATAAACTGGTATGATATTCACTACTTCTTTTATAATCAGGTTGAAATAGAAATTTAAAAAATGCAGGCAGCTGCCCCTGTAAGGAATGAGGAATTGCGCATGCAGCTTTAGTAATCGCTAATGCATGATCGATCGTTTCTTTAATTGACTCTCCCATTTTTGAAGGAAACCATAAACATACAAGCTTACTTTCCTGTTGCTTTAATAGTTCAAAGATATTCTTCATTTTTTGAACAAGCAGATCAGCATCAGTATGAAGAAAAAAATTATGTGCCGCATTTTCATCAATTACAAGTATTATGCAATTGCTTTGATTGATAAGTGTCGGGGTAACTTCATAAAAAGGAACAATAGCCGGATCAAATCCCACTGATCGTGCCAACAAGGAAAAATTATGGTAATGATAAGGGTCATTAAACCCAGTATCAATGAGCAACAATTTTTGTGCATTCAGGGGTATTATAAATAATACGCATACAAAAAAAATATAAACACGGTTCATGCCAATGTAACACAAACGCTATTGATATTTTGGGGCATGATGTGCAGCATTTCTACATATCATTATAATTTCATGAACAAGCTCTTCCTTTTGATCAGGTGTCAATACTGAACGGGTAATAGAGTTGACTAAATTAATAACACCATTTAAAAAATTATAAGAACATTGTTTTTCTTCAGGATAATTATCAGCCTGTAATAACTTTATTAAATTAACCACCATGCCAACAACGTTACTAACTATAAAATAATCGCGTTCTTTAAATTCACTAACCGCTCTTTTTATTTCCTGTACATCAGTAACGGGTTGTCCGTTTTTATAGAGAGTCCGTGATGCGCTAAATAACGATGAATATGATAATACGATAACAGATACTAAAAAAAATAGACGTTTCATTGCTTCTCCTTTTTTAAAAACACATGAATTTGATTCGGGGAGGATAAAGTTTATATCAAACTCATGTTAAAATGTTACTTACACATTAGAAACGCCAGTAGTAAAAGTCAATAATGTTAAAACTTTATATTTTATTAAAAATTTTTCGTAATTCTATCTTTGCTTGCTCCAATCTTTTTTTATCTACAAGCCGGTAACTTTTTACCCGCTCGATTAATATAATAATTAAGCATCGACATAGCTGATTGGAATTTGGTTCCTTTTGTTCGATTACTTGCCAAAACCGCCTTTTTTAATCCGACGGCTATCTCATGTGCCGGCCACGTAAAAATTCCCTCGGGCAAATCCATCGCAAAAGACGTTTCTTGCACCTTCTTCACCCAATATTTCTTCTTTTTCTTTTTTATATTCATACCATTACACTCACCATAAACTATGCACTACCTCATCAATCCTCTAAGCTACCGTAAAAAAAATGCTTATCAAATACAATATTTTATTTAAATATACAATTTGAAAATAAAGAAATAAATAAATTTACATTATAAATCATTCATGTATTCTTAAAAATAATAATATTATTGTATTTATGGAGTTATTGTGTTTAAACAATTATTTTTTTTATCGCTAGTTGCTTTTAATAGCATTTTCTCATTACCTTTTCCCACTGATTTTAAATGGGGAATATCCCTTTCGGCCTATCAAAATTGTGGCGCAAATCAATTTCCAAATAGTAATTGGGCGCGATGGGAAAAAAAAGATGGTTCCATCGAAAATAATGAACAATCAGGATTTGCCTGCGATCATTGGAACCGTTATCAAGAAGATATTCAGCTTATCAAGCAATTAGGCCTTAAGCATGTACGTCTTTCAATTGAATGGAGTATTATAGAGCCTCACGAGGGTGTTTTTAATCAAGAAGCACTTGCCTATTATCGCAACTACATTCAAGCCTTTATTGATAATGGAATTGAAGTATTTGTAACTTTGTATCATTTCACGGTGCCTCAATGGTTTGAAGATAAGGGCGGATTTGAAAAAGAAGAAAACATTCCGTATTTCGTTCGTTTCAGTAAAAAAGTATACGAAACGATTGGCGACCAAGTATCTCTGTGGTGCACCATCAATGAGCCAACGGTTTTATTATTGCAAGCCTATTTCAGAGGCGCCTATCCGCCGGGTAACATTAACCCCCTATTAGGTTTGAAAGTATTAAGAAATTTAATGAAAGCACATACCCATGTGTATTATGCCCTCAAAAAAATGGCGGGTACTAAAGAAACACACATTGGTATTGCGCACTCATATTTAATGTTTGAACCGTATAATGCCTGGAATATTTTAGAGCGTTTTCCCGGCTATCTCTTTAATTATTTATTGAATGAAACGGTTATCGAATTTTGCACAACGGGAACATTTGAAATTAAACCCTGGGCTCCTCAATTAGTTTCAGCATTCCTACCAAAAGGGATTGATCAACTAGCCCCTTCATTTTTTACCTATAAAGCCCCCGGCGGTAAAAAACCATTCGATTTTTTTGGGTTGAATTATTATTCGCATGTGATTATCAAACATGAGCCAACCCTTACAAATCCATTTAACGTGGTACCATCATGCCATGATCATGAAACAATGACCAATATGCCATATCCACTGCATGGCAAAGGATTATATGATGCAATTGTAGTTGTTTCTAAAGCCGGACTTCCTATCTTTATTAGCGAAAATGGTATTGCTGATCATGATGATACCTTGCGTGAACAATTTTTTATTGAGTATTTAGGCGCAGTACAACAAGCAATTGATGAGCATTATAATGTTAAAGGATATTATTATTGGAGCCTCATGGACAATTTTGAATGGGACATGGGTTATGGTAAGAAATTTGGTCTTTTTGAAGTTGATTTTAAAACCTATACACGTACGTTACGAAATAGTGCGTATCGATATATAGATTTTATTGCACAGGCACCCTTTAGATAATAGTATTTTTCTGTGTTCTTTATTTTTATAAGGTATTTTATTTATCACTGGATTCTTACACTAACGCTCAGAATGACAAACATACGAATGTCATCCTGAGGAACGAAGTGACGTGAGGATCCAGTAACTAAATCACTCCTTGTAATTTCAAAAAAAATTTTGATTTTTTATTTTTATACTGGATCCTCACGCCGCTCACGCGGCTCAGGATGACAAATGTTGAAAAATATTGATTTCATAAAAAATGCTAGTGCATAATGAGTGCAAAAACTAAAAGGAGAATTTTTATGTGGTCAAAAAAAGAAATCGTGATCTTTTTTGCTGGAGTCGAAGCCTTCCATACTTTAAGCCATATTATGCTCAGTTATTTTCATGTACTGCCAATACAATTTTTTTCTCTAACATGGACTTCCCAATTAAATATTGTGGCAATTATCACTAATGCAATCATCACCGCAGCATTACTCTGGTGGTCCACTAAATTATAATTTAAAATGTGAACACTAAGCGCCTCGTACGGAACCGATATGGCCCAAAATGTATTCATTGCTCTTTCATTTAACGATCAAGAAGTTTTTAAAGAGTTGCAACAAGTATTGGCACATCAACTAATAGCTCTTTTAACAAAATATGATCTTACAATCCGCTTACAAAAACAATTGCATATGACCATATATTTTTTTGGCCCACGGCAAGAAATGGAGATTCCTGCCTTGATTGAACAGTGCCAACATAGTATTACTACGCACATGCATCAATATGGGCCCTATTCATTATATGATTACCGCTCGCCTATAAAATTAGAGTTTGTCGGGCAGCATGGAGTAATCGCAATAATAACCCAACCTTCGCCTGTTTTATCACATATATATACTTTGTTTACTCAGCAATTTGGACAAAACGAAAATGCAAATGCTTTTTTACCACATATTACACTAGCACGATTACAAAACACTTTTTCTAAAGACTTGAGAAAGTTCCAACAAGAAAGCATGCCCATCCTAACTTCCACAATAAAAAACTATTCGGATAATTTTTTATTGGGAAAACATGAATTGATTTTATTTTCCTCAAATCAGGGATTTCATATAGAGTTAGCTCGTTTTACTTTTTAGATGGTTAATCTATGGTATTTATTTGAATAAAATTAATAAATATGATCTTTATGAAGCTGGATCCGCTTCTTGTACAGATTCTACACCATCTTTATTTATGGCAAACTTCAAAGCATCAATCGCATCTTTGATGTATTCATCCTCGAGAGTCAATCCATATACCTTACTAACGGTACCACCAGATTTCATAAAATCCTGTAAAAATAAAAAGCTCTCCCCAATTCTCTTTTTGTGTTTTTCATTTTCATCCCCATCATACAGCTGATCAGCCTTTTTTTCTGTGTGGCTCAATAAACATATGTTAGATTGCTGATATATATCATATGTCCCTTTTGTTCTCCGTTCTGCCCATTGCGCATCTTGTTTTTCATAGTAGGTATTTAAAAAATGATAGTCAGGGTATTCTTCCCCAAAAACATCAGTAATCCAATGATATCTATCACGATAAGGAGGACAAAAATAAAATATATAATGTTTTGCTCGATCTATTTTTCTAGACCCAAGTTCTTCCTCTCTTTTTCTTATATCAGCGCAAATAACACAATCGCCTAGCATCATTGAGTAAAACAATAATGGCTTACCTTGAATAGTAAAATCAGGAGATATATTTTTTGTTGAAAGAACCTCAATATTTTCTTTCGAGAACAGACCCTTATCAAAATGAGGATGTTTATATAGTTCCCTGCTCAATAAGGTAACCAACCCTTTTCGAATAAAACCGCGCGTTTCATCATCGGAACATACTTTTTCATCAATAGTGCTAAGATCAGGAAATTGCCTTAATTCTTCCGCCAACAAATGTATTTTTAAGCCAATCACATTTTCCTTCTGGCGTGATTTTTTAGCTAATTGCTCATCAATTTCTGTTAAAGCATTATCAGAAGAAATATTGAGGGGAAAGTTGGCAGGAATATGAAGGCTTTTAACCAGTTCATCATGATAATGAGATACTAAACCAATATTGACTAATACTTTATAAGCATCAAGTGCTTTTTGAAATTGCTGGTAATTTTCAATCCCCGAAACAATATCATCACTGATACATTTAGCAATATGGAAATGTAATTCAACTGGTAGATCTTCATATGAAATGCCAATAACCGTTTCTTGAAGCTGTTCTTCATCCATTGAATAAACCATTGGCAATAATCCAAATAACCCTATGCACCATAAGAGCTTTTTCATTATAATCCTTTATCAAAACGACCTATTTTTTGTATAAATTGTAGTCTATAAGAACCCTTTTCTTCTGTCCAATTTGCATTAACAAAAAAACAAATAAAATCTCCCATTTTCTACCAATCCTATATTATTTGACAAATAGCAAATTTTAATTTATTTTATATTTATACACAATAAATAACTAAATGGGGTTTATATGTCTTTTTATAAGTTTATTATCTTATTCCTTCTATTTATTTCTACCTATAGCTGGGGAATGAATAAAGTTACCAGGCCAAGATCTACTGCTTCTCTTTCGAGCATTTTTAGGCCTTCTAACCCTTTCAATAATCGATCTAAAATCTTTTTAGGAACCTTATGGACTTTTTCTGGCTATAATAATGAACAAAAAGCTCCTTTTACTAATCCTGCGCCACGCAGATTATTTTCATATTCAAAGCCACAACAAACTATATGGGAACACGTTAAATCCTACTTTAAATCAACACAACAATACCATGATGAACTTTTGGACGCCTTTGCAGCTAAAACACAAGGTAAAGAGTGCTCTTTTTTTGCCAATCTTTCATTTGAAGAATTAGTACAAAAAATGCGTGATGCCAACTTACTTAATAGTTGTCTTGATCATCGCACGGGAGTAATGGGATCAACCGCGCTCGACCATGCGGTCTTTTTAAGCAAACATCTTTCTCCCGAAAAGCAAGAGGCTCTTATAAGCACCTTGTTAAAATATGGCGCTCGCCTTAATAAAAAAGCATTACGATTGGCAGTACGCAAACTCAATATTGGTGCTTTAAAAAAATTACAGCTCTATTTTGAACCGGGCGATTTAGTTCAATATTATATAGAAATAAAAGAAGCACGTAATGCTGCTCTTCGAGAATATAACTACGAGAATGTTCATATTTACGAAGTTATACTTTCCATTCTTATGCAACCATGTAAAAGGGTAACATATCGCAAGGGCGATTTAATATATATCGAAGAATATAAAACCGTTATTTGTAAAGAAACTATTACCACCAATAAATGTCATGATTTATATAATGTTTTAGATATACCCGCTCAACAAAAAAACCGTGCCCAAGAATCTAAAAGTTATCAATCTAATACTGCAAACTATGCTAAGTATGAATCAGCACAACAATTCACTAATTTTGATGAAAACAAATACCAAAATTCAACTGAACAGGCGGTGTATCATTTATTTACCCAAATAAAAAATAATAAGAAACTCAATACAAATCTTCTGGTGGGGCTTTCTTATATCACTGCCGATGAAGAAATTAAGACCGCTTATTTAAAACTGGTGAGCCAATTTCATCCCGATCGTTTTAATTATGATCCTGAATTAAAAAAAATGGCTACGGAAGTTACCAAACAATTAAATCAACTGAAGCAATAAAAATTAGGAGGTTGTATGTCTTTTTATAAATTTTTAATAGTGTTATTACTATCCACTAGCCCTGCAGCCTGGGCTATGAGTCGTATCACTGCCCGTTCTCGAAAAACTATTTCAAATTTATTTAATGCCTTTTCTCCTTTTTCATTTTCCAGAACCCGCTCACTCCATCATGATCACTTAAAGCATCTTTATAATGGGCTTACTGATGAAGCAAAGCCTTTTTCCCCTATTCATGGTGCAGCGCTCGCTGAAAGTGGATGGTTAAAACGATTATATCAGTATGGCAGCGAGCAAGATGCATTAACAAAATTGGTATCAGATGAAAAAACAGGATTATTCCACTTGCGCGATGATCAATTTAGGCCAACTCAAAATAAAAGTAACCCTTGTTACTCATTAAACCCGCGCCTAGTAGGGACCATTATAGGAAGCTTACAGAATAATACTTTTGATAAAACGAAAGATAACATTGCCCAGCAATGGAAAGATGAGCATAATAGAGTTGCTGATAGAGCTAGTTTAGCTAAAATTAACGCCGTTCTTGATACCATACAAAAAGCTGCCCAGGAAAGCAAACATAAAAAGCACTTATTACCACATAGTACGCAATCATCACTGTTAGGCTTTTTACATCTTAAAGCCAATAAAAAAGAAGAGCCGGTACAATATTTAGAGTCACTTCATAACCATCTACCCGTTTTTAAAGAATCAAATAATGCGCAACAATTAATAGCTGACCATTATTCCAATGAAACAGAACAAAAATACGCTGAATTTTTAGAAAACTTTAAACAAAATTATAGTCAAACAAATCCTATAGGATTTGCTACTGATCATTATGAGCAAACAATCATTACTACTATTAAAGAACAATATGCAAATGTATATCCTCCTCAAGTAATTCAAAGTGCTTATGCATATGGCGATTCACAAAACAGAGCACCGGATTGTTTTGAAACTTCAATGCGGAGTATTTTTAACCGTTTATTAGTAAACCATAAGGATAGTTCGTTTGACCTTTCAATGCTCCCCGATACAATCAGCCCACGTCAAGAATTAATTCAATTTTATATTGATTATTGCTCTTTTGACTCAGTTAATAATCAAAAAGATAGCACCTTGGTACGTGGTGCCGGCCAAGCATGGATGAATACCGTTTCAGATAGTCCAACTATAGAATATGTTCGCGGTAATTATGAAATTCGTTCATCAGCGATTAATGTCATCAATCTGTTTAATTACTTGTTGAATATAAAGGTGACCACCTTCCAAGAATTAGGTGAAGCTCTTTCTGATCATCGCAGGAAAATAACATTCCAACCAGTTAATGATATTGAAGCTAAACATAATACCATTACTATTACCATAACTGAAAAGAATCAGTCTGATAAATTGCTATTAACTATCGTTCCCGGGCATACGTTTATAAAAGATTTAAGAAAAAAAGATTCAAAATATGGCTCTCCTTATTGTTTGAC
Source organism: Candidatus Babeliales bacterium (assembly GCA_963722075.1). GTDB lineage: Bacteria > Babelota > Babeliae > Babelales > JANWKD01 > CAVRJM01. Next base: position 1,338,848 of record CAVRJM010000001.1, on the reverse strand, counting down.
CTTTCTTAATGCAAAAGATTATGAACTTAATCCGTTAACAAAACAAAATTTAAGTTGCCTTACTGCATTGAATCCACGTGAGCGGTGCCAAACTTCATCTGACGAAGTTTTGTATCATTACTTTATTAGCCAACCATTACATGATCCCAATCAAGCACTATTGGTTATTAATGAGATATTTTATTATAAGCATTCTCCTGCTTTTTTTGATTTAGCATTCAGTTTAATGCAAAGTCTTCCTAATGATGAACATTTTATCGAGTCAGTCATTAAGGCAATTATTCGTTATAAAATTCATTTAAAAGATAAGCGATTTGAGGAGTATTTAAAAAATCATATCCCTTTACTAAAAAAAATTTTTAGGCAGGACCTTTCTGGGGAAGAAAAAATATTCATTGATGGGCTTATTTATTATTTACCTCAACAAGAACAATTGGACATCATTCTAGATACTAACGAGGTTAAATCGTTACTTCGTAGGTTTAAATATGGAGAAAATCACTTAATTGATGCTCTTATTTTTAAAAACTTATTACCGTTAAAACGGCATTCGCAGTTACAAATATCCCATCAAGAACAAAAAGAATCCCTGAAAAGAATTTTTAACTATAACGCAGAAAATAGCGATTATTTAAACACAACAATCGCGGATGAGCTTTCTAAATCCGTTAATTCTAATATCCCTGGATCCGTGACTGCATATAATCTATTGGAATACACACTTTACAAAAACAAACTATCTGAATTTATAGAATTACTGAATATGGGTGCTCAATCTTATAGAATTATAGATAGACTTTTGCTTGAGGCTTCATGGAGCAAACATGATCATAATCCGCAAGCTGCTTTATCAAAAATTAATCTTTTTTTAAAAGAAGTGCTTAATTTCAAGCCATCAGCGGATAATTTTAATCTAAATTTATCATCATACACTCAAGAAGAAATTTTTAAATTATTTTTAGATGCCGGCTATAATCAAGACGAAGAATTTGTAAAAAGAGTATTTACGTTTGGCGATGATGCTGATGGTTTAAAAAAGATTAAATTATTGTGTTCATATGGCATTTCTTCAAATTTGCAATCAGAACTATTACTTAATAAATATCGAGAGCTAATTCAATATATGCACGAAGGATGGGATATGGAATTTTACTTGGAACGAAGGCAAGTTAGAAAAGTTATTAGAATATTAAAAAAATATGGCGCTCAATTATCTCTAGAACATCAACAAGAATTGGATAAATTAAAAAAGCAACCACATTATTCTTGGTTACAAAATATTCTATAAATACAAATTTATTCTTTAAAAAAACAGCAAACTTTTACATAAAGCATTGTAAATAACGCCTTTTTCCTTTATAACTAATGAGTATCTTATTTTCTGTATCTCCTTATTGCATGCAAGACTGTGAATCCACATCCACGCCTATTACCAGCAGCAATCCTATGGAAGAACATTTTGCACTGAGACGAGAACTTAAAAATAATGAAGAACTGTATCAAGAAGAATTTAAAAAAGCGGTTGAAGCACATGATTGTATTCGGCAAATTGCATTAGTAAATGCCCATTATGCAGAAGTTTTAAGCAAACTACCAAAAACTGACAAACCCCATATTTATAAATTTGCTCCAAAAAGGATTGGACCTCTACATAGATTTCTATAAAAAATATTTTCCAGAAGCAAAACAACAAAATTATTTCCAATCACAAGACTATGCAAAAGAAGTTTATTTAACAGCGGCCAATAAAGGATTACCGAATATTTTCCTTGCAGTTTTCTATATTGCTCATCATGCCAAATCTTGGTGTTCGTAAAAAGGCCACTATTATCAATTTCGGTTTTTTCAAAAAAATATTTTAACATGGAAAGGTTAAGCGTCTTGCCAAACCGACGCGGACGGGGAATTAATTGTACTATTCCAGGGCTTTCAAATAGCTCTCTAATTAACAGTGTCTTATCGACATAATAATAATTTCCAGTGATAAGTTTCTTAAAATCGCTTATCCCAACAGACACATTTTTCATAATACGATCTTATTATATAATGGCATTCTTATCAGCACTATTCTCTTTATAAATCCATACCTGAATTACGCGCTTATGGCTGGCTTTTTGTACGTGGAAATAATAGTGATGGTATAAAATCCGTTCATCCTTTTTAGGCAAATGCTGCATCTGCTCCATTAAAAAACCTGCTAAGGTAAAGGCATCTTCAACTTCAAAATTAATGCCCAGCAGATTACTAAGCGTCTCTAAATCGACGGTAGCATCAACAAGCCAACCGCCTTCTTTTAATGAAACTATTTTTTCAGTAATTTCTTCATATTCATCATTAATCTCACCCACAATTTCTTCAAGAATATCTTCAAGGGTAACTAATCCGGTACTGTTGCCATATTCATTAATAACCATAGCCATATGCATACGTTCTACCTTAAATTGACGTAATAGCTGATTAATTTTCATATTCTCTGGTACAAAAATAATAGGCCGCACCAGGTCAATGAGCGGTTTATCTTCTCCCTTTGAAAGAAGCGTAAAAATATCCTTTTGATAAATTAACCCAATAACGTTATCGGGGTTATCTTCATAAACAGGCATACGAGAAAATTGATAGGTAGAAAAGGTAGTAAGCGCTTCCTTTAATGATTCTTTTGAACTGACCATAATAATATCAATCATAGGAACCATAATTTCTTTAACGGGCTTACTGCCAAAATTAAAGATACTTTGGAGCATTTCTGTTTTTTCTGTTTCGATAAGCCCTTTTTTATTAATATAATCAATCAAAAATCGAATCTCACGCTCAGAAGTAACAAGCTCGGTTGATTCGGCTCTGCCACCTACATATGATACAAAAAAATCTGAAAGTGCAATTAAGAATTTTACAAATGGATACAGTATGTAAAAAGTAATATTAGTAATCCATAAGGCCGATTTAAATAGCTTTTCACCATGCAGCTTTGCAAAGTTTTTAGGAATAACTTCGCCAAACAGTAATATTGCAAAGGTGCCAAATCCAATACCCACCGAAAATCCTAACCCAGAAGAAAGATGTAAACGCGAAAAAATCTGCTCAGTAATAGTGGTAATTAAAGCTGCCGCGGTAACATTTGCTAAACTATTAGCAATTAAGATAGTAATCAAAACCTGATGAGGATTATTTTCGAGCGTCTCTAATAAGGTTTTGTATCGTTTGGCAGAAGTAGCTAATTCTTTTAATTTAAAAAGCCGCAACGCCGTTACGGTTGTTTCTAAAAAAGAGAATAAAGCGCAACTTATTATTGCAATAATAAACCCAGCAATTTCACTATATAATAATCCCCAAAAATGATCAGGTTCCATTGTTCTTTTTTACCTTTTTTTCAATAAATGCGTCATTCAATAGAATCATTTGAAATGCTATCAAATTCTTTATCAAAAAACGATTCTAATTTTTTGCTTCGTGATGGATGACGTAATTTACGTAATGCTTTAACTTCAATTTGACGAATACGTTCTCGCGTTACTGAGAAATCTTTACCCACTTCTTCAAGTGTATGCTCTGACGCTACGTCAATACCAAAACGCATTTTAAGTACCTTCTCTTCACGCGGTGTTAATGTTTTAAGCACTTCTCGCACACGTTCTTTAAGATCATTACTGCTACGGTATCAGCGGGTGAAAATTCATCTTCGTTTTCAATAAAGTCTTTAATAAAGGCATCTTCACTATCACCTACTGGGGTTTCAAGTGAAATAGGCTCTTTAGAGATCTTAATAATATTTTTGATTTTCTTTTCATCAATATTTAATTCTTTAGCAAGCTCGGCATGCGTTGGTTCACGGCCATGCTCTTGCACAAAGATTCTTTTAATTTTGTTAATCTTATTTAAGGTTTCCACCATATGGACTGGAACACGAATCGTACGTGATTGATCTGCTATAGCACGGGTAATTGCTTGACGAATCCACCAAGTGGCATATGTAGAAAACTTATAGCCTCGTTCAAACTCAAATTTTTCCACCGCTTTCATTAAACCAATATTACCTTCTTGAATAAGATCAAGGAAATGGAGTCCGCGGTTTATATATTTTTTTGCAATATTTACCACTAAGCGTAAGTTTGCTTTAGCAAGATCATCTTTAGCACGTTTATCTTTTACCTGACTTATTTTAAGCTGCGTATAATATTTAATAACAAGATCTTGGTTTAATCCCATCTCTCCTTCATATTTTTTAATAATCTTTTGAGAGGAACGAATTGAACGCTCAAGTTCTTCTATCTCTGCTTGAATTTCTGGCGCTGCTTTTTTTCGCTGTAAGAGACTAACTTTCTCTTTGCTCAGATCAATGTCATGATTCTTTTCGTTAATTTTAGTTACCGCTTTTTCGATACGGTTACCTAATTTACGAATAAGTTTATTGGCGACCTTAATTGATTGAATAGTCTGTGCAATTTTTTCTTTATTTTGCTTAACCTTATCAAGCATCTCTTTCTTTTTAGCATCGGTATCCAATTTTCCTCGATATGATCGATATATTTTTTCTTCATTATCAATCAAATCAGCAATTGTTTTTATCGTTGCCAGTAAGGCATCTTTTTCTTCTTGCACCTTTGGTAAGTTTTCTTGATCGAATTCAGAAAATTGAATCACATCTTTAAGTGCAATAGAATCTTTTTGTAAACGCTCACCAATAGAAACGAATTCTTTATGAATAAAAGGAAATTTTGAAATTGCTTCAATAGATCCTTTTTTACCACTAGCGATCTGCTCAGCAATAACCGTTTCAGTTTTCTTATTTAAGAGAGGAATTTTACCGATATCACGTAAGTAGCATTTTACCCCATCGGCTATTTGCGTTGAAGATACCGCTTCTTTAATAGCGGCAAGGCGCTCTTCATCTTCCGCTTCTGTATCTTCTTCATCCTCAATCAAATCTTCATCAGAATCAATATCTAATGAATTTTCAAATTTTTCTTTTAAATTTTTGCTTTTAAGCGGCTCATCATCTTTTTCATAATCATGTATATCAGGTGAATTAGTATCCAGCTCTTCTTGCATTAATAAATCAATGTTTTCTTTATCAAAAAGACGCATGATTGAATTGGTATCTTGGTCAGATAAGTGATGCTTATGGCTAAATTCCATAATTTCTTCATACGTTAAATAACCAAGCTTTTTCCCTTTAACTAATAAAGGCTCAATCAATCCTTTTTTAATTTCTAAGCGTGCGGTAGGATCAAATGATTCTTCATCACCCGGAACTTCTTTTAATACCGCTTTTTGACCTTTTTTAGGTGCCTCTTCTTCAATCAGATTTTTACTCTTTTTAGGACCTTTAGCACCGTGACTTTCATTTTTCTTTATTACTTTTTTAATCATTCTATTCCTTTAGATATTTTTAAATTTATTTTTAACTTTTTGCAGATCGTGCAGCAGTTTTTGTGTTAAATTTTTATTTCCTTCTTGCTCAGCCTTAGCAAGCTTTATTTTAAAAACCGCCATCAATGATTTCCAGTGTTGTTTTTGAAATTGCGTAAATAGGTGTGCAAAGTTCTTTTCATGAGTATATTCTTGAAATTCTACTAATAATTTACTCACCACACTTTTTTGCTCCGAACTCAGCAATTCAAAAAAATTGATAAAGTCATGGGACGGATTTTCACTTTTTATAAGTTTTATATTCTTTAAAATATCCTGCAATGGGCCATTAAAGTAATCAATAAAATGCCAATCCTCTTCCTGAAGGATCCCCACGTTATTTATTATAACAGAAAATAATTTTTTTTCCAATTCTGAATTTGTTTTCAAGGATAAAGATTCCGGCAAAGCCGTAGCCACTGAGCTTGTTGCGGCTGTTTCGGGCTTATCTGACGCCCGTTCACCGCTCTTTAGAAGCTCTTTTTTCAGGGTATCAAAGGGTATTTGGTAGGATTTAGCGGCCATTTGCAATAAGAAATCCTGTTTGAGCGGCTCAGCAACCTGAAGAATTATCTTTAATAAATGCCGGGTTAGGCGTACCTTTTCATTAAGTGGTTTTCCTTCAAAATCTGCACCCATGTGCTGAATATAATAGGTAAAAATATTCTGCGCATCCTTCAGTAATTGAGTAAAATCCAGGTTCTTTTGTAAATAAGAAGCAGGATCTTCATGCCGCGGCAATTGTATCACCTTTAATTCCAGATTCACCTGCCAACACAATTCAACCAACCGTAAAATGGCATTTTGCCCTGCCAAATCACTATCATAGACCACGTAGACCGTTGAGGTGTACCGCGCCATAAGTTTTAAATGCTCAAGCGTACAGGCTGTACCCAGGGTTGCCACCGTATTAGTAAATCCATGCTGCACCATAGCAATGCAATCCATGTAGCCTTCAACCAAAAAAGCCGCATCAGCCTTTTGAATAGCTTGTTTTGCTGAATCAAAGCCAAAAATAAGTGACCCTTTTAAAAAATAGCTATTTTCTTTTGAATTATAATATTTCGAGCGCTCATCAGTTGCATTAAAAATTCGCGCCCCAAAACCACAAAATCTTCCTAGATAATCCTTGATGGGAAACATGATGCGATCCTCAAAAGGAGAATAGAGCTGCGTTTTGCCTTCACTCAAGATACCCGCTTCTATAAGATCTTGTGCAAGATAATGGTATGGTTTAATAAATTCCAAAAGTCCTTTAAGCTCCCGCATTCCTTTGGGGAAGTACCCCAGCATGAATAACGATAATGAATCCTTGCTTAATCCCCGCTCTTTAAGATAGTGCATGGCTGGGGTCGATTTAAGCAGATTTTCATGGCACCATTGAGCCACCAGCTGGCATACATGCCAATAATGTTTTTTTTGTTCTAGGTTGGTTTGATCTTTATAAGCATCTAATTGCTGTGGTATATCAATAGAATATTGCTCGGCTAAATGATGTACTGCTTGTAAAGGAGTAATATTTTCAACTTTGGCAATAAAGGTAATAACGTCTCCACCACTGTGGCAACCAAAACAATAAAAGATATTTTTATCAGGGCTTACCGTAAATGAAGGCGTCTTTTCACTATGAAATGGGCAGGCACCCTTCCAATATTGGCCCGTTTTTTTTACCGTCGTATAATTATTAACAATCTCAAGAATCGCAATTCTATTTTTAATATAATTAAAAATATTTGTGTTCATAATCCGTGGGCACCAACGGCTTTCCTTGAACGAAATACCAAGCAGGTTATAGAAATGATACCAATTGCTAATGCTATAAGTTGATGATTAGAATAGATAAAATTACCAAAAAAAGAACGGTCGGCACGTAAAAAATCATTAAAAAACCGTTCAAAGCTCATACAGCTTAAATATAATAGGAATAATTGGCCATCTTTTTTTAATACACGCTGCGCATAGATTAATAGGAAAAAAATAAGAAATAAGGAACATGCACTATATAATTGCGTCGGGTGTAGGCCAACGTGCAAAGGAGCCAAGCAGTCACGATCAGTATAGGTAATAGCCCAGCTTACGTTCGTTATCTTCCCATAACAGCACCCGGCTAAAAAACAGCCAATGCGCGAAATTCCTTGCAATAATGGCCCATATAACGCAGCCCGGTCAAGAGATAGAAGCACCGGTAATTTATAGCTTTTTAACAAATATGAAAGTACCACCAATACCCCCAACACCGAACCTAATACGGCAAAGCCTCCGGTCCATACTTCAAAAAACTCTCTTAACGATCCCAGTGGTTCTTCGGTAAGAAAATAGAGTATTCTACCGCCCAACAATGCGCTCAACACCCCTGCTAATAGCAGGGTGTGAAACTGATCATCAGTTACGAGTTTCTTACGAATGGGATCCTTGAACAGTAACCAGGTATAAAGCACTAACCCTAACGCTATACATACACCATAGCTTTGTACAAAAAAAGGACCGTAAATATGTAGTAATTTTGGATACATTGGAATAATTATATTTCTCTTTAATTACTGGATCACTACTCCCGCCGGCTCCTAATGACAACCCACTAGACGTCATTGCGAGTTTACGAAGCAATCCATTAAGTAAATAAACCTTTAAATTTTTGGCACTTCAACTGTTACTGCCTTGCAATTTTCTATGATGACAGTATTCATTATAACTTAAAGCAAAAATAATAATAAGATACCTCATATTACTTGCCAGTATCCTGTTTCATAATATGTTCAAGGTTCGCATCAAAAAATTGAAGTAATATATGAGCAACTTCAGTTTGCGGCCAATGTAATAAGTAATCATACTCAGGAACCCAAAAAGCAGCATTATATTCAGGGAAAATACGCCATTCAGTTGATGGCAAAATATCTAACATTCCATGACGCGGCAAATAAATAACGAATGCATCCACTGCAAAATGAGGGTTAAATTTACTAGGAAAAAATAACGTAAGTTCATCCCCATCAGATGCGTCTGTTTCAGCTATTTGAGCATTTCTTTGGTCTTCTTCCTTATGTATATCAATTTGATTTAATGATATAATATTAATATTTGGAATTTGCTGATCTGCAGCAATAAATGATCGTAATATTTCTTCAATCGTATATGCAACACCACTTCCAGTTGCAATTACATCAAGAAAATAAATTCCATGTTTTTGCAAATTTTTATTTTCTGGTGATAAACCAACTTTCTTCAATCTAGTTTGTAAATATTTCAATCGCTCTGAAGTTACAATATCTTTATAAGTGGGAAAACTCAAAGGCCTCACTCTATTAGGCGAACCTGAAAACGGGAATTCAATAATTTCTCGATAATTTTCATTGCTTGGGTCTAAAGAAATTAATTTAGATAATGCTCTTCCTACAAAATAGGGAGTATTACCAAAAATAATAATGTAATCACCCTTTTTAGTTAATCCCATGATTCTTTTTGCTGTTATGTAAATATCAGCAACTAATTGTTGATCAAAAAATCCAAATGAATGCGTTAAAAAATAAGATTTACGCGCTGCAGGATCCCTTGGGATAAAAAAATCTTTAGAAAAAATTACTTTTGCCTTTTCTGGGTATTTTTCCTTAAATTCTTCAAATGTTCCCGATGTAAGATTTAATCTATTTGTCACATAATCTGGTAATGCCTCAAAAACTTCTTGAGGTGTTAAAAGCAAAGTTTCTATACCCCATCTTTTTCGCGCCTCTTCCATAGTACCTTCCCTACCAGGTTTATTTGTAGGAGACCCTAAAGCATTATATATATGCGTAGCTAAATAAGGATCTTCTTGAACTATTTGATACGGCGATTTTTCTTCTTCGACTTCTCTTTTTCTACCAAAATAATCATCAGTAAAATAGTTATTAATTATTTCATTACCCTTTTTTTCACCATACAACTCCTTAACTTTATTGGAAAATAGGGCTCGAACTTCTCGCGGCGTTAAATAACTAATTCTTCCAATATTTCTTTTACCTTCTATAAAGCTTTTAACACCTAGTTCTATGGTATCTTGAATATTCTCATTTGCAGAAATATCAACCAAATTGCTTTCTCTAGGGATATTGTAAACAGTTACATTGGAAAAAAGGTCATACGGAATAAACCAAGAAAATAATAAAAATGATAAATAAAGATGTTTAAAATAGGCTTTCATAACCTCTCATTTTTTAAGCGATTCTTGCTATTTATATGCTGTTTTTATCGATAATTTAATAATAGCATATATTACTGAAAAAACTCAATAAACTTATTTAATGGGTTCTCTGGAAGCTTATTTGCAATGTATAAAAAAATTTGCCTCAAATTACAATAATAAAGACAGGCTGTCGTTGCGAGCGAAGCGCGGCAATCCAGAAATATCAATTATTTAAACAATTAAAAAATTTATCAGCAAACTAGAAAACTTTAAATGAGCCTGGATTGCTTCGTAAACTCGCAACGACATCTTTCCAATTCGTTACACTAAGGCTCAAGGTAGATCTCATTTGTAAGCGATAAAAGTTTTATAAACATAAGAGAATTATTCAAAAATCAGTAACCGCAACTAATTGTCCATGCTCAAGAATCAAATTATGGGGGGCATCCCAGGAAAAAGTTGAACTACATTGTTCAACTTTTTTTGGAATCTTATATTCAAGATTTCTTCCACCAGTGCGATACACACATCCCATGGCGCGAAATTCATAGCTATAAGAAATTCGCACGTTGTCATCAACCACTTTCACCGGTGTCGGCACGCCCTTTTTTAATTCTTGATCATTTACTTTTACTATAAATTTTGACGGCGCATGATGGCCTGACCAATGTTTTTTATAGGTAACCATATCTTGAGTAATATCATTGCATATGGTAACAATACGTTCATGATCAGTAGCGTGCTGTTGCGTTATAGGTTTTTTTTTATTTTCTGGTGCTATGGTAAGACTTGATGCCGTTTTTATTACCGGTACTGCTTCTTTTCTTGGAGTAAGGGCAACTACTTCATTTTTAGGCTTTAATGGCTCCATGGTCAAAATGGAATCATCAAGTAACGGAACTGCATCTTGTTCTTTAAGCTCCTCTTCAATTTTTAAAGCTGCTAATTCTTTGGTTGTAAAAACATATTCTATAAAAAGCACGCTATAAAAGGTTAAAATAAAAACAAAAAAACTATTTCTGGTAAAAAAAGATCTTTTTTTAATCATCATTTACTTTACATTAAAATACAATTTAAAGTTGCAATATAAATAGCATCTTGGGCTAGTTCCTCTTCGGTTCTGTCAGGTTTTTTTTTACGCTTTGCCTGACATTCTGCCTGAGCTTTTTGATTTCTTTTATCACGCTCTTGCCTACTATTATCCATACTATGACTCATTACTACCAAGCAACAAATTAATGTTAGTAATGGAAGATGGTATTTCATAATGAACCCTTTTTTATTGATGTTCTCGAACCTTAAAGATAAGCAGCGAAATTGCCGCTGGTGTCATTCCCGTAATAAGCATTGCTTGCGCAATTGTTTTGGGTTTATGCCTAGTTAATTTTTGTTTTAACTCCGTAGAAAGACCGGGAATAATGCTATAATTAAAGCTTTCGGGAATATTCAACTCTTGATATACCTTTGACTTTTCTATTTCTTTTTCTTCACGTTTTAAATAGGGCTCATACCGTATATCAGCCCAAATTGTTTCTAGTAATCGGTTGGATAATTTGCCATCCGTAAATTCATTAAGCTTCTGTTTATGCTCTTCTTGATTGCCTAATAATTGCAAAATATCACAGCTATTTTTTCCCGATTTAAGTTGCGTTATGGTATCAGATACAATAGCTTTTTCTTGTTGAATAGCTTCGTACATAGTTTTATCAATAAGGCCTAAATTATAACTGGTGTCAGCTAATCGTAAAAACACATTATCCTGCCGCAATGTTAAACGCCGTTCAGCACGAGAAGTAAACATACGATATGGTTCATCAACACCTAAGGTAACCAAATCATCGATCATAACGCCAATATATCCTTGGTTTCTATCAAGTATAAACGGCGCCAATCTATGTACTTTCAAATGAGCATTGATTCCCGCCATAATTCCTTGGCCGGCCGCCTCTTCGTAGCCGGTAGTGCCATTAATCTGACCCGCCAAAAAAAGACCGGGAACTTTTTTAACTTCTAATGTATGGGATAATTGATCAGGAAGCACAAAATCATACTCAATCGCATAGCCAGGACGCACAATAACCGCTTGTTCAAATCCAACAATCGAATGTACCATTTCAAGTTGCACCGGTAATGGCAATGAAGTAGAAATACCGTTTGGGTAAATCTCATCACTTGAAGCACTTTCTGGTTCTACAAAAATATGATGCGCTGTTTTATCAGGAAAGCGCGCAATTTTATCTTCAACAGACGGGCAATAACGCGGTCCAATACCTTTAATATTGCCGCTATACATGGCAGATAAAGGTAAATTTTTTCTTATTATTTCATGGGTTTTAGAATTAGTATACGCAATAAAGCAATCGCGCTTATTGGTAACGGTATGCGGATGAAATTCAAAAAGATGATTCAAGTTATCTGGCGCTTGCATATCTAATTGAGAAAAATCAATACTTGAGCGCAATAAGCGCGGTGGTGTTCCTGTTTTTAATCGACCGGTTATTAAACCCAATTTATTTAAAAATGATGTTAAATGAGGAACCGCTTCATCCCCTTGGCGACCAGCAGAATAATTATTTTTGCCAATATGCACCACGCCATTTAAAAACGTACCGGTGGTTAAAATAACAGCACCAGCACTGTATTCTACCCCTTCACGCGTTTTGGCGCCGCAAATTGCACCTTTATTATCAAGAAATAAGGATTCAACCATGCCAGAAATAATCTGTAAATTTTCCGTTCGTTCTAATGTTTGCTTGGCATGATCGTTATAAGCATGTTTATCAATTTGTAATCGCAATCCTTGAACCGCCGGCCCTTTTTTGGTGTTCAGCATACGCGCTTGCAAATATGTTTGCGTACATAATTTAGGCATTAAGCCGCCTAAGGCGCTAATTTCAAATACAATATGTCCTTTGCCCACCCCGCCAATTGCAGGGTTACACGGCATATAGCCAATACGATCTAAATTTAAAGTAATTAATAATGTTTTTGACCCTAAACGAGCAGATGCATAAGCAGCTTCTATACCAGCATGCCCACCACCTACTACTATTACATCAAAATCATATGAACCAGTTTTTGCCATGATATCATTCTAAAAAGCCATTATCCCTAAGATTTCTCCTAGAGATAATGGTATCGTATCTAGCGTAAGATTTCAATTGATGTTAAAAGGCCTCCATTTCCCCTTATCCATAATCGAAATAGATTTATTGCAGAGACAACCGCCTGTTCAGGGCCGCTCGCCATTTAGAAACATCTTGCAGGTCATGTGGTAATTCTTTAAAAAACGGATGTAGTTTAAACCCTATCATCATAGAGCTAGTTTTATTTTGAACATCTTTGAGTGCTTTTATAAGCTCCTGGATACTAAGCGTAGGAAACTCATTTTTAATAGCGGCTGCATATTGTTCAAGAAAGGTTACAAGTTTTACGCAAAACTTGCTAAAAGAAGTGGTATCCTTAAAGTCATTGCAAAACTTTCTCAGTTCAGCAATAAATTCTTGGCCAGGTGATTTCGCATCGTTGCTTGAGGTTACCATAGCAGTACTTGCTATGGGTACTGCTTTGTTGGTGGATGGTATAGTACCATACAGTAATAAAAACAACGCTCCACACTTTCCTGCTTTACCTAAATAACTCGATTTCATAGTTAGTTTTCCTCCGATATCATATCTTATGTAGATGAAACTAGCATACTTAATAGTTTAAATAGCTCACTTTTATTGTCAAAAGGGGGTATTCAACAGCCCTTTTAGCCATATTAATAAATTATTTATTTCCAAAGAGAAATTATAAATATGACCATGTCTCGCTTTTCTTTAAATATCCGCAGCAACAATTGTAATAATTGCTATAATGAGAACTAAAAGCACATTGAGCTTTGCTTATTTAAATACGAAAGAAATTTTGCTCAAAGGATATACAATTTCCAAAGAAATGTCGTTGCGAGCCTGCGAAGCAATCCAGGCTTGATTATTATTAGAAATCATTTTATCACTGGATTCTTACGGCCAAAGGCCTCAGAATGACGGGGAGGCTTGTGAATGTCATCCTGAACGGAGTGTAAGGATCCAGTAAACAAGAATAAATTACCAAATATTAAATGAACCTGGATTGCTTCGACAAGCTCGCAACGACATCATTCTTAAGCCTTATTATTAAGCTTTGAGTAATTTTGTAAACCAAAAAATATTAATTTTGAAAGCTTACTATGATATATCATTTATCAAATTATCTAAAACATACTTTTTCCATTTTTAATGTTATTCATTATGTTAGTTTTCGTGCCATAGCAGCACTCCTTACCTCCCTTTTTTTTTCATTTATCTTTGGTAATTGGTTTATTAATAAGTCTCAACAATTTTTTCGCACTAACGTACGAGAATGGACACCCGAGGCACATAAAATTAAAAACAATATGCCCACTATGGGGGGTATATTTATTATTGCCACGGTTATTTTCTCATCCTTATTATGGTGTAATCTGCTTCAGTATACGGTATTACTGTTTTTGGCCTGCATCACAGGATTTGGTATCATTGGCTTTTTAGATGATTGGTTCAAAATTAAGCGAAAGAAAGGAATATCGGCTCGTAGCAAATTTCTACTACAAATAACATTTGCGCTTATTATAGCTATCTGCCTTTATGCTCATAACCCCAACCAAGCTTTTATCAGTTTCCCGTTTTTTAAAAATCTCACTATTGATCTTGGTTATTTTTATATCGCTTGGGTTGCCTTCATTTTAGTTGCCATGTGTAATGCCGTAAATTTAACTGACGGCTTGGATGGACTTGCCATCGGTTCATTGATTCCTAATTTTGCGCTCTATTCCTTAATTTGCTACATTGCTGGCCATTTTTTATTGGCCTATTACCTACATATTCCGTACGCACATTCTTCAGAAATTACCATCATTGGTTGCGCATTAGTAGGCGCCTCATTAGGATTTTTGTGGTACAATACCTATCCAGCACAAATATTTATGGGAGACGTCGGATCATTAGCACTGGGAAGCGCATTAGCTCTTATGGCTATTCTTGCAAAACAAGAACTGCTCTTAGTAATTTCAGGCGGTCTTTTTGTGATGGAAACCGTATCAGTTATTATGCAAGTAGTATCATTTAAATATTTTGGTAAGCGCATTTTTAAAATGGCCCCCCTTCATCATCATTTTGAATTATTAGGGTGGCAAGAATCTAAAATTACGGTGCGATTTGGTATCATTTCGCTTATTTTGTGCTTATTTGCTTTGCTGACGCTCAAGATCAGATAGGTAACGTAAAATTCTTCGATCAAGATAAGTGAATAAGAAACAAAATAACCTTTTTAGCTAAATAAATTTTATTAAATGACATTTAGTTATGTTTTCTATTTCTATCATCATCTATAAATTTTTCTACCAATTTAGTCAAATATTCATTAGCATGCTTATTATTAACCTCATGTTCATTAACAAATTGATACAGATCAAAGGTAACAAACGTCGCTTTATTATCTTTAATTGAATCTTTTTCTAGATACCCAACTTTATCATTATAAAACCAGAGGTTTTCTATTGGACCAGTATTTAATATATAAAAGGATTCAATAGCAGGTTTTTTAATGTTCACTAAAAACAACCGATTATCTTCCAGGAGCAACAGTAATTGCCCAAGATGGCACGGATCCACCGCAAAATTTTGTACTTTAACTTTGGTATTGTTTGCTTTTATTCTTTGTTTATGGATAGTTAAGGTACCCGAGGCTTCATGAAACGCTACAGTAATCAATCGCCCTTTTTGCGTTAATCCAAACAAAGTACGATGAGTTAAAAATGATAACTTTTTTAAAAGTCCATACTTTTTAGGCAGAACACTTTCTGTAATTAAGATTCCCGTTGAATCATAAAGAGCTATCTTTTTGTCTAAATCATAATTATCAGCACAAGCAATTATATTGTCCTTGTTATATAATGCTAAAGCGGTTAAAGATCCACACCTAAATATAGCGTTATCAAATGTATCGCAATAACGATCCCAACAATCCTGATGCATTTTTTTACGTTGATCCTTATTTTTTATAAAAGCCATAAAAATATTATAACCTACGATTCCATTGCTATTTTTTATAGGATTACTCAGTAAAAATGTATTAGCATCATTTGGACCATCAAAATGTGCCTCCCCAGAACCAGCATCAAAAAATAGAAATTTTACTAATTCATGATGAACTATAAAACCCGTTTTAGAACCCGGGTCTTCCATATCATTAAATCCAGGTGAATAATGAACAAAATTTGTAAATTGAAATCGTTGGTTATCCCTTGCATGAGAAATAATCCCCAGCTTATTATTATTAGGGCTAAAAATTTCTGTATCAGGAGAATATTTAATAGTATAGTACTGACGCGTATTTACTTGTTTTTGAATAAGACAAAAAATTTCAGCCGGTAATTGGCATTCGCTTTGAGTATTTTTATCATCCTCAATTTCCATGCCATACACAATAGTTGTTATATTTAAGCATAACAAGAGCCATTTCACGCACTACCTTTCTTTTTGGTAATTAAATACATACCAATGCCAAAAATTAAAATAATGGTGAAAAAATAAAAGGCATATAATCCATTATAATAAAAATTTCTTACACAACAGCTTATAAATAATAAACAGCTTAATAAGGCACCCCATATTATATAACGACCATTGAAGGAATCCTGCGTACGGCTAAAATATAAAAGTCCCACCATGCTCATCGTATACGCAAGCACACTTCCCATCACACTAATCTGTTGTAATATCACTACTGATGCTTGGGTAACCACTAAATAAAAAATGCAAAGAATAGCTTCTACTAGTATGCAATAGAACGGAATTGAATAACTATTAAGAGTGGTAAGTATTTGAGGGAAAAAAGTATGGTTATGCTCAGCAAGTGCATATAAATTCCAGTGATTGCTAAATAATATGCCATAACTTCCGCCCAGGGAAGCGCACGCTATTGCAACATGAATGATGTGCGTACCATGCTGCACCAATAGAGAATTATCAGCAAATAATAAACTCAATAGTGTTGGGAAAACCCCTAAATAGCTTTCTTGACCCATTAAAGAAGAACCCGCGGTAAGAAACATAAAAAATTGATATATGATAGTGGTACAAACGACTAAGCCATACGTTAAAAAAATAATGCGTGGTCCATTTTTTTGTGCATTTTCAATTGAACTACTTAACGAACAACATACTTCAAAACCAGTAAAAGCAAATATTACCAATGGAATGGCATAAGGTATTCCCGACCATAAGAATAAATCGGCCGGCACCGACCAATACGAATATAAATAAAGGCAACTCAAAATAGCAAAGAGAATAGGCACTACTTTGAAAACCATAAAGGTATACATAATTGCTCTGCCTGTTTTCATATGATGCAAATTGAGCCATGCAAACAAACAAATAATAATACTATCAAGAGCAATAGTTGATATTCCTAGGTACCCGGGAAATAATGATACTATCAACGTTGAAAATACATGAACCAGTAATGCCGCTGATGCTAATTTACCAGTAAAATAAGCCCATGCACTAAAAAAACCAACGCCCTTGCTAATGGTATGGGCACCATACCCATAAAAGCCCCCATTAGGAAAAAGCGCAATTAAACGACTCATACCTATGATTAAGGGAATAAGAAGAATTGCTACTACCAAATAGCTTATGAATCCCAAAAAACCTGCCTGTTTGGCCACCGATATAGTATTAATGAATATGCCTGCACCAAACATTACATTCAAATTAACTAATACGGCAGTCCAAAATGATAACTTATGATGTCCACCCATTATTTATATTGCATCCAAATAGTAGTTGTGTGACATTTTATTGACCAAACATCGAAGCTAAATATGCCATTCCCACGATTCCTGCAGCAGCACTACAATAAAATCCTAACCAACAACAATCTTCTAATGACCTGTAATGGGTACCCGGAATCCATGGTAATCTATACTGCATTGATATAGGCTGCGCTCGAGTAAGAGGGCGCACCAAATAAGGAGAATCGGTTAATAATTCACGATCTTGCATAGTAATATTGTGGGTATTAGCATTTAATAAAACACGAAGCGTTACTACACGCGGTTCATTTTCAGAATTTGCACGGCTATTACCGTAAATTCTATTGGGAAGATTTGTATCATCTTTAGATCTCATTGCTTGTAACGAAGAAGTCATTATTGCCAGACTCATTAGTAATAAAATATAGTTCATAAAATACCTTTCACTATGAAGAAGTGTACCATGCTAAATATAACGCAATGGAACCCGCAACAGCAACATTTAAACTATCAATCTTACCCGGCATTTCTAAGGTAATTTGTTGATCACATTCTTGAACAATATGTTCAGGAATCCCCTGTGCTTCATTGCCTACAAGAAATAGTATATTATCCTGTGTCTTTTTATCAATTGTTTTGCCGCCCTTGCATACCAATGCATGCAATTGCAAATCCCGCTGGTGCATCTTTAGCAACGGCCAACTCAGTTCAAAAATATCTAATAAACCAAGCGTTCCCGCTGATGCTTGTACCACTTTAGGGCTCCAAGGATCGGCACCCTCTATTATTACGGCAGTTTTTTTGCCCATGGCTGCGCATGTTCTTAATAAGGTACCCATATTACCCGGATCGGTAACATTATAGAGCACTATGCCAGCACTTAATAATGCTGGTTCGGGCATTGATGGCAATGAAAATACTGATAAAATACCGCTTGGCGTTTGCGCTGCCGACATTTTGGCGAGCACTATGGAATCAACAACGGTTATGAACCGCACGCCTGCTAGTTGCTGTGCCTGGGGTAAGAGTAATTCGGTGCTGTATACCTGCAGTGGTTTATAACCAGCAGCAATTAACGTAGCACATACGGTATACCCTTCGGCAAAAAAGCGCTTTTGTTCTTTACGTCCTTTTACCGTATGTAATTTTACTATTGCCTTTATTTCTTCATTGTGAACTGAACTAATTTTTTTCATCGGGAAATATTATGTAAGAAAAAGATTCAATTAATATGCGCCTCAAATCAGATACTTGCGACATTTTGCTATATAAATAACCTATAGCTGTAGGATGCTTAATTATTTCACAGGTGTAAAATTTACCGCTTTCAAAAGCAATTTCTTGATCTTTTTTATATTGTAAAAAAGCTTTCTGATCTGTTTGATTTGGATATTCCACTAATAATGGATTGCGCGCAATTTTAAAAAGTTTTCTTTGAATTTTTATTTCCATTTTATCCATAGTCAATAAGCTGTCAATTGCACAACATGAAAAAATAACCAATAACAGTGAATTTCTTACTATCATAATTTCCCTATCGTAAATAAATTAATTATTCCTATGATAATTAATTGTTTAATAAAAAACAAAAAGAGAAATTATAAATAACCAAGTTCAATTAACTGTATTTCAAGCTCTTGCGGTGTTGTAAATTGTATTGATTGAATATTCAGTTCATCACATTGCATCTTTTTTACATTTTGGGCATCTGAATCAATAATCAAAATGGGGGAATCCTCATTTGAAACTGCGGCATGCAAATTCTGCAGATATTTAAAATCAGGCTTTCTACCAAAATCACCAGAACCCAAACAATATAGATCAAAAAGCTTAAAGCACTCTTGATGCCCTTTTAGATATTCAATCCAATCAGCCGGTGTATTAGTTGCTAATACGAGCAGCACCCCTTTTGCTTTAAGTTTTTCTAATAACATAATCATGTGCGCATCATGGTACGCTGCAGTAGCAACTTCATACATTAATTCTCTATACTTATTTAAAAAGGAATATTCTTGTATTAGTTGATCCAATTTAATTTCTGCACCCTTAAAGTGCTTCTTTAAGGTAGCCCCCATTACTTTAAACCCTTTAGGAAGGTCTTTTAATGAAATCTTTTTAAAGGCACGCGCAGCTTTCTTAAATGTTAATTTCCAATCCCGATGTGCAATTATCTTCTGGTATGATATTGCTATGATTTTTTGAGATGAAAGCGCATTGTCTGCATGTATTCTTGGTAAAAAGAATATACTTATAAAAAGCATCATCCAATATTTCTTTAACAACATGATTTTTTCCCCTAATAATATAGCTTTTTATGCTTTATTTTATACTCAAAAAGAATTTCATGTCAAATTTTCACATATCTATAATTTATATTTGAAATTACGCAAAATAGTTCATTGCATGATTGCACTATTAGAGATTATTTCATTTTGATAAAGCACATATTGTTGCCATTTTATAATTATACTATATAATAATTATATAGTGAGGTTATTATGAGATGTAAAAAATCAATTCTTTCTTTTATCACCTTTTTCTTTTTATCAAGTAACGCATTAGCAGTGCCTTTACGAGTTATGACCTATAACATTCGTCGTAAAGGTTATGAAAAACAAGAGCAACACGAATGGTCCAATCGATTACCTCTTGTAGTGAACATCCTACAAGAAACAAACCCAGATCTTATTGGACTTCAAGAACCTATTACTGACCAAATTAATGATTTAGTTGAAGCATTGCCCCATTTTAGTTATTGTGGCACGGGTCGCGGCTCAAGCTGGTGGGGATTAGCAAAGGATGAATATACTCCTATCTTTTATAATACTTCTGTATTGTCACTTCTTTCTTCTGAAACTTTTTTCATTAACACGGTTGATTCTTTACTGGGATGGTTGCCTTGGGATGCCCCTTTCACCGGTTGGTTACCCCGTATTTGTACGATGGCGCATTTTAAAATAAACGCTACCGATCAAGAAATCATAGTATACAACACCCATTTAGATCATATGTACAGAGCAGCACAATTGAGCGGCATTTATACCATTATGGACCATGTAAGAATGCAAGATCCTACTATTCCAGTCATTTTAATGGGTGATTTTAATACTGAATTTAAGGGAGCCATCAAACAAATCTGCCATCCTTTTATTCACGTAAAAGAGATTGCTACACACAAATCAGGCCCTGATTATACTGCAACTGGATGGTATTATGATAACTACAAATGGATTGACCATATTTTAATGCGCGATACCCTTACTTCACCAATTACCGTTATTACTCATTGTGTAATTCCTCAGAGCGACGTATTTGCCAGCGACCATCACCCTGTTTATTGTGATATGGCATTATAAATCCTGTATATTGATTTTTGCAGAAACTATTATACTCAAAGGTTAATAAAAATACTGGATCACCACGCCTTCGGCTCGTGACGACATAGATCGAAAGCCATCGGTTGCGACCCAGCCTTCGCTTGATCGGCTTCGGCGGACACGGTTTACGAATCGATCAATTAAAATTAAAATGTTTGATTTATTTATTCACTGGATCCTTACGTCGCATACGCTCCTTAGTATGACAATCATTAGAAATCCTGTTATTCTGAGGGCTTTAGGCCGTAAGAATCCAGTTATAGAATTAATTCCTCAAAACTCATATAAAATATGACTAAAAGAATAGCCATCATAGGCTGTGCCGGCTCAGGCAAAACTACCCTTGCATTCAAACTCAAAGAAAAACATAATCTCCCTCTCTATCATTTAGATCAATATTATTGGAAGCCTCATTGGAAACGCATTGAATTTGAAGTTTTTGATGCCATTCATGATGAATTATGTGAGCGCGATTCCTGGATTATGGAAGGTTCTTATTATCGGGTATTTTATAAAAGAGCTTTTTATGCCAATGTTATTATTTTTCTTGATGTACCGCGCTACAAGTGCATTTGGTACGTAATAAAACGTGCATTCTTAAATAGAGGCATTGTGCTTCCGGGCAGCCCTGAGAACTGCCCACAGCGATTATTGAGTATTGAGTTTTTACAATTTCTAAAATGGGTATGGCATTTTAATAAACTTTATAAAAACATGATTTTAACTATTCTTGAAGAATATAAAGATGAAAAACAGATTTATATATTAAAATCATTCAAAGAAATTGACGATTTTTTTAACTTTATAAAAATTATGGATTAAATATTTTCCATTCTGATAACCAATTTGAAAATTTGGTAACTGAACAAGCCATTCCTATTCCAAAAATGCCAACCAATAACCCTGCACCCAAGCCAAATTTACCGGCATGTCTTTTATAAAATGGTAATTGTGCATAATGACGGTTTACAATTAACCGTTGATATGGTCGATGATCTTCATTTGAAGAAAATAGTTGACCTAGTTCAGAGGATGGCTTTTCTGAAAATGAATAGAGCGATTTAAATTTGTATAGCGCTTGAGCATCGGTATCACCCCATGTATCTTCAAACTCTACTGAATAAAAAGGCTTCCCATTTTCTTCTTGAATACGTGTTTGTTTAAGCTCTTTTGTGTTCATAGAAAGACAATTATGTAAATTGAATAATGTTAATGATAAAAATAGAAATTTTTTAAACATATACACCTTGTTGATTTTAAAACATAAAATATAATTACTAAATAAATTAAACATTTTTTATAAGAGATCAACTTTTGTTAATAAAATTTTAAAATTAATTCTAATAGAAATATTATAATAAGAAATATGTATGAACGAAAACCAACAAAAACTATTTGGTTATTTACAACAGCTTTCAATAGAAACAACAACCTATGTTCATGAACCGGTATTTACCGTTGAACAAGCACAAGCAACTGCACATGTTCCCGCAACGCATGTGAAAAATCTCTTTTTAAAAGACAAGAAAAAACGTTTTTGGCTCATTACCGCTTTATTTGATACCGCAATCCGCTTAAAAGACGTTGCCAAAAAATTATCCGCACCAGAGCTTCGCTTTGCTAATGAACAAGAATTAATGCGTTATTTGAAAGTAACTCCCGGTTCAGTGACGCCACTTGCACTCATTAATGATACTCATCATGAAGTTTCAGTTGTTTTAGATTCTTGCATTTTTGAACAAACTCAAATTGGATGCCATCCGCTTGAAAATAATGCAACCACCGTTTTAATGCCACAGGATCTACAAAAATTTGTTGCTGCATTAGGAAATCCGCTTATTATCATGAATTTTGATAAACAATAATAAATTAACTAATCTTTTATTATTCTTGGTAATTGCGGATTGATACGCGTCACCATCTCATAATTAATAGTTTGGCAACGATCTGCCAAATCATCAGCCGTTACTCCCGGGTAATTACCCAACAGTATCACTTCATCATTAAGTGATACTGGCAATGAGGTAATATCAATCATACATAGATTCATGGCAACTCTGCCTACCACTCGAGCATAATGATTATTGATCATAACAATTCCTTTATTTGATAATTGCCGATCATAGCCATCCCAATAGCCAATTTGCAAAATGGCAATGCGCATTGGTTTTTCAGCAAAAAAAGTACGATCATATCCTATTGAGCTGCCAGCCGGAACTTCTTTAATTTGTAAGATTCTCGTTTTCCAGGTGAGCACTGGTTTTAGCGAAAAATGAGGATGCATATTGTTGGTTATGTGCTTATTTTCAGGTGATGGCCATAACCCATAGAGACCTATTCCCACGCGCGCCATGGTGAAATGGCTCAGCGAATTTGCTGTCGCTGCTGCTGAACACGAACTGTGCTTCAATGGTATTATAATCCCCTCTTTTTCCAGGGTATCAAGAAGCATGGTAAAGCGCGAAATTTGTTGATTAGTAAATGTTTGATCACTATTTTCAGCTTCCGCAAAATGAGTAAAGATTCCTTTAATCGTAATATAGGGCAATTGATATATCTGCTTTATGATAGGAAGCGCATCATTAACTAAAAACCCTAAGCGTGAAAGCCCGGTATCTATTTTAATATGTATGTTCACTTTTTTTTGCGCTATTTGGCCCACAGCATTTAATTGCAATACCGTCTGCATATCATACACGGCAACATCAATCGAATGAAAAAGCGCTTTTTCAAAATTTTCATCAAGAATGCTTAATGCAACAATTGGTTTTTTTATTCCCTTGGATCGTAACTGAATGGCTTCAGAGAGGTTAACGGTACATAAATAATCAACTAAATTATTTTTATCACAGAGCGCTGCAATTTCTTGCATACCATGCCCATAGGCATTACTTTTTATAACCAATGCAAGCAACGCTGGCTGGGTTATTTTTTTATAACTTTTGATGTTGTGTTCTAATGCTTGTTTATCAATTTCCAACCAAGTAGAAAACAAATTTTCTTGTATATATTGAAGAGATGTTTTTTGTACAGATTCGTTAAGAGGCGAACTCATAATTATGCAATGATAACCTTTATCAAAAAAAATATTTTTAGCATTATATATGGTATCTGAAGACGCTCGTAAAAACAATGTAAGGGTAGATATTAATTAATGGATTCCCATCCATCTACGTTAATCCAGCCGCTAAAAAAAACACCCGAATCCCCTTTTATTGACCAAGCAATTAGTAATAATTTACCAATGTATATAGTTCTTAAAATAGCCAGCTTTGCATTGGCAGGATATTGCATTTATCAAATTAGGGCACTGATTTACGCCTCACATATTCAAAAACCTATTCCCATTGAAGACCAACAACCTGCACAAAACATATGACATGATCACACGCAAATAATCGACAGAAGCATAATTTAGCATCATTTCCAGGTAAGCACTGAGGGCCTTTTTCAAATTAAAAATTCTACGTTATGCTACGTGGTGACCTTAAAAACCAAACTTTACACAAGGAGTCTCTTATGATGACCTTCACATTCAAAAAACGCATGTATGCTGTTCTATTTTCTAGCATAATCACGTTCGGGTTTATATATGGCATTACTCAAGAAGCTCGTGAAAAAGGGTTTATTGAGCTGCATGAATGCGATGATTCTATCGAAACTTCTCTGCGCTATTTTAGTAATGAAAATTTTGTTGGCAAACCGGTTGACGGGTATAAAAAATCTACCGTGGTTCTTACTAAAGAAGCGGCGAATGCATTAAAAAAAGTTCAAGAAGAACTTAAAAAAAATGGGTATTGTTTAGTTATCTATGATGCATACCGCCCACAACAAGCGGTAAATAATTTTATACAATGGAGCCAAGACCAAACTGATCAAGTAAAAAAAGATGAATACTACCCACGGGTTGATAAAGCAAAAGTATTTGAACTTGGCTATGTTGCTAAACGCTCGGGCCATTCCAGAGGAAGTACTATAGACCTTACTATTATAAAGGAGGGTCAAAAAGTACATTCGATTGAAAAACAAGATCGTACGCTCAAGGATGGGTTTACTATTACATTTTTAGATGATGGTACGGTAGATATGGGTTCTTCCTTTGATCTGTTTGATACCGCATCGCATACAGAAAATGAACTTATTGATGCAAAAGCAAAAGAAAATCGTGCCTATTTAAAATCGGTTATGGAAAAACATGGGTTCAGAAATTATGATCAAGAATGGTGGCATTTTACTTTAGTTAATGAGCCATACCCTGCTAATCAAGATTCTAGTTATTTTGATTTTGCTATTGAATAGATAAAGGGGGCATTTTATTGCCCCCTATCCAACCCATTCTTCCATTAATTGTTCATACTCTTCTTCAAGATCTTTAAGCTTTTGTTGTGCTTGTTCAAATGCAGGCGTGCCATACATAAGTTGAGCAAATGATAGTTGCATTTTTTCTATCGATCTTTCCAAATTTTTAAGCTTACTTTCTAATGATTTAGTATCAACTGAAATATACGTTTGTGCTTTTTTTTTCTTTTCTTCTTTACGCTGTTCTTGTTGAGGTTGCTGTGATTGCGCTGCATTGATCATCTTTTTTTGATATACAAAATCATCATAATTGCCAGTATATACTGCAACACCTTGTGGCGTGAGCTCAGCAATTTTATTTGCTACTTTATTAATAAAATCCTGATCATGTGAAACAAACAGTATAGTTCCTTTATATTCTTGTAACGCTTGTAATAACACTTCTTTAGAAGGCATATCAAGATGGTTAGTTGGTTCATCAAGCAAGAATAAGTTTGCTTTTTGTAAAAGCACCTTAATCATTCCCACCCGATTTCTCTCACCACCGCTCAGCACTGAGATTTTTTTATATTGATCATCAGCACTAAAAAGAAATGCACCAAGCATACCACGAATAACGCTGGTAGACACCGTTGGACAACTTTCTTGCAACGCCTGAAAAATAGTTTTATCAGCCGGTAACGATGCGGTCTGATCCTGATCAAAAAGTGCAAAGGTAACTCTATCACCAAATGTTACCGTACCTTCCTGCAGCGGATAACAACCGGCAATAAGATTAAATAACGTGGTTTTACCCATCCCGTTAGGGGCAATCAGCGCCATTTTATCGCCCCGCTCTAAGGAAAAATTAACGTTCTTAAAAAGCGGTTTATCTTTAAATGCATAGCCAACATTATTGACCTGTAATACAACCTTTGCTGATGATTCAATCGGTGGAAAATCAATCGCAATGCTTTTAGGCTTTGGTGGCAAGGTGATTCGCTCTACTTTATCGAGCGCTTTTAACATACTTTGAGCCATTTTTGCTCGAGTACCTGCCCTGAATCGATCAATAACTGCTTGTTTTGCTTGGATCTGTTTTTGTTGCTGTTCGTAGGCACCTTCAAGAATAGCTGATTCACGTTCTTTTAGTTCTAGATATCTTTGATAATTACCGGTAAACATTTTACCTTTGCCAAGTTCTAATTCAAAAATAGAACTACACGCTTTATTAAGTAAATAGCGCTCATGGCACACTAAAATAAATCCAAAGGAAGATTTCAATAAAAATTGTAAAAACCATTCTTTGGCTACAATATCAAGATGGTTAGTGGGTTCATCAAATAAGTAAAAATCTGCATCTTGCACCAATAATTTAGCCAGAACGATTCTCATTTTCCAACCAACGCTTAATTGATTGACTGGCTTATCAAATTGTTCACGGGTAAACCCGAGCCCAAATAATACTTCTTCTGCTTTTGCTTTTACTTCATGCACGTTTAAACGAGCAAGCTTTTCTTGAACCGCCACATATTTTTCTAAAACAGCATCTTCATACGCATTGGTCAGTTTTTCTTCTAAGCGTGCTGCTTGCGCAAGCAAATCAGTAATATCCTGCCGACTTGAAAATGTTTCATCATAAATTGTTTTATCTGATTGCAAAACAATCTCTTGTGGAAAATAGGCTATTTTTTTCGTTTTTGGTATAGAAATAGCTGGATTGGCGGTGGTGAGTGCATCTGCAATTAGTTTTAACAAGGTAGATTTTCCACTACCATTTAATCCCACTAATCCAACGCGATCCTTTTCTAGTATAGAACAGGACAGATTGTCATACAGTTTTCGTGTACCAAATAAATAAGTTAAATTTTTAATATGTATCATAAGATACCCCTTTAAAATAAGCGCCAGTCTTAGCTTATCCGGGCCTTCGAGCTCGGCAAACTATGCCTGACAAGGCCAGCCTTTGCCCACGGCTTATGCGCTTTTAATTAATAACAAAGGGGAATTAGAAGAGATCTGAGAGATAATTCTTGTAAATCCCCAGCACAATAACAATACTGTTGTACTGGGTTTATTAAGTGGTTCGGATAGATTCCAAATGAGAGAGTATCATATTTATATCCAGGTTAAAGATTATACTATAATTATATCCTACACCAAATAATCTTATTTGTCAAATAAACCCTATGGATTCAATACTATTAGCAAAAATTGAACTATTTTTCTCATGATTCAGAAGCCATTCTTTTCTATGGAGCCCTGCGCTAAAGCCGCCCAAGGTTCCATTACTGGTAATCACCCGATGGCAAGGAACAATAATTACCAAATGATTAGTAGCATTCGCTTGTGCCACCCCCCGATATGCAGTTGGCTTATCAATCGCTGCTGCAACTTCTCTATATGATGCCGTGCTGCCAAAAGGAATTTTTTGTAATTGATGCCACACCGTAGTTTGAAACAAGGAGCCTTTTAAACTAATAGGCGTTTTAAACGCTGTTAAAGAACCTTCAAAATAATAGGCGAGTTCCTGCTCCAGTAAATCTAAAATGGCAGTGCGCCCATTAGTAATTGATGCATCCGCCGCACGATTAATAACATTAAATTCCCGCCCGCGATTCACACCATCAGCAAAGGCTAATGCATGTAATGATGATTCATCAGTTATGGCAATCATAGAGCCAAGCGGTGTAGTAATAGGAGCTTTTTTTAAATTACTCTTTTCATATAAAAATTGTATTTGCATATTGTCCATTTTCATCAACAAATCCCATATTTATAACAAAATCATATTTTTAAGAGTATCATCAAAATCGGTTCATGGACACTGCTCGCATACCTGCCTGAATGTTTTTAGGGAAGTGAATTTATTAAAAGAATATTAACTTTGGCCTGAATCCACGCTATGCTCGGGACGACGGTCGAAAAGAACGTCGTTGCGAGCTTGTCGAAGCAATCCAGGATTCCATTTAAACTTTTTGAATTCAATACTTTAAATGCATTTGCCCCCGATAAAGAACAAGATTAATTTGACAAAATATTAAAATATATTTAATATGATAAAATAATCTATAAAACATTTCTCTCATTTCAGGAGAAAAAAGTCATGAAAGTTTCAAGCACCTTCATCCGCTAACTTTAATTATTAATTTTCTTTTACGGATAATAATAATTAAACTCTGTTATTTTATTTCATTCATTACACCCCCTTTTTAAAACAGTAATAACATTTTTACTATTTTAAAAATCAAAAATAGTTACAATCATGCAAAATATTGTATTAAAAATTAAAAATATACAAAAAAGTTATGGTGCTACTCCCGTTCTAAAAGGAATAAACTTAGATATATATCAAGGCGAAATACTTACACTACTGGGTATTAATGGCGCAGGCAAAACAACTTTATCATCAATCATTGCCACCTTACATCCACCAACCAGCGGCGATATCGAATATAATGGCAGTTCAATTTATAATGATATTACCTTTTTCAGGTCTAAAATCGGTTTTTGCCCGCAACATCCAAATCTAAATAATGCACTTACGCTGGAACAGAATCTTACTTTTGCCGGTAAATTATACGGTCTTTCTGAAGAGATTATAAAAGAACGTATTGATCTTTTAGCAAAACAACTGAATCTACAGCAATATCTATCTAAAAATGCCGGCGTTTTATCTGGTGGTTATAAACAACGCTTTATGATTGCCCGCAGCTTGATCCATCAACCCGAAATCATCATTTTTGATGAACCAACAGTGGGCTTAGATCCGCATATTAGAAGAAATTTATGGGAAATAATTAAAGATCTTAAAAATAATGGCATCACGGTGTTATTAACTACCCATTATCTTGATGAAGCAGAAAAGCTTTCTGATCGCGTCTGTATTTTGGATAAAGGACAAATAAAATTAATTGATGTCCCTGAAAAATTAATGGCTGATTTTCAACAAAAAAATCTTGAAGATCTATTTGTTAACCTATTAAACGAAGGTTAATAGCCATGAGATTCACTTTGATAAACTCAATACTATGGGTCAAGTAAGTAAAAATAAACAATTGTCATCCCGAGCGTAAGCGTGGGGATCCAGTGAGTAAATAAAAGTCTTTATTTTCATAAATGGATTGCCGCGCAAGCTCGCAATGACATCTTTACCTTTTTGTAAAACTTTTAAACGAAGATTGATTATATGAATACAAATATAAAATCATATGCCACTATTTGTGCGCAACTAGTAAAAATAGAAATGACCGTCTTCAAACAAGGTTTTTTAGATAAACTTATCAACCTAGCTATATGGGTGATAATGAGTTTAATTGTAACCGCCTATGTTATGCCATTATTTGGTTTAAATGCTAATTTTGGTATGTTTCAATATGCAGCTATGATTGGTGCCGGAGGTCTTTTTACCATGTATACAAGTGTAGTGGAATTTATCTCAGATTTAGAAGGTGAGCGCATTATCAATTTCTATCTAACACTTCCTATACCTTCATGGTTCGTTTTACTTTGTAAAGCTATTTATTATTTTATTATCTATTTCATTTTTACACTGCTTATACTTCCCATGGGTAAATTAGCATTATGGAATCAGTTTGATTTAACTACGATACAGTATGGCAAATTACTAATTATTTTACTGGTACAAAATATCTTTTATGCAGGATTTGTTTTATGGGCAGCCAGCAAGATTCCAAACATCATGCAAATGGAAAATATTTGGATGCGTTATATTTTCCCTATGTGGTTCATGGGTGGTTTTCAATTTTCTTGGCTTTCATTATATAAAGTAATGCCGATTGCTGCGTATATTAATTTGCTCAATCCCATGATCTATATTACTGAAGCCGCACGAGTAGCACTACTAGGGCAAGAAGGCTATCTTAATTTTTGGATATGCATTGGCGTAATACTTATTTTCTCAGCTTTTTGCTTTATTGTGGGAATTCGCAATTTAAAAAAACGTCTTGATTATGTATAAAAAAAACGGAGTCTGGATGAAAATTTATCCAGACTCCGTTTTTTTACTTATTTTGAGTCTATTGTAAGAATCATTAAATTTTTTTGTTTTGTATCAATTTTCCTGCTATTATTAAAATAATATCTCCATTACCCTTTACTAGAAAGAATTCGGGTAGCTTATGAAAGTTTTTATTCTTTTCAATTAATTACCAACTTTTATCAATTTTTACTATAGAACCGCTTGTTAAAAAAGTGGGTAGTTATCTACTTTTCTCATTTATTAATTTTTAATGTTATTAATTCCATAGGAATTTTCATGCATAAAACACAGTGCATGGCGTTCTGCCTGCTCTTTTTTATTACACAAGTAAAAACAAATAATCTTATTATTGAAAGAATAAAAACAATGAATTCTAAAAACCAAATAACATATCATCAAGAAGAGGTCTTTTTTGAAAACACCATCGATCATATTACCCTTGCTGGTACCTTAACCGTACCCAACAATCTTACATCTTTCCCAACGGTTATTTTAATTGCAGGTTTTGGTCCAAACGATCGCAACTTAACCGGTATGGGACATACTTATTTTAAGGTGCTTGCAGAATATTTAACACAACAAGGGATTGCCGTATTACGATACGATAAACGAGGCGTTGGGCAATCAACGGGTGATTGGTCAACAGTAACGAGCGAAGACCTTGCGCGTGATGTTATGGCTGGTATCGATTATTTAAAAACACGTGAAGAAATTGATTCAGCAAAAATCGGACTTATTGGTTTTAGCGAAGGAGGGTTAATAGCATCTTTAGTAGCATCACAATGCAAAAATATCGCTTTTGCTATTCTTATGGCACCTCATGTTGCACTTGGCGTTCACGATTTGATTTATCAAGCTGGATTACAATTGCAAGCCGATGGCGCAAGTCATGATTTTATTGAACGCGATAAGCATGTGCGGACTATTGTTTACAACATTATTAAAGAAGAAGCTGATCAGCCTAAAGCACAAAAGATGATCCACAAAGTAATTATGCAATACTTACAGAGTTTACCCACATCACAACAAGAAGAAGCAAAAAAGTTACCTTTTGCTTTTACTCAAGAAAATGCTGATATGCTTATTGAGAAATTAACGGCACCAAGCTATCGCTTTTTTACTTATTATGATCCTCGTAACATGCTTAAGGAAATGCAATGCGCTGTCTTGGTAATCGCAAGTCCACACGATACAATAGTGTCATGTGAAAAAACATTTCCTATATTGCAGCAAGCATTCAACGATTCGGGGAATAATAATTGTACATTTATCGAATTACCAAATTTGAATCATATGTTTCAAACATGCAAAACAGGTGCATTAGCCGAATATGCTACGATAAAAGAAACAATAGCACCAACAGTAATGCAGATCATTGCTGAGTGGATTTTAAAAAATAATTAGCCGATAATAATGAGGAGATCAAAAATTGATCTCCTCATAAAGTTATGAAAGAGTTTATATGATCAATAAATTTATTATTTTAGTAAGCACACTAATTACCATTGGTGGAATATATATGATATATAATAACAACCAAAAACCTTCATATGGAACCGTTATTATTCTTAATGGCCCTTCTGCGGCAGGAAAAAGTTCTATTCAAAAAGAATTTCAAGCATTAATGATGCCTAATTTATGGCTTAAACCGGGAATTGATAATCTCTTTGATAACCCGATGCCAGAAATTACCCCTCAAAATTTATCGTATTGGCAATCATCAAATCCTATTCGTTGGGTTGAAACTACACAAGACAATGATAATAATTCAATTATTACCTTATATGTAGGAGAACAAGGCGAAAAAGTTGCCTACGCTATGAATAGCACAATCGCCGCCTATGCACAAAATGGCTGCAACTGTATCGTTGATTACATCGCTTATAAAAAAGAATGGTTACAAGATTTACAAAATAAGCTACAAAATATACCTACCGTATGGGTTAAGGTGCAGGCACCTATCACGGTCTTAGAAGAACGTGAAACAGCACGCGGCACTTCTCCAAAAGGCCATGCGCGAAGCCACTATGCTACCGTATTTTGGGATATGCCCTATGATTTAACCGTTAATACCGATAAAGAATCTGCAGCTGAAATTGCACAAAAAATTAAAGAATTTTTAAATTATAAGGCCTACCTATGAAAGAACGAATCACTGCACGCGTTGTACTTTTAAATACTGAAAATAAATTTTTATTGTTACAATTTAATAACGGCAAAGAAATATTTTGGCTCACTCCCGGCGGTGGTGTTGAAGAAGGCGAAACACTTTTTCAAGCAGCACAGCGCGAACTTTTTGAAGAAACGGGAATAGAAAACGCACTAATAGAATCTACTCATCGCTGGTACACCCAAGAAGTACGCACAGTTCGTGATCAGCCTATTTTATTTAAAGAATATATTTTCTTGGCGCAAATAGATAATGCTTCAATTAGTTTTGATAATAATACTGAAGATGAACGCAGAGAAATGATTCATTATCGCTGGTGGGAGATCAACCAATTTGATCCGCAGTTGCATACCCTCTACCCTTCTTTACTCTTGAAACATCTCAATGATTATTTTTCTAAAAAGTAATTAAGAGCATTCATTCATAATAACCACCGGAGCCGTTCGATTCAGTTTATAAATCTGCTCAAGTTGCTTATAAATGCGCGGATGCTTTTCTTTGCTCTTGCTAAGAACCTCTTTAATAGTTGGATGCGTTGATTTTCTTTTTAACAATTCAAAAAAAGCTAATTTTTTATAACAAGTATTAGATGGCTTTGAAATAATAGAGCTAAACATATCAAAAAGTTCTTCACCATGTATTTTTTTAAAATCGCCCGATACGGTTTTTTCAATAAGATTTTTAAAACGAACCAAATCCGGATCATTTTGGCCATATAAATGAGCCATAATTAAAAAAAAGAAAAGGAACGTATATGCCCTAATCATACTACTCTCCTACTGCTTTACTTTGCTCTATTCTATCATCTTCTTTCTTTTCTATCATATATTTCTAGATTATATGCTTCTACTTTTCAATCATAAAAAGATTCTACCGTTTTTAAAAGACCGTAAATTCCAATATTAAATATTGCGGTTAATTCAGAAATAATCGGAGGCAACAACAATAAAATATTTATATTTGTAAAAAACAACTCTTGAACAATTCTTTTTATTCTTTATAATTAGATTATATAACCTTGATTTAAAATGGGAGGGTTTAGTGGATTTCATTGGTAAGCAATTACTTTATTTTCTATTTGCATTAAGTACTGCTGGTTTCTTTACATATTCTATGGAGACAGCGTATACAAGCAATACCAACATATCAATTCAAGAAAGTTCTTCAATTACCCACATTGCACAGCAACTTGAACATGCCTTTAATCACCAGGATAATAACTGCTTTCAAGATATTTTGAATTCGATCTTTACCCCTAATCTACCACTTAATCAACAACTTAATGCTATGATTCAATTAATTCAGCATACTACTCATCATGAGCTGATTGATTATTTATGCAGCACACTAATAGAGCCTATTATTCATCTTCAACAAGAAGAAGATCAACTGCTTTTTAACAATGCTCTGGAACAACTTTTACCTTTGATTGATTTTCTTATTCATCATAAGCAACTGCATGGGTTATCACAAATTATTACTTTGTATAATAATGGGTGCGATAAGTGGACAAAAACTGTCAACGCACTGCGCAATGCCATTAACAACCTTATTGGGCAATCTGCTCAAATAGGATATCCCTTGCTAAAAAAATCAGACAGTTTATTTTTTGAATATGCTTCAACCGAGCAAAAAATACGAGCACCGCAAACTTCTTATTTTTTACCAGCTGCTGAAATACCTTCTTTAGTAAATTTATGTATACCACATATTATTAACCGTATTAGGACTACTTATACGCAAACATCTCTTGCACACTTATTGGATTATGTTCAGCAAACTAATTTCTCATTAATAACTAGTAGTTGCTTAGAAAAACTGTATGAATTAGCCCAAAAAAAATATAGCAAAACTATTACCGGCTTTATTTCTTGGTTTAATGCGTTTAAACTTACCCCGCAGCAAGAACAGCTATTAGTACAGCAGATCATTAATCATTCAACAAGAATTAATACCATTTCAAAGCAGATAGCACAAAAAGTAACCTCATCGTTCATTTTAAGACAACTACCCAG
Source organism: Candidatus Babeliales bacterium (assembly GCA_963722075.1). Classification (GTDB taxonomy): domain Bacteria; phylum Babelota; class Babeliae; order Babelales; family JANWKD01; genus CAVRJM01. Next base: position 1,304,622 of record CAVRJM010000001.1, on the reverse strand, counting down.
CAGTCATTACGGTGCATTTATTATATCACCCACTCAAACAGCTTTTATAAGAAAAACAATTAAAGATACTGCATTCATTGATTGCATAACCAAGAAACCAATACGTAAGCTACCTATTAATCTTGTAGATGTATGCTTTAGCTTTTCACCAGATGGTGCTTTTTTAGCAAGCCAACAAAAAAAAGGGACCGATAATAATCTAATTAAAATATGGGATGTAAACACTGGTAAATGTATTAAAACTATTAACTCAGATAGCTGTTGTGCAGCAATAACCTTCATTCCAAATAATAAGCTAGTATATTCTACTCAAAACCCGCATGCTACTTATTTGCATGATTTTAATACTAACCAAACCATCACCGTTAATAACCAACTATCAACTAAACATGCATTTTCACGCAACGGCCCTCTTATTGCTATTAATGAAGATTCAAAAGAGAATAGCAAAATTCATATTTATGATTATTCCAAACATTCAATAGTGACAACATATACTACTCATAAAAAAATATATGATTTTGCTTTTTCACCAACATCAAATGTATTAGCATATAATGATGAAGACGCCATTTGCTTATTGGATATACAAGCTGAAAAATCTCTTAAAGAATTGCCACAAAAATCACCTTTAGATAAATTAGTTTTTTCACCTAATGGTGCCCTTATGGCAACTTTGAAAAACAAGCATGCACCAACAGCACGAGAAGAAATTCAAATAATAGAAATCCAAACCGGCGAATGTATAACAACCATCCCTTATAATACCTATGATCTACCTAACGCTTGTGCATTTTCGTATGATAATCGACGACTATTTGTTTCTTTTGAAAATCAAATAATTGAATATAGCTTTTATGATAAAAAGCAACTAGAAGATCAATCCCTCTTAACCATGTTACTATTTGATTATGCTTTACAGCATATAGAAGAAGATAATAGTGATTATTTATTCTCAGATGAATTTAAACTATTTATACCGTCACTTCAGAAATTACCAGATGCAGTTAAAAAGTTTTTACAGGATAAAATTAAAGAAAATTACCCTCATAAACATCTTTTTAACGCAAATAATTAACAAGCAAAGTTTTATAATCTTCTAACGGCTTTACCTGCCAACCCACTTTCTTTGCTTGCTCATCCCAATAACGCATTTGCAGCTTTTGTTCAAATAACGGGTCTTTTTCAAATTCTAAAGCCTCTTCTGGCGACATCGGGCCGCCTTGATATTCAAGCGTTTGTTTACTAGCATCAGAAAGCTTTTGATAATATTCCGGATATTTAGCGGTTAAATACCGCTTTGCTTGTACATGACCTTCAATAAGTTGCGCAACTTTTTCGGGCAAACCATGATCACGAACAAATTGAGCGCCCACTTTTTCATGTTGATCGATGCCATATTCACCCATCGTTGCGTTATCACCAGATGCGCATAAATGGCCAATATCATGAAGTAATGCCGCTAGTACCGTTTGATCATCAGCACCAGCATCAACTGCCAATTGAGCACATTGTAAGGCATGTTCTAATTGGCAAACCGGTTCGCCAATATAATCATGGTTACCACCGGATTCTAATAATTCTATTATTTGGTTAAAAGGACTTTCATTCGATTGTGCTAACGGGCACAAAAATAAATTTAGTAATAGAGCTGCACAAGCAATTTTTGATCTGAATAGCATAATGTCACCTTTTTAGTTTTAACGATCACTGTGGTATAATAATAAAATAATTATTATATAAAGCTATAAATTTGGAATTATCATGACTGATGAATTAATAGATTTAGTAGATGCCTCTGGCACTATTATAGCAACCATGAAACGCACTGATGCATTCGCACAAAAAAAGAAAAATTTCCGTTTAGTATGTGCACTCATTAGGCATGAAAATAAATTTTTTATTCCACGCCGCGCGCCTACCAAGATTGATTATCCCAATAATTTGGCCTGCGTAGGCGGATGCGTTATTTCAGGCGAAACCTATCAAGAAGCATTAAAGCGCGAGGTCTTAGAAGAAGTGATGCTTGATATCAGCACCGTTTCATATACATTTTTGGGTTTTATTTCTCCTTTTGAACATACAGTAAATGGCTATGTTGCGGTCTATGAAATTAAAGTTCCCCATACCGATATTTCATTTGAAAAAAATGATTTTAGCGCTGCTTATTGGCTAACGGCAAAAGAGATTCAAGAACGATTAAAACAAGGCGATACTGCCACCACTAATTTAAAAGCAATTCTTAGTTTGTATTATAAGAATCAATAAGGAGGTATCAATAAATAAATGGATTCCCACACTTCGTTCGGAATGACAAAAGGCGTGATATTCTAAAACCATATAATTTATAAAAGCATTGAGAAGGTGATGAGAAAGTATTTACAATCTATTCAATCGCGATGGACGGTTATTTTTTAAAATTGGGTTTTTCGGTAAGCTCTCCCAAAAAAAACAACAATTCATAGAGAAATTTTCACAATTATCACCAGAAGAACAAAAAGCAAAAATTGAGAAATGGTTAAAAAAAGATTCACGTAGTCAGAATTTAAAAAAATGTTCACGTTACCTCCATCTGATGAAAGCAAATAGACTTGATCAAGAATCTGCCGATGAGTTATTAACATGGGCCCAAGATGCAACTTCACATATTAAAGATGGCTTCTTATGCTTTGCCTGCGGATCTATTTTTGAAGAAGAAAACGCTTAATAGCATCACAAACAAAGAATAAAAAAGGGAGCATAAAGCTCCCTTTTTTAACACACTACTTTCTTAGCATCAATTGCACGTTTATACGTTCTTCCTAAATATAGCGCAATTAAAAACCATGCAATAACTAAACCAAATCCTAAATAAGAACTAAGCACCACATGGCGTGCACGCCCAGCAACTTCTCCTAAACTTTTTTGTAATGGTATCATCAACATATTAAATAATGATCCAGCTTCTTTTGATGCGCGTGAACCAAAGGTCTCAATCCATGCTTGTGATTTAAAGCGAACATCATGCGTGGTAGGAATATAGAGTTGCTTTAATGCAGGTCCGTTAAGTGCATAATTGATACCTTTTGAACTGACCATTAATGCAAATAAGAAGGTTAAACTATTGAACATGGTAAAACCAAATACCGCAAAACCAAAAATTAACGGAACCAATGCCAATGAAACACCAACGCCCAAAATGCGCGTGATATTACTAATACCAAGGAGTAAGAATAAGAAGGTAATGGCATTTACTGAGGAACCATAAATTCCCAAATATTCTGCTAATGCCGTACCAGAATAATGCGATGCGGCCAGCGTATGAAAATGGAAATCAAAAATGGTAACAATAATTTCAAAAAAACAAAGAACGCCAAAGATACCAATCAAATACCCATGTTTTAATAAAAGCACCAGCCCTTCCATAAATCCTGGCTCTTGTTCTTTTTCTTCTTGCGCTTCATTTTTGCCATGGAATGATTGCAGCAAATTTGATGGCGTTACTTTAAAAAAGTTTCGCAGTAATAGAATCGATCCAATAATAAAAAAGGTGCAGGTAAATACCGAAAGTGCGCTGGTAGAAAACCCTAAAAAGCGCGGTAAACGGGTAATAAAATAGGGGCCTACAATACCACCAAGTTGCCCAATAGCAACAACCAATGAAAACCCCTTTTTTGCTGAATCAGGTAAGGTAATATCAGAAGCTATCGCCCAGAAAAGAGCAATCACCAATGAACCATAACTTTCAACAAATACATACCACAAAAAGCCAATAATTTGGGTAGCCCAAAAAGCAGAACCCTCACGCGCACATATATTTTCAGCAGTTGATATGCCTATAGGGCTTATCAATAATAATGAAAAAACAACCGTTAATATGCCGTATACTCCCGAAAGAATATAAAACATTTTTTCGCGGGAAAACATATCAAATAATTTAGTGTAGAGCATCACCAAGGGAATAAGGCACACTATAGACACCGTTTTTGCCCACGGCAAATATCCTGCTCCTACGAGGCTGCAAAAGAGCGCGTTTTTAAGAATACGTAAGGTCCAATAGGTACCAATAATGCAGGTAAAAATTGCACCCATGCGTAAGAATTTCTTAAATTCTTCACGTTCAAAGGTGCCAAAAATTGGCTTACAAATAGTTTGTAACAACGAAATCATAGATCTCCTAAAAAAAATCAATAAATATAATAGCTCTTAAGAATGATAGAAAGATAGGATCGTTATCATTAGGTACAGAAATATCCTTTGTATCATTTTTTAAGATACATGTTCATCGGTGCGAACTGTAAGGATATCCTATAATTTTAGAGTTAGCACAATAAATAATATTAACGTGAAAATAGTAGAAAATCAAGAAATGAATTAATTTTTCATGCCTTTAATTCCTTAGTCCACCATACCAACGTATTTTCATACTGTTCTTCTACGGCGCCTCGATCATCAATTATAGTAGGCCATGCTTCTTTAGTTATTAAAGATACTTTTGTAAAACCCAAGCGCTTCCAAAATTTCTTAGAACTCTTGTATTGCAACGGTCTTAAAGGATGATCTTTTTCACGCTTAACCGTGCAAACAGAAATTCCTTTATACCCCCATAAACGTGCTTTCTTCTCTAATTTTTTATACAATTTAGAACCAATTCCTTTATTTTGATACGGTGGCAAAATAATTGCATCATTGATATGAAAATAATCGGAAGGATCTAAGCCTTTTTCTTTAAAATATTCTGCGTTATCATCGTATGCTGCTAATGGAATACCGGTGGCAATGCCCGCAACCGGATATTCATCAGTTTTTGCAATTAAAAATACACAATGAGGTTCTTTTGAAACCTTCGCAAAGCTTGCATTAACTCCTTCGATAGTTCCCTGATTTAAAATGGGATATTCTTTATAAATATTCAACCATCCTGGTAGTAATACCGTTTGTGGGATGCTTAAAATTTGTAATCCGATATATGCAGCAGTAATCATTAAAGAAGACAACATGTATTTTCCCCTATTTATGATGGTTATTTATTTATCTATAATATATATTAGTCAAATAGGAAGCTTACAAAATTATTTTAAATCCGTATTAATATGAATTTCATCTGGATGCATTTCTGAAGACATCTTTTAGCTCAAAATGGATTTTGCGTATCAATAAAAGTAGCAGACATACTAAATTGTTTTTGGATATATTCAGCCAGTGCTTTGGGTCCAATTTTTTCAGTAGCAGCATGTCCTAAGCCATAAAAATTAATATTTTCTTCAAAAGCTGTGTACCACGATGGCTCATCAAAACTGCCGGTGATAAAACAATCAACTCCTGCCTTTGCTGCTTCAACAATATATTTATATCCACCGCCGGAAATAAGTGCTGCTGATGAGATTGTAGGTTTTGCTATAGCAACAGCTGCTTTATTACCATAATATTTTTCTAATTTTTTCGTAAATTCATACGCATCTATGGAGAGGAATGTTCCTCGCACTCCAATTACGTTGCCATTATATTCGCCAAATGGTTGTAAATTATCCCAACCCAAATCGCGCGCCGCTTTCCAATTATTTCCAATGATTTGATGCGCATCTAATGGTAAATGGTAAACCAGTAATGCAATATTATTTTCTATAAGCTTTTTTATTTTTTGAAATTTTGAACCATTAAGAATGGTGGTTTCGTTATTTTTAAAAATTCCGTGATGGGTTATTAAAACTTGAACTTTGCGCTCAATTGCTTTTTCTATTGTTGCAAGATCAGGAGAAACAGCTGTTCCAATGCTGGTGATATAACCTTCATTAGTTACCTGCAATCCATTAGGGCAAATATCGGTATAATCATTGATAGTAAGATATTGATTGAGATGTTGAGATAACTCATAGATAGTAATTAGGTTCTGCATAAAGTCTCCTTGATATTTTATCAGTTGTTACTAGCTATAAGATAATAACATACTCACACATGAACCATAATTTTTTTGCCCCCCTCAAGCAACTGATGTATTCTATACCAATATAACCCTTTAAAATAATAGGAAAATGTATGAATTTCTTGCATAGGTTCTGGGCATGGATACGGCGTCCCAATAAATCAACGCTTGCTCAATATATCGAAACAATTATTGTTATCGTTCCGCTCGCCTTTATTATTCGAACCTTCTTTTATGGGCTCTATCAAGTTCCCACAGGCTCTATGGAAACTACCATGTTGGTTGGCGAACGTTTTTTTGCCGATAAATTCACGGTGCTTTTTAGAGAGTTGCAACACGGGGATATTATTGCGCTAAACAGCCCTGTTTTTCCCTATTCAGACAATTATTTTGTTAATTTATTTCAACGCTATGTATATGGGCCAGAAAATTGGACTAAGCGCGTGATTGGATTACCAGGCGATCATATCAAAGGCGTTATTGAAGATGGTAAACCAGTGGTATATAGAAATGGACAAAAATTAGATGAGCCCCATTTGAATAAATACCCACTCCTTACTATTTATCATGATGATAAATTTTATACACGTACCTATGATTCATCATATTCTTATGAAGATCAACCTTTTTATATAATGGATGCTGCTGATGTACAATTGGCACAAAAATATTTGGCAAAACTACATGAAGAGCAACTCTTAATACCCTATACACCAACAATCGTTAATGGCCGTAATGTTGACGAATTTGATGTTCATTTAGGCCCTAATCAAATATGGGCAATGGGAGATAATCGTAAAGGCAGTGCTGATTCTCGTTATTTTGGTCCCTTTGATAAGCATTTAGTTCATGGCAAAATAGTTTTTCGTATTTATTCAATTGATAGTTATGATTCATGGTTTATATTCGATTTACTATTACATCCAATCGATTTTTGGAAGCGAATTCGTTGGAGTAGATGTTTACAATTTGTATAGTAAGTCTTTGGCCTCATATCAGCCAAACATGAATACGAAAAAATATGATTAAAAAACAAATTATTGCCATTGGCGGGAGTGGCTTTCAAAAAACAAGAAATGCTCGTCAATTAATAATTGAAATAATTGAGCAAACACAGAAAAAAAATCCTAAAAATGCTTATGTTTCGATGAAGAATAATTTAATTATAGAGGCACCATTATGAATACTATCGAAATTGAATTGCGGTATGAAATATTAAACCATCAAGAATTAGCTGATTTTTTAAAAAACTATTCGCTACGCAATACTAGGCATGATACTGATGAGTATTATGATACAGTGGATCGGCGCCTCTACAAACTAGGTATTTTTATACGCGCCCGCAATAATAAAAAATTAGAAATTAAATTTAATCGCGCAACTCTTGATAATCCAAATTTGCCCATACAGGATTATTGCGAAGAACACACCTTTATTCTACCACTTATTGAAAATGAACTTACGCGTCTTAATGAATTATTAATAAGTCTTAAGTTCAATGCCATAGAAAAAGCTGATTTTTCGGATTTAATGAGGGCTAATAATTTTGAAATTCATTATACCGTAGATAAAATGCGTACTACCTATCAACATGATTCTTTCACGATTTGTATTGATCAGGTTGCTAACTTAGGTACGTTTTTAGAAATTGAGCTTATGGCTCGCGATATTTCTCAACTTGAAGATGTTAAAATGCGTATGGCTCTTTTATTAAAAGGGCTTTCGTTACAACCGCTTAAAACGGGCTATGGCACTCTTTTATTGCGCAAAAAAGATTTTCAAGAATATTTGCAGGGTAGGTTTATTTTACCAGAAGATAGAGCACTATCAGCTAAAAATTATTTATAATAATCCTCTTTTAAATGCTCTGGCTCATTAAGAAAATTATAATCGATTAAAATTTCATCACCAGCCTTGATATCGTTGAGAGCGTAAACAATACATTCTTCTATGCCTTCAATAATTACTGTTCTCTGCGCAATGTTGGGTGTAGCCGAATGATTTATATACCATCCTATTTCCATGCGATCAAATCGCTTTGGGCATAAACACTCTTCATCACTTATTTTAATACAATATTTAATAAAATCGGTGGGTACTTCTTTAATTTTTAGGGTTCTTATCTTGAAATAGTTTTTAAAAATCTGGGACTTAGCAGAAATATCATGCGTAGCAAAGACGCCAATACCACCAAGTAATGAGGGTTTTAAAATAAATGAAAATTCAGTCCATTGCCCTGAGTAAGCTACTTGACCAAAAATAATACTCATTACGCAACAAAGCATTGTTACTAATTTTGAATAATACATCTATTTCTCCTCATTAAGAATCGCCAGTTTATTATTTTATCACCATATTATTTCATTAACGGTATCATAAAAACTCGTCTATTATGAATAGTTGCTTACTGTTAAGCCCACTAATTTAAAAGCTATTCCTATAAGATTTATTGCGCACATACATACAGTACAAATACTACCTTTATAAAATAATTTTCATTTGTAATAATTAATGAGAAATTTTGCAATTATAGCTTTATCTAGTAATATATAATATATATTGTATTATTTTCCTAAAAGGAATTAAAAAAATGAATAAAAACCTTATTGTGATGTTTTGTGCTTTTCTTCTAACTTCAACTGGTGCCCGCGCTGAAAATATGCCAACAAATCTTACTGCACTCAAGCAAAGAATTTACGGCCCTTCTCTGGTAGATACCAATGATCCTCGCCTTATTGCTATCATTGTAGCAGGCGTGATTACTGCTGGTATCGGCGGTTGTTTAGTGTATGATTCATTATCAGATGCAAAAGAAGGCAAACAAAAAAGCCCTTTACGTCGTGTGCTAGCATTTATATTTGGTAATATGTTGATTTCAGGCAGTTTTGCTGAAATGTTCTTAGCGCGACAAGCATTATCCCTTTTTGACCAAGTTTCACAGCAACTTATGCAAGAAATGCATAAAGGAATTGAATAGGTAGAATTCTTATAAAGGCTGCTTTTGATGAAAACGATTGCAGCCTTATTTCCTATAATTTGATTTTTTAACTAATTTAATCTCATCATTACCCGATTATCGGTAGTTATTACCTTTGTCACGGGAAGTTTAGCTTTATCTCTAATAAAAGTTATTAGATCATTATTAACTTTTTTCCGCCGTTCTCTTTTTTGTTCAATAGCATGAGCAGAATAATTGTTGCTTAATCGGATAAGACCTTTAAGAAAGCAATACGTGCCTCCAATGCACATACCTAAAATTAGTGGATAAAAAAACATTTTTTTGTTTTCATCCTCATTTTTATAAAGTTTGTATGCCCCGCCTAATAAAGATACACTTATATCAAAATCCCATTTAAAAGTGGTAGCCAATTTTCTATTACGCGCTTCCTGAGGGCTTTTCCGCGTTCTTTCATTGTCGTATGTCAATAATTTTATATACGCTAACCTATTTAATGCTAATTCTTGTTGATTATAGCCCGCATATATTAAATGCTGCTTAGCTGGATTAGAAATTAACTGAGCAAGTTTTCTACGATCAAATTGTAACACTGATGTGACAGGGTAAGCAACTCCTCTAATAATCGTTTCTGTCTGGGTATTCATACTGTTAAGTAGCGAACAATTAAAGAGTAAGGTTGTGATTACGATTATAATAAATTTTGTTCTATTATTATTGTGGTGTGTCACATAGTTATATCAGTTTCCTTAAGATTGGATTGTAATTAAATCAATAATCACCACTCATTATTTTTTTACGATAATTATTCATCAATTGTACCATAAAGTGCAGATTGTGAATAGTTGCTAAACTATATCCCGTAAGTTCATGCGCTTTAAAAAGGTGATGTAAATAGGCACGCGTATATTTTTGGCAAACAAAACAACTACAATCTCTATCAATCGGTTCAAAGCTTGCTTTATTAGTGCCATGCTCGATTTTTAAATTACCTTGAGAAGTAAATAGAAGCCCGTGCCGCGCACACCGTGTTGGGTGCGAACTATCAAAGGTATCTATTCCTAATTGTATTGCCTGCTCAAGTGATGCAAGATCCCCTATGCCCAGCAAATGATTTGGTTTTTCTAATGGCAGTTGCGACATTAAAAGCGTAAGCATTGCTATCATCTCTTCACGATTTTTCCCCAGGCTCCCGCCAATTGCATGCCCATCAAAATCTAGTTGAGCCAAAAACGAACAACTTTTTTTGCGCAATTCCGGATCAATTCCCCCATGAATAACTGAGTACATCGCTTGATTATTAGGATTTTTTTTATGTTCAAGTAATGAACGTTCTTCCCAGCGATGCGTACGTGCTAATGATTTTTCTAATTGTTTTTTATCAATATGATATGGTGGTAATTCATCAAGAGGGATAATAATATCAGCACCCAATGCTTTTTGCGCTTGTACTGAACTTTCGGGAGTTAATAATAGTGGTGAGCCATCCCGATACGAACGAAACAGCACCCCGTCTTCAGAAATTTTTACTACAGAGCCATCATTTTTTTTGGTTCCCTTGCTCTTTAATTCATCATGCACGGTGCCATAGGCTAAACTAAATACCTGAAATCCCCCCGAATCAGTAATTATAGGGCCCTTACGCTTAATGAAATTATGTAAACCTCCTGCTTGTTTAATAATTTCCACTCCTGGCTGTACCATCAAATGATAGGTGTTGCAAAACATCAATTGCACCCCAATCTCATCTACTACGGCACTATCAAGCGCTTTCAAGGTACCATTGGTTCCTACGGCAACAAAATGAGGGGTATCGATACTACCATGGGGGGTGTGAATACGCCCTACGCGAGCGCGAGATTTTTTAGATTGATACAGCAGTTCAAAACGAAAGGGATTCATGAGTATTTTTTACCATTATTTTTTTTGAAAACCAAATAAACGGAGTTGCCACTCCAATAGCGATTACTTTAATACAATAACTTATACATATTATAGGGATTATCGATTCTACCAGCCCATATAATCCTAAAAAACTAAATAGTACCGTATCGGTTAATTGCGAAAACAAGATCGCACCATAATTACGAGTAACCAAATAATTTCCGTGCAAACGATTTTTAAGGATCTCATATACCATACAATCTAAGCGTTGCACGATAAAATAGGTAACCAGCGAAGCAATCATAATGCGCGGCATTACGCTAAATAAAGCATGCGCATGGGAATGCGTAGTATCAAACGGAGTGGGTATATATAAAAGATGCAGCTGGGAAAAAATAGTATATATACTAGCAATCGCAAAACTAATCCAAATCGCTTTTTTAGTTATTTCTTTACCATAATATTCTTGCAAAAGATTTAAACTGAGCACGATACCAATAGCAAAAGAATCGGTTGCGGTAGCATTACATCCAAAGAGAGCAATTTGTTTGGTTACAAATAAGTTTGATACCAATGCAAATAATGCTATTAAACATATTAAAGCTTCTTTGCCCAGCCACAAAGCACCTAAAGCAGCAAAAATGATAATAAAGAGATGGAAAAAGAATAATAGTTCATTAATCATAAGAAAAATAATCTTTACGAAGAAATACCGGCTTGATAATTTTGCCAGATCAAAAATAGTTTATAATAAACAGGCATCGAAAACAGAACGGCACATCCTGCAGTTAACAAGGGATAGCGTTGATAAAACCATTTATTTTTTTGGTTCAATCGATCTTCTAAATCTTTTTTTTCAGCATCAAGCGCACGCCATTTCCTATTGAGATCACAATACTTTGCTTTTTTTTCTTTTATAATCTCCATTAATTTACCTTTTTCTATATCATGTTCTTCTTGTATCTCTTTTTGTCGCTGTGAATGTTTTTCCTTCAATCCTCGTTGAGCATAATGCAATAAACGTGTTACATCTAGTTTTGCTATTGCGTGACCATCGAGTTCATCTTGAAACCTAAATCCTCCAAAGATATTTTCAATGTCACCTTCAGTAACATAATTCCAATTGTAGCCACGATTAAGAACTATAATTTTTTCAGGATTGCGTAAACTAAAAGCAAAATGCTTTACAATCCTGCTAATGATATGTTCAACCCCTAATGGTTCTCTATCTCGTACCGAACAAGTTCTGAGATGTTCTTGATAATCAACAATAAAAGACACTTCGGTAGGAACAGGAGTTTTCTCTTTTTGATTTTGCGTATCCATGCCTTGAGCAATAGTAGTTAATAGGAAAAATATAATTAAAAAATAGTTCAACTTAAACCTCATTAGATTAAATAATATTTACTAGTATAATTATACCATTTTCAAATGCGCACGCTCATGTTAAAAGAACGCATTTGGCATTCGCTGAATCCAAGAAGTTGTTTGGCAGTTCTATTGAAGCATTCAATTTGCCAACGAATCTTATATGTAGAAATTAGCTTCTCTTTGCCGAGCTGATGGCTACTGATAAGATACATAATTTTTTCCTTATCAATTTTTAACACATAGAAATAACAGGAAAGACCAAAAATAGTGCCGTATCCACAAGCAAATCTGTTATTTTTTTTCAAACGTAAAATTTTTTGCAATTGTCCTGTTTTATTGTTAATAGTAACAACGCGATTTCTGGGAATTTTCATCAGAAATTTTATTGACCTGTTAAAAAGCTTTGGCAGAAGGTATTCAGTCGCATAATGGGCATCTGCAATTAACCAATTAAACCGAATTGATCCTAGAACACGCTCTATAATAATGTAAGCAATTTCACTTTTTGTCTTGTAATTGGTTTCTCCAAATACTTTGCTTATCATAATCTCCGCATCAATAACAATATAAACAATTATCGCCCTAAATAATGGCAAATAGAATAATTTGCTTGTTTTTATCAGCACTGTTCTTATCAAGAATGATACGTTTTTAATAATGAGAATAACCCATAATATAAAGGCAGAGAAAGAAGAACGGCGCCAGCTGCTGTTAATAATGGATGGCGTTGATAAAGCCAACGGGTTTGTTGCTTTAATTGTTTTCCTAAATCATTATTGTGGACGCGCAGCCTGGTTAATGCGGACGCTATTCCATTTTTCTCTCTTCTTACTTCATCGTTTTCTTTCCGTAAATCGTCATTTTCTTTTTGCACTTCTACCATTTTAAGTAAACATTCATCTCGTTGTTTTGTTAACGGCTTACATATCACATCAATTAAACCGGTAAAATCTAACGTTCCGCTTGCTTGCTCATATTTGATAGCTGATACCATTTTTTTCAATTGCTCAACACCAATACCATTAGCAACAACTTTATTATTTACCACCGTTATATTGGTAGGATATTTAGACAAAGTACAGAAGTGATATACCATTGAGCTAATTAAATGATCATCAGATTTTGAATTATCAATACGTTTTCCAATATTTTCCTCATGAACCTTGGTGTATTTAACCGTAAAAGAAGCTTCTTGTTGCGGCATTTCTTTTTTTTCCATTGCATTGGATATAGCAGTAAAAAGCAATAGAACGATAAAACATTTTTTCATAGAGAACTCCAGCAAATAACAGCAAATAATATAATTATGCCATTTTTATTACTAAATAAATAATTATTTTTTAACCAAAACAAGGAATCTTATATTCTTGCAAAAGTCGGAACAAACCATAATAAATGGGCATTGAAAGAAGAACGGCGCCACCTGCTGTTAATAATGGATGACGTTGAAAAAACCATCTGCTTTTTTGTTTTAATTGATTTGTTAGATTTGCAATATCGAGCGAAACACGTGATAGTGCGGCTCCTGATTCAAGAAGCTCTCCCGTTCTTTTTTGTAATTGTTCATCTAAATGTTTATTTTTTTCAGCTAGTTTATCTTCTAACTCTCCCTTTTCCTGCCTCAAATTATAATTACTTAGATAGAACTGCTTTAATTCATCTCTGAGTTCTTCTCGCTGCATTATTACTGGTTCTTGAATAATATCAATTAAATCAGTTAAATCCAGCTTTTCCTCGCTTTGAATATAGTTAATAGCTTTTATTATTTTTTTCAGTTGTTCAGCTTCAATATAATTAGCTGCAGCATTATTATTTATTACTTTTATTTTTTGAGGATATTTAGACATGGCAATACAAAATTGATATACCGCAGAATTGCTTGAATGCTCAGAAGACTTTAAATTATCAATCCGTAAGCCACTATTTTCATCATGCACCTTATAAGAATCAACGGAGAAGGAAGGCTCTGTTTCCATAGCATTTATTAAATTTACAAATAGAATAATTATAGCGATACAAAACTTTTTCACTGGTATAACTCCAATAACGCATTAAACAATTATTACAGTTATAACATTTTTGCATAATATAACAATTTAAGTCTACTTATCTGGATTAGCAAAATAAGCGAATATAATCTTGTTGTGATTCTTTTACCATTTGCGCTATAAATTCGATAAAATCTTTATCATTAATATGTGCTTTTTCGAACGCTTTAAAATAATCGGGACGCATGATGGGAGGGATAATTGCAATGGTATAGCCTTCTTGCAATAAAACTAGATTCATAAGTAACCGAGCAACTCTTCCATTGCCATCAATAAAGGGATGAATTAAAACAAATTTTTTTATGCACCAATGCCGCAAACTCTATTGGATGCAACGTTGTTCGTAATTTAGGTAATTCATTAATAAATTGATGCATTAATTCTGCTAATTGCTCTGGTTCAGGGAAAGGGTACTTTGAGCCCGTTAAATATATTTTTACCGTACGATAAGCGCCGGCATTAGCCTCATCAATTCGATAATAAAAAAGATGATGCAATTTTTTAATTAAAACTTCGCTTATTGTTTTCTTTTGGTGATGTTGCAGTAATAAATCGTATGCTTCTGAATGCCCCACCGCTTCAAAATGATCAATAAGCCGTTTGCCGCCAATGGTAATACCTTCTTCTAATACAATTTTTGTTTCTGATTCGGTAAGGGAATTACCTTCAAGGGCATTACTTGTATACGTTAAACCAATACGATAATATTCTTTAATTTGCTGCAGAGAAAATTCATCAAATGGTCGCCGTTCATCAATAGTTTTTTTTAATTGATCAATGAGTTCAAGGGATGCATGCATTAATTACCTTCTTTATTCATCTTCAGAACTCATCATATTCTTAAACTTTTTCTTTTTTATTTGCTTTTTTTCTAATAGTTTATGAAGAGATTCAGCATATTTCTCGTTTTTATCACATAAAGTGGTAATAATTTTTATTAAATCTTCTTTTGTTTTACTTTTTAAAATAATCTTTATATCCGCTCGCGGTGCAAAATATCCCTTGTTTTCTACCCATTTTAAAAGCATTGCTGCTATATGTTTACAAGGGCCAAAATGACGCATCGCAGGACACGTACACTTTAATTCAGAAATCACTCCTTCTAAAAATCTGCATTGTTGTTTGTAAATTCCTGAAGAGCCACGACAGGAACTAAATAACGTATCGTTTGTACGAAATGTCTTAAAGATATCATAATCAACGTAATGATTTGCTTTATTAAAAACATCATTACCAAAAAATTGTTTAATTTCAGTAATTGATAGTACTGGTATCATATTCATTTTTTTTGGAAAATCACATAAATCAACCATAGTTGTTTATTTACGGTTGAGTCAGGGTTTAAAACACAACAACTTTTTCTGGATTGCTTCGCAGGCTCGCAACGACATTCTCGTTCTCAACTATCGTCGTCCCGAGCGCCAGCGTGGGGATCCAGACAATAGAATTAATGCCTCTTTTTGCTATTTTAATTCATTTAAAGTATACGGTAAAAAAATAATTTTAAGAATTGTTGGTAGGAGAACTATAAATTATTTACGCAAAGCAAAAGCTTCGTACACGATTTTTGCAATAGTTTTTAAGGTAATGAGATCTTAATAATTTCTTTATTTGAGTAATTCATTAACTTAATTTTAACATTATAGCGTAATTTAATATTTCAACCTGGATTGCTTCGTAAACTCGCAACGACGGCTTTTCGATCAGGCGTACATGAAGATTATCGATTAAAAATTTAACGAAAAAAGTTATAACTGGATCCTTACGCTAACGCTCAGGATGACAACATCTTTTTCTTTTTAAAATATATCCAAGTATAAATCTGAATATAGGCCCTGCTCTGCTTTGTAATTACCAACAAAAGCAATCATCGCCGCATTATCTGTACAATACTGACGTGAAGGTGAGTAAAATGCTAACGATCTTTTTTTACAAAATGCTTCCAGCGATTTTTTTAAATACGTATTAGAAGCTACCCCTCCTACAAAGGTAACTGCCTGTACTCCCGGATGCCCCTTTAACGCTAAACTAATTTTTTGTTCAAAAACATCCCTAACGCATACTAATAATGAACTAGCAATTTGTTGCTGTATTTCAAGCGAAGGCGTTTGTATAAACTTTTTTTCTTTCAAATCATAAAACCCCCGATTCACTAAATCATACATAATTGCCGTTTTAAGCCCTGAGAAGCTAAAATCAAGCATATGCTTAGTACCACGTGGATACTGAAAAAAATCTTTAAAACCTACTTGAGCTGCTAACCGCTCAATAACCGGCCCACCCGGATAGGGCAGTTGCATCATCTTAGAAATCTTATCAAATGCTTCTCCGGCAGCATCATCGAGCGTTGAACCGAGTACGGTATATTCACCAAAATCATGTATCAAATATAATGACGTATGACCACCAGATGCAGTTAAACAAAGATGTGGAAACGGAACCTTGTACTCAATACAAGCGGAAAATGCATGCCCTTCCAAATGATTGATACCAATAATTGGTTTATTTTTTACATAGGCAACTGCTTTAGCAAAATTTAATCCAACTAATAAGGAACCAGGTAATCCTGGTTTGGTGGTTACCGCAATACAATCAATATGATCTAAAGTCATTTGCGCTTCATCTAATGCAGCTGCAACAATGGTATTAATTTTTTCTATCGCTGAGCGTGAAGCTAATTCAGGAATAACACCGCCATAGTGCTGATGAAGCTCTATTTGAGAAAATAGCACATTTGATAATACGCCTTTATGCGAGTCATAGACAGCGGCTGCTACTTCATCACAGGAAGTTTCTATTCCTAAAACCAGCCGTTTTTTCATAATTGTATATTAGTAGGCGTATAGCAATTCAATGGATCAGGAACTGATAGAATACGATTCTGTGCATATGCTTTAGTTGTTTTAGTTATCTTTTTATGTAAACAACGTAAATCAATCGTAGCAAACAACATTTTAGTACTTACTTCCTGCAGCGCTTTTTCATTAATAGTATCATCAAAGATAATAGTAGGCAGCTTTATAACAGCATCATCAGAACGCCATGGTTCGGAAGTAATTTCAGTTATAAAGACAGGGTTCATTAAAAGGATAATAGTATTATCGGGTATTTTTATAGACGATTCATCAGATTTTATCTCTTCAATTTCCCAATACTGTACCGCTTCAACCATAACTGCTGGCTTAGAAGATTCTTCTTGGGAAAGCGGTATTTCTCTTTTTTTATAACACCGTGTTAATTTATATAATTTATAGGAATGGCCAATAGCTGTTTCTAAATACGCTATATCAGGCGTTGTCGGCAATTTAAGATTTTCTGTTATTAATATATACAATTGCTGGCAATCACTTTCTTCATAAATTTCATACGTGCCTTTTTTAGAAACGTTACCATCTTTATCAACCATGAGAGTATATTCGCTCCCTTTAAATAAGAGCGTTAATGGTGGTGGATTTTTAATTTGGATAGGAAATTGTATCGATCCATAAAAAATTGATTGAGCAGCATACATACCGGTAAAGGTACATAACGCTAGGAATAATGACATATGTTTCATAGCGTATATCCTTACATTTTTTAATTTTTTAGCTTTTACTTACTTGATAGAATAACTTAAATATAATTATTTTTCAAAATCAGCACGCTCTTAATAATTACTGTAAACGTGATTCGATTTTATTATCGCCTTACATTTCTCAGACAAAATTGTCATCCTGAGCTTGCGTAAGGATCCAATGAATAAATAATAAAGTCTTTATTTTATTACTGGATTCTCACGGCCTAAAGGCCTCAGAATGACGCTTAGAGCATTTAATATAGATCTCTTAGATCGAATTCATGTGTTAATTAAATAATTATAAGGAATTTTATGAAACAATTACCGCTCATTGATCCTCATATTGCAACCACTATTGAACAAGAAAAAGTACGCCAAGAAACTACTATTAATTTAATAGCATCTGAAAATTACACTTCTCCGGCAGTTTTGGAAGCACTTAGTTCGGTATTAACTAATAAATATGCCGAAGGGTATCCCGGCAAGCGTTATTATAGCGGCTGCCAATTTGTTGATGAAGCTGAAATTATGGCGCAGGAGCGCTGTAAAAAACTATTTAATGCAGAGCATGTTAATGTGCAACCGCATGCTGGATCCCCAGCAAATTTGGCCGTTTATTTCTCGATGCTGCAACCAGGAGACACGATCTTAGGAATGAGCTTAGCAGAGGGAGGTCATTTAACGCATGGTCACGCCGTAAATTTTTCAGGAACTATTTATAAGGCCGTTTCTTATACCGTTAACCGCCAAACAGAAGAGCTTGATTATGATCACATTGCGCAATTGGCTTATACACATAAACCGAAACTCATTATTGCAGGGGCATCAGCTTATTCTAAAACAATTGATTTTAAACGTTTTGCAGCAATTGCTCAGGAAGTAGGGGCTCTCTTTATGGCCGATATTGCGCATATTGCCGGCCTTATTGCCGCAGGATTGCATCCCTCTCCAGTCAATTATGCCGATTTCATTACCAGCACCACCCATAAAACATTACGCGGCCCACGAGGCGGCTTAATTATGTGTAAAAAAGAATACGCTGAACTTATTGATCGATCAATTATGCCGGGCATTCAAGGTGGGCCTTTTATGAATGTGATTGCCGCTAAAGCAGTTGCCTTTCATTTGGCATTACAAACTGAATTCAAAGCATACCAGCAACAGGTGATAGCCAATGCGCGCCGTATGGCCTGCATACTGCAAGAAAAAGGATATAGGATTGTAGCTGGTGGCACCGACAACCATCTTTTTGTTATTGATCTCCGTAATAAAAATATTACGGGAAGAGAAGCAGAAATAGCACTTGAAAAAGCTGGAATAACCGTAAGTAGAAGCTGTATCCCCTTTGATCCAGCTAAGCCATGGATTACCAGCGGTATTCGCCTGGGAACACCTGCTATTACTACCCGAGGCATGAAAGCGGAATTAATGGGCACCATTGTTGAGTTTATTGATAATGCATTACAAAATGCTCAGGATGATACTCGACTAACAAAAATACAACAAGAAGTTGAAAAGCTCTGTAAACAATTTCCTCTCTTTTATACTCGTTAAAGGCATAAATGGAGAGCCGAGACTCTAAACAATAAGTATTTATGCCAAATATTTTAAAGATATTAACTTCAGCCTGGATCCCCACGCTACGCTCGGGACGACGACGTTCGAAAAAAGACGTCGTTGCGAGTTTACGAAGCAATCCAGCATCCTATTTAAGTCTTTTGAATCGATATTTTAAATGCATTTGCATAAAAAAAGGGGCGAACAAATGTTCGCCCCTTCTAGTAAGATTCTAATTAATTAAAATCTTTTTGGTCGTGGGGAGCCCCAAGAACGGTTATTTCCACCGCTGCTGCTTCCGCCGCCTCTACCACCGCCAAAACGATCTGAGCCAGAACGAGGGCCACGAGCTTCGCGTTCACGAGCTTCGTTAACCTTTAGGCTTTGACGCTCTAATTCATAACCATCAAGTTCCGCTATTGCTTGCTGAGCTTCTGATTGATTTGGCATATCAACAAAGCCAAATCCACGTTTTTCACCAGTAAATTTATCAACTATAATTTTTACTGAAGTGACTGTCCCTTTTTGGGCAAATAAATCTCTCAACTGATCTTCTGTAACCGTACGAGCGAGGTTACCAACATAAATATTCATTCTATCTTTGTACTCATAAAAAATTAAAAAACGTCATAAACAACAAACTTATATATTCTAGAGAGCCCAGCCTTTCGTTAAAACAATTTCATAGTATATGGATAATTATAATATATATTTTACCCCTTGTCTAAAGGCCCAGCCTTATGGGAGGAATCTTTCGTTAAAACCACCAAAATTCTATTCGTTTATTAACTATGATAAGCTCATAAATAGGAATCAAGCTTTTTAATGAAACAGTAGAAAATGACCCACTCATCGGAATCTTTAGCCTTACACGCCTATATTTGCGACCGTATAATGCGTTCGCTATTTCATCATATCGCTGATCCACTAACCATTATTGATTTTGGCTGTGGCGACGCCCAATTAACCGCATTGGTGGGCAATGCCTTCTTCAACGCCCAATTATTAGGTATAGATACTGATGTCGCTGCCCTTTCTTATAATAGGATACAGTACCCTCATATTACCTTTTTGAGCCCTGAACAGCTTCGTGATACAAAAGTTCATGCAGACCTTATTTATATGGTAAATGTACTGCATCATATCAACCCTCAAGAGCGAAAGGCCCTTATTCCCTTTTTATTAGCGGCGCTCAAGCCGTCAGGAACGTTAGTTATTTTTGAACTCAACCCATTTATATATACTATTAGAAAATTATTCAACAAATCTGCATATACATGCGACCCCTTATGGCCATCATTTTTCAAAAAAGCAGCACCGTTGCATAACGTTACCATCAATTATCTATATCCCAATCATCTAATCTTAGAACCATATATGCATACGATCCCATTGGGATCGCTTTATATGATTTGTATTAAAAATATATAGTAAGTGTTGCAAACAATTTTTCATTATTGTTACCATTCTTTTGATAATAAAATCATTGAATAGGTCCTATAATGGTTAAAAACAATGCGCTATTTTTAGTACTATTATTTCTGGCACTCACACACACACTACGCCCTTTTGCGGAACCAGAACAACGGGGACGCAGTTTACTCAGAGCACAACGCTTAAAAGATCAAACGCAATTTAACTCAATATTAACGCAAGCAATGCAATCCTATAGAAATAATAAAGCTGCTTTTGATACATTTATAAACACTCGCGATGGCTATGGAAGTACCGTACTGGTTAGAGCTGCCGCACTCAATGATATAACCCAAATTGTTTTTATCCTAGAAAGGCTTAAACAATATTATAATACCAGCACGCAAGATCTGTTGGCTGTTTTTAACTTTATAAATGCACAAAATCTACAAGGGCATACGGCATTTTATCTTATAGTGCAAAACGCTCCTCGAAAAATTATTGAACTCATGATGTATCACATTATTGATTTAATAGGCGATCAAAAGCAGCTTTTTTTCCGCTTTTTAACCCCAAATGCTTACAATGATAAATGGACACCATTACATTGGCTTGCTTATCAAGGTGCATTAGTTAATTTAACAACGGTGATCGCGATTGCTGAAAGAATATTGGGCAAAGATTCAAATGAATTTGAAAGTTTTATTAATGCTGAAAATGCCTATGGCGAAACGCCCCTTTCAGAAGCATATTTTAACGTCCGCCATAAAAAAGAACTGGTTGAGCATGGCGGCATCATTATTCATCAAACACCGCCAGACGTAGAACAAGCGCGGCAGATAGGATTAGAATTGATTGAATCGATCCGCGAGGATCGCTTTAGTGCTGTTCAAAAAATAATTGCTACCACTCAAGAACAATATAAAGATAATCCCCATCTATTTTTAGAGATGTTAACGGTTCGCAGCCACAATGGATGGGATCCACTCATGCATGCTTCAGCACTAAGCTATGAGTATACCGCATTTCTCTTACACGTTATGGAACGATTCTTTCAAAATGATGAAGAATCCATATACACCATACTCAGAAATGTTGCCCAAGATGGCCGTGGCGCATTATGTATAACAATTTTACGACGAAATTTTGATATTTCTAAACTACTTATTAAAAAGATAATGGATTACGCGCCTAATAAATTCTATTTATATATGCTCATGAATATTAGTATTTATGGAAAAGGCTTTACCCCTTTATTAGCAGCAGTCAATTTTAGTTCAGATCAAGATGAATTTTTTAATATTATAGAACGGTTAATCAAAACAATCGAATCGGTGTTTGGCAAAGATTCACGAGCAGTGTATTTATACGTAAATACAGAGGATTTAGATGGCTTTACTCCTCTAGAATATGCCACCTCACCAAAAGTTACCGAAATTTTATTACATCATGGCGCGAAAAAGCATGATGAGTTAAAAAACGGCTTCAGATAATTTTTTAAGTGCTAGCGCAGGATTGGCTGCATTAAAAATTGCAGATGCCACACAAAAAGAAGTACAACCTATAGAAACTAATTGTGCAATATTATGGCTATTAATACCCCCATCCATTGCAATTTCAAAGCGCAATGAATGCTCCTTTTTATAATTTACTAGTTTTTGAAGCCGTCCTACCGATTCAGGGATAAATTGCTGACCTGAAAACCCTGGCTGTACTGACATTAAAAGGATTTGATCAACCTGAGCTGCCCATTGGTATATACGCTCTAAGGGCGTACTTGGATTAATAGCTATGCTTACTAACCAGCCGCGCGCTTTTATTTTTTCTATTACCGTTTTTGAAAAATCAGTTTCAACATGAACAGCTATAATGGCATTCCTATTCATTTTTAAGCGCTCGATAATAGTAAGCGGTTGCTCCACCATCAAATGTACTGCCAACTGCTTATCGGTGTGTTCAGCTATCTGATTAACAAAATCTGGCCCCATGGTTAAATTAGGAACAAAATGATTGTCCATAACATCTAGATGAAAACCATCGCAGTACGGGCTAAGTTCCGTAATAGTTTTTTCTAAGTCAAGTAAATTGGAAGAAATGAGTGAGGGATAAATTTTTATATTCATTATTAAAAAATGTCATTCTGAGGCCTTTAGGCCGTAGGAACCCAGTTATACAATAAGTTTATTTTTTATTACATTAATTACAATCTATGATAAAATATAACAATAATGCAACTGAACTGTATAATATTTAACAACTCTAATAAGAAACATGTTTATGAAAATAATAAAATTTTTTTTACTTTGCATAGCCATTTCTTCCAATCTCAACCTTTCTGCAATGAATCTTACCAAGGATGGAAAAGATGCATTTTATACACTAGGAGCTCTTACAACCATAGCAAGCACCTGTAACCTTATAAGACAAATATATTATGAGGATTATAGCTCAAAAAGTAATCTTACCACTTTGTTTGGTTTTACCACTGGACTTGGCATAATTGGTTATTTATATTTCTTTACCAAACCTAAGTTAAATCCAAAACAATCCAAGCAAAAACCAAATATATTCTCGGATATAGTCCGAAATGGATATCCAAAAATGAAGTTTCCCGGCTACGGCCTCCAACAAACGAGCCAAAACGGCAAAGGATTTACCTTCCATTCCAAAAATGCATGCATATCTTCATGTTGCGACAGCGTGCGCTGCCTAGTAGTAATTAACTCAGATATCTCAAGAAATGAATATACCTATAATCTTACCGGTTTTCCCGGTCACTATGTATGGGATTCAACAAATGAAGAGCTCATTTATAATCAAACTGGTCAAGTGGTAAATAGAATACAATAAAATTTTAAGGATAAAATGCCCAATCAAACTATAAAATTAAATATGATAATTCTTATGCAACACGACCTTGCACACGCAGTCGGATTTTATAAAGATTTGGGATTGCATTTAAAATTCCACATTTCCAATAAATGGGCAGAATTCGATATTGAAGGTGTAAAGCTTGGTTTGGCATACGCCAATCAAGAACTACCAGAACGTAGAACAGGAATTGTATTAGAAATTGCCGATCTCAGGGCTTTTTATGAAGAAAAAAAAGATGAGGTATCTTTTATAAACGAGCCAGTTGAAGCAATTCATGGCATCATTGTAAGCTTTAAAGATCCAGGTAACAATATTATCGATTTATATCAACCAACACCTGAAAAAGTTAAAGAAGCAGTACATAAAGCTGCCCAAGAAAAATCAGGAAAATGTTGCGATCATGATTAGTAGTTTACCTACTAATTAACATTTCATTTTCAATAATCAGCAAAGTGAGTTCAGACATCAATATAAATTTTGCAAGTATAACGTCGTTGCGAGTTTACGAAGCAATCCAGATTCAATTTTTAATAATCATTATGGCATAAATTGATTAATTATTTTTATTGTTGTAAAGTGCATTTAATGCTTTATATTGAATTTTTTGAGTTTATTTCCGCTTGCATAAATACAAATAAATTAATTTTTTCTGGATTGCTTCGACGAGCTCGCAACGACGGTTTTTCCAGATGCACATATTTTTAGACCTCGAATAATAATCACTACAAAATAAACAATCACTTCTGTTGAGTAATTAAAAATAATAAAATACCAGCTGCCACTGAAGCATTATAAGAAATATCGGCGCTGCGTTGCGGCAACGTAATAAGCTGGCCAGATTTGCGTAATTCAGGGCTTATCCCTGTTGCTTCACTGCCAATAATCAAGCACAATGGCTCTTTATATTCTACATGCGTTGCGTCGGCGCCTCCTTGAACTACTGCCATATATAAATGATATCCCGCTTTTTTAAGGTCAATTATTGCTGCTTGACTGGAAGATGCCATGTATATTTCTAAGTGCTCGGCCAATCCTGCTGATGCCTTAATCGCCGCAGCGTTCAATGGCGCTGCATTTTTTTTTACTAAAATAACCCCTTCTATGCCTGTGCAATATGCAGAGCGTAAAATTGCTCCTGCATTTCTAACATCTTGAATACCATCCAATAGCAATAATTTCTTCTGCAACGCCGGGTCAAAGAATTTTTTACGGATCACCAATGGCGTTGCATAGGCAACCACTCCCTGATGATCAGGGGTTCCTGCCAGTTTTGTTAAAACATCGCGACCAACATATTGAATCTGAACTGCTTTAGGAAGCAATGATTCGATTACTTGAAGATTTTTAGGAATTGGTTTTGTGGTATATAAAGTAACCAATTTACGGCGCTTTGCTTTAAGCAATTCAAGAATAGGATGGATTCCGTAAATAAGTTCAGTATTTTGAGTAATGGTTTTTTTCATTTTTGGTATCTATTTATTTATTATTATTTTTAAGCTCTTTTTATTATACCATTTCTTATAGAAAACTATAAACGCATATGTTAAGAAATCTTTCGAATTATGAATAATTTTATTAATAGATCCCCATGTAAACTCAGGATGACAATCGATAGCCACAATGTCAGGGCGAGCTTACGTGGCCATCCATAATCCCCCATATTATTTGTACATATATAGTATCTTAATTTCTCAATGATGATTCATTAAAATTAAAGAATTTTGACATGCTTGTTGGACCCCCTTATGCCTATTGATTTAGCATTTATTGTTTTTTATAATAAATAGCATTAGACCATTGTATTTAACTGTTTTAAAGGGGTTACATTATGAACAAATTAAACATAGGCATATTCCTTTTATTAATTTCTTCTACATCCTTCTGTTTTACCAAACGTAAGAATTCTTTAAATTCTTTTCATCAAGAAATAACCGCTGCTTTTGATGAGGCATTGCAAATGATTAACAGTGCTTTTGATCATTCAACATCATCTATGAACGCTCCTATTTCTGCGGTAACAAAGGGCATTCAAATAAAAGATGCTGACAGCAAAGCAGAAATCTCCATTGCTGTTTCAGAAATTGAAAATGCTGATTTAATAAAAGCGTACACCTCAAATGGACGTCTCAAAATAATAGTCCCCCAAAAAAGCGGCATTACTAAAATAATCATTGATAAAACGAGTATTAAAAGGGTAACCAAACAAAATAAAAAACAAAAAACAAATACTAAAGAACTCAAACAGTTTAACAGCATGGCAAGCAAGCACGTTGAATATCAAACATTACCGTTTGCGGTAGATCTCATAGAACGTACGGTCGAATATAAAGACGATATGCTTATTATTACGCTTAATAAAGCAAAAGAACCAACTGCACAATCCACTAAAGCGCAACCACGCATAATTCATGTTACTGATAAATAATGTTTATTGTTGAAGGGACAATTGGCGCGGGTAAATCCACTTTTCTAAAGCTGCTCGCAACTGCCATTAATAATATTGTTATTAAGCTAGAATCAGTAGATAACTGGCAGCATAAAGAATACGGCCAATCATTACTTGCGCAATTTTATGAAAACCCGCATCGTTGGGCTTTTACTTTTGAAACATTTACCATGAAACAACGGGTATATGAATATCTAAAAGAAAATACTCATATACACCCACTCTTTATTGAACGCTCCATCTTTTCTGGCCATTATGTTTTTGCACGCAATAGCTTTGAAAGCGGTTTCCTAACAGCAACTGAATGGCATATTTATCAAGAATGGTTTACTTTTTTGACTAAACAATCAATTCAACCGACCGGTTTTATTTATTTAAAACTTGATCCAGCTGTTGCTTATGAACGTATAAAAAAGAGAAATAGAACCGCAGAGGCTTCTTTACCCTTAGATTATTTACATCAAATTGATTATCGTCATGAACAATTTTTAATACAAAAAGAGCAGGTAGCTTCTTATGTAAAACAAGTTCCTGTTTTAGTTTTGGATTGTAATGATGAATTTGAAGAAAACCCACAACAATTTAAAAAACATTGTGATGCAGTGGTTAACTTTATGCAGCGGTGTGAAGCAAAGAGTTTTGTAAAAATGAGAAATATACGTCTGTAATAGAAACGAGCTTTATTTGAAATTTTTTATGAGTTTTATATATACTCATAGCTTAAAAAATATGCATAGAGAAATCGTCGTTGCGAGCTTGCCGAAGCAATCCAGGCTCAATAAATGAAAATCAAATCTGAAATATAAAATAAAGTTTTAGTAAATTATTAAATAATAAAAAAATATTTCTATCTATAAAAACAATATAAATATTTTTTCATGGAACAAATTAATTCGTTGTAACTTATAAATAGGTTGAAAAATTTTAATATTTTAATATAACCTGGATTGCTTCGACAGGCTCGCAACGACGGCTTTTTCGATGAACTCGTCACGATCCAGCCTTCGCTCGAAGAGCTTCGGCGGACATGGTTTGCGCGCAACGTGGTGATCCAGTATTTTTAGTACTTTGAGTTAATTTTATAATGCCTCTAAAAAAACTTATCATAATCCAGTTATAAATTTACTTACAGCTTTGCTTTCTGTTTCTTACCACCATTATAAACGCGCACTTCTAGCGCAACTTTAAACTCTTTAAAATCCATGCGTACGAATGTTAAATTTTTAGGACTAAATTTCTTGCGTTTAAAAATTCCTAAAATTTTATGCTCATCAGTTTCATTAGTGATAATAACTGAACATTTAATGATAGAATCGGATGTTAATTCACGTGCCTTAAGCGCTTTATCAAGTTGCTCAATAACACTTTCCGCTTCAATCTCAACACTGCCACTTTTTAAAGGAGTTTTTATAATTTCGAGTGGCTTATCAAGCTTAAATTCGGGGCGCTGAAACAGTTTATTAATTTTTGATTTAACATAAGCTTTAACAACTTTAGTAACACCATTTAAGGTTTGATTATCCGCGGGATCTTGTTCCATAGCATGGCATGCTGATGAGATACCAACCATAATACTAATAATATAAAGGATCTGTTTGATTTTCATAAAACCTTCCATTTTCAAAAATTACATATAGGAATAATAGATATTGCCATTATTAAATAATAGCATAATTGACATTAAATTCAAGAGCTAATTGCTCTTATAAACAGGTACTGTTATTTAATTTGATAAATACGATATTTGCCTACTTTAATGATGGTGCCTGGTTGCCAGGTTATAGTCGCTTTACTATCTTCAACAACTACATCATTAATTTTAACCGCTCCTGCTTCAATAAGCCGGCGCGCTTCTGAAGAGCTTTTTACGGCATCCAGCAGTTTCAATAATTCAACAATCCATATCTCAGAAGGAGTTGTCACTGGTAAACTTACTGGCGTTGCTTGTGAATAATCTTTTTTCTGAAAAAGAGCTTCAAATTGTTGCTGCGCTTGTACCGATTCATCAACAGACCAGAATTTAGCTATGATCTCCCGAGCCATCTCTTTTTTAAGCTCCATCGGGTGTAGATATGCTGCAGCTACCTTCTCTTGCATGGCACTAATTTCTAACGGTTCTTTTCCTAACAATAGTTCATAATAGCGCCACATCAATTTATCTGATATAGACATTAATTTGCCATACGCTTGTGCTGCTGGTTCACTCAATCCAATATAATTGCCCAGCGATTTTGACATTTTTGCTACACCATCTAGCCCTTCGAGCAAGGGCGTAGTAATCACTGTTTGGGGTTGTTGACCAAATTCGATTTGCAAATCACGAGCCAATAGTAAATTAAATGTTTGATCGGTACCACCCAATTCTACATCTGATTGCAATTCAACTGAATCGTATCCTTGAAACAGCGGATATAATAACTCATGAAAACTAATTGATTGTTTTTCTTGCAGGCGTTGCTGGAAATCATTGCGTTCAATCAACCGCGCAACCGTTACTTTTGCACATAAATCAACCAGCTGCTTGGCAGTCAATTTTTCTAACCAATGCGAATTATATACTATTTTTATTAAGGCAGGATCTAAAATTTTACCAACTTGCTCAAAATAGGTAACGGTATTAAGAGCAATTTGTTCTTCACTTAACGGGGGACGCGTTTTAGATTTACCGGTAGGATCGCCTATACGTGCCGTGAAGTCTCCAATTAAAAAAATAATTTCATGTCCTAAATCTTGAAACTCTTTTAATTTTGAAAGAACAACGGCATGGCCTAAATGTAAATCA
Organism: Candidatus Babeliales bacterium; assembly: GCA_963722075.1. Taxonomy (GTDB): domain Bacteria; phylum Babelota; class Babeliae; order Babelales; family JANWKD01; genus CAVRJM01. The sequence goes on along the minus strand of CAVRJM010000001.1, from coordinate 1,275,833 downwards.
GGCGCTGTAGGATCTGCTCCTAATTTTATTTTTAATTTTTTACCACTGGCTAACTTTTTTTTCAACTCATCTTCTTGAATAATAGAAACGGTGCCCTTTTTAATAGTATCAACTTGTAAATCAACAGGCTTAGATATCGAGGTGACCATTAAAAAACTCCAATACTATAAACTAAAAAATATGCCACGTTCATTATGCCATGGACCACTACTTCGCGTAATGGATTAGCAAAAAATAAGATAAGTAAAATTGGCACTATTAAATCTATATACCATAATCCGATAGATTCATGGAAAAATAAAACCATAATAAGCCTAAATCCATTAATAATAAAATTAAGGACCGCTAAAATAACGCTCAAATAAATAAGAGCCACCAGAACCATAGCAATACTTAATATTAAGGATGAGCTATGTGGATAATACGTTGTTAATAAGGGAAGTGAGGCGCGACGATATAAAATAATTGGTTGCGTTAATTCGATCATGGTAATGCCAAACCCCCATAACAAGCACACTAAAGATACTATTGCAATCATTAAATGTGCAAAGGTGTCAGAAAAATAAGCACATATAAGCTTTAAAATTCGGTGAGGATCCTCAATATTATACGGATTAAGTGGACTGGCACGTCCCCATCCAAACCCATATAAAATTAAAAAAAGCATACCAACCGGATCAACATGTACCAATGGGTTAAGACTCAAAAACCCTAATTGCGCTGGAGTATCATCTCCCATTTTTTGCGCTGTATATGCGCGAAACCAGCCACTTATTGTTTCAGCAATAAGATATGCAATTATAAATACTATTGTATAAATTATCGACTCTATATCGCGTAAATTTATCATATTATCGATTATACCTTTATTAAATACTTTTTTCTTTAGTTTAAAAGATAGTTACCGATGGGTCAAACCTTAAGAGCAACACCACCTTGAACAAAATCTACTGATTAAGTAGAATGTGCTTGAACTCAAAAAAAGGGTTAGGTTTTTTATAGATCATATAGATTATTAAAAATTTACAAAAAAAAGAGGATTGTATGAAAAAAATTAAGGCACAAAAGGCCGTAATTATAGAAGAAGCACATCCCACTTCTTTTATATATTTAATCATTTCTCCCATCATTTTATCGTTTCTTTCATTTATTTTTTATAAATCATCACTCCATTATAATTTTCAATTTGATGATTTAGCTAACATTACCAAACTTTTTAGTATACGGCATGCTTCACTTAAAGATCTTTTTTTTGGGCATTCTCGTTGGATCAGTTATTGGGTAAATACTGTTCATTATTCCATTGGAAAATTTGATCCCTTTAGTTATAGATTATTAAATGTAGCGATACATTCTTTAACCAGCATTACTATTTTCTTTATATTTTACTATGCGCTTACCGGATTGAAGAAAAAATCATTTTTTACCCATAATGCATTCTCTTTAGCATTTATTTCAGCAACAATCTTTTTACTCCATCCGGTACAAACACAAACGGTATCTTATGTTATTCAAGGGCAGCTAGAAGGTTTTGCTGCTTTTTTTATAGCGCTCATTGTTTTATGCTTTTTAGGATATTCAAAAACATCCTCAACAGGAATAAAATATCTATTAGGAACTTTAGTATTCATTTTTGGCGCTTTTTCATGCGGCACCAAAGAAATAGCTATCATATCACCGATACTACTTATTCTCTTTGATTGGTTTTTTATCGCCCAAGGATCAATAGAATCGCTTAAACAACGACTGTTAATACATCTTATGTTCTCTTCTTTAATCATAGGATTATATATCTATTATTTAAAACCATCATTTTTTGTAAATCTTTTTGGTTTTAAAATGGAAGCTCGTAATAACATTGGTAATATTTTGACTGAAAAAGCAACGGATAAAATTCTACCGCTCCATTTTTTCATTTCACAATTTAAAGTAATACTGCATTATCTTTATATTTTTATTTGGCCTTTTGATATTTGTGTAGAATATGATTGGAAATTAGTTCATAGCTTCTTTTCCTTAGATTGCTTTTTTCCCTTTTTACTTTTATGTGCTCTTGCTTATATAATTTTCAAACAGTTACGATATGATCCCGTTAACTTATATGTTATGGGATTATTATGGTTTTTAATCAGCATTGCGCCACGTTCTTCATTTATTCCTTCTTCAGAACTACTCACTGATTATAAAACGTATGTTGGTTCAATTGGTATGGCTTTTTTCCTTGCAATTTTTATCATAAAAGGGCTTATTTATCTGATTGAAAAAATAAAATATGAACAATTTCTACAATATAAACAACACTTTCATTATCTTTTTTTATTTCTTATAGCCCTGTCATTAGGGTGGTCCACCAATGAACGAAATAAAGTCTGGCGCTCAGGAGAGGATTTTTGGGGCAATATTATCAGAAATGCTCCCGGAAAAGCACGCGCATATAATAATTATGCCGTAGCATTATCTGAAAAAGGACAATATAAAGAAGCGCTTCCTTATTATCATAAAGCAATTGCTATGGATAATTCATATCCAGATCCTCTTAATAATATTGCGGTAGCTTATTCTTTTTTAGGCGATCTTGATAAGGCAATCGCTGCATTACGCCAAAGCATTATGATTCAACCTATGTACCCTGAAGCCTATAACAACCTTGCTTCATTCTTAATAACTAAAAAAGAATATGACCAAGCAGAAAAAGCATTAGAATATGCAATTAAATTACGCCCTTATTATGGGAAAGCATTTTTTAATCTAGGCAAAGTATATCTGTATAAAGATAATGCAGAAAAAGCCTTTGAATGTTTTAAAGCCGCTTGTACTCAAGCTGATTTAGATAATGAATCAGGGTTTCAATTATATGGGCATATGTCCATGCGCTTAAAAAAATACAGCGAGGCTGCCTTTGCCTATAGTAAATTGGTAGAATTACAGCCAACCAAAGACAATATATTTAATTTAGCACATGCGCATTTTCTAAATGAAAACTTTACCGGCTCTATACAAATATATGAAAAACTTTTAAAGAATTTTCCCGCAGAAAAAAATGCTTGGTATAATTTGGGCGAAGTCTACTTAAAAGTAAATAACCCGCAAAAGGCATTATATTCCTTTAATAAGGCTAAGGAGCTTAATCACGCAATTCCTAATTTACCGTTGAGGATAGCATATTGCCATAAGCTTCTTAACCAGATTCCCCAAATGGAACGTCTTTTAGAAAATATTATAAAGGACAATGCAACACCAGAGCAATTTAAAGTAGTTGCCCGCAATGAATTAGCAATGGCTCGTTCCGGTCGCACCTAAGGCCAACTTTACTTTATAGCCTGCACGCGATAAAATACATACAAGGTATTTTTAAAAAGATAAGGCAACATTCATGATTACAAAACAGATTCTTTTATTAAACATTTCTATTTTCTTAACTACTTTCATATGCAATGCTGATTTACACAATCCGCTGGTAAAACAGATGCAAGAAGAACAACGGCACAAAACTTCTCCAATAAAAAAATGATATTTTATGGAAAAACAGTACGATAATAAAAAATATGAAATAAAAATAAATGAGCTTTGGGATAAGGAGCATATTTACAAAGCATCCGCTGATAAGCCTCCCTACAGCATTGATACCCCACCACCAACGGTGTCAGGATCTTTACATATAGGGCATATTTTTTCTTATACACAAACCGATATTATAGCTCGTTATAAACGAATGACCGGTTTTTCTGTTTTTTATCCCTTTGGTTTTGATGATAACGGTCTACCGACTGAACGATTTGTAGAGAAAAAAAAGAAATAAGCGCCCATGCTATGAAGCGCTCAGAGTTTATTCAACTGTGCTTACTCGAAACGCATGAAGTTGAAGAACAATTTAAAAGCTTGTGGCAACGGATGGGACTTTCTGTTGATTGGCAGTTAAGCTATTCCACCATTGATACTAGATCGCGAAGAATCTCACAAGAATCATTTATCGCCTTATATAAAAAAGGCTTTATTTATCGTAAACATGAACCAGCTCTATATTGTACCACCTGCCGCACCACAGTCGCGCAAGCAGAATTGGACGATGTAGAGAAATCATCTTTTTTTAATGATATTGCATTCAGCGCTGCTGATGGTAGTCCGCTTATTGTGGGAACTACCCGACCTGAATTGCTACCTTCCTGTGTAGCGCTTTTTTATAATCCTCATGATCCCCGTTACCAGCACCTGGCTGGGCAAAAAGCAATTGTCCCGCTCTATAATTATACGGTTCCTATTTTAGCCGATGATGCAGTGTCTATTGAAAAAGGAACTGGGTTGGTAATGTGTTGTACCTTTGGCGATAAAACAGATATTCAGTGGATTAAAAAGTATAACTTACCGTATAAACCATCAATTGGTAAAGATGGCCGGTGGAATGAAGATACCGGTATTTTAGCTGGGTTAAAAGTACACCAAGCACGAGAAAAGGTATTAGCTGAGCTTAAAGAGCACGGTAAATTGCTCAATCAAAAACCAATTATGCATACCGTAAATGTACACGAACGCTGCAAAAAAGAGATTGAATATTTAGCATTAACACAATGGTTTTTAGAGCTTCTTCCTTATAAAAAGAATTTTATTGAGCTTGCTGATCAAATAGAATGGTTCCCACATTTTATGAGGTCACGTTATGTTAATTGGGTTGAATCATTAAGTTGGGATTGGTGCTTATCGCGTCAACGCTTTTATGGTATCCCATTTCCAGCTTGGCATTGTAATAATGGGCATGTCATTTTAGCAGATGAAAAACAGCTGCCTATTGATCCGCAAGAAACAGCATATACTGCAAATTGCCCTACCTGCCAAAGCAGTATTATTGAACCAGATACTGATGTAATGGACACCTGGAACACTTCTTCATTAACACCACAACTTTGTTTTTCATTATATAATCCGCAAGAAAGCCCGTTTGGAGACGCGGCTAAAGAATTTATACCCATGAGTATGCGGCCCCAAGCGCATGATATTATTCGCACCTGGGCATTTTACACCGTCGTAAAATCTTGGATGCATTATGAACAAATTCCTTGGCGTACGATTGTTATTTCTGGTCACGTATTAAGTGACGCAAAAGAAAAGTTATCAAAATCAAAAGAAAATGCTCGCTTAGCTCCTGAACAATTGCTAGAACAATATCCAGCAGATGTTATCCGTTATTGGACAGCATCTGGACGATTGGGCAGCGATGTTGCATTTTCAGAAAATCAACTCAAAATTGGTCAACGCCTTATTACAAAATTATGGAATGCATTTCGTTTTATTCATGAACATATGCGCGATATTCCTACTGAGCAACCGGCATATTTAGGTGCAGCTAATGAATGGCTGTTACATCAAAAGACGCTTTGTTTTAAAAATTACAGACATTATTTTGATGAGTATGAATTTAGCTTAGCGCTTGATGCTATTGAGCAGTTTTTTTGGAACGATTTTTGTGATAATTATATTGAAATAATTAAGGAACAGTTATTCAAACCAGAATTGTATTCACCACAAGAAATTGCTGGTACCCGATGGACGCTTTATACGGTAGGATTGAATATATTGCAACCATTTGCACCGTACATACCATATATTACCGAAGCGATTTATCAAGAACTATATAAATCAACCATAAAAAATCCATCTATTCATAATACTGAATTTGATCAACGAGCATATACCTTTGAAGCAAGCGCACTAACAATGACCATTGCGTTACAAGTAATTAGTGAAGTTCGTACATTAAAAACTGCACAGCAACTATCATTAAAAACACCTTTAAAAGCACTCGAAATTTACAGCGCTGAACAAAAAAAATTGGATGCTTTAGCTCCCTTAGAACAACTTATTAAAGGGGTAACGCAAGCAGAAATGATACATTATCAGATTTCAGATCTTTCTGAATCACTATTAGTTAAAGATCAGGAAGTATATAAAGCAAAAATTGCAATCAAGTAGTTACCTATGGCATATTTTAGTAAAAAATATTAATACTAAAATAAACTTCAACGAGCAGAAAGAAATCAAAAAATGAAAAAGACATTATTCCTAGCGCTAGTATGCATCATGATATCAGCCCATTCCCTAACTACCCAAAAACAAACCGATCCAACAAAAAATGTTCTAGCAGGTCACTGTAAACATGGTAAGAATAACTGCAAAGATTGTAGAACTACAAAAAAATAAAAGTTTTAATCACCAGTTTTTTACTCAAAATTAGTCGATTTATTAATATGAAAACAGTAAGAATTTTTTATTTATCCGTACTAACGTATAGTAACTTTATTTTTTCAATGGAAGAAAGCTTGTTTAATTGGGTAGATAATAACCAAACAACTAATCAAACAGCAAGTGCAGACTTAAAAAAATACCATCAATATTTTTTGGATAATGAACAAGCATTAATAGCAGAAAATATAAAACATGGGATGGATATGCATCAGGCACAGAATGAATATAATAACAAACTCAATGCACTAAGCCTTCAGATACAAAAGAGCGAGGAGCATGAGAAGCTTATATATGAATTATGTAGCTGGCACGAATAAAAATTGTTAAACCCTTCATTTCAACAACTGAAATGCTACTAGCAAAATCAGTTTCAAAAAATTTAATGGTAACAGACGGCAATTGTTAAAATTGTAAAAATACCAAAAAAAATAATAGTAAAACAACTTCCACCAAATAGCTTACCACTCCTTATAATTTTTTGTTTATTGTACAATAAAAACCTCATCTTTGCTTGCACACTCAAATAAAAAATGTTATTAAACGTATGGTTAAATAAACATAAACACAAAGGACGTTAATGAACAATACATTACTATTAACAGCAATTACTTTAATCTTCACTGCGCAAATTCGCGCTTCAGTAACTGAACGATTAGCACATTCTGATAAAAAAATTTCAGAAATACGCAAAAATATTAATTCAAAAAATTTAGCAGCAGCTTCTGATTGTAGACAAAGTTGTAAAAGCTGCTCTGGCTGTAAAAAATCTATATAACATGTTTATATAAAGATAATTGAGTTATTTAATTGCTAATAACTCAATCATCTTTATATTCTAATAATTCATAATCAAAACCATACTGTACCATCATTTGCATAAGAATTTAATCATGAAAATAATCAATAAAATATTATTGTTTGCTACGATAGGATTAGTAACTGTTGTTTGTTTATATAGCTATTCAACGAAAGAAGTTAATAAAAAGCAGATTATCAAAGGTATATTAGATTACCCCATGGATGATATCATTAAAAGATGTCAGAAAGATCATAATTATACAAATGAAGATATGATTATTCTTGAAAAGGAATTAAAAAAATATCTAATACTTTCAGCACTTATTACTAACAATGGATCAGGTGTTGGCATGTATAGTAAAGATGTTGATAATTTATGGCACTCTTTCATTTTATTTACCAAGGATTATGCAGATTTTTGTAGCAAATTTTGCAACCATTTTATACATCATATTCCTGAAACAAATAAGAATACAACACCGGAAAAACTAGAAGAAATTCGTAATGATTTTCAAGCATTTATCAAAAACTATGAGGAAACTTTTCAAGAAGAAATTAATTCTATTTGGCTTTTAGATATGTGTTAAAATGAATAACAAACAAAACTACTTTGCGAAGAAGAAAAAAATGAAAGATAAAATAGTAATATTTTTATTGTCTATAATTGTTACCATTCGTATAAATGCTACGGTAACCGAACGATTAGCACGCTCTGATAAAAAAATTTCAGAAATACGCAAAAATATTAATTCAAAAAATTTGGCTATTAATAGTAATTGCAAAGATTGTAGAGGCTGCAGGGATTGCAAGAATTGCAAAGCAAATGTGTAAAATAACCTCCATTAATTTATAGATCTTTTACGGAACCCAATCATAATGCTTACTATCATTTTTTGTATGAGTAGATTCATATGAAGGCCACCATCGTTCACCAAAATCATTATCGTTTGATTTATTGTTAGCTGATTCAGTTGCATTTCTTGTAGGTGGTCTCATACCAGGACACCACTTAGTATAATCAAAATCATCATCGTTATTCTTTTTTTTACTGGTATCTATTTTCTTCATACCGGGGCATTTATCATAACAAGCATCATGTTTTTGTTTTTCTTGTGCTGCAACTATGGCAATAAGAGACGCCTCCTTTGTTACCTTTATTTCTGCTGCTTCAGCAACTTTTTTCGCTTCACTAGCTTCCATTGCATTTATCACTCCAGAAAAAAATAATACAGAAAAATAAAATAATGCTATAAATGATTTCATATCAAATTCCTTTCAATAAGCCTTTAATAATAGTATAAACTTAAAATCACTCTTTTTTACGCAATTTACTAAGTTCATCAAATAATTCTTGAGTTGAAAGTTGCTTTGGAAACCATAAGCAATTTTTTAATTTTTTTTCTGTATGCGAACCAACTTTTTTGCAATTAGGAGCTCTACTCATGCTTGGAATCCATGTATCATCATAAGTTTCATAATCATCAACTACGATAATTTGCTCTTCTTTTGTTGCAACCACATATAAGGGGGTTTGAGGATCAAATGAAGGAACGGTATTGCCAAATACGGTGCTCCCCGCAGACAATTGGATTTTGTTTAATAGTTCGCCATGAATATTATAGAATAATAACTCTTCACCACGTGATGCTATAATTGTATGATCGGGGGTAATGGCTACTATTTTACCTAATTTGAGAGTAACGATAGAACGAGCATGCCAATCAACTATTGAAACTTCTTCATTGTTTTGATGTTGAAATGCAACAAGATTATTATCTGCAGAACTTATTATCTCTTTAGTATGCTGTTTAAATGGTAATTCAAATATATCCTCATTATACCAGACGAAGTTTTTCTCATTATCATCTGAAACATACACACAGCCATTAGTTGCGCAATAAAGTGCCTTAATGCTATGTTTAGATATTTTCTTGGTTAATTCTAGCACTGCAGGAAAATTAATCCTAAAAATTTCCCCACCGGTAGTACCTACAAAGCAATAATCTTGATTGGGGCTAAATGTAACACATGCACAGCTATTACGTCCTTTAGTAGATCCCGGTGAAGAAGATTCAGATAGTGATAATTCATTTAAAAAGCTTATTGGTAACCAATCATTTATATCCGACGGTAGTTGTAAATATAAAGAAGTCTTATCGAGATATGCTACCCTGCCATTATTTGAAATAGAAAAATATTTTCTCCCATCAACAAATGTATTATCATTAATAGATGTTATATGAGACCGTTTTTTGCTCGCAATTTTTTTTAATTTATTTTCTCTTGTAAATAAAGCTTTCTCCTTTTGACTGATAATCATATTTGAACCCGCAAGTTTTATTTCATATATATAGTTTTCCTTTTCGTTTTTGTCTTCTTCATATTGTATTTCAAGCGGCACCGTATCAATTTCTTGCGCAAGAGATTGTTGTAAATAAGAACTATGCTCACCAATTAATAAAAGCAAATTTTCAAATTGCGTTACATTAAATTGAGGGTTATGCTGAATTTGAGCTCGAACATACGCATTCAGCGCGGGAATACATAATCTCGTTAAAGGCTGTATGGATCGCTCAGTTACAAAAGGACATTCATTAGCCTTTATTATTCCATCAACTAAAGGTGGCATTGATTTCAGTGCTAAAAAATGTGGGTCATTATTTACATCGCTTGCGTCTTCCATTGCATTAATAACACCGCCAAAAGAAACCGCAAAATAAAATGCCAATATAAATAAATTCATAAAAACCCCTTATGTTAAAGTAAATCACCGCAATTGTTTCGAGTCTAATAGAAACAATAGAAATGTATAGGAAGTTTTAAAAAAATTATTTTGATTTTTAAATAAGAATTTTATATATAGTGTTACTTAAACGATAATTAATTAAAGAAAAGATATGTTTCCAAATTTTGCACTCTTACTCTTATTTAATCTTAATCATGAAATTCTTTTACTCAGAAGAATCAACACACCTTTTTGTAACAATTGTTATTCATTACCTGGCGGGCAAATAGAAGTAGGCCAAACCGCACGCGATACTCTAGTGCGCGAAGCAAAAAATAGTCTTGGCTTAATTATTAACCACGATGATTTGGAATTTATTCATGTAATGTATCGCAAATGCAATGAGCCTGAATTTTTTGCTTGTGTTTTTACCGTATCGCAATGGAATGGCAACTTATGTAATAATGAACCCGATCGTCATGATGATATGCAATGGTTTTCATTAGATAAATTGCCTGAAAATATGGTCCCTGCTCATCGACATGCATTAGAGATGATTCAGCAAAATATCATCTATTCTGAACATGGTTGGCAGAAATAAATAAGTCGCGTTGTAGTTTAAATTATTATTTGCTACAGTATCTTCAATATCATTAAGATCTAACTAAAAAGGACGGTCATGAATAAACTATTTTTGCTATTGCTTCTTATAATATCTTTCAGCACTAATTTTGGCATGCATCGAATTTTTAAAAGAGCAGTAAAAGCTGATAAGGCCGGTGATTTTTTTACGAATAAATTTTTTATTGGTGGAAAAGAAACTTCTGTAACTTCTTATTTTAATCTTGCACCATACAAAGAAACTATCGAACAAACATTAACATATAACTCTAATAATACGTACGATATAAGAAAGCTAGAATTATGCTTATGTCGTGAAGCTCAAAACAGCCAATCATTTTATACGACCTATAGGGGCTTACTTGGTTTTTTATGGGGGTTATCAACAATCGGTGTTTCCTATGCAACAGCAAAATTTATAATTTATAAAAATATATCAACAGATAGCGAATCTATACAAGAGAATAATAATGAAGAACAATCTCATGAAAGAAAAAGTCTTACTCTTGGTCACGGGAATTGGCCAAGAGCTGTATAGGGAAATAAATTTTTAGGGAAAATAATGTTACATCATTTCGTTTTTATTGCGTTTTCAGATAAACCAAGTAATTTTGCTTTTTCTTTTAGCTTTTTTTCTTGAGATTTAACTGCTTGACGCGCAATTGATCGTGCTTTAATTTCCGCAGGAATTGAAATAAACGGTTTGGTTGTCCAATATATCCCAGCCAAAATGCAAAATGCCGATCCGCCTAAAAGCGCTCCGTCAAATGCAGCAAACGGAGAACTTATTATAAGAGCCAAAATAGATTTTAGGGGGCAACTTAACGATAAAGAACAGCTATAAAATTCTGTTAGAAGATCACCTAATCCAAAAGCTGGTATAACTAACACTCCTCCTAGGAATAAATCAAATAGCCCATCCGAATGAGCCTGGATACGTTCATTATTAAATTCTCTTACCATTTTTAGTCGAGCATCAATAAGTTCTTTTAATAGTTCTCGATCAGTACAAAAAGAAATATAAGGGTCTTCAGGTATATTTTCTTCATTATTAGTTGAATATGTTCTATATGGTTGACTTATACTTAAATCATTTTCTGCTATCGCATTATAATGACATAATGGCCTAAAAAGATTGGCTGATGACCGGTTTTGTTGCACTGAATTAAACACCATCGCAAAAACTTTTTTCCGATTACATTTCATTGAATATAGTGATTCAAAGATACAAAAAATTGAAAACAAAAATATAATTGTATGTTTGTGTTTGTGCATTACTATTCCCTTTAAACAAAAATTGAATTCAACTTTTCAAGATTTACCATTTTTATATGGTAAGATCAAACGTTTACAGCTGTATGAATGCCGTGGAAAATAACATTTTATTGAGAAAAATTTACATCATTAATTATATTTATTTGGATAGGGATAAATTTTTAGGGAGAATTATTATGAATCGCACATCTATTTTCTTTCTTGCATTGATTATCGCATCATTTACTTACAATCCATTAATAGCACATTCCTGGAATATTTTTATTTACATGGATTCAAGTGATGATTTGAGTGACATGGCAATTAAAAATATCACTGATATGATGCGCGGCAACCCAAATGATTCCATAGAACTTCTTATTCAGGTACATGCCTATTATAATGCAGGGCTACGATACCGCATCAGCAATAATAATTTACATTTTATTGAAGAAGTTAATTTAAGCGGTAATCCCTTTAATGATTTTATTAATGCAGCTCAATGGGCATTTAAAAATGACGACGCAGAACACACCATGCTCATTTTATCTAATCATGGCTGGGGCATCTTAGATCCCATATGGAATACTGAATCAGAACAATGGGAATCGGTACATAATGCAAGCAATAACTCATGCCCTATTGAAGGCCCCTGCAGCATTAAGCGTTCATTTGTTCAGCAATTAGAAGAACATAAAAATCATCGCGGCTTTATGTTTAACGACAATGCTCACCAATATCTTACAAATAAAAAATTGATAAAAAGCTTAGCATTTATTACTCAAAACATTCTTAATGGCAAAAAAATCGATATCCTTGCTTTTGATACCTGCATGGGAGCCATGGTTGAAATTGCCTATCAATGTGCTCCCTATGCACACTATTTAGTAGGCAACCAAAGTTGTTCATTACGCGATGGGTTTAATTATGAACCAATCATTAGTTTCATAAATTCTAATCCCTCACCCGCTCAATTAGCTGCACAGATGGTAAAAGCTTTTGATTCTTATTACACAAAAAATGATGTATCAGGAGTTTATACCCATGCCGCCGTAGATCTTTCAGTAGTAAATCAAGTTCGTGAAAAATTTGATGCGGTACTTACTTTATTACTTGAAATTCCTGAAATTAAACCAATCCTAGAACAGGCATGCAATAGAGCTCCTCGCTTTTGCATGTGGCCAATGTATACCGATATGGTTGCATTCATCAAATTAGTAGAAGAACAATTACCATTAGAATATTACGATGATCATTTAAAAAAAGCTTTTAACGATTTTTACGAAACCGTTTCTCATATGGCAGTGGCTCATTGTGGCGGATTTAAATCAAGAAACAATGCGTACGGGCTTTCGATATATCTTCCATACAATGTTATTGATAGTTCTTATTATAAAACGACTTTTGCCCAAGATTCGCAGTGGCTTAACTTGTTACAATTTATGGGCCAAATCAACTAACCTTTATTAATATCAGAAATAGCAGAATTTTATACCATAAATTCTAAAAGCAAGTATAAAAAAATAAAAAATGAAGGAAAACGATAATTTATATTTTTTGCCTCCTAACCTGTTTTTATGATATTTTTTCTGACAAATCCATTAATCGATTACTAGATTGGTCAGAAATTTAAAGAAAGGAAGCTTATGCAAAAAAAACTTTTCTGGTTTGTAATGTTATTTTCCTATATATAAATGTATGGGATGGATAATAAAAGTAATCATGTAACAATACAATTATTAAATGAAGACCAGCAGAATTTAGTAGATGTTCCACTCGATTCCCAGCGAGATTGCAGTAATTGTTGGGAGAAATGAAGACGCTTATTGTTTTTGTTAAAAATTCACTAAATGCTTAATGACTCCCTGTTTAGCATGCTATTGCTGTTTTGTAGTACTTGCTAGTGATTGATTTTTTATAATAAAAATCTTATAGAACCCCACCTATTGCATACTCAAGACAATCTATAAAAACGGTAGTATAATTAAAGAGCATTTAAAATATTTAATATTTTGAGGGTCTATGCATATTGTCAAGGAACCTATTTCCTTAGAAGAATTAAAGCCAATGGCATCCAAAATGTTTAACAACTTGGTAAAGGCTGTTGTTGATATTGAAAAAGAAATCATGGTTGTTGATGCAGACTTCATGCAGATCAAGAAGAACTCCTATTAGAAATGGGCTCTCAACAAGAAAATCTCTGGGGGATAAATATTTATCCCCTCAAAACCTCTGAAGATTGGATAGAATTTGATTCTATGATAAATATTCGGCCTTCGCAAAATAATAGAAGCCGTTACATTGATGATCCAATAATTCGAAAAAAAATAATTACTATCGTTAATAAATTGGTGATTAAATGAAAGTATATCATCCTACCTTAGCAGCCGGCAGATGGTTTAAGTTCTCTCTTATGGAACAATTAGCAAATATTGGGAGCGATGTTGAGCGAACAATCCAATGGAGAAAAAAAGGGGATCTTCAATATAGCCAATCTGCATTTGAACGAGTAATTGAATTGTTAGATTTAACAATTGCTGATCCTAAAAATAGAAAACGACTTAAAGAAATACTGCGCACTCGTGAATGCCTCATTGATTACTTCATGTACGATAATCAATATTCTTTTACTGACGAATTTTGGCAAAAGTATTTTAATGAATTTGGTTATGCCGCTGCAATGCAACGAGGAAGATAACTTATAATTTATTCACCAATACGCTCAAACCGCGGCACTATTGCCTCTTTAAATTCTACATCTTCAAAGAAAAGCGTTATTGGCCGTATCCACACGTCATATGAACCATATAAAGCACGGTATACCACCAACTCTTCCAACGTCTCAGTATGGCGGCCCACAAAAAGAACTTCATAATCATCCCCTTTATAATGTCGGTACTTTCCCTTTTGCAGCGATTGCGCTTGCATAGAAAATGGTTTTAGTTTTTCAAAATCCATAACTTTCCTTAGCAGTTATTCAATGCTATCTTTTTTCTCATCAATCATGTTAATTATATTCATATATTTTTAAAAAAGGAGCCAAATATGTTTTTTACCTGTTTTCGATCAATTCTACTCCTCACAGGACTTACGCAAGAGCATAAGAGTTCTCTTTAAAAGCATAAAATAAACTAGATGGTGTAGGGGGTTTTGCGACCCGAAAGGATCTGACAGCTTGTTCAGTATTGTCGAAATTATCTTTTACCCGCCTTATGTCGGCTAAAGCATAAGCCCATAACACGAAAAGTAAATGCGCACGCTGCATGTTAAAAGAACGCATTTGGCATTCGCTGAATCCAAGAAGTTGTTTGGCAGTTCTATTGAAGCATTCAATTTGCCAACGAATCTTATATGTAGAAATTAGCTTCTCTTTGCCGAGCTGATGGCTACTGATAAGATACATAATTTTTTCCTTATCAATTTTTAACACATAGAAATAACAGGAAAGACCAAAAATAGTGCCGTATCCACAAGCAAATCTGTTATTTTTTTTCAAACGTAAAATTTTTTGCAATTGTCCTGTTTTATTGTTAATAGTAACAACGCGATTTCTGGGAATTTTCATCAGAAATTTTATTGACCTGTTAAAAAGCTTTGGCAGAAGGTATTCAGTCGCATAATGGGCATCTGCAATTAACCAATTAAACCGAATTGATCCTAGAACACGCTCTATAATAATGTAAGCAATTTCACTTTTTGTCTTGTAATTGGTTTCTCCAAATACTTTGCTTATCATAATCTCCGCATCAATCGGTATTCTTACTCTGGTATCAGTGATCATGCCAATTACAGACCGTAATCCCAAAGCTGATCTTTTCTCACTACTATCATAAACAATTTCTAATCCTTCAATATCGTTAGCATATTGCTTATTTACGGGAGTATCATCGATTATCAAATATCTTTCGCAATTGCTAAGACTTTCTAGAGCAACATTTTGTAATGAGCTTGTTATTTCTGCTGCATTCTGGGCTGCTTTTTCAACTTCCCTATTGAGCACATCATGCATTATTCCCAGTGTTTCAGAAATATTTGTGCAAACTTTTCGTGCCGTTGTTTTTAATAAACCCATTACATATTTTGGTGTGCTTGATTCTTCATTTGTATTTGTTATTCTCATTTCGGGTGTCCTTCTTTTTTGCTTTTGTTGTTTAATTCACAAAATTGAAGCACCCTTTTTTATTTATTTCAAGTCCCAATCAGAACTTTCGACCAATGCGTAAGTCCTGTTAAATAGTGCAGATGAAAGTCATCTGATGGCTCTTTATCATTGTCTATATATCGTCCATAAAATTGATTTCTAAATGTCCAGTCAATTTCATCCAGTTCATGTTGTTTTTTTAAAACTACGTTAATATAGTCACACTCACTTATATATTTTTGTAAGGTAATTTCCTCACGTTTGCCTTTAAAGAGATCTGTGCTTTTTGTATAAAAATAACCGTTACCATATTCATAAGGCATATTTAAATTTAACGTATAAGTAATGTGTTTTAGCATTATGGACTGATAAAACTTGTTATATAATAAATAACCTATAATTCCTGCCCCAGTTAACCCTATTCCAGCACAAATTGTGTATTTATAAGGTATAATTTTCTTAATTCCTTGCTGGAAAATATTCAGCACGCCTAAGCGCGACATGGCAAAAGTATTAGAAAAAAGAGAGATGAATAATAGCAAAAATAAGCTAATACGAACCTTGAACTTAACCATATGTAACCTTCATTTTCATTTTTATTGTAAGATTTCGATTTGATTACCTAGATATATTCAAATATACAATTAATAGAAAATATGTCAATTATTCAATTATAACAAGCATTAAATCGCAATTGTTTAGGAAATTATGACTTTAGCGAGAACACTGTTCCAATAGCCTTTTTCACAAATTTTAATATTGTGATATATTGTTATTATAAAAGGAGCTATGAAAGGAACAATCCAATGTTTATATCTTTAAAAAGACTTCTTTTTATCTGTTTATTAATTAACACAACTATTGCAACTATCCTACCCTATGGTAGCTCATTAGAAATCTTACAAAACAGAGTAACCCAATTCAAACCTATTATCGATCAGTGTGTAAAGGACGCAGGGATGACTGCCAAAGCAGCTGTTAAGAACAATGCCTGGGTATCACATCAGTATGTAACACGCGCAATTCAAAGAGAAGTTCGATTCATGATTGAAGGATATGTAGGCGAAACCAACCAATCACCTGATAGGTTTTATTATAACCATATTTACCCTCATATAGAAAAAAGAGCTCATGAAATATGGGATGATATGGCATATGGCATTTACCGCCCATTCCAATATAATGGCCACAAATCAGCATTTGATAATTAAATTTTAAATTTTTGATAGGCAATCCAACAAATTTGACTTACTACTAGCAAATAGAATTTTTCCTTTTACTCATCGAGCCAAACGATAAACACCAGCATCAAAAATTCTATTTTTTTGATGCTGGTGTTTATTGTGCATTACGCCCAATGCCTTAAAGAATTTGCCCAAGATTACCCACAAGCAAAATTATATTGTTTGCTTTTAGGTTCTCATAAAGAATACCATGACGGTATTACCGTGATGCCGTTTCAAGAAGCCTTGCAAGAATTACCTCAATTAATCAGTTAAAGCATTGTTTTTGGTGTTTGTTTTTAGTTATTATTGTTATTAGTAATAAGTCATCGATGTTTAAAATATTCCTGGATTGCTTCGACAAGCTCGCAACGACGTTCTTTTGTTTTCGACCATCGTCGTCCCGATCCAGTCTTCACCTATAGGTTTCGGCGAACAAGGCGTCGTGGGGACCTGGGCGTCGAAGCTGTTTACTCCGCCATAGCTTTAGCGACGGCTGGATTTAGCGAAGGCGGCTCCAGGCTATAATATTCACTTTATTGATGTAATATTAAGCTGGATTGTTTTGGCAAAGACATATTCGCCAAATCTTAGTATGGGGCGGATCGTAACGACGTTTTATTTTCAACTTCTATTCGAGCAAAGCGATTGTATCATGACAAAAAAACTACTGTTTTTAATGATGATAGCATTCACCTTTTCATACATCATCGCCATCATTAATAGAAAAAGATCATACGTGGTTCGTTCTCCCGATCGTCCTGAATCAGCAAAACGATTCAGTAAAATCCCGGAACTTGAAGATCAATATCATTTAATCCCCGTCGATAAACAGGTTGAAGCAATGGAGTACTTTCAAAAAATCAAAGACGCGGAATTAGAAGGAAGAGTTCCTTATCAAGAAGCGGTCAGAAATGTTATTACCCCAAATACAGGTCAAAACTCTAATCAATAAATAACATTGTTGTTTCTCTTGCTTACGAGTTATACTCATTACAATACCTACTAAGGAAAAACGTATGACTCGATTACTTTCTAAAAAACAATCTCAGCGAAGCCCATTAAAAATAATTGTGCAATTATTCCCTTATTTATGGACCCATAGTTGGCATTTACGATTACGTATTTTTATTTCCATATTTTTTATTATCACCACTATGGTATTAAATATTTCAGTGCCGCTTATATTAAAAAAAATTATCACCCTCTTTACTGCTCAAGCTGCCCCCGTTTATATACAACTATTATTATTGTCATATGGCTTTTTATGGCTATTGAGCCAGATTACCTTTCAATTACGAGAAATAGTTTTATTTAGGGTAATGTCACATGCAATTCATTTAATTAGTATTAAAATATTTGCGCATTTTCATTACCTTTCATTGCGTTTCCATTTAGATCGCCGTACGGGCGCCATTACCAGCGCTATTGAACGAGCACAAGATTCATTTCCTGATATTTTTTGGGGTCTCTTTTTATCATTGATTCCAACCATTATCGAAATTTTAGTTGCCATTACTATTTTATGGTCATTTTATGGCAGCCTCTATGGACTCATTTTATTAATTATTTTAGTTATTTATACCGCTTTTAGCATTATTGGTTCTGAATGGTCAGCAAATGTACAGCGCATAAGCAATGAAAAGCATTTTTCAGCGCAAGCACGTATCGTTGATAGCCTTTTAAACTTTGAAACCGTAAAATATTTTGGCAACCAAGAATTTGAACGTCAGCAAGTGGATCAGCTATTACAAGAAGTTGAAGATGCCACCACAAAGAAATATGTTGCTTCTGAATCGGTTCATTTAATACAAGGCGTCGTTATAGGCACCGGACTTATTATTTTAACCTGGTTTTCAGGAAATAGCGTCATAAATGGCACCATGAATGTTGGGGATTTTATTTTAGTTAATGGATATCTTTTACAATTTGTTCAACCATTAAGTTGGTTTGGCTATTTTTTACGTAAAATTCGCAAAGGATTAACTGATATGGAGAATATTTTTGCTATGCTCCATATTAAACCCGAAATAGTCGATGCACCCAATTCGATTACCCTTAAAACAAATCATGCTGAAATTATCTTTGACAAAGTAAGCTTTGGGTATAATCCCTTACGGCCCATTTTAAAAAATGTTTCCTTTAATGTTCCTGCTGGTTCTTCAGTAGCAATTGTAGGCCCCAGTGGGTCAGGCAAATCGACCATTGCACGGTTATTATATCGATTTTATGACGTTACGGGCGGTTCTATTTTAATTAATAAGCATGATGTCCGCACTATTACCCAACAATCATTACAAAAATTGATTGGTATTGTCCCTCAAGATACCGTTCTTTTTAATAATACGCTTTATTACAATATCGCCTACGGGCGCCCTGACGCCACTGCCCAAGAAATAGAACATGCTGCTTATTTAGCACATCTTGATACGTTTATTAAACAGTTACCCGAAGGCTTAAAAACAGTTGTTGGTGAGCGGGGGCTTAAACTCTCAGGCGGTGAAAAGCAACGCGTAGCCATCGCTCGTGTATTATTAAAGAAGCCCCTTATTTATGTGTTTGATGAGGCTACTTCTGCCTTAGACACTAAAACGGAACGGGAAATTCAAAAGAATCTAGAGGAAATTTCTGCTGGATCAACCACGGTGATTATTGCCCATCGCCTTTCCACGGTAACCCATGCTGATTCTATTATAGTGCTGGAACACGGTATTATTGTGGAGCAAGGTACCCATGAAGAACTCATTAAAAAGGACGGTCTTTATGCTCGCTTATGGAAAAAACAAGCAACCCAAAATAGTGACCATTCCCAAGCCGAATAAAAATCGTTGCAAATATTCAATAAAGCACTTATGAGATTTGTCAATTTCTCAATTTGATGTTAAACTTTACAATATTTGTATTTTGTTAACCCTTAAACCCTTTACGAGCACTGAATGTCCAAAGAAGTCATAAAAAGTACCCAATTTGCCCATATTAAAAAAGATTGGAGTAACGAACCATTAGTCGATTTTAATCAAGAACAACTGCAAGAATTAAACGCTATTTACAATGGTATCGTAGATAAATTCAAACCAGGTAAAATAGTTATAGGAAGAGCTGTTTCTATCGATCAAAATGGTGTTTTAGTTGATATTGGTTATAAATCCCTTGGTTTAATTCCATTATATGAATTCTCTGAACATGAGCTCAAAAAATTAGCCCCACAATCAGAAATAGAAGTAATTCTTGATGAGATTGAGAATATTGAAGGCAATTTAAGCCTCTCTTATGAAAAAGCTAAAGCATTACGTGCGTGGGATCATATCACTAAACTATTTGAAGAAAATAAACCGGTAGAAGGTATTGTAACCCACAAGGTACGTGGTGGCTTAAGCGTCGATATTGGCATCCCAGCATTCTTGCCTGGATCGCAAGTTGATGTACAGCGCGTTGCTGATTTTGATCAATACGTAGGCCAATCTATTACCGCGTACATTATAAAAATTAATCAAAAACGTGGAAATGTTATTATTTCTCGTCGTAAATTCCTCAATGACCAACGACAAGAATCACGTAAGAAGATCCTTGAAGGACTTAAAGAAGGCTCCGTTATTCAGGGAATCGTTAAAAACATTACCAATTATGGTGTCTTTATAGACATTGGTGGCGTTGACGGCCTCCTTCATATTACTGATATGACCTGGGGTAGAATAACCCATCCAAGTGAACTAGTAAAAATCGGGGATAAGGTTACCGTTAAAGTACTTTCCTTTGATAAAGATACTGAAAAGATCTCCCTTGGCATGAAGCAGCTTACTGATAATCCATGGGCAACCATTCCTGAAGATATTAAAGTGGGCGCACAGGTTAAAGGAAGAATTTCAAGCATTACTGATTACGGTCTCTTTGTAGAAATTCAAAAAGGCGTTGAAGGCCTTGTTCATATTTCAGAAATTTCTTGGACCGATCGTATTCATGATCTTCATAAACATTTTAGAGTTGGCGACACTATTGAGGTGTTAATTGTTTCCTTAGATAAAGACAATCGCCGCATGTCGCTCAGTATTAAGCAGCTTCAAAAAAATCCATGGCAAGCAATTGGTGAACAATTTAAAGTAGGGCAACGAATAAAAGGCCAAATCAGTAACATTACCGATTTTGGTATTTTTGTACAATTACTGCCTGGTATCGATGGCCTTGTTCATATTTCAGATCTTTCTTGGACCGAACACATTACTCATCCAGCAGATATCTATAAAAAGGGTCAAGAAGTAGAAGCAGTTGTTCTCAGTGTTGATGAAGAAAATAAACGCATCGCATTAGGAATCAAACAGTTACAGCCTAATCCATGGGAACTCATCGAACAACAATATCCAATAGGAACTATTATTGAAGGTGAAGTTTCTAAAATAACCAATTTTGGTGCCTTCATTAAGCTTCCGATCGGTATCGAAGGCCTCGTTCATGTTTCTGAACTTTCTAAGAATAATGTTGATAATGTTAATGACATTCTTAAAGTTGGCCAAAAATATCCATTCCGTGTTATTAAGGTAAGCAAAGAAGAACATAAACTTGGCTTAAGCTTAAAATTAACGGATGAAGATGAATCAAGAGAAAAGAAAGCAAAAAAAGAATCTTTCATCAGCGAAAAACCATCACGCAATAAAGATAAAAGATCTGAACAAACAACTAAGCCAAAATCAATGCTTCAAATTGAGCTTGAAAAACATGCCGCACGCCGTGATAATGAATCCGAAGAATAATATATAACAACAGGAGTTTTTCATGATAGAGAAAACCTTAGCAATTATTAAGCCACATGCCGTTACCGGTAAAAAAACAGGCGCTATTATTGATCTTATAGAAAAAAATGGCTTTGAAATTTTAGCAATGGAGAAGATCCATTTATCTAAAAAACAAGCTGAGCAATTCTATGCAATTCATAAAGAAAAGCCTTTTTTTCCTAACTTAGTTTCTAACGTTACCATGGGCCCTGCCATTATTTTGGTATTGCAAAAGGATAACGCTATTAAAGCATGGCGTGATTTTATGGGAGCTACTGACCCCTTAAAAGCTGAACCAGGTACTTTGCGTAAGCTCTTTGGTGAATCGATTGATTTTAATGTGGTGCACGGATCTGATTCTTCAGAAAATGCACTTATAGAAATTAAGCAATTTTTTCCAACAGTAATGTAATAATAAACGAGGCGGGTTTATCCCGCCTCGTTCTCTATAACGGGGCATAACTATGAATAAAACAATGATGGTAATTTCAGTTTTTATTGCTGGATTAGCGCTGTTTATTCTGTTAAATGTGAGTAATTTTAAAAAATTATTAGACGTTAAAACAAGTTGTGAACCCTTTGAAAAAACATTTGCTATTATTAAACCCGATGCCGTAACGGCAAAAAATACCGGCAAAATTATTGATAGTATTGAACATCATGATTTTGTACTATTAAAAATAGAAAAAGTGGTAATTTCAAAAAAACAAGCAGAAGAATTTTACGCAATCCATAAAGAACGCCCTTTCTTTAAGGAGTTAATTAATTACATTACCTCAGGACCAAGCGTTATTATGGTATTGCAAAAAGAAAATGCCATTAAAGATTGGCGTACGCTCATGGGAGCTACTGATCCGGCTAAGGCAGAAGAAGGGACCATTAGAAAACTTTTTGGCACTGATATCACCCACAATGCGATACATGGTTCTGATTCGATTGAAAATGCTAAAAAAGAAATAAAAGTGTTTTACCCAGACTTTTCTTATTAACCAGGCAAATGCATTTAAAATGACTTTCTTTGTTTTTAGACATTATCATTTGGTATGGTCAATATTCCGGCAATCGTCATCCCGAGCTTGCGTGGGGATCCATTAATTAATAATATCCTATACGTTAGCGGCGGCTGGATTAACGAAGGCTGGATCCATTTATAAAAAATAAAGAGTCAAAGAAGAATTAAACTTAATAAGTTGTCATGTTAAAAAAAATTGGCATTTTTGATTCAGGCATTGGTGGTTTATCAATTTTAAAGGAAATCATATCGTTACCAGGCTTTGAATTCATTTATTTTGCTGATACCCTTCATATGCCCTACGGTAAACGAAGTGCGCTAGAAATTCAAAATCTGACCTATATTGCAGTGAATCATTTAGTACAACAAGGATGTACCATTATCATTATTGCCTGCCATACTGCATCAACTAATGCATTAAATTACTTAAAAGAACAATTTCCAACTATCTATTTTATCGATATCGTTGAACTTATCATTCAAGAAGCGCTCACTACTACTAAAAATGGCATCATTGGTATTGTAGGAACAAAAGCAACTATTGCTACCCAACTTCATAAGAAAAAGTTGTTACAATATAATGCCAATTTAACAATCTTGGATAAAGCATGTCCTCAATTGGCAAGCGCTATAGAAAAGCAGTATACAAATCAACAGAAAATCGTTTCTTTACTACGATCTTATTTTAAGATATTTCTTAATACCAATATTGATACGTTACTTCTTGGTTGTACTCATTATGCTTTGATTAAAGAGTTGATAGTAAGCAATTACCATGCCACTATTTCCCTAGTCTCCCCTGAATTACTCATACGCACCGTATTATTTGAATTGCATGCCAATCCACTTACCGATTCAAAAGTACAATGGATCGTCACCGGAAATTATAATGATTTTATAAGCACTATTCGTCTTTTTGGGTTTTAAGGCATAATTACCGCATCAATTGCATGAACTACGCCATTACTACCTAAAATGTCTGCTTGAATTACTGCGGAGCTATCGTTAATGGTTATAACACCATTTTTGGTTTTTAAATTCAATTTCCCACCCCCAAAAGGCTGAATGGAACTCATTTCCATAATATCTGCTGCCATCGTAGTATCAGGAGCAATATGTAATCGCACTATCTTTTTTAATTTTTCTATACCTTCGGAAGTACCAAAAATCCTATTAAATGCCTCTTTTCCACCAAAAATGTCATTTAATTTTTTCACCGCATCATCGGTTGGGGCAAATATCGTAACAGCGTTAGCACCTTCTAAAGCTGGAAGATATCCCGTTTTGCCTAATAATTCATAAAATCTCGGAAATCCAAGTTTCAATATTTCGGTCACATTTTTACGTGAAATTAATTCAACTTTCTCGGTAATTTTAGCATTTTTAGATTTTAAACCATTAATATTGACTTCTGATGCCTTAATAAAAAAGCTAAGTAATAATATATATGTAAAAAAAATATACTTAATTAATTTCATATTCTTCTTTCCTTTAATTGCAAATATAAATTTACATATATTATATTAGCAAAAACCGTTCATAAAAAACAACAAATGGAATTTTTTGTAAAAAACAGTATCATTATTAAGAATTAAATTTAATAAGGAATAAGTAATTATGAAAAAAAATTTTTTTATACTAATCTTTTTTATCGGTTATCTTGAAGCAATGGATAATTTAACCTGGATTTACGAATTTCCTGATGCAGAAAAGGTAGAAGATGCTACATTATTACCATTTCTAAGTGATTTTACAGTACCCTCACAAACTCCGGTTTCAATTCAAAATGATTCTATGTTGAGTCCCATTGCAACTGGACCGTTACAAAATAAATCAAATCAAACTATAACTCCATCACCTCAATCAACAAACTGTTTCAATGACACAATTCTAAAAAAGACTCATATTCTAACAGTTAATAAACTAATTATTAATAAAACGTCCAATAAGAAAGTAGCTTCACAAACAAAGCCAAAAAGAAAATACAAAAAACCTACAAAAACTATGCCCACAAGAAAATTACAGGTCTGTCATTACTGTGCCAAACAATTTTACAAACAGACCCTATTCGATGAACATATTTTTAACCATAAGCATGAAAGTATATTCAACTGCCCTAATTGTCATGAAAGTTTTAGAGACCAAAGAATGTTATGGGCTCATCAACTATTAAAGATTTGCTGTAAAGACGATTCAGGTACTAATCAATAAAATATTCGCTCCATACATTATGGTACTTATCGATGAAATTCATGCGTTGTTCTATAACGTCCCAATTAATATTATCCCAAAAAACATCTAGATAAGAGACTACTTTAATGCCAAAATCGATCATATATGCATGTTCATACACATCAAGAACTAAAATAGGTATAGCAAGTGCAGGAACTTTTTGATTATGCGTATCAAAAAGAAAATTATTAATGCGTCCATCATCGGGAGTAAAGGCAGTTACCGCCCAGCCGCGTGCTGCTTTAGCAGTAGCAAACAAATCCTCTTTGAAGGCACCTACAGAACCAAAATTTTTTATAATATATTCTTCTGTTTTTGGGCCTATTTTCTTGCCCGTTGATCCCATATTTTGAAAATATAAACGATGTAAAATGTCACCATTCATAGCAAACGTTTCAGCGGTCTTAAGAGCTCTGAATGATGAATAACTTTTATTGGCAGGTGAGCGATCAGCATCTTGTAAGCGCTCTGTTATTTCATTTCTTTTATTAACATATCCCTGATACAGCTCTTTATGCTCGTCAATTTGTTTTTTGCTAAAACCCTTCAATGTTGCCTGTAAATCAAACTTTTTTGATTCATAATGGGGCAGAGGAAGCTTTTGTAGTTCATTTTTTTCTTTTTTACCTATCAAAGATTCAGAAAGAAAGCTCGCCTGTATGGTAATTACTAATATGCAGCCAATAATAATAGCAATTTTTTTCATTGTTTATTCCTTTATAACTATAATTTCGTACAAAAAAATACCATTTTATTATGATTATGGTCAATTATCTATGACCATAATCATAATGCCCTATTGACTTAAAAAAACAAAAATTCCTTGTAAATTTTAATTATGATTTTAATTTTACAAGGAACTTTTAGATTCGGACTCATACCTTCTTCATGGAAATTTCCATATTGTAATATTTTGATATAATTACTTCTTTTCGATAGAATACTATCAATCATATTTTTAATAAAAGCATTAATAAAGGATTTTACGTGAAAAAATGCATAATATTATTAATAGTATTAATGTTGCCCACAAAAAGCTTACTCATGGAGCAAGCAAGTAATACTAATCAAACTTCTATTGCAATTGATTTTTTCACTTTCTTGCCTAATGAATTAAGCTATCATGTAGCAGGCTTTGTTTGCGGAATGCCCGCGACCATTGAAAATTATAAGCAATTTGAACGTGCACTTAATTCATATAAGTCTCTTTTAAGTTTCAGTTTATGCTCACATCATAATCACTCGATAGCACAAGACCCGCTCATCCACAAAAACTTCCCATGGAATATCGCTTCTGATTGTGTATTGACTGAAATTATGGAACAACTTAATAAAAAAAGTGACACTACAAAAAATAGTTTTTGTATTAATGCAAATTATATAGTAGAAACTTTAAAGAAGTTTCCTAATCTTAAAAATAGAGATGAGCGAGAATGTGCACAGATGCATATTTTACCGGTGCTCGATGCAATTACTATTCTTCTAAAGAACAATATGCAAAGTAATTTTTTAATTCAAGGAAAATCGATATTATTTTTCTCGCTTTTGATTGGTGATTTTGAACTTAGTACTGATTTAATGAACAGAAAAGCCACTATTGATCCAAAAACCATCTATACGTTGTTTTGGGATTCAAACTATCCTGTCGGCATTTTTTGTGATAACTGCAAGAAAAGGAATGTTTTTAATTTTTATGAATGTAAGTGCTGTAAAACAATAGCTTTGAATAAAACATTTCAAGAATTGAATTTATTTGTCCAGAAATTATTACAATATGGCGTAAATCCAAATAATTTATTTATTGGACCTGGAATCTATTATCAGTGTAGAAAAAAATATACATTCCGCAGATTACCATTGCTAATGGCCGCTATTGAATATTTTTGTACTGACAATTGTAAAACAAGGCGCAATAACTGGTTAGGATTTATTAAATTCTTATTATCAAATGAGGCTAATCCTAATAAATTATACAAGAATATTGATCCCGAAGATGAAGAACAAAATGAGCATTCGGCAATTCAAAATCTCCAAAAAGATATAAATGAGTTCCATGATAAACCATATTTGCTTACTCCGTCTAAACGAAAGACCTTTGAGCCACTCCTAACCGTATTTAAAGAATGCGGGTATTGCTCCACCTTGCATTTGCCCAATCAACAATAAATTAATGCTACTTAATGATATCTTCAATTAAAATAGCACGTGCAGGTGCTGCATCGGCACCGGGTAATAATAACGGCATACAGCAAAAAAAATAGATCCCAGCATTCACATCCACTAACCGCAACCCTTCAACAATAGGAATATTGGCCATCATTAGTGCTTTATGGCTCGGGTGATCGGGCTGATTGCGTTCAATACCTAAATAATCAAAGCCCAGTGCTTTAATTTTCTTTGCTACCAAAAAATGGGCTGCGTCTGCTGTTACATATACAAATGCCGGATTAAAACGATCAACAGAGCTAATGAAACTATTAGTGGTTTTAATAAGTATGATTTCATGTTCATTTATTGCATGAGCAGCAAGATCATTATGGGTAATTTTTTCTGTTACATGCGTTAAATCAAGCACCCGGCATTCACCTAATAATTGTTGCAAGGGAATTTGATCAATTGTTTTACCATCTGCTATAAAATGCGCTGGCGCATCAACATGCGTACCGGTATGAGAGGAAAGAGAAACGTGCGTTTCCATCGCACCACTAGTCGGCTTTGTAATATGAGTAGCTGAAAATAAATCTACATCTTTATATTGCGTCATGTTTTCTGAAAGCGGCCAACTAATATCTATAATTTTCATTTCTTTTTCCTTTTTGTTATTGCATGTCCGCCAAAAGCATGCCGCAGTAAGGCAACCACTTTAGTAGCATAATCACCACCAGTTTCACGTGACCATGCACGAATTGTTAAAGCATCTTCGATTAGCTTTACGGGAATCTTTTTTTCATGCGCTTCATCCACCGTCCACTGCCCCATACCACTCTCCTGTATTATGCCTACCACATCTTTCAATTGCTGATCTTTTTTAAAAATATCATGAGCCAAATGCAAAATCCACGAACGAATAATGGAACCATGGTCCCATACGCCGGTTATTTTTTCTAAATCTAAATCCTTATAAGAACCATTTTTTAATAAATGAAATCCTTCTGCGTATGCTTGTAATAATGCATACTCAATACCATTATGTACCATTTTAACGTAATGCCCTGCACCTGAATCGCCCATATACCCATATCCCTTAGGAGCAGCTAATGCTTTAAAGAGTGGCTCTAGATAATTAAAAATTTTTTCATCTCCTCCTATCATTAAGGAAAAACCCTTTTTCTTACCTGCAAGACCACCAGAAGTGCCGCAATCAATAAAATGAATTCCCTTTTTTTTAATTGCTGCGCATGTTTTATTGAATCTTTAAAGTAACTATTACCACCATCGATAATAATATCGCCCTTTTTTAAATGCGGCTCTAATTCTTTTAAAACAGCATCAACCGCGGCCCCAGCTGGCACCATCAACCATATAATGCGCGCATGCGCAGAAATCATTTCGATCGAAGAAACAGTGCTTGCACCATATTTATTAATAGCAGTACGGGCTTTTAATTGAGGGTCAAATCCCACCACTTCAAAGTGTGCTTTTTTTAAGCGATACACCAGCACATTGCCCATTTTACCCAGCCCAATAATACCAATTTTCATAATCGCCATTTCATTTTATTTTTTTGAGCAAATTCATACAATTCTCGTGGCCCTTGAGTGCCTTTTTCATAATGATACAATGGTAATGATAATTTTTTTACCTTATCAATGATCTCCCAAGCACGCTCAACTTCATCAAAGCGCACCGATATCCCTTGTTCGCCTATAAATAATTCTTGTAGTACTAGTTGATATACATTTTCGGGTATTTCGCCAAATTTACATTCATAACAAAAATCCATTTCAACTGGCATCACTTCAATTTTCATACCCGGTTTTTTAACATTTAACATAATAGAAAATCCTGGTTCAGGCATTACTCTTATAGAAAGGTAATCAGCATTGCTGGGGCAATTGGTACTTAATAAGCAGGTAACTGGTTTAAATTGAATAGTAATAATAGTTTCTTTTTTGTTTAATGCTTTGCCCGTTCTTAAATAAAACGGAACATCTTTCCATCGCGGTGTATGAATTAATAATTTAAGTGCTGCAAAGGTTTCGGTAGTTGAATTGGGCCTTACCCCATCTTCAACTCTATATCCATCATATTGCGCCAGAAAACCATCCACAGGCTCAATTTTTTTTAAAATGAGTGATTTTTGTTCACGAATGTAATCACCACTCAAGAATTCAGGAGCTTCCATCGCAAGTAAGGCAACAATTTGCAACATATGATTTTGCACTACATCTTTAAGCGCACCACAGGCGTCATAAAAAGTACCTCTACCACCCATTGCAACTGTCTCACTTAATGCAATTTCAATCCAATCAATATGCTCATGATTCCACAATGGCTCAAAAATGCAATTGGTAAAGCGTAGCAAAGCTAAAGTGCCAATAATATCCTTGGCTAGATAATGATCAACTCGAAATATCTGAAATTCTTGCAAATAATGCGCGATGGTTTCATTTATTTCATGAGCAGATTTTTTATCAAGGCCAAACGGTTTTTCATATGCAACGCGGCACCAAGGTGTATCAGACAAGTTTGCCATTTTTTGGATAAGATTTATTTGCGCTAGTTGTTGCGTTATGGGCGCAAAAAATTTGGGATGAACTGCTAAATATATCAACCGATTACCCAAAAAAGAATGCTCTTTTTCATGATGCTCAATAAATTGTTTAAATTGTTGAAATTCAGTTGATTTTGTTATATCCATTTGATAGTAAAAAAATCTAGATTCAAAAGCTGCCCAATGTGCCGAATCCAGATGTTCAATATACTGCTTACTTGCATTTATTACTTCTAAAGAAGAGCGGTCTTCTAACCCTACCCCGATTATAGAAATGTTTCCTATTTTATGTTGAAAACTTAATGCATACAATGCTGGAAGAATTCGTCGTTTTGATAAATCACCCGTAGCACCAAATAGTATAAATAAACCATCGTTATTAGTTATTCCCGTATTACCCATACAAAACTCATTTTTGCAAATAATTAATGATTAGTACCAGGGTGTAAACGCATTTAAAGTATCGAATTCAAAAGGTTTAAATAGAATGCTGGATTGCTTCGACAAGCTCGCAACAACGTCTTTTGTTTTCCACTATCGTCGTCCCGAGCGCAGCGTGGGGATCCAGATTAAAAATTAAACTTTTTAATTTTTTTAGCTTAAATATTTAACATTAATGCATTTGCCCTGTTTAATATTAAAAGAGTATATCGTTAGATAAAGGGTATGCAATAATTTAAACACTTAAACAATTGTTTTATTTAAAATGGTACGCGTTTCTTTTTTATATAATTCTACGTTTGGTTGATCAAAAGGATTTATATTGAGTAAGTAACCTAAATACACCATTTCTATCATTTTATATTGTAAAAATTGACCTATATAATACTCATTGCATTCAGATAATGTTATCGATATGAATGGTCTTCGTTGCTTTTGGTATGCCTTTTTTACGCCTTGCAAAATAGCATCCATAATTTCAGCAAAAGATTTATTATTAATGCCCGGAACCAAGGTATCAAATGAAGCATCAGCTGGTACCAGAAGATTATTCTTGTGCTTTTCGACTGAAACAAAAGTACTATTTTTATCATGTGGACCACCTAAATAAAGTTGTCCCACCGAATGTAAATCAATTGAACCAATTGACACCGTAGGCGTTATGCCGATTTCAACCTTATTATCATGCTTATCAAATTCTTTGCCGATACTTTCACCCATTAATTGTCGATACCATTTTCCCAAGCCTTCCAATTGTAGTACAAATAAAAACATGTCTTGTATTGTAATGCATTGCTTATATTGTTCATACATAATAGTTGCGGTAGTTGCCGCCTTATTTTCTTCAAAAGTAGCAGAAGTACATCGATCAAGCATCGATTGAGCCCCAGCGAGCAATTGTTGTATATCGCATCCGATCATCCCCAATGGAAATAAACCAACGACGCTTAATACTGAATAACGACCACCAACAAAGCGTGGTATCTCTAGAAGCGTATATCCTTCTTCCATTGTTTTATTCCACAATAATGAATCTTTATCAGTTGTTACTACTACATGATCACGATAATTAGTTGGATAGTATTTAATTAATACCTCCAGTAATACCTCAAAATTGGCAACCGTCTCGGTAGTAGTTCCTGATTTAGTTACCACGTTTAATAAGATTACTTTTTGTTGAGATAAGTAGCTTTCCATTATCGTTAGTAAAGCGGTCATATATTCTGTATCAACCGTATCGGCATAATATATTTTTATTTCTGGATTACTATCATTATATAATTTTCCATATAATGCTTCCTGCACCGCCAATGTTCCCAAATTTGACCCACCAATACCTATAACAATGAGCAGTGACGGCTTTAATGCTTTTTTTTGATTAATTGTTTCTATAATCGGTTTTATGTTTTGTTGCGGCAAGTTAAGAAACGAATATCCAGAAGAATAATCAAGATCTTGTATAATCTTTTTACAGATATTAATTTCAGGCAATAACGTATCAAACCGTTTTTTGCAGTCCGCTATTGGCACTAAAGAGCTCGCATAATCAATAATCAAGTCTCAATCCTTTTTATTATTTTTTTAAACAATTATTTTGTATCCATAATAGTACACCCATTTTTCTTTTCTTCTTATAGAAACTATACTGAAATAATAATTAGTTTTTTTTAATGGTGATATCATGAAATCTTTAACATTTATTTTCTTTTTGCATTTATTTAAAACCGCTCATGCCATTCTTCCTGATTTTGCACTTCATCATAAAGATCCTGAATATCTTATTCAACACCAATCCGTTGCCTCAACAGCGCAACCAGCTAATCAGTATGAATTCATTATCAATAAGGTTACTTTTGTATTGATCAAAAAAGATATTACTACGTTGCCAATTGATGCTATTGTAAATGCAGCCAATAAATACCTATTACCTGGTGGCGGCGTTTGTGGCGCCATTTTTGAAGCTGCACAAGGCAAAACACACGCCCTAGAAGAATATATTAAAACTCATTTTCCTAAAGGCATAGAGCCAGGAGAAGCCGTTATAACACCGAGTTTTAATTTAGAAGCTAATTACGGCATTAAGTTCATTGTACATGCGGTGGGGCCTATTTATTCGGCTTATTCAGATAAAAAACAGGCACAGCAGATTTTAATTAATTGTTACCAAGAAGCCTTTCGATCTGCCGGGGAATATAAAGAGAATGAATCTATAGCCTTCCCCTTTATTTCAAGTGGCATTTATGGATTCCCCAAACAAGAAGCCGCTGAAATTGCTATAAAGACGATTATCAATGAAACACAACGAAAGCACCATTTCATTAAAAAAGTATATTTTGTATTTACTCATCAAGAAGACCTTGAACTTTTTAAGAAAATTTTTGAAATCAAACAAACAATTTTAAAATAATAAAATAAAGCTACAAACGAAAAATATACCTCTTCTTTTTAAATTGCTGATTTTATCTCATCAGAAGAAATATACTAATAGAGATTTTAGGGCAAATAAAAAGGGGATCATAATGAAAAAAAACTTTTTTCTTGTTTGTTTATTTTTTTATAGCACTCTTAACTATGGAATGGAACCATATATAGATGAAGATTATACGGTTGATTCAACTGCCTCTAATAGTCAACGGTCTGCTCAAGTGGCGTGGCTATGGAAAATATTCGGCGCAGGAACTTCTCTTACCGCAGCAGTAACGCTAGAAGCGTTAGTATTTTATAAATATACGGATATAGATCCCCTGGTTTTATTCACGGGAAGCGTCTTCGGTCTTTCGGTAGGGATAGTATCATGTTGTATATTTCGCAGTTGTGAGATGGCAAAAACATTTTCTCAATGCTGCAAGAAGAACAATTCTATTCGCTATCAAGATGGTGAAGGAGAAGTAGACGGATACCAAACCAGTGAAGAATTTAGTCAAGAGTATTTTAGCAAGAAAATTAAACCGCGCAAAAAGTAATATCTATCTTAAAATCAAGGGAAATGATATAGAAACTTTTCTCTTGATTTTTAATTAGAATGACATAAAATGAATCGCCAAATGCGTATCACCCGACTGAATCGTATCGTCCTGATTTGTAGTATATTGAACTTGAATAGTATTGCCAGCCGTTAATGAAAGCAATATGCATAAAGTCATCGGCAATTTTTGAGCACTTGAGTTTGAAATTTGTGAAACAGAAGCTCCTGTTATTGGAGTTGTCCCGTTTAGTCCAATATTCACCGTTTGGGTTGCACCTGATGAATGAGAAGATTGGGTATTCACCGTAACGCCAACTAGGTAAACTCCCGTCACTGGTACCGTATATACACCAGTAGTATTATTATAATTAGAATTGGTATCAAATAATTCGGTATTAAAAATAATCGTTGCGGTAGTATCATTAACAGTTTGATTTGATGATAAATAAGCATACATTTTATAATTGGAATGGTACGTAACACTTCCGGTGGAATCAATACTCAACCGCTGGGTGCCATTGGTATCAAGTGATAGCGTATTTGCTGCCGGTGCTGATATACCGGTATTAGTACTTCCTGAAAATTGTAATGATGGCACTGCTGCCGTTCCTGCTGGCAAGGTTAAATTCCCCGTCAGTACACCACCCGTAAGCGATGCCGTAATAACACCCGCAGAGAAGTTCCCCGAAGCATCACGACGCACAATAGCACTTGGCGTATTAGCACTTGTTGCTGCATTGGCAAGTACGGTAGCTGCTGCTACATTTGCCGCACTTTGTCCGCCAACTGAACTGACCACCGTTGCACTTTGCGTACCGGTTACATCTCCTGAAAGTGAGCCGGTAAAGTTTGTTGCCGATCCGGCTGTTGTTGCCGTGGTTGCATTACCGCTCAAATTCCCCGTAACGTTACCAGTAAGATTTGCGGTGATCGTGCCAGCGCTAAAATTGCCTGATGCATCTCGTTTTACAATGGTGCTTGCGGTATCTGCATTCGTTGCTGCGTTTGCTGCCACCGTTGCTGATGCTACATTGGCGGCACTTTGCCCACCAACAGTACTTACCACCGTTACACCTTGCGTGCCCGTTACATCACCTGATAGCGATCCGCTAAAATTGGTTGCTGTTGTCGCAGTGGTTGCATTACCGGTTAAATTTGCTGTAATGGTGCCAGCACTAAAGTTTCCTGATGCATCACGTTTTACAATGGTATTTGCTACATTATTGCTGGTAGCAGTATTTACCAGTGACGTTGCTGCTGCTACGCTTGCTGCGCTTTGCCCACCCACAAAACTAACCACCGTTGCACCTTGTGTTCCCGTTACATCGCCGCTCAGTGATCCAGTGAAATTTGTTGCGGTAGTTGCCGTTGTCGCACTAGTTGCTGTGGTTGCTGTGGTAGCATTACCATTTAGACTTGCAGTAATTGTACCTGCACTAAAATTACCTGATGCATCACGGCGTACAATAGTGCTTGGCGTATCAGCGTTGGTTGCAGCATTGGCAAGCACGGTGGCTGCTGCCACGTTTGCTGCTGTTTGCCCACCAACTGAACTTACTACCGTAGCACCTTGGGTTCCGGTTACATCTCCTTCAAGTGATCCGGTAAAGTTTGTTGCCGATCCGGCTGTTGTTGCCGTGGTGGCATTACCACTTAAATTACCCGTCACGTTACCTGTTAAATTTGCCGTTATTGTGTCAGCACTAAAGTTTCCTGACGCATCACGTTTTACAATGGTGTTTGCTGTATTAGAATTGGTTGCTGCATTTGCTGCCACCGTTGCTGAAGCAACATTTGCTGCACTTTGCCCACCAACGGTACTTACCACCGTAGCACTTTGCGTGCCCGTTACATCACCCGATAACGATCCGGTAAAATTGGTTGCAGTTGTTGCGGTGGTTGCATTCCCTGATAAATTCGCTGTAATCGTGCCGGCACTAAAATTCCCTGATGTATCACGCAATACTAAGGTGCTTGGAATATTATTACTCGTTGCCGTTCCAACTAATGTCGTTGCTGCTGCTACGCTTGCTGCGCTTTGCCCACCAACAAAACTCACCACCGTTGCTCCCTGTGTACCCGTTACATCGCCACTGAGTGATCCCGTAAAATTTATTGCCGATCCGGCAGTTGTTGCAGTAGTTGCCGTAGTTGCGGTGGTTGCATTACCATTTAAATTTGCGGTGATTGTACCAGCTGAGAAATTTCCTGATGCATCTCTGCGCACAATAGTACTTGGCGTATCTGCACTTGTGGATGCACTTGCAAGCACCGTAGCTGCCGCTACATTTGCAGCACTTTGCCCACCAACGTTGCTCACTACCGTTGCGCCTTGCGTTCCGGTTACATCTCCATTTAGCGAACCGCTGAAATTTACCGCCGTCGTTGCATTAGTTGCAGTTGTGGCATTACCAGTTAAGTTCCCGGTAACATTTCCGGTGAGATTTGCCGTAATCGTGCCTGCTGAGAAATTACCAGATCCATCGCGCAATACGATCGTATTTGGTGTATTAGAATTGGTTGCTGCATTTGCTGCTACCGTTGCTGAAGAAACATTGGCTGCACTTTGCCCACCCACAAAATTTACCACCGTTGCTCCTTGTGTTCCAGTAACATCACCAGCAAGCGCCCCGGTAAAATTGGTGGCGGATGTTGCGGTTGAAGCATTACCCGATAAATTTGCCGTAATAGTCGCGGCAGCAAAATTTCCCGAGGCATCACGCGCCACAAGCGTATTTGGTGTATTCGCGCTTGTTGCATCAGTTGCGATTGCTACATCATTTGGGTCAGTTGTTATTACCATATGAGTTCCGGCAAGAAGTGTTCTGAAATTCAACACATTTCCGGTTTTACTTTGAAACACTTGCCCCGTACCTGCTCCCACATTGGCGCCGGTAGTTTGGCTTGCTAATGCAAATTGAGTAAATTCTATCGTATTAGTATCTATAATTGATGTTGGCGTAATACAAATCCAACTGGACCCGCCATTTACGGTACCTGAAAGGGTAAGTACATATGAATTACCAGCCGAAGTACCACTAGAAAAATCAGTTGGGCGCATCCAATTTCCTACTTCAGCGAGCCATAATCCGTTTTCTACGCCATCTGTTTGCCCAACTAATAATACTCGATCGCTGGTGGTCAGCATCACACCATCAACTGTTTGTAACCCACTAATGGCAACATCAACGGTGCTGGTCACTAAAGCAGCTGTCTTTACCACAAATCCGGTTGTTACTGCATTATCCACATATTGCTTTGTTGCAACATCAGTTGGATTACTAACAGTTCCATCAATGGTAATCATGTTGGTTTCAAAATTTCCTAACCCATCGCGAAGCACAATAGTATTTGGCACATCTGAACTGGTTGCTGTAGTAGCGGAATTTGCTACTTTACCGGGCGTGCTAATCGTTGCCAATTTTGTATCAGCAATATTTGCACTTGCGCTAATATCGGCGTCTACAATTAATGATGTCGAAAGCAAACCAGTATTATCATTATGCACTACGCCAGCCGGTGTTAAACTTGAAATGGTTACGTTCTGCGCAACCACAAAATTACTATCCGTTGCTAACGTTGCTGTAGTTGAGCGATATAAATCGGTGTCTCCAGCCCATATCAATTTTGCTACCGTATTAGTTGGCAATGGTGCATTCGTTGCAATAGGAAATTCTACTTGATTATCAAAGCCATTGAGCTGCATCACGGTATTAGAACCGCGTAATGCTTGTCCTGACGAATCATTATTAGTATAGGTAAATGCTAAATCGGCAGATGTCCCTGTTTTTATGATTCCCCACCCGCGTACATTATCTGGATCACCAAAATTTGCAGTATCTGAAAATAAATTAAGTCCTGCTTCTTTAGTGTTATCGCCGGTAATTACAAAATAGGCAGCATTATCACTTTGTGCTTGCGTTGCATTAAATGTTTGTCCCGTATTACTATTTACAAATACCGTACCCATTTTTCCATAATAATCCGGCTCATAGGTAAGACTTGGTCTTGGCACTTGACCATTAAGCACCTCATAAAGCAGGTGTTCAGTATTAGCTCCTGACCCTATTACTAATTCTGATTGATCATTAAATGCAGCAATACTCACATTGGTTGGGTCGTTTATAAATGTTTTATCGATATCAACTACGCCGCTAAAAAAATTAAGTTTTGAAGCACCATTTTGCTGAATATCTACCGTACAGCCAGATAGAACGACACCGCTTGCTTCTAAGAATGTGGTAACCGTATCACCCGGATTACCACATTGAATTCCTACCGCAACATTTTCGATAGCACAAGAATCAACTGAAAGTACTGCTCCATTAATTACTTGAAGTGCAGTACCCAATGGCGTATCACCCGCAAGAGATCCTTCAAAGTGAGAACCTTCTACTGTAATATTGGTACCTGCTCCTGAGACACTTACGTTGATCGAATTTGCATTATTGATAAAGAAATTACAACCAATAATTGAAGCATCTGATACACCATTGCACAAAATGCCTGTGGTAGAGCTTTCAATATCAACACTGAGAATTCGTGCTTGTGCAGCGTTGGTAATTTGTAGCGCATTGTCAAATGATTTTAATGCGCAACTTAAAATTAATGCTTGTGTGTTTGCACCTGTTAATATAATGCCGTTATTTGCTGCACTCCCAAAGAATAATGGCCCTTGGAATACAGAATTTTTAATCACCGCATTGATATTATTAGCTATAATATTCGTACCATTACCGGCACATTGCATATTTTCAAATACCACAGTAGGAATGTTTGTTATTACTGAGCTGCTTAAGTCAAATCCCATTTGGAATTGCCCCACTGTTATAGTATTAAATTGGGGCGTCCCCGACGAAATAGTAATAACAACGGCACTTGCTGTAGAGCCAGGAAACGGTGTCGTCAATGATATATTTTGAAATTCAACATTGCCTGTTGTTATATGAAATAAATCGACAGTACTACTTGCTGGTATAATGGTAGTAGCTACAAGCGTAGCCCCCACAATACTAATGCCATCAGCAGAAATAATAATTGGCCCACCGGTATTATTTTCAACAAAATTACCGGCACCCACATTAATAACAATAGGATTAGCAAGACTAGCTACGCCATTAGCTACGTTCACCGCATGAGTTACCGTTCTAAATGGCGCCGAGAAAGACCCATCATTACTATCGCTACCAGCAAGGGAAACATAATAGGTTTCTGCTATTGCTGGTGAGCCGCCTACCGATGCCCAGGTGAGTGTTGTTGGTGATGTTGCTTGCAATACTTGGCCTGTTGTTGGCGCATTTGCAGGCAAGCTTACGGTAT
This sequence comes from Candidatus Babeliales bacterium, assembly GCA_963722075.1. Classification (GTDB taxonomy): domain Bacteria; phylum Babelota; class Babeliae; order Babelales; family JANWKD01; genus CAVRJM01. The sequence goes on along the minus strand of CAVRJM010000001.1, from coordinate 1,237,385 downwards.
ATGTTGCAGCTACCGTTGTTGGTGCATCTATTGCAACATAATTACCGCTGGTACTATCCTGGAATTGTATTTGCGATTGGTTTGCCATTAATAAATTACCGGTCATCGTGTCGCCAGTCTTGAGCACATTCAATGATGCAGCACCGATTAATGATGCCGTAATAGCGCCGGCTGCAAAATTTCCTGAACCATCGCGCAGTACAATGGTATTTGGCGTATCAGCACTCGTTGCGGTGGTAGCAGAATTGGCAACTTTTCCTGGTGTGCTAATGGTTGCCAGTTTATCATCAGTAATCCCAGCGGCTGGGCTGATATCAGCATTTACAATTAGCGAGGTAGAAAGTAATCCTGTATTGCTATTATGCACTACACCAGCAGGCGTTAATGCGCCAACAATTAAATTACCATCAGTTGCTAACGTTGCTGTAGTTGAACGGTATAAATCGGTGTCTCCAGCCCATACTAATTTTGCTACCGCATTAGTTGGCAGCGGTGCATTAGTTGCAATAGGAAATTCTACTTGATTATCAAAACCATTAAGTTGCATCACGGTATTAGAACCGCGCAATGCTTGGTCTGATGAATCGTTATTAGTATAGGTAAATGCTAAGTCGGCAGATGTACCTGTTTTAACAATGCTCCAGCCACGAACATTCTCGGAGTTAGGGTTACCAAAATTTGCTGTATCGGATAAAAGATTTATGCTCGCTTGAGCGGCATTATTTCCCGTAACTACAAAATATGATGCATTATTACTTTGCGCTTGCACGCCATTAAAGGTTGCGTCACTATTTTGATTTTCGTAAACAACTCCTTTAGTACCGTAATAATTCGATCGATATGCCCAATTTGGAAATAGTGACTCACCGTTTAAAACTTGTATTAACATTTGATTAGTATCAGCATCATTGCCGAGCGTCAATGCATCATTATTTGTTCTATCAAATGCGCTAAAACTAACATTTGCTGGATTTGCAAAAGATAACTTATTTGAGTCAAATACCCCACCAATAAAAAATAATGCTGAACTACTTGTTTGTACAATATCAGTAGTACAGCCAATTAAAGTAGTAGCATTCGCACGCATTACGGTGGTATTGGCGTCTCCCGCTGTACCACATTGAATACCTACTACAGCATTTGTAATAGAAGATCCAACGGCAAGTATTGATGCACCTGTTGTTACTTTAAGTGCCGTCCCTTGTGGATTGCCCGTTGCATCATTGCATTGAAATTGACATCCATCTACCGTAATAGCAGTATTTGCCCCTGCAGCTGCAATATTTATTGAGCTTGGATTATTAAGTATGAAGTTGCAACCAACAATCGTTAAGTTACTATCTCCTAATGCAGCTAATCCATTAGTAGTAGATTCAAAATTAGATCCCAAGATGCGAACACTTGCACCACCCGTTACACTTATAGCATTAGCAAATAATTTAAATACGTTACTCAGACAAAATACAATAGCATTCGTTCCGGTAATGCTTATACCATTATTTGCTGGGCTTGCTGTCAATGATCCTTGAAAAATAGAATTTTTAATAACGCATTGCGCATTAGTAATCGAAATGGCATTAACACAGCCGCCACATAAAATATTATTTAATATTATTGTTGGAGTACCAGAAGTTGCGTTTATTGCAAAAGCATTATTAAAAGACCCGTTTACCGCAACTCTATCGATAGTAACAACACCGATAGGACCTGCATTATACGTAACCGCATTCCCGGTCGACCCAACTCCCGATAACGCTACTTGAAAAGCCTCAAATTTTGCTGAGGGAACTACTATACTAAAAAGGTCATTTGCCGCCGTTGTGGGCATTATAATAGTTGCTTGATTTGAACTACCAATAATATTTATACCTTCAGCAGTTACGGTAATTGGACCTCCTGAATTATTTTCAATAAATATTCCTGCTCCAATAATACTAATTTCAATAGGATTTGCGCTACTTGCAACCCCATTTGCTACGCTCACTGCATGCGCAACGGTTCTAAATGGCGCATCAAATGATCCGTCATTGCTATCATTACCATTTAAAGCAACATAATATGTTTTAGCAACCGCAGGGGAACCACCTACCGATGCCCAGGTGAGGGTAGTTGGCGATGTTGCTTGCAATACTTGACCGCTCAGTGGTGCCGTTGCGGGTAAACTAACGGTATAAGTAGCAGCTACGGTTGTTGGTGCATCTATCGCTACATAATTACCACTCGTGCTATCCTGGAATTGCAGTTGTGATTGGTTTGCCATTAATAAGTTGCCAGTCATGGTGTCACCGGTCTTCAGCACGTTCAGTGACGCAGCACCAATTAATGATGCCGTAATAGTGCCTGCTGCAAAATTTCCTGAACCGTCACGCAATACAATGGTATTTGGAACATTCGCACTCGTTGCGGTGGTTGCTGAGTTTGCTACTTTTCCTGGTGTACTAATGGTTGCTAATTTATTATCAGTAATTCCTGCGCTGTTACTTATATCGGCATTTACTATGAGTGAAGTAGATAGTAAACCGGTATTATTATTATGGACCACTCCCGCTGGTGTTAAGCTACCAACAACTAAATTACCATCTGTCTGTAAAGTATTAGCGGCAGAGCGATATAAATCGGTATCACCTGCCCACACAAGTTTTGCCACCGTATTAGTTGGCAGCGGTGCATTAGTTGCAAGGGGGAATTCCACTTGATTATCAAATCCGTTAAGTTGCATTACCGTATTTGAGCCACGTAATGCTTGGCCTGAAGAATCATTATTAGTATAAACAAATGTTAATGCCGCAGAGGATCCTACTTTGGTGATTCCCCAACCACGTATATTATCTGAATTGCCAAAATTTGCGGTATCAGAAAATAAATTAATTCCTGTTTGTTTGGTATTGTCACCCGTCACCACAAAATAAGAAGCGTTATTACTTTGCGCCTGAACACCGTTTAAGGTAGGATCAGCATTTGGATTTACATATACCGGTCCTTTTGCACCATAATAATTTGACATATATTGAAGATAAGGCAACGTCGGTTGTGCATTTAATACCTCAAATAATGTTTGATTAGTGTCAGCATTACTACCTAATGCTAATGTTTCATTGTTGGTGCGATCAAAAGCAGCAAAGGTAACATTTGTTGCATTAGCTATGCTTATTTTATTAACATCAAATACCCCGCCTACAAATCTAAAAGTAGAACTTCCTAATTGTTGTATATCGGTAGTACATCCTATAAGCGTTGTAGCATTTGCGCGGATAGAAGTAGCACTGGTATCACTCACCGCGCCACATTGTATCCCTAATACTGCATATTCAATACTTGATCCAACAAGCAATATGGTCCCTTGATTAGTTGCTTGCACCGCAGTGCCTTGTGAATTTCCCGCCATATCAGCGCAGGCAAATTGGCAACCATCAACCGTTACGTTCGTGTTAGCACCCGATGCAAATACATTTATAGAGCTAGGACTATTAAACGAAAAGTTATCGCCCACCATTTCTACAATACTGCCACCGTTTGCCACTATGCCATTAATACTAGATTCTATAGTAGTTCCAATAACATGAATATTAGCACCCCCCGTAATTGATAATGCGGTATTACATAAGCGTAATAAACTCCCAAGTACATAAATGATTGAATTGGTTCCCGTAATTGAAAAACCGGTATTAGCTGGCGTTGTTGTTAATGATCCTTGAAAAAGTGAATTTTTGATTACGCATTGCATATTATTTAATGAGATCGCGGTAGTGCATCCGCCTGTTAAAATGTTATTAAAGGCTACTGACGATGATCCCACACTGGTACTTAAATTAAAACCATTATTAAATGCACCAATAATAGTTATGGTATTAAAAGTTGCTAACCCAGCGCTGCTCGTTGATAATGTAATTGCATTTCCGGTTGAGGTAGAATTAGATATTGAAATGGTAAAATTATCAAATTCAACATTTGCCGCGGCTATATTAAATAGATCATTGGTTAATGAAGTTGGCACAATCGTGGTACCAGAATTGGAGCTTCCTACAATGCTAATGCCATCTGCACTAATAGTTATTGGGCCACCGCTGTTATTTTCTACAAATATACCCGCTCCTACATGAATAACTATCGGATTAGCTAGGCTCGCAACGCCATTTGCCACATTTACGGCATGCGCTACCGTTCTAAATGGGGCTGAGAAAGAACCGTTATTTGCATCACTACCACTAAGCTCCACATAATATGCCTCACTAATAGTCGAACCACCAACAGTCGCCCATTGTAATGCCGTTGGTGAGGTTGCTTGTAACACTTGGCCCGTTGTCGGCGCGCTTGCTGGTAAATTTACGGTATAACTTACTGGAACAACAGCAGGTGCATCCAAGCCAACATAACTGCCGCTACCCGTTGAATCTTGCAAACGAAGCTGTGATTGCAACGCTAAATTGAGGTTGCCCGTCATCGTATCACCGGCTTTAAGTACGTTTAATGATGCAGCACCGGTTAAGGCCGCCGTAATAGTACTGGCAGAAAAATTGCCTGAGCCATCACGGAGCACTATTGTATTGGGCGTATCTGCATTCGTAGCATCCGTAGAAATCATGACATCATTGGGATCATTAGTCACCACTATATGTGGACCAGCAAGAATTGTTCTAAAGTTGAGTGTATTTCCGGTTTTACTTTGAAATATCTGTCCTTGACCCACACCAACGTTTGCCCCCGTCGTCTGATTGGGTAACGAAAATTCAATAAATGTTATAGGATCGGTATCAATAATCGCATTTGGTGTAGCACAAACCCAACTTGATCCTTCAAAAACAGTGCCTAAAGTAATAAGTACATATGATCGTTCCGCTTGAGTCCCTGAAGCAAAATCAGCAGGCCGCGTCCATGCACCCACTTGAGCTAACCATAAGCCATTTTGTACCGGATTTGTTTGAGCATTCAACAACACGCGATCATTAGAATTAAGTGCCACCCCATCAATAGTTTGAAGACCAGACAATGTAATATTAGATGCACCATATGCAACAGCAGGCGCCTTAATAACAAAACCAGTTAATACCGCATCATCCACATATTGTTTGGTGGCCACATCAGTTGGATTGGTTACCGTACCATCAATAGTAATCATATTAGTTTCAAAGTTGCCAGATCCATCACGTAACACCAATGTATTTGGCACGTCACTACTTGTTGCCGCATTGGCAAGCACGGTTGCCGCTGCTACATTTGCTGCCGATTGGCCTCCGACAAAATTTACCACCGTCGCACTTTGCGGCCCTGTTACGTCACCAGCAAGTACACCAGTAAAACTTCCTGCAGTTGTTGCAGATGTTGCATTTCCATTTAAGGCGGGAGCATTGACTACATTAGCATTGAGAGAATTAATGCCATTAATATTATCACTACTATCAATGGTAACGCTTGTTTGCTTGATATCATGTGAACCGCTTAATATATCTACGGTAGTAATAGCATCATTAGTGGTGAAAGGAAGTGCTGTTGATACGTTGCCACTACCAACAGGTGTTGAATAAATTAAATTCCCAACACCATCACTTCCTAAAAAAGTTCCTGCAGCTCCTACAATAGAAGGCCATGATACCGTATTACCATTTTTAGTGATGCCATTAATCGTAATATTACCTGCATCATCCACCAACACTAATGAATTTTTTAAAAGGTTTCCGGTTGTATTAGCAAAACGAGGTACCGCATCTATAGTAGAAGCTATCGGGCCCTGGATGAATCCGCTATTAAATACAATATTTTCTATTTCAGTAATAGAAGGAGTTGTTGTAAAGAGGCCTGCTAAACCAATAAATCCGCCCTCAGTAGTTGATGGTCGTGGTGCACGCACTACGCCAATCTCTATGAAGCTGTTCTGGGACGATAATTCTTTAAGGGAACCTTCACTGTAAAGCGAAACAAAAAATGTTAATAGAATTAATAAAAAAAATTGCATATAAACACCTTAACAATTGATATCTTAAATTTTTCTATGCCCACCTTAAGAAATGGGAATTTAAAAAATCAAGACTTCATTGAAAAGTGTTTAAGAATTAATAAATATTTGATTCTTAACTAATTAGACGTACATTCGATCAAGATAAGTTTTGACTAAGAAATAGAATAATTAATCTTTTTTAGCTCATTAATTAATAAGAATAATTATAATCTAATGAAACCTATGAATGTCATCCTGAACGGAGTGTAAGGATCCAGTGAATAAATAAATCAAAACATTTTTAATGGAACCTGGATCCCCACGCGTTCGCTCGGGATGACATTTTGATAATTATTACTTATTTGCCGGAACAGTAGTTGAAGAAGTAGTAGCCGGAATATTTTTAGGCGTTCTAAAGAACTGCTTTCTACCACATGAATTAGGAAAATCAACATTCTTTTTTTTATGACATTCATGAACTGGTTGCGCATAGGCTTCTTGGTCACGTTTTTTGCAAAAACAGACACCAACTTCTTCATCATAAAATGGCGTATCATCAGGCTTAACATCTCGTGGCCCACATTTAAATGAACAATAACATTTAACTTTCTGAGCTGTTTCCACTGGTACTTCAATCGGTGCTAAAATAGCCATTACTTCTTTTTCCGTTATTACCGGAACCTTATATTTAGCAACAGCGCTTATTAAACCAATAAAAGTTATCATTATTAAAAGTAAAAAATTTCTTATATTAACCATTTTTTCTCCTTTTTTTATAAGGTGAGTTTCGACAATTTAATATTAATTATTTAACTAATAACAATGCTACTTTACATATGTCATCCTGAGCGCAGCGTAAGGATCCAGTGAATAAAATGAAAAATCTTTATAACTGGATTCTTACGATCTTGCAAAGCAAGATCTCAGAATGACAGTGGTTTTTGTCTGATCATCAGTTATTTCATCATACTCTTTCATCGAATTCGCGTACTTATTATTTAATTTAATAATAGCAATTATTTAAGGATAAAAACAAGATTTTATAGGTTAAGATACTTTTTACCTTTTAATTTTTCAAGTAATAAATCCTTACTGGTATACTTTTGGTCCCCGCTCCATACCCTAATTCTTTCATCAATGTTGGTGCATTACAAATAGAAAGCGGTATGGGCAATAAAAAAGCCGAGTAGAAAACTACTCGGCTTTGATTTTAGCTTATTATATTACAATGGAGGGAATGATAAATTAGCTAAATTACTTGGGAATTGACTTGCTGTATTTGCAATAAATTGGGAAAAGGTATTCGTCACAAATACGTAATTAACATCATTATTAAATGCCGTATTTTGTATAATTAAATTCGAATTTGAAGATGCACTAATCCCGCGACCCGTTGAAAACCCAGGAGTTCCACTTGCAAGCGCTGGCCCGCTCACTCCTGAAACTTCATTATTTCTTATAATGGTATTAGCAGGAAACACTAACCCAAAAAGTGTTTCTTCCGTTTTACCACCAGATACATTTCCACCGATAGCAATAAATTCACCACCACGAGACCAAGCAACTGAACTGACATTAGCTCCATGCGTATATGAACTTTCAAGCGTTAAAGAAGTACCATTATATAGATACGCTTTTACATCGCCTCCCGCTATTTCATTTTGCCCAATAACCACATATTGCCCATCAGAACTCCAGTGGGCATCATTCACTTGAACACCAGTTGATACGCTTGTTATTGGCGTTAACGCAACTCCAGTAAATTCAACAACTGAGATTCCAGTAGTATTACTTATTACCAAGGTTCGACCATCAACCGCCCAATCAACAGAATTGGCTGAATCAGTACCAAGGGACAATGATGCAGCAAGCGTTAAGGTGGTTCCACCAGTAAATTTAAATACATCTAAAAGCCCTATTGCACCCACCGCAAGATAATTATTTTGCGGGCCCCATGCAACAGCATTTACGGTACCTGCTACACCAGTAGTTGCAACTTGATTAAGTAAAGAACCAGTAAACTCAAAAACATAAACGGTAGGGTCTGCATTTACACGCGTTAATGAAGTCGCATTTCCAACAACCGCTATAAATCTACCATTAGCATTCCAACTTACCGATTCAGGAACCCCACCATCGGTTCCTACTGCTGCTGTTGCTATTTGATTTAGACTTACACCATTAAATAAGAACACTCGCAATAAACCATTAACACCATTTGGCTCAACCGTTGCTAAATAAGTGCCATCAGGGGACCACGCTAAATCTTGACATGCGTTAGTAAGAGCAACTGTAGCGACTTGTACTAAATCTAAGATATCTCTATCAAATGCATAAACTGCAATGGTTGTAGACAAAGTTCCAAAACTTACTGCCAAATATTTATCATTAGGAGACCATGCTACTTTATCAATAGTAGTGCCAATAGTAATTGATGGAAGGCTTGAATTACTTAATGCAGTAAAGGTATAATCCATATGAATGCCAAATGGTAATCCTGATGATGAAGCTGTAGAATTAGAGACCTGATTATTTATAATAATATCCGCTTGTTCGTCACTACCAATCAAGATACCTGTTGCTTCAAAATCTGAACTTGTTGCGGCAGTCGAGGTACCATCAATTATACAATTTTCAAATCTATTGCTACCACCGCCTAATGCTCTAATACCATAAGCACTGTTATTAGCAGTTGCAACAGTACGCGTTATAGCGCAATTATTAAATGTATTAAATGAGCTTCCTGAAAGATCGATACCTGCTCCCGTGTTTCTTGATATTACCACATTATTGACTACTGAATTTTGAGAATCTACTAATAATAACCCGGTACTGGTATTAAGATTCATAGTGGCTGCATCGATTACACAATCATTACATGCATTAACTAATATTCCTGCAACATTAGTTAGTGATCCATTACGATCAAAATTTCCACCTTGCACCGCTACCGTATCACAATTATTTAAAACTAGCCCTGCAATTCCTGTAGCCCCCGTTGCCGTTAAAGAAATTGTGCAGTTATTAATAACTACTTCGGTAATTAATGATTCACTGTTTCCTTCAAGATTAATACCTGATCTTCCGGTATTATTTACCGCAATATTGCTTATGCTTAAATCGGAAACGCCGCTATTTACAAAAATACCGTCCATACTCATATTAGTTATATCACCATTCGTGATTGCAATATCTGAAAGGCCCGCTTCTACGGTAATTCCAATTTGATCACCACTATCTACGCCGGCCCCAATAATTGAACGTCCACACAGATCTAACGTTACTTGATCAGCATCAATAACAATAATGGTTGCTGCTGTTGAGGTAATATCTGAAGATAAAGAATAATTACCAGGATTAGAAATGGTATAGGTGCCACCACTCGCATTTACCGCCGATTGTGTAATTACTGTGTTAGGGCAGGCAGGCATTAAACTTGCAAGTACCGTAAAGGTACCATTGAAATCGGTATTTAATAGCGTAAATACCCCATTCAAATCAGTTTCTACAATTGCACAGCACGTAGTTAAGGTATTCTCTATTTCATTAAGAAAGGTAAAGGTCCCGTTAAAATCTGTATTCAATAACGTAAATACCCCGTTCAAATCAGTTTCTACGGTTGCACAGCATGTTGTAAGGGTATTTTCAATATCATTGAGCACGGTAAAGGTACCATTAAATTCATTGGTAATATTTGCGCAGCATTCCGTTAAGGTATTATTAATTTCTATTAGCGTTGTAAGGGCTAGCGTAAAATCAGTCGATACTGATGCAATTATATCGGTAACTGTGGTAAATATGCCATTAAAATCGAATTCAATATTGGCACAACACGTAGTTAACGTATTATTAATATCTTCAAGTGTGGTAAATATATTTGTTATATCAACAGTAAACGTTATACCTATATCCTTGAGGGCGGTAAAGACACCATTTAAATCATTCTCTACAATCGCGCAACAAGTAGTTAATGTATTATTAATTTCATCAAGTGTGGTAAATACATCCGTAAAATCAACCGTGACCGTTACTGATAAATCAGCTAATGCGGTAAAAACCCCATTAAAATCAGTATTGAGTACGGTAAATACGCCATTTAAATCATTTTCTACGATTGCGCAACAGGTAGTTAGTGTATTATTAATATCATCAAGCGTGGTGAATACATCCGTAAAATCAACCGTAACCGTTACTGTTAAAGCTGCAAGTGCCGTAAATACTCCATTCAAATCATTTTCTACAATTGCACAACACGTAGTTAAGGTATTTTCTATTTCATCAAGAAAGGTAAAGGTTCCGTTAAAATCTGTATTCAATAACGTAAATACCCCATTCAAGTCATTTTCTACAATTGCACAGCATGTAGTTAAGGTATTTTCTATTTCATTAAGAAAAGTAAAAGTTCCATTAAAATCAGTATTTAATAAGGTAAACACACCATTTAAATCAAATTCTATGGTAGCACAACATTGCATTAAAAAATTAAAAATTTGATGAAGCAAGGCAAGAACTTGGTCAAAGTTGCAAGAAAGTAATGGGCCTACTATTGACCCATCTTGAAACCCAACGTTCGGTCGCATGGCACGCTCTTCTTCCATGCTTTTATTTGCGAGCGTTAATAATTGAGGAACAACTTTGCACAAGAATCCAACTGAAAATTCTTTTTTACCGGTTAGTAATTGTTCACAAAAAATCATCATTTCTTCTGACAATGTTTCCTGTGTTCCATTTCTAGCAACGGTTTTTACTATAGATGCAATAAAATGTTCTAACTGCTCATCATCAATAACTACTATTTGTTCACTCGTCTCGGCAGTTGGTATGAGTACATTAGAATTTATAGAATCTTCTGATTTTACTCTTTTACCTTGAACTGATAAGGTTATTTCAGCTGGTTGTTCGCTTACTGAATCTTGTTCATAGGCAGCCATCAACGGCACAGCATGTTGCACAAGCAAACCTACCATTACCATTCTGGCAATAAAGATTTTAAGCTTTCTATTCTTCATTTAACCCTCTCTCCTTTTTTTTAAAAAATATACTCTCTTTTTTGTGTTGGATTAAGATAGATTAAAATTAATTTATTTTAAATGTCAATACATTAAATTTTTATAAAAATAAAAAGGGTCTCATGCATTAATAGATGAGACCCTTGCTAACTACCTCATATATTATAGCGGTGGAAAGAACATGTTGGATAATAAGTTAGGGAACATACTTTGTGTATTTGCTAAAAATTGTTGATATGTATTAGTAACAAAAACATAATTAACATCATTATTAAATGCAGTATTTTGTATAATTAAACTGGTATTAGATGAAGCACTTAACGCTCTGCCAGTAGAATATCCTGGAATTCCTGCTGCAAGCGCTGGTCCATGAATATTATAAATTTCATTATTACGAATAATATTTACGGGGAATAAAAATGGATTGAGCGTTTGTTCTGCTTCATTAGATGGTGGTTGTCCCCCAATGGCTATGTAGGCACCGCCATGTGACCATGAAGCACTATTTATGTTAGCACCATGATTTATATCAGCTACATCTACTAAGGACACTCCAGTATATTTAAATATATGCGTATCATTTACTCCCCCTGTATCACTAACCATAACTACATAGTTGCCGTCAGGGCTCCATTTTACATCATTAATGATTATAGAATTATTAACCGTGGCTTGGATAGTAAGCGATGTTCCTGAAAATGAATATACAACCACTTTTTGCGTTCCTGTATTTTGAGCAGTAACAATCGATCTTCCATCGACTGCCCAATCAACTGCAGGTACTGGTGCAAAAGGAGTAGCAATAGCGACCTGCGTTAAAGTAATACCCGATACAAATTTAAGCACTATCACATTTTCGGTCGTTCCAACTGCAAGAAAATCTCCCTCAGGAGCCCATGCTATTGATAATGGTGCAAAGGTCGAACTAAAACTTGCTACTTGACTTAATGAGGATCCATTAAATTCCAATATAATCTCTTCACCAGAAGATCCTGCCGATGTCCCTACCGCTATAAATCGCCCATCAGGTGACCATGCGACAGCTTGTGGGATGTTGGGTGAAACATCAAAACTTGTTACAAAATTAAGTGTAGTACCGGCAAATGAATAGATATTTATCGCACCCGATTGATCGCTAAAAGCTATAAATGATCCATCAGGTGACCAGCTTAATCCAGAAGTAGCACTTGGTGTTGTAACGCTTGCTACTTGTACAAATTGATCATTAGCAAGGTCAAATTCGTATATCTTTTCCGAAAAGCCAAAATTGACTCCTAAGTATTTATCGCTTGGTGACCAAGCAAGCTTCATAATAGTATTAGTACTTACAATGCTCGGCATGCCTTCTGTACTAGTCCCAATAAAGGTGTAATCCATATGGATACCATAGGCAAAAGCATTTGAAGATGTCGTTGAATTGCTTATTTGATTCCACACAATAAGATCGCCTTGCTCATCACTCCCAATATACAAACCAGTTGCCTCAAATGCTGATGTGGTTGCCATTGTTGAAGTGCCATCGATTATACATCTTTCAAATCGATTATTAGATCCCCCTTGAGCAATTATACCATACGCGCTTTCCTGATCAGTTTGTACCGTTTGATTAATATCACATTGTGAAATAACATTGCCAGAGCAATCAGTCATCATTATACCAGTTTTGTTACGTGACAAAATTGAACCTTGGATAATCCCATTATTAGCATTTGTCATAACCAACCCAATAAGATTGGAATTAAATTCCACATTTCTAACAATAAAATTTGAAACAGGGGATCCTACTACTCCATCTAAAAATAGACCAGAGCCATTTCGACGTATAACAGTATTTAAGAGAGTAAAATCCGATACACTCAGATCAACACTAATACCATTATTAGTAAATCCCGAGATGGTACCATTTTCGATAGTAGTGCTATTAACCCCAGGCACAACAACAATACCAGTCACAGATGGTTGCGCATTACCTTGTGATAAAATAAAACATTGTAAATTTAATTGCACATCATCAGCTTCTATAGTAATGGCATCAGATATTGTTGCTGGACTAAATACAATATTTTCTTTTAGAAAGTACACTCCAGATTGTGTAATGGTATAACCAGTCGTTCCCACATCTGCCTGAGTAATAAAGACAGGATTACAAGGTGTAATTGATGCACAACCAGTAGTCAGGGTATTAAATATATCTGTTAACATAGTAAAGGTACCATTAAAGTCGGTATTTAATACCGTAAATACGCCATTCAAATCATTCTCTACAATCGCGCAACACGTAGTTAATGTATTATTAATATCCTCAAGTGTGGTAAATATATTTGTAATATCAACAGTAAACGATGTACTTATATCATTGAGGGCGGTAAAGACACCATTTAAATCATTTTCTACGATCGCACAGCAAGTAGTTAATGTATTATTAATTTCATCAAGTGTGGTAAATACATCCGTAAAATCAACCGTGACCGTTACTGATAAATCAGCTAATGCGGTAAAAACCCCATTAAAATCAGTATTGAGTACGGTAAATACGCCATTTAAATCATTTTCTACGATTGCGCAACAGGTAGTTAGTGTATTATTAATATCATCAAGCGTGGTGAATACATCCGTAAAATCAACCGTAACCGTTACTGTTAAAGCTGCAAGTGCCGTAAATACTCCATTCAAATCATTTTCTACAATTGCACAACACGTAGTTAAGGTATTTTCTATTTCATCAAGAAAGGTAAAGGTTCCATTAAAATCTGTATTCAATAACGTAAATACCCCATTCAAGTCATTTTCTACAATTGCACAGCATGTAGTTATGGTGTTCTCTATTTCATTAAGAAAAGTAAAAGTTCCATTAAAATCTGTATTCAATAAGGTAAATACGCCATTTAAATCATTTTCTATGGTAGCACAGCACGTAGTTAAGGTATTTTCTATTTCATTAAGAAAGGTAAAGGTTCCATTAAAATCAGTATTTAATAAGGTAAACACACCATTTAAATCAAATTCTATGGTAGCACAACATTGCATTAAAAAATTAAAAATTTGATGAAGCAAGGCAAGAACTTGGTCAAAGTTGCAAGAAAGTAATGGACCAACTATTGACCCATCTTGAAACCCAACGTTCGGTCGCATGGCACGTTCTTCTTCCATGCTTTTATTTGCGAGCGTTAATAATTGAGGAACAACTTTGCACAAGAATCCAACTGAAAATTCTTTTTTACCGGTTAGTAATTGTTCACAAAAAATCATCATTTCTTCTGACAATGTTTCCTGTGTTCCATTTCTAGCAACGGTTTTTACTATAGATGCAATAAAATGTTCTAACTGCTCATCATCAATAACTACTATTTGTTCACTCGTATCGGCAGTTGGTATGAGCGCATGAGGATCTATAGAGTCTTCTGATTTTACTCTTTTATTCTTAATCGGTAAGTTTTCAGCTGGTTGTTCGCTTACTGAATCTTGTTCATAGGCAGCCATCAACGGCACAGCATGTTGCACAAGCAAACCTACCATCACCATTCTGGCAATAAAGACTTTAAGCCTTCTATTCTTCATTTAACCCTCTTTCCTTTTTTTAAAAAGTATACTCTCTTTTTTGTATTTTAATGGAATTAAGATAGGTTAAAATTAATTTATTTTAAATGTCAATATTAAAATCTGAAGTTCGGACATAAATAGAAGAAACTCCTGATCTGGTGTATTTTTTAAAAAACAAGAAAAAACGCCAAAATCAGGAGAAATCATGATTGCTAAAAATTGTATCATAAAAATGATTAATTCACTAAAAATATTCAAAATAGAATTCGCAGAATTGATCGGATCAATGATTTGGAGCTTTCAGCAAACAAGAAGACTTAGAATTTCCAGTATTTCTGCAGCGTTGCCCGGCAATTATGAAACGAATTATAAAAAGATTACGAGGATGCTTAATAAGCTAGATGTATCGCAGCTGTCAGAAGCTCTTTTAACATTTATTGATTCAACAAGCAAAATGATATTATTGGATTTTACTGAGATGGTTCGAAAAGGCGCTAATAAAACTAATTATGTTGGTTATTTAAAAGATGGAAAAACGCATGGGTACAATATTTTGGCATTAAGTGTACCATTCAAAGGACGATCAAAAGTGATATTCGCAGATATAATATCCTCTTCAACAATCGATCAGACTAATATTGGCAAATGGAAGTTTCTACAAAATGCCTTACAGCCATTATTTGACTTGCTTTGCAATAAGATAATTATTGCTGATCGAGAATTATCTAATGAAGAGATGATTAAATTCTTTACCACACGTCAAATTCATTATGCAATACGCTTAAAAGTTAATTCTGGAAGGCATACAGTGAATATAACTGATAAAAAGTACCGTAAAATCGATATTTCTATTACACGAGGTTCAAAGAAGAATTGGAAAGAAGTTTATTATAAGGGAAATGTCAAAGTAAATATAGCTGCTGAATGGCAATCCAATATGCATGAAGCTTTATATGTAATTACAAATTGTGAACCATGCGAAGGTTTAAAATACTATAAAAAACGTATGAAAATTGAAGAAAGTTTCAAAGACATAAAAGATAAATTGGGCTTTACAAAACTTATGAACAAAACGGTGAATAATCTTCATAAATTGCTTCTAATCGGCTTAATAGCTTACAACTTATTGATTTTGATTGGAGAAATAGTACGTAATCAGGTGCTTTCTAAGCGCGAGCGGCTCAAATTCAGTGGATTGCATGTTCTGCTTAATATGATTTATTCATATACTCGTCACAAGCTTAGGAAAGCAATATGCCAAGTTCAATTTTACCTGCGCGACAATATTTCGGCTAAGTATATTGCGTTTGATGCCTTTAGGAGTTATTAACAATGAAGTTGTCCAAACTTAAGTAAAATGAGTCAAATTAATTGAAATAATTATATCTCTCGCCTGTTTTTTATCCGCGCTAGCAGCTTCATTACAGGACTTGCGCAAATAACTTAAAGATATGATCTAGACGTATTTTAAAAAAATAATAGGCTCTCCTAAAACAACTAAATCGAAGGAGAACCTAAATGATCATTGTTAATAATATAGCAACTTATCCATTACTTACAATCCTTACCAATATTGGAAAAAGAAGTTTTGAAAATATGGGTAAGCTCATCAAAAAAAGTGGTGACACTGTTAATCGCATGTTGCGATCAGGACGTGAAAGCCTTGAACAATCAAAAAGAATTGCCCAACAAATTTTTGCTCATAAAAAAGAGCTATTAGTAATCATAGATGAAACAACTATTAAGAAAATTTACTCCCAAATGATGGATGGTACGTGTTGGTTTTTTGACACAAAAATTGGTAGATCCATTAACGCATATAAATTGCTTATTAGTGCCATTTCCGATGGTAAATTTACTGTGCCAATCAATACTGTTTTTACATTTGGAAAAG
Organism: Candidatus Babeliales bacterium; assembly: GCA_963722075.1. Classification (GTDB taxonomy): domain Bacteria; phylum Babelota; class Babeliae; order Babelales; family JANWKD01; genus CAVRJM01. The sequence goes on along the minus strand of CAVRJM010000001.1, from coordinate 1,221,010 downwards.
AGTTTTATCAGAATCCCAAGCAAGCATTAATAATCACGGTACAACTATTTATCATCGAAGCTCAAAAACTTTTTCCCAATGCAAGAATTATTGCAGTTTTGGATGGTGCATTTGCTTCGGTGGAATATTTAAAATGGGCTATAGAAAATAATATTGCAACCGAAGTGCGTATGCATAGTAACCGTGTAGTTGAATATAAAGGGAAAAAAAGAAAGTTGCATGAAATTAAAGAAATACGCCCAAAGGGCCGGCAGATGGCTCGCACTATAACCATTGTTTGGCATGGTCTTTCCCTTTACATTACTGCCGTAAGGCGCATTGATAAGCATGGTAATGAAACTATTGTTTACCAGGCTGCAACGTATAAAGCCACTCCAAAGCAACATGCTACTAATTATAAAAATCGTTGGGGAATAGAAAAATTAATCAGAACTTCTAAGCAAAGCTTAGGCCTTCAAGAATGCTTTTCCAGAAAAATAGTTACGCAATTTGATCATATCTGCGCTGTCTTCTTAGCTTATTCAATCGCTCAATTGGATTCTTATAAGAATCCAGAAGCCGCTATCACAGCCTTTAAGAATAAAAATCCTTCTTCTCTAAATCGTATGTTCACTCGATTAGATCGTTATATTGGTGCTACTTATGCGTAAGTCCTGTCATTATAAAAAAAAGGGCCGATATCATTACTGATATCGGCCCTTTTCATTTTTATCTCTATGCAATTATTGATCTTCAATAATTTCAAGCTCAGGAATTGTTACAATTCCATCACTTTCATCATTTTCTAAAGAAATATCTTCTACAGGAACATCTTCTAAAGGAATTTTTATAGACGTATCAACTGCTGGCTCACTAATTTCCTGTTCCGGATTAATAACTTTATAACGAACTTCAGGATATTCAATAGGACGTGGCGCTTCTTCCTTTTTTTGGTCTGGACCAACTTCAGGATTAATAATATCCTCAGAAAAATTTACTCTGCCACCCATATCTTCACTAAAAATATCTTCAAACCCTTCATCATCAGCACCAATATCAAATGAGTAGCTATTAAAAAAGAAATTTATGAAAAGCAAAAAAAGAAAAGTAAAATTAAAATGTGATCTCATGGTACCCTCCCTTTATCATACCTAATTTAAGTATACCTAAAACAGCTTGTTTGAATCAAGAGTTTTTCTTTTTACAAGCTCGTGATATTGAAAATGAAATCAGTCGAAACTCGGCATCCCCTTCCCGTTTTCATGAGCGCGTCGAAGCTGTACGCCCCCTAATTTCAATATATTTTTATATTCTAATTGTAAATTATACAATTCTAAAAGTCAATTATTTATCCGAAATTCTGGTCGCATAAAATCAACCTTCTTGTATTCTTTATTTCATTGTATAATTATTTTATTAAATAAAAGAGAGCAATTTGAATGATTATTTCAATTAAGAACTATTTATTGAAACAAAATGCCGTAAAAAGGGATAAAAATGCGTATAACGGGCCATTACGAAGATAGCTATTTTATACCTGATTCATTACCGCCCCACGAACCGCCATTATTACTAAATGAAAAAATCATAGATGCATACGGAGAAGCGATGCTTCAATTGGGCAAACTAAACGAGATGACTAATAGTTTACCCGATCCAAAGCGATTTATCAAATCATATGTCATTAAAGAAGCGCTTTTATCCTCTTCAATTGAAGGAATTCACACTACGCTTTTAGATGTTTTTACTCAACCATTAAGCGGCGGCAAGGCAGGTAAGGATACACAACTAGTGATGAACTACTGTACCGCTATTTATAAAGCAGTTGATATGGTCAAAAAAGAGGGATTGCCTATTTCTTCGCGCGTAATTCTTGCTGCGCATAAAACATTGATGGAGAAAGGAGAAGGCGAAAAAGCCAATCCAGGTCATTATCGAAAACAACCAGTACGCGTGGGCGCTCTAATTCCACCACCACCACAATTAATTCCAGATTTAATGACCGATTTAGAAAAGTATATTAACAGCGAAGAACCTATGCCGCTTATTAAAGCAGGTCTTGCCCATGTTCAATTTGAAACCATACACCCTTTTTTAGATGGCAATGGCCGTATTGGTAGATTATTAATCGCACTTATGCTCATTGATAACAAATTACTTGATGAACCCATTTTGTATCTTTCTTATTATTTTAAAAAGAATCAACTTGAGTATTATCAACGACTTGATCAAGTACGTACCAAAGGCGATTTTGAAGGATGGGTGCTTTTTTATTTAACCGCTATCAAAGAAACAAGCATTGATGCTCACCGACGCGCAAAAGATATCGCTTCATTAGAACACTCACTGCGGGATCAAATTACGCAAGAAAAACAGTCAACCGCAACCATGCGTACACGGTTAAAAGCATTATCAATTTTTTTTAGGATACCGATTATTAATATTCAAGAACTCAGTAAGCAGCTCAATACTTCGTATAATACGGCTCATAAAATTATTACTGATTTTATGGCAAATGGGATCTTAGTAGAAGAAACGCAACAAAAAAGAGGCCGTTTATTTAAGTTTAAGCCATATATTGATGTATTGGATCATAATTATTAGCCGCTAAAGAAACTGGCCGTGCCAGGCGTAGCCCGAAGGGCGAAGACTGGTGGAGGCGATGGGAATCGAACCCATGTCCGCAATATGTCAAGCTTAAAGTACTCCATGCTCAGTTTTCGAATATACCGTTACTTCACCTCGAAAACACAGATAGAAAGTAAGGATAATTTAGTGTTTTTTCTCGCTACAAAATTATGTAATCTACGCGAGAAAGTCTTATCTCTTGTAATACGTGTTAGCACCGCTGATAAGCACGTTATGCTAACAAGTGTCCTGAACTATTCAGTAATTAAGCACAAGCTGCTGCTTGAGCACCAAATACTGAATTTTGGATTGAACCAAATAAAGCTGCAGGAACATCACTTTTAACAGTGTTTGCATTTATATTTCGACCAATTCTTTTACAAGTTTTCAGTCAAAACTTGGCATGCTCTTTAACCTATCGATACCACGTCGAAGCCAGTACGCCCCCAAATATTTCAAAGATTCTTAGTAACAATAATCATATAATTTTTTATCTTATTTGTCAATTTTTAATAGAGCCAGCGCTTTAATGTCTCCCATGCAGATTTAGGGCTTTCGATTACCGTCCATTCCTCTTCTTCTTTTTTAGGCTCTTCAGGCACCATATAAAATTCTTTTTCTAATTTCTTAAGGCCTTTTTCATACGGACAGGTAATTTTAGGCTTTTTCTCTTCACGTAATGTTTTATCAGTGGTTACCCGAGCCCCATATTGCAATAGCAGCAAAACAATATCCGGCTTATTAACATATTTAGCAGCTACTAAAGGAGTCATTCCCGAATCATCAATGTAATCGGGATTAGCATCATGCTTTAGGAGCAATTCCACAATTGCTTTTGCATTAGGATCTGATAACGTAATTGCTTTAATAAGCGCAGATTTCCCTTGATATGGTATATTTGGATTAATTCTTTTTTCTGCTAACAATACTCTCACCGCGTTAACATTCGCATTTTCAATAGCATCAAATAATGCTTTGTTTGGAATATCTTGGCGTAAAGAATATGAACAAAATAAATTTGCAATAAAACTCATCGATACCAATAAAAATAATTTATTAATTTTCATACAACACTCCATTTATAGTAATTGGTTAACCAATTATTTCCCATTCTTCAAGTTCTTTTTCTAATTCTTTTTCCCGCTCTTCTTCCAATTCTTCTTTGGTACGAATAAACTCAAATTCCCTTCGCAATTCCTCTTCCACTTTTTCTTTTCTTTTTATTTCATTTTCTATTAAATAATCCCTATATGTTTTGCCAAATGCATCAGGCTGATTAACATCAGCTTTGCCATACGTGATTAATCCTTCTACCATTTCATTATCATTTCTTGAGGCAGCAAATGTAAGTGCTGTCATCCCATTATCAGCAATTACATTTATATCCATCATATAATTATTTAAAACTTTTAATAAACGTTTAAGCGCTTCGATACGATTTCCTGTTACTTTTTCCATGAAATACATCAAAAGAGTTTTTCCATCAATTTGAATATTTGGGTTTGGTTTTTCTTGTTTAAAACCTGCTTGGTGTAAAAATAAACTTATCTGCTCAAAAGGCGTCCATCCTTGAACTTTTGGGTGATAAAACTCTAGAGCGTTAATTTGCTCAGCAATCTTTGGAATATATTTTTCAATATTATGATTTGCTTCTAAAGAAAATAAAACAGTTGATAAAAGAAAGGTTATAATAGGTGATTTTTTATTCATAATAACTCCTTTTCAGATAAATAGCTACTATAATTATACTATTTTATAGTTTCAAATTGCAATATTAGAGGTTTTTAAAGAGTTTTTTAGCTATTTTGCTCTCATAAGCATGATCTACAATTGGTAATGGATAATTGTTGATCGATTGCTTTTGCGCATACCAGGTATGAATAGTAGCGTTCTCTACATCTTTGAGTTCAGGTATCCATTTTTTAATATATACACATTCAGCATCAAATTTTTTTTGCTGTAACCAGGGATTAAATATTCTAAAATAGGGCTGCGCATCACACCCAGTAGAAGCACACCATTGCCAATTACCATTATTTACGGCTGGATCATAATCAATTAAATGTTGGGCAAAATAGCGTTCTCCCCAGAGCCAGTTTATATGCAAATCCTTTACTAAGAATGATGCAACTAGCAATCGCACCCTATTATGCATAAACCCTGTTTGATTTAATTCTCTCATTCCTGCATCAACAATAGGGAATCCTGTTTTGCCTTCGCACCACAATGTAAATAATTTTTTATTATCACTCCACCACAACTTTTCATATTTTTTATAAAATGACTCACCAAAAACAAAGGGAGAATGATAGGCAACATAGGTAAAAAAGTCGCGCCAATATAATTGACGTAGCAGCGGATGCCCTGCTCCTAGTTGCTTTTTTATTGCATGATAAACAGTCCTAATTGAAACGGTGCCAAATTTATTATGCGCTGAAAGATGGGTGGTAGCAATTGAAGGAAAATCATGTTCATGCGCATAATTTTTAAATTTCTTTAATGATCGTAAAATCTTTGCTGCTTCTTTAGAGCCGCCCTTAATGACCTCATTTTTAATTTCTATTAATGGGTCTATATTACCTGAAAGCGTATCGTTTATGGGTTTGTGATAGAAATGAGCACCTGCTAAAAAAGCAGGTTTATCAACGGAATACAGTAGTGCTTTTTTATAATACGGAGTAAATTTTGAAAACGGTTCATTTTTTTGCGTTTTTATTGATTCAGGTGGATTTAAAAGCGCATCGTCACATATAAAAAAATCAACATTATTTTGAATACACGCTTTTTTTATTGCTTCGTCACGCTTTATACTGAATGGCGTATAATCACGATTAAAATATACCGCTTCTATTGACTCTTGTTTTATTATTTTCTTTACTACTTCTTCAGCAATACCCGAAAAAAAATAAAGCTTTCCATTGACGTGTTTAAGTTGTTTTTGTAAATCAAGCAAAGATTCTATCATAAAGGTAATAGCACGTAATGAACGGAATTCATTATCCGGTGATAATTGGCGTAGATCAAAAATGAAACAAGGAATAACATGGGCTGAATTTCGTAATGCTTCATTTAAGCCAATATTATCTTCTAAGCGCAAATCTCGACGAAAGATAAATAAGCTTTTTTTATACATTATTCCTCTACCAACTCCCACCCTTCTTCAAGTTCTCTTAATTCTTTTCGTATAATTTTATCAAGCTCTCTAACTTTTTCCCATTCTTTTTGTTCGCGCCGCTCATATTCTTCTTCTTCAATTTCATGGCGCAAACGAATAACCTCAAACTCTGATAATTCTTTATTTAAAAGATTTTTTTCTCGTTCTATTCTAATTGCTTTTAGCTCATTTGGTTTATTTTCATAGATCTCATTTTCCACAATATAATCGAGATAATCCATGCCGTAGGCATCTTTCTTATAACGATTAGCACCATTTTCTAATAATACATTAACCATATCATCGTCACCTAATGATGCCGCAAAGGTAAGCGCAGTCATCCCATTATCAGCAACAAAGTCAACATTATTTGTACGTTCTAATAATAATAGCAATGGTTTAATACGGTTTTTCCCGGCATACTTTTCTTCAATTACCTGCATAATCGCCGTTTTGCCCTTCTTTTGAGCATTAGGGTTGGCACCTTTTTCTAATTGCTCTCTAACAGCCGGAGAAGAATCCCAACTTGGCCCAAACTGTTTAATGGCAAAAAACAAGAAATCATCGGGAGTTTTTAAACCATTAGATTGCAATGATATTATTAGAAAAACCGAACTAAGAAAAAACATAATTTTAATAGACTTCATAACCTCTCCATTTTATAATAAAAATAGCAATAAATAGCCCTTTTTAATCAGTATAACATTTCTCTATCCAAGCCAGCAATAATATCTTGTCTTGCCTTTTATTGCTTTGTGTGCATATACTTGGAAAAAAATATCATAATTATTTGATAAAGGAGTTATTAATTATGAACATGCTTACTAAATTTTTAACCGGTTTTGCTCTATTTTTACCATTGTCTATGTTTGCAATGGAGCAAGATAAACAAAAAGAACTCGAGAAATTAACAGACTCACTTGAATGGCACAAAGTAGATACTAATATACCAGCACCTGAGGTACTTCCTTCGCCAAAAATTAATCAGCCACAATTTCCCATGAGCAATTCAGCTGATCATTCTACCTTGCAACAACTGTTAACGCCACCAGCAGATCAAGAAGCACCATCAATCGAGTCTCAAGAATATTTAAAAAATCCTACATCACACACGAATAATGTTGCTCCTGGCAACAGCGGACAGATACTGCCATTTTATAAAAATAAAAAAGTGCAAATTGCTACCGGGTTGGGAGTCGGCGGCGCTAGCTTAATTGCTCTTTTCACTTGGCTTGCACTGAAAAAATAAGAGTTATTGAAAAAGCAACTTCTTTAAGACCTGTATCATTTTTTTACATAGCCTAAATAATGCAACGTACAAATATATCCATGAATATATTAATGCAAAAATTGCTTAAAGGCAATTAGTTATAAATGGTAAATTTTAGGCGCAAGGCCACCAAGAATTGATTACTGAACTGAATAGTACGATAGAAATGATTATTACTGAAAGTGAAATAAAAAGAATAAATACAGTATTACCACCAGATAGACTGGTAATACTTGTCAAAGGGACTGAATAGTAAGAAGCCATATGGCCACTCCTTAAATAAATTAATAAAAACGGTTGAAAATCACTACTTATTACTATAATGATTATATTTATTATTAATTGTCAATTATTTATTCTTCCATTCGATGCCAAATCCCATTGGCAGGGATAAACGTTCCTAATTCCTCAGAAAGATCCTTAATTGCCCGCAAACTGGCTCTTCCATCAGCGGTTGATGCTTCATTTACCTGCATATTAGTAATAGTAGTTGGGATCAACCGAAGCTCTTTAAGGCCTTTAGCGTCAATAGTTACCAAGAAAAAGAATGACTGATTATTTTTTGCTATAAGATCTACTGCATAATCATCTATAAAATCGCCAGTACTATACATAATGAGCTTATTTTTATAAATTTCTATACCCTGAAAAATATGTGCACTATGCCCATGAACAAGATCTACACCATTATCTAAAAGCAGATGCGCAAATTTTTGAAAATCCCTGGAGGGCCGCTCTTCCCAATTGCCGCCCCAATGTAAAGAAACGATAAGAAAATCAACTTTTTTCTTGGTGCTTTCTAGAAGAGATTTAATAGTTTCAATTTTTTTTGGGTCAATTGAAATATAATTAATACCAGCTTTATGAGCTTGTGCAGCCCAACCGGGTTCATTATCGGTAAAGCCAAGAACTGCAATATTTAACCCTTTTTTACTTAAGTAAACGGGATATTGTGATTGCTTTAAAGTAAGTCCAACACCAACATGTTTTATATAAGCATTATCAAGCGTTTTTATCGTTTCCTTTAATCCTTTTACCCCATAATCAAGAATGTGGTTATTAGCGGTATTTACTATTTTTATATTTGCAGCAAGCAATGTCTCTACATTGGCTGGATCAGATTGAAAATTAAATGCTTTAGGTACTTTTATCCCATTCTTTGAAAATGTTGTTTCAAGATTTGCAATATTGAAATCTGTAGATTTCAATAGGGGCAATAAATTGCCCCATATCTTATTATAATTTTTCGATTGTACCAATAACTGATTTACTGCACGACCAACCATTACATCGCCCATAAAGCCGATCGTGACATCAGCAGCGAACGTACCCGCACATACCATTATGGCAATCAGCAGGAAACCCATACGAACATAATTCATATTATTTCTTTTTCTTTACCTTAGGTGTTGCATGGCCTGGCTTGTGCCGGCCTTTATCTTTATAGCCCCATAATTGCTTGTTACCCCAATGGTTTCTTGTTCTTTTTATTTCAAAAATAGCTTCTGCCCCTGCAGATAATTTTTTTTGTTGTGGAGAATGCATCAATTCTTCCCATTTACTATCCAGTTTTTCCTTCATTTGCGCTTGGGTAATTTTTTGCTCTTTATGAACTTCTTTTTTAGCTTTTCTTTTATTTTTTTCTATTTTTTTCATGATCTAACTCCTTCTTTTACAGTGTACAAAAATATACACCCAGAAATCAATTAAAAAATAATTGAAATGCGTTAATTCTATTTGATATAATCATACTATAGACAGAAGGGGTTATGTATGAAATATAGTTATTTTCTAATATTCTTATCATTATTTTTTTCAGTAGATGCCACTATTTTAGGCGATCGAACAGCAAACCCTTCTTATATAAGAATTCTTAAAACATATGATCATCCATCAGTATCAACGCAACATGCACCGGCACATGCATTAGTGACAACGCCTGGCTCCATGAGAATACGACCTATTACTCAACCATCAGATACCGAACAACAAACACAGCAACCAATTAATCAAACAGATGAAAGCATGCTATCAGCACGTGAAAAAGAGATCGCTGGTTTTTCACATATGTATGGAACATCTGATATCTATGGGGATATTGAACTTAAATAGCGGGCGTATAGCGGATATTTTTTAAATAAAGTGGAAGTAATGGAGATTGGATATACTGTTTTTGTTCAAACATCTCGATTCCTTTGTGCGTTATTATTTGAAGCGAAGGCGCATCAACGAATGGTTCTTGTATAAAGGCTTGTGTACCAAATGTCGCTTTTATTTGCTGGATAAATAATTGGGCACCATTACCAATAAATCGAATAGACCTATTTTTATAGCGCTCTTTAAGCGCTAATAAAAAATGCTCGCCATTTTCACAACCTATTTCAATTGCATCGTGAGCATCTATTCCATAATAAACATCATTATTAAATGCATTTAATAAAGCCACGGTAATAGGCCATGCAAGGTTTTTATGCTCTAGCAATAATGCTTCCAGCCCATTAACACCAATTAAGGGAACATTATCTGCAAATGAAAGACCATTAGCAGTGGTAATAATCACCCGCAAACTCGTAAAGGGCGCTGGACCCTTATTAACGATAATACCATCAAGATCCGTAACATTGATTTTATTTTTTGTAAGAATAGATTGAATGATAGGAACTAAATCACGACTTGCATATTTTTTATCATCAGTATAATAGCTTAGCAGGGTATTATCGGAGAATATCCCCACTTCAAAATTAGTATAATGTGCTTGTAGCGTTAAAAAATAAGGCATTTTGTCATTTAATTAATTTTTGTTTTTACATTTTTGCTGTTGATAAAAAATACTAAAAGCATCATATTCTATTGTTTTTTCTTTTTTTGCAATCACCTTGCCACAATTAAGGCATTTCCAGCCTTCAAAATTTAAAAAATGATCAAAAAATGATTGCAATACCATAAGCCCAGAACATTTTTTGCACTTCATTAATCTCTCCTGAATAGTTCAAGATTTGTTGGGCTACAGGTGCTTATGGCAAAAAAATATTTTTAACTAAGCCCACCACGATTATTTCTTCCTTTTTTATAATCTAAACAATGAATAAAAAAGAAGTCAACAATGAAAATCAATAAGCTAGTTATTTTGCCCGAAAACTAAATAATAATCAATATTTTTTTAAAAAAATTAAATTAAATTTTTTTGGTATTCTAAATATGATTCCAAAATAAAAGCGGCTGCATATGAATGGGCTTTAATTTTTTCTTCTTTAGTAATTGCTTTTTTCAATGATTGTGCACGTTTACTACTTAATCGCTCATCCCATAATACCCAATTAATCTGGGGAAACTTTTTTTCCAGCTCTTCTTTTTTTTGATAATAGCCTCCGTTTGCATACTTTTTGTTGCACGCATGGTAATAGGATACCCAATCACTACGGTATCAATCGGTTCAGCTTTAAAAGAATCCACTAAAAATTGCTCCAATGTTGCTGCCTGGATTGTTTTATATGGTTTTGCAAGAAGACCTATTGAATCTGATAAAGCAGATCCAACCCATTGATCCCCTATATCTAATGCAAGAATTTTCACACTTTTTCCTTGAATCTGTTATTTAACAGCTAGAGATGAAGTTATATAACGATGTATCATTCTATTTTACCCATAATAAACAATACATAAATAGCTTTATTTTTCAATTATATATAATATAAACTAATATGAATCGGTGTATATTTTAAAAAGGGTTTTTGATGAATTTATCGGTAAAACAGATTTTTTCTCTGACATTTTTATTGTCTTCTTCACTGATACAGGCAGATTATATTATTATTGATAGTGATTTTTTTATTAGAGAAGTAAGAAGCCGAACCATTTGGGATGTAGGCCCTTCAAATTTAATAGGATTTTACAATCCCATTAAAATCGTAGAAAATCTTTTTAAGGCATTTGAGACTATTTTACCTCAAGATCCTTCTTTCCCGTATGTCTATAAAGAGGAATTAGTGATGCCACAGATTATTAAAAACTGGGTATGCGATATCCAACCGCCTGAACAAATCAGAGACCATGTTTTACAAGAATTAAGAAAAATGGATGCTCTTGGTATAAATACTAAATTGTTTCAATCATTAGCCGCTCATATTTTAACCCCTTCTCGTTTTGCCCAGGCACGTGATTGTGATCATGATGCCGCTAAAATCATTCGTGCCATTCACGCTGCACGCGATCATAATGGCAATCCCCGTCATAAAATCTATTATGCAACCAACCAAAGCACTGCAACTTTTAATGAGTTTGAAAAGAATCCGGCAATCAAATCTGTTATTGATTTGGCAAGTGGCAAGTTCACCTCGGGTGAATCCCATGTAATGAAGCCTGATCCTGCTTTCTATAGAGAAGCATTTAAAAAATTTGGTATTGCAATGCAACCGCAACAACGAATTGTCTATATCGATACTGAAGAATCTTTCATTAATAAGCTTAAAGAACTTGGGATTCCAAATATTGAGTATATTCATTGCAAAAATTATCACTATAAATCAGTTGCACAAAAATTAAAAAAATTAGGCATTTATAAATAAAGGAAAAGCCATATGGAACTGAATGATTGGGTCTTATTATTAAATAATTATTTATGGTGGCCAACCATTATTTTTTTTATTACCATAGCCATCATCATTATGATTACACTCAATTTCATTCAATTCCGCTATTTTTGTACCGCCTGGAAACTCCTTCTTTTTAAAAAAAGTGGAACCTCTGCACCAACCACCGCTGATATGACTCCCTTTCAAGCGTTTTTAAATGCATTAAGCACAAGTTTAGGAAACGGGAGTATTGGTGGTATGGCAACCGCTATCTATTCAGGTGGTCCCGGGGCTGCGTTCTGGATGTTTATATATGGATTATTGGGTATGGCTATTCGCTATTGCGAAGTTTATTTAAGTACTGCATTCGGTGTACAGCATTGGAATAATAATGTTGTTGGTGGACCAATGGTATATTTAAGTAAAATTCCTGGCGGTTCTTTCCTCCCCTATCTTTATGCATTATTTTGTTTATTTCTTGCTTTTACCACCGGAAATGCGATGCAAGCAAATACGATTCGCTTAGGTTGTGTGCGCATCTTTGGTATCGATGCACTTACTATTGCGATCATTCTTTTAATTTTTATGCTCTACGTTATGTTGGGTGGCGCAAAGAGGATTATTTGGGTGTCGGATAAAATTGTACCCATTAAGGTTGGTGTTTTTTTTGTTTCTGCTGTAATTATTCTTTGCTATCATTATGCAGCAATCATCCCATCACTCTTATTGATAATAAAATCTGCATTTACGCCCTATGCTGCTTTGGGTGGCGCACTTGGTTATAGCGTTCAGCAAGCATTTCGTTTTGGCATTTATCGCACGCTTAACGCATCTGAAGCAGGTTTAGGTACCGCAGCCGTTATTTTTGGTGGCTCAAGTAGTAAAGATCCGGTCGATGATGGTATTATGTCGATGCTCAGTACGTTTATTAGTTCAAACTTGGTCTGTTTTTCAATCGGGCTTATGCTCATCGCATCTCAAGTATGGGATAATGGCCAAACAAGCTTAGATTTGACTATTTCTGCATATGAAACGGTATTTGGCACCATAGGAGGTTGGATCGTCACCTTTCTCTCCGTTAGTTTTGGACTTGGTGTGCTTGTTTCTTATGCCTATATAGCACGCAGCTGTTGGCTTTTTTTAACCCATGGCAAATTCATTAATCTCTGCAATATTTTATTTTGTACTGCTACCTTCCTAGGTGCATTGGCAAAAGTTGATCTTATTTGGAATATGACCGATTTAATTAATACAGCACTGTTAACCATCAATATGTTTGGTATATTATTTTTACTTCCAGTAATTAAACGTGGTTTGAAGGAACATGTAGCTCATCACCATGAATAATTTTCCTCGTATATTTCCGGTTACCTGCCACACCGATTTTGTTGGTCCTAAGAGCACTTTTGTGGTGATTAAGGGTGCTAAAATGGATGGCATGGATTTTATTGCCACTGCATTAGAGCGCGGCGCCGCCACCATTGTTATTGAAGAACAACGAATAATTCCAGCGCATATACAAAAAGAATTAGCGCAAAAAAAGGCTGTAGTGGTTCGTGTTGCCAATGCACGGCGTGCATTGGCTGAATTAAGTGCTGACGCTTTAGATCACCCCGCTAAAAAATTGAAAATTATTGCCATTACCGGTACCAAAGGTAAAACAACAACCAGTTTTTTAATTGAACATATGCTAGCAGCCGCTGGTTATAAAACTGCATTATTAAGTACCGTATACAATAAAATCAACCGACATATATTGCCGACTCAATTAACCACCCAACATCCCGATTATTTACACGTTTTTTTTAATGAATGCGTTAAGAACAATATCGATTATGTGGTAATGGAAGTAGCGGCACAAGCATATACGCTGGATCGCGTATACGGGATTGAATTTGAAGCATTCTTATTTACTAATTTTGATCAAGAACATGCAGAATTTTATCCATGTCTTGATGATTATTTTCATGCTAAATCCATGCTTTTAAAGCAAACAAAAGAAAATGGTTTCGTTATTATTAATCATGATAATGAATGGATAAAGAAAAACATACCGTTAGCTGCTTCGCTTTTTACTATCAGTAAATCTGATACGGCGCATTTTAGTTTTTCAATAGGTTCTAATTTACCTAATGGCTTACAAATTCATCTTAATTATAATAAAGAGACATATATTATTTCCTCACCACTTATTGGTGAATTTAATGCCTATAATATTGTTTTTGCTTTTGCTGTATGTCTTTTATTAGGAATTAATGCACCACGAGGTATCACCGCGTTAATGACGTTTAATTATGTTCCTGGCCGGCTAGAAAAATACATGCTCCCTAATAAAGCAATCTGCTTTATTGATTATGCGCATAATCCTTCATCATATCAATCGGTACTTTCTACGTTGCGTACTCTTACCCCGCATTTAATTGTGGTATGTGGCGCAGGCGGCGATCGCGATAAGCAAAAACGTCCTGATATGGGGTTATTAGCAGCAACCTACGCAGATATAGTCATTTTAACTTCAGATAATCCACGCTCAGAAGATCCGGTAGTTATTATACAAGAAATGATCCACACAATTCCTGCTCATTTAAAACCTAATATAGTAATTGAACTTGATCGAGAACAAGCAATACAAAAAGCATATCGATGCTCAACAGCACATTCAATTATTGCTCTTCTTGGTAAAGGCCCTGATCATTATCAAATTATTGGTAATCAGAAATTTTATTTTAATGAACAAGAAATACTAGCAAAGTTATTGTAATTGACCTGTATTTGATTGACCTTCTGCATACGGTATAGTTCGATTAACTAAATCAAAGGCAATATCATGTTCAACTTTATATTCCTTTAAGCATTCATTGATGCACTTACTTTTAGATATTCCACTAGTTACTTTATATACGCCGTAACTCAACGTAAGTGCCCCTAATCCTAATGCATAATATTTCGCGCAATCCTTATATAATAAATCGGATATGCTTATTAAATAAGAAGAAATCCCTATAAATGGAAGAGTTGCCAATGACGCAAAGCCCCAATATAAACTTTTATTAATAGATGCTTTTTCTATATTTTTTTCTTGTATCATTATTTCTAAATGATTTTTATATTGTTGCACCGCTTCTTTGAGCCGCACAACGGTATCTAATGAAACATTATTTTCATTAGTATCGTTTTCTTTGACTATAAGTTTTTTTTGCTTTAAAAATTGAACAAACGCTCGCCCTTGTAAAAGAGGATTTGTATATAGAATTCCAAATTGAGATAGCTCGTTTTTATTATTTAGTATGCAATTTAAGCTTAATGCTGCTTTTTGCGTAAGTGCTTTATTTTTTGGTTTATTTTTTGCTTCATCTTCATTATCGCTATCACTATTGTCGCTACTGCTTTCACTAGAACCGCTTTCAAAATCGGCACTAGGTGAGTTTCGATTTGATGGGCTATTAAAAGGCGTTTCTGTTATCATTGCCACAGATCTAAATTGAACTGGAATATATGCTGATTCACTCAAGCTACCAAAATGTTGAGAAACAGCAGTAAGTTCTTCTTGAGAGCGTGGTGTACGTGGAGTAGCGGGTAAAGAAGAAGATGCTAAGTGAGAACCACTACCATACATCCAAGAATCTTCTCCTTGATTCATTCCAAACATGCAATTCATATGAATGATTGTTATTAACAACAAAATTATTTCATATAATTTCATACACTCCCCCCTTTTTTACAAATATTAATTAACAGACATTTAATTAATAAAGAGCATAGTAAATTTTTTTAATAATTTTCAATAATTGTATTTTTTGGATAAAAAAAGGCCGATTTTTTCATTATCGGCCTTTACCATTTTAAACAATTTAGTTAATTTTAACTCATTTTATAGCGATTGTAGCTATTCAAAAAATCAGCCCATACTAGATTTTTTACTCGATATGCATCAACACAGAAAACCGCAATACTAGGCAAAACAATATCTACCCATTGAGACGTAGTTCTGATAATTTTTGATTGTTTTTTTTGAGATCCTGAATAATATTTATATGCGACTCCTAACAAACCCGATAATGCCATGCCGCCAACCATTGAAGCAATAACCGGTTTTGCCAACTCAAGAGCTGTTAATTTAGGTCCAAAATTTCCTAATCGAGCAGTGCAAGCCAAAGCAATTCCGTATAAACTACCATGCAAAAATGGATGTAGCTCACTCATAATCGCTTGCCTATTTGTACCAAATTTTTTTGATGTTTTATATTTAAAATAAGGACAATAGTGATCTTTAATATGTTTAAAAGTACCACATACAATAGCAGCCCCTCCTATTATAACAGCCATTTCTTTCAAATTTTCTTTATCCATCGCCTTGACTTGCTGCAATGATATTCCAAACAACAAAATGATCATAATATTTTTTATATTCATAAAACCCTTTAACGTGCTCTATAACGATTAAAAAGTATATATAACGGAAACCCAACTGCTCCCAAATTATAACAAACAAAGTAAATAAGATGGGTTAACCCTGTGCTAAAAGCCCGCCTCTCTTTATTTAATGATTGCCGCCATCGATGTTCCCATCTTCTTTTTATAGGATCTAATGCATTGCCGAATGGATTACATGCATAGCTTATCCCGCATATCAAAAATGATGGTATTGTTACCAATGCCATAAGAATCTTGCCCTGCTTTATGAACTCCTCATTAGTATATTGTGGCCACTTAGAACCAAGCCGTGCGCATAAGGTTATAAGGCCTCCACACAAGATCCCATCGGCCAGGATTTTTTTTGCTATAAATTTCCCTGACTTTAACTGGGAAACCAATTCTTTTCTCTGATCTTCTTCATAATAACCAAATCGCAATGGAACCTCTGCACAACTAAGTGCAACAGAAACTCCGGCAGTTAATGCAAACATTTTTGCCGTTTCTGAATTTGCCATCGAATTGAGAATTGGCTTAGTCAATTCCATGGAATAATTTGAGGCAGTCGGAATTAACAGAAAAATAAATAATAATTTTTTTATATTCATATTAGTACCAAATTTTTTTGCAAGCGATGATGTGCTATATAACCTAATAACCATAGCGGCGCTAGATATGCAAAATGTTGAGAAGTTAGTTTTGCATCACGCACGAATAACTTATTCTTTGTCCATTCATTCTCAAACTTCTCGTAAAGTTTAAGTTTTTTGTAACTATCATAAAAAGAAAATAACCCTATAAAAGCCAATCCTGAAGCCAACGGCTTTATTAACTCATTATTATTAAATGTAGGCCATGGCCCAATTTTGCTTGTGAGAGTAACCATAGCTCCTATTCCTAAACCCATCTTATATCCTTCTTTTATTCCTTGCTTTATTGCAAACCAGGAATTTGGTTTAGCATCTTTTCCTGCTCGTTGTTTATAAGGGCTTATACGGTCTGAAATAATATTAAATAAAATTGAATATCCTATAACCGAGCCTGCCGTTAATGCAAAAATTCCGGCACCATATTTATCAGCAGTTTCAAGAACGTTATTCTTGGCAAGAAAATCAGTAAAAACTTTACCTACTTCCATTGAATAACTTTTTGAAGGCGCGACAAGAAAAAATAGAATTAACATTCGGTTTAAGATATTCATAATTTATAAATCTACCTGTATTCGATTTGGTTTGTTTTCAAATTTCTTTATATAATTTAAGATTTTCTGTAATCGGTGGATCTGGCGAAGCATTTTTACTTCTTTTCGATCTTTTGAGGTATAAAATCCAAAATATAATCCCTCCGCAAGCATCATTGACGCCCAGACCACACCAGAAACCTCATCGAAATTAAGCAACGGCTCTTTGAGCATTGAAAACTGCACCATTGACCCAAATGATATTGCTAACAATCCTGCCGTTGGTACAACAAATGAAAGCGGAAGTCTTTTTTCGTCCAGTTCCTTTTGCAGTGCTGTAATTTCTTTTTCATATATCGGTTTATAGGAAAGTAGCTCAAGAGAAGATAGTTTTATATGCTGATCGAAATCAGCAGGGGATTCTTCACCATGCACGGCCTCTTCATCGGACATTATCAATAATTTTTTCTCAAATAACTCAAGTAAGACATCAGCAACAACATCTTTAGGAATCAATTTCTCAAAACAATATCGCTGAAATTCAGTAGACGCATATTGATTATAGCCATGGACATTTGCACTATCAGCAAATGGAGAATCTATCATTAATGTTGAATAACTCCTTTGCTCATCATTCATTGCACAGCAACTCATGAAAACAAAAGAAAAAATAATAAGCACATTCTTATATATAGACATGTAATCTCTCAATAAAATTCTGAATCGTCTCATACAAGATTAACTTTTTTTATTTTATTTTCAATTGAATAGAAAATTATTTAAAAAAGTTCGTTAATAACTTCATCGATATTTTTGTATGTTATTTGATCGCTCACCGCTTTATAAAAATCTTCATTATATTCGCGTGTTTGCACTACCACTGGCATAGCAATTGCATGCCCTAGAAGTAAGATTTGTTTTTTGCTATCGAGCGAAGCAATAATGGTACGCAATTGACAAGAATTGGTTACCCCCGTTAGCACTGCTTGAATATCTTTTTCATCATTTAACTGGGCAACAATTTTAGTACCAATTTGAGAAATAATTTCTGGATCAATTCCCGATGGGCGTTGATCCACTACTAATAAAGAAACATAATATTTACGCATTTCGCGTGCAATAGTACCAAAAATAGTTTGCCGCGCTGCTGAAGGATTTAAAAATTTATGCGCTTCTTCAATACAGATCATTAATTTTTTAGGTTCCTGTTGCATACGTCCAGAGCCTAAAAATTGCTCTGTTTTATTAACAAATTCATGATGAATGCGCCTGGTGATAATATTAGCAACTAATAAATAACAAAAAGTAGAGGTGAAATTGCCAAATTCAACAATAATATTGATACCTCGATCAATATATTCCATCATTTGATCAATAGCAGATTCGGCACGAGCGCTGTAATCAGTTGGCTTAAAAAAGGGTAATTGCTCAATGCGTTTTAATTTTCTATATAATGCGGCAATTGATTCAGGATGCGCTCCTAATTCTTGAGCAAATTCTTTAAGGCGCTCTCCTTGCGTAAGTAATGTCTTGAAGCCATTCTTGCTTATAACGTGCCGCAATTAAATAAGCTGCTTCAACCGCCGTTGCATGTAAATTTAATTCTTCTTGCAATGAAAGAATGTCTTCGATGCCAATTGCATGATAAGGAATTATTAATTCTATATCAGCAGCCGCACCACGGCGCCGTGTAGATGCTGGATCTAATGAAAAAATAACTACTTTGGTAGGAAAAAGTGTTTTAAGTCCTTTCACAAATGATGCTGATTTATTTTCAGTTCGAGCCTGTAACCCATATTCACTATGCATATCAAAAATTAAGGTAACCGCTTTTTCTTGTTTAATAAGACCGGCAAGTACCAAACGTGTTAAAAAGGTTTTACCCGTACCCGTTTTACCAAATATACCATTACTGCGTTCGGTTAATCGTTCTAAATCTAAGCATACGGGCGTTTTCATATCCACTGGATTGCCAATAGAAAAATAACGCTTACTAGCATCCCGCTTCATCACCAAAAATTAAAGCAACATCTTCATTTGTGGCTTCATAGACGGGGCAAAAATGGCCCGGAATGGTTTTAACGGGCATAATTTCTTGTCGATTATTTACCATAAGCATAGGCTTTAAATGCGCTGTTGCATAAATATCTTTTGTTTTAAGCAGCTCAAGTAATAACGTTTCTTGTGCAGAAGGCGGGAATAATAAAATTTCAGGATCGGTAACTGCCAAATTCAAATCGGTAATCAATGAAAAAAAAGTGTACTGATTACTTACAATAGAAACAAATTTACCTGTTTTTATTTCTTCAAGCGCAGTTCCCCCTTTTATGCGCATGGTAAATCCATCAGCAAGCGAACCGGAAAGAATATGACCTATTGGTTTTTTTTGCATAATCAAAATCTTTTTTCAATTTTTTTAGATATTAGCATTCATAGATATTACAAAATTTTGCTCAACTGGAGCAAATATGCAAATGTATGTCGTTGCGAGCTTGTCGAAGCAATCCAGGCTTTATCATAGCTTTTCGGCAATTGAATATCATTATTTATTAAACCAATGATGCTAACAATAATTTATTATTTTATAAAAAAGAAATTATTAACTATTAATACTGAACTTGATTTCCTGCTCATTCACTTGGATAAATGTAAATCATTTATTTTAACCTGGATTGCTTCGACAAGCTCGCAACGACGGCTTTCTAAATACAATCACATTAAGCTTTGAGTTAAAATTTTAATAACGCTTTTAAAAAACTCAATAAACCTATTTCAACGCTTCTTTCTAGAATTTTGCAAAACTTTGTCTTTTTCTTTTACTTGTCTATTTAAATCTATAATTTTCTTAAGTATTGTTTTAATTCATCAAAAAAAGAGGCAGCAGATTTTTTTAAAGCGCCCCCACCTTGCAGTGTGAGCCCTTTGCCCCCCGATTTTAATCCTTGCTTTTCAAGCCATTGCCGCAATGAAGCAACATCGATTTTATTTTCGTAATGCTTTGCTCCTTCTAGGTAAAAAGAAGCTGAACCATGCTCATCAGCGCTTACTGCTATATACAGTGCTGGTTTTTGTAGTTGCAACTTATGAACCAGTTCTTTTAATTCAGTATTACTGCAATCATTGCACTGCACCCCTAAAAATGGAATATCATTAATAAGCTCTATTTGCTGTAATAATTGCGGTAGCTGAGCCATCATCATGTGCTGTTTTATTTTTTTATAGGTATGCAATAATTCTTTATATTGTTCACGCTGTTTTTCAACCGCAGTAAGAATGTCGCCTTGTTGTACTTTAAATTCTTGCGACAACGTTTTAGTAATTGCGAAACATTCTTGATACAGCTCTATTGCTTTAGGACCCGTAAGGGCAACTAAACGACGCTGGCCTGCTGATAATGCAGTAACTTCGATAATTTTAAAACAACCAATATCTCCCGTTGCTCGTACATGGGTACCACCACATAATTCTGCTGAAAAACCGGGCACTTCAACCACGCGCACGTCTTCCGGATTGTATTTATCACCAAAAAAGGCAATAACACCTTTATTGACGGCATCTTTATAAGTGGTATGAGTAATTTTTACGGGAATATTTTCTTGTATTTTGGCATTTACTATATCTTCTACTTTTTTAATTTGATCTGCCGTTAAATTCTCATGATAGGTAAAATCAAAGCGAAGGTAATCAGGAACCACTAAAGAGCCTGCTTGTTTAACTTGTTTGCCAAGCACTTCTATAAGTGCCGCCTGCAGTAAATGCGTAGCAGTATGATTCTTCATGGTGTTCAAACGTGCTTGTTTATTAACCACTTGTTTAATAGAATCACCCACCACAAGATCCGCTGGAGTAATAATCGTAAATCCTATTGCGCCGTCAATTTTTTGTAATTGTGTTACTGGAACAACATGTTGATCAATTTCAACCACCGCTTGATCGCTAACCTGTCCACCGCATTCCACATAAAAGGGCGTTTCTTTAGGTATGATAATACATTCTTGACCTTTTTTGACTTGTTTCACCAGCTCATTATTACTAATCAATGCAACAATGGTAGAGGTAGTTTCGAATTGTTCATATCCCCTAAATGTTGTTTTAAGGGTATCAGGAATTTTTATTGCTGATCCATAGTGCGTTTTTTTACCCGATTGCTCACGTTGTTTTTCCATAAGATCCTCGAATGCTTTTTTATCAACCGTAAAGCCATGCTCTTGAGCAATCAATTCCGTTAATTCTGCCGGAAATCCATAGGTGTCATATAATTTAAATACCTGTTGCCCTGCTATTTTTTTTGATTTTGTTTCTTCTTTCATGAAGCTAGCCAAAATATGCTGGCCATGTACTAAATTAGTAGCAAATTTTTCTATTTCTGATTGCAATACCGCCATCACAATTGAACGTGCCGTAATTAATTCCGGATAAATATCGGCCATTTGCTCAACAACGGTATTTGCCAACTGGGGGAAAATCACTGATTCGGTAATTTTATTAGAAAAAAGCGCTGCGCGTCGAATTATTTTTCGCAAAACATAGCCGCGACCTTCATTGGAAGGAGCACAACCATCAGCAATTAAAAAGGTAGCTGCGCGAATATGATCAGCCAGCACATGAAAGGCTGCTTTTATCGTATCAGCTTGTTTTTCATATACCAAGCCGCTCAATTCTTCAATATGATTAATAATTGGCGTAAATAAATCGGTTTGAAAAACTGAATCTTTTTGTTGGATTATTGCGCATAACCGCTCCAAGCCCATACCCGTATCAACGCCGACTCGTTTTAACGGAACGTCAGAGCCATCCGGTTGTCGATCAAACTGCATGAAAACTAAATTCCATACTTCAAGAAATCGATCACAGTGGCATCCGGGTGCGCATGTTTGATCACCGCAACCAAGTTCTAGACCACGATCAACATAAATTTCAGAACATGGTCCACACGGACCGGTATCACCCATTTGCCAAAAATTATCAGCTTCACCAAGGCGCACAATGCGTTCTTGAGGCAACCCGATCAATTCATGCCAAATGGCATACGCTTCATCATCTTTTTTATAAACAGAAGCGTAAAGTTGCTTTTCATTAAATTTAATAACTTTGGTTAAGAAATCCCAGGCAAATTGAATAGCTTCTTTTTTAAAATAATCGCCAAAAGAGAAATTTCCCATCATTTCAAAAAAGGTTAAATGGCGCTTAGTAAAACCTACATTATCAAGATCATTATGCTTACCACCTGCTCGCATACATTTTTGAATACTTACTGCGCGCCCATAACTGCGTGTCTCTTTACCCAGAAAAACATCTTTAAATTGATTCATGCCGGCATTAGTAAATAAAATTGTTGGATCTTGCACGGGAATTAGGGAAGAACTAGGAACTTTGGTATGACCATTACTATAAAAAAAATCGAAAAAAAGCTTACGAATCTCTAACGAACTCATTTTAATAATCTCACTTGGTAAAAAAATAGTACTATTTTTAGTGTATCCTGAATATTAATACAAGTGAAATTCAGCGCTTATTACCTTATTTCAATCAATCACTCTATAATATTCAAAATGCGCTTCATCATTGTCGACTGCTTCTTGTATAGCGATTTGTTCTTTTAACGTTGTCATTCGTATCAGCAATCCTTTTTTTAACTTTTTTTGGGTAATTAAATAACTTTTAGCAAAATTACCATTTTTTATTAAGCGCGCTAAGTTAAAACAAAGATCGCCCTTATTGTCGTTATAAGGAGTCGGCTCAATATGTCCACACCAATGGCTCGTATCAATGTCCAAAATAGTATATTTTTTAGGAATTGGCTTTGGGCGAATTGCATCAATCACTACAATAGATCCAACAAATCTTTGTAGTTCTTCAAATGAAGATATTTCTTGCATGCTATAAGCTATTATATTTTCAATAACCTTTTTTTCATGCGCCTGCTGATTATTCATTGAAAAAGTAAGGGAATTAATAGATACAATACTAAGAAAAAAGTATGCTGATATTTGGAGATTCATAAAAGTTCCTAAAAATTGTTTTTCCCCTTCTAAATTTTTATAATACTACTATTACGTATTTTTTATAGGGAAAATGTATGATAAAAAAATGGTATATACTGGTTTTAAGTCTATTGATAAATAGTTCTTGCTCATTACAAGCAATGGAAGGAACTATGCTTGATGTCATGAGTACAATATTTAATACAATAAAATTAAAAGATCTTTCACAGCCAGAGCCTTTGTATATAAAAGGGATACGGGTAGGAATGGGGGTTTTATCGGCTTATATTGGATTATGTTTTCTTCTTGATGAAGGAATTTCTAACACTGTATTATCATCCGCACTTATTGGTACTGGCGCTCAATTAGTATGTAATTCTAAAATGTCTTACGTCGATGGTGACGCTTCTTATGCAATTGGCTATCGAACATCTATCGGTGCACTTGGGGCTTCACTCTTTTGCAAAAAAACTAAAGACACTAATGAATTATGTACATTGAGAAAACTATTGGTAGGCGGTCTTTTGGGGGTGGGAATGGGTGAATCACTCGCTGCTTTATATAACAAGAATGGTAAAGAGGGGTTAATTGCTGGCGGTTTATTAGCATTGGCAGCATTATTCACCACGCAAAAAGATATTATGCAAATAGCTGGAAAACAAAAGGGACATTCATTAAATCCAGCTATATTGGTAAAAAACGATATCCGAAAAAGAGCTACTCAAAGAACTATTGCTATTTCGTCGGATCTCTTTGAATCAGTTAAAAAAGCGCGTTATTTAGAACTTCCTTGGTGTATGCGCGGCATACATTGGTTAATCAATAAATTGCACAATCAAGATGATGAAGAACCGTTAATTCGCCGACATCAACAAAAAGAAATCACCGAGTTAGAATTAGTTACCAAGGTATTGCCTTACGTAAGAACTTTACAAGCCCCAGAGGAGTCTTCAGAAGTAGAGACCGAAGGAGTATTCATTTCTGATCCTAAAGAACGATTTGCCCTTTCTTCTGAATTGGCACGCGGTTATTTATCGTATAGTAGATATGTGCAATTGCATCATTGAATACATACTAGGCATCCCTCAACCACCATTTCTAAAATTGTGTAATAAAACGTGTGGGGATTTTGACAATCAGTATCCTGCTGCTTTTGATTGGTTTCTTCATGGATTAATACCGTAAAATTATCAAAAACAGGTTTAAGGTTTTTGTTTTCAAGAAGTTGCTGAACCGCTTCATCAATTTCTTGCTGTACCTTTTTGCCTTCATCGGTATGGAGCCAATGATGGTTCTTAATACATGATTGCGCTAGGTTCTGTACCAATTGAAAATAGGAAGTCAATAATTTCTTTTCTTCGCTTTCCAATTTTTTTGCCTGCGCACACCATTGATCAATTTGTGCATAATTAATAATGGGATCGGCGCTGAGAGAAAAAATGACAAAAATAGCCGCTAAGAAATTAATTACTTTCATCTACTCCCCTTTTTTTCTATTGAGTTTTTTGTTCTTTGAGCGCTGCTAATTTCTTTTTGACACAAACATTACATTTTTTATACACCTGGTCATGTATATTTAATAGATTTTTACTTATTATTTCTTCGTCTCTCAGTTGATGATTAGCGGCGCCGTAATAAAGCCAATCTACCATGCCTAAATGATATATTTGCCTCCAGGCGAGAGCTAAAAGATCATCTTCGTTTTTTGACAAATCAATAGACGAGCCCGGTAGCTTGTGATGCAATTTCTTTTTAATGGCAATTTTCAGTAATTTTAACTGCTCTTCATTTAAACGTAAATTATCACACCATTCTTCATATTTATCCTTTTTTGGTGCTTCTGATTCGGCATTAACCATTACGCCCATTAACAAACTGGCACATAATAATTTTTTTATCATATTGTCCTTTAATTTTATTGTATTAAATTATTCCACGTTTACGTGCTTCAATCTGCGCTTCCAAATCAATTAATACACCGATCATGCGTTCTCGTTTGCTTTCAAGCGACGCTTCTTGCTCTTCTAATTCAAATAGCAGTAATTTTTGTGATGCTAAATCTTCCTTAATAGTTTCTATCAATGCCATAGGAAACTCTGCCCCATTTAAATCAACAAAGCGATAAAAACTTTCTAGTAATGATTTATAACAATCATCAAGCTCATCAATGGTGATTAATCCCATTTGTGCAACTTGTTCAAGCTGTAAAGAAATATGCTTTACCGAACTCCATAATTCATCGTAATTATAAGGATCCCACATTAATTTTAAGAGCCCTAATTCTACAAAACGAACAAACATTTGTTTCATTTGTTCATGAGCAATATGATCTTGCGCGTTGAAAGTACTTTCAATCATCATACGCAATTCATGCGAAAGACTTTTAAAAAATTCTTCAGGATTAGCTTTAAATAAGGGGAACTGATGTAAAAAAGTTGGCACAAATACGCCCATCATTTTTTGTTCAATGGTATCAAAAAATGAATAGGTATTATTATTTTTGGAAATATTATTTAATAATTGAGGAGCCTTATCAAGAAGCTCTGAAAAAGCTTTATTACATACGAATGGTGCACGCTTCATACAATTATAAAATAAGCGCAATGATGATTCTGTATACGTTGCATTATGTTTAACAGCTTTACCATGATCTAAAAATTGCATAAGATGAGAATTAATATTATAAGGAAAATATTCATATGCATATCGTTTATCACTTAAAATGCGCTTTAAAAATCCATGGATAATACGGGGTTGATTAAAATCTAGCGGCATACAACAAGCATATAGAAAATCTTTATCATCTTCTTGGGCAATATATCCCTGCATCGTATTTAATGAAAAACCAAGAAGTAAAACGATGAAAAACAAAAATGTTGTACTTTTCATAGTAACTCCTTATAAGTAAAATAAAAGAAAGGATTGTATAGAAATGTATCTTATCATGAAAATTATTTTTTATACAAATAAAGAAAGATAGTGCATGGCTTTATATTCTTACCAAGCATATGGCAAGGATGGCAAAAAAACTAAAGGTACATTGGATGCCCCCTCCCAAGAAGCAGTCTTGCAGCAATTAGCTAAGCAAGGGATGTACCCTATTTCAGTTCAAATTGCCAAAGATCAATTAGGCGCACAACCCTGGTATAAAAGATTATTGCAAAAAAAGGTCTCACTTAAAGATAAGATCTTATTTACCAAACAGCTATCAGTGCTTCTTAAATCAGGCATTCCATTACTGCAGGCATTGGAATTGTTGATTGAACAATTTGAAGGGAGATTAAAATCAATAGTTATTTCCATTAAAGATGGTATTAAAGAGGGTAAATCATTTGCTGATGGCTTAAGTAAATACCCTAAAGTCTTTGACACTATTTACGTTCAATTGGTACGTGCCGGGGAAGCAAGCGGTAAACTTGAAGTCATTTTAGACCGTTTAGTTGAATATATGGAACGGCGTGCCGAATTACAAAAGAAAGTAAAGGGAGCGCTTACCTATCCCATTATCCAATTAATTGTTGTTGTTATTGTAATTGTTGGCTTATTAACCTTTGTCATACCAACATTAACTGAAACGCTGGCCTCCCAAGGAGCTGAGCTGCCATTATCGACACGTAGTTTAATGGCTACTTCAGATTTTTTACGGACATATTATTTATATATTGCCATTTTTATAATAATATTAGTTATTGCGTATCGTTATTGGAGTAAAACCCCCCAAGGGGCTAAAACCATTGATAATATTAAATTAAAAATTCCTATAATAAAATTTTTTACCCGCATGGGTGCCGTTGTTCAATTTAGTCGCACGCTGGGTATGCTCATGGAAAGTGGCGTTAATCTTTCTGAAGCTTTAGATATTGTGGTAAAAATTATTGATAATCGAATATTAAAAGATGCCCTTAATAAAGCGCGTGAAAATATTATCAAACAAGGTAAGATTGCTGAATATTTACGCCAAACGGGAATTTTTCCTCCTATTGCAATCTACCTTTTAAAAACAGGAGAAGAGAGTGGCCAGCTTGACTTAATGTTATTAACCGTAGCAAAAAATTATGAAGCAGATCTTTCGGAGTTTTCTGATAGCCTTGCTTCTAAACTTGAGCCAATAATGCTGTTAATAATGGCGGTGGTGGTTGGCTTTGTAGTTATGTCAGTCGTTCAACCAATGATGAAAATGACTCAAATGGGATAATAAACGAAAGGAATGTTATGAATACCAAACAGTTCTCATATAGAACAATCAAAGAGGGGTTCTCGTTAATAGAAATAATGGTCGTTATTATGATCATCGGGATCTTAGCAGCAGTTGTGGTGCCTAATGCTTATCGCTGGGTGATATCTGGTCGAGAAAATGCAGCAAAAGCAAGCATACGCGCCTTAGAAAATGCTATTGATGCTTATCACGGAGAAAAAGGCTCCTATCCTAAAACACTTGAAGATTTAATTAATGCAAAACCGCCTTACTTAAAAAAAGCTGAAGTTCCAAAAGATCCATGGGGCAATGATTTTCAATATAAACCAACCCCAGGAGCAGACCATCCCTATGAACTCTACTCCTATGGCCCAGAAGGCGAAGCAGCACCGGCTGAGGACCGTTTAGATGTTTGGAAAATGTAAAAAACAAGGATTTACCTTAATTGAATTAATGGTTGTCATTATGATCATTGGTCTAATGGCAACCATTGTTATTCCAAATTTGCAGCAACGACTTCCGGGGTATCAACGTAAGGCATTTTTATCAGAATTGAATAATTTACTCGCGCTTGGCTGGCAAAATTCGTTAATTACTCAAAAAGTTCACCGGGTTTTCTTTGATACAAAAAAAAGAATAATAAAATTAGAAATTGAAGATCCAGCCGTAGTAACCACCGGTTTTAAATCGGTGCCACAAACATTTAGAAAAACCTATTATGAAATACCACCATCTATTGAAATAAAAGACTTCTTTCTTGATGGAGTCAATGAATATAGACCCGATCGAGAAGTACTTACCTTCTGGTTCTTTATTGTACCCGAAGGAATGAGCCAAGAAGTAGTAATGAATATGATTGATACCAGTGGGACTCCTCAGGTACATATAGGGCTAGTGCTTAATCCTTTTACGGTTCAATTAAAAGAATATGATACATTTCAAAAACCATAATATAACCGCCTCTGGCTTCAGTCTTATTGAAGTTATGATTGCCATAATTATGCTCGGTATGCTTATGACGGCAATTTTAAATTTACAAAATACCTCATTTGGTTCAATTGTTACGAGCTCTTCAAAACTAACTCATGTATTGTCCCTGAGGAATAATTTTATAATCGCTTCCTTGCAGCGCGCAAAGCAACAAGAAGAGCCTACCAAAAAAGCTACCACTGAAGCTGCTGAGGTTACTTTTTCAACGGGCCCGATTAATGAACATTCGTCGCTCAAAAAATTTTCCAATACGATCATTGAAAAAGCACAAGCCCAATGGCAACACGGCATTATTAAATTGCAAGAAAAAATGATAACATTTCTTTATAAAGCTCCGCAAAAAGAGGAACAAAAAAAGAAATGAAACCAGGTTTTACCTTAATTGAACTTTCTATAGGAATCCTTCTTTCGGGCATTATTGCAACGGTTTTATATAATAGTTTTTTTATAACACATCGCATCGTCGATATCGCGGATAATTTTATTCAAACCGATTTTAGAGCAGCGATAATTTCAAATCAGTTTGAAAAAGATCTGGATGGTGCTTTAATTCCCATCCAACCAGATCTAACTAAAACAGCAACACCAGCAAAAACAACTACTCAACCGGCCGCAAAAGAAGCCGCCCAAGCACCTCCTCCTAAGCCCATTGAGCATATCTTCTATAGCACTAATAACGCTGAAGGAAGTTTAGAAATGCTCACTTTTTTAACAAATAATCCGGTAAAAATTTATGAAAAAGCAAAAAATGCCAAAGCAAAACCGCGCTTTGTACGCGTTGTTTATCGTCTAATACCACAACAAGTACCGCAACAAGGAAAGGAACAAAAATCATATACCTTGCTCCGGCAAGAATCAAATGAGTTAGAGCTAAAAGCATTTGATTTAAAATCAGCAAAGCCCATTCGCGCTTATGAACTGGCTACCAATATTAAAAACATGAAAATAGAATATTCTTTTCCGGTACAAAAAGAGCAAGCGCAGCAACCAGCAAAAGCACCAACACCACCCACAATAGCAACACCAGAAAAAAAAGAATCCAAAGAAGAAAAGCCTAAGCCAGAATTCAAAACCGTTTATAGCTGGGATGTTGAATCACAAAAAGCGCCAAAAGAGCAACCAAAAACGCCACAATTTGTAACCGTATCGCTAGAATTATGGAATAATCAACAGCAACAAGAAAAGAGCTTCACTTTTAATTATGAAATTCCAACATTTTTAGCACTTATGCAACCCGCTCAAGCGCAAAAAGCCACTCCTGCGCCCGCGCCTACACCTGCCCCTACGCCATCAACACCAGCAGCACAAGCAACACCGACGCCGTCAGCAGCTAAAACCTGAGGATTATATGAAGAAAAAAGTATCGCAAAGCACACCGGGATTTGTTTTAGTACTAACCCTTATCATTTTGAGCATCATGGTAGTTATGGTAACGCAGCTTTTTAATCGCGCACGAGTACATTTCTATTTTGATCGCGCTATGGTTGATCGAGAAAAAGCAAAAATGCTTGCTAAGGGAGGCATACAACTTGCCATTGATCAATTATCATTGCCGCCATCACCAGAAAAAGAAGAAAAAGGGGCAGAACAAAAAAAAACTGAAGACCCTGCGTTATTATTTTTAAAAAAAAACCTACCATTCATTAATCTTTGGCAGGAGTTTTCGCTTAAGGGCGATATTGATGGCATGGAAGGAATTGTAAAATTTTGTATTATGAGCGAAGATGGTAAAATTGACATTAATCAATTATTTGATTTTTCAGCAAAAAAATTTTTAAATGAAGGGGCTGCAACACAAGATAGCAAAAAGGCATTAAGTGCCCTGTTTGCTTCAGCTAAAAAATTTTTAAATGATAAAAATTTATTTGAACCATTTGAAAAGTTTTTAAAACAAAGGCAGTATAAGTTACAAGATATTACTGAATTACTTGCTATAGAAGAGTTTCAATCGGTTTTTAAAGACAAAGTTTTTTATGAACCTTCTGTACCAACAAAAAAGGAGCAGCAGCCGGTGTATTTAACAGATATTTTTACTATCTGGTCACATGAAACAACAATGAACCCATGGTTATTATCATATTCGATAAGCACCTTATATGGGTTAAAAAGGGCAGCCACTATACCAGAAGAAGTATTAAAAAATATAAAATCGGTTTCAGGAGATATTAAAACTATATGGGAACAAAGTTTAGAAAAATTATATGCTAAAGAATTTAAAGCGATACCGACTGATCTTGCTATGCTGTTAGCGAACAAATTTCATGCAAAAACATTTAGTGTGCTTTCGTATGGAACAGTAGGAAATATAACTCAAAAGGTTTTTGCAATTGTAGAAGCACAAGATCCAGTTACTTTTATGATAAAAAAATTATATTGGCTTTGATCTGAAAAAGGATGTACTTTGCAGATTAAAACAGAAACTCATGTTGGTCTGGTAGTAATTGGCGCGCTAGCGCTCTTTTTTTATATGACTATGCAGCTAGGAGTCTTCAGGCTTGACCGACACAACTATAAGCACCAAATTGTCTATTTTAACGATATTTCAGGATTAGAAAAAAAAGCTGAGGTTAAAATAGCAGGAGTAAAAATTGGCTGGGTAGAATCTATAGAGCTTGTAGAAGATCATGAGTATCAGGCAAAAGCCAATATTATGATCTTAAAAAAATATATTCTGCACAGTGATGCGCATGCTATTGTACGTCAAGAAGGCCTTTTAGGAACTAAGTATCTAGAAGTCATTCCAGGGGATCCTTATTTACCACATTTGCACGCTGGGCAAGCACTTGGTAAACCGGGAAGAGCACCTGCTTCAGTTGATGAAATTTTATATAAAGTGCAATCAATTGCTACCAATGTTGATGATGTGACCTCTTCACTGCGTGAGGTGATCGGCGGTGATCGAGGCCGTGATGAACTTCGATTAACAATGGAACATTTAAATCGCGCCGCTGAACGAATTGCGGATTTCACCGAAATGCTTGACCGCACACTTTCTCATAACGAAGATACCATCAATACTATTCTTTCTGATATTCGTGATATTGCCAGTGATATGAAAGATACCGTCCCACATCTAGGACAGGATTTGAGCAGACTTTCAAATAAGCTTGAGACCGATTTCTTACCAGCATTTAAAAATAGTATTGAAAAAGTTTCAGAAGTCTTTGATCGAGACTTCCATACCATTACCTATCAACTTGAGCATACCACTAACGCTTTAGAAAGCGCAGCAATTGAAGCTAAGAATGGATTTAAAAATATTACTTCTATTGCCGAAAAAATCGATGAAGGCAAAGGCCTCATTGGCAAATTGGTTAATGAAGATGAGGCATACTTTGATCTTAAACAAGCTGTTGGTGGCTTGAAAAATTATTTTGCTAAAATCGACAATTTAAGCATTGTAATTGATTCCCATGGTGAATATATGTACCGTCCTGCTGAAACATACCGGTATCAAGATACTAAAGGGTACCTAGATGTTCGCATTCATCCAACCGATGATCATTTTTATATTTTCCAATTAGTTGGCTCACAAAAAGGATCTTTAAGCCGTCATGAACTCATAAAAAACTGGTATGACGAACAAAATAGGCAGATTCTAGCAAGTGATATTTTTGATTTTACTTTTAAAGATACGCCGCCAAACACCAGAGAAACCAATAGAATATTTTTACCAGAACTGATTGGTAGAATTGAAACCATCGAACGTACCTTTGATAAATTTAAATACGGTGCTCAAATTGGTAAGATTTTCAGAAACGTTGCCGTTCGATTTGGGCTTTTTGAAAGCACCGTGGGTATGGGCTTTGATATAGAAATTCCTTTTGGTACTGATAAATTCCGTTGGGTAATGTCTGCTGAAATCTTTGATCTTCGTGGTCGAGATCGTATCAACGATCAAAATCCACATGTTAAATGGATTAACCGCGTCTTTGTAATGCGTAATATTTATATGGCCTTTGGCGCTGATGACTTTGTAAGCCGCAACAACGCTAACGGATTCTTTGGTATGGGATTACGCTTCAGTGATGACGACTTGAAATTCATTGCTTCTAAAATTGGCTTCTTAGGCTCCAGTGCTGGATAATATGAACATTTATTTGTCAGCTTATTGGTGGATTTTAAAACATCCATATCTTCTTATTTTTAGCTTAATACGAAGCCTTATAGCTTTTGCTTTTTTATTATTGAGTTTTGCGGTTTTTTATTATGGTCGACCATATATAATAAACAACTATTTTTTAGCTGTTTTTCTACTTTTTTTTCTTCTTATCTTCGCCTCCATCATTTTTATTTTATTACGATTAATTTTTCTTATCCAAACCGAATACGAACTTTCAATTATTGAAAACCAACAAAACATTTTAAGATCTATTAAAGAGGTTGTTTCTTCTTTAAAAAATATACTCTATTTTGAATGGCTATCATGGGTATTTCGATTTATGTATCGAACTAATAAATCATATTATGGTGGTTATTTTTTTAGATCGTTACGACGAATTATAGAGGCAGAAGAAATTGTGGGTTCATTTACTCACGATTATATCAAAACAAAACTATTAATCACATGGGAGCCTTTGGTAACACTAACGCCATTAATAATAATAAGGGAAAAAACCAACTCTCAAGAAGCTTTTGTAAAAGCATATCAACGATTAACCGCAACATTTGGTCATCATATAGTTAAAGAGACGAATTTCTTCCCATTTATAATTTTAATTATTTTAATAATTATAACGAAAACATTATCGCCATTCTTATTTTTTACATTTTGCTGGCTTACGCTCGCTGATTTTTTTATTATTGCACCGACAACAATTATTGATGGAGCATTGTATCGATTTACTATAAACAATGTTCCAAGCCCATTTACTATTACACAAATAAATAGTTCTTATACATGTTATAAATAATCATTTCACCAAATCTAGAGCTTTAAGTACGCCATAACCGTCCATGGTTTTATCAATGTGAAAAAATTTAGTTGTATTAAAATTTATCGACAGTAAATCTGTTGCACAAGACAGCATTGAGCAAAAAGCGCCTGCTTGAATCCCTGGATTTTGATTTTTATTGAACAACGGCTTTTTAAAACCTTTTTTAACCGCCTTTTTGAAGCTCCTTTTTTTATATTGGTGTTCATAAAAAACATTATTGCATTTCAATAGCAAATATCCTGTTAATAAAGCCGATAGCGGACCTTCCAAAGTAACCAGAGCATCCTTTATTCCTCCCGGTTGTGCATCTATAAAAACCCTCATGCCTTTAAATGGACTTAAGGAGAATTGAGTAAATCTCCAATCGATATTACCATATAGCATCTTCGCAACAGCTACATGACCTAATTCATGAATTAATTGGCCAGTTTTTATACAGATATGTGAAGTAACGCAACTCTGTATTACATCACTTGCAATCTCCATACCATTTAATGCTGTACTTAAAAATAAAGCAGATCCCGTGAGAGCCAGTTTTTTTAATATAAGACGCATTTTATTATCCCCTCATATGATTATTTATAATAATTATTAAGTATAGTTAAATAAGCAGTCTTGTCAATTAAAAATTCAATTTGAATTTAATTGACAAGCAATAATTTACTTTTCCCTGTAAAATAATTTTAATCGGATGAGTTCGTTGCTTCAAAAGTTCATCTCTTAGAGTAGTAGTCACTGGGTAAAAAACCCTTAATTTTAGCCGATTTATTCAGCTAATAATTTTTCAACTTCTTCAAAATCATTTGTTCTTTGCGTTGCATTTTCTTAAAATCTTCATCGCGCTCATGATCATAACCAAGTAAATGACAAATGCCATGCACCAATAAGACTTCTAAGCGCTCCTGGAATAGTTGTTGCATTTCAGTAGCTGTTTTTTGAATATATTCAGGAGAAAGTATAAGGTCCCCCAGATTTTTATCTTCAGCAGCGTTAACTTTTATTTTTTGGCCTGCGGCTAAATCCGGATGATATGAAAAAGAAAGAATATCGGTCGGCTTATTTTTAGCGCGGTAAGTTGCGTTATATTTTTGGATCGTTTTATTAGTAGTAAACCATATGCCAATATCAAAATCGTCATAACCAATAATAGACAATATTTTTTGTACGGTGTTTTTGATGTGGCGAATATCTAATTTAACAGCACGTTGGGTGTTTTTTATAACAATCATAAAAATGATAAATAGTAGAAAAAAATCTTAAAAGGGCTAATATAACAAATAGTCTAAATAGAGTATACAATAAAGTTCGTAATGAATATATAAAAAAGGGAGCTTTATGTTCAATAAAAAAGTAGTTAATTTCATTATATCTTTGCTCATCATCAATACTGTTATTTCACAGGATTCCTTGCCTGAATTATGCAAAAGCCATTACATTCGCAACATCGAATTCTGTTTTTATGATTTTTTAGCAGCTTCCCCTAAATCCATTATTATTCCCTTGAGCAGTCATAGCCAACTTGAACACTATATAACCAATGGTATCCATTTTGATGGGTCTTCAATTCTTGGCTGCAGCCGTATTACTAATAGTGATATGTTGTTAATGCCCGATTTATCAACGCCAGCAAGAAAAATACCATGGATGTATGATCATATGAGCATGATGCGTATTATGTGTACTATACACCAAGATAAAGATACTCCCTACTTTGCAGATCCTCGAGCCATTTTGCAAAAAGAGCTTAATAAGCTGCATGATCTGGGGTTTGATTTTCATGTGGGACCAGAAATTGAATTTTATATTCTAGACGCTCAAGATGATAAATATACCCCTGTTGATATGCTTAGTTATACTGATGCAACCAGAAGTATTTCTACATCAAACGCACTGGTTACTATCATGCAGGTACTTAATGAAATGGATTTAAATATAGAAAAAATCCATCATGAAGTTGGTAACGGGCAATTCGAAGTCAGTTTAAAAAGAGATAATGCTTTAGTAATCGCCGATGCCATTTTAACAACAAAAGATACTTTACAAATACTGGGAAAAAATTACCATAAAAAAATCAGTTTTATGCCCAAACCTTTTGCCCATAAACCTGGAAATGGCATGCATATCAACATGAGCCTTTATGATATTAATAACAACTTAAATGCATTTTATGATGAACAAAATCCACATAAATTAAGCATCATAGGGCAACAGTTTCTTGCCGGGATCATCAAACATGTTCCGGAACTTACCCTGGTACTCAATTCTTCTATAAACTCCTATAAAAGGCTTGGCGGTCATGAAGCACCAAAATTTATTTGCGTTGGTGCAAAAAATAGAAGCGCTCTTATAAGGTTACCCCAAGCTGAGCAACCGGAAGCCGTGCGAGCCGAAATTCGCTCTCCCGATGGATTAGCTAATCCCTATATGGCATTGGCAGCTTTATTATGTGCGGGGATGGAAGGAATTAAAAATGGGTACTCATTGCCCTCACTCATTGAAGAAAATTTATATGCAATTTCTGAAGATGAATTAACAAGAAAAAATATTATTCATCTTCCTCAAACATTTGAGCAAGCGATATACGCATTTGAACATAGTTCATTAATGCAGGAGCTATTTGGTCCAATACTTTTCAACAACTTTTTATCATATAAAAAACAAGAATTAGAAGCATATCAAAATAGTGTAACCGATTGGGAATGGGAACGTTATTTATAAATTGATTGACTAGCAATAAGATTATTTTTTTTATAAACTTTTCTATTATAATTAACTTATTGCTAGTCACTTATGCATGCTTTTATAAATAAATTTTTTTTACTGAATCACATACATCCTCTAATTTTTATTACCTTCTTACTAATTGTAGGTATCTGGATTCAGTCTATTTTTTATTTTTTTATATTCTTTTGTTTAATAGCCTCTTTTATAATTGGCTTTTATTCATTTTTTAAGAATAAAAATTTTTACCTCCTTTATATTTTACTGTCATTATTGGTAGGGGCCCTGCTTTATTACCTACAGCTATATTCTTACCAGCATGTATATAAAAAGTTAAAAGATACTGAATACGATATCTATGGCACTGTATACGATATAGGACCATCCCCAAACGCCTATAATAAATGGCGTATTTTACTCAGCAATAATACCCTACAATCAGCTACTCAACAAATCACCATCGATAAAAAGATAGCACTTTATGCCCGTCAGCTTAATAATGTCGCCATAGGAGATGTTATTTATGTTCCAAAACTAAAAATAAAAATACCCCAAGAAGAATCCATAAAATTCTACCTAATGCGCGATGAAATTATTGCCAGCTCATTTTTAAATGAAAAAAATGCTATTTCTATTGTTACGCGACCTTTTTATTGCTTTTATAGATGGCTACATACTAAAAAATATGCGCTCTATGAACGGCTACAAACAAAAATAAAATCACCCATTTTTTCTTTATTTGCACTGCTTTTTCTCGGGTTTAAACATCATAATTTCTATACCGAAAAGCAACGGGAGTATTTTAAGTATTGGGGGCTTTCTCATTTTCTAGCACGATCAGGATTACATCTAGTGCTCTTTATTATGATATGGCGATTTTTACTACAATTTATTCCGTGTTGGTTTTTGCTAAAGCAATTCTTTTTTATAGGTATTTCTTCAATTTATTTCTTACTTACCTGGCCAACACTTTCATTTGAACGTGCTTTTTTTACGTTTATCCTGTACTGCTTATGGATAATTTTTAATCAGCAAATTAATGGCCTCCATATTCTTTCCTTAGTAACATTATTAATTATAGTTCACAACCCGATTACCATTTTTTTTCTTGATTTCCAATTAAGCTTTGGTCTCACTTTTGCACTGTTATGGTTTAATCAAACCAAATGGTCACAACAACCACAATTAAATTCTATTATAAAATAACTTAACAATACAAACGATTGCCTTTTCCTATTTGAATTATGTAATCTACAACTAATAGATATTTTAGGGAAAGGGGATAGTTATGTTTTTCAAAAAATTGTGTATTAAAAAAATCATTGTAAGCGCATTTATTACCGCAATTGTTTTACCACAGCCTGCATTTTGTTTATCTGAAAAATTTATAAACAAAATCGAAACTTCTATACCAACAGAATTATTAAAATCAGAAAATAAATTGCCTCTGGAGAAGGATATAACTCTCATAGTTTACTTGGCAGGTGTCAATAACTTAGGTTATTTTTTAAGAAAAAATTTAAATCAACTTTCAGAAATAGGCTCAAATAACCATATGAACATTTTGGTCCAATTAGATGTGCTATTGGCTGGCAACAAAAAAGTAACAAAGCGTTATTTTGTTGAGAAAAATAAGCTTATCATTTTAAATCAAAATGATCCTTCTTCACAGAGCATGGATAGCGGTGATCCAAAAAGTTTAATTAACTGGTGCGATTATTGCGTTAAGCATTTTAAAGCAAAAAAATATTTACTTGTTTTATCTAACCACGCCACCGGTATCATTGATATTAAACAGGTACGTGCGGTTAACCCATCGCAACTGTTCACCTTTAACCCCATGACCAATATGATAGAACTTAATCGAACGGTGCCGTTTTTAGAATATATTGCTTCTCCAGATAATCAACGCGGTATTTGCTTTGATGATATTACGGGCAATTATTTAACCAATCAAAAATTAGATTTTGCCTTAAAGAAAATATGTGAGCAGTCGATTCGCGGAAAATTTGAAGCGATCATTTTTGACGCCTGCTTACAACAAATGTATGAAATAGCACTACTGATCAAACCATATGCTAAATTAATGTTGGGTTCTCAAGAAGTGATTTTAGCGCCTGGACTTGATTATATTGATGTTTTAAAGCCTTATGAGCATCAAAAAATAGATATGCTACCGTTTGCTAAACATATAGTACAATCATTTGAAAACACCTACAAAAAGCTAACGAATGACTATACATTTTCGGCGGTAAACTTGAGCGATGTTACCATGCTAGAACAGAATGTTAACACGGTGGCCTCCATACTAACTGAATGTTTAAAAAACAAGAAATACAATCTGATTAAAGAGGCAATAAAAACAAGTAGGCATAAATTATTGTGTACCCATTTTGACGAACCAAGCTACATCGACTTACATCATTTTTATAAAAATTTATTACTGAATTTAGACCGATTAGAATTAAAAAACGCTCGGGATAAAGAAATATATAAAGCGGTGCTTCCAGAATTAAAAAACAAACTTAAAGAAGGTATGGCTCTTGTCGATCATGTGGTGATTTCATATGTTGCAGGAAAAAATTTAAGCCAAGCACGCGGGATTTCAATTTATTTTCCTGAATTTGGCAACAAACATCCATCATATCAACACAAACACCCATGGGGGCTTTTCATAGATCACTATTTGCTTGCATTACAAAACTAACATGAATGTTGCATTGTTGCTCAACACAGCTATACCATTTTAATTAAGCAACAATGCAACACATTCTATTCTATCGACCATATAACAACTTTTTTACACATCCCAATATTCTTTAATATAAATTGCAACAACATCGGTCCGCATGCGCTGTTGCTTTTTTAGAAATCAATCGACATGCAACTAATAAAACAAATTGGCACACCAGAAAGCGCGTAATCAATCGCGCTTTCTGATAATTTTTGCATTCTTAAGGTTCTTTGTATAATTATTAGAAGTCACCAGCATTAGTAGTATAAATAAAACAAGACAAAATATAGTTAAACCCATTACTAGAACCAATAGCATGCTTAAATCAACCAAAGAACAGCTCTTACAAACGCTTTATAAGCAATTTCCTTCCTGCAACTCATTGCCTATCGAATCTTCCGGAGCAACTAAAATCGTTTATGGAGAGGGAAATCCTAATTCTCCTGTTTTATTTTTAGGAGAAGCCCCTGGCCAGAAAGAAGATGAATTGGGGCGCCCTTTTGTTGGTCGCTCAGGACAGTTATTAACAACAACATTACAACACTGCGGCATTAACAGAAAAGACGTCTTTATAACCAACGTTGTTAAGTGCCGGCCGCCCAATAATAGAACTCCTACCCCGCTTGAAATTGCGGTTTATAAAAAACTAATCTTGCTACCTGAATTAAAAATTATTAATCCTCAATTAATCGTTACTTTAGGCTCTGTAGCCATTAATGCTTTATTAGATGGTACCGCTCAGCCGATTGGTAAAATACGCGGAAAAGCCCTTAATTTCCACGGCATTTTAATTGTCCCCACCTACCATCCTGCATATATTTTGAGAAATCCAGCCGATTTAACGAAGTTCAGGCACGATATCCAACATGCATTAACCCTTTTAAATCAACAAGAAACACGCGTTTAATTCACATAGAAATTGTGGATAACTATGTGGATAACTATGTGGATAACTATGTGGATAACTTTTTCATGGGTTGAATAATGGCTTAAACAAGGTGCTTAGGACACTATGCGCTTACAACATGGCTTTAAGCGCAGCTTTGAGAACCTATGGTCGAAGTTATCCACATTCTATCCACATAGTTATCCACATTGGAAAAAAATCAAAAAACTGCGGTTTTACCTTGCTTTTTTAAAAAAATTTGACCAGTTATCCACAAAAATCGCTGCGCTTATTATTATTAATATTTAATATATATATATAATAATGGTAATAGGAATGATCTGATTCCCTAAAAAGCCAAAGCCTATTTTATTGATGCGCTACTTTTCATTTCTATATTTTTTGTTACACTTTTATCTAATCCCCCTAAAATGTTATTTCGAACGAAGTGTGGGAATCTATTAGCGTGACCATTTTTATTACTGGATCCTCACGTCGCTTCGCTCCTCAGGATGACGGGGTCAAAGTTATATTTAATTAAGAAATAAAGGATATCGTGAAATTATCTCAGGTTATAGAAGAACTCGTAGAAGAAAAAGGTCTGGAGCGGGCCATACTAAGCTCTATTATTTGCGAAGGCATATTGGCAGCTTATGAAAAAAAATATCCCGGGTTGGTCTTTAAAGCTGATTATGATAAAAAAAACGATGAAATCGAAATCAAAGTTCAAAAAGAAATCGTCTCTGCCCCTGAAGACGAGGATCTAGAGATTAGCCTTAGAAAAGCACGAAATATTAATCCTGAGCTTAATGTGGGGGACTCGGTCTTAGTTCCTTTTGAGGGAAAAATTGGGCGTATTGAAATTCTGCGCGCTAAACAAGTTATTGCCAATAAAATTCGTTTAATTGAAGCAACATTGATTTACGATCAGTTCAAAAATAAGCAAGGGACCATTGTGCATGGCATTATTCACAAATGTGAATATGGCGGCGCCACCGTTAAGATTGATGATAATTTGGCTTTTTTGCCTAAGTCATTAAGTATTACTGGTGATAAATGTGTGGTAGGCTTTCCTGTTAGAGCGCTCTTAAAAGAAGTGCTTTCTGAGCCGCGTAATGATAATCAATTGATACTGGATAGAACAAGTACAATCTTTATAGAAAAATTGTTTGAGCTCGAGATTCCTGAGGTCTTTGAAAAGTTAGTTGAAATAAAAAAAATAGCACGCATTCCAGGTTATAAATCAAAGATATTAGTAATGTCTCATGATAAAAATATTGATCCAGTGGGTACTTGTGTAGGTATTGGTGGTGTTCGTATTAAGCCTATATTAAAGGAATTGGGTACTGAAAAAATCGATATTATAGCATGGAATGATTCACTAGAAGCGTTAATAAAAGATGCATTAAAGCCGGCAGTTATATCGCGTGTTGAGTTAGTTGATAATAAAAATGCAAATATTTGGCTTGATGAGGATCAACGATCATTAGCGATCGGTAAAGGCGGACAAAATATCGCATTAGCATCACAGCTTGTAGGGGTAAATATTCATTTAGTGCAGTCGGAAAGTCCTTCAATGTCTACCGTAGAAGATAAAGAATTAGTTCTTGAAAAGACATTTGAAGAAAATTAAAAATATAAAATTAAAGAACTGGATGCGATATCGTAATGCGTATATATGAATTTTCAAAGAAATTAGGTCTTTCCAATAAGGAAGTTGTCGATTTATTAAAGCAGCAGGGCTTTGATGTTATTTCGCACATGTCTGCGCTTTCACCTGATGCCATTAATTTTTTAGATACGTATTATCAGCAACAGCAAGAACGTTCTTCTACCCAACCAATGGTTGCAACAGAAATGGTTGCAGAAGAAGAGATGCCATTAGAGACACCTTCCATTGAAGCCCCTCAAGTGGATTTAGCAACCAAGGAAGTATCTGCAAGAGTTGAGCAAGCGCCAGCATTTGCACCAAAACATGCAGGATTGGTTGTCGAGCCTATGACGGTGAGTCAATTGGCTCAAAAGACTATGATACCCGTGAATGAGATTATGCTTACTTTGCTTAAGCAGGGAATTATTTCTTCCAAAAATCAACTATTACCATCAAAAGTAGTTGAGCAGATGGCGCGACACTATCAGATTCCAGTGGTAACCGGTGTTGCCAAAAAAGAAACCTATACAAAACCGGCCGCTCAACAGACATCTGCCTCTAAACATTTGCAAAAGCGAATGCCAATAGTGGTAGTAATTGGACACGTTGACCATGGCAAAACAACACTCCTTGATTTCATTCGCAAAACCAAAGTGGCGGCGCGTGAGCAAGGCGGCATCACTCAACATTTGGGTGCTTATCAAGTTAAAACTGATCAAGGCGGCATGGTATTTCTTGATACGCCTGGTCATGCAGCTTTTATAAAAATGCGTGCACGTGGGGTAAAAGTTGCAGATATTGCAATATTGGTAGTTGCCGCTGATGATGGTGTTATGCCGCAAACGGTAGAAGCTATTAAACATGCAAAAAATGCTCAAATCCCTATTATTGTTGCCATTAATAAAATTGATAAAGCATCCCCTGCGCAAATTGAATCAGTAAAACGTTCCTTAACTCAGCATGATTTATTACCTGAAGAATGGGGTGGGCAAACTATTTGCATTCCCATTTCTGCAAAAAATGGTACCGGTGTGGATCAATTATTAGAAATGATTCAGTTGCAAGCAGAAGTTATGGAGCTTAAATCTGATCCTACTAAGGCCGCACAAGGATTTGTGCTTGAAGCGCGCGTTGAAAAAGGGCGCGGTTCGGTTGCTACGGTAATTGCGCATGAAGGCACTATGCACGTAGGAGACTATTTTATTGCTGGGCAAACATTTGGTAAAATTACGGCTCTGATCGATTCATTTGGAAAAAATTTAAAAAAAGCAGACCCTTCCATTCCAGTTCAAGTATCTGGTTTTGATCAATTACCTAATGCCGGCGACTCTTTTAGCGTGGTAACACAAGAACAATATCAAGAAGCAAAATCAAAAGGAATAGTGCGCGAAGAGCCTAAGCAATTCGTTTCTGAAGGCGTAATAAACATTATTCTTAAGGTGGATACCAAATCCAGTAAAGAAGCCATTATAGAAGGCATTGAACAAATAAATCAGAAAAACGCAAAAAAGTTTCAACTTATTTATTCTGGAATTGGTGATATAAGTGAAAGCGATGTTGAGCTTGCTCACACCACGCATTCTCTCATTTTAGGCTTTCATGTAAAACATGAACTTAATGCATTGTCTCTGGCTCAAAAATATGATGTTTCTATTGAAACATACCAAGTAATTTATAAACTTCTTGAAAACTTAGAAGATCTTATCAAGGAGAAAGAGACTACACGGCTTGTTGCTACTAAAATCGGTGAAGCGATTATTCGCAAGGTCTTTCATATTAAAAATGTCGGAACTATTGCCGGGGCGTATGTTAGAGAAGGGCGTCTTTCTCGTAATGGTACCGTACAAATCTGGCGAGGCAAGAATAAAATTGGTGGTGGTGCAATTAAAAGCTTGGAGCGCGATAGGAAACCGGTAAAAGAAGTTCATACCGGCTTTGAATGTGCATTTTTAGTTGATGGCTTTAATGAATGGGAGATTGATGATCGCGTTGAGTGTATGCTTGAAATGCCTGCTAAATCATCGGCAAAGTAACATAAAATTAATTTATTGAAATTTGCATAAGAGATTTTTACACTTATTTCATTTACAACTCTGGTAAAAAAAGGGAGTACTGTGAATTTTATTATTGCTTTAAAGCTGTTTTTTTCTATTATTATCTCTTTTTTAATAACGTTTTACTTAGTTCCTTTGGTAATGTCGTTTGCCATTCGTTTAAAAGTACTTGATGTGCCTGATGGAAAAATTAAAAACCATGCAAAAGCAACGCCTTACTTGGGTGGTATAGCCGTTTATATAGGTTTTTTAGTCTCATTAGCATTAGTATACCCTTTTGAAAATCAAATTTTGCAATTTATTGTAGGAACAACTCTTTTACTTTTCGTTGGTTTAATCGATGATCTTTTATGTATTAAGCCTTATCAAAAATTTTTTGGGCAATCAGTAGCTGCTCTTTGTTTTTTAAAGGCGGGTTTTCATCTTAAAGAGCTATTTTTTCTTTCTAATTATTGGACGATTCCCATCTCTTTTTTTTGGATATTGTCAGTG
This sequence comes from Candidatus Babeliales bacterium, assembly GCA_963722075.1. Taxonomy (GTDB): domain Bacteria; phylum Babelota; class Babeliae; order Babelales; family JANWKD01; genus CAVRJM01. Next base: position 1,177,171 of record CAVRJM010000001.1, on the reverse strand, counting down.
GTGAATGCTTTTAACCTGGTAGATGTCATGGATGGGCTTGCCACCACCTTAGCAATGACCGCTACAACTGCCTTTATCATTATTGCGCTGTTATTTGGTCATTATAATATTACCTTGTTGCTGGGAGCTTTTTTGGGCGCATTAATGGCTTTTTTTTATTATAATAAACCCACGGCTCAGATTTACTTAGGTGATGCAGGATCACTATTTATTGGTGGTTTACTGGCAACAGTGCCCTTTCTTTTTAATTGGAGTGTTTATAATGGCTATGGTTTTTTAACACCAGCAGTTATTTTATCAATTCCTTTATTGGAAGTTACATTTCTAATTATAATTAGAACCTATTACGGTATCCCCTTTTACCAGGGTAGCCCACATCATTTTTGTTTGTATCTTAAAAGAAATGGCTGGTCTACATGGGAAATACTGCTCTATTGTACAATTTTGTCATTTCTTCTTATGAATATTGGCTTGGCATTTTCCTACAATCATATAAGCCTCCTCCACTTGGTTTTAATGGGGGGTATCTTCTTACTCGGGTGGCTATTTATGCTTTCCTACAAGCGAAAATCCTCACTTTTGAGCCATTGAGGGGTGATTTTGTTGCCTTTTTTTAATATTTTTACTTGCGAAACGCTGATTTGCCAAATCTACTGTTTTTTACAGGTTTTTTTGTTGTTGCAAAATTTGTCATAATGGAATTTATTGTTTTTTATTTTCTTTGCATCAAAATGATAAAGCTTCAAGTTTAGTTAGGTATTATTAAACTCCATATAGCCACTGTGATAGTTTGGTTTTAAGGCTAATATGAGTAGAAGCACTGCTTTTGAGGGTAATAACTCATCAACCTTTATAAAATTTATTACAATTCCTTCTTAGCTTATTTAAAAAGGTTCTTTGGGTTATTACCATTCTCTGTTTTTTAACCGTACTTTAGATGATTTTATAGTATTACCATATTATTTCTTCTTACTTGTCTTGTTATTGTAGCCATGTCATTGCAATCCGGCCTTCGCTCGCGGAGCTTCGGCGGACATGGCTTGTTGACGCAATCCAGGTTCCGTTATTAATTTTCGATTTATTTATTCACTGGATCCTTACGTTCCGTCTCCGTTTAGAACTACGCCGGACACGCGCTTGCTATTACGGAATCCGGCGTAGCCTTAGCAAAGTCGGACGCGCACTCCTCAGGATGACATTTTAGAGAACCCATTGTCATTCTGAGGCTGTTAAGCCGTAAGAATCCAGTTATAAAATTGATTCCTAATTACATTTCCAAATCAGACCTTGTCTTTTTTGTTAAAAGACCCTTCAAGGTCTCCAAATTTTCAAGATCATGTTTTAAATCGGTTGTTGTTTTAGGTGTTTCCAAAATCTTAGGAAGATCAAAAAAACGTGGATCATTCATAATAAGACCAAACCCTTCAAGTCCTATTTTTCCTTTACCGATATGTGCATGGCGGTCAACATGAGAATTGAGATCCTTGGTTGAATCATTCATATGAAAAACCTTAAGATGTTGCAGGCCAATAAGTTTGTCAAAATGATCCCACATTTGAGTATACAGCTTTGGTGTTCTAAAGTCGTAGCCTGCCGCCAGAGCATGGCAGGTGTCAAAACAAAATCCAACTCTTTTCTTATGGGTAATTCCATTAAAAATGGTTTTTAATTCTTCAAAAGTAGATCCTACGCTTGAACCCTGCCCTGCGGTGTTTTCTAATAAAATCATAGTCAATCCCTTATCATGCTCCAGAACATAATTAAGGCACTCGCTTACGCATGCTAGGCTTTCTGCCAGAGGCGTTTTGCCTGCCGATCCTGGATGCAATACCAGATATGGTATTGCCAGAGCGGTGCAGCGCTCCAATTCTTCTATAAGCGCCATAATCGATTTTTTGGTGATGGCGGCATCGTTACTTGCTAGATTAATAAGGTAACTGGCATGAGCCACGATTTCAATTGAGAGCTGCTGTGCTGTTTTTTTAAAAAGATCTGCTTGGTCGGGTGATATTGCTTTTGCTTTCCACTGACGATTGCTTTTAGTAAATAATTGAATGGCAGTACAACCAATAGAGACTCCTTTAATAAGAGCCTGTTCATAGCCGCCGGCAACTGACATATGAGCGCCTAGTAAAAGGCGATGCTTTTTCTTCATAAAATCCACATATAAAAATGATATATTGGTTACCTTACTTATTTGTGGGGTGGTTGTAAAGAGATAAGATGCATCAAAAGGAAAGACCTAATGGATGCACAAAATAGAGTATTTTAAGTAGACATTTATTTGACAAATTAATAAAAATCATTACTTTTTGAATTAACGACCATGTAAGACAACAATTTTAAAATAAATATTATTTTAATTGTGCATCCCTCATTCATTTTTTTGTTTATTATTATTTTTTATCCAGGTGCCTCATGATTCAGTTCTTGTCAATTATTGCGCTAGCCCTTATTTCGTTTGGTGCAATTAATGGCATTGTAGAAAACTCAACGCTCTCAGATGATGAATATATTTTAGTTGGTGACAAAGAAGATTTAGCGCCTCAATCTACCAAATTTGCAGCTGAAGACCCGCGTCTTGCTGGTCGACCTTATGATGTATTTACTAATGATAATGCAGAATTTGATATAGCTAATCAAGAGGCAACGTTAACAGCGGAGCCAATGGCTGAAAATTTTGGTCGAGCATCAACTAAAAATGCCTTAGTATTTAAAACAGCGTCACCGGTTGGAGACTCTGCCGCTTCCGGTGGGCTTGGGCCGATTGATTATACGCAGGAAGCAATGGCGTTTGGATGGGGAAATTTAACGGGTAAGTTTCAGATTAAATTTAAACCAGAAAGCTTTTTGGCGCGTAACGCTAATTTGCTTAATAATCACAATAGAGCTGATTTTATTCAATTTAGTCGTAGCACCATTGACGTAAATTTTGCGCTTGATTACGGTAAAAAATGTTATGGATACAATGTGGCAGATTTTTTTGTGACGATGCGAAATAAGTCTGTGTGGGGTAATCCGGAAAGCATAGTGCGTACAACCAATACTAAAATAAAAACATTAGATAGCTTAGATGCTGGTCATGCGCATTGTATTACGCGTCAATTATTCTGGATTCGAGAATTGTGGTTTAGTTTTAATATAAATGAAGCGCTTAACTTACATTTTAAATCTAAATTATATTTTATGTTGGGAGCGTTTCCTTTTGAATTAGGCCGTGGTATTGCACTTGGTTCAGCATATGCAGTGAATCCGGGCGTGCTTGGCTTCTTCTCTGATAACTCCATTGATCAATATGCATTTGGTTATAAGTTTAATGCTGAATTTGTTCCTAATAAATTGAGTATGGATTTATATGGAGCGATTTTGCAAAATAAAGGTGATAGCTTAAATGCTACGGGTGAAAAGATATTTGGACAAGAATTTGGTCGGTTGCGCTCCCCTGAACGCGGTCCGGGTCATGTTGATTTTGTTATTGCCAGTCGCGTGAAATGGTTTCCCGTAAAAAATGAATGTACCGTTGCTTCTTTTGAACCGTATCTTCTTTATAATAACAACCCTGAGCAAACGATTGAATTTTTAGCTGATGCGAGTGCGAGGCTTGGTACTGCGGGGTGCTCTGGGGAGTTTGTATTTAATAATTTCGAATGGGGCTTTGATACAGCCTTCAACTTTGGGGTGCAACATGTGCGCGGGTGGGATAGAAACTTTATTGAAAAAGAAAATGTTAAGGGCGTATTTACCCTAGTTAACAGTCGTGTGGTTACAGAAGATCCTACCGTGAACCCTAAAGCGCCTAAAGTAGTTTTTGCGCCAAATGATCCTAATGGAAAAATTATACAGCAAATTATAGATAATTCAGCGCAAGATGCTTCTCAAAATGGGTTATTAATTGGTACGGCAATTGACCCGCAAACGGGATTACCTATTCAATTATTTAATGATATTAATCGTTTTAGAAACCCTTATAATAATAAACTCAAAGGATGGATGGTTGTTTCGGATGGCGCTTACTGGTTTAATGAGCGTACGTTACGATTTGCAGCTGGTTTTGGGGTGGCATCAGGTGATGAAAATCCAAATCTTGATTTACACAATCCTGGTGATAGCAACGTAGATGGTGATTATAAAGGGTTTATTGGATTACAAGAAATTTATAGTGGTAATCGAGTACAAAGTGCCTTTATTCTAGGCGGTGCCGGTAGAATCCCGCGCCCATTAACAACACCGACACAATCATCGAACATATTGGTTACGGTACCGACTATAGTTTCAGGATTTACTAACTTAATTTTTGTGGGTAGCTCAGCATTATGGAGTCCAAAAGTTGAAAGCAAATCGTTTAATTTGCGACCGAATCTTTTAGTATATTGGCAGCAACATGCGACTCGCAAATTTGATTTCCGATTAAAGCGTACCATTCATGAACTTGCACGCAATTTCTTGGGAACCGAAATTAATACCTTCTTTGATATAGATTTATTCAAGAGCCTCAAATTATTTGTAGTGGGATCAGTATTTATACCAGGATCGCACTTTAAAGATATTCGAGGAATGCCACTTAATAGAGAGCAACAGAAGTTGCTTGATAAATTGGATCCTACTGGATTTGATAGAATTCCGTTGGCATTGCTATGGAATGATACGGCATATACTCTTAACTTTGGTTTAGAATATAGGTTCTAAAGCTTAATGAGCATTTAAAGGAAAAAATCGTGCCACTAAATGCGCTTGCCATTTATAAAACTGTTTTTCTATTATCATTAATTGGATCCATTAATGCGATGGAAAATCCATCTGCAATTGTAGATGGATCAAAATCAAATTGCTGTACTTCATCAAAAACAATTGAACTGCCAACATGGTTGTTATCGGTAAAAGCATTAGCAACGGTAAGACCGTTAAAAGAAAAAGCACTTATTGTTTATATTGAACATTTGAAGAAAAATTTTAAAGATTGCACGCGTGAAGAGTATAAAAAATTCAAAAGATTTTTGTGTGATGCAACGTTGGATAATCTAGGCTATTCATTATTTGAAGGTTTTTCTTGTGAGGACCTTTCTTGGGCGGATTATTTTTGCAATAGATGGAAAGAATTGGTTGTTCCAGTTGGCAAAGAGAGATGCCGCCCTATTTGTTGTGGTGATTTTATTCATTGGGATCAGAGAATGGCTACGGATATGGTGGCTTTTTCTCCTGATGGCAATTTCAAAGCTGAAGTTGGAAACGATTTAAGTAGTTGTTCTTTATTTGAAAAAAGAGATGATAATTTTGATTTAAAATGTAATTTACCAGGATCGGGGCATAATTATAAAGTTGCATTCTCACATAAGGGCGATTTGCTCGTAGTTGGAAGCATAAATAATTTCATTAGCATAATTCCAACTAATAAACCAGTCGAAGAAATTCAAAAAACGACTATTGGGTTAGCCGGTACCTGCAGCCCTGCTGATATCATTTTTTCCCATAATGATGCTTTTTTTATTGTATGTGGTGGCTGCAATAGTACCTATTTATTTCATAATAATCCACCATATATTTACCATCAATTACCTATTGAAGAAAATGTAAACCAAGTTGTTCTCAATCCATCCAGTACCGTTATTGGGTTTGGTCATTCTATGAGTGAAACGATTAGCTTATTGGATCTTAGTACAAGAGTAATAAAATCGTTTGATGATATAGGAACCATTCTTTCTATTACTGCTTCAAATAAAATTATAGCATACCGATCTGTATTTCAATTAGCAGTAAATGATTACAAAAAAATAATTAGCATTTATGATTTTGATGGTAATTTATTAAAAGAATATGAGTCGCCTTTTAGTGGTTATTCCTATTTTATGCGAACTATTTATCCAACAGCGCAAGCTCCTCTGTGTATAGCAGAAGAAACAGTAATCACCCCTGTTACTGTAACGAATGAAACTGATACGCAGTCATATTTAGGTATTCGTAAACTTGCAACTAAATTTTATGTTCCTGAAAAGAAATTACCATGGAAAGAGCTGTATTCAAAATTAAAAAATGAAGCGCAAAAGAAGGAAAATGATGCTCATGAATTATTGTATTAATAAAAAATGGATTTATATAACACTTTTGTTTTGTAACTGGTCATTCTTATACGCCATGCAAATTTCTGAAAAACCTGAAACATTTGAATCAAAAAAAATATATCCGCCATTTATTCGCTTAATAAAAGATAAAGCGCCAATTCAACAACTCGAAGCTGCGGTTAGTAGGGGAGCTGATGTTAATGAAGTCTATCAGGATTTAAGTCCATTAATCGAAGCGGTTCGTAATGGTGATGAATCTTTAGTGCGTTGGTTACATACTAACGGAGCAGATATTAATAAATCTGCTTTTAATGTGACGCCATTAATTAAAGCTGTTGAAAATCTCGATGCTCATTTAATTGAAGTATTGCTAGAATTGGGCGCAGAAATTGATGGTCAGGAACAAGTAACCTTAAAAACCCCTTTATATCGCGCGGTTGAAAAATCTCATATTAGTGCGTGGCGTTCAAAGGCAATTCGTATTATTGTTACACTATTGCATCGTGGTGCTAATCCAAATAAACCTAATTTTATTGATAGAACTCCTTTATGGGTAGTTCGTCATTATAATATACCTTACGTATCAAAAGTTTTGGAAACTCACAGTATTGATTGTCCTAAAAATTGTTGTCTATCTGATTTAAGCGTAATTCATAATGAATGTATGGGATTAATCCCGTATGAATCAAACGATGAAATTTTGTTAACGGATAAATTAAAAACATTATTAAAAATCACTTTATGATTTATTTCAAAAAGAATTATTAGAGTAGTTTTTGGTGATATTTAATCTTGGCGTAAATATGCTATACTAAAATTTCTCCTATAGGTCATTCTGAGATCTTGCTTTTTGCAAGATCGTAAGAATCCAGTTATAAAATATAAAGACGTTTATTTATTCACTGGATCCCCACGCTTCGCTCGGGATGACGTTCTGGAAAGGTGAAAATTAGTAAAAATATAATTCATGTTAATAACTTTAGAAAAAATATATGCAAAAGTGTTATAAAAGAACGACCGGTTGTGGATTAGTAAATGAAACATTATTAGGTAAAACCATTGATCTTTCTGGATGGGTGAATGCACGCCGTGATCATGGGGGTTTAATTTTTGTGGATTTACGTGATCGTAGTGGTTATATGCAACTCGTCTTTAATCCAGCATATTCAGCTCAAGCGCATGAATTAGCGCATTCGCTTCGTTCAGAATATGTGATCGCAGTAACCGGTGTAGTGGTGGAACGATCTGCCGAGACTATTAATAGGGAGCTGGCAACTGGTCGATGGGAATTGCAGGTAAATAGCTTAACAATCCTTAATAAATCTAAAACTATTCCGTTTGCGCTTGACGCAGAATCAATTGATGAAGAATTACGCCTTAAATATCGGTATATCGATTTGCGCCGCCCAGTAATGCAACAGCATATTGCGTTACGTCATAAAATTGTGTTTGCAATGCGTTCTTTTTTTAACGAGCATGGTTTTTATGAAATTGAAACGCCGATTTTAACTAAAAATACCCCTGAAGGTGCACGCGAATTCTTAGTTCCTTCCCGAGTTCATCAAGGAAGCTTTTATGCGTTACCGCAATCGCCGCAGCTGTATAAACAGCTATTAATGGCGAGTGGATTTGAACGTTATTTTCAAATAGCCCGCTGCTTTAGAGATGAAGATTTACGCGCTGATCGTCAGCCAGAATTTACCCAGCTTGATATTGAAATGTCATTTATTAATGAAGAAGATGTGTTGAATTTGATCGAAAACCTTTTTGTTCATCTTCTTAAAAACCTTTTTGGTATGGAATTGACCGTACCGCTGCCACGCATGAGTTATGATGAAGCTTTTGGCAAGTATGGCTCAGATAAACCCGATTTACGTTTTGATTTAAAAATTTCAGATTTTACTACTACTTTTGGTGACACACAACTCACTTTTTTAAGAAAAATTTTAGATAGCGGTGGCAAGGTTGGTGGTTTGCTGGTGCATAAAAACTTTACCCGTTCAGAGCTTGATGGATTTGTGGAATGGGCACAAAAAACATGCAATAGCGGCTTGGTTTGGATCCGTGTGGCTGAAGGTAATGTTCTTGAAGCGCCGGTAGCAAAATTTTTCCCCCCCAATATGTTTGAGCGATTAAAAACCATATGCCCAGAATTAACCGTTGGTGATACACTCTTTTTAATTGCCGGAGAATATGAAGATTCATGGACCTATTTGGGTAGATTACGCCTGGAATTGGCACACAAGCTTGCCATCATTCCAGAAGGCCAGCTTCATTTTTCATGGGTTACTGACTTTCCGTTATTTGAATTTGATAAAGAAACTAAGCAATGGAATTCTAAACACCATCCGTTTACCTCCCCGGCACCTGGTTGGGAACAGCAAGAGCCATCTCAGATGAAAGCGCGTGCCTATGATTTAGTATTGAACGGGGTGGAATTGGGTGGCGGATCCATTCGAATCTTTAATAGCGAGATTCAAGATAAAGTATTTAAATTATTGGGTCTTAATGAAGAAGCGATGCAAGAAAAATTTGGTTTTTTACTAGAAGCGCAAGAACTTGGGTTTCCGCCCCATGGCGGTATTGCTTTAGGTATAGATCGACTTATTATGCTCCTTTCTAATGCACCTTCAATACGAGAAGTTATCGCGTTTCCTAAAACTGCTCGTGGCTATGATCCGATGATGCAATCACCGACAAAAGTTGAAGATGCGCAATTAAAAGAATACGGCTTAAAATTGCTGCCACCAAAGAAATAAAATGATTAAAAAATCTATTTTCTTTCTTTATGCATTGTTGTTAATGCATTCCTCATCCGCTTTTTATAAATCGTATCATCATGAGCATAAGGTAATAGAAGGTATTTACCAAATATCAGGATTAATTGTTGGTGCATATCCATTATATCAGGGGATCTGTGCTTTGATGAGTTATAGTAATAAGCAATCAGAAGGATTCAGTTTAGATGATTTAAAAAAGTATTCTAAGCTTAATTTTGAACGAATAACTCTTAAGACTCCATATGGTATTCTTGTCTATCCAGCTACTTCTATCGATAGCAATGAATTAGTTTCAATAATCGGCAAAGTTGCCAAAGAATTGAATATAGAAAAATTATCGGCAAAAATTCGGTATAATTTTTACACCGTTTATTGTCCTTCTCCTAGTAATCCTGGAGCGGCGTCATTAGATAGTGTATTGTATCTTTATTCATTATTCACACAGCTATCTATCCAATCAAAAGAATTTGTTCTTGCTCATGAATTTACCCACATTAAGGAGCGGCATTCGCTCTTGTTGGCATTAACAAAAATAATGAGCCCTTTAGTAATATATGGATCTTTTCAACTATGCCGTAGCGCATTAGCTGCATGTTTTGGTGGGCAACAAGATAAATCTAAACTATTTTCCATTATTGATATAGGATTATTATGCAATCCTGGATTGCATTGGTTGATGCATAGAAAAGCTATTGGATCAATTTCCAGATACCTAGAAAAAAGAGCTGATCTTTCGGCAGCATATTCTTTAGAAGCTACTGCTGGTGGTATGGCATGGTTAGGGATTTCGCCTTTAAGTTATTTAGAAAAGAAAGTGCCATCAGAACTATCTGAAGATCAAACAAACGAAAAAATTAAAACAACAGATGAAAATGAATGGAAAAAATACAGATTGAAAACAGAAGATTGGTTAAATGAGAAATTTGACTTTCATAGACATCCAAGTGATCAAGAGCGAATGGCTTATCTGATCGAATGTTACGAACAATTATATAATCAAGAAATTGCATCTCTTTAAATTTTTGTTATACTATAAATTAGTTTTATAAAAAACTATAATTTTCTGTTTGAATTGGGGTTATTTCCGTGTCTTCCTTCTATTATTTTAATTCTATTATTAAAAAATTATTTTTAGCTTTGGGAATTGCAACTGCACTATTTCCTTTAAAAAGCGCCATAGATGTTGTTCAGTTAGAAAAAGATATACAAAAATGGATAAATGATACTAATTATTGCAATTTACAATCCTTCAATGATGGTGCAGCTCAAATAATTAGTAATACGTTTGAAATAGTTTCCCAGTTAACCAATGAACCCCAGATTAAAAATCTTAAAAAAGAATTTGAATCATTCTGTTATTATATTAGAACTTGTCAATCTTATAGCTGGGGCACAACCAGTTATGTAAGGCGCGATAATAATGATCTATTATATACCGATTATTGTTGTCAAGCTAAAAAAATAGTTCGAGAAAAAATTAATAATCCTGGTCTAGATAAAAATAGTTTTGAAGTTTTAATGCACTTGGCATCAATTTTAAATTATGATCCAATTGATTCACAAATATTATTTAGTGAGTTAATGGGTTTTAGTCCTCATTATTTTATTGATTTTGATCCATATTTTACTGAAATTTTTAAAGATCCCAGCATTGTCGATTATGTAATGCGTCGTATTATCGAACAATTACCTTTTGTAGAAATAAAACGGAACTGTATACGCTTTTTAAAAAAATCTATTGCCGATAATAAAGAATATACAACGTTAATAGGTGACCAGATTAAAAAAAACGCAGCTAATGTGCTCAAATCCATTAGTGGTATAGATTTATATGAGGAGCTATCAAAAAAAGATCCATCATTGTATCCAATATTAGAGCAAATTGTTCTTCAACACATTGAAATGGTGCACCCAAAAGCTTTAATTTTAGTAAATAAACAAGCTCCCAAAAATAATGCTCTCAAAAAAGCGCTTAAACGATACATAAAAAATAATAAAACGGTTGATTGCCTAATTAAGGTATGGCTCTATAATTTTTCTTGTAAAGATGGCTATCTAAAAATCCATCGAAAAGGTGTTACGCCTACCGAACAACATCTTAAACATTTTGTTACACAAGAGGATTATTGGAGTTCATATTCATGTATTGAAAACTGTTTAGACACATTGCTCAGTTACAAAGATGACACTTCATTGCAGGCCATGGTGTTACGTATTATCAGCAAAGAAAAAGAATTGCAACGCAATTATTATACATTTGTGCATGGTCAGCGACTTCATTATCTTTTTTTAGAACAGCTGCATACCTTTTTATATAAAGAAATTAATAATCTTATTATTGGTGACTTTTTATTACTTCATGTAAAAGAAGTAATTACTGATAAAAGAAATGAAAAGAAATTGCGTAATACTATTCTAGAAAAAGGGCGCACTTCTCAAGCAATACGTGAACGGTTACTCTTTGCTAATCATGCGTTTTTTGGAAACCTTACTAATGGTGGCTCTTGTTCTGCTCAATATATTGCGAGCAATAGCAATATAAGCGATTTTAATTTTAGCATTAAAGAGGTGTTTTCCCTTCATAATCTTAATCATCTGTACGCCAGATTTAACAAGCGATTACAAGACCTTTACGATCGTTTCAATAAGCTCAGTACCTATGGTGCCTGTATTTTAATTGCTATTCCTAAAGAAACGGCTCATAAGCAAGTATATATTGCACGGCCAGGAGGTTACAAACGAAAAGTTGGATTGAATAATACTACAAATACCATAGCTGACATGCATACACTTGCTGATTATTTACAAAATAAGCCAGAGGCAATTGCTGACATTGATCAAATAGAATTTTGTATTCCTATGACCTTCGATAAAAAAGGTGGATTGAACCCTCAAAGTGGTATTAAATATTTTCCGTATATTGCTGCTGATTCTCAATTACTTAATGAATATTACCGGGCACAGGAACAGTTGTTTGACCGGATAAAATATGAAATTCGTAACCCTAAAAAAGGAATGTTTTCTTTTTTGACAAACTTATATGCCCTGATAAATTGATAAAAAACAAAAGAGTTGATTCTTCCAATTGTCATTCTGAGATCTTGCAAAGCAAGATCGTGAGAATCCAGTTATAAAAAATAAAGACTTTTTATTTATTAGCTGGATCCCCACGCTACGCTCGGGATGACGTTAGATCAAGGGCAGTATGAAGCAATTATTAGAAAAAAAACGATATCTACCTTTTTTTATTCTCTTTTTTTATATCTTTCCCCTCTCTCCCATTGCCAATTATGAATATGTATGGGATTGGAGTACCATTAATTGGCGTTTATTCTCATTTCCTGACTACTTTTTTTTTGGTACCGCTGATTCAGCTTTTCAAGTAGAAGGCGCTGAAACGGTTGATGGAAAAATGATAATAAATTCATGGACGGTATGGGAAGAGCAAGAGATACTTGTTAATAAAATGCTACAACCACGATTTGCTCCAGAAAAGCGCTCTGGTAAAGCATGTCAGCGGTGGTCGCGGTATAAAGAAGATGTTCAACTTATTAAAAAAAGCGGTATGAAAGCTCATCGCTTTTCAATTGACTGGAGTAAAATAGAACCGCAAAAGGGAGTGTTTGATGAAGAGGCAATGCAACATTATATCGATTTTATTGATGAGTTGACGGATAATGATATTGAGCCTATACCCACCCTATTTCATCACATTTGGCCCTTGTGGTTTGAATATGCAGATGATCCAGAGCGCGGATTTGGTTTTGAAGATGCAAATAATATTTTTGATTTTGTAAATTTTGCTGTATACGTTTTTAAAAGTATTTATGCAAAAGCAAAAAATCCAGAAAAAATCAGATACTGGATTACCTTTAATGAGCCGGTGGGCCAAGCACTTGCTGGTTATGTGTATAATCTATACCCTCCTGGAAGAAAATTTCGTATACGTTGCTGTGGCATGGTGGTTAAAAACATGCTTGATGCCCATATAGAAATTTATAAAGCTTTCAAAAGAATTAATCCTCAAGCGCAAGTAGGATTTGCACATTTAATGCATCCCCTACATCCTTATTATAGATGGAATCCGCTCGATCAAATCCCGGCAAAAATATTTCATTATTTACTCAATGAAGTGGCCATTAATTATTTTAAAACGGGTGATTTTAATTGGGCATTTTTATATCGAGATTATAATCCTGAAGCGGTTCACAAACTTGATTTTATTGGGATTAATTATTATACCCATGGTACCGTTAAAATGTTTAAAGAAGTACCGCGTCCCACTGAAAAATTGGCTGATGGTCCTGAAGGTAAAAAAGGAAAGCCTTTTTATCCTGAAGGTCTCTATTATTCAATTAAAAAAGCAGCCGAACTAAATGTTCCCATTATTATAACTGAAAATGGTTGCGTCAGTGATAATTGTGAATTACGTGAAGAATATATAAAAAAACACCTATATGTTATTTCCCTGCTTCTTTCAGAAGGGGTTGATATACGTGGGTACTTATTCTGGACGTTGCTTGATTGTTTTGGTTGGAATAGTGGTAAGCATCGTAAACATGGTATTTATGCCGTTAATTTTGAGACGCAAGAACGGACATTGCGTCCTAGCTCGCAATGTTTATTGAATATTGTTCAAGAGCACTATGGATGTTAATTGAATCAATTAATTTTTTCATACTAAAATAATGATATTCAACTTGCTCAGCTACTTCTTGAGCAAGAATCTCATTATAAATATGCGAAGTGTTATTTCTAATTTCTACAACTTCGATTAACTTTTTTAATTCTTCTTCATTAATTAGTTTTTTATCAAAGCATGCTCTAAATACTGTTTTTGATCCTACCGTTTCTATACCATAGCTTTCAAATAGATATAATTTAAAAAATTTCCAAAATAGTTCAAAGTAAATTTCGAAGGTGCCAAATGACCGACATCCTGAATGCTTCCTGTTCTGCAAGGCCTATTGTTACTTGATTATTAAATAGAATTAAAGCTCGTTCTAACTTTTGTTGGAATTTAAGAATGGCTTCATGTCTATATTTTAGTTTTTTCATGTTTTATTCTTTAATTTCTGCAATCTTGCTTAATTAACCTAAATTTAAAAACGTTGTCGTTGCGAGCTTGTCGAAGCAATCCAGGTTCATTAAAGTTCTTTACCTTATTATTATATCTTTCCAAATATTGTTATTAACTGAATAAAATTTAATATTTTTTTTATTGTTTTGCGCAATGTTCATAGACTCTTTTTATAGAGCATTTGATTCTTAATCTGGATTACTTCGACAAGCTCGCAAAGACGGCTTTTTTTCCGACTTTATTATCACGACGATCAATGTCTTCTTTAATTTTGATATAAAATGTTACACGACTTTTATGGAATTAAAATTTATTTTTCTTGTAAAAAGCAATCATTGGTAATAATACCAATATACCAATAGCTAAATAAATTAAAGAAATTGTTGAGCGGGAAAAGCCATATTCTAATAAGAGTGTTTTTATAAAGCCCAGTATAATTGCAGCAGCAAAGCTTATGGTAAATAAGGAAATTAAAAAATTTCTATTCAGCGGTATATTGCGTATCTTAGCAATTAAGATTACGAATAATAATCCAATTACCACGCCGATAAAAGCGCCAACGATCAAAGAAACAATATCAACTACGGTCATTAATTACCCTTTTTCTTTAATATAAAATAATTATAGAGCTGCGCTAAAGTGAAAAACAAGATTGCAATGAGTGTAAAGAAATAGCGCCGTGATTCAGGGTTAAAGCCAAGTGCCTGTAAGGCTAGGGAAAGTAAAAAATAAATTTCAAGGCCTGCAAGTATCATAATGTATAAAGCCCCAAAATTTTTTAGTGATAATGGTGGTGTTGGACGCCTAAATAATTTTAGAAATATAAAACTAATAAGCGCAATAAAGATTGATAGAATTAAGGCTATTAATGGGAAAAAAATCAGCGTGCCTTGTAAAAAAACCAAATATTCCATAGTTTTAGATGCCTCCCTTTATTCTTATAGTATAATAAATTGGCTGTTCAAAGAGCAATAATCTTGAAATTGATACCCAGAGATAGGTAACATCATTAAATAATAGCATTAACCGGTTTAAAAAGTTAAAAGGAAGAAAATTATGAAAAAAATATTATTTATTTTGTTTTTAGGTCAAAGTATCTTTTTATTTGGTGCAAAAGAATATGTATTACCAGTTTTTTATGATAACAATTCTGGTAAAATATACGGTTTATTCGTTTATGATGGTGCAGTGCTTTGGCCGGGAATAGCATTTAATGCGCAACCGGCAATAAACAGGGAGCAAGTAATAGTACAAACAATACCTATTCTTCAGGGAGTTTTTAAAGAACAATTTAATGAGATTATTGACGAACAATTTATAGAGCGCTATGCAGAAACGGTAACCTACCGAGGGAACCGGGTAATTATGGTTCCTTTAAAAAAATTTATCACAGAAGCAGTTTTAGATAATAATTTTATATGGATCGATTTACGGGAAGTTATAAGGAAAGGTAGTGTTAAGAAAGGTGATAAGCAATATAATCTTTTTCCTGATTCTGCACTTTTTAAGGAGAATCTTGAAGGTAAACTTGACGCATCACAATTCATTGCTTCCTATATTACTACAATGAAAGGTCTTCCAGCTCAACAAATTTCAACAGCAGTGCCAACACAAATAAAAAAACCAGTTGAAACGGTAGCTGCTGTTCCTGTTAAAGAGGCGAATGTACCGGTACAACATGCTGATGTTGTTTCAACAACATTAAATTCACTTAAAATAAAGCTTGATCAACTATTTCAATTATTAACTACTTAATAAGGTTAAAAATGAAAATAGCCCAAATTATAGCGCGCGAGATTTATGATTCACGCGGCTTTCCTACGCTGGAATGCCAGATTGTCTTAGATAATGATAGATCGGTTATAGCTTCTGTTCCTTCTGGTGCATCAAAAGGTGCTCATGAGGCGTTTGAATTGCGCGATGGCGGTTCTCGTCTTTTTGGTAAAGGGGTACTAAAGGCAATAGAATGCATCGAAAAAAAAATTGCACCAGAGCTTCTTTTTAAAAAACCAGATTTATTTAAAGCAGATGAGTTTTTACTTAACTTAGATGGCACTGAACAGAAAAAAAAGCTCGGTGCTAATACGATGCTAGCAGTCAGTCAAGCAATAGTTAAAGCGCAAGCGGTTGTTGAAAATATGGAGTTATATGAACTCCTTGCTCATTTATATGGTGCCGAATCAATAAGCCTTCCCTACCCACTCTTTAATGTTATTAATGGTGGCGCACATGCTAATAATGGATTGCGTATACAAGAATTTATGATAGTTCCGGTCAAAGGCAATAATTTCAGAGAAGCGATGGAACTCGGCGTTACCTTTTTTCATGAACTGCAAAAGAGTCTGCAAGCAGCAGGTAAAAATATCTCAGTTGGTGATGAAGGTGGGTTTGGTGCTGCGTTTGATGATGAAATGGAAGCGCTTGATTTTATGGTAGATATTATTTCAAAAATTGGCGATGGTGATCAATTTGCTATAGCTATCGATGTGGCTGCATCACAATTTTATGATAAAAAAACGCGGTGTTATCAATGGCATGATGATTTTTTAACTGCGGAAGAATTAATAAAATTCTACATAAATCTTGTTGAAGCATATCCTATTTATTCTATTGAAGATGGGTTAGATCAAGATGATTGGCAAGGATGGGTAGCATTAAATCAGGCATTGGGAAGTAAGATTCAATTAGTAGGTGATGATTTATTTGCAAGCTCCGTTGCCCGTATTAAACATGGTATCTTAATGGGTGCTGCCAATACGGCGCTCATCAAACCAAATCAATTAGGTACCGTTAGTGAATCCCTCTATGCCATTAAAGAATGCGTTAATGATCAGATGAATGTTATCATTTCTCATCGTTCGGGCGAAACGGAAGATTCTTTTATTGCCGATTTAACCGTAGCAACCAGCGTTGGTCAAATAAAAGCTGGCGGGTGCTCACGTTCAGAAAATCTTGCAAAATATAACCGCTTGCTGCGTATTGAAGATCGTTTAACTGGCACCTTGCTGACTGAGTTTTAATACCGGATTGTCTTGTCCTTGTATAAGCTCTTTTAATTCTTTTAATTGTTCTTTTTCTACATTTACTTTTTTAGGCTCAATGGGATATGAAGCTTGTTGTTCAACGTAATCATCAATAACATCGTGGGCGAAATTAACATTAGGTTTAAAGAACCAACGGGTGATCGGATCTCGTAAATCTTCAAAATTAGCTTCGTCTTGCAGTTGCGTTTCAACAAAGCACAATTTATTCTCCGTGTATGTATCAGCCCCACCGCCAATACGAGGTTGAATTATTTTTGGAGAGATAAAAATCATAAGATTTGTTTTAATGCGTGTTTTACTACGGCGTTTAAAGAACCAGCCCAGTAAAGGGATGCGTGCTAGAAGTGGTGTGTCAAATTCCGTTACGCTATCAGTGGTGGTAATTAATCCACCGAGCGCTAATACTTCACCATCACCGACATTAGCATTTGTTTGAATAAGGCGTGATGCGCGGTTATTTGCATTTGAAATAAAGGTGTTAACGGTAATATTAAGTTGCAAATTAATATTTTTAGTACCAACGCTAATAGTGGGGAGAATATCAATTGAAGTAGCAGCAGTTACATATTCATTTTTTACGGTAATAGCACCACCATCAGTATTGGCACCACCCTCTAAAAGACGATCTTCTGAAAGCGAAATGGTTGCTTGTTTATTATCAGTGGTAACAATAAACGGTTGGGTCAAAATAGTATTATTAGTATATTTATCAAGCAATTGTATAACATTCCAAATGCCGCTGCCATTGGGATCATTAAATGATATAACTAATGATCCTGGTGTAGCAACGTTTGCTAGATTTGTATTATCAGTAATAAACTGTAATAAATTTGAGGCAAGTGCGTTTGCAGGGAATGAGCTTACTGTTTCACCGCTGGCATTAATGATATTATTTGCCGGTTGAATAATGGGTGCTGCTAAATTAGCCGTTTGGAAATTGATGTTATTTGAAAGACTTGAATTAAAGCCACTCTTATTGCGCATTTGATCACCAAGCACCTTATTTTCATTAAGGCTTAGATCTACCACTAATACTTCAATCGCCACTTGTGGGACCGGGGTATCAAGTTCTTCAATTAACTTTTTAATCCGTTGCCAATCTTTTTTGCGTGCAGCGATAATGAGGCGGTTTCCACCTTGTTGAACGCCTTCAGACACCGCTGCAGCGGGTGCTCCTTCAGCAGTTGTCGGTGCAATCGCAGCAGTAATACTTGTTTTTTCTGCCTCAATAATGACATCCATAAAATCGCGGGTTGGCCCAGCAGCTGCTTGTGTTTGTGCTTGCCCTGTTTCTTTTTTATTAACAAGCTGTTGTAAAATTGGGGCAGATTCTTCTGCGTTAAGATACTGCAGTTCGTAAATATGTAAAATTGATTTACCAGAATCCAGCGGATGGTCAATGTATTTAATAATAAATTCTTTAACAATCCTGATAGCGCGCACTGAGCCCATAATAACAATGGTATTGGTGCGATTGAGTGCTAATACTTTTGTATTGGGAGGAAAATAGGTACTGGTTTTAGTAGCAGCTTCACGCGTTCCGGGAGCCGTAGCTACTTGTGGCGTGGTGGTAAAAAGTTGTTTAAATAACGTTTCAATATAATTTGCTTGTACGTAATACAGCGGCAATACTTCAATAGCATCTGGAATTCCTTCTAAATCAAGTTGGCGAATAATAGTCATCGCAGCGCGAATTGTGTTTGCCTTATCAATGATAATTAATGCATTTGTTTTTTCATCAACTTTTAAGGACGCGTTTGTTGAGAGCATTCCTGTTTGCCCTTTTAGTAGTGCGTCAAGTGGGCTATTAGGATCTTTAACTTTTAAATTGGATAAATAAAAAATTGCCTGAATGACTTGCCCCGTATCGGGTATTTCTTCAAGCATGGGATTGATATAAAGCGTGAGCGGTTCGCGTTGAGTATTGGCATCAATTTTAATAATAGTTAATTGATTGTTTTTTACTTCCCATGAATATCCAGCGAATTCTAATAGTTTATATAGTTCTTCAGTAAACTGTTCTTTCGTAACTTTATACGGTAGTGCATATTTAATTTTTGTGGTAATTGCTTGAGATCCTTGTGGTAGTAAAACGTTAAGCTTATTTTCTGTTGCCCACTCATTAATGATATCCGTCAAAGGAACATCTTGGTAATTGAATGTATATTTTTTTTCAATTGGTTTAATTTCTTGTTCCGGGGCAATAGGTACTTCTACTGGTTGGAGATTTAATTTTTCTTCAAGCACTTGTTTTATATCAGCAGGAGTTTCATTGTCAGCAGTGCTATTTGAACAATGAGTTATTACGAATAAAAGGAACATGAATAAAAATTTTATAGATATCATAATTTACTCTGTAATTTTTTGTAATTCCGCTTTAGGTTCCAACGTTGCTATAGTAATTTTTACATTAATCGCATTGCTTTTAGTTGATTTTTCTATCTCTAATTCTTTGGTGTAAATTCGTTCTTCTTGTTCAATTGCGTATAAAAGTTCACTCAATTTTTTAGTATTCAAATTGGATAAGTTAACATAGAGCGTCCATTCGGTATATCCATCTAGAACATCCTTTGGAAGCGTTTCAGGTTGTTGGGTTTTATTTTTATCAATCCCGAGTTTTTGCAGTAAATTTTCAAAGAATTGTGAAATTTTAAAATCTTTTTCTTTAGCCAAGCTTGTGTTTACTTCAATTTGCTGTTTTTTTACGCGCTCAAATCGTTCAAGCATATTTTGTACATCACGTCGTCGCTTATTAATAACAGCAATGCGTGATTGTAAAGCCCACACTGATCGGTAATATTGGACCATTAAGAGTCCTGCTAATAGTAATACAATAGCAAGACCGATTGTTACATATTTTTTAAAATCTTTTGACTCTAAATTATCTAAATAGTCCTTTATCGAAACAAAAAAAGCCATTACGAAGGTTCTCCTGCTTTTTTAAAGGTTAATGGTAAATTAAATTTAGTTGATTGTAAGCTGGGGATGCTCGTAAATAAATTCGATTGCTTTAATTCCCGTTCTAATATTTTTAAAGCATCAAAATCAGCTACTTCTCCCTCTAATACCATGCTGCGTGGTTCTTGTTCAGTAATAATTAATTTTTTAAGTACCAATCCCGTTGCTTCGCGGTCCAAAGCACTACTAATATCTTGCAAATATTTTAAAAAGGAAAAGCGCGTTTGGCTGGAGAATGCAAACCAAATTGATTCTTCTTGGCTTACTTTTTCTTCCGCTTGTTTAATGGCATCGTTCATGTTTTTAGATTTGGCAAGTCCTCGTTGATTAAGTAAGGTTGCTATTTCACTTTCAAATGATTGTGCGGTTTTTTTTAATGAACTTACTTGCCACCAGGTATAGGCAAACATGCTGCCAAAAATTAATAACAAAAAGAGCGCAGCAGTACCAAGTTGCTTATAAAAAAGCGAGAGATGCGCGGGTGCAAATTCTTGTTTAAGTAAATTAAATCGTTCAGTGGTCGGCGTAGTAATAGCGGTACTTAAGCTTAAAATGGCATAGCGCGGTATACGGTTTTCATTTTTTAATGAAACAGATCTTGTTTTTAATAATTCATTAACTTCAAATAGCTCACCAGTAATATGTAACTGCTTACTAAAAAAACTGCTAATATCGGCAATTTCAGCACCTTGACCGAGTAAAAATATCTTATTAATGGATTGATCTGTTTTTGTTTGAGCAATAAAGGAATCGAGCGTGAATCGTAATTCAGTTAAGGTAGAAAGTATTGATTCCTTAATAGCGGTATTGTAAGCCTGATCATTATTATGCTCTAATCCAAACCGAATAATTTTTTCTAATGCTTCTTGTGGCGTAATTGAGGTGAGTTGACTAACATTTTTAGCCCACGTTGAAATTCCTTTTGCTAAGGTTCTCACGAGCGTTAGCTTGCCTTCGACGATATAAGCGATTCGTATTGTATTAAAACCAATATCGATGAGTACATTATTTTTAGGTTCTTGAGCATAGCGAGGGATATATTTATAAAGGCCGTATAAATCAAATAAATCAACGGTGAGTACATTTGGTAATACCCCTGCTTGTTCAAAATAGTTTATATGTTCCGCAATATATTCTTTTTTAACGGCTGCCGCTAGTACGGTTGATTGCTGCTGTGCGCTATTAGTGTGCGTGATAATGAAATCTACAACCGTTTGCGTAATGGGGAACGGTAAAAAGGGCTCTATTTCAAAATTGAGTACCATATTAATTTTTTCAGGATCAGTAAAGGGGAGCGTTAATTCTTTAAATATGGCAGTAGAACTAGCAATTGAACTGCGAATAATATCGTAGCGGTCAACTTTATTTAAAATAGTACGTATGGTACTACTTACCCGTTCGTTATAGGGTGCGGTTGGCTCAAGTTCTAATGGTTGATCGATAAATTTTTCTAATACAATAGCATTTCCCCGTCGAATTAATTGAGTGACATGAATGCTCGTTTTGTTAATGTCAAACCCAATGATGCGTTGTGGGATTAAGTAATAAGAGCCAATACGTTCAGGAATTAAGACATTTTTTATCAATCGGCCAATCATACGTTAACCTCCGTATTTTTTTCTAGAAAGTCAGTTACTGATTGTTTGCGTTTTAAAGTACCTTTAGGATTGGTATTTTCATTTATTGCAAGCAAATTATTTTTTTCAGGGATTATGGTAACTGATTGTTGCTCATTAGCGCATATAATCGGTGCATATTCACGCTCTGGGCATGGACTTATTGGTTGGCATGGTCGTGGGCACGTTGGCTCGCATAATGGGGTAACATGATCGCCATCTGGTGTACATGGCCCACTATCAACAAAAGGAGGAGTGTCGCAACAGCGTGCCATATCAGTTTCAACTGAATCAAGTGGGTATTCTTGGCCTGTTCTACAATTATATGCTTTGATAAGGTTGCATTCATTTGGATTAATAAAGTCGTCGATTGCTTCAGTATCTTCGCATGGATAATCTCTAAAGAACCAACGATGGATTGGATCACGTTGTTCAGAGCAATGGCGCATGGCACACATATCATCCTGTGCAAGAATGGCTTTTTGCTGTGAATAATCGCCAATGCCGCCTTGTGTGCGTGGTTGTACAATTTGTGGTGAGATGAAGATTACTAAGTTATTTTTTGATTTATCTTTTGTTCTATTTTTAAAGAACCAACCAAGTAATGGAACACGTTGTAAGAGCGGTACGCCGGTTTGCAACTCTGAAATAGTATCTTGAATAAGACCACCAATAGCCAGAATTTCACCATTTGCTAAGTTTGAATTGGTTTTTACTACCCGCGTATTTTTTGTCGGGCTGGTTGCATCGGGGCTGGTGAAGGTATCAATACTTATTTCTATCGAAAGATTAATAATGCCGTCACTATTAATTTGTGGCGTAATTGAAACGGATAGATTTGCAGAAACGTCACCTTGAGTATTTTGGGTTGGTCCTGCGCCGGTCACTGTACCCGTTGCTACCCGTCGTATTTCACCAACCGAAACTTGTGCCGTGTATTTATTGGTGGAAATCAAAAATGGATGTGAAACGACGTTTGCAAAGGTATATGTTTCCAAAGCTTGGAAAAGTGCCCAAACACCGCCTACTATATTACTGCCAATTGAAATGAGCGTGGTGCCCGGGCTGAAAAAGTTATTAGCACTGGATGCTAAGCTAATTAAGTTACCCATGAGGCCACCATTTGCATCAGTTACAATAGGTGTTTGCGCTCCTGATAGTCCTAATCCAGAGGTTTGAAATGCTATATTATCGGTAATACCAAGCGTGTTGGGTGCTTTATTTCGTAATTGTACGCCAAGTGATTTTAGTTTATCAACGTTTACGCTTACAATAAGAACTTCGATAGCCACTTGCGGTTGCTTAACGTCAAGTTTTTTAATAATTTCTTTTACTTTTAAATAATCATCCTTTTCGGCTTTAATAAGTAATTTATTGCCGCTTGGCTCTGATATGAAGGTCATTGGTCTAAAATATTTATCGCCGCCACGAACACCACCATAGATGGCCGCGGGGGTGCCGCTTGCAAAGCCAGTTACTTTGGTTAAAAGGGCTGCCATGTTATCAGAATTAGCATATTCTAATTTATGGACATACAGTGGTGAATACGGTTGTTTAAGTTCTGTATCAACGTACTCAATAATAAAATTTTCTACTTTAGCTATCCCTTCACGGTTTCCTAAAATAATTAAGGCGTTACTGCGCGGCTCTGCAAAAAGTTGCGTGTCTTCAGGAAAATAAACAGCGGTTGGCTGTTTTTTTGCGCCAAAAAGGCGTGCCGCAACGCTTCCTTTTTCTTCGGTAGAAACTAAGCTTTGATATAAATTAACCACATCTTCAGCATTGGCATGTTTTAATTTTAACACCGACATTGCTTCAGGCATGCTTACATTATCAAGTTCGGAAATAATAGCCATCAATGATTTTATATTTACTGATTTATCAGAAAATATGATAGCATTGAGCGCATTAAATGTTTGCACTACTGCTGATTTGCTTTTAAGATCTTGTACTAAATTTGATAAATTTGCTGCAGGGCCATTTTCAACAAAGTAAACATAACGAATTTTAGCATCATTATTTGGTAACGTTTTCCAATCAACGCCGACAAAAGCAGGAAGCGCAGCTTGGTTGGCAGTATCTTGTGGCATTACCGTATAAGAATCTGGATAATCATCGGTATAATGATTTGCAACAATCGTCAAGCCAAAAAGATCAAGGAAGTTTAAAAAGAGATCCCACACATCTTTTTTAGTCATAGGTTTATGTGTTTTATAACTTATAAGATTACCAGATACTTTGCCCGCAGCAGGAGGATTAATGGAGTCGCCACTTAAAAATTTTACTTTAAAAACTGATTCAATCCAGGTAAGTAGATTAGTAAGCTCTGCTTTTTCTAAATTAATAGAGATGGTATTAACATCATCAAATGCTTCTTTGGGCCGTAATGAAGAAACATCTCTTATTAAATGAGCTTCGGTATCTTCTTGTGTTTTAAATACTCGTTCAAGCTCTTGCTGGGTTATTGAAATATTTTTCAATGTGTTATCTGGGTCACCATCTTGTTCTTTAAGCACCGTTGGATTGGCAACGAAAGGGAGCGCTGTTGTTATAGAACGTCGCCGGTGTTGTTTCTTTTCTTTATTATGGTTTTCTTTATTATGGCTATGTAATCGTTCACGCTTTGAGACTCTTCTTCTTTTTGCTGGTTGGTTATAATCAGCAGGCAGTGCTGGAGCAAGTGCCGTTGATAATTGAGCAATAAGCATAGCACTAGGCGTCAGGAGCATGAGCATTAATATTTGAACGATAAATAATTTGTTACCCTTAATTTTCATTCTTTTTTTCCACTTTATGGCTGACGATTAAGCAAATTAAAATTACGTCGATTTCTATTACTATAGTTCACCATATCGCGCTTTTGCTGCATGCGTATTTGTTCTAATGTTGGTGCAAATTGATGTTGTTGGCGCAACAGTTCGACTTTTTCAGCTTCAATTTCTTGCATTGATTTTTCCAAGCCCGATGGCGCGGGTGATAAAGTAGGTTCTTCTAGTTGTTGTAATGTATAGGTAATGATAAATTCATCATTATTTCTCATAAGCTTTACCTCTATTGTGTCACCTAATTGAAGCGCCGTTACTTTTTGATAAATTTCAAAGCGAGAATCGGTGGTTGTTGCTGGTATTGCATTAATCTCTTCAATAATATCGCCGGTTTGCAAGCCAAGTGCCAATGGTAATGATTTTTGCGGCAACATACCGACACGGCATCCGATGCTTTTACCCTTTTTATACACCGTAATTAAATTAAATACATCAATAAACTCAGCTAAATTTGGAATTAATTTTAAAAAAGCAGTTGGATCAACTAAATAATTATCCTCTTCCTTCTTTTGTACAATGGTTGACCAACTGGTTGGCCTATGACGTTGTTGATCTAATTCTGCATCATATTGACTGACATATAATGTTTCTTGTTGCCCATTTGATCGCACTAAAATAATTTTATTGCTTAAAATTCTAATGATTTGAGCATCTTCGATTTTATCGCCTGATTTATAATTTTTTGTTGCGTTTGTTTTAGTATCTTGAATGAGCGCGATATTCTCAACTTCATCAGCTAATGCAATGATTCCTTTTAGTGTGATTTGTAATGGTTCCAAAAATCGTGCGGGTAATGCAAGTGGTACCTTAACCGGTTTAGGGGTAGGCGGTTCAGGCATGGTAATTTTTGGAATTTCTTCAACTTTAGGTTCAGGTGCCTGGTATGTTTCAAAAAGATCATTAGTATAAATTTTACTGAGGTCAATCTTGGAGACCGCTTTTTTAGGAAGCTTAATTTCTCCGCGAGGGATTAAGCTGACACTGGTTGGGACTTTTTGACGAGAAATAAACATAAAACAAATTATCATTAAAAATAAAATAAAAAGAAAATCATTAACGAGCCAAAGCGGATGTTTCATTAAAGGTTCCTTTTTTAAATTTTATTTTCACACAATACCCTTGTTGTCTTGATTTTGTCAAGTAGCAATTTAAAGCCCCTGCAGCAAAGACAAACCGCGTAATCACTAATGCCGTCATACAAAACCTAGGGTGCGCCAATGGTATTAAGGATGGTCCGAATAATATCATGAGAGGTAATTTCTTGAGCATCGGCTTCGTACGTAAGAACTATTCTATGTCCTAAAATTGGTCCCGCAATTGCTTTAATATCATCAGGCGTAACAAAATATCTTTTTTTAAGGAACGCATGTGCTTGTGCTGCGTGGGTGAGCGCTAGGGTAGCGCGTGGGGAAGCCCCATATTTTATTAAGGGCTTTATATGAGCGAGATTAAATTGTTCCGGATATCGTGTAGCAAAAACCAGATTAATAATATATGAATAGATCTTTTCATCAATATATATTTGTTTCACAAGCTCTTGATGAGCATAAATATCTTCGAGCGTAACCTGTTGGGTAATAGAAGGTTCGGTGGTGCGCTTAATAATTTCTTTTTCTTGTGCCATAGTTGGATATTTTACAATCAACTTAAACATAAACCGATCTATTTGTGCTTCTGGTAAGCGGTAGGTTCCTTCTTGCTCAAGCGGATTTTGTGTTGCAAATACTAAAAATGGTTTATCAAGATTATAGGTAGTAGATCCAATGGTTACTTGTTGTTCTTGCATGGCCTCCAGTAATGCCGCCTGTACTTTTGCAGGCGCACGATTTATTTCATCAGCTAAAATAAGATTGGCAAAAATAGGCCCTTTTTTAGTTTCAAAATCTTGTGTTTTTTGGTTAAAAATAAGAGTACCAATAAGATCTGCTGGTAATAAATCAGGGGTAAACTGTATTCGTTTGAATGAAAGGCCAAGCGCTTTGGTGACCGCTTTAATCATGGTTGTTTTAGCAACGCCAGGAACACCTTCCAAAAGAACATGGCCGTTACATAAAATACTAATAAGAATAAAGGTAATTATGTCTTCTTGACCAACAATAACCTTAGAAACTTCTGAAGCGATAGCATTTAATTTTGTTTCTTGCTTGATTTGTTCTGCAATGGCAACGCTGGAAATAGATGTTTCCATATAAAATCCTTATACAATTAAATTTAATTACAAAACAAAGTTGCAAAAATAGTCTAACAGATGTGATTGGTTTGACAAGAAATTGGTCTTTATAGTAGTTGTTTCGAATGGGATTTCATTAATAAAATCAAATTTTAATTTATAAATGGATCCTCATGGCACAAAGGTCTTAGGATGACAAATGAGTGAGTGCCTTTAGCAATGTTTGCAATTTAATTTGTAGCCAACGCAGCGCTTGTTCTAATGACGATACTTCTTCCTCTTTTTGAGCAGGCGGAACTTCCACGGGTTCTTCAATAAGAATTTCTTCAGGCTCTTCAAGGGGCAACTCTTCTTCAATAATTACAGGCTCTTCTTCTTCAAAATATTCCTCTATCCGTTGGTAAAAAAGAATGTAGCCATCAGTTTCTATTTCATTACGTACTGCTTGAGCCGTTACTGGTTTTATTTGCATGTCATTGCATAAATACCATTGATTGTTGTGCTTGACATAGGTGACATAATGACCAGCATTTGCTGATAGGCCTCGATGAACAGCAATAGCATATAAATCAAAAGCTGTTGGCTCATCACCTGTGGTATAAGGACTCAGATTTAAAATGAATGGAATTCTCACCGGATGTCTAATTTTTAAGGAACTAATTGCTGTTGTATCAATATTACGACCTGAAACGGTTCTATTTAATGCACAGATGAAAATTGAAGGTGTGATTGCTATTTTATATCCTCGTAATGCCTTCTTTAACCCTTCATAAAGTGAATCGAAGTATGAGATTTCACTTAACAATTGGTATTGCCCTGATACCATTGCATAATCAATAACAACTTTTGCCGGTGTATAGGTGGGTATATTAAGAATAGCATCTTGTTCATTATTAGAGAGCAAATAGAAAAAAAGTTCTTCTGCTTGAGTGGGTGCAATTTTTTGTAGCTCTTTTAAAATATACATAAGAAATTCGTGTGCATCTTGCTGTCGCTCTTGATTAAAGGTATTCAAAACGTCGCTAATTGAATATTGGATATCTTGCTTTTCTTTGGCAGATAACTTATCAAAAGTAGGGTTTTTTGCGCGTGCAATGGTAGTAATTAATTGCGCATGTTGCTTAGTAAACTCGAACATTTCTTTTCTACTTTCTTCAATTGCTTTTTCAAGCGCTGATTTAGGCGTTGGACGACGACCTCTGCCTACTGGCTGCCGTCTGCCTGCTGGTTGTTCCTGCTTTGGGATAACGATACCTGGCGGAGGTTGTGAAGGCCCAGCTCCAGTTCCCGTTGCATAAACTCCTTTTATGCTGTTATAAAAATCAAATAAAGCTGCATCGATAGCTGATTGATTGCCGTTAATAAAATTGATCACTAAATCTTTATAAGTGCGAGCAGGAATAGAAATAAATTCTAGCGGTACTTCTGTGCTTAATAAGAGATTGTTGAGGGGTTTAGTAGCATAGAGGGCTTGTATTAAGGCATTAACATAGCAGCTATTGCCAAAATTTCTTAAAGCTGGTGGTTGTGCAGATAGTGATAACGGAATAATAGTTAATAAAATAATTAGGTTTTTTTTCATAGAGATTCTTCATTAAAGTAAAAAAGATCTTTATTGGTAGTCTACCGATAAAGATCTTCTAAAAATCAAGAAATTGAGAAAAATGCTATAAATAACTAATTTGATGACTCTGAGATTGTAATAAAACCTTTTTCAAAAATATCAGGCTTCTCTTTTTTAAGTTTTTGATATCCTTTAGATATGGTAAAGCCATCAATATAATGTGGAGGCGTTATTGATTCATGTAGTTCTAAAAATTGATATTCATCAGACTCTGAAGTTTTTTTGAATATATACCTATCAGGGCAATCTACGTCTAATGCAAGGGCGGCAACCATAAAAGGGCCGAATTTGTCATGATAAATAAAGCTTGAATCAACGAGATGTTCTTTATCTGGTTGTATTACAAACTTGCAAAGAACAACAAATGCTAAAAGGCGTTCAGTTTGTTGCTTTGCCAAATGCGTTACTAAAATTCCCATCGGAATCATTGCTTCATTTTCAAGAAAATTTTTTAAATATTCAGATGAAATATTTTTAAATCGTTTTTCTAAAAATTCTTTTGAATAAAAAATAAGTGGTCTGCGTGGGTTTAAAAATATATTAGTAATATACTTTTTCCCATCTGTATGTCGATAAAGGCTGTCTTTAATTTGTTCTGGTGAGCTGTATTTTCTATATTCATTTGTGGCATTTTTCAATATTGTATATGCTTCTTTTAGTTCTTGAGAGTCTTGGCCATCCTGTTGTTCATGTAAAGCTTGCTCCGCTTCCCTTATGGTTTCTTCAAATTTTTCTATGCATTTATTACTGTTATTGGCTGCAATTGAAATTAATTGTTCAAAGTAAGGGTTTTCTTCAGATACAGATACTGAACAGGCAATACCGTTACCATTTTCATTAATTACCGACTCGCATATAAATGAATTGGTGCAGTTTTTATAAAGTACTGCGCTGCTGCATTGGCAATCTGGGCCGCCTTGGCATCCAGGTATATTGAACATTCCCTCTAAATTTTTTTCATTATATTCATAGTTATAATATGTAGCCGGATAGCTATTTTTTTCAGCAGCAGCAGCAGCTGATGGTTCTTGTGTGTAAATTGGTTTAAAAATAGTTATGGTAAAAAGTAGTATATAGATTAATTGAAATAACATAGGTCCCTATCTGTTTTTTGAATTATATATATTTACTATTTCAAAAATTTGCATTAGTGTCAAATTGATCTCAGGTGAATTTATTAAAACAATAATAATTTATATTAGAAATATTATTCTGCTCTGCTATTAAATCATGGCTTTTCCCAAAAGACCGATTTTATGGTAGTTTATAAATATATGAGGGATATAAATTAAAGGAAAAAATAATATGATTCATTATATTCTTTTACTTCTCTTAATGCCGGCTTTTGCTCATTCTATGCAGACGGAGGCAGAGAAACAAGAAGAAATACGTCATTTGCAGCAACAAATAGTAAAAGCCAAACAAAAAAACTTACAGCAGCGGCAGGAACAGCGAAAAAATCTGGCAGGCACCAAGATTGCTAGCCAGCGACCAACCGGCTATTTGATGACGGGATTTGGGGTAATCACTGGGTTAGGAGCTTTATCAATTTTTAACGAAAAAAAGTTAGATAAATTAACTCTTGCTGTTGGCGCTTTTTGGGGAGCGGTAAGTTTGGGAAGTTTAGGATATGGAATCAATATTTTAGGAGCTAAAGCATTTTTTAATACCGCCATTAATGATTATGAAGTGCATGGCTTATTTAGGCGTATAAAAAATAAACTATTTTAATTATTGCCAAAAAACCTACTAAAATAACTTTCGGGTTGTTTCATTTGCTCGCGCACTTCTTCTTGCTTTAGTTTTGCATCTTCAATCTCTCTTTGGAGCTGAAGTCGTTCTAGAGAGAATGTTGTTACATTTTTTCCTAAATAAAATGAAGCATTTGAATTCCGTTTATGCGATACGCTGCGATCCATGGCGATGCAGGGTAACGATAGAAAAAGCAGGAGATATAAATATTTATACATATGATTGTCCTCTAAAAAGCTCCTAATAATTATTCCATTTTGTTTTTTTTATTTTTTTATGCTTTAATCCCTCAAGTGCCTTCTTACGCTCTTTTAAACGATTAATGCGGTGCTGAAGACGAGGATGGGTACGTATGTTAGTAGCTATTTTCAATAAATGATCAGAAAAAGAAGCGGGGATTCTTTCATGGGGCTCATATCGTTGCATTTGTTTAAAGAATTTTATTCCAGCCTTAAGTATTTTAGGATCATCTGCAACAATATCATCATCAGCTCGTTGTTCAGTCATTCTTCTATAAGCGGTGGAAAAAATAATATTAGTATATGTTGTGAGTATGCCGCCAGGTATTGCTAAGAGATTTTTAAGCAATTGTTTTGGTCTATACGATTTTTTTAATAAAAATGATATTCCCTTGATAGCGCATGGAATAAATATAGATACACCTAAAATTTTTTTTGTATCGTGATATTTAATATGATTTGCTTCATGGCGATATATGAAAGATTGTTCAGCTAGTTGCATTTTTCTATCGTGCTCATAATAATCCTCATCATTTTTTTCTAATGTATCTTGTAATATGGAGCGTGGTAGTATTTTTTGTTCAGATCGTGAATATTTAGGATAACAAGGAACAAAAACAGTATTGTTAAAAACCGATGGGCTATGCAATGCAGCTTTAGCTTGTGTTGCTACTGGTTCATGTTTTATTTGTATTTGATCACTATTATGGACTCCTTGTATTGCTAAATTTGCCTGAATAAATTGTTTTACTGATTCAGGTGGTTCGGGTAATTCTTTCTTTTCCTTAATAGAACCTTTGATCTTTGAGTAAACTAATGAGCCAGGAAGTGCAAATGAAAGGCCATAATTGGTGACTACTAATGCTCCTGTTCCTACTGTTGCCGCTATTCCTAATCCTTTTTTAAAAAAAGATTTAGTTTTATTCATGCCAAAGCTTGGTAATGCAGCAGAAAGGAGTAAAATAAACAATAAAGATGGTTTAGCAAAAGTCCCCATTATAATCCCTTGAATTGTCCGCGAAAATTACTTGTTTGTAATTATTTATCTAAAAATATCCATTCAAATTACAATTATAACAATAATATGATTTGTGTCAATAAGAAAGGCTTGCCGTAAGCTGTTTTTACTATTAAAGTTGCTTTTTTCTATAAAAAAATTCAAATAGAAACAATGATTAAGGGAGGATTGCTAGGGATTAATTAATGGATCCCCACGCGAGCTCGGGATGACAAAAGCGGAATAAATAACTTCGATGGGATAGGCCTTGTATCTCCAAAGCTGCGCGGCGGCGGATCGGGATGACATGGTTGGCTTATGCCTGTTTAGCTTCTGTTTGAATAGGCCCTTCAGTGAGGCCGCGAATGAATTGATAAATATAGGGGTTATCTGATTCCCAAATGGTTTTGGCGTCCCCATGAAAGCGAATCTTGCCTTCATGCAATAAGGCAACATAATCGGCGTATTTAAAAATTTCAACGTCATGCGAAATAACAATAGACGTGATATTAAGCTGCTTTTGCATATCAAACATAAGTTCATGAATAACGCGTGAGGTAATTGGATCCAGACCGGTGGTTGGTTCATCATAGAGAATAATTTTTGGCTTACTAATAAGCGTGCGCGCAAGCCCTACCCGCTTTCTCATACCACCTGATATTTCTGATGGCATTCGATTGAGAATCTCTTCTTTTAAATTAACCATTTTTAAGCGTTCTTTAACGATTGGTAACACTTGTTGCGGCGGCATTCCTTGTTCTAGTAAGCTGATACCAACATTTTCAAACACATTTAAAGAATCAAGTAGTGCTGCAAATTGAAATACATAACCAAATTGTTTAAAAATTTCATCAGGGTTTTTTTGCGCAATTGGTACAATATCTATGCCATCAACAATAATTTCACCTGAAGTGGGAGTAATAAGGCCAATAATTTGTTTGAGTAATACCGATTTACCTTCACCAGACCTTCCGATAACAACCGTCATCTTACCTTCAGGAATTTCTAAATCGACCCCATCGGTAATCCAGCGATGATCAAATTTTTTACGTAAATTAATAATTTTAATCATTTCTACATCTTTGCTTTTGCATGCAAGAAGATCTTACTCCTGACCAATTGCCTTGAATCTGCAATACGTCGTTGCGAGTTTACGAAGCAATCCAGGTTCAGTTATAAATTTCTTTATGTTTTGTTATGTTTGTTACTTACAATTATCTTAGTATTAATTTATTAATTTGATGAATAATTATATTATTTTCTCTTTTATTTGTTTTCTGGAATAGTAAAAAATCATAATGTTATAATATTACTTTTTGCTGCTATATACCGGCTCGTTTTTAGCCTGGATTGCTTCGCAAGCTCGCAACGACGACTTTTAATACATCTTTTTTAGGCTTTGAATATAAAATGTATAATTCGTGGCCATGTATACAGCGTATTAGGTCATGAAAAATTCCTACTCTGTACTTTTAAAACAGTGCTGAGGTTAAGAAATAATTAGCGAGCAGTAGCAATATAGATCCCATGACCACACTTTGCGTGGTAGCCAAACCAACACCGCGCGCACCACCATCAGCAAGGTACCCTTTAAAGGCGCCTACCCAGGTTAAAATAAATCCAAAAACACTTGATTTAATAAGACCATTGGTAACATCAGAATATTCTAAATACTTCTTGATGCCGTTAATATATTGGTTTCCATTAAGGCCCAAAACGCTGGTAGCAATAAAATAGCCGCCGATAATGCCGCAAATTACCGAAAACATCGTAAGAAACGGTAAAATAAAAGCGCCTGCCAAAAGGCGTGGCACTACTAAATATTGTAAAGGATTAATGCGTAAGGTTTGTAACGCATCAATTTGTTCAGTGATGCGCATGGTTCCTATTTCTGCTGCAATTGCAGATCCCGAGCGGCCCGTTACCATTAAGCCGGTAATCACCGGCCCCAATTCTCGTGCCATACTTAGTGCAACAATGGGCCCGATAAATTCTTCACCACCATACCGGCGCACCCCGATATACGTTTGCAATGCTAATACCGCACCGGTGAAGGTGCCCGTTAAAACAACGATCACCAGCGAGTTAAAGCCAATTTCATCAAGTTGCGCTAGCACCTTTTTCATTTTAAGTTTAGTAGTGAATGCGGTCTTTATGACGTTCAATAAAAAAAGTGCAAATAGCCCCATCATATTACACATTGATATAACATAACTACCAATAGAATTGATCAGAGATATAACCATAGTTTTATTGTGGCGTTGGTGCAGGAGCTTCAGGTTTTACCGGAGCTTCTTTAGGCATGGTGATGGCTGGGCGTTCTGTAATATAGCGTGATTGATTATATTGATGTGTTTTAAGAATAGATAAAAATAATGAACCAGCCATAAAGATAGCTCCTAATGCCCACGTGGTTTTTTGGAATAAATCTTGGCCACCTGACCCGCCAAAAAGCATTTGAACGCCACCACCTAAGTTACCAATTCCCATAGAGCTTTTACCCTTTTGAATCAGAACCAATAGGATAAGGAATAAGCATACTATCAAATAGAGTGTTAATAATAAGCCATAGATCATATTTTTCTCCAATAATTAAGATTATTTATATGTATACCTGGATTCTTACGGTCTAAAGGCCTCAGAATGACATAAATGCTGCCCGTCATCCTGAGGAGCGTAAGCGACGTGAGGATCCATCAAATTTCAGAATATCAAATTCCTATTTACATCAATGATACAATTTTTTTTAATTCTTGAAAATTTGTACTTGCTTTTCCAATTAAAAAGCCATCAATAAGTGGAATTGCTTTTAAAGATTCAATCGTGTCAGCATTAACGGTACCCCCATAAAATAGCGTGATTGGTGCGGTAGCATTTGTGAATATATCCTTTATCCAGGCTAATACTTCCTGAATATAATAAGCAGAAGCAACATTGCCAGTACCGATAGCCCAAACAGGTTCATAGGCAATAAAATAAGGAGTGTTATGTAATGAAGTAGCTCGTAGTAATGGTTCTACTTGTTGATGGAGCACCTCGTACGTTTTTTTTTGTTCATGCTCCTTAAGCGTTTCTCCGATACAAAAAATGGGAATTATTCCAAACTTGGTAAGCAATTCTAGTTTTTTATACAACTGCTCATTAGTTTCATGAAATGCCATGCGCGCTTCGCTATGGCCAACAAGGCAATAGTTAATTGCCATATCATGCAATGAAGCAGCTGATACTTGACCTGTATAAGCACCGAGTTCATGCGCCGAGCACTGTTGTGCTCCTATTTCTATGGCCGCACCTTCTAGCGCTGCAGTGGTAAGCCATAATGATTCATGCGAAGGGCACAAAATGAAAGATTGATCATGCGCCAATTCTTCGAGCGCGTTTTTATTATCTTCAAGCCATTGCTTTGCCTGATCGAAAGAAAAATACATTTTCCAATTTAAAACAAATGTGTAATGGCTCATTAGTTATTACTCTTTTTTTACGGCACTTACAATATGCACTTTACCCTGTTCATTGAAAGCCATCAAAAGGTTATCAGAAGCGCTCAATTTAGTAATTGGGCAAGAATTCTTTAAGTTTATATCGCGAGTTTCATAAAAACTATCATGTTTAGGCCATATTTTTAAATAGGTTGCTACTGCAGCTACTAAACAATTTTTAAAAAGAGCAATATCCGAAATAATTGGCAACACCTCGGAATGTACTGGCAATGCGCTTTTTTTACTTCTATCCCAAAATTTGATTATACGGTTATCGTGAAGACTAAACATAGTACCTTGCGCAATTGCAAGCGCTCGTAGTTTGTCATCTTTATTATTTGATAATACTTTGTAAGTTTGTTTATTTAAATTCCACAAAAAGATACAACCATCGCGTGAGCGGCTTATTAATTTATGGGTGGTAATAAAATGTACTGATAAAATTGGAGCTGTATGGCCTTGGAGAGTAAAACGACGCCCTTGCGCTTGATTATCTACTTTTATATCGTTTTTATTGCAAGTAACAAGATAATGATCGGAAGCAATAAAAGAGTTAGTAGGGTTATCAGTACGGGGTATCGGTGATTTATCTACTATTGCGTAAAAGGTTGTTTCATTACTGCTGCGTAGTTCAATGCTATTCTGTTTATCGTCTTTAAAAACGGGTTTAGGCTTGGTTGTTATAGTTGGTTGCGAAGTTCGTGGTGGCAGATAAGGTTGAGTGGCAGTAGCTTCTGCTATAAAAGCTTGTGTAACAATATTACTCTGATTACTCGACTTAATTTGCGTCAATTTAAATAATTCTGTGTGTTTTGCTTGTGGATTTAGTTTGAGCAATTCATTATATAAACGCAGTGCAGTTTCTTGTATTTGTGTTGCAGTTTTTTCTGGTGCAGTTTCAGGTGTATCAAAATTGTTTTTATAATATTTAGTAAGATATACGCAGGTAAGAGTTATTAAAGGAGGTATTTTGTACTTGCAAGCCCCTTCTAATAATTTTATAAAATTATCAATAATGGAATCTCGTTTTGCCGGCTGATTTGTAATGAGCCATTCTTGTAGTGCGCTTTCTACAAGAGCGATCCCTTCTGCTTCGATGTCTGCCTCTTTGTGGAAGTTGTATATGCCTATTAAACAAGTAACGGAATCATCTTCGGGTGCCTCCATGGATTGCAGTGGAGTAAGAGATAATAAATAAAATAATAAAAATATAAAAACCATAAATTAATTTTCTCGTGCTGAATATACTAATAATTTATTATCGGAACAATGTACAAATAATTTGTTTTCGGTTTTTTGCAGCGCGGTAATGGATTCCTTAACTGCTATATTTTCAATAAGTCCGTGATCCTTATGATAAATGAGCATATTTTCAAGACCGGCAACTACTGCAAAATCCGAAAAACTTACTAACCCTCTTATTTTTCTTTCATCAGCCAGTATCATTCGCTTTTGTTGGCTGCGGTCCCAAAGATGCAGGGTGGTATGATCTTGCACCGTAAGGAGCATTTTATTTAATAAGGTAGCATAACTTAAATTAGTATAATTTGTTGATTTAGTTTTTCTTTTTTTTAAATTACAAATCAAGGCCATAGGGTAATTGCCCACTAAACATTTGTGATTATTTAAAAATAATACAGAATCTAAAGAACTCTGGGTTGCAATCCGCTGATGCCCTTCTTCTTTAGCATTGGATTGTCTACGATTATATTCTTCTTCAATATTAAGAGCGTAAAGAGTATTGTCTGAATCGAGAGTAAGCAAATAATCATGACCGGGAGAAAGTAAAGCTGATTTAATAGTGTTATTATTTGATGATAATAGATATAGTTTATCACCATACGGTAATAAGTCAGTCATGATCGTTGGTGGAAGATATGCAGTAACCGGCGTATGACAAAGAGCAATAATACCAGTAGTCAGGGGATGAGCAGCAACCGACGCTTTTTTTGCAACATCATAGATAGTTAAATCCTTATCTGCGATAATTAGTAGATTTTTTTGGGCAATACATAAGCATGGTTGATCCCCGAGATCCGTTGTAATGCTAAGTGGATCATATAAATAAGCAGGTGTTGCTTCTTCAATTTCTAATGGTTGTGCATCTTGGGTGAAAGAATCAATAAATTCTTGTATTTGTTTATTTTGGCATAAATGCGGTAGACACGTACTATTAATGCTTTCCATGAGCGCAAAGAAAAGTGTATCTTGACTGTTGGAAGGTGTCAGATGCATTTTTAAATAGCAATAAGCAGAAACCCAGGGGTGCGATTGGTAATGGGTACCAATAAAATCGGCTAAATTGCCAATAAGCTGGTCACGAGAATTTCCCATTTTTGATGTAATAAAATCTTCAAATTTTTTAGTAAAATTGAGCACTGATCCATTATGCGATTTTTCTAAAGCATCGATATCGATGGTATTTTTTTCAGTGCCATTAGAATGTGATTGTTCGGGCGCATCATATCTGATTCGTTGCTTTCCTTTGCGATCATTTAGTTTTCGTTTTTTTATTAATCGAGCGGTATGTTTTAATGCCTCAGTTGGATATTGTTCATTGAGTAATGAAATAATACTTTCTAATGAATCCATGAGTGCTGATTCATCGGATAATAGGGGAGCTGTTCTAATGAGGTCGTTTAAACGAGGGATAAAATAATCAATGAATAAGGGTTTATTTGTTGCACCTAGGGTGGCTCTGAGCATATCTCTATAATAAGTTAATAGATCATTCGATGATTTTTTCTTAAGAAGATTATTAAGAATCCATAACCCTTTCCATGCTACTGAACTATTTTTTGTATATAAGATGTCTAAATCTTGCACACAGGATTTCGCGTTAGGTGGTGGCAATTTATCCTGCATGAGAACATCAGAATCATGCTCCATGGGCAGAGAAATAGTTGAAAAAGAAAGTGCTAAAAAAATAATTAAATAAAGATGCATCGTATACTCTGTTTTTTACCAAAGAGAAAAATAAGAAAATATAAAGAAAGGGCCCTGTGAAAGGGCCCTTCATAATTAAACGCGTTTAAAAAGATCCATGATTTGTTTCATGGTATTCTGATCTAGCTTTTCAAATATTTTGTAATCATATTCTTTCATATTACTTTTGAGATAACGGAGTGAGAAATCATTTGGATCAATAGCGGCTCTGCAAACTGGACAGTTATATTTTTTATAGATATGCATGGAGGCAACAGCGCATTTCATGCACATTATTGCGTGCCCACATTCTAAATTTACTCGTTTGCCAAGCGTACTAAATTCTTCGCCACAAACAGCACAATCATCTTCTCGCCATACTTTACCTTGTTGAACGCGTAAACGCATTTGATCAACTTTATTTTGTGGATAAACCTCTACGATATCATTTTCACTAAAATGTTTTTCTTTAAAATTACTAGGGAGTTTAGCAACTTCTTGATTAACCAACTGTTCTATTTTGGTAGTATTGTAAGAATCTGGTTTAGTGAAATCTTGTAACACCGTTGCAGGACGGTAAGCAGAGCGCATTTTTTGTTTAATAACATCTTTTATTTTATGATAAATTCTCTTTAGATCTTCATCAGTTGCAGCTTTGTCTTGCTTTTTGATAGCATTATCTAACTGATCTCCGATTTCAGCATACATAATGTTTAATGCTAAATTAATAGATTCGTCGCGACCACCTTGCTCTGCTTCAGATTTTGCTTCATATTTTGATAAATATTTCCATGCAACGAGTTGCTTAAAATTGTTTGCTTTATTTGATTTAGCGTTTTGAATGGTGTTTTTCACTTTTTCAGATTGACTATGTGGTTGTAATTCGCTCTCCATAGTTTGTTCAAATATACGCTTTACTGCTTCTGGATCAGCAGGATCTTGATCCCAATTCCAATATTTTGCTTCAATACATGATTGAGCTAACAGAGATAATGTTAAGGTAAAAAAAATATTTTTTTTGAATATTGTCATGTTATTTCCTTCAACTATTTGTGTGTTAATATTCTTGTGCCCAATAATAACGTATGCTTAAGTATTTTGTCTAGTAGAAATCGACATTTGCATTTTTAACCTGGATTGCTTCGTAAACTCGCAACGACAGTTTTCTGATTTCGTCATCACGAAAAGCGGTGTAACGTATTTTCTTATCCTTTAATAACAATTTCATCTTTTTCAAGTGCTACACGTATTGTTTTTGTATCAGGATGTTTCAGTAAGTATTGTGAAATTGGCACGGTAATAAGCCGCTGAATGGTTCTTTTGAGCGGGCGGGCACCAAATTCTTTTACATAACCTTCTTGTGCTACTTTTTTAATCACCGCTTCATCAATGGTTGCATTGATATGACGTTCGGTAAGGCGTTCTTTTAATTCATGAATTTGTAATTGAGCAATATGTTGTACATCTTCCGGCGTAAGTTGATGGAAAAATACTAGTGCATCAATTCGGTTTAAAAATTCCGGTTTAAAACGTTGATGCAAGAGTTGCTCAACTTGTTGTTTAACTTTTTCAGTAATGGATTCCGCTTGTAAAATAATATCAGAGCCGATATTAGAAGTCATAATAATGATACAATTTTTAAATGAAACGGTACGCCCTTGGCTATCAGTTAAATGGCCTTCATCAAGAATTTGTAAAAAAATATTAAAAACATCTGGATGCGCTTTTTCTATTTCATCAAATAACACCACGCTATATGGATGTTGGCGTACTTGCTCAGTTAGTTGGCCGCCTTCTTCATAACCAACATAACCCGGTGGTGCACCAATAAGGCGTGCTACGGCATGTTT
This sequence comes from Candidatus Babeliales bacterium, assembly GCA_963722075.1. Taxonomy (GTDB): domain Bacteria; phylum Babelota; class Babeliae; order Babelales; family JANWKD01; genus CAVRJM01. The sequence continues at coordinate 1,137,776 of CAVRJM010000001.1, read as the reverse complement.
TTCCATGTATTCTGACATATCAATACGGATAATGCGTTTAGGATCATTAAAAAGAAAATCAGCGAGCGTTTTAGCAACTTCTGTTTTACCTACACCCGTAGGTCCTAAGAAAAGAAACGAGCCAATTGGTTTATTAGGATCAACTAAACCGGTGCGATGCAATTGAATTGCATGCGTAATTTTTTCAATCGCTTCATCTTGCCCAATTACTCGTTTTTTAAGAATATCAGCCATGGTTAAAATTTTATGTGCTTCATTAGTTTGTAATTTTTCTGCCGGGATCCCGGTCCAACGAGATATTACTTTGGCAATATCATGTTCATCAACTTGTTGTTTAATCATGTGCGTAGAAAGTGATTTTAATTTTTCTTGTAATTGAGCAAGTTCATGCTCCAATTTTACTAAGGTGCCATATTTTATTTCTGAAGCACGTGCATAGTTACCATCACGCTCTGCTTGCTGAAATTCAACATTGGCAAGTTCTATTTTTTCTTTTATTTTATTAATTTTTTCAAGCGGCTCTTTTTCTGCTTTCCATTGATTGAGTAACGTTTTATTTTTTTCTTTTAATTCTTGTAATTCGTGATCTAATTGCTTAAGTCGCTCTTGTGCAGCGCTGTCTTCTTTTTCTTTTTGTAATGCTACTTTTTCAATTTCTAATTGTCTGATTTTGCGCTCTAATTGATCAATTTCAAATGGTTGCGAATCAATTGACATTTTTACCATTGCTGCGGCTTCATCAACTAAATCAATTGCTTTATCGGGCAAAAAACGGTCAGCAATATTTTTATCAGCCAATAAAACAGCGTCAACCAACGCTTGATCTTTAATGCGAATACCGTGATGCAATTCATACCGTTCTTTAAGACCACGCAGAATTGAAATGGCATCTTCTACCGTTGGTTCTTCTACGAGTACTTTTTGAAAACGCCGCTCTAATGCCGCATCTTTTTCTATATATTTTTTATATTCTTTGAGCGTAGTTGCCCCAATGCAATGAAGTTGTCCGCGTGCAAGTGCTGGTTTCATTAAATTAGAAGCATCCATGCCGCCACCACCAGAAGCGCCCGCGCCGATAATCATATGCAATTCATCAATAAACAAAATAACATCATCAGGACGCTCTTCAATTTCTTTTAAAATTCCTTTAATGCGCTCTTCAAATTCCCCTTGATATTTAGTGCCAGCGATTAGTAATCCTAAATCTAAAGAAAATATTTGTTTGTTACGCAAACTTTCAGGAACATCGTTATTAATAATACGTTGTGCAATTCCTTCTACGATTGCGGTTTTACCAACGCCCGGCTCTCCTACTAAAACCGGATTATTTTTGGTGCGGCGTGAAAGAATTTGTATAACACGGCGTATTTCTTCATGCCGTCCAATAACCGGATCAAGTACTCCTTGGCGCGCTTGATCGGTAACATTTTGGCAATATTTTTCTAAAATTTGATATTGTTTTTCAGCGTTTTTTTCTTTCACGTTTTTTCCCTTGCGCATTGTTTTCATATGATTCATGATCGCTGTATAGGTGAAATGGGACTGCTTAAAAAAATCTCGAATTGATTGAGGAAGGTATGTAGTGGTAGCCCATACCAGCAAAAAGTGTTCCAAGCTTATGTAGGAATCGCCCAATTTAGTTGCTTCTTTTTGTACCTCATCTAAAAAACGTTCGGTGGTATAATCAATTGCTAATTGCGCACCTTGTACTTGGGGTAATTTGTTAAGTTCAGTTTGTACTAATGAAGTAAGTGTTGTTAATGAAACATGTAATACTTCAAAAAAAGAGCGACAAAATTCAGATTCGAGCGCTGCAGCTAATAAATGAAGCGGCGTTAATGCCGGATTATTATACTGCTTTACGATAAATGCTGCTTTATTAATGAGCTCTTGGCTTGAGGTGGTAAATTGTTCAATATTCATAAGAAGTCACTTTGTTTATATCTTTATTTAATTTTAAATCTTTGTTCTCTATACAAGAAATACTGTGTTTAAAGAAATTAAATTTACAATTGTTTGTCGTTGCGATCCAGGGGCTTCGGCGGACATGGCTTACGAAGCAATCCAGGCTACAAATAGAGGTAATGAATTTTATTAATGGATCACCACGCAAGCTCGTGATGACAATAATGAATTAATTCTATAATTGGATTCCTACGGTATAACGGCCTCAGAGTGACAGGTTAACGAATGTCATCCTGAGGTGCGTAGCACCGTGAGGATCCAGCAAATAAATTATTTCATTTTTACATTCAAAAGCTCAGCGAAGCTGACTTAACAATCTTTTCAATCTTCGTTTCAAATGAGCAAGTTGTTTTTTAATAGTAGTATACGATTCTTGTTCATAAATATAAATATATCCCATTGAGGCATATTGTTTTACTTTTTTTTTAGTGATCTTAGTTATGGTTGTATCATCGCAAAGATACCACTGGTTATCATATTTTACACAGGCAACATAATGACCTCCTGCTGCTGTTCCATGATGCACAACGCATGCGATGAGTTTATATAAATTATGATTTTGCTTTTGTATTAAATATGGTTGCACATCGAAAGTAAGTGGAACGTGTATAGAATGACTTAATTTTTTAGCCTCTAGTGTTTCAATGTCAAAAATATACCTACTTAAGCTCACCATAAAAATAGAAGAAATGTGCTCTAATTGGCTGGTTTTCCTGCATTCTTGGTCATTAAATTCAATCTGTTCTGGTTGGAAGTATTCATATAAACATTCTTCAAGTGAACGCAACTCATAAGCTGTTTTTACTGGCAATGAAAGATAATACGTAGTGCTAGTATGTTTTGATGCAATATAAGATTGTGATTCTGAAAGAGGGCATTCAATTTGTGAATAAATAAGTATACCCATTATGTTACTCAGAAATTGACGAATCGTTTTTTCTTTATCTTCTCTTCCCTTGGTACGTAACCGGTCAAGTACCTCTCCTAAAAATTCCGATGCATCTTGTTGACCAAGGGGATTGCCTTGTGATAACCCGGCAATAATATTCGCGCCTTGTTTTGCATAGGTATTCATTAATTGACGATTTGGTAAGCCAAGCGGCGGCGCAGCAGTTATTAATTGTTGAAATGAATTTTCAAACGACCCTCGGGCATAAACATTTGGATTTAATTGTAAAAAATTTTTAAGCGGATTAATAGCCAAGAGTGCTTGAGTGGCTGCATTTAAATAACAGGTGGCACCACAATTGAGAAGTTTGGGCGGTTGGCATAGAAGGGGAAGAAAAGCAAAAAAACAACAATATATAATATGAAATACCATAATTTATCCTTATAGATTTTTATTAGTATTAAAAAAATAGTTGCAATGTATCAATATTTTTTTTCATTATCAAAAAAAGAAATATAAAAAATAACAGGACTTACGCAAGAGCATAAGAGTTCTCTTCAAAAGCATAAAATAAACTAGATGGTGTAGGGGGTTTTGCGACCCGAAAGGATCTGACAGCTTGTTCAGTATTGTCGAAATTATCTTTTACCCGCCTTATGTCGGCTAAAGCATAAGCCCATAACACGAAAAGTAAATGCGCACGCTGCATGTTAAAAGAACGCATTTGGCATTCGCTGAATCCAAGAAGTTGTTTGGCAGTTCTATTGAAGCATTCAATTTGCCAACGAATCTTATATGTAGAAATTAGCTTCTCTTTGCCGAGCTGATGGCTACTGATAAGATACATAATTTTTTCCTTATCAATTTTTAACACATAGAAATAACAGGAAAGACCAAAAATAGTGCCGTATCCACAAGCAAATCTGTTATTTTTTTTCAAACGTAAAATTTTTTGCAATTGTCCTGTTTTATTGTTAATAGTAACAACGCGATTTCTGGGAATTTTCATCAGAAATTTTATTGACCTGTTAAAAAGCTTTGGCAGAAGGTATTCAGTCGCATAATGGGCATCTGCAATTAACCAATTAAACCGAATTGATCCTAGAACACGCTCTATAATAATGTAAGCAATTTCACTTTTTGTCTTGTAATTGGTTTCTCCAAATACTTTGCTTATCATAATCTCCGCATCAATCGGTATTCTTACTCTGGTATCAGTGATCATGCCAATTACAGACCGTAATCCCAAAGCTGATCTTTTCTCACTACTATCATAAACAATTTCTAATCCTTCAATATCGTTAGCATATTGCTTATTTACGGGAGTATCATCGATTATCAAATATCTTTCGCAATTGCTAAGACTTTCTAGAGCAACATTTTGTAATGAGCTTGTTATTTCTGCTGCATTCTGGGCTGCTTTTTCAACTTCCCTATTGAGCACATCATGCATTATTCCCAGTGTTTCAGAAATATTTGTGCAAACTTTTCGTGCCGTTGTTTTTAATAAACCCATTACATATTTTGGTGTGCTTGATTCTTCATTTGTATTTGTTATTCTCATTTCGGGTGTCCTTCTTTTTTGCTTTTGTTGTTTAATTCACAAAATTGAAGCACCCTTTTTTATTTATTTCAAGTCCCAATCAGAACTTTCGACCAATGCGTAAGTCCTGAAAATAAAGGATAAAAATGAAAAAAGGCCATTTTTCTGTAATATTATTTTTTTTAGTTATGATGTTAAATAGTAACGCTCAGTTAGTAAATGATCTTAATGATTTAAAAAATCGGCTTACTGAGCTGGAAGATGCACTATCGGGCAAGCCACCGGTATCACCTTTAGGGCCACCCACATTATCATATATGCCACCACAAATTCCTGTAAAACTGACTCAGGTTGAGCAACAAGCAATCACCTTGTTAAAAAATGTTAAGGATATATTAAGATCCTATTTGCAACATAATATTGAAATGGAGTCCTGGGATGTTAAGTATGCCTTAAGAGACATAGAAGGTTTATTTAATTTGTCTCCCGCATCACAAGCAAAAATTAACTTACCTACTGAGATAAAGGAGATTTATAAATTAGTTGATCAATTAGAGAGGAATGGGCATTTTCCAATTGACTTTGATCCTCGAATTAAAAATATTATTAATAAATTGAATCGTGATAAAGTAGTACTTTTATTCAAAATAGATGCGCGAGAGCCTCTTCCTGAAGATGAAATGGTAACTTATTTAACTCCGATTCACTATGAATGGGATAACAACGCTCAAATAAGATATTATGAGCATCGAATGGAAGAAATTTATGATTTAATACAACAGTTGATTGATATAGAAGCTAAGCATCGACACCAACAAGTGCCACCCCGACAAATTCCGTACCCACAACCACAAGTGCAGCCTCAGCAGTTACCGCAGCAGCCCCAACAGAAAACTGAAGGAGAAGAGGAAGAAACTGAAGAATTAGAATGCCCTATTTGCTTTGAAGAAATAGAAAAAGGCGAGCAATTTATTACTACTGGTTGTAAAAAATGTATTTGTAAAACCTGTTGGGAAAGCTTAAAAGCAGGATCAGCTCGAGCAACAGTAGTATGTCCATTTTGCCGTGCAGCCGAATCAAGAACAAAGCAATATGAGAAAAAAGATTAAAATATTTTTACTCAATAGCATGCTTATTGCGCAGTAACTTGTGATAGGTTATTGCAAAATGATGTGCATAATCGCGTAAGGCAATTAAGAGCCTTCCTGCTTCTTGAGCAGTAGTAATAGGTATTGGTTCACTCAAATGAGGCCCAAAAATAAGCTCATCTCGCTTTGCTAAGCTCACTACTTGGCAATCAGGAAATAATGCAGTAATAGCATTCAGTTGCCCTTTACCGCCATCAATGAGAATAAGGTCTGGAATATCTGCAGGATTTTTATATCGTCGCGTTACAATTTCTTGCAGCGCTGCATAATCGTTTTGTTGCGTTAATGTTTTGATTTTAAAGCGCCTAAAATTATTTTTATCGGGGATACCATTTTTAAAACGAATTGAAGAACCAACCATATAACTACTTTGAAAATGGGAAATATCAAAACAATCTATGGTAATGGGTGCTTTTTGAAGCTGAAGCACTTCTTGAATTTTACGTGCCATGTGCGGATCTTGTATTAATTTTTTATCAATAGGCGCTGTTGTTAAGAAGATTTCTCGCTCATATTTTTTTTCAGAAAATTTTGTTTTTAACGTTTCAAAAATCGATTCAAGATTTTGCACATAATAATGAATGGTGCGTGCTTTTTCAAATTCTAGTTGTTGGGTATACGTTTTTATTTGTGCGGTTAACTTTTTTAATGATTCTTTATAATGCCCTTGTAACAAATCTAATGCCAGTTCAATGCGTAAGCGGTATCCTTCAAGATCAAAAGTGGACATACAGTTTCCTGCACATATACCTAAATGATAATTCAAGCAGCCGTTTTCTATTTTAGCGGTACACATGGTCAATTTAAATGTTTTCATTATATAGGCATACGCGCTGCGTGCTTGTAATTTGCGCAAGAAAGGTCCAAAATAAATTCCCTTCTTCTTTTTATTACGCACTAAAACAATTTGTCGCGGATCAGTATTAGTAAATAAAATATATAAAAATGGCTGACCGCTTTTAAGAAGCACATTATAAGAAGGTTTATTATCGCGAATTAATTGGGCTTCTAACAGTAGTGCTTCCATTTCGCTATGGGTAATTATGTGATCGATGTGTGTATATTCTTTTATAAGCGAATCTATTTTCCAATCGGTATGCTGTTTTTGAAAATAAGACTGCACCCGTTTTTTAAGGCATTTTGCCTTACCCACGTACAAAATTTCGTTATCTTTTTTAAAGAGATATACGCCCGGTAATAAAGGTAAAAGAGGGGTTTTTTTTTCCATATATATCAGTATACAACTTTCGCAAAAATTATCAAATTGAATTATTTAATAACCACAAACGAGGGCCTCAATGTGAAAAAAATAGCAAATTCTAGATTTTCTTAAATTTATCTATTAAGGTTAAATAATGATAGTGTTAAATGTATGCTAATAAAGGATTAATCATGCCATATAGCGTAAAATCTAAAAAAAGTGGAAAAACCTACTATTTGCACTCTAAAGAAGTAAAATTAGCGGGCGGCCGTAAGCAACGCATTTATTATTTTGGGGGCGAAGCGACTAAGGATGCTATTAATGAATTGCCTGCTGGGTATGAAGTAACTGAGAATAAACGTACCGGTTTACCGATGCTTAGAAAGAAGAAAAAATAAGCTTTAATTAGCTTATTTAATTTCTTTGTAAAGTTTTCTACTTGTCAATTAATAAGCGCTACATAAGCATTTGTAATTGACATTTTGTTATTATTTAATATACTTTTTTATAGAAGTAATTCTTTTTTAAAATGGAGTTTTTTATGAAAAAGTATATTTTTTTATTTCTTGTCTTAAGTTCTCCCATTTCTTATTCATTTAGTATGCAATTGGATGGCAAAGCTAATATACAATTCGATGATCAAACGGTTGACGTTACCTTCAATAATTGTTTTTTAAGCAACAATAATTCAAATGGTTGGCAAAATGATTCATCTCGATTATTAAATGGAATGAGTATTAATAACCTCCGTATGAATCTAGATAGTTTTAGAACATTTTCTCCTGAAGTAAAAGAATTTATAAGACAGCATGGTGTTTGCTCAATAGAGAATGAAAAAGATGGATCACAGATTCGTACCTATAAATATGATACTCCCTGCACACGTTTTTTTGGTTTAGTATGGTCTGTAAAGCCAATATCATTTAGCGAACGATTTACTAAAGAAAATAACCGATGGATACAAGATAAGCACTATTTGGTTGAACATATTTACTTGAGTCATTGGTGTTTAAAAACAAAATTATTACTGGGAGCTGCATGCGCATTAGGGCTAGGATGCCTTTATAAAAGTTCAGTTGGAGAAAAATTAGTAAACGGATTAAAGGGGTTATTTTCAAAGTCGTCAGCGCCTTTAACTAAAACGGTCACATCGTCAGTGTCTAGCAATTCGGATTACTTTCACTTTGGTGGTTATTAAATGGAGTTTTTATGAACAAGTATATTTTTTTATTTCTTGTCTTAAGTTCGGTTATCAGTTTTTCCTATGGCATGCTTACAGATTACCAAAAAGCATATGTTAAAAAATACGGTACGTGTACAACGAAAGAAAATCTCATTGATAAAATTAAAACCTATGAAGGTGATGTGCCAGAAAGCACATTTTTAGGGTTTGTATTGAAAACGAAACCGGTGGTATTAAAAGAAAAAATGATCGGTTGTTACCTTGGCGCCGAGAAAGTTGATCCCACGTATAGTAATATCAAAATTGGTTTGCCGCATTGGACTTTACGGGCTAAAGTGCTTTTTGGAGCAGTAGCTACTGGATTGGGATTGTACGCAGCAAGAAATTCATCAATTGTTTCTTCTGCCTTAAAAATGGCAGAAAACTTGGCACGTAAAATTTATTCTAAGCCTACCGTTGTTGAATCAACTCCTGGTACTCAATGGGATTATGGTCATTTTGGTGGTTATTAAATGGAGATTAAAATGAAAAGAATCGTATTTGCATTAATATTATCTATGAGTTTTATTTCATCAAATTATACGATGGAAGCAATTCGAAATTATGTGCAAGGGCCAAAACAATATCGTGAGGCTCGTAAATGGGCTTACCCACAGATTTTTGCAAAGGAGGTACCAAATTCTGGAAGTATCTTTGTTAATCAGCAAGAAAACTATTCTGTAAAAGTTAATTACAGTGTAAGGGTGCTTGGAATGTTGATGGCTAGAAATTGTAGTATCAATAATTCTCAGTTTGGACTGGTTCAAAATCCTACTGCTACTAATCCGACTGCCACTGCTTGGCAAATCGATTTGGCCGCAGCTGGGTATAGGTATACGACCTTTTCGCCGCTCTTTAAAGGATTGTGTGCAACGACAGTTGCAGCATTGATTGGCGCATTTGGGGGATATGGTTACTGGCAGTATCAATATGGCGCTTTAGGTGATTGGTTTAGTCAAAGTAAATAATCTGGATTCCCACCCGTCTACATTAAAACTTCGACGAGGTAAGCGCCTTGTCCGTCGAAGCTCTTTGAGCGAGGGCTGGATCGGAATAACATTTTGAGTTATTTGTCATCCTGAGGAGCGTGAGCGACGTGAGGATCCAGTTATTAAATGGAGTTTTTTATGAAAAAGATTTGCTTAGCGCTCATTTTATTTGGCTTGTTCTTACCTTTCTCTTCTTTTGCTGTCAAAAAAACAAAATGGAAAAGGCAAGAGATAATAATAGGCGAAAAAGAGACTACTAGACCTGCAGAAACTATTTTTGGTATTGTTTTATCCAACAAAATAATTGAAAAATTTCGCACAATAACTACTTTTAAATTATCAAATTACTCTGATCACTTTCCACCAATAAATTCTCATGCTTCTTATACAAGAACACAACGCACTCCAATAGGATCTGCTGTCGATTTTGCGCGTATTCTAACATTTTCAGTAGGTGCGGGGGTAGTATTATCAGCAGGATTAGCAGGTGTTATTATTGTTGTTGGTAAAGTTGGAAAAACTATCACTTCTTTTCTTCAATCACGTACTCATTAAGCGGCATATCCTCTTTACCTTCTAAGGTAATATGAGATTTAAAATCGCGCTCAAATTGTAAGATAGAATTGTATTCAGTATGTACCATGTAATCAAATACGGGCATAGCGCATTTAATGATGATATGCTTATTTTTATAATGATATAATTCCTGCTTAATTTTAGGCAAAATCGTATAGCAAATAGTCTGAATAGTTTTAATATACCCAAGTCCTTTGCACGTAGGGCATGCGTGCGTCAATTCTTGCAGTAATGTTTTTCCCGACCGTTTACGGGTCATTTGCACGAGTCCAAATTCAGTAATTTTAAGCACTACTGATTGAAACTTATCGCGTTCTTTGAGCATGCGTTCAAAGAATTTGAATAGTTTTTGACGGTTAGCAGGAGAAGCCATATCGATAAAATCAATAACAATAAGGCCACCTATATTACGTAAACGTAATTGGCGCGTAACTTCTTCAGCTGCCTCAAGATTTGTTTTTAAAATCGTTTCTTCTAAATCAGTTTTACCAATATAGCGACCGGTATTAACGTCAATTACCGTCATAGCTTGGGTGGTTTCTATAATAATAGAGCCGCCCGATTTGAGATGTACCTTTTCTGAAAGTGCTTGCTGTAATTGTGGTTCGATTTCGTATTTTTCAAAAATATCCTGCTGACCGCTATAATACTGAATTTTATAGCTATATTCGGGAGCAATTTTTTTAACAAATTTATAAATTTCTTGTTGGTTTTGCTGATTATCGCTAATGACTGCTTCCACATCGTTATCTAAATGATCGCGAACTATTTGTAAGGAAAGTGGCAGATCTTCGTAAATTTTCTCTTGTGGTTGTGCTTCTTGATAACGCTTAACAATATGATTCCAGGTACTCGCTAAAAACTCGATATCCTGAACAATTTCTTGTTCAGTGCGATGCTCTGAGGTGGTTCGAATAATAGCACCCATTCCTTCAGGTAAATTTTTACTGAGTATCTCTTTAAGGCGTATGCGTTCATCGCGATCTTCAATTTTTTTTGAAATGGCAATGCGAGGAATATTAGGCATTAAAACAATAAATCTACCGGGTAAGGTGAAGCACGTGGTAAGCTTTGCGCCTTTTTCATAAACAGGCTCCTTGCTGACCTGTACTAAAATTGGTTCACCCTCTTTTAATATTTTACTAATATCTAAGGGCTGCTGGTACTTTACGGGAGCTAAAGCAACTTCTTCGTCCGATTCAGCCGGAACATCATCCATTTCAAGGTTGCTAACGCGGCGCATAGCAAGCTCGCGGTCGATTTCAGAAATATGCAAGAATCCTGCTTTTTCTTGGCCAATATCAACAAAAGCGGTCTGAATGCCTGGTAATACTTTAATAATTTTACCCTTAAAAAATGAACGTTCTAAGGTTTGTTTGGCATGGGAGGCAAAATAGATATTTTGTAACTGACCATCTCGGGTGACAGCCACTTTGGTTTGCCAGGGATTAGCACTGATTAAAATCTTTTTCATAGTAATTCCAATTTGTACCATAAATAACAGATAAAATAAGAATAAAGTATTTATGGTTTATAACTTTTATATACTTCTAGTATACCCTATCTCAGGCTTAAAAAGTAGAATTTTATATAAAAGCTATTTTTTAGATAGAAAAAAGAAAAAATTTATGTTAAAGTTCTTTTTTGTTTATAAGAAATAACTTATTTATGGAGATGTACTATATGATTCGTCATAAATTGTCCCTTCCTCTTACTATGATCCTTGCGGTTGGTTTATTGCCTGCTTGTAAAAAAGACCAAAAAAGCATGCTGAAAAGACCTGAACAAGAACAGGCAATCATGCCTTTAGCATTTAATAATCGTGACGCTATTTCTATATTTGATGAGGATGTTGAAGCATTTGTCCTTGAAGAAGATAACCTAGAAAGCCCCTATGATAGAGCATTTGATACTGATATAGCCTTAGCGCAAAATATGGCAGTGCAAGATTTTACCCTGGAACAATTAGATACAAAAGATGAGATGCAAACAGTCTATTTTCCCTATGATAGCCAAGAGCCTTTATCAAATCAAAAAGGAGCATTAAAGCAAACCGTTCAAAAGGCTAAAGAGTTCTATGAAAGTGGTCGAGTGATTTGCTGCAAAGGCCATTCTTGTAAATGGCATGGTACCCGTGCTTATAACTTAGCGTTATCAATGAATAGGGCAAATAAGATTGCGCGTTACCTGGAAGAAGAAGCACATATTCCTAAAAACCGCATAAAAATCTTTGGTGTGGGCAATGAGGAACCCGTTGCTTTTGATGAAACTAAAGATGGCCAAGCCCCTAATCGGCGTGTAGAAATTTATGCATTAGCAGTTTAAAAATTCGATTTTGTTACTTTAAGAAGGCTTTCTGATACAAGTTGGTTCAGAAAGCCTTTTTTATTTTACCCCTATTGGGGTTGCTCACGATTATTCATCATTGACTATTTGAATATATTTTATTTATAATTATTATATATAGTTATTATTCCTAAGTGAGTCTTTATGCATAGATGGTTAAGATCTTTACTATTTTGTACCTGTTTATTTTTTTACTTTCTTGATGGTTATCCTGATCGATTTCGTCGCTTATTATTATTAGATAACAATAACATTGCAAAAGTTGTCGATATTATTTCTGATAGTCATGCCGCGCTTTATCAACCAGTGAAAGGTGTTAGAAAAAGTGTTAAAAAATACCTAAGTAAAGAGGAAATAAAAAATTTTACTAGTTCAGAACGCGTGCTTATGGCCGCCTTTAATAAGCTTAATGAAAAAACAAAAGAACCCATAAAATTATTATGGGAATTTGATCCCATTAATTTGTATATTAAAAATTTATTTATATCGTATGCGGGTAATCAGCTTTCTAAAAAATTTAATATCGATAGCAATCAAATGATTGTTTTTGAAGCAGCTGATACCTTTCGTAATATAATTCCTGCTATGAAGTTTTTAACTAGCGCAATATATCCTGCAGAGGTTGGCCTATTAACGGTGGGAAAGCTGAAATTTTATTTGGAGAATATATTATATTTTGAGGATAGGTATATGAATCTTATTTCTACCCATCAGCAGGATGCTTTCCAAAAAATCATTAATGAATGGCAAGCTCAAAGGATAGGGATACTTCAAGTTCAAGAAGAAATTGAAACGATTTCAGATGCTATTTCAATTGCTGATTTATTAGAAATTCTTAAAGAAAATAAAAAATTTGATTCATTTAAAAAGAACTTTAATGAATATATAAAAAAAGAAGTATTTAATTTTGAAGTTATTTTTAAATTAATTCTTTCGGCGCAGCGACATATAATTATCTATGCTGGTGGTCAACACAGCGATGAAATTGCCGATTTTTTAATAAAAAATCTTAATTATACTCCTATTATTGATATAGGTACTGAAAAAGTAATAAAATTATTTTTACCCGTTTTATCAGGGGCTGCATGGGATTTCTTACTAGAAGATCCTGCAGTATCATTTAAGCGTTATCAAAAACAGGGCGCATTTAATAAGGCGCTTGATAAACAGTTTTGGTATAATGAAGTTGCGCCGTTTATAGATAAAGTTAAAATGGGAAATTTAGATCCAAAAGAGTTAGAAGCATTAAAACAACAATTATCAAATATCATTAAAAAAGGATTTAATGATTTTATTGATATTATTAATACCCAAGAAAGTAATTCGCGGGAAACGTTTGCACATATTTTTATAAAAAAAAATAACCCTGCTTTGTTAAAAATACTATTAAGGCATGCGCCAAATCTATCTATTCAAAATAGAGATTATAAAACGCCACTCGATTATGCACGAAAACGTAAAAATCCGGATATTATGTTTCTCTTAAAAGAACATACATATATAAAATAATTTTATTTGCCGATGCAAAATTCTCTAAAAATGGCATCCATTGCTTGCTCGCTAACGGTTTTTCCCGTTAGTTGTGTGAGCGAGGTAAGCGCTTCTTTAAGGTGATAAGATACTAATTCATACGGGACAGGATCTTGAAACAGTTGTAAGGTTGTGATCAAATCTTTCTCTAATGCTTTTACTAAGTTAAACTGCCGTTGATTAAGTAAGAATGGCGATTCTATTTTATTGAAAAAATCGTGATCAATTTTTTGTTCAATAATTTCTTCAAGGGTTTTAACTGAGTTTCTATCAAATATTGAAACGGTAATGGCATTATTACATGAAGCAAAATCAGTAGAATTTTGTTCTAAATCTGCTTTGGTTTTAATAACGATAATTTTATGGCTATACTTTTGCAGAAGATCTTCATAAATAGCTTTTTCAGCGGGAAATAAAGAGCGTGATCCATCAATGATTAATAAAACGCAATCAGCAATATGCGCTTCTTGATAGGATCGATTAATACCTTCTTGTTCAATCGAATCTGCGGTTTGCCGTAAACCGGCCGTATCAATCAGTGTCCAATAACAACTTTTTTTATATACCCCTGCTTCAATGACATCACGGGTAGTGCCGGCAATATTGGTAACAATTGAGCGCTCTTTTTGCAACAAGGTATTAAATAATGAGGATTTACCCGCATTGACTGATCCAATAAGAGCAATACGGATACCTTGACGTATATGGTTTTGGTAATTAAAGGTAGTTTTTAATTGATTGATTTGAGAAAGAACTGTAGTAATCGTTGTTTTTATTTGTGTGCCAAATTCCATTTCTTCATCAATGAATTCAAAACTAGCATCTGCCAAGGCGCTGCACGTGATAAGATCTTTTTCAATCTTTTGTAACCAGGCAGAAAAACTACCCGTTACTTGAGCCAGCGATTGCTTTAATGCTAATTGCGTTGAGGCATGAATGAGTTCATTAATCGATTCTGCTTGAACAAGATCCAATTTTTTATTGAGAAAAGCGCGCTTAGTGAATTCTCCCTCTTGGGCTAAACGGGCTCCGCATTCGATTGCTCGTTGTATAATTGCTTCTATTAAAAAGGGATTATTGTGGCAGGTAATTTCAATGATATCTTGCCCGGTAAAAGTGTGTGGCCCCTGCATAACAATAATCATTACTTGATCAATAGGGGCTCCTATTGTATCAATAATAGTGCCTAAGTGAACGGTATGAGACGGTACTTGATCTATGCTTTTTTTGCTTGCTAAATGTGCCATTTGTGCGCCAATGGTAATGCAATGTGCGCCTGACATACGTAATAATGCAATAGCACCGCTGCCGCGGGCAGTTGCAAGCGCTATAATAGTTTGATCATCGTTCGTAATAAGAGCCATTAGTTCATAATAACTTTAAACCCGCGCAATGGACGGTTTAATTTGTGTCGTAATGTTTGAATTAACAGAAAGGAAAGGCTGCGTAACAATTGTTGTTCTTTTTCACGATCGGTAATTAGTGGATTGTCAAAGTTAATCATTAACTGATAGTTATGGGTCTGTATGGTAAAATTACGTTCAGAAAGATTCATATGGGCTAAGACATCTGCAATCCATTGTGTCGTTTGGTTAATCATTTCCGGTGTCCAAATAACCTTGGGTGTTGCTGCTTTGGGTTCTGCTTTAGGTGTAATAGATTCTTTCTTTTCAATCTTTTCAGGTTTATACAGCTCTCTTTTTGCTGTTCTTTGAATTGGCTCACTTTTTTTTGGAGCGCCTTTTTCTGGTTCTTCTTTAGTTATTTTTTCATTAAAAAAGATACCAACTTTGGCTGATTGTACGGTCATGCCAATAAAATTCTTTTTTGGTTCTTCAAAGATTTTAATTGAAAACTCTTTAGGTTTACCAGCACTTTCCCATCCCTTTTCAATAGCTTTAAGTACGGAAGATGCTTCTTGAATTATTGATTTCATATAATCCTTTACCATTGGATTCATTCAGATTAAAAGGTTGCTAACTATGAAAAATAGCTACCGTTACTACTTTAGAATGTACCATAATTGGGTTATCGCGTCACGATATTCCTCATTTAAGAGAAAATGGCTGCCTATAATAATCGTTTTATTAAAAATGCTCTACCTGAATGGGATTTCAAGTATTTTTCAAAGTTTAATGCTTTCAATTTATTCTGAAAAGTGCCATAAAAGATTACTTCCCATGGTTTATAATCCTTAGTGAAAGTTGATCCACCATCATTATGCGTCTGTAATCGCGTTTTTATATTGAGGGTATAGCCAATATATATTTTTCCAGGAAAATTAACCGATTTGATAATGTAAACATAATATATAAGGTAGATATATTTATAGTCCGTCGGCGCTTTCTGCTTTGACCCTTATCAATTGCTTCGTTACTACAAGCTATGCCGGACAGTCTTCGCTTTTCACTGTGCTAATAATATTATCTTCATTTAAAAAAATGGCGGCGCCAGGCGAAGCTCCGTAGGAGCGAAGACTGGAGCGGGAAACGGGGGTCGAACCCGCGACCTTTGCCTTGGCAAGGCAACGCTCTACCACTGAGCTATTCCCGCGAATGAAAGTTATTAAAACTCTAACAAAAATAGTATAGTTGTCAATACAATTAATACTTTGAAGCATATACTTCAAACGGGAAAATAGTACGGGTACTGGTATACTCATGTGGAGGACCGGCATTAAGATTGGGGTTTTGGAAATAACCGATGTAGCCAATACCAACGGGATCTGAGGTTAATTTACGTACATATACATTGCGAAATACCTGAATGTCATTGGCATAAGGATCAGTAATATCTTTTGGTTCGCATACTACTTGTTTTGCAATATCATCATAAGCGCAGATATATTGCTTAGGGTTGAGCCCAAAAACATTATAGGTAATATTTAAGGTATACATATTGCGGCGCAAGCGAAGGGATGCATATAAAGGGGTAATAAAAAGTAAAAGTACATAAATAGCGATTTTTTTATTGATCATAGAAAGATCCTTTTTATATTATTATTACAAAATGAAATTTTTAGTTCAATGGTTTAATGAAATTATCATATTTTGAGGCTTTTTATGATTAATTTTTTACGAGGCACCGTAATTGAGTACAAAGACCAAGCAGTTACCTGTGAGGTAAATGGGGTTGGCTATCAACTCTATGTAGCGCAGAATATAGCTCTTACAAAAGGGCAACAATATTCTTTTTACGTTCATTTACAATGGCATCAAGAAAATGGGCCGTTATTATATGGATTTCAAACGGCATTGGAAAAAACCGTTTTTCTTCTAGTTATTAGCTGTTCCGGTATTGGCCCTAAAATTGCGCTTGCGCTTTTATCGGCCATGTCACCCGGTTCTTTTTTAAAGGCAGTGCATGCTAATGATGAAAAAGCATTGAGTGCTGTTAGTGGTATTGGAGCAAAAAAAGCTGAGCAAATCATTATGCAATTACGCCATAAGGTGGCAAAATTGATTGAAAGCGGCGGTATCGATGAAATTGCTGATGAATATACCCATTGGCATACGGTTTCTGAGACATTAACATCGCTCAATTATTCACGGACAGAGATAAATAATACATTATCGTATCTTAAGGAATCATTACCAGTATCTGCTTCCTTTGATCAACTATTGCGTAAGGCGCTTTCATTTCTTTCAAAAAGAGTATAAGGTGGTCAAATATTGAAATTAATATGCTGATTAATGCAAAGTAGGGAAAAATTATTTGCCAGCGCGTCATGCCGATGGGTCATTTCGCAGTCACAATGAAATCCTTTTGCATTCTCGTCGTCACTGTAAAAGTTCAAAATTCTGGTGAATAAAAAAGACACCCATAGTAAACTAAAGTTAAAAATAACAACAACAATATTTAACAATAGGAATTACTATGAGTGCAAATATATCGTATAATACTTTACATAAGAATTCAATTAAATATCTGCTTAAATTCGTTGAAGAATACGAATTAGTCAAAGCTAAGAATCATCCAAAATATAAAAAAGTTCGTGAATTTTTTAAAGCTAACGACATCGGTTATCAAAATTTCTATAAATTTTATGGGCGTTTTATAAATTCAAATAGAAATCCAAATGCTTTACTGCCTATGAGACCTGGCCCTAAACCAAAATACCAAGAATTGCCTCTGGCAGATGATAAGATTACAAATGAGATTTTGGATTATAGAAAATTAGGATATAATAGATATATTATTGCTCAGACGTTACAAAAGAAACATCCTAATGCCAAACGAATATCAGCAAGCACAGTTTATCGTACATTGCGGACGTATGGTGTTTCTCGATTGTCTGCTTTAGCACGAGAGGAAAAAAGAAAAATTGTGAGAACTCATGCTGGTTCATTAGGTCATATTGATTGCCATTATTTGCCTAAGGGAATTATCGTATCAGAACCTAATACTCGTTATTTTGTTCTTGGTGTTATTGATGATTACTCTCGGGTAGTCTGGGTTGAGGTAATGGAGTCCATCAAAGCTATTGATGCTGCCTTTGCTATGATGGATGTTATTTTACATATGCATCAGCGCTATAGCATTACTTTTGATGAAGTCTTAACTGATAATGGCTCTGAATTTTGTTCTTCTGAAAAGAATCTTAAGAACCATCCCTTTGAGCGATTATTGCTTCACTTCGCCATCAAACACATTAAAACAAGGCCTTATCGGCCTCAGACCAATGGTAAGATTGAGCGCTTCTGGAGGACTTTTCATGATGAGGTTATTGAAGGTGCTGTTTACAATACTCTCGATGAGTTAAAGGATGCTGTACTCGGTTATAACTTTTTTTATAATGAGCATCGCCCTCATCAGGGTTTGGATGGCAAAATTCCTTCCTCAATGCTTACTGCGACTCCTGCAGCCCCTTTTAAGAAAAAAGATAGTAATTAATGGACAACTGTAGTTTCTTGGGTGTAAATTATTCTTCGAAATTATGAACACATACAGTCACGAGGCCTTTAGGCCGTGGTGATCCAGGTTAAAATATTTTTTCTGGATTGCTTCGACGAGCTCGCAACGACGTTTTGTTGTTATCACTATTCATTACCGATGTTGATATTCAACTGCTCTAATTAATTTCAATATTTTATTAAATTGTCGTTAGTCATTAATTGTTGGAACCATATGGATCTAATTACTCTTCTTAATACTATAAATTTGTTGATCGGCATCCCTTTTGCCTTCTTATTTTTTACCGTGGCATTCTTCTTAACACTATTTTTAAAAGTACCCCAATTTTTTGCATTCAGGCATTTTCTATCATTTATTACTGCGGGATTTAAACGAGAGCATGGCTCTTTAAAAACAATTGATGCCTTCCATGCATTATTTACTTCTATGGCAAGCTCTATTGGTATAGGGACTATTGTTGGCCCTTCATTAGCGATTGTGGTAGGTGGGCCAGGCGCCCTTTTTTGGTTACTATTATATGCGTTTTTTGGCGCAGCTACTAAATTAGTGGAAGTTACTTTTGCACTCGTATATCGGCGTACATTATCTGATGGAAGAATAATTGGTGGGCCGGCAGAATATTTAAAGGCAGTGCACCCTTATTTTGCGCGTTGGTATGGATTTGCTACTATTTTTCTATTTGCTGGTTGGTCAGGCATTCAATCAAAAGCACTGGCAGAAATTGGTGCTCAACGCGGTGTTCCAGAATATGTTACCGGATTTCTACTGGCGTTGTTTATTTTTTTAATTTTACTGGGTGGTGCGCAACGCGTAGGCAATGTTGCTAGTAAGTTAGTTCCCTTAATGTTTGTAACGTATGTTCTATGCAGTATTTGGATATTAGCGTCAATGCCTGGTTCAGTTTATTATGCACTTACCAGCATGTTTCATTCTATTTTTTATCCAGTTGCGCCTATTGGCGGATTTTTAGGAGCTACGGTATATTCTTCGCTTAAGGAAGGCGTTTTTAAAGCAGTATTTATTACTGAATCAGGAATGGGGACCGCTTCAATCGCGCATGCTATTTCAGATGTTAAGCGGCCCATTGATCAGGGGATTTTAGCTATGTACTCGCAAAGTGCGGATATGTTTTTATGCTTTTTATCAGGATTATTAGTACTGAGTTCCAATATTTGGCACCAAGGAACTTTTTGTAATACGTTGGTATTGCAGGTTTTTGAAAAAAATTTACCAACCGTAGGGCCAATCTTTTTTTTAATGAGCGTCACGTTGTTTATTGCTACTACAGCGCTGGGCAATAGCTTTAATGGTGGTCAAAGTTTTGCTACCCTAACTAATTATCGTTGGATACGAGGTTATTACGCTTTTGTAGCACTGGTAATTTTTATTAGTTCAATGATAGAAGTTCCGCTTGTTTGGGCTATTATGGATTTAGCACTTCCCTTAGTTGCGCTACCTAACCTTCTTGGTATTGTTATTTTGGCCTTGCGTAATCGACATTTACTTTCCTATTAAGATTTCTTGAAAATAGGTATACCTACCATGGTATATATACAATACACGGGCATAAAATCTTGATAAAAAGAAAATAGTAATTTTAGGAGAAATTGATGAATTTTCTATTGCAATATCTATTAGCGCCTGCCTCATTAACCTGGACGTATTACGCTATTACCCTTATTCGCATTGGTATTGGTATATTAACCATTGGCCATGGCATCCCTAAAATAATGGGCGGTATACCAATGTGGCGGGAATTAGGAATGTATGTAGCTCCCATCGGCATTCATTTTCTACCCGTTATGTGGGGCTTTTTAGCGGCTATTACTGAATTTTTTGGCGGTATTATGTTAGTGGCTGGTTTTGGTACGCGCATTGCCAGTGCTGCATTAGTATTTATGATGTGGGTGGCATTTATGTGGCATATTAATCATGGTGATCCGTATAATATCTATTCCTTTCCCCTCTCATTGTTAATTGTGTATGGTGCATTTCTCCTTATTGGCGGTGGCCCCTTTTCAGTTGATGGGTATATAACAAAACACTGGTAACGAAGGTATTACCATTTGACAATAGTTGAGATACTTATATCTTAACTATATATACTTTTTGGAGGTTACATGTCCGATTTAATTAACGAAATTCCCTTAAATACCGAAAATATACTTGGTATTGATGATACCACTAAGTGCCCCTGTATTGGGAGTATCTTTATTGCAGGTGTAGTTGCCAATCAATCAACTATAGAAGAATGGAAAAAAATAGGTGTCAAAGATAGCAAGTTGATTGCAGCAAAAAAGCGAGAGAAACTTGCAAAAATAATTAAAGAAACGGCGCATGGATTTGCCCTTATTGAGTTAACACCACAAATGATTGATGATAAATCATTGGGGTTAAATGATTGGGAAATGTTAACCGTTTTACAACTTATTAAAAAATTACAACGTAAGCATACGTTTAATAACATCTATATTGATAATTGGGAAGTATCGGAAAAGCGATTTAGAGAACGCTTAATTGTGCTGACTGATGCATCACATAAAGAACTCTTGGCACAAAAAGGCTTTGTCTTTAATAAAAAGAAAATAAAAGCGCTTAATTTAATTCCTGAACATTACGCTGACGAAAATCATACGATAGTAGGCGCCGCTTCTATACTTGCCAAGGTTGCTTCCGATGCGCAGTATAGAAAATACAAAAGAAAATATGGAGATTTTGGCAGTGGTAGCCCTGCTGATCCTAAAACACGATTATACGTTTGGCAGCACCGGCATAATCCACCGCCCATTGTTCGCACCAGTTGGGAGACCTTTAAAGTGCTTATGAATTTAGAGCGCATTGAAGATGATGCTATTTATAATCGGGTGCTTTTGAATAAAGAACGACGTAAATCGAAGAAGAATGATACAATTACTGGTGAAGCATCATTTCAAAATTAAACTTTGGCAAAACCTGTCATTCTTCATGCGATAATGATAACTGCAGAAATGTCATCCCGAGCTGCGCGTGGGGATCCATTAATTAAATTAGTTCCTTAAATCATTGTTTAGCTCATTTTCATTATTTTATACTTAACGCCGCATAGTAATAGTATTGAAGAGGCGGTAGTATGAATGAGAAAAATGGTAAAAAAGGTAATCAATTAGAACCCATCGATGGCGTATACGGTGCCTCAATTCTTGGCCCCACCAATCCATCTAGAGAATTAGAAAATCCTGATATTTTAGTGCCACCGCGCACTGATCGCGGTAAAATACCAAATCTTAAATGGTCATTTTCTGATAGCCATATGCGCTTAGAAGAAGGCGGCTGGTCACGCGAAGTAACCGTGGTAGATTTACCAAGCTCCCCCACTATTGCTGGCGTCAATATGCGCTTAAAAGCTGGTGCAATCCGAGAATTGCATTGGCATAAAGCAGCTGAATGGGCATACATGCTCAAAGGATTTGCGCGTATTACTGCCGTTGATCAAAATGGATGTACCTTTCAAGATGATATGCAAGAAGGTGACTTATGGTTTTTTCCCAAAGGAATACCGCATTCTATACAAGGCCTTAATCCAGATGGGTGTGAATTTTTATTAGTATTTGATGACGGTAGCTTTTCTGAAGAAGAAACATTTTTATTATCTGACTGGTTATTGCATACGCCCAAAGAAGTAATAGCTAAAAACTTTAATTTTCCTATTTCAGTATTAAACACATTACCAAAAAAAGAACTCTACATTTTTCAATCAAAAGTTCCTGGTCCGCTTACGGCAGATTATATCAAAGGAAATGGACCGGTTCCCGAAAAATTTAGTTATCGCTTAAGTGCTCAAGAACCAATTCGTATGCCGGGTGGTCAGGTGCGCATTGTTGATTCCACCATATTTCCTGCCTCCAAAACAATAGCAGCGGCATTGGTTGAAATAGAACCGGGGGGATTACGTGAATTGCATTGGCATCCTAATGCTGATGAATGGCAATTTTATATTACCGGTAAGGCGCGTATGACGGTATTTGCAGCGGTTGGTATGGCACGAACCTTTAATTATCAAGCGGGTGATGTTGGCGTAGTTCCTTTTGCCATGGGCCATTATATTGAAAATATCGGCAACGAGACGCTCCGCTTTTTAGAGATATTTAGAAGTGATCGCTTTGCTGATGTTTCGTTAGCCCAATGGTTGGCACTTACCCCGCCTGAATTGGTGCATGCCCATTTAGGGATTGATAAATCATTGCTTGCCAAAATGAGAACTAAAAAAACGCCGATAGTGCTGTAGTTTTAGAAATTCTGTTCAATTGTTTTGTGACGAGTTGAAGGTACATGCTTCAATATTGTCACGTATTGTTTTGTTATGTGAAGCCAGTGTGGTTATTAATTCGCTCATTTGATGAGTTTCTTCATTATTCAATCGGCGTTGTGGGAGCATAGCTTTTAATTGCTTATTAATATTTTCTAACTTTGTTAGATTTGCTACTGCTTGTATCTTAGATTCTAGTGTTGGAATAACGGTTAAATCCATATTAATTAAAGTGGTATTGTATTCATTAATTTTCTCCAGAAAAGTTTCTTTTTGCATGCTAAATAGGTTGAAAGTAAATAATAAACTTATGGTGAAGGGTAAAAATAAAGCTAACATATATCTCTCCTTATTTGATAACAACTATTGTGTAATAATAATTAATTTTATTCTTGATGTATAAGCATATAGAGTTAGATTCATAAAAACACCCTATTTTTTTATATCTTTAACAATCGAATTTGATGAATGATCTTTAATAATTTGCTGACAATTATTTTGGATTCTGGAGATATATTCAAAAAATTGAATCCTTTCGTTTTCAGAAAAATTATTTAAAATTTTTTGTTCAATTTTATCAACAATCGGCCACAGTTTTGATAAATATTCTTGTCCCGCATCCGTTAATATTATTGCAGGTTTTTCTTGTGACACTGCATTGCTGATATATCCTTTTTTTTGTAATGGCTGCAAAAAGGCTATAAGTTCTGCTCCAAACTCGCCTACATCCCTTGAGACTTGTTCGAGCGTCATAACTTGATCGCATTTTAGTATCATTAAAAGGATAACTTGTAGAGCAGAAAAATCAGTTACGGCTTGTAACTCTTTATCAAATGCTGTTCGAATTAATTGTCCTGTAACGCCAATTTGTCGTCCTATATTTTTATAAATTTTTTGAATAAGCATTGCTATTACCGATTTTATTTTAAGTTCATAGATACTAATGCCAGCAGCGATGGCTACATTTAAGGATTCAACTTCAGAGCTCATAGGAATTTGAGTAACGAAATCAGCTTGTTCAAGAAATAATGATGAGCATCCTTCTGTTTCATTACCCACAATGAGCGCGACTGGTTTTTGATGAAGTTGTAGGAGAGATTGAATTTGATTTCCATGAGGACTTGTTGCAACTATTTGATATCCGTTGCTTTTTAAATAGTTGATAGTTTCTTGTTCAGAAACGAATTTTTTTATAGATGAAGTAAAAATATTGCCACGTGATGCATCGATAATTTTTTTATAAAAAAAATCAGCAGTTATACTTGTGCTTATAAAAGAATGAATGCCAAAAGCAAGTCCAGAACGGATAATCGTCCCTATATTTCCATGATCAACAAGGTTATCAAGTACAATAACAAAATCTTCATTATGAGTAGATACGATAGGGTTTTTAGCTACTCCTACGAGCGGAACCAAATAGTTTGTGTCAGTTATTTTTTTCAATATTACTTCAGAAACGAAAAAATAAGGAATTTTTTTATATTCAAATTTTTGTTGTAACTGATTGTCATCGATTTTATCATGAATAAAAACCATGGTAATAGGCACATTTGCTCTCAAAGCCCATTCTATTTGTTCCTTACCCTGCAATAAAAATTCTTTGGTTTCTGAACGGCCTGCTGCAGAAGATAGTTTACGTGCATGAATGATTCGGGGATCTTTTATAGATTCTATTTTCATGGTAATTTCATTTTTTTATACCGCTAACCATAATTAATTTTTTTCACGTAATGGTTCCTTGGCTATTATAGTAAGGTATTATTAATGAGATCAGATAAAATAATACTATTTAATAGGAAAAATGCTGTTTGTGACTTTATTTTCTTGACAAAAATAAGGCAAATCATTAACATTAAGAGCATCATTAAGAATTATTCTTATTTGCATTAATGATAAGCGAGCCGCTAGCTCAGTTGGTAGAGCAACAGCCTTTTAAGCTGTGGGTCGATGGTTCGAATCCATCGCGGCTCACCAGTCTTCGTTTATCCGGGCCTTCCGGCTCGGCAAACTACGCCTGGCTCCGCCAATCTTTTAAGGATTTTTGATATAATCTACGTCCCTATCGTCTAGCCTGGTCCAGGACACCGCCCTTTCACGGCGAAAACAGGGGTTCGAATCCCCTTAGGGACGCCAGTCATTTTTCCTGAAGAAAAATGCCTGGCAGGCCAGTCAAAACTTTACTCTTTAATGTCTCTGACAAGTCAGCTTTTTACAGGCCAACAATTAAATATAAAATATGTTTTACGTTTATTATCTTAAATCCCGATCTTTTCCCGATAAAACTTACATAGGTTTTACTTCTAATTTGAAGCAAAGATTATTAGACCATAACGCGGGGAAATCAGTGTACACGAAAGATTTTAAACCATGGGTTTTGATAGGATTTCTGGGATTTGATCAAGAAGCTAAAGCTTTAAAATTTGAATGATACTTAAAATCAAATGCAGGCAGGATATTTTTGCGTCGATATTTTTCATCAATTGACAATAATTTGTAGTATTTCTTTGATTTAACACATCATAAGATGTAATTTTTTTCTTCGGAAGAAAATTGGGTAAAATGCCTGTATTGGCTATGGGAGTTCGAGTCTCTCAAGAAATACTACTTCAAGTTCAATTATTGCATTATGTTTATATTATTTTGGTAAATGTTTTCGTTGGAAATAGCATGAAAGTATCAATCACTTATAAAGATAAAACTAAAGATAAAGTAAAGGTATCCGTAACGTACGATGATTTATGGAACGGTGATGTTACCTTAGCTCGTGTCATTTATCCTTTTTTAAAAAAATATCGTAAAAGATATGATAAACATAAAGGATATCAAGGATATCCTATGGATTTTGCCCCGGATCCAACAAAACCAGAAGGTCCAGATAATCTCGATAGGTTTGATGAATGGCTACAGTGTTTGGATAAAATGGTCTATTCTTTTGAATGGATAGCTAAGAATCGTGGTTGGGATGGGCCATCAGAAAAAGAGTACTATAAAGAATGCAGTAAGCTTGGCAGGGTACATAAAAAAGAGTTAAAAAAATTAAAACAAGAAGATAAAGAGAGATTTAAAAATATCAAAGGACCTGCTGCATTAGAATCTTTGGAATGGAATCGATACTCAGAGCTTATGCGGCCTAGCCTTGAAATTTTTAGTAAAAAGTTTGAAGAGCATCGCCAAAAGCTGCAAGAAGGTATAGAATTATTTGCAAAATATTTTGGTAGTTTTTGGTTATAAAAAGTGTTGCCTAGTTGGTCGTAGGATGTTAGTACCATGAGAATCTTGATACCCTTTTCTTGAGAAAACTCAAATAGCGATTGATTGCTGAAGGAATTGAGGTTGTGACATTTTGTCACGGACTGAAATTAGTGAGTTTTGATGGTAAAATTCGCTTTAACGTTAGTATAAAATTTTAATTATCTAATAACTTTTTAATTATAGGCATATCCGGTTCTGGAAAATCAAATAAAAGCAAATCTCTTTTTTCAACCCATTTAATTTGTTGGTGCTCGTAAAGAATGAAATCATTAGAAATCGAAGTGACATAATAAGCCAACATTTCCATTGGTGTACCGTTATATACAAAAAAACTTGAACATACATATTCGCCAATTTCAACTTCAATACCAAACTCTTCCAATAGCTCTCTTTTTAAACAGTCTTGTTCGGTTTCTCCTGGCTCCATTTTTCCACCAGGGAACTCCCATTTACCGTAAAGCTCTTTACTAATTATGGCTTCATGCTGAGCGTTTTCGTACTTTCTACCCTTCCAGTAAAAAACACGGTATAAAACTCATTTTTAAGAATCACCTCAACAGCTCCATCAAAAAAAGTCTGTTTGCAATAAAACTTCTTATTGCTTTTCACATTGTAATTAAGTTATCAATAGTTGCTTTAAATAAGCACATTCTTTTTTTGACACTGGTTTCAAATTGTGTAATCTGATTATTAATGGATGTTTGTTTAATGTTTATGGGGGACTCATGTCTATAAAATCTATTCTTGCAATGATTGTTCTGGTTATGTCATGCAATGTAATTACTGCTGGTGCAGACCAAGTGATTGATGTCTTGAACAATACGAACCGGTCTTTACAACTTGATGTTGCCATTCCAAAATATAGCTCTGCAAATATACTGATCAAAAAGCTTAACGACTTACAGGGTGCGCTTCATAAGGCAATATTAAATGATTCAGCGGTTGAAATTAGAAGTGTTGTACAGGCTGGTGCTGATGTTAATAAAGGAAAAGATAACAAATCATCACTTTTATGGTCGATTTTGCTCAATCGTTATAATGCTGCTGCTGAGTTAATTCGATTAGGGGCAATGGCTGACGATACCTGTGTGCAACAAGTAATAAAAATGCAGGATATAAAGTTACTATTGTTACTTGTAAAACAAGGGCAAGTTAATTTTGATATACAAAAAGTTGAAGGTGTTATTTGTCAATCTTGTTCAAAGGATCCGAATTGTGCCCTTGAATTAATTAAAGAGTTAGTAGGCCGCGGGTATAATATTAATGAGCTTTGGCAGGCAGCTATTATTTTCTCTTATCATAGACCATCTGAGGGAGAGGAAGCTGTTAGATTTCTAATGTTTCGTGGTGCAAATCCAAATCATGAAGATACTAGATTAAATCAACTTTATACTCCATTGTCGATGGCAGTGAATTATCCGACTAAAAAAATTGTTAAAATTTTAATAGAAGCTGGAGCGGATATAAATAAAAAAATAAAGCCTACTAGAATGTCTCCCGCTTGTACATTACTTTCATATGTAATAGAAAGAAAAAGTTCTAATAATATAAGACAAGAAATAATGGAGTTATTGCTTGAACATGGAGCAAGCCTATAGTTTTTATCGCGTAAAGCGCACATCTCTGATTGGTATCTTCTATTTGGGTATTCTTATTTTTATAAGTGGTTGTTTTTTTAATCTTTAATGTGAGGGAACATTTTATGTTCAATAGCCGTATTTTTTTTATCAGCATGCTTAGTTTTTCATTCGTAGCATCACAAGCAAATGATTCGTTGCGAACAATTGATGTGCTTAATAATTCTAAAGAAAAGATGAAGCTTGGTGTAACTGCTACCGATCTTTCTTTAGGTTTGGATATTCCAGCTCTTGCTAAGGCAGGTATTATAATACAAATTAAAACACTTGATGCGTTACAAGATAGTTTGTTTGTGGGCATTTTCAAAAACTCTGCTGAAGAAATATCGCAAGCTATTGCTGCTGGTGCAAATGTTAATAAATTGAGAGAAGGTAAAACTCCTCTTGCGTGGGCTTTATCATTTAATTTAGTTAATGCTGCGGCTTGCTTAATGCAGTATGGCGCTAAACTAGGTTAATCTTCTTCTGAATTAAAGATAAATTGATTGACCACTAAGTTGTTTCCTAATGGTCAATCAATTTATTGAGCTCATAATGGAGGAATCATATGACAATTATACGAACATATATATCTACTTTTTTATTGGCCATATGCATGTTTACTGCGGTGGTAAATCAAGTAAATGCTGTAGAAATAGAAATAAAAGAATCAATTTCTGAAAATCGTTATTCTTTTGTTTCTATTGTGGCTATCATCTTAACCGGTCCATATCATTATTTTAAACGCTTTTTTGGCAGTAGTGTAATAGTTAAGCCAGATATAAAACAAGATGTTGTTTTGCAGGAATCAATAAAATTGATACCTAACTCCAATGTAATGGAATCTGTTACCGTACCATTAAGTGATACAACAGAAACGGTGAAGTTAGAACAAGTTTCTCCTATTGAGCTTGTTGTTGATGAGCTTGAAGCTCAGAGCATTAAAGTCCTGAATAATCATGATCAGTCTTTGAAAATTTCTTTTTCAAGTCTTGATGAAGATGATTGTGTTTTGCATCAGTTTTCAGTTCCGAGTTTTAGCTGCGGTTCGATAAACTAAAATTGACAATATGTGCTACCTGGCTTTGGCTTGCAGGCTGTAGTCAGGTAAGCATTTTGTTTTAATCTTTTTATTCATTG
Source organism: Candidatus Babeliales bacterium (assembly GCA_963722075.1). Taxonomy (GTDB): domain Bacteria; phylum Babelota; class Babeliae; order Babelales; family JANWKD01; genus CAVRJM01. Next base: position 1,109,160 of record CAVRJM010000001.1, on the reverse strand, counting down.
TGTGTTTTATTTTGTGTTGTTTTTATATAGTTATATTTTTCTTCAATACAACTATCATTAATAACCATCGGCTGATAGGTACGCATGCTCCTGTTACCCAAAACGATCCTGGCATTGATTCATTCAAAAAAATCCAATCAGCTGCATATAAAAAAATCAAAAAAATTAATTAATGAAATTCCAGAACAAGAATTACGGTTACATGATCTTGCAAATAAAGAATTAGTAGAAAGTATTAAAACGAGCTTAAAAAAAGAAGCTACGGTAGATTGTGATTCAATAAAACATCAGTTTGAATAGTGTTAAAATTTATCATTCCCAAATTTTTCTGCTGAAATAAGGCGCAGGCGGATATTCTAATCCATCAATTATTAATTTATCTTCTGTTTCAATTGCCATCTTATTTTCATCTTCAAATGATTCAGGATACAACGTTTTTAGAATAAGAAGTGCGCCATCTTGAGCGAAGGAAAAGTAGAGATGTAATGATGATTTTCCTCTAGTACCTACGAAAGTGCCACCTCCGAATGCAGGTTGAGCTACTGGTTCAGGCGCTTGCACAGGTTCTTTATGATAAATAATCGGGCCAGAATTTCTATGAAAATCATGAAGTGATGTAAAAATGATCACCGTTGCACTCATTTCTGCAATAATAGTAAGTGCCAATGTAAATAATAAGCTTAATAGATTCTTTTTAAAATTAACCATTACTCAACCTCCTATTTTTGAATAGATTCGTAGCATTGATGCTTATTTTAACTATATAACAAATAGAGCATTGTACGCAATGCTTTTGGTTAGTAGCTTTTTACCTTAAGTGTTCAAAAATTTATTTCAAGTTAATTGTAAAAAACCATTATAGATAATATTTTTTGACAAGGTTACATTTTTTTAAATCACTATATTTAGTGTATTTGCTCCTAAATGGAATATATGGCAAATATAATGTTTGTTAGGGGTAGAATATGTAGAAAAACTTCCTTGAACAATAGAATGATTATAATGATTCTCAATCTACTTTTAAAATAACAATCGAAGCACTTACAACTCCTTCTTTATTACCATCTTTACCAGATCCAACTATAAGCCTAACTAATCGTCGGTTTTCCGCTTTAATATCAGGGTTATAGCTTCTCATGGTCAATACTGAACCTGCTTTTACATTAATTATAACTTGTCCTGTATTACTCAATCTAAGACCTTTGTCACCACCATAAATTCCACCATTAACAGGTATCCCATTTAAAAAAAGCCCAAAAGAATTAGTACTATCGCACATAACATAGAACATAATTAAATATGTTCCTTCCTCATCAAAAATAATATCAGAAGAGCCGATAGTATGCTTGATACCTGGAGTTATTTGGCCGTGAGAATCAAAAGTGGCAGCTGAATTAGGCTTAACAGATTGGACCGTAAGATTGTAAATATAAGCATATTCTGGAATTTGACCGCCACCTGCATTAATTGAAAAAATAGATGCAGCAATTAACAAAATAAACACCATACTCTTATATAATATATTCATTATGAACCTCCTTACCTACTAATTAATATATTACAAATTGAGTTAAAGAATAAAGAGTTGCTATCTTAAAACAAGAGAGCTAGCCGTCACAATCAGGAGCCCTTGCCAAAAAACGATTATGTAAATTTTAGTATAAAATTTTTATTTTCTAATAATTTCTGAATTATAGGCTTATCAGGTTCCGGAAAATCAAATAAAAGCAAATCTCTTTTTTCAACCCATTTAATTTGTTGGTGCTCGTAAAGAACGAAATCATTAGAAATCAAAGTAACATAATAAGCTAACATTTCCATTGGTGTACCGTTATATACAAAAAAACTTGAACATACATATTCGCCAATTTCAACTTCAATACCAAACTCTTCCAATAGCTCTCTTTTTAAGCATTCTTGTTCGGTTTCTCCTGGCTCCATTTTTCCACCAGGGAACTCCCATTTACCGTAAAGCTCATCCTTTTTTGCACGTTGTGCTATAAGAATTTTATTATCTCTTGTTATGATTGCTGCAGTAACTTTTTTATGTGGCTTGGTCATTTGTCTAAATCCATAAATAATTTTTCTAATTAGATTTTGCCCAATTTGTTTTTAACAGTAATTGGTCTCCATAAAGACTATCATTTTATGGAGAATCAAAACACTTTACGATAGCTGATTAGTCATTTCCAGTTTGACTTTCCAAAAATAATAAGGCAAATTGTTTTCGCCGGCGTTTTCTTTGATCACCGCTATTCTAGCGAATTTTGGAGCTAGTTATTTGATTGCTAATTAATTGGGTAGAATTTTTCAAATCCGTTATTTTATTGGGTTTACTATGAAATTGTTTAAAAATGTTTTACTAATGCTCATCTTTGCGCTTTTTGCCAGTTCTACCGCATTTGCGGATCTCAATGATGACCTCATGAGGGCTGCGCAGAATGGCAATATTGAAGATGTTAAAGCTCGTATAGCCGCAGGTGCCAATGTTAACGCCGTAGATGGGAATTATTGGAAAGATACAGCACTCACTCTTGCTGCAAGGAACGGCCATACTGATATTGTCAAAATTCTTCTAGCTTCAGGAGCTAAGGTTAATGCTGAAACTCTGTTAGGCAATGCTCTTATGATTGCTGCACGAAAAGGCCATACTGATACTGTTATGGTTCTCATAGCTGCAGGTGCTAATATTCATGCTAGAGGTCGTGCTTATGAGACAGCGCTCATGAAAGCTGCAGAAGAAGGCCATACTGATACTGTTAGGGCTCTCATAGCTGCGGGCGCTGAAGTTAATGCCCAAGATTGTGTGTATAAAACAGCGCTCATGTGCGCTACACATGGAGGCCATGTCGAAACTGTTAAAGTTCTTATGGCTGCAGGTACTGATCTCAGCCTTAGAGAGATTTCAGGCCAAACAGCGCTTGAACTTGTTGAATATTATGCTGAATTTTATGGTTATGATGCTGAAAAATATACCAATATTGCTAATGTTATTAGAGATTATCTAAGAAAACAGGGCGAAGTCTTAAAGTAAATAAGGTTCAATCATAAAATATATAAAAAATATCAATTTATTAATGTTTGCTGGATTGCTACTAAAAACTTGGCATAGGCTTTACCTATAATTCTGATAAGGCCCAGCAAGGGCAGGCAATACTAGCGGCTCTTAAATCTTTTGATGAAACGTCGTTCCAAAATTACTACTTGCTACCAATTCCACATTTAGAAAACATAGTATGGGTTACGCTTTAGTACAAGCGGCCGGAAAAGGCGATAAAGATATTGTAGAGTTGCTTATTAATGAGGGTGCTGATCCTAACAGTACTGCCTGGGCGGGGGTTCACCTCCTACAACTACTTCAGGTTTGATAAAAGCTACTAAAAAGGGTCATAAAGATATTGCAAAGTTACTTCTTGATAAGGGTGCTAATCCTGATATTGCAAATGTTCAGGGAAATAGAGCCTTGCAGATTGCCAAACGTAAAGGTTATAAAGAGATTGTTCAGCTAATAAACGATAGATAAACCACCAGTTTGACTAAAAGCGCATTAACTTTCAAATTAATATACAACGAGCGGCTTTATCCTCCATTGATGGGGTAAAATATGGATTATTTCTTTGCAAATAGATTCAAAAGCGCACGCGCTGCGGCGGTAGACGATGCGGGATTTTGTCCGGTAACAAGTCGACCATCAACAACTACAAAGCTTTGCCAATCGGGCCCTTTTTCATAGATAGCACCCAATCTTTTCAGTTCATCTTCAACAAGAAATGGTACCACCTTAGTAAGATGAACTGCTTCCTCTTCACCGTTAGTGAAGCCCGTAACGTGCTTGCCCTTTACCAGTGGAGCGCCCTTGTAGATTACTCGGTGGAACACTGCTGGTGAATGGCAGACTGCAGCAACCGGCTTGCCTGAATCGTAAAAAGATTCAATCAGCGCTATGGAATCAGGATTATCCACAAGATCCCACATAGGGCCATGGCCGCCTACATAAAATATGGTATCAAAATCTTCTGCCTTCATATCGGCAAGCTTGAGCGTTTGGGAAAGTGCTTTTTGCGCTATTTTATCCTGCTTGAACCGCAACATGGCAGGAGTTTGGTTTTCTGGTAGATCACTTTTGGGATCAATGGGAGGTTGCCCACCTTTTGGTGAGGCTAATGTTAATTCAACGCCAGCGTCCCTGAATACATAATAGGGGGCCGCGAATTCTTCTAGCCAGAAGCCGGTCTTGCGGCCGGTGTTACCCAATTGGTCATGGGAGGTGAGTACCATAAGTATCTTCATGTTCTTTTCTCCTTTGTTTTTCATTTCGTTCATATATTACTAATTTTACTTTATAAAAAACTCTTAATTCAATTAATCGAATAATTGTAAGTTTATTTGAATGTAGAAATTTATTTAGTTAATGAGAAAAGAGCGCGTGTATGAATGATACTAGTACTAAAATGCCATGGTGGAGTGTTCCAAAAGAGAAAATTCTTGCGTTATTACAGGTGGTTCCGCAACAGGGATTATCTGATGCCCAAGTAACCGAATCTAGAAAAAAATTTGGCTCAAATACGTTCATTGAAAGCAAACAAAAAACAGTACTGGCATTAATTGTTGAGGGCATCAAAGAACCTATGATGCTTTTATTATTAAGTATAGCGCTCCTTTCTTTGGTGTTTGGAAAATATGTTGAAGCGCTCGCGATGATAGGGGTAGTTGCAGCGTACATCGCCATTGAATTCATAAATAAATATAGAGCAGATAACATAATGGCTCGGCTGAAAAACCTTTCAGCACCAACCACCATGGTAATTCGAAATGGTAAGCCAACTAAAATAAAAACAAGTGATGTTGTGGTAGGTGATATTTTAGTTCTTTTTGAAGGGGTATTTATTCCTGCTGATGCACGATTGCTTTCATCGCATGGGTTGATTGTTAATGAGGCTTCGCTGACGGGTGAATCATTGCCTGTTGAAAAAAATGCCGATGCAATGGTAAATCAACAAACTCCATTAGCAGAACGTATTAATACTGTTTTTTCAGGAACTACGGTGTTGAATGGTGAAGGAACGGCGATTGCAATTGGTGTAGGCCAAAAGAGTGAATTTGGAAAAATCGCCCACCAAGTACAAGAAACGCACAAGGAGGAAACAGTATTACAAGAATCGATGACTAAGCTTGCAAAAGTACTAGCTATCTTTGCTTTATTGGCGAGTGCTCTTATTCCGGCCATTGGTTTTTTGAGGGGTTTAGGCCTGCAAGAAATGATTCTTACGTGGTTGTCGCTTACTTTTTTGATGATTCCAGGACAACCGCCCATTATAATAACAATGGCCTTGGCGCTTGCTGCCTTCGTTCTTGCCAAAAAACAAGTTATTGTAAAGCGTTTGCGTGGTGTTGAAATAATTGGACAAGTGACGTCCGTTGTTAGTGATAAAACAGGAACGATAACTGAAAGTACTATGGTTCTTGAATCGTTTTATACGATCGATGGTGAAATAAAAAAATTATCGGAGCGCATGCAAGGAAAAATAATGCTCGCCCTTCCTGATTATTATAGTGATCCCACTGATAAAGCAGTTTTTGAAGCACTCGAATACAAAAAAAAGCATTTTAATCAAATAGGGTTTACTGGATTTTCAGATAATAAACCGTGGCGTGATTTACTCTATCAAAAAAATAAAACTATTATACATGCAGTTGCCGGTAGTCCGGAAATAATAATTGAGCAATCAACATTACCTACTGATAAAAAGAATGTCTTGAAAGGTGAAGCACAAAAACAGGCGGGGTTAGGTAAAAGGGTAACGGCATACGCTTTTTTAGAAAATAATAATAAACAATTAGATGATCTTAATGATCTTACTTTTGTGGCACTTGCCGTTATTAGCGATCCAGTACGCCCTGGTGTTAAAGAAGCGATTGCTCTATTAGAAAAAGCATATGTACGCACCTTTATTGTAACGGGAGATCATAAAGCAACTGCCCAAGCAATAGCGGCGCAAGTAGGCATATCAGGTGAAGTAATCACGGGTGATCAATTTGATACAATGGATGATAAAGAGTTTGTTTCAAAGCTTAAACAATCGAGTATTTTTGCGCGCATGGATCCTTCACAAAAATTACGTCTTGTTAGATTGCTGCAGCAAGAAGATGAAATTGTAGCGGTAATTGGCGATGGCGTTAATGATGCACCAGCATTAAAAGCAGCACAGGTAGGCATTGTTATGGGTCAGATTGGAACTGATTTAGCAAAAGAAGTTTCAGATCTAATTTTAACTGATGATAATTATGTACATGTTCCTGATGCAATTGCAATTGGTAGAAGAGCTCTGGATAATTTCAAGAAAGGTCTTTCTTATTATTTATCTGCTAAATGTGTTCTTTTAATTATTTTCTTAATACCACTCTTTTTAGGAATTCCTTTTCCTTTTGCACCTATTCAAATAATTTTAATTGAGCTGCTCATGGATTTAGCTTCTTCAACAATATTTGTAACTGAAACGGCTGAGCCTGGCATTATGGAAAAACCTGTTCAACGCATAAAAAGTTTTCTGGGAAGGCCGTTGATTATAAAAATTATACAAAATAGCGTACCACTTGCTTTAGGGATTCTATTTATCTATTTAAGAACATACCAACACTATGATTTAACGGTAGCTCAAACTGCTGCATTTGTTGCCTGGCTTTTGGGGCATATTTTGTTAGCACTAAATTTGAAGCAAGAAGAACTTCCCTTAATTAAACAAGGAATTTTTTCAAATTATTTTGGGACATTTTGGTTGCTGGCGATGATTTTATTATCAATCGTAATAACGGTGGTCCCTTGGCTTTATTCTTATTTAAAAACAACATGGTTGCCAATTTCTTTATGGATTGAATTAATAATCATTGTTAGTTGTACAACTTTTTGGATAGAAATAGGAAAGATAGTACGCTTTAAAAATAAACTATAGTTATTGTTCTAGCTGTGGGGTAAATTGCTCTAACTGGTAAATTCCAAGCTCTTTTTCGATATCTGCTACTTTTTGTACCATGGTTTCAAAACCATTTTCACCAAATAGCTTATGTTCAAGATCTTCAAAGCGCTCACCAAGTTCCTTAAACTCTTCTTGGCTTATTAGTGAACGCACTTGAGGAAAAAGAACCGTATCTTCACGGGCTTCATGAGGACGGTACATTCTAATAAATTTATATAACAAATTTTTTATGAGCTTTTTATTTTTTGGTTCCAAAGGCTCTTTGGCGATTATTTTTTGTAGCTGTGCAGTAATCTCGCGGCCTTTGTTGTGTTGATTTTTTAATGTTTTGATGAGTCGTATTTCTTTTTTGTGTTTTTCAAAAAGTGGAAACACATAATCTTCTTCGAGTTTTTCGTGATAATCTTCAATAAAAGATTTTATTATGGTTACCGCATTTTTAAGCGTGGTAACTGAGAAATCAGTATTAGCATCAATTCGTTTAATAATCTCTTCATAAATTAATAAGACACGATTCAAAATACCATGTTCGCGCATTAAATCTTCGGTTAATGGAATTTCGTATTCTTCTTTTTTATTTGTCATTCGCGAGTCCTTTTTAACGCAGAATAACGAGTGTTGGTTTGTTACATTGCATAAAAATAATAGTAAAAATAATTTTTTCATTTACCGATACCATTTCTTGATTAAAATATATAATAATTAAAATGTGACAGAAATAAGTATCTTTTGACAAGACTATATTTGTGATCTGAATGGGAATATGGTAAATAATCCTAACTTTATTTCGTATGTTAATAACTACACTCACTAATGAACCATTACTAGAAAAAGCGCATATGCTTAATGCTACTGGTACGCTTATGCAAAAAGACCTTTATGCGTATTTGAAGATTACTGATGAGTATATTCATCAGCTCTACGATTTTTTGGATACAAATCTTTCCATAGAAAAGCCAGATTATTTTTCTGAAGCTAAATCAGCAGGAGCGCATGTTACTATTTTTTACCCCGATGAACACGTAGTAGTAAAACCAGAAGATTTAGGTAAAACGCATGGCTTTTCAATTGAAAATTTATGTTACGTGATGCTAGGAAAAAAAGGATATTTTGTATTAATGGTAACTATACCTTCATTAGCCCAGCTGCGTGCCGATTACGGCTTATCGCAAAAACCAGTATATAAAGGCTTTCCAATAGAGTTTCATATAACTATAGCCCATTGTTCTATTTAATCTTGACTTTGTAGCATTTAAATGATACGATTTTAGAAAGTAATTAGCAAAATGGAATTCAATGAAAAAAGAATTTATAGCATATGCTGGACCTAAATTTACCATAGAATGGTATTATGATTCAAAAGGAAAAAGCCAATCCCATCAATATTATGAAAACTTAGATGAAATTAGACAAGATAAAATACTGTATCTATTTAAACTTATTGCAAATACAGGCCATATTCATAATATTGAGAAATTTAGGAACGAAGATGATCAGATCTATGCTTTTAAACCTTCACCCGATAGATTCTTATGCTTCTTTGTTAAAGGATCAAATATAATTGTAACAAACGCTTTTGAAAAGAAAACAGATAAATTACCCCAAAAAGAAAAAAGTAGAGCATTGAATTATAGATTTGATTATGTTGAACGAGTTAAAGGAGCATATATTATGACCAAAAAAAATAGTAAAAATGTTCAAACGACATATGATCGTCATATTGCAAAAATGAGTCCTGAACGTAAGAAAAAATTTGATGAAGGTTATCGAGATCTTGTTTTATCAGAATTACTTCTAGCTCTTATGAAGGAGGATGAAATCTCAGTAAGACAGTTAGCTCGTGAAGCAGGTTTGTCATCGGCAATTGTACAGGGCATTCGTTCTGGAACTAAAACTAATATTACTTTACAAAGCTTCTTAAAAATTATGGAGGCATTAGGCTGCTCACTGATTGTCAAAAAAGATCAACATACGTATCCATTAGAGTTGCCACAGTCTTAAGCTGCTGGAAACGTAAACAAATAATCATATCAGATTACCGCAGCCCTTATATTAAGGTTTCCCCCATAGAATTTTCATATAACTATAGCCCACTGCTCTATTTAATGTGCTAACTGTGCATATCAATAGGATGCTAACGGATGGTTGGATAAGAAAAGCTGTAGCTCTTGTTCAGTTAATTCTCTATTGAAACTTTTTACTCGTTCGTCACAACCTGCATATCGTAACCCAATATATTCAATATCTCTTTTTTGAGCAGCTTCTAATACACAATGTAGATGCGATTCTTTATCATCAACAAAAATAATACTATCAGGCTGATAATTAATGGTATCTAAAAACGTTGATAACACGGTTCCTTTATCATTTTTACCGCAAAAAAGGATATTTGATTTATAAAAACAGGTGTGTGGCAAAGGGAGAAAAAATTCTTGAATGGTTGATTTAAAATGTAAGTTATTTTTTTCTAATTGTTCTATTGTTTTTTCAACCAAATCAAGCGAACGGGTTGTTAGACAATAAACGTGGGCACATTTTTTTTGAATAATAGAGACAATTTCAGGTAAATTTTCTTCGGTAGTAACTAATTCAATATTATGATTGATATGAAAATAAAGGGGCAATACATGAGCAAGTGCGCGGGTATGATCAAGTCCCTGTGCTACGTGGTTTTGTAATTCATTGCAAAACCATTGGTCTGATCCTAAATCGGTTTTAGGATGTAAAAGCGTATTATCAATATCAAAAACAACCATAACGTTTTTATTTGAATCCAAATACGTAATTACTTCTTTAATGGAATTAATGTGAACTAAGTGCGCATGAGCAGAAAAAATAGTAAGAAATACTAAAATTATATATTTAAATTTCATAGGTTTATTTACCTTATCAGGAGCTTATGGATGATAAAAAAGATAAGTAAATATAAGATAAATAAAACGTATTGGCAATAAAATCTGTCCACTGAATCATTTATTTTCATTTCTGATCTTTAGGGCAATAATAGGTTGTTCTTCCGGCTATGGTTGCTTTTTTTAATACATGATTTTTATTATGAGGGCAAACCATATCAATATGCCTATGAGCCTGAAGATATGAAGATTTAAACGTGCTTCTATTCGATTTTGCAAAAAAGTTTTGCTCAGGCATTTTTTTAATATCCTTAAGCCGAACCGTTATGGCATATTTTAAAACTTTTTTAATTTGATTGTAGATTTCTAAGCAAGAACGTTGCGAAAGATCTGCTATTTTATGATGTGGATCAATACCTGCCTGAAATAAAATTTCATCTGAATATTCATTGCCAATACCTGCTATAATGGATTGATCCATTAAAAAAGCTTTAATATTTTTGGTTTGATATTGCGTTGTAAGGCTGAGAAATTCTTTTTTTGAGATTGTTAAGGCATCAGCACCTAGCTTGCTGAGCTCTTTAAGTTCTTGGCCATTTTTTACGAGCCATATTTTACCAAACTGCCGAATACTAATCCAATGTAGTACTGAATCGTCATTAAAAATAAATGTAACACGGCTAAATTTGATTTTTTCTTCACTATCTTTTGAGTAAATAACAAATCCCGTTAAACCAAAATGCATAACCACATGGTAATTTGCACTGCTTATTTCTAAATATTTTCCTTTTCTTTTGACATCGCTAAATGCATGATTAATAAGCTGTTTTTTAAAATCAGAAAAATTATTTTTTATTAATTTTTTATTTGAAGATTGTATGTCAGTAATTTTTTTATGAAGACATTTTTTGACGACATATTTATATGCTTCAAGTTCTGGTATTTCTGGCATGGTGCCCCTTTTTATGTTAGATATTTTAAAAACCATTCAAGTGCCACTTTTGAAGCTTCTTCTAAGGTTCCTGCCTCTTCAAAAAGATGTGTTGCTTTTGGGATTATAGTTATTTTTTTAGTACAGGTTAGTTGCTCTAATGCTTCTTCGTTTAATGTAATAACATCATGATCTAATTGGCCCACCAGTAATAAGGTAGGTGCTTTTACTTTAGGCAAATAATTGCCGGCCAAATCGGGTCTGCCGCCGCGAGAAACAACCGCTGAAATTTCTTGTGGTAGCCGAGCTGCGGCAATTAATGCAGCTGCTGCACCAGTACTTGCCCCAAAATAACCCAATTGCGCAGCTGCAGTTGATGGGTGCGATTTTAACCATTGTGTTACGGTAATGAGGCGATCTGCTAAAAGAGGAATATCAAATCGAAATTGTCGAGTGCGCTGATCAATAGCATCTTCTTGTGGCGTTAATAAATCAAATAATAATGTTGAGATATTCCCTATATTTAAAAATTCGGCAACGAAGCGATTTCGTTTACTTAATCTGCTGCTGCCACTGCCATGAGCAAAAATAACTAAGGCTTTTGAATCTGGTAGAAGTGTTAAATCACCCTTGATATAAGAGTTACCTATTGGAATTGAAATTTCTTGTAAATACATACGGCTCCCATTTATTTTTGACTTAAGATGATAATTATTTTTTTACTATATAAAAAAAATCATTCTAAAATTAAGGATTTTGATGAAACATGAATCTGAGAGCGTAGAAAAAATTAAAAGATCAGCGAGACTGTTTGATGAAGCTGCGTATGCTGCATTATTAGAAGATATAGGAGATGCACAAATAGTTCTTCTTGGAGAAGCAACGCATGGAACTCACGAATTTTATATGCTTCGTGCTGAGATTTCAAAAAAGCTTATCCACGAAAAACATTTTAATATTATTGCAATCGAAGGTGATTGGCCAGATGCCTATCAGATTAATAATTATATTCTCGGTGAGACTCAATACAAAACTGCTAACCAGGCGCTCGCTTCTTTTGATAAGTTTCCCACCTGGATGTGGCAAAATGTTCCGGTAACTTCATTCGTTGAATGGTTAAAAAGTTATAATGCACAAATACCCGAAGCACAACGAATACATTTTTATGGACTTGATCTTTATAGTCTCTATAAATCGATTGATACTATTATTACCCATCTTGAAAAAATAGACACTGCTGCTGCAGCGCAAGCCAGACATAATTATGCCTGTTTGGAGCAATTTCGACAGGACCCAACTCTTTACGGCTATTCTGTTTTTAAGCCCTTAAAATCATGCCAAGAACAAGTAATGGCAGAGTTAAATGAGATGGGGAAAAAAGCATGGCACTTAATTAAAGAAAAAAAGTTGACTGAAAACGAATCTTTTTATCTTCTACAAAATGCGCGCGTGGTAAAAAATGCTGAAGCCTATTACCGCACTCTTTTTTTTGAAGAAGTAAATAATTGGAACCTGCGGGATGCTCATATGATGGAGACGGTGATGGAAATTACACGCTATTACACTACTAATAAATTACATCCAAAGATAATTATTTGGGCTCACAATTCACACATTGGTAATGCAGCAGCAACGCAAATGGCTTCGCATGGTGAATTTAATATTGGACAGTTAGTTAAAGAACAGTTCAATAAAAAGGCATATAGTGTCGGCTTTACCACTTATAATGGCACCGTTTCTGCCGCTTCTGATTGGCATATGCCTGTTGAGAGAAAAATTATTAGAGATGCATTGCCAAAAAGTTATGAACATCTTTTTCATCAGGTTGGCATTTCGCCATTTTTATTATTATTATCTGATAAAAATATAGTACCATCACAACTGCTGGAACGTGCCATTGGAGTTGTATATGCACCTCATACTGAAAGGCAAAGCCATTATTTTTATGCATCATTAGCACAGCAGTTTGATGCAGTAATCCACTATGATACCACCTCAGCAGTTGAGCCCCTTGAAAAAAGTTCAATGTGGATTGAAGGTGAAGCTCCGGAGGCATATCCATCAGGATTATAAATTTATGGTGTTATGAGAACCTTTTCAAGTATATGAGCAATATCATACACCTCAACGTTATTTTTTTCCTGTTGTTTGAAAGAATTGGTAACATATATTTTTTTTAAACCACCCTTTTGTAGTTTTTGATAGGCGTCATTTGCAAATATACCATGCGTTGCAGCAGCAGAAACTTCTAATGCTCCTGCATTAAGTAATGAGCGCGCGGCTTCGATTATGGTGCTTCCTGTTGCAATTATATCATCAACTAACAACACTTTTTTTCCTTCTACATTGCCAACAACAGATTCTATAATAACTGCTTCATGCTTTGGTCTCTTTTTTTGTAAGAAAACAAATTCTTTATGGCATTGCTGGGAAACTTTTTTAGCAAATTCTGCTGCTCCTTGATCTGGTGCTGCAATTACATCGTACGTTTGTCCTGCTCTGCAAAAAAAATCCATCGGAATAATATCGGTAAAATTTAAAAAGGAATGTAATGTAAAAGCTGCATGAACGTGCATAATAGAGATGTTGTTGATAGGGAATTTTTGTAAAAATTCACTAATAAGATGGGTGCTTCGTGCTTCTCCGGGTAATGGGTGTGCCTGGCGTGCATACGCAAAATAAGAAAAAAAGAGATTAATTTTTTGAGCGCCTGCTGTTGTAAGAGCATCAAGTAAAAAAAATAGTTCTAACAGATTTTCCGCTGGCGGTTGTGTTGAGGTAACTACCCATACTTCTTGCTTGGAAACATGCTGCTCGAGTTTCAGATAAAGCTCTCCATCACTAAATTGTTTTACGGTATAAGATCCAATAGGGAAATTGCTATTAACAGAAAGGTGTTGCGCTGATCTGGTAAAAAATACAATCATATATGTGCTTTCCGTAAAAGCTCTATAGCTGTGTGGTCATCAACTTGTTCAAAATGAGTGTAAAATTGGCTTACGCTATGAAAAATTCTTGGGACAGTGACGCAAAAAACTTCATCGACCTGTTCTTTAATTTTTTCTAATGCTTCTGCAGGAGCAACAGGTAACGCTACAACAATTTTTTTAGGATGGTACTCTTTAATAAGAGCAATTGTTGCTAACAATGTATTTCCTGTTGCAATGCCGTCATCAACTACCAGTACGATTTTATCTTTAATATCAAAAGGAGACATGCCCTTGCGGTAGGTTTCGTTACGTTCTTTGATGATAGTTCGAATTTTTTTAACTTCATCTGTTATATAATCTTTAAGATCTGGCATAGTATTAAAAGGGGGATTTAAGAAGACATGACGTTCGCTAGCAGCGCCAATTGCGTATTCAGGATTACCAGGAAAGCCTATTTTTTTAGTAAAAATAACATCCAAAGGCAGCTGTAATTTTTTGGCAAGCACATACCCAAGTTCAAGGGCGCCGCGCGGTATAGCAAGTATAATTGCGTTAGCGTTGTTTTTATATTTTTCTAAAAGAGGAACGAGTTTTTCTGCGGCATCGAAACGATCCTGGAACATTTTTATCTCTTTATATGTTATTTTTTTGCAAAAACTTCTAATAATGTTCGATTTGCCTGATCAATCATCGAACGCACTGCTGGTGCTTGCGTGATAGCATTAATCATTACACAATCATGCATCATACCAAGGGCGCGAAACGCAGCAACGGGTACTCCCGCTTGCATAAGTTTATGTGCATACGCTTCACCTTCGTCACGCAGAACATCAACTTCATTGGTAAATACTAATGCGGGTGGTAGGTGCTTGAGCTGATCTAATGAGGCTTTTAATGGCGCTACCAATGGATTAGTGCGGTCTGCTTTATTAGGCACATATGCATCCCAAAACCATTCCATTGCAGATTTTGTAAGCCATGGGCCTTGTGCAAACTGTATATATGACGGTGTATCAAAACGGGCATCAGTTACCGGGTAAAAGAGGAGTTGAAAAATAAAACGCGGTCCGCCGCGCTCGTATGCCATCATTGCTATTGCTGTTGCCATAAGTCCGCCAACGCTATCTCCGGCAATTGCCATACGAGAACTATCAATATTAAGTTCTTTACTGTGCTCTTTAGCCCATTGGGCAGCGGCGTAGCCTTGTTCATGAGCGAGCGGATATTGTCCTTCTGGTGCTGGGGTATAATCTACAAAGATGACGGCCGCCTGTGCACCATTGGCGATCTCGCGAACTAATCGATCATGTGTTTTTTTATTACCGAGTATCCAACCGCCACCATGCATATAAATAACTACGGGCAACACGTCTTTATTTCCCTTAGGGCGAATGATACGAATAGTAACCGCGTTTTTGGTGCCTTCTAAAATGGTACGATCTTCAATATCAGCGGGCAATGTTGTCACCGATCCTGATTGTACATCATCGAGTACTTTGCGCGCATCTGCAAATGATAAGGTATACAGCGGCTTGCCTCCTTGTTTGGCAAGCGCATCAACAAATTTCTGTATAATTGGATCGAGAACTGGCTTATTATTCATACTAAAAACCTTTTTAGATTTAAGATTTGCCTTCTGCTTTTTGTTGAAGAAAAGTAATAATATCTTGTTGTTTTTGTTGTTGTGCATGCCATAATGCGGTTTTTCCTTGATCATCCGTGAGCTGAATATTGGCACCATGACTAAGCAGATATTTGACTATATCAAGTTGGCCTGCGCGAACCGCAATAATGAGCGGTGTGTATTTATGTGGCGGAAGTTGATAATTGATATGCGCACCATGCTTAAGTAAATCATCAATAATTCCTGTAGTTCCACATTCTGCTGCAATGGTGAGGGCTGTATGTTGTTTATCATCTTTGGTGTTAACAAGAGCTTGATCATTTTTTATTGCTACTTTCACTTGTTCTATGCGATGTTCTTTAATTGCTTTAAATAGATGATGTAACTCTATACTCATTTATAATTCCTCTTTTTGTTTGCTTTATTATGGTAATTATAATCGTTAATTTATTTTAGAAGAATCAATATATAAAAAGATAGTTTTGTTTTAATTATTGAATCAATTTTGCAATAATATTAAAAATAATAAAAGGATCCAAAGTAGTTAGTATGAGGTTCTTATGAATACTGCCGCCTTCTTAACATTATTGTTACTATTCATCAATATGTATGCATTAGCAATGAAATCCTCTGGTTTAGATAAAAGAAAAAAAATAAGCATTGTACAGGATCAAAGGAATCATTCAAAGGTCCAAAAAACTGAAACATCCGAACAGCTGGCTGAAGAATATTCTCTAGAAAATCTTATATACAGGTCGATGCATGATCCTTCAGATCAAGCGTTGAAAGAAGCCATTAAAATTAAAAAAGTGCTTATTAGAGAAATGTTACGATCTTATTTGAGCGCTGAACAGCCGTTTAATGTTGCAGAGTTTGGTACTACCAAAACACTTAAATCATTGCAAAATGATTTACGCATGGCGTCGATAAATAAGTCTCTATCTGACATCGTTACTATTATTAAGTGCTCAGTACCATCTATCAATGAAACTACTATTTTTTCTCGATTAGCGGAACTTATAGAAGAATCGAAAATAATATTGAGTTAATGGTGTAGCGGCCCGATGGGAGGCCCTTTCAGCTACAATCTATTGCATTTAGGGTATTAATAAAGGTATAATTATCATAAGAGAGTTAAAAATAATTAGGTTAAAAAGGAGGTTTTATGAAAAACTACTCACGTTATATCCCTGGTTTATTACTATTTATTACGTTAAATGTTGCAGCAATGGAATCGCCCATACGGGAGCGAATATATTATTATGTAACGCAATTCGAGCCAGTAGCCATGAACATTAGTAATGAATCAGTTATTCTGAATATTATGCTTGACTTAAATGGATTAATTGAAAAAATTTTAGTGGGGAAACTTGAAGGAAAATTTGCTGATATAAGTAATGATCAAATAAATAAGCTTAGAGACAAGCGCGATTTTGTTAAGGATTCGTATGAGTTTGCTAAAGCTCGTAGAATACAACGCGAGTTGAGACAATTGGAAAAAGAAAAAAAAGAAGAAAAACCTGCTCGAGCATCAGTTATTGGTGAACGCAAACCCGCAACAATAATGGAATCAATAATGGAATCTATGTCTCCGGCTACGCGTCTTGCAAGTGAATTTTCTCTTGAAGAGCTTGTAAATAAATGGATGGAAAAACCTGAAGATGAGATTATAAATAAAGCAATTGATCTTAAAAAGCATGACCTTGCATATAGTATGGTCCATTATTTGGGTACGGATATTTTTAGTATGGCGCATGCACGTGATCCTAAACGTACTCAAAAACTTAAAACGTTACAAAATGAATTGTACGCTGCGCAAGAAAATGGTTTATTGTCACAGGTTATCGATATCGCTAATAAAAGAATTCCTCAGCTTGTTAACCAAAGCACTATTTTCTCTCATATAGCGCAACTTATAAAACAATCAGAAGAAAATGATAAAGAATGGCAAGAGGCAAAACGTCTTATTAAGACAATAAAGGAATAATTACGGTAATAACAACCTACAAATATAACAATAAATGAGCAGCCCGGTAATATCCATTATCGTTGCTAAAAATGGCCCTGCTGCAAAGGCAGGGTCTATATTAAAACGTTTTAAGGCAATAGGAATGCAACTTCCTAAAACCACCGAAACAAGCACGATCATGAAAAGTGATAAGCTGACTAAAAAGCTTTCATACAGATGGCCGTAGGTAAAATAAACGCGTAAAAATGAAAAAATTCCTAATATAGCTGCAATCATAAGCGCCATACGCATTTCACGATTTAAAAAGCGTGGGGTATTTGATTCATTAATTTCCCCCGAAGCCATACCCTGAATAACGAGTGCAGATGTTTGGCTGCTGGTGTTGCCGCCGGTACTGGTGAGCATCGTGATAAACAGCATAAAAAACCCTTCAAGGGTTGCTTCATAATATTTAATAATCATCGTAGAGAGTGATTGGGCGAGTAATAAAATAATTAAAATATAACTGCGTTCGTAAAATATTCTAAAAAATGATGTTTCAAAATAGGTTTTTGTTATTGGCGTCATCGCTGAAATGCGGTAAACGTCTTCGCTGGCCTCATGTTCTATAATAGCTACGAGCGTTTCACTCGGAATTACGCCTAAAAAGTAGTTGTTTTCGCCTACTACCGGGACGGTCATTAAGTGATAATGAATCATCTTCTTTGCAATTGTTTCTTGATCTTCAGTAACATGGGCAACTAATTCATTCTTGCGCAAAAATGAATTGAGGCGTGCTGCAGGGCTTTTAAGAACTAAATCTTCCAAGCCAATATGGCCTACTAATTTATTTTCATGATCCACCACATAAATTTGTTGATGAAGTTCTAATCGTGGTTTGAGCCGCTGTAACACATGAATGCTCTTTTCCACCGTAAAGTCTTGACGCAAGGTGAGCACATCCGTATCCATAATACCCCCTACTGATTCAGGGTCAAATTCTAATAAGGAAAGTACCCTCTGGCGGTCATGGGCATTTAGAAAAAGGAGATATTCTTTTAATTCTTGGTTAGATAAGGAGTCAAAAAGATCGGTTAATTCATCAATAGGAGTAGCATTTAAAATGGCTACTTTATCGCGATCTTCAGATATAGAAAGAACAAAATAGCGCATAGAATTAGAAAAGTTTTCAAATACCGCCAATTTTAACTCATTAGGAAGCGCTATAAAGAGTGCTTGAGCATCATCTTTATCAATATCAGTTATGAATTGCGCAATATCGGCAGGATGGATTTGCAGAAATCTATTCCAGAGTTCTTCATATTCTGGTGTTTTGCGCATAATAACATCACGCACATTATGCTCAATGTGCTCTAAAACAATTCTTGGTTCCATTATGCAGCCACCTTCTCATCATAAAACAACCTGTAAACAATTATGCTTTCACCCTATAGTTAAACTATAGCAAATTTATTGGGTTAATGTCCATTTGACTTTAAAAACGTTAACTAATAATATTAAGAATACATATGAATTCGATCTAAGAGATCCTAGATGTCATTCTGATCCGCCACCACCAAGGCTAAGGCGGGACGCTTGTCCCGGCGAAGTTTTAACGAAGACGGATGAGAATCCAGTTATAAAATAAAGACTCATTATTTATTCACTGGATCCTTACGCTAACGCTCAGGATGACAAATTTACCAGAGAAATTAAAGGCAATACTAAAACTGAATTACATTAAAAATACCATATATATGCTAAAAAAGATAAAAAAAGGATATCGATGATAAATGGATTGGTAAATGGACTTGTTCCTTCTAACAGCTATTTTTCTTTAACGGTAACCGCAAGTCAGCGGCTTGATAGTTATTTGTCTGCTCAATTTAGCTGTTATTCACGTACGTTCTTTAAGAAGCTCATTGATAATAATGGCGTTCATATAAATGGTATTATTGCTACTAAGCCCAGCATTACTCTTAAAACCAATGATGTGGTGACGGTACAATTTCCTCCAGAAAAGCCAGTTATAGGTGAAAAGCAGATACCCTCAGACCTTCCTGTAGAGATTATTTATGAGCATGAGCATTTTTTAATTATCAATAAGCCATCGGCTTTATCAGTACATGCCCCCAGCAAATCTAATCTTGAAGTAACCTTAGTGGATTGGTTGGTTTCGCGTTTTCAGGAGATAAAGAAGGTTGGCCATGAAGATCGGCCTGGAATTGTACATAGATTAGATAAGGATACTTCAGGGTTGCTGGTTGTTTCTCGCAATAATTATGCCCATGAGCTACTAAGTTCCTTATTTAAAAACAGATTAATAACAAAAACGTATCATGCGGTTGTAAAAGGCCATCCACCAAAAGAAGGCTCTATTTCTTTATCTATTGATCGTAATCCATTATACCGTATTAAAATGCGCTCAATATTAGGCGTAGGGCGCCCGTCGCTTACCCATTATACAGTGTTAGAGTACTTTGCTGATAGCGCTTTAGTGGCGTTTCATCCGGTAACTGGGCGCACTCATCAAATTCGGGTACATAGTGCTGCCATTGGTCATCCCATAATGGGCGATACCCTCTATGGTACCTCGTCAAAATTAATAAATAGACAAGCATTGCATGCTTTTTCATTATCTTTTGATTTCGAAGGTAATCACTATTCATTTACCCAAGAGCCTCCTGCAGATTTTACTCAATTAGTGAAACTCTTGCGCTCTTAAATTTAAAATAACTGTCCCTGTCATTCCATGCGAAGCGTGGGGACTGCGTCCGCCGTAGCTTGCCAAACCGGTAGGCGTGGATAAGCGTAGGCTGGATCCATTTATAAGAATTTTTCATTTTATTCCTGGATCCTTACGTCGCCTTGGCTCCTCAGGATGACATGGTTTTTTATTTTTATAACTGTTTCTAAGTTCACCCAAATAACAGAAATAACTTGATTTTTTTTTAAAGATGAATAGTTTTGAGTTCAAGCTAAGAAGGAATTGTAGTAGTGAAGCTCATAAACGCATTCTTTTCTTGAATAAAATTACCCATCCTAGTCAAAAAAATCTGCTATGTTATACTATTTTTATGTTAAATAAATGTATAAAAAGTGAATTTTATGGATAAAATACTCGTATTCATTCCTACCTATAATGAATATGGCAATGTTCTGCGCCTATACAAAGAAATTAAAAATATTTCGCCTGAACTTGATATACTCTTTTGTGATGATAATTCGCCTGACCACACTGGTAAATTACTTGATGAATTACGGGCACAAGATGCAACGGTACATGTACTCCATCGCCCTGCAAAATTGGGGCTGGGCACCGCACATATTGCTGGTTTTAATTATGCCTTGCAACATTCATATCACTATTTAATTACCATGGATGCGGATTTTACGCATGATCCGTGTTATATTCCTAAATTAATCGAACAAAAAAAGCTGGCCGATATTGTTATCGGTTCACGTTATATTAGTGGCGGCAAAATGGAAGGATGGAATAAAATTAGACTCCCCTTCACTTATTTTTGGCGTTCTATGATTAAATATGGCCTTGGTATGCCCTATGATTGTACTGGTGCCTATCGCTTGTATAAGGTTTCGATTTTGAGACCAACGGTGTTTAATATGGTACAATCGCGCGGTTTTGCTTTTTGTATGGAATCATTGTATCGCTTTAAGCAATCGGGAGCTGCTATTGCTGAAGTTCCTATTTTGGCACGTAATCGGCAAGAAGGAAAATCAAAGCTGTCAGTTAAAATTATGGCTGAGGTTGCAAAACAATTTTTTGTTCTCTTGCTAGATCGCATAAAAGGTAATAAACGAAAAAATATGGAAAAACCATTGTGAATACGCCATCAATTTATGGGGTTATTCTGGCTGGTGGTAAAGGCGAACGGTTATGGCCGCTTAGTAGAGAAGCATTGCCAAAGCAGTTTCTTGAGATTCAAAAAAAATCATTATTAAAACATACCTATGATCGCCTTATTCAATTAATATCGCCAGAAAAAATATCTATTGTTACCACGCAAGCGCAATCAGCTCTTATCGAGCATCATATTCCAACGGTGAATCTTATCGTTGAACCGTTTAGTAAAAATACAGCGCCGGCTTTATTATTGAGTTGCTTAACTATTGCTCAACAAGATCCACAAGCGGTGGTGCTTTTTTGTCCTGCCGATCATTATATTAGTGACCAGGATGCATTTTTAAAAACGCTTCAGCAAGCAATCGCTCAGAGCCATGAAGCACAACAAATAACCTTAATTGGTATAGAGCCTACCTATGCAGCTACTGGATACGGTTATATCGAATTCGACGTCGCTAAAGCTATGTCGGAACAAGGCCTGGGGACTTCGTCCCGCCGAAGTTTTAACGAAGGCGGATTACCAATAATCCGCTTTCATGAAAAACCATCAGCAGCAGTGGCACAAGAATATATAGAATTAGGCAACATGCTTTGGAATATTGGTATTTTTTGTGCACCGGTATCGGTATTTATTGAAGCGTATAAAAAATATGCTCCTGAATTATATACGCTTGTTTATAACTATTTTAAAACGGGATCGGCTGAGTGGTATCAACAACTGGAATCGATTTCAGTTGATTATGCTCTTATGGAAAAGTCATCTTCGTTGCTGGTGATTCCTGCTCAACTTGGCTGGTCTGATGTAGGCAATTTAGCAACCTTTTTATCGCTGGAAGCAGACACTCACAATCATCTTTCTATTGAATCAATCAATAATTTAGTTCTCTCTCAAAAACCTTTAACGGTTCTTATTGGCGTTGAAGATTTAGTTGTAGTGCAAACAGATGATGTACTTCTTATTGCAAAACGTTCCGAATCAGAAAAAGTTAAATTAGCTTTAAATGAATTGCGTAAAAATAATAAGCAAGAATATTTATAATTATCGCAAATGCGCGCGAATCATCCATGCCATTTTTTCCATCGATTCTAATAATCCTGCAATCATATTATTAGTGCCCCAATCATTATAATCTGCTGATAATTGTGCCGCGTCACGAAGCGCTCGAATTACCGTTTCAAAATCTTTAAGTAGGATTTGAAGCATATTTTTATAGTTACGGGAACCGCCATTATTTTCAGAGAGCTGTGTCATAGATAAAAATTCTTGCAATGAAGCGGGAGAATATCCACCAAGCGCCCGTATTCGTTCAGCAAACAAGTCATTATTTTTCTCTAAAGCTTTATATATTTTTTTAAAAAATTTATGGAGTTGGCTAAATAATTCACCTTCTACATTCCAATGAAAATTAAGCGACTTGGTATACAGCACATAATTATCAGCAAGTAATTGGCGTAAAGTTTCAATTACAATCTTACGATCTTCAGATTTTAGCCCTATATTCATAGATGCTGTAAATCCTGGACGATTACGCATAGGCATTATTTGTGCTGATTGAAGTTGTTGTGAACTTAGCTCTTGCCCCTGAAGCCAAAGGGAAGAAAAAATACTCATAATACATAATAAATAATAGCGTATATTCATTAACAATTCCTTTAAAAAAATTAATTATTATATAAATAATACGCTATACAAAAATGATATAGATCTTCAAGAATAAACTATTTTTCTTATTCTTTACTGAGCTGTTCTTTTTCTTCTAAATAGTGGGCAAGTTCATGATGACCATTTGCTAGTGCACATTCGCTGGGCGATCGATCTATCTGGCAAGAATAACCACTTCCAGGATGTTGTTCATATTTTAATCTTACGCGTAAATTTGCGCCCTGTTCAACGAGTATTTTTACAATTTCTGTATTTCCTTGATGTGCTGCAATGAGTATGGGAGTCCAAATATTATTTTTGGGAAATTGATTAATGTTTATTTTCGGATCGGCTAATAATTCTTTTGCCTGTTGAGTGCGGCCAAGATTGATGGCATCAAATAAAGCTTTTTGTTTTTTTTTATTAAATGGTTTATTAGCGGAGTGCTTAGCAGGCATTTGCGCAGAGACTGATTCTTGCATAGCATAATTTACACCTACAGCCAGCTGTGAGCTTAAAATAAATATCATACATTTTTTCATGTTGTTCCTTATGAATATAATTTAGGAATCAGTGTAAAAGAAATACCATAAAAAACAATAAACTAACGAGTAATATGTGCGGCTGAGGATCGGCAACGGTATTGATTTGAAGTGAATTTTTTTACTTATTTTCCTGTTCACGGAGATATGCTGCAAGCTCTTGATTTCCTGCCTCGCACGCTAACTCACTTGCTGATTTATCTACAGGGCAAGAATAACCACTTCCGGGATACTTAGAATATATTAAGTGCGTTTTAGGATTAGCACCTTTTTCAATTAAAAATTTTGCAATTTCCATATTTCCATTATCTGCTGCATATAAAAGGGGTGTCCAGATAGAATCCTCAACATAATCTTTATTTACATTAGCACCTTTATCAATGACTACTTTCTTTACTTCTGGTAAGCTACCTGCTTTTATATAATGAATTAATGCATATTGTGGGTTATATTGTAGCCTAAGAAAGTGCCAAGAGGAATTATCACCTGATTTTGCTTTAATCAATGGTGTTGTTTCATTTCCTTCCATTGCATTATTGCTTGAAATTAAAGCTGTAGCAATTAATGCAAAAAAAACTATTTGTTTCATACTACTTCTTACAGGAAATAAAAAATAATCAGCTATTAATATATTGATATTGTCGTATTTTACAAATGCTTTGTTAGCAATGCACATAATAATTTTTGCTCAATTATGTAACCTGTATTAGGATGATCCTGTTGAGTTTTTAAAAATATTATAAATTTTTTTACTCAAAGATAAAAGCATATGCATTGAAATGATGTCGTTGCGAGCTTGTCGAAGCAATCCAGATAAAATTTTGCCTGGATCCAGCCTTCGCTACAAGCTACGGCGGACGCGGTCCCCACGCCTTGTCCGGCATAGCCTGTGGCGCCGACGGAAAGCTCGGGATGACAAGGAGACTTAAAAGGTTTGTAATGAAAAAAGCATTAATTACTGGCATAACAGGGCAAGATGGCGCTTATTTAGCAGAGCTATTGCTTAATAAGGGATATCAAGTACACGGCATCAAACGACGCACATCATCATTTAATACCGCACGCATTGATCATATTTACCAAGATCTGCATGATTATGATACCCGCAATTTTATATTACATTACGGTGATGTAACCGACAGCACCAATTTAATTCGTATTATTCAAGAAGTGCAGCCTGATGAGATTTATAATCTTGCAGCGCAAAGCCATGTGCGTGTTTCTTTTGAAACGCCAGAATATACGGCCAATACTGATGCGCTGGGTACGCTTCGTATTTTAGAGGCGATACGTTTGCTGGGGCTAACAAATAAAACAAAATTCTACCAAGCATCCACGAGTGAATTATATGGCAGCGCGCAGCCACCGCAACATGAATTAACACCTTTTGCGCCCCGTTCGCCTTATGCAGTGGCAAAATTATATGCCTATTGGATTACCGTCAATTATCGAGAAGCGTATGGGATGTTTGCTTGTAATGGTATTTTATTTAATCATGAATCACCGCTGCGTGGCGAAACCTTTGTAACGCGTAAAATTACCCGTGCCGTTGCTCGTATTAAAGCAGGATTACAAGAGGTATTATATCTGGGAAATTTAGATGCCCGCCGCGATTGGGGGTACGCTCCTGATTACGTTTATGCCATGTGGTTGATGTTGCAACAAGAGAAAGCAGAAGATTTTGTTATTGCTACAGGTCAAGCACATTCGGTGCGCGAATTTGTTGAACGTGCCTTTTTTTGTAGCGGCGTTACTATACGGTGGCAAGGAACGGGCGTTGAAGAATATGGCATTGATAGCACTACTCAAAAAATAATTATTCGCATTGATCCTTGTTATTTTCGCCCTACCGAAGTAGAGCATCTTCTGGGTGATGCTACTAAAGCGCGCTTAATGCTGGGGTGGCGGCCAACTATCGATTTTGGTACCTTGGTTAAAAAAATGGTTGAATATGATCATAACATTTTACAACAGCAATTAAACGGTACGGCACACCGCACCTTTGAATCGCCGTTTATTGATATAAAAAAAATATATAATGCCGTGGAATCACTATGAATAAAGATGCAAAAATATATGTTGCGGGTCATGAAGGATTAGTAGGTTCAGCGATAGTGCGGTTATTACAGCAGCAAACGGTTTTACAAAAATTATTATGCGCACCATGCAGCAACTTGATTTGCGTGATCAGCAGGCAACGTATCATTTTTTTGAGCATGAACAGCCCGAATATGTTTTTTTAGCAGCAGCTAAAGTTGGTGGCATTAAGGCCAATAATGATTTTCCTGCATCATTTATTTACGATAATCTTATGATTGAAGCTAACGTTATTCACGCTGCATATAAGGTGCAGTGTAAAAAAACTGCTATTTCTAGGTTCTTCATGCATTTATCCACGCGAATGCGCGCAGCCCATTAGTGAAAACTATTTGTTAACCGGTTCGCTAGAACCGACTAATAAAGCATATGCCATAGCAAAAATTGCCGGGATTGAATTATGCCGTTCATACAATTATCAATATGGTACCAATTTTATTTCTTGTATGCCCACTAATTTATATGGTCCTTATGATAATTTTGATTATGAAACATCGCATGTATTGCCAGCCCTTATTGCAAAAATGAGTAGAGCTTCACAAGAAGGTGCTCAAATGGTAATGCTCTGGGGAAGCGGGCACCCGCGGCGTGAATTTTTATATGTTGATGATTTAGCGCAAGCATTATTATTTTTAATGGAGCATTACAGTGAATCACTACCGATCAATATTGGTACTGGTGAAGATATTTCTATTAAGGAGCTTGCGCTCCTTATTAAAGAAATTGTTGGTTATAAAGGCGACATTATTTTTGATGCCACTAAGCCTGATGGTACGCCGCGTAAATTATTAAATGTAGAAAAAATTAATAAGTTGGGGTGGCGTAGCAATATTTCTCTCTATGATGGTATTGTGAAAACAATTGAGTGGTATAAAAAAAGCCGGTGAAAGTTTTTTCCACCGGCTGTGAAATCTTATTTGCGCTTATGTATGTAATAATTCTAATATATGCTTGCGCGATTCTAATTTAGCTTCTGCTTGTTCTATTATGTATTCTATTTTAACCCAAGATGTAGCGCTATAACTATTTTTTACTTTTGATGCAAGCTTTTTTACCGTTTTCAATGCTTCATCTAATTTAGTTATTTGTGGTTGGGGTTCTTGCATCAATTCTTCGAGCTCTGCAAGTGCTTCACTAAATTGTTGAATTTCAGTTTGAGTTGGTTGTTCCTCTCCATATAATAATTCTGGGGCAGCATGAGTTATGAATCCTCTTCTTTCTCTTGGACCGCCCGCGCGTTCACGGGGAGCGGGTGTTTGTGGTGGAAGTTGACTACCCGCGCGCGTAGCAGGAACTTGAGGTCGTGGTTGACTTGCTCGCTCGAAGGTTGGTCGCGGTTGCTGTGCTAACATTTCTTCTGCTTGTGTAATCAAATTCTCCATATCTTTCTGGTCAAGTTGAGTAATTAGGTTTTTTCGCACCGCATACATTAGTTTAAGTAAATTGAGTAGAATAGTTGTTTTAACTTTATCAAATGGTTGTTGACTTAAAAGCTTTTCAAGGTCACGAAATGTTTCCCAAAGTTCTTTTCTTCGGGCATTTGCTAGTTTTTCTGCCGCTTCTTCTTCACTTTCTTCTTCTTCTTCTTCTTCGCTTTCTATCTCAAATTCTGGATAAAGATCTTTACTCCATGGTTTTGTACCATAATCAATGAACCATAAAAATGCTCGGAATGCCGTTGCAATTTGTTCATCAATATGTTCTAATAATGGACGAATTTGTAGCAAAATATCGGCTCTTTGTTCTGTATTATATTTATCCATAACTTTTTGATATATTTGGTAGATATTTTGAGCCTCTTGCTTTGGTATCAGTTGGTTATTATCAATGTGCCATTTTAAAAGATCAGAAAATTCACGTAATTTTTGTGATAAATATGCTACAGTATCTTTTATTTCATTTTCTATTCGAGCTTCTATTATTTCTCCAATTTTTTTTACTGATGGTAACATTGCATCTCTAACTTCTTTCTCTTGTTCCCTAGATAAGTTTTTAACTATATCTGGTATTTGATCAAAATAGAATTTAAGCTGCGATTCTTTTGTTATTGAAGGGTCATCTTGTACAAATTTAAGCATTTGGTCAAAAAGCGCTCGCAGTTGTTGCTTAACATTTTCTAGTTCACCCTTTTTCCCTGCTGGTAATGGTGGCAAGCCGCCCGGCCCTTTTGGCAATGCAGCATGTAAAACAGTAAGTTTTTTCTTTAAGGTAATTAATTCACCTTGCAAATCTGCTTTGAGAACATTGCAATATACTATTGCGATTAAGAAAATGATGCTTCTTTTCATAAACATTCCTTTTTAAAGTGATCCTATAAATCAACTATAAAGTAGTACCGGAAATGCAGTCAACAGTTAATCTCAATAAAGAATATATGCTGTTATTACTACAATAACAGACCAGCTAGGCTGGCGTAGTAGTACGTCGCTTTGATGTAATTATAAAGACCGTTGAGTGGTATAAAAAAAGCCGGTGAAAGTTTTTTCCACCGGCTTAATGCTCTAGTTTATACAGTTTTAAAAAGAAAGGGCTCTATGCCATTTATGAAGGCTCTTATTAAGTTCATCAAAATGGCCGGAGATCATCCCTTTTCCTTTTCCTAATATAATTTTTTCAAGATTATTTTTATAGATGATTAAGGGATTAAAATGACCAACACCTGATTTAGACGTACCCTCAAATGTAAAGGAAATATTATTTAATATATTATGATTATCGCGCCATGCTCTCCCAATAATGTTAGCTACATGCTCTAATAACTTTTTCAAATTGTCTAAATATTCAATCGTTGCTTGGGCATCTTGGCGTGTGGCAGTGCGTTCAAATTTATCATATGAGGTAATCCACTGTAATATTTGTGGGATCCGTGGTAAATGACCCCAGGAATTTATTAATTCATCGTACGCTTTAGATTCTTCGCTGCTCGTATCCTGCTTTTTGGCATGTATTTTTTTTGCCCAATTAATAAATGCATTGAGTTTTTGTTCAAAATCATTAACGTCATTTTCTAACTGGGCTAATACTTTATAATCGTTACTTAACTCTTCTTGTATCGCTGGAGTTTGTGCAAAAGTATGTTGACGAATTACACCGGGTTTTTCTTCTTCTTCACCCTCGCTTACTTCTTCTTCTTCTTCGCTTGGAAATTCTACTTCAGGCTCTAATTCTAATTTCTCAATATCTTTCCTCCATGGTTTTGTACCATAATCAATGAACCATAAAAATGCTCGGAATGCCGTTGCAATTTGTTCATCAATATGTTCTAATAATGGACGAATTTGTAGCAAAATATCGGCTCTTTGTTCTGTATTATATTTATCCATAACTTTTTGATATATTTGGTAGATATTTTGAGCCTCTTCTGCTTTGGTATCAGTTGGTTATTATCAATGTGCCATTTTAAAAGATCAGAAAATTCACGTAATTTTTGTGATAAATATGCTACAGTATCTTTTATTTCATTTTCTATTCGAGCTTCTATTATTTCTCCAATTTTTTTTACTGATGGTAACATTGCATCTCTAACTTCTTTCTCTTGTTCCCTAGATAAGTTTTTAACTATATCTGGTATTTGATCAAAATAGAATTTAAGCTGCGATTCTTTTGTTATTGAAGGGTCATCTTGTACAAATTTAAGCATTTGGTCAAAAAGCGCTCGCAGTTGTTGCTTAACATTTTCTAGTTCACCCTTTTTCCCTGCTGGTAATGGTGGCAAGCCGCCCGGCCCTTTTGGCAATGCAGCATGTAAAACAGTAAGTTTTTTCTTTAAGGTAATTAATTCACCTTGCAAATCTGCTTTGAGAACATTGCAATATACTATTGCGATTAAGAAAATGATGCTTCTTTTCATAAACATTCCTTTTTAAAGTGATCCTATAAATCAACTATAAAGTAGTACCGGAAATGCAGTCAACAGTTAATCTCAATAAAGAATATATGCTGTTATTACTACAATAACAGACCAGCTAGGCTGGCGTAGTAGTACGTCGCTTTGATGTAATTATAAAGACCGTTGAGTGGTATAAAAAAAGCCGGTGAAAGTTTTTTCCACCGGCTTAATGCTCTAGTTTATACAGTTTTAAAAAGAAAGGGCTCTATGCCATTTATGAAGGCTCTTATTAAGTTCATCAAAATGGCCGGAGATCATCCCTTTTCCTTTTCCTAATATAATTTTTTCAAGATTATTTTTATAGATGATTAAGGGATTAAAATGACCAACACCTGATTTAGACGTACCCTCAAATGTAAAGGAAATATTATTTAATATATTATGATTATCGCGCCATGCTCTCCCAATAATGTTAGCTACATGCTCTAATAACTTTTTCAAATTGTCTAAATATTCAATCGTTGCTTGGGCATCTTGGCGTGTGGCAGTGCGTTCAAATTTATCATATGAGGTAATCCACTGTAATATTTGTGGGATCCGTGGTAAATGACCCCAGGAATTTATTAATTCATCGTACGCTTTAGATTCTTCGCTGCTCGTATCCTGCTTTTTGGCATGTATTTTTTTTGCCCAATTAATAAATGCATTGAGTTTTTGTTCAAAATCATTAACGTCATTTTCTAACTGGGCTAATACTTTATAATCGTTACTTAACTCTTCTTGTATCGCTGGAGTTTGTGCAAAAGTATGTTGACGAATTACACCGGGTTTTTCTTCTTCTTCACCCTCGCTTATTTCTTCTTCTTCTTCTGAGCTTGGAAATTCTACTTCAGGCTCTACTTCAAATTTCTCAATATCTTCCCACCATGGTGCGGGGTCGATCATGTGATCCCATTTATGCATGTTGTCTAGATGTTCTCCGAGGTTATTTATAATTTGAATCACAATTTTAATATTGCGGTCCTTAAGGATGATTTCTTTCTGTTCCTCATTAAATAAATTCATCAGTTTATGGTAAAATTGGTAAAAAGGTTCTATTTCTGCTTTTTTAACAAATTGTTTTGTATCATATTTTGATACTAATAATTGGCGAAGATTATCAAGTTTTCTATATAGATTATTTTGTCCCTCCTCAAATGTTATAGGAAGCAATCTTTCGAATTGAAGTTGTGTTTCTAAATCTGCTAATTCATCAGTAAGTGGTTCTAATTCGATCCCAATATCTCTTAGCTCTTCAGGATTTAAATCTTTAGCTAATTCTCTTAGTTTATTTCCCATTGATTCTCCTAATGTTTCATATTGTTTGCTAGAAATGGGTTTTTTAGATTTGAGCGCATTGGTAAGAGTTTTTTTAATTTGTTTAAAAATTGGTTTTGCTTGTTCAACCACTTCATCAATACTCAATTTCACTGGCAATGCATTATGTAAAACTGTAAGTTTTTTCTTTAAGGTTGTTAATTCACCCTGCAAATCTGCTTTGAGCGCAGTGCAATATACCATTGCAAGTAAAAAAATAATGCTTCTATTCATAAATGTTCCTTTTTAAATGATTTTATAAATTAACTATAAAATATTCTTAAAAAAATAATCAATAAAATTAAATAGATTAATAAAGAATATAAGCCGTTACCAATACAGCGGCTAGTAAGGTGAGTGGCCAATAGATGAGTTTGAATATTAAATTGTTTTCATAAGCGATGATAGGTGAATCAGATTTTACTGCAAATAAAATACTATTAATAATTACCATAATAATAGCAGCATATGAAACAAAATAGAGGTATTCTAAATAAATAATCCCTTCTACCATTAATGCTTGGCGCATGCAAATTTCACTGGTAATTAAAACAAATAAAAGACCGCTACAGGCGCCCAGTACGCTAAACGTTGAAAACCCCACCACAGCCATTAAAGATTCTTGTTTTAAGAATGCTAATAATTGAATAAAGAGAATAATAAGCACCACAATTAATGAAACAAAATACATTATGAAGTCGCCGCCTAATTTACGGTAAGCGGTAATATAAAATTGTAAGTAGGGAACCGGATCATAATAGAAATCTGGAGATCCTAAATTAGTTTTAAATAAATAATTATTAAAACTAAAAAAGCTTTTGGTAATGTTCCAATAAGATAAAATAATCGATTTTAATGAAACGCCCGGCAGAATTAATGGATTTAATGATTGATATGAGGGAAAATCAGGTACTAATAACACATTTTTTTCAAAATTTTTATGCAATAGATTTATTAAAATATGACGCCGATCAAATGGATATAAAAGTGGATTGAATTTTTGATATAAATTAGCAGAAAATGACCAGCAAATAGTTTCTTTATCAGCTGTTTTTTGCCGGTATAATTCTTTTATGGTTATTGAATGTGCATTCGGGATAATAAAGCCACGCTCAAGATCAGCATGTTCTTTCAAATCATACTGCTGCCAAATATAACCGCCAAGATGCATACCCGGATATATACTACTATTACCATTAGCAAATTGCCCTTGATCAATAAAAATGCCGGTAGGCACTTCTTTATATGTTTTGCCACTACGGCTGTTAATTTTTTGTACCTGATTATCCTTTTGGCTTTCAGTAATAAGTGGTGAAGCTTCAAATTCTTCTTGGAATCCTACTGAATCACGCAGTGACCATAAATAGCTCATTTGAGCAATCATAGCAATAGAAATAGCAGCAACAATATACCACCAGGTGCGCGGTTTGGTAATAAAAAAGATACCAAAAAGTAGTAATAATGCACAAATACCAAATAAAATAGAAAGACTTATTATGATAAGAATATGACGCTCGGCATCGGTGCCATATTTGCGTAATTCATCAGGAAAGAAAATTAGCCCATGCACATTCTTATTATCTTCAATTAAATACAGTTGTACTAAATGGCCATGGTCATCATATATTTTTTTAATAAGAATCTCTTTTTTCTCTTTAAGATTGTTTAAAAGAGCATTTATTAAATCGGCCTCCTCTTGTGCAAAAAGTATGGTAACTTTTTTGTTGGCATATTCAACAATAGGGTGCCAAAGCAGCGTCCCTTCATAGTTACTAATAAAAGAATAGCCAATGTCGGGATTTTTGGTGACTGCTTGAGTTCGAATTATGTGCTCTAAATTTTTGTTAATTGCGATATATGAGCGATAGAAATAAAGCGTTGCTATAAGGCTTGTTGCTAATATGGTTATGAGAATCAGAACACTAATTTTTTTTAGCATTTAATCACCAAGTTTTTGGGTCCATTCCTGAATGGCTTTATTGAGTATATTTGTTTCATAGGGTGCTGCTGGCTTAGATGAAAACAAAATATCATTAAGCGTGTTTTTTAAACTTATAAGCAGTTGATAATGTTGATCCCCGCGTTTAACTTCTTGCAGATAACCCCAATTGCGTTTTTGTAATATTGGCTGATAGTTTTTCCAACCATTATCAATTATATCCATAAGATGTTCTACGGTAGCTTTGATCTTATTTAAAAAATGAAGGATGGCGATGGTATCTTGTAGATCAGCGGTATCTTTAAAATCATTAAGTTCGTTAATGATTTGTGTAAATTGTTGAGGAATTCTTGCCATAGTAGGGATTAATTCAGCCAATTGTCTAAATTTTTTTGGTTGTTTTGAGGCGATTTCTTGGGGATTATTGCTATACCATAGTGCCCATTTAAGAAATTGTTTTAGTTTTTTTTCAAAGTCAGTTATTTCTAACTGTGTTCTTTGTATATCGTTATTGTCATTTGTAAGGATTTCTTTTAATTGCTCATTAGTTGGTAATAGTTCTTTTTCCAATTTTTCTTTAATAATTCCTCTTGATTTTGCCTTATTAAATAATGATTCATAGCGTTTAGCATCGGGTTCTATTTGCTTAATAAGCGCTTTTCTTTGCTCAGGCGTTAGATGTTGCGTGATCTCAATAACTTTATCTAATGCATTGGTGAAATAATTGAAGGGTATAATCTGAGGCGGTGATGCTTTAAGTGCATCAGTTATTGTTTTATTAAGTTGGGAATATATTGCTCGCACTTGCGATGCCGCTTGAATAACCGGTAATTCTAATAAAGAATTATGTAAATGGGTAAGTTTATTTTTTAAAGTATTTAAATCAGTATCAAGGCTTGCTTGCATAATGAAGGGATATAAGATAAAAATAGCGATAATTTTTTTCATAGCGCTCTCCTTTTTTATACACCATAGCCATTGAATTGAAGTCAAATCAATAATTTAGTTAGTTAACTTCACTTGTAGAATTATTACTAGTACCTATTTCAAGATTATACGCTTTAATGCGGCGACTGACTGAAGAATGATTAACGCCTAAAAAGGCAGCTACCTTTTTTTGATTGTAATCAAATTTTTGCATCAATTTTATAAATTTCTCTTTATCGCGTAATAGATTTTTCCCCAGTAAATTTGCTTCAATAAGATCGCTATCATCATTGTGAGCGGGGTAATAAACATCATGCTTTTTAGATTTTTCAATGATTACGTTTCTAATTTTCTTTTTTAAATTGGCAATACTCAATGAACGAATTTCTATTAAGCGCTCTTTATCTTTTTTAGTAAATTCAATTTCATTGGCAAGATTTTCTTGTTTGATAAAATCTTTAACCAGTTCATGCAATTCATCATCAGATAGTTGAAATAATGAAGGCATAGTCAAAATATTTTTTTCTAACTCTTGATAAAGTATTTTGCTAAATGCTCCCTCATGTACTAATTGATGTAAATTCTGGGTGGTTGAAAAGATAAGACGTACATCAGCAAAAAGCTTTTTATTACTTTTTTGAACTGTATAATAGCCATATCTGATAAACTCTGCTAGTGCATCTTGGGTGCTTAATTCAAGCAAGTGAATATTTTGAATAAACAGTGTGCCTGATCCATTTAATTGTTCCAATAATGATTGTTCAGCGGATCCAAAAAGCGGATTAACGCCACATAATTTTATGGCTATGCTATTATTTTTTTCAGGAGAGCTCATGGTTAATTTATACAAATGATCGCGTAGACTTGAATGATGTAAAATTTCTATAATTCCTTCCAAATCATCTTCAGGAATATCAAGTACTATAGGCCGCTTACTTAAGGCAGCTTTTAATAAATCAATCTTAAAATTGAGTAGGTTCTTACTGTTACCTGGAATTAATTTATTAATCAGCTTCCCAGATTCAGTTGTTTGTAAATATAATAGATATTCCCAGGTGGCAGGATTACCTAATTTGGCTACTTCTTGTTTAAATTGTTCTGCAATTTCAGCATGACAAATAATAATGATGATACTTTTTTTATCACTATGGAGTAATGCTGATGCTACCAATTTTTTTCCCGCTGCGGTATCGATTGTTATAGTTTGGCTTGATTCATATTCTTGTGTTATGGCAACCAGCTGTTTTAATTGTTTACTTATGGGATGATTACTATGCATATTGGGATTAATACCAATAAGTTCTTTGGCACTCTGATTAATAAAAGCAAAGCGAGTACTATCATAGGTGATAACGCCAATGTGCCTATTGTGCATATCTTTTAAAAACAGTTGAATTGTTTCTTTATAGTTATTATTTTCGCGATGTGCTTCATATAATTGTTCTTGAAGGAGCTTATTTTGCGCAATTAACCCGCGATAGTTACTTAATTGGAGCATCGTAATAATATGCCCAAGATATTTACCTACGATAACCATTTGCGAATATTCTAAATTATTAAATAGCTCATTGTGTTCTTTTTTATTATTAATGATAAGAAAAGCAATTAAATTATGGTGTTCATAAATAGGTAAAAAAATATCTGCCTTCATTTCTTTCATGAAAGAGAGTATTTCCTGATGAATAGTCTCTTCTTTATAGAAATTACTAAATTCAATTTCATCATAAATTAAAATCTGTTGCTGCTTCATAATAGTTAAGAGCTGTTCATGTTTTACCGGGTTATTTACTAACTTTTCAAAAGCAATTTCGCAGGTGCTTAATACCGGCGGATCATACGTTACTGA
The DNA here is from genome assembly GCA_963722075.1 of Candidatus Babeliales bacterium. Lineage (GTDB taxonomy): Bacteria > Babelota > Babeliae > Babelales > JANWKD01 > CAVRJM01. Next base: position 1,073,858 of record CAVRJM010000001.1, on the reverse strand, counting down.
TTGCGGTAAATAAAATGCACTATTTCTATAGCAGATAGTGACGCGATTAGTATTAATATGAAATGTTTCTTGAAAGAAATTTTTCACCAGTAGGGTAACTTCCGCCAAGCTTTTGGTATTAGTGATTGTTGATAAAAAAGTTTTAAAATTATCAATAAATTCGATATTTTCTGGCGGCTGCACCTTAGTTTCAAAATTTAAAAAGCGCAGCTTCATGATTCTAGTAATGGAAAAATAAACACCGGCTGCTATAAAAGCATTTGAAATACCGATAATAATATATGGTTGCATGTAATAAACAGAAAGAATATCCATTATCTGAGTAAATAAATAGGGAGCAATAAAAAATTTGTTAAGAATTATTAATTGTTTTTTTAAAATTTTGGGAAAATGTTGCCGGTGCAGTTCTCTTATTACTACATAAACGGAAGGGATAACTAGAATAAAATATAGGAAAATAATAGAAGTATGCATAATAATTAGTTCTACTTCTCTATCAGCAACTTGTGTAAAGTTGTATTGAAAGAAAGCAACGTAAACAAAATAGAGTATCCAGGGAGAACTAAATAAAATAAACAATTTTTGTCTAATTTTAAGCTTAAAATCTTTTTGAATAAGGCTCTCAACAAAAAAGCCGAGTGTTAAAAATAAAATATAATTAGCAACCCAAGCTAGTCGTACAATAAAAAAAACAGGACGTACATCAATAAATGAGAACCATTGAGATAAAATATAAATTATCCAGGAGAAATCAACGATAGTACTACAAGTTAAGACAGTTAATAAGAGCAATAACTGCATCTTTATTTTGGTAGATTTTAATGCGTTAAAAAGAAAAAATAGAAGATAAATTTTAGAAAAACACGATAGGGTTTCTATAATGAGTAGAAGAATTATGCTTTGGGATAAAGAATGTAGAAAATCAAAAACCATTTTTGACCCAATTCTTGATGTTAAGAAATGAAGACCTTATACTACCTTTAAAACTAAATATTTATAACATTTTATTTGAAGGTATACTATGATAAAAAAAATTAATATAGTGAATTTTGTTTTTTTATTTGCGTTGATTACTGTAATGTCTTTTGATGGGCCTCCAACAGGTGGTTATAGCTTATTGTTAACGACTATTGTTAAATAAGCGATTGAATAGCAATAAATATAAAAAGCTCGTTTTTTATAGACGGGCTTTTTTAATTCATAAATTAATTTTCAGTTAAATGAATAAGCAACAGTATGTTACTATTTTTTAAAATTTTATAAATATAGGATATAATTGAAAGGAGAATAACTTAACATAAACTGACTTTTCAATGATCAACTATTTGATTTTTTTTATTATTCTTACGGCCTTTAGCGCAAAACTAATATTGCTTTCATTTCTTATAACCGCTCTCTTTAATAAGAACAAAGATGCTAAAAGAATTTTACTTCTCATTGGGGCTTTAGTTGGCAATGTTTTTACCGATGTCTCCTGGTTGCTTTATCAAATAAATAACTTGTTTTACTCATGTATAAACTTACGTATAATTTATTTTTTTTGTTGTATTGCCTGGGTGTTTTGTCTATTGCAATATCAATTTCTTGCAATATTTATAGAAAGTTTAACAATCCGTAATTATGCTTTACCAATTCATCAAAAGATACTTTTTCCATTTACTGTTTTCTATAGCGGATACTTTTTATTCATTGGTTTTTTTCATTTTAAATTTTCAGAAAAATATTGGTATGGTGATTTATTTCTTATAATAGCAAACTTTATTTTTTTACTTTTATTATTTAGTGCTTTTTTTGTTTTGAAAAAAATACGACACCCTGATTACCCCAAAATTTTAAAATTACAATTAATAACTATATTGAATTATATAGTTTATCCGCTTATCTTACTGGGTATTTCGGAGGTTATTCATATTATAATTTATAGCAGGACGAGCTATATAATTACGGGCGTCCATTCTTTAATTTATGCAGTATCTATATACTATTGCGCCTTTAAGGTAATGCGCCTTCGCTTTCTTAATTTTCAAAATCAAGTTAAAGACCCTCATACTTTTCCCTTTTTTAAAAAATTCAGGCAATCAATTGCAAAATTAGGAACGGTTACTCATATTCAACAACTGGAACCAGTTATCCAACTGGCTTTTAAGGATATTTTTTTAATTGAGCCTCATTTTGTAGAATTCTTATTGAGGAAAAGCACCCAAATAAGAAATATTGAAGAAGAAAAAAACAGCTATCAATTAAGCAAAAGCGAACAAATTATAGAACGGGAATTTGTTCAGAACGAATTATTGTATACTTATATGCACGAACAGCGCATTGCCATTTATGATGAAATGTTTTTGACAATATACATAATCAAACACATCTCAATGATGCAATAATTTCATTTTTAAATAATCTAGATGCCGATGTACTTATTCCTATTTTTAAAAATAATTCATTGATAGCGGCTATCATTATTAAAAGAGATGCGCGTGGAAAACAGCTCTACAGTGATATTGAATGTGATGAAATGGTGTTATATGCAACCAGCGTAGAGAACGTTATTAATATCTTGCAAAACCATCAACTAACTACCGTAATTGCACGGGAAAAGAAGCTGCAAGAAGAATTGTTTGCAAAACACCAAGAAATTAATCAATATCGAGAATCATTAGATGCTTTTCTCTATTCAAATAAGGCAAAAAAAATTGGTGTCATTTCATACACCTCGTATCGTGTGTTTGTATATTTAAATCAAGATGCCAAAGATATCATTACAATCGATCTTAATGAACATAAACGGCATTCAGTAACGCAAGAACTTGAGGCACTAGCAACAAATGTTTTTCAATATAAAACTGCTCAGATGCATTATTTTTATGATGAACAGGGCATTAAGCTGAGTGCATATGCTATTCCCTTTTTAGATAAGAATAATGTGTTACTTGTTATATCGTATGCAACTATTTTTGATATTATTAAACAGGCACAATTACGTATACACAAACCTACCCAAATGGATTTTATGTTATATCTAGAAACCACTAAAGCGGGACAATTAATTAATAAAATTATTCCAACAATCAATGATACATTGTTAGCCTTTAAAATTAATTTACTTAAGCTTGCGTTAAGTAAAAAAGCACTCTTAATCGATGTAGCAGATGATGATAGGGAAGATATAGTTCATATTTTGCATACCATTAGTTTGCGTGAACAGTTGCGCATTTTAACATTAAAAAAAGAAACTGATCTCTATACGGTAGCAAAAACGTTATTTGGTATTAATAAACTGTATGAATCAGATAACGTATCTTCTCAAAAGCCGTTGCTGGAAAGCCTTCATAATATAGGAACACTGTGTATAGCAGATATTCAGTTCTTACCCCTAGAATTGCAAGAAATGTTGGCTGAATATATTAAATATGGATACTATCACCCTTATAAAAGCGATCAAAAAGTAACAAGCTCTGTGCGTATTATGTGTTCAACGGGGCAAGAGCTTTCAATGCTTGTACGTGAACATAGATTTTCAAAAAATCTCTTTGATGAATTAAAGCAAGCATCAATAATTATGCCATCATTGAATGATTTAACAGATCGTGAATATAACGAATTAATAGAAACTATTGTAAGTCAATTGGTATTACCCCATACAACGTTAGTTGAAATAAATAAGCGTGAAAAAGCAAGCTTAATTGCTCATCGATCATTGAGTATTAAACAGTTAAAAAAACAAATTGAAGGTGTTCTCAAAAAAGATATGGATCAAAAGAACCGTATTAAAGAGACCATTCATCTCAATAGCTCATATACTATTGGAGATCCCGAGCTTGCAAAAGCGTATACGCTTGGTAAAAAAGCATTAAAGGAGCCAAAAATATTAGAGATGTTACTTAAAAAATTAACCACCCAAGCAAAAATTGCAGAGTTCTTAGACGTTAATCGTTCTACGATTTATAAACGCTTAAAACAATTCAATCTGATTAATTAGGCCATGTGGTGAATTTTGTTTTATTTAACATGAATTCGATTTTATTTTGATTTCTCAGATTATAATTCAAATGTCATCCAGAGCGAAGCGTAGGGATCCAGTTAATAAATACAAAATCTTTATATTTTACAACTGGATTGCTTCGTAAACTCGCAACGACGGCTTTTTTAAATCGAATATCGGGTAATCTTTGAGTATAAATTTTATAAATGATGTTAAAAAATTTAATAGAATTTAACATGTTGCCCAAATAAATTTTTTCTAAAAATCATATCAACTTTATATAAAAGTGGCTTAAATCCGCATTTTTTTATGATGCCGCTTTCTATTTTATAATTTTTTTATAAAAAATATGTTTGTTTTCAAGCATAGTGAATCCAATCCGCAATGGATTTTATTTGGACTGTATAAACCTCATAAACGGAAAGGATTCATGATGACAGCGTACTAATAAATATAACCAATACCAACTTATTTGTTTTGTATATTTTATTTTTACATGAGATTTTTATGAATAAATTGTATCTAGTACCTTTTTTATTGTTCGTTCCCCTTAAAGGAATGCAATCACCATCTTTTTTTGAACTCAAACAATCAGCTATTCAAACAGCCGGTCAATTAGAAGCTGTTCGGCTTTTCCATGACGGCAACAATTTTTGTGTTATGCAAAATGGCAACAAGCATATGGTGAATAATTATCTGGTGGACCCAATTTTGCGTACTGCGCATAAAAAAACATTAAAAAAATTGCAAAAAGTTGGTTACATTCGAGTAAATCAAACTGACGAAGGTCAATTTTCGCTTAATGTAGGGGTACGTGCGCACGGTGGTGGGCAAGGACTTGCGTCCTTTCTTTATTGGGGTACCAAAACGTTATGTTATGGCGTAGCTGCGGTTGGCGCGGCCACGGTAGTAGTGGCAACCGGTGGCGTTGCCGGGGCAGCAGTAGGCGGTGTGGTAGCTACAACAGGGGTTGTTTCAGCTGGCGCAGCAGTTGCCACGGGCACGGTAGCAGGAGCAGCAGCAGGCCAAGGAGTAGTCGCTACCGCTCACTATCTGAATGCTGCAGGATTGGTTGAAACGGCAGCAACCGCAATGGCTGCAATTGGTTGGGCTCTTTAATTTGTAATTTTTAATATTTAGAAAATTTTTGAAAGTGTTTACTATGAAAAAACTATGTGTATTAAGTTTATTAATAATGTCTTCATTAAGTGCTATGGAAGAAAGAATGTCGGTCTTTAAAATTAAACAAGCATCAATTCAAGCACCTGAGCGTTTTGGTAAAATAAAACTGTTCCATGATGAATCAGGATTCCATATTAAGCAAAATGGAGAAATACATGACGTCAATCAATTCGATGTAGACCCACTATTGCGGAATGCCAATAAAAAAACGCTTAAAAAATTTCAAAAAGTTGGCTATATTGGAGTAAAGCAATTTGATAATGGTGAATTTTCGCTTAAGGCTCATGTTCGTGGCTTAGGCGGTGGGCCTGGTACAGCGGCAGCATTCTATTGGATTGCTAAAACCTTATGTTACGGAACTGCAGCAGCAGCTGTTACTGCTAGCGTAGCTGCTGCAACACCAGTAGCTGTTGCCGGAGGTCTGGCTATTGCGGGAAGTGTTGGGGCAACAGCAACCGGAGCAGCAATTGGTGCTGCAGGTACTGCAGTAGGAACAGCTATTGCAACAACAACAGCAGGAGCGGTTGCGGCAACCGTAGGGGCTGGTGCTGTTGTTGGAGGGTTAACTGCAACTGCTACTGGTGTTGCAGCAGCAACAGCTGTAACTGGATCTGCAATGGTTGCTAGTGGAGGTTGTTTTGCAACCATGATAGGAATGGTAGAAACAATATCTCTTGGTGCAGCTGCACTTGGTATGATGTTGCCACTTCCCTAAAAGAAAGTTGATAATGATAGATTTTGATTTGTAAAATATAAAAAATAAAATTCTATCAAAGCTTATTAAAAATAATTGCGCTCTCTTTGCAAATATATCCAGAGAGAGCGGCTTTTTTACTGTAAAAATTTATCCTGAAATTTCGATAAATGTAATGGCAAGGGTTTTAATTATGGATTTCAATTTTAAGGTGTTCTTTGGTGTTGTAATGGGTGGTTTCTTGATACATGCGATACTACCCTTATTACCAAAAAAACAGTGGATTTATATCCTTTTTTCAGCAATATTTGGTGGGGCTATCAATAGCTTTGCATATTATACAGGTATGTTAACACAGCAAGAGGCTATGCTTATTACTATACCCGTTTGCACGGGAATTGGGTTTTGGATGCATAATCAAAAAAATAAAGAACATTGTTGTTCTTCAAAGGCATAAGAGCCGCTAATCAAGATATGCAATCTCAGTCCTGTGGAAATGTAAGCCTTTTGGGTATAATTATAGCATTGATACCTAAAAGGGATGACGATTCCATTTTTGTAAAAAGAAATAATTATGAACTATTGGTATTATCTAAAAACTAGATTTTGACAATATATGCATGCTTTTCCACTATTACCTATAGGTCTGTTGGTAGTATGGTGGAATGGCGCTACTACTTATTTTAATATTTTTTGTATGATATTAATTCCAATTGCAGGTCTCTTTATCACATCTTTTTTGGAATATATAACAGAAGGAAAAGATTGGTTTTAGTAGAAGTGATAACCGCTGTAGAAACTGCTTCAATGGGTGCATTTGCTGCAGGCCTTGCTATACCATTTCTTCCATAATATAAGGTGAACATGATAGATTTTGACTTTGTTTCTTATAGTTATTTTTTAAACGCAACTTTTGATAGCGTTGGCAAAAAACAAATAAAGTGGCTGTTGATTTTATATACAAAAACAGACAGGCATTCATGATTATTGGGGCTTTTTTGTTTGTTGGTGGGATATGGATTATAACTAATTCTGGTATTATTCTATCACCAGGCCAACAGGTTATGTATGGAATAGCATTTTCGACTGCATTTACTCAATTACTAATGAAACATGAAGAATAAGAGATTCTATCAAGATTATTAAGAATAATTCCGTTCTCTTTGTGACATTGATATATATCCAAAGAGAACGGTTTTTTTAACGAAAGAATAAAGTATGATCGATATTTTAAAAACCGTTTACCACAAATTAAACAGGAAATTATTCCGCTTTTGTACCTTTGTATAATACAAACTTGGTTAAATTTTAATTTTCCTGCTTTTGTTCGGCTAGGAAATAATTTATATCCTATCATTTGTACATTATTAAGTATTTTTGCGATTATTGTATATATTGCAATATTTATATTTCCTGAAAAATATATCCATTATTTTGATGTAGCATTTTTTAATAGTTCTCCATTTGGCGATACCTCAAAAAGGATCCAAAAAATATGGTTTTTGTTTGTAGCACATGGCGTTATGCTTTACTTTTGGTATATAGATTTTTATAGAATGCCAACTATTTATTATATTATTTTATATTTTCACTTTGCTACAACATTTCTCTTGTTAAACCAAGCTGTACAACGATATAATAATAGGCAAAAATGAATTACTCATACTATGTAAAACAGCAATTATATATGATAACAGCCATAGGATCATTGATAATCGTAGCATAATATACTTATTTTTTTGGGTTACCAGGATCATTTTCCACTTTCAAAATGGGCCATACTTTCTTATATATTGACATACATATTTTTTGGCGCTTTTTTGAAATGCAAATACCCCAGATAAATAATAAAATATGAAATATGTAGATTGTTTAAATTCATTAATTAAAGAATATTTATTGCTTTCACCTGTATTTTTCCTCTTTATTTTTTTAAGTTGGTGGGCGAATGGGTTTATAAAGATGGAGTTGCTTTATATTTCTGGCCTACTTATTCCAGCCATAATTATTCGAGCATTTATACGGTATAAAAATAACGGTAAAGATTTAGTGGAGTTTTAACTATGGATTTCAATTTTAAGGTATGCTTTTTAATGGTAATTTGTGGTGCATTGGTAAATACATTTCTATGCCTTTTACCAAGAAAACGATGGGTTTACATTCTTTTTTCTGCATTATTTAGTGGAGCTGTCAGTGGATTTGCATATTATTCGAATTTATTAACACCGCATGAAGCTATGATGACCATTATACCAGTTTCAATGGGAATTGGGTTTTGGATTAATAAATTAGAAAAAGATAAAAAAGCGCAGCGCTTCAATAACATAAGAGCTGCCTCAGCTCGAAATCATCATTTAAAATTTCAAAATAAAAATCTGTTCATCTTCTTGGCCATAAAAAAATCCTTTTTTTTATTAAGTATTATTGAAATGAATCTATTTTTTTTCTTATAATTAAAAAAATTATTAAAAAGGAGATTGTAATGCTTAATAAGCCTTATTTTTGGTTATCACTAATTCTTTTTTTTGCAAACACCCCGAATTGGGCAATGGAGCAAGAAGAGCCTACTTACTATGATATTTTGGGAGTGAACGAAGATGCCTCAACTGATGAAATTACTAAAGCATATAAAAAATTAGCACTTAAATGGCACCCCGATAGATGGTCGGGAGCATCCCCAGAAGAAAGAGCAGTAGCAGAGGAAAAATTTAAAGAAATTAGTCAGGCACATAGAACACTTAAAGATCCAAGAACAAGAGAAGCATATGACGCTAGAAATATTAGCTTAAAGAATATAATTCCAATGGAAGAATTACGTGTTTTTTTTGAAAAAATTGATGAATGGTTTCAGCGTTATCCAAATGAGACAATTTATGATTTTTTTAGTGTATCTCGCACTGCAAATTTAACCGAAATCAAAAAACAATATGAAAAAATTATAGCAAGTAATGTTTCAGTAGAACAAAAAAAGAAAGCCGAATCAGCATGGAATATTATGAGTAATGCGCGATTATTTTATGATGGGCAGTTAATTGAAAATTTAAAAAATAATATTACAAAATGGCTTGAAGAATATCCTGAAGAATCACCCTTTGATGTTTTAGGGGTAGCTGAGGATACCTCAGAAAAAGAAATAAAAGAGAAATATGCCCGATTAGTAGCAGCAGGAAATAAAAATAAACCATATCTTAAAAAATTAGAGAAGGCTAAGCAAATAGTGGTTGCTGATAGAGAGCATATATTTAATAAAATGAAAGGTAGTTATGATAGACAAAAACAGAGAATTAACGTAAAAGGTTTAACAACAAAATTTATCTCTGAAAAAAATTTATCAAAAAAATTAGAAATACTTTATGCGCTTATTGATGAAACAAAAAAATATAATTTTGATGAGACTCCTAAAACAAAAGAATTTGAGACGTATGAAGATATGAGAAAATATATTCTAAAATCATCAATTTTAAAGGCTCTAAAAGAAGCATTAGATCAATTTATGCCAGATCTTTCAATAAATAATCTACATAATCTTAAGAGACTTATCGCTATTGCAGAAAATAAATTTTTGTTATGGAGAGATACTTTATATACTAAAAATGAACTTGAAGCAACGCCTGAGGAGAATCAACAAGCTTTAAAAGATGAAATTACACAAGAAGAATATCAACATGCGTTGAACCATTATCAAAAGCTGATTAATGCATTTGAAAAAAGAGTAGGAAAAGTACCTGTCGAAGAAGAAATGGAACTGGCTTCATTACTGAAACAACTTAAAAATGATTTGGGTGCTTTAAAATCGAATTTAGCTCGTTAACAATGAAATAACAGCTCCTCTAAATTGAGGAGCTGTGTATAAATAATATTAAAATTTCAAAATGACTATTTCTTCATCTTCGCGGCCATAAAAATACATATATGCAAATGCTGCTAAAATACCACCAAGAAAGGCGCCAGCTACATACACTAATAAATACGGTAATGAAAATGGCAATCCTTTAAATAACGCTACAATACTTGCGCCAATTGCTACCGCTGGATTATAAATACCTCCGGATGTCTTTTTACCTAAGTATGCAAGTGCTGGAATGGTAAAGCCAATAGCAAGACCATAAACTTGGCTACCATTAAATTGTGCAAGTGAAGTGACTACAAGCACAATGAATGCTAAAACAAATGCTAAGAGTACTTCTATAACAAAAATTTGTAACAAGCTCAGTTGTGGATTAGGGTGCGGTAATTCAACGCCGAGTGCTAAAGCATTATTGAGATGACTGCTTAAAAAAAAGGCAGCCGTGCTGCCCAAAATTTGTGCAATAATATAACCACCCAATTCACGCCATGCAAAAGCACCACGTAGTGCCAGTGCAAGTGAAATCATAGGATTATAGTGAGAGCCCGAAACATAATAGCCGATATATACCCATGCCATGAGCATAGTAGCAATAGCGGTGGGAATGCCGGTAAAACTAATTGTTAATACAAAAAAGAATGTTCCCAAAAATTCCATTACCAGTTTCTTCATTACATCTTTTCCTTTTTTTAAAACATGGTTTGGTGATACTACTACTTATAAATTTTGCACCAGTTGAAAGCGGTTACCATCAGCATCAGTAAAAAAGATTAGCTTAACATGACCAGGAATTTCAATAATATCGCCTTGGAAGGTGACTCCTTTTGTTTTAAACTCCTTAATTGATTCTTCTAAATTGTCCACGGTCATAGTAACTACTGCGTTGCTGCCTGGCTTTCCTGAAGTACAAGAAGAAGGATCGGAAGCCATTGCTACTCCCAAGCGCATACCGCCTTCTGGTGCAACTAGTTCCATCCACCCATATTGTTCTTCATAGACTTCCGCTTTAAACCCCAGCGTATCAACAAACAGTTCTTTTGCTTTTTTTAGGTCTGATACCACGATCCATGAAAGATCAATTGATTTAATGGCCATGTAAGTCCTTATAAGGTTTAATGGTTTTGACTTATATTTTTATAACTGGATCCTTACGGCCTAAAGGCCTCTGGATGACGAATATATCTGAGTATATTTTTTTCTCATTAATCACGATTGTATAATGGGAAACTGTCATTCTGAGCGTAGCGTAAGAATCCATTTTAAGACTCTCCAAGAACTTCAAAGAGCTGCCATACTCTCTTTTTTTACTTTATTGATCCATATCCCCGTTGTAACTATAATAAGCATGCTGATATACATAACTTCTTGCTGTGATAATATATTTGAATGATATAATATGCCACAGATTGCTCCATTAATAAGTGCACAAAAAAAAGTAGTATAAATCCATCGTCCCTTAAATAAAAAGTCCCTTATTTTTTTCACCGATAGCACTAAATTTAACGATACCGCACATATCATATAGATAATAATAAGCTTAAAGCTGAAATCCATAGGTAAAGACCTCGTTATCTTTTCTGAACGAAATGTATCCTTATAACGTAATAAATCTTACTATTGTTGTCAAAAAAAATAATAAAATATAAAAAGTCCTGATAGAATTAATTAAAGCGAGATTTGTCCTGCCCTAGCTGTTTACTCGGCCTTAGCTTTAGCGAAGGGCCGAAAATTCTCCGCCACCTTGTTTTGCCAATTGATCAATGACTAAGCTCAAATGGGCCACGGTATAAAGGCGGTCGCGATCGATAACATAATTATTGGTAGTAAGATTCTCAAAAAACAGTTTTAATAACTGCTCATGCCCTTTATCTTGAACCATTACTTTTTGATTAAATGATGATGGTAATCCATGCCCTTCTAATAGTTTGTAATCATCCATAACAATTGTTTTTGCATCATAGTATAATTCCATGCGCTCCTTACCAATGCCAGCGTGGCCAAGTGCCGTATATAATAACGTGCATAAAGAACCATCAGAAAAGCTAATTTGCGCTGAGAAGTTATCAGTACCAAATAAATCATCACCGGTAGGTTTAAGTGCTTCTACTGATACCGATATTGGTTGTGCCTCTGTTAAATAGCAAAAGAGATCAATGATATGGCATGCTTCGCCAATAACGCGCCCAGCGCCCACGTCAGTTTGAATCCAATGCTCTTTTGGTATATATCCTGCATTCATGCGATAATGAACCACGAGCGGTGAAGAGCGGTTAACCAGCTGCTCTTTAATTTTTTGTATAAACGGTGCAAATGAGCGATTATAATCAACACAAAAAGGCATTTTGTTGGTTGCTAGCAAGGGCATTAACGTTTCAAGTTGTTCAAAGGTAGTTACCATTGGTTTTTCAACAAACACTGCCTTGTTACTTTGTAATGCATTGATAATTTGCTGACAATGGTATTTATGCGGAGAAGCAATGATTATTACATCGGCAAGATCTTGTTCAAATAATTCTTGATCATTAGTAAGTGCTTGGGCGGTTCCATATAAGCGCGCCGTATTGGTTGCATTGGCAATATCAGCATCTACAATGGCCGTAAATTGGGTATTTTTAATATGAGCAATCAGCGGCATTAATTTAACTTTTGCAAAGCCGCCAGCGCCAATTACCCCAACGCGTAATTTATCAGCACGTGCGGGCACAAATTGTGCAGTAGTTGCTGCTGGTTTTGCAGAAATAGCATCCTCTTTTGGCAAGTAGGAAAGTACTATCCCCAGCTTTTTTTTGTCTTGAAGTTGATTAAACGCTTCAGCTGCTTCTGTAACCGGAATGACGCTATCTATGAGTGGCCCAACCTGTAACTGCTTGTTGCGTAGCAACAATATAATCGTTTGCATGTTGCGATTTTCAGTCCAACGCACATAGGCAAAGGGATAATCGCAGCCTTCCTTTTCATACGAAGGATCATATCGCCCGGGGCCGTATGAGCAGGAAATAAGAAAATCAATCTCTTTTTGATAAAATGGCGATCGTTCTAAACCAAGTCCCACATCGCCAACGAGTACCACTTTGCCTTTTTTGCGGGTTAATTCCATTGCTTGTTGCATAATAGCATTACTGGTTGAAGCAGCGGTAATAAGGGTGCAATCCACACCATAATGATTGGTATAAAATGCACTATCATTTAATAATGTCGGTGAGGTAGCATTAAACGTGATATCAGCACCTAGTTGCTGTGCTAATGCTAATCGTTCAGGAAGTATATCAATACCAATAACGGTGCACCCTGCCAATTTAGCAAGCTGTACGGTGAGTTGACCCAATAATCCTAACCCGAGTACGCATACACGCTCTCCTAGTTGCAATTGAGCACGTCTGATTCCTTGCAATGCAATAGCGCCAATGGTGGTAATACTTGCCTCTTTGATATGTTCTTCAGGAACGCAAACGACAAGATTTTCAGGAACGCAAATAATATCGGCATGGTTGGCAAACCCAGCACCAGCGCAGGCAACAAAATCACCAATACGGATTTGTTTTACGTTTTTTCCTACGGCAAGCACACGGCCGGAGCATGAATAACCCAGTGCGTGCATGGTGTTGCTTAATTTACCTTTAACTAATTCCTTGGTAGCAGCAATGCCATGAGCGGTAATTGATTGCATTACTTTTGTAGCTTTGCCTACAATATTAGAAAATAAAACACTTTTAGAAGCACTAGAAAGCGTTGCGGATTCAGTGCCTGAGCTGATAAAAGAATAATATACTGAAACTAAAATTAAATTATCATCAAGTAATGGTTGTGCAACTTCTTTAACCGCAATTGCTTGTTTTTCAATAAATAATTGTCTCATGATACCTGTTCCTTATATAAGGTATTTACATGTTTAAGTTCTACTTGTGGCTCAAATGGCGTTATCTGTAGTGTATTACTTGCGGGCCAAAAATAATGTTCTTGGTGTGTACCCTGTTGGTGGGACTTATAAAAAAGTCCACAGAAATCAAGAATTTTTTTGCCTGCCAAGGTGGTTGGATCGATGATATTAAAAGCGGTATGATTCACTAAACAGACAATAATATCAGCTGCCGCTATGCCTTGTTCCAGTCCAATGGCATGATGTTGCGTAAGATGATTAACGAGTGCTGATTCTACATGAGGCTCGCAAACCAGCAGTTCCAAATTACGATCTAATAACAAATTATTTACAATTTCAAGTGCGGGTGATTCGCGTAAATCATTAACATCTGCTTTGTATGTTAAGCCCAGGGCTAGTACGGTTGGTTTTTTTTGATATTTTTTATGCCATTCAAGAACCCATGAACGTACACAATGTGTTACTTGGTAAGGCTTTTCATCATTAATGGTGCGTGCTGTTGCTAGTAGTGCACTATGAGCAGGAAATGTTTCAATTAAAAACCACGGGTCTACGGCAATGCAGTGGCCACCAACACCACATGAAGGGTTAAGTAACTGTACGCGGGGATGTTTATTTGCGAGTTCAATAATTTCAAAGGGGTCTAAGCCAACCGAATATGCCATTGCAGCAACTTGATTAGAAAATGCAATGGAAACATCACGTGAGCTATTTTCAACCAGCTTAACCATTTCTGCGGCGGTGGCATTTGTTAAATACAGATCACCTTTGACAAATTGTTTATAAAACTCTTTGGCCTTATGCATGGATGCTTCATTAATGCCGCCAATAATGCGATCGTTATACACTAATTCATAAAAAATTTTACCGGGAATAACCCGTTCAGGGCAGTGAGCGATAAAAAAATCTATACCCGCTTTAAGACCGGTTTTTTGCTCTAATAATGTTGCGCAGAAATCAGTAGTACCCACCGGGATGGTTGATTCGATAATAACTAAATTATGTTGTTTAATTACGCCAGCAATTTGTTCTATTGCTTTATATACATAGGATAAATCTGCTTTCTTATGTTCTTTAAAAGGCGTTGGTACGGCAATAATAAAGCAGTCCCCTGTTTCTAAAGCCGTGGTTGCATGAAAACGGCCTGTTTCAATTAATAATTTTAATCGTTCATATACCTCAGGTTCATCAATGACCGGGTCACTATTATTAATGCGGTTAACGCGCTTTGCATCAATATCAAAACCAACCACATCAAATCCATGCTCTGCGGCAATGACTGCCGTTGGCAATCCTATATACCCCAGCCCCATTACTAGTACTTTTTTCATTATGGTTTCCTTTTAAAATCCTTTTTTAAAAATTGTGTCAGTTAAGTTTTATGTTCATATTTTAAATTTTTACTTCTGAATGCAAAAAACTTGTCATTGATGTTAAGTTTGCAAATGTATGTCGTTGCGAGCTTGTCGAAGCAACGACGGTTCTTTTATAATCGATATCATTTTACTTGGTTAATTCAGCCTTCTTTAAAACTATGGTGCAGTAAACAACTTTACCCTGACAAGCACCGTGTCCCGCCTTAGCCTTGGTGATGGCGAACTACAGTTCTGCGGTTAAGCAGCAATTATTAAATGATGCGGGGATAGTGTCATAATATCGTTTATTATGAATAATTTTGGCAATAGTATCGGCTGCGTATCCCGATCCATAAATTGATGATGTTTTAGCAACTGGTTGCCCATGCACCATGCAATGATTCATTGCTTTTAAAATAGCTTCAGTATTAGTACCCACTAAGATGGCATTTTCAGTCCACAGGCCTTCAACACGTTCTGTTTTATCGCGCAATACCAATACTTGTTTGCCTAAGCTGACTGCTTCTTCTTGAATGCCACCAGAATCGGTTGCGATCCAATCAGCATTTAATAATAGATAAACGATATCTTTATATTGCAATGGCCGTGTTAAAAAAATTGAAGGAACTTTTGCAATGCCAACGCTATCAATTGCTTCTAGTACGTTGGGATTAGGATGAAATGGGTAAAAGAAAAATATATGTTGATTTTGTAACGCAAATTCTTTAATAGCAGTCAAAATGCGAACGATACCGCCATTGAATGATTCCCGTCGATGCACCGTTAGCAGCACTATTTTTTTGGATTCTAATTTACATTGTTGCACAGCATTGCTTATTGTTTCGTTAATGGTGATTTCTTTATTAATGATTTGCTCTTTTATAATACGTAATGCATCAACCACCGTATTGCCGGTGCAAAATATTTTTTTGCGCTCAATGCCTTCGGCCAGTAAATTACCTACATTAAGCGCCGTTGGCGCAAAATGATAATCAGCAACCATACTAATAAAGCGACGATTCATTTCTTCAGGAAATGGATTTTTAATATCGTCAGTACGCAAACCTGCTTCAACATGTCCTATTGGAATATTAAGGTAAAAAGCTGCAAGTGCAGCAGTCATACTGGAAGTAGTATCACCTTGTACTATTACTAAGCTGGGATTAACTTTACTATAAAAATTTTTTAATTTTTGTAAGGTTATTTCGGTGATATAAAACAGATCTTGGTTTGGCTTCATGATATCAAGTTGATAATCAGGAACAACACCAAAAAGATCATATACTTCTTGTAGCAAGTCAGAATGTTGATCAGTTGAACAGAGCACGATGGGCATTTGCAATTTTTTAAATGCAAAATACAAGGGAAGCATTTTAATTCCCTCGGGCCGTGTGCCTATAATAAGAACAATTGGATTAGTCATAACAACTCTCTCCAAGGTGAAATTATGATTTATCTATGATGTAGCTCAAGATATCATAGGACACAACTTTAGCAAGCGCAAAAATGGATTATGAAATGATGAGATTATTTAATTGTGTTGAGAAGCTATCGACTGTTTTTTCTAGTTCTATTAACAGTTTTTGGAACTCTTTATCATTATTTTTTTGTGCATCTGATAGCCCATGTTTTTTTATAAAATGTGATATTTTGCATAATTCATAAAGCACTTTAATTTTATCATAATGGCAATCATTAATAGGCATAATTTTTTCTCCTTTAATATAAAATGCATTGTCCATTTTTATTATATTTTTTACATGGTTTGGTAGTTTGCTGTGGTTGTTGTTGTAATCCATATTGGTCAATAAGTTGTTGTGCTGTTTCATGATGCTTATTTGGTATCATTAAATGAGTACTTTGTGTTTGTTGCCCTTTTTTATATAAAAAATTCACTAATTTTAAGGCCAGTTGGCTGTGGGTAGCAAGAGATTCTTTAAGAGCTCGTATAATTGGAGTGTTGCCTTCAGCATTGGGAGTTTCCAATAAGTAAGCATAAAATGCAGGGTCTTCACTGGTTACTTGAAATAACAGGGTAATTATGCTCAACCAAATCGGAACAAGTACAGAATCTTTTTTTAAGTCAGCAAAAAAGTGTGTTAACAATAAATGTAAAATAGATGCATCATATTCATTAGCTTCTTTTACCAGCTCATTAAGAATATCTTGAGATTGTGCTAATTTTATAATTTGTTTAGTGATAAGTGGTGTATTAGAAAATATTGAGGCAATAAAGGGAGTAGGATCACTAGTTCTTTTTTTTATAGTAATGGATACGCCAGCAGGGTTAATTAATAACGGAAGCGGATCATAACCTGCCTCAATTGCTTTTGATAGGCCGTTGAAAAAAAGAGCAATGGCGTGATCATTTTCTTTTTTAATTTTATCTATGCTAAACCACCCTAGTGTATTCATCTCATTATTTTTTTCTATCAAACTGCCTAAAACGGTACGTTTTTCTTGATTTTTTAAGGTGGCTCCAATTGAAAATAAGATTTTTAAAACAGGATAATCTTCGTCATTTAGTGCTTTTTGTAATGCTTGTACAATAAGTTCAGAAGATGCTCTTTCTTTAATTATTCGGGGTAATTTATCATCATAAATAAGTTTTTTAAATTGCAAAAAATAACTATTTGTCTTGAGAAAATTTATTACATTGTGAATTGCGGTAATAATTTCTTCTGGATCATCAAATTGATCGGGAATAAATGTTTCAAAAATTTTTGCATGAATCACAGGCGGTAATAAATCAGCTATTGTTAAAGCCCCATTGATATTTTTTATAGCAAAAGGACTTATAAAAAAAATAAAAAAGAAGTACATCCGTTTTCTATTACCCATGGAATTCCTTTTCAAGAAGAAATATCTTATATAGTTATAATAATATTAATTATTGCAAATAGTCAATTAATTAATGATAAAAGATCTGTTTTTGCTTTATTGTTGCGCTTTTTTTATAGTAAGACTTATAGTAATTAAAAGTTGTTTAACAATACCTGAGGAAGGGGTTACCATGAAAAATATAAAAAGAGTGATACCGGCATTGGTATTAAGCTTACTTATTAATACCTTTCAACCATTACAAAGCGAAATGATTATGGAAGAGTATGTAATTGAAGTAAGAACAAGAAATGAATCGATTCCACCTGCTGAGCAAGATCAACCAGCTGCTGAATCTAATCGTATGTATAAAGATTCGATCGCAAAGCCATGGTATAAGAGCGGTGCATTTTGGTTTGGATTATGGAATGGCTATTGGTTGCCATGGACCTATGGGCTTACCTTAGGCCTTGATTTATTTGATATTCCAATGGCAGCTAAAGAGAAATTTGAAACCTTTAGTAATGGTGCTGCAATTGGCATTGGGGTACGAATGCTTCAAGCAATTGTTGCCTATACTATTGGTGCTGCTGCCTATTGCGGAACACAACAAGCTCTAGCACAAAGAACAGCCGCCAGCCCTGCTTAAAATTTAGAATTAATTAGGAGCCATACAATAATTCTGTGGCTCCTTTTTTATTTATAAACATAATTGTGCCAGCTGACAAAGAACTGGAATAAAATCATTAAGGTGCCATCCAACATAATCAGAAACTTGCCCATCACCAATTTCTATAACAAGCTCCCTACCTTCACTGGTAGTTGCTATATCAATAGAATAAAAAATAAGATTTTTGTGCTGTAATTTTTGCATAACCTCATAAGCTAGAGCATATTTTTGAGGGGAAGAAACAGGACTGAAAAGGTTGTTGTGTATTGCAAAAAACCTAACTTCAGAATGAGGGATTAATTCTACTACCTCCCTTAAAACAATTCCTCCTTCAATCATGCCACGATACTTAATCATGTCATGTATAATACGCGTAACATCTTCATGGGTATACGCGATACTTCCCCTTCCCGTTTTTAGTGATTTTACAAAATCTTTAACAAATGCTCCTTTTGTAAAACTATTAAATGCTTGATGAGCTTCGTCTATTGAAGTAATTACGGAAGAAATAGTAAGAGAAGAAAGATCAAAGTTCCCAAATTGCTCATAATCACCAACTTCGGCAGATTGCGCTATATAATATGCAAAGCCAGCAACTTCTTTAAGCGTACCTACAATACTTTCGGCCCGCTGTTGAATATACTTGCTTGGCTGGGTACCGATTTGGTAAACGGTGTTAGCAACCCATTTTTTCGAAAAATGATTCCGAATATTAGTAAAATGTCTTAAAGGACGAAGAAAATATTTTTACTGTGGAAATGTTTTCTGTGCTTCAACTAATGCTTTGTAAAAATTTTCTAAATTATCAATAGTATATTGTGGGAGGCCGGGGTTTTCTTGATAAAAACGATCGATTCCTTTCCTCATAAGATCTGTAAAAGCAAATAAATCTTCCTTTGTATATATAAAATCTGCTATATCAAATGGCATAAAACCATAGGAAATGGACCAATAATCGATCAGTTCTGTTAAATCTTTACTAACTTTTAATTTTTGTTCATATATAATTTTTTCCACAGAAAAACATAAACCTGAAATAACTCCTCCTGAGGTATCTAAAATAATGTTATCTTTTAAAAAAATCATTGTTCCCATCTTATTTCTCATTTATATTCATTTAAAAATTTACCAAAATCAGAAGAATTATATTGTTCATTAAATCTATTAATTAAAATT
This sequence comes from Candidatus Babeliales bacterium, assembly GCA_963722075.1. Lineage (GTDB taxonomy): Bacteria > Babelota > Babeliae > Babelales > JANWKD01 > CAVRJM01. The sequence goes on along the minus strand of CAVRJM010000001.1, from coordinate 1,054,255 downwards.
ATTCTTTGTAAATCATGATTTGGAATTTCTTCTTTAATAGCATTAAATAATCGACTTGCATCTTGTTGTGTTAAATAAGAAACATTCAAAATAATATTTTCATTAGTCGGTTTAGCTAATTCCTTGTCAATACCCTTCACAAATTTATTTAACATTTTATCATTAAGTATATATTCGTCAGTAAGTACTGCATAGGATCTTGGTGATTTTACATCCCATGATTGCCCATTTATATCTATAAAATCGCCAGCATTTTTTCTAGGATCTCGGCATTGTATTCTTAAAAATCCATTTTCTTCGCATTTGCGAGCAGCTAACGCTTCTTCAATTGAAGTCAAATCGCATTTATTCCCTTTTGAGGGATCAAATCTCCATGGTCCCATACGCGGTTCACTATTTAAATCTATAACATCTTTTACAACACATTCAACATGCTGAATTAATGGCTTATTTGAATTGGCAGCCACATTTTTATTCGTAAGTGTCGTTATTTTTTGATCATCAAGGTTTAAATAATCAATTACTTCTTTAACAACCGGCGCTCCGTATTTTGTTTCTAAGAGGGCCTGCTGATCTAAAAATTCATTTAAAATAACTGAGCTTGGCTTTTTAGCACAAGGTGCTTTATTAACATTTTGTTTTCCTTGCGGCTTACTACTACTTGGTTGTAATTCTTCCAACAATGGCATTCCATTGGAGCCCATGCACGTCGGCTCTTGTGGCGATACTTGCTGATTAAATACCTGTCCTGATTCTTGAGCAACTTTATTAATTACAGATTCTTCTGGTGAAACAATTCTGGTCAGCCCAGTTGCCTCATCAACTTCAACAATGGTATGAGAACTACTGGCGTGAAAATGAGGTGCTCTTGGCGCAGGAGTTCTTGGGTTGATAATTTTTTTACCAACTTTTGCTGCGCTTACTAATGCTGAACCTGCTAAGTAATCAACTCCACCATCAGCTATCAAATGTGCAAAAACTTCTTCGCGTTCTTTGAGAGGCATGGTTGCTAATGAACTAATTGTTCCCTCAATACGTTCTGCTAACCAACGGCCATATATCTCTTGTTCTTCAATTAATTTTGCTTCTCGCTCAGTACCGAAGTTGCCAAATTGTTCAAATTCTCCCATTTCGGCAGCTTGAGTTACGTGATATGCAAATCGAGCAACTTCTTTGAGCAGATCTAATGCATTATCGACGCGTTGTTGAATATATTCTCCTGGGTGGGTAACGGTTTCATAAATTGTTTTAGCGATAGTTTCTTCCGGAATAGTGCTGAATCTTATTAAATCAGTTGAAAGTTGTAATAAAGCTGAGCCAGCTTCAATTAAATTTTGTTCTTTGCAACAATTTACTACGTGAAGAACATTAGTACCGATTCTTCTGACTTTTTGTGCTAATTCACTTTCATCAGTAGCTATTTTGTTACCAATATAATTAGCAAAATTTAGGAGCTTATCGTTGAGTGCGTTTTGCTGTTCATTTCCATTGAATTCCATACATTTTTGTACATCAATTCCTGATCGTTCTAAAAAATCCTGGCCTTGTGAAGTTACGATCATATCAGTAGCAGAAATATGATCTAGCAAGTAGGCTATATTTTGATCATTTTGAATTATTGTATCGCAATCTTCCAAAGAAGTAGGTTGTGCACTTGAAGGTACTTCATGTTTTTTTACCGATTGTTGATCATCATCTGATTGCAAAGACTCTTCTTTTTTTGAAGAGGCGCTATTTGTCGATTTCTTATGCGCTCTGTTTGATGGCGGTAATGTTATTGGTTGCGCTCTTAATTGTTGTAATCGTCTTTGATAACGTAACCCTGCTTGAACAGCTGTCCAATTTTCTTTTCTAGAATCAGCAATATCTAAAGTAGATCGTATAGAAATGTATTGATTTTTTGATTCCTTAATTTGGCGTTGCAATTTATTATATTGTTTTTGGCTTTCTTTACTTTGATTTTCTAAAGAAGTAATAGAGTGTTCCAACTCCTTATTTTTTTCTTTAATTTGCTCAATCGTATTATCAGATGTCAATACCGGTAGGGTAGCACTTTTAGACGTTGCATTATCATGCAACCCCGTGATTGTTTTATATAATGATACATACGTGGGATTTGAAATTTTATTTCGGTTTTCTCTCGTATTTTTTAAGGAATGAACTTTATTTTGCAAGGCATGATGTTCTTCTAGAAGTTTTTCTTTTTGAATACGTTCTTGCTCTTGTTTATATTTTCGCTCCTCTCTTTTTTTCGCTTCCTCTTGAAGATTTTCAAGCGTTTTATTTTGACGTTGTTTAATTATGCAAACATCAATTGTACTACCCAAGTAGCTTAATAAATCGTCATCTAATTCTGCAATTGTAATGGGCTGGTTATGATTCCATTTTCTTCTTCCTCGTTGAAGTTCTTTTATTTCTTGTAATTCATTAAAGATTTTTTGATGATCGATATCAGTTAATAAAGGATCATGTAAGTTATTACTAAGCTCATTAATTTGAGCGTGTCGTTTTTGTTGTTTTTGTTCTTGTTTATATATCATATAGTTATGATATGCAACCCTTTGATAGCAGGCATCATCCTCCTTATCATCCTCGTCATCTTCATCATCATCATGATACCATGGCATATAAGGCTGAGGCTGGGATTGCTGTTGTTGCGCTTCATATTGTTCAACAACTTTTGATTTAAAACCAGTCGCTTGAAGTTGATATCCTCGATCTAATGCATGTTGATTAATTGGTGGTTGCGAGGAATTATGTTGTTTTTGTGGATAAGAAGGTGCGTACGAAGGATTTATGGATTGGACGAATTGATCCTTTTGCTGTTGTTGTGGTGATGTCGCTGCTGTTTGGCGAATTTCTTGTATTTGTGCGTTATAATTATTTCTTTGATGATGTTGAGTAAGTTCTTGAGGAATAGCGGAGTTTCGGCCTAAAGTGCTATTTTTTATTTCATTTAACATTTTGCTTTTATAGCTTGAATGCCGTTTCACCGTTTCAAATTCAGTTTGAATATCTCTTTTAGGTTTTTCAGAAGTTGATTTTTTATCTTCTTTTTCTTTGTTATCTTTTTCTTTTGAGCTTTGTTCTTCTTCTTGTTTTTCTTTATTTTCCTTATTTTCTTTTTCATGCTCTTTTATTTTTTCTTCAAAAAATTGCTCTGCTTTTTCATCTGGTTGAGCATTTTCTGTATTTTGATTTTCTTCAGCATTATGTGTTCCGGGTTGATCTGCTAAAACTGCATCAATCTGACTGGCCGGCATAGATCCGATAATTTCTTGTCGATCATTATAGATAGGGATCATTGGCTCTTTTTTAGGTTCTTCTTTTTGGGAAGCATTGAAAGGGATTTTCATTGTAGAGGTAAATGCTTGTGACATCCTTTTTTCTGCTTCTTGCCTTGCTAATTGATAAGTAGTTGAATTATACTGATCACAATATTTTTTTATAGCTTGTTGTCCCTCAGGATTATGGTAATGATCCATAATAGATTGAACAGTATTTTCAAACATCTTTTGGTCTTCTTTTGAGGCAAATTTATAATCAATTCGATCGCCCGTTTGTTTATTTTGCATTTTTTGTTGTTCAAACTTGGATCTGCTGTTTTCTTGGAATTTACGAATATTTTCATTAGGAGTTTCCCTATCCGATCTGCCCCATGTAAATGGATTATACCATACGTGTTTAGAAACGGGATTGTCTGATTTTTCTACTGGTTCTTTATAGTAAGGCGACGCAATATCATAAAACACAGATGTTCGTGATTTAAATTTACCCGGTAAATATTCGTCTGAACCTGCTTCTCTCTCTAACTCACGCTCACGTTCAACTACAACACGTAAATTTTTGATATTATGTGGATCTTTTTGCTCAATATACGAAATAAATATTTTTTGTGCTGTTAAATCATGTACAACACCAAGGGTTTTATCGCCACTCTCATATTCCATAAGAAATAACGAGCCCTTTAACGGCTCTACTTCAAAAGGAAGTGACTGTAATTCTTTTTTTATATCATTTTCGAGTGCTTCATTATGAACTTCGGTTCCGTATTCAGCGCCTACCGTTGATTTATGAGTTATGATAAATTTTTTTGCTGTAAAAGGAGAAGCATCATCTTTTTGTGGATCTTCCATGCCTGAAGCGGCAAATACGCCCATAAACAGAAGAGAAAAACAGAAATAGAAACACTTGACCATTATAACCTCACATTTTTTAAAATAGAAATAAATTCTAAAAATATTAATATCTATAATTACCAATATAAATATTAATTTCAATTTGTCAAAAGCCCTCTTTAATCTCTTTATAACTATGCAACTATTACGCTATGCTTTAATAAAATAAAATTTTTTTATTAAAGAAGTGGCATATGAAGCGTTCCCCTTTTATACTAATAGTTATGAGCGTCCAAGTTTTGTTGATTTTTTTTCTTATATATAAAAATAGCCGTATTGTTGAATTATCATTTCAAAAGCAACAACAAGAAAAAGTAAAAAATGCGTTATTAAAAGAAAAAGAACGGTTGCAGCAAAAATTATGTATGGCTCAAGATAAAACGGCTATCAAGCATTACGCGCAGCATGAATTAAAGATGGAAAAAATAAACCCAAAAGCAATTAAATCACTCTCTATTGAATCATAGCTATGAATACCAGTTATAAAATTCGAATGGTTTTTGTATTTTTCCTTTTTTGCTTTGGCTATTTTTTGATTATTGGCATGCTCTATATGATTCAGATTAAGCAACGCAATTTTTTTACTCATTTAGGGCAACAGCAATATAAAGTAACGGTAAAGCAGCTTCCGCCGCGAGGTATTATTTACGATCGCCATAATACTATGCTTGCCCTTAATCAAGATATTCTTTCAGCTTTTATTTTGCCTAATCAATTAGATAAAGTAGAACGAGTAGAACCTTTTTTAAAAAAGCATTTTCCACAAGCACTAGCGCGCTTGCATGCTAACCCGCATACGTCGTTTATGTATATTAAACGAAAATTATCTGAGCGGGATATTTATGTTATTGAATCAAGTGATATCGATGATATTAAATTATTAAAAGAACCAAGTAGATTTTATCCCGGTAAAGCACTTTCTCATATTATTGGCATCACTGATATTGATAACAACGGTTTATTTGGTATAGAGCTGATTAATAATATGCATCTTTCAGGAAGCCCCACTACCTATTGCTTGGAAAAAGATGCACGTTCAGGTCATTTTTATTTTAAAAAAGAGTTAATGAGCCAAGGATCTGAAGGGCAATCGGTTCACCTGACAATTGATAACGATTTGCAATTTTTAGTATATCAAGAACTTAAAAAAACGGTGCGCCAATTTAATGCACAAGAAGGAGCGGTGCTGGTACTTGATCCAATGAACGGTGAGATTTTAACAATGGCTCAATACCCGGTGATTAATCCCCATGATTTTACGAGTATAGAACAAGAAAAAACTAAAAATAAAATTGTTACCGATGCCTATGAACCTGGCTCGGTGATGAAAGCATTTACAGCGTTAGCATTACTTGAAGAAGGATTAGTGAGTCCTGATGAATTAATTGACTGTGAAAATAACATATCATCCGTTATTAATGGGTTTCAATTTACCACCGTTAAAGCGCATGGAATAATCCCATTTGCTGAAGTTATTCAACATTCTAATAATATCGGTATTGCAAAGACAGCAGTGCGTTTAGGACCATTATTATATGATCATTATGTAAAATTAGGTTTTGGTAAAAAAAGCTCCTTTGATTGGCCAGGCCAGCAGGCAGGATTTGTTAATCCTCCTACACGGTGGTCTCATTCCTCATTAATTGCCCTTTCATTTGGGTATGAAATTCGAGCCACCTTATTACAATTAGCACAAGCATTCTCCATTATTGCTAACGATGGAAGGCTGATACCTTTTACTATTATAAAAAATGATGGGATAAACATGGTGGCTGGATCCTCACGTCGCTTTGCTCCTCAGGATGACAATGAGGGAGTAATGTCATCACGAGCAGAGCGTGGTGATCCATTAATAAAGGTAAAGTCTTTATATTCGCCTACCGCGTTAAACACCCTTAAAACGATTTTGCAAAAAAATAATGCAATACGAATGCCAGGGTATACTGTCTGGGGCAAAACGGGAACTGCAAACTTAGTTGTTGATGGTCATTATAGTCCCGAACATAATATTTATACGTTTGTAGGGATAATTGAAAAGGATGAGTATAAGCGATTAATTGTGACGTTTATTAAAGATGCACAGCGCAAGGATTTACGGGCAGCGGGGGTTGCCGTTCCGTTATTTGATCGGGTGGTGCAGGATTTATTGCTTCATGAAAAGATGATTAATAAATAAGAACTAGATTTTGAAATGTTATTGACTGTTACAAGCGGTAAAATATATGTGGTTTAAAAAAACCGTCGTTGCGAGCTTGTCGAAGCAATCCAGGCTAATTAAAAAGAAATGGAGTATTCAAAGTATTCAAATACATAAAAATTTAAGTTGATAATAAAAATAATAAAATGGAGTTATTTATGAGTTGTGATTTTTTATTCAATGTAAATTTTATAAGATGAGAAATTTATAAAAAACTGGATTGCTTCGACAAGCTCGCAACGACGTTAATTTGCGAATTTTACATCCTTGCAGCAAGTTTTTGTCGAAAAGATTAAAACTTTGAATATGAATAGTGGATAAAAATGCATGAGGTTCGGTTATAAAATAATATGAAAGAAAAAAATGAAATCTGATCTATCAATACCTGCTGATATTGCCCAGCATGCACATGCTGAGTATGAAAAAAATTATCGAAAAATAACTCATGATACCAATCGGCTCTTGTTATTTTCATGCGATCAAAAAGTAGAACATTTAAATCGTGATTTTTATGGTCCCAATATCGATCCGGCTGATAATGATCCGGCGCATATGTTTACCATTGCAGCGCGTGGGTATGTTGGCGCATTTGCCACGCATTTGGGGCTTATTGCGCAATATGGTATGCAGTTTCCTTCTATTAATTACATTGTAAAAATGAATGGCAAAACTGATTTGGTTAAAACCGAACAACGTGATCCATTGAGCAGGCAATTATGGACGATTGATCAACTAGTTTCATTTAAAAAAAATAGTGGCCTTTCGATCGTTGGGATTGGCTATACCTTGTATCCGGGCAGTGTATATGAACCGCAGATGCTTCATGAAGCGGCGCAGCTTATATATGAAGCGCATCAACATGGCTTAATTGCTATTTTGTGGATGTATCCACGTGGTAATGCAGTAAAAAATGAGCGTGATGGTAGTCTTATTGCCGGTGTTGCAGGCCTGGCCGCTGCGCTTGGGGCCGATTTTGCAAAAATTAATACGCCGACGTTTGGCGTCGGCGTCCCGAGGAACGAAGTGACGTGGGGATCCAGTAATAAAAATTCTTATGAGTGGTTACAAATCGCAGCGCAAGCGGCTGGTAAAACTAAATTAATTATTTCTGGTGGTGCTAAAACAACAACACAAGTTTTTTTACAAGAATTGTATGATCAAATTCATAAAGGGAATGTTGCTGGATGCGCTACCGGGCGCAATATCCATCAACGCAGCTTGCAAGAGGCGGTTGCATTAACACAAGCGATGCATGGTATTATTTATGAAAATAAGAGCGTAGAAGAAGTAATCAATTTAATAAAGGGGATGCGGTAAGCATCCCCTATTAAAATAATACGATTATGGTTTAAAGTGCCTAATTGCATCAAAAAGATATTCAGCATTGAGAGGTCCTCCACCGGGTCTGGAAAGCGGATTCCTTGCTGCTGCATGAGTGTGTAATGGATCTAAGATACCATTATTAAACCAAAAATATGCAGCACGGATTCCCGGTGTCATTACTGAATATTCCTCTCCTTCCCATTTGACTGAATGTAATAGCCGTTGATTATCTTGTGCAAACTGATCAACAATTTCATAGATTTGGTTTAATAAATCGGAAAAATCAGTTAAATAAGTATGAACTGTTTTTTTATCTATAGCAGATAAAGAATTTGATGGAATTTTAAGTAATTCCTCTAATGCCATTTTTGCTGAAGCAATATGTTTTGTATCGAAAAACTCTCTAAATTCTTTCACTAATTCAACGAAAATATCAGGTTCATTAATAGTTTCACCTTGTTGTGATATTAAATAATTTTTAAATTTTTCTAATGTTCGTTCAAAAAGAGAAAGATTATTCATGATACGGAGATTGAAAGGATATAAATATGATCCAACAGCAATTGATACATTAAAATTTTCAATGTCCGGTATTGTCGCTAGATATTTATATTTTTCTGCTAAATCTCTTAATGGATATTTTGGTGCAGATGGTGCTTGCGTTGGCGTAGGTTGCGGCGCTGGTTGAGTAACAGGTTGCACTGGTGAGGGCATGGGTTGCGGAGTTGGTTGTGGTTGAGCGGTTGGTTGAGGAGCTGGCTGTTGTATGCCGGGCAAAGTTACCGTATGTCCTTCGAATGCTTGAATTGCATTACGAATATATCCTGCATTTAAATAATGCGATTCAGTAATTCCTTTTGATGGATTATATGCCATTGCTTTATAAGTCATAGGCATATTAATATATCCATTAAACCAATGTTGCATAGTACGTGTTTTGCCTTGTGCTATTTCTTCTCCCGTCCAAATGATATCTACTGGTAATGTTTTTGAAAACTTAGCCAAATCGTCATAGATTTCTGATGTTTTTTCGGCAAGCGTATTATATATTGTTGAAATTCGTTTAAAAAAACTAATGATGAGATTTTTGCTTTCTGAATCAACTTGCGAAGGGTTCGCTTGGTAAGTCTTTATTAAATCAATGATACTTTTTTTTAATTTTTTAATTCTTTCTTCATTAAAAAAAGCATCTAAAGCATCAGCTAACGTAACAAATTTTTGTGGTTCAGTAATCGTTCCTTTTAATTTGCCTGATTTTATAAAGTTTGAGAAATCATTTAAGGCAGAATCAAAAGCGTCTAAGCCATCAAATAATGCAAGCCATTCTAAATATATTTTCGTCATTAATGGGTATATTTTTGGAATATGATTAAGCCTGCTGATTGGGGTCTTTTTTACCACAGTATACATATCAATGATGCTATCTTTTAATGGTGTCGGCGTCATTAGACGACCGGTTGGCGTTGGTTGTGGTTGTTTATATGATGGCGGCTGGTATGATGGTTGGTAAGAAGGTGCTGATGGCTGCAATCCATATAATAGATCGTTTAATTTTCCTTTTAGATTAGTTAATTCCCCTTGTATATCGGCAAAACAAGAATGGGATAGAAATAAGAAAATTAATAAAAAATAAATGGCCATTTTTTTCTCCGTACGGATTAGAGTATTGGAATCAATCATTTTATTTTTTATAATAATAAGGAAAGCGTTTGCAAGATTTTATTAAAAAAAGGTACCTTGTTTACAAGAAGCACATTAACGCAAGCGATGCATGGTATTATTTATGAAAATAAGAGCGTAGAAGAAGTAATAAAAAAATAAAAGGGATGCCTACTGCATCCCTTTTTAAAATAATACGATTATTGTTTAAAGTGTCTAATTGCATCAAAAAGATAGTAGCTGTTTAGTGGGGTGCCTGCTGGCGAAGCACGTGGATTTTCTCGCGCTTTTGCATCATCATATAATGGCTGAGCAATACCGCTATTGAACCAAAAATATGCATCACGTGCGCCTGGGGCCATAACAGAAAATTCGTCGCCTTCCCATTTAACTGAATGTAATAGCCGTTGATTATCTTGTTCAAATTGACTAGCAATTTCATAAACTTGATTTAATAAGTAAGAAAGATCATCCAAATAATTATGAAGAATTGCTTTGTCTTCAGGGGAAAAAGACCTAGACGGCATTTTTATCAAATGATCCAGCGCTTGTTTTACCACTTCTATTTTATCAGTACCAAAAAAATCTCTAAACTCTCTTACTAATTCAACAAATCTCTCGGGTTCGTTAATTGTTTCGCCTTGTTGAGTTACTAAGTAATTTCTAAAGTTATCTAATGCCCGTTCAAAAAGAGAAAGATGCTGTATGATATTGTGACTAAAAGGATATAAATATGAGGCGGCAACTATTTGTACGTCATCGTTACTAATATCTACTAATTCTTCGTCAATGTATTTATATTTTTCAGCTAACTCTCGTAGAGGATAGGTTCTTGTTGGTTGTGAACTGGCTTGTTGAGGCACTGGTTGCATGGTTGTTGGCGTAGGTTGTGGAGTTGGCTGAGTAACGGTTGGTTGTGGTGCGGGTTTTGGAATAAACGCATGAATTGCGCGATCAAGATAACCCATATTTAAGGCATCGGGATAGCGTACTCCTTGTTTATAATGAAGCGCTTGTTCTCTTAAGGGTTTTCCAATGAATTCTGACCACCAACCTTGTACATGAGGGTAACCTTGATGACCAGGTAATTGAAATATATTTGATGGTGTTGAATCCCAAAAAATATTTTTTGTTCGGTCTTCAGGAATAAGAATGTCTTCACGATAAGAAAGAACTTCTTCAGCAATAATATTCAAAATGTTTGAAATAAGTGTTAGAAAATTATATACAATTTGCTTGTCATGATTACTTACAGTATGGTTTTTAGCATAATCAGTTATCGTTTGAAGATGTACTTTGAGGTATTGAACATCTGTTGGGTTAAAAAGCTTGTGAAATTGATTTACCACTTCTACAAATTGTTGGGGCTCAGCGCGAATATTTTTTGCTTGATCTGATTGAATAAATGTTAAAAAAGCTTGTACGGCATTTTCAAAAGCGGGTAAATGAGCTGCAGAAGAGTTCCATGACGATCCAATAAGAATCATTTCACGGCGTAATATTTCATCAGAAATATCACCAAAGTTTATTGGTTGCTGTTGGCGCCTTTGAATATTTAATATGCGATCTTGTATTGGTGTTGGCGTTACCATACGAGCGCTGATTGGCACTTGTTGTTGTGGTTGGTATGTCGAGGTAGGTGTTGGTAGGCGAGTGGGTAGTGGTGCAGACGGCTGCAAACCATATAACAAATTGTTTAATTTTCCTTTAAGGTTAGTTAATTCCCTTTGCATATCGGCAAAACAAGAATGGGATAGAAATAAGAAAAGTGTTAAAAGATATAACAACATATTTTTTCTCCGTTTTATAAGGACTAGATCCCCACGTCACTTTGTTCCTCGGGATGACGATAGGTAGCAAATTGTCATTCCGATTTATCTATTTCATGAACCCAATACTAAAATAATAAGAAAATCATTTGCAAGATTTTATTAAAAAAAGGTACCTTGTTTTTCTTACGTAGCTATCCTATCCTATGAAAGATACCAAAAAAGGAAACACAAGAATGAAAAAAATTTTATTGCTTGTCTGCATGGTGGTAATGCCTTTATACAGCATTGATTTTAATAACTACTCTGCTGTTCCGGATCGCGTAAATGTGATGTGTAATGAAGTATTTGGTTATTGCCATGTAAGTTGTCTAACTGACCGTACTTTCTTCTGGTCGCGTCCCGTTTACCGCAATATTGGCGCACAAAAACCGCTCTGGCAAGAGTTTGTTTTTAATACGTGTCAATCCTTAGCATTACAAATTATTCCAATATACCAGCAATCAGCTCATGATCGTGATTTAGCACATTATTTTTTATTTAATGATCAACATAATCTTTTAATAAAAGGCGATGCGGTTGTTGCAAATAATCCCTATAGCCGTGATGTACGCGCTGAATGGTTGGGATTACCAAGCAATTTTGCGGGCACGTTTTCGGTGCACCCACGGCAAAAACAATTTGGTTTATGGATTGAGGCAATGATGCCACTTGGTAATTGCTTTGGGTATGAATGCTTAGATAGTTTTTGGGTTGGCGTGGCACTTCCTTATCAGATGATAGAAAATAAGGTAACCCCTACTCAAACGCCGCCGATTAATCCGGGTACCACGTTTCCTACTGATGCGCTTGAAGCATTATCAAACCCCGCCTATCTTTTTCAAAAGTTTGATGGCAAAAAGAAAAAAAATGGACTCGCTGAAGTTGATTTCAAATTAGGAACCAATTTATTAAATCGTGATTATTTTCAAATTGGTATGTACTCAATGCTGGTGATTCCGTTGCGTGGTTCAGCGAATCAGGAATTTGTCTTTAATCCATTTCTTGGTAATAATGGTCATTTTGGTTTTGGCAGTGGCGTCACGTTTAAACTCCCATTATTATGTGATCCTGAATGCCAACTTTTTTCATTTTTTGCTTATTTTGAAAACATCTATTTTTTTAGAAACCATCAAAAGCGTACTTTTGATTTAATCGATCGCCCGTGGAGCCGTTATTTATTGCTTAATAATAAAGAGGGTGGGTTGAATATTCCAGCGATGAATATTTTAACGCGTCGAGTACGAGCACGGCCATATAATATGCTTGATTTATATACTGGTTTTGATTGGGAGCTATCAAACGTACAAGTAGAAGTTGGCTATGGGTTATGGGCTCGTGGACGTGAACAACTTAAATTTGCCGATTGTTTTCCTGCTGACTTTGGCATCGCAGGTGTTGGATTCTTATCAACCACCAGTGCAATACCAGCTACGGCAAGTCGCAGTACCATTCAAGAACAAGCTCCTAATGATGTTAATTTCAGAGGCGAGCAGATTTTTGTTCCAATTCGCGTAGAAGATCTTGATATTGATTCAGGAGCAGCGCGTGGTGCGTTGGCACATCGCGGACATATTTCAGTGGGTTATATATACGCAACTGAATCATTTGCAGTGTTGGCTGGTGTGGGTGCATTCATAGAAGCTTCGCAATATAGCTCTGCGTTATCAAATTGGGGTGTATGGGGTAAGGTGGGGATTTCTTATTAAGTGCCGCGTTCCTTAAACATACATTAATTATCTATTTACTAATTTATTTATTCAATTGGCTTTACTGATACGGTAACTACTTCATCGCCATTTCCGAGGGTAATCGAGCCGCCATTACTTATAACTGGTTGCATAACTAATGATTCACCTTCTGCGGTCACTGAATATATTTCCAGTTCAACGTTAGGATTTTCTTCTTTAAGCACTACTTTGAATGTTTGATCAATTATTGTTTGATCGCCAACTGATTCCCCAAATTGAAAAAGAGCCATTGGATTTTCAGATGCTATATGAACAAATTCAGTTGACATTTCATGACCATCTTTTGTGTAGGTCATTTTAACTAATACATCTGCATATGCAGCTGAAGTAAGTAAGCTGAGTGTTAATAAGGTGAGTTTTTTCATATGTTCTCCTTAACAATGTTGTATGTAATGCTTAAGGAACACGACACTGTACGCCTTATTATAGCGCGATTTTATTAAATGAAAACATGAACGTCATCACGAGTTTACGTGGTGATCCATTTATGACACTTTTCCTTTTGGTATCGCCTTAATTCGCTTCTTTTTTAAAAAATTAGTTAATGCTTCATCCATTAATTCTTTTACGGTTAACCGATCCCAATAGGCAAGGGCTTTTAATTTTGAGGCATGTTCTTCTTGAATAATAAACGTTGCGCGTGTCCATCCATTGGGAAGCCCTTGTTGTGATGTTTTAACCGGCTCAACCGGTTTGATATTTTTTGAAGTTGCATTTTTATTTTTTGATTCACTATTAGTAATCCAAGCAAGTCCTTTTGGGATGCTTCCTAATCCTTTTTTCATAAGATATCCTTTTTGTGATCACGATTATAATTTTGATTTTTATTTTATGAATGAATTCCCACGCTACGCTCGGAATGACATAAGGATACGTCATCACGAGGAGCGAATGCGACGTGGTGATCCATTAATAACATCATAAAAGTCATCTTTCTTGTTTAATAATTTCTTTACATAATGTTTTATAATCTTTTGCGCCATTAGAATATTGATTATGCTCGTAAATGGTTTTACCAAAACTAGGTGCTTCAGCTAATGCAATATTTTCTCGAATAACGGTATTAAAAACTTTTTCTCTAAAATGAATTTGCAAAAACTCTACAACATCGTGATGCATTTTTCTTCGATTAAAGCGCGTTCCTAAAATACCGCTGATTTGTAATTTCGGATTTATTTTGTGCTGTATTACCGCAATGGTATCAAGGAGTTGACTCAATCCTTGCAGCGCTAAAAACTCAGTTTGTACGGGAATAATTACTTCTTGTGCTGCAGCCAAAGCATTAATGGTTAATAATCCAAGGCTGGGTGGGCAATCTAATAATATATAATCAAATTTAGTAATAGATTTTAATGCTTTTTTGATAATGAATTCTTTATCAAGTAGTTGGGAACATTCTTTTTCAAAAGCTGAAAGGCTAATAGACGCAGGAATAATGGCGATATTATTTTTTTGTAATGCCGCTTCTTCAAAAAGACATTTCTTTTTTAAAAAATCATGTATCGTTACCGAAAGTTCATGCGGCTCAATGCCAAACGAATGGGTAAGGCTTGCCTGCGCATCTAGATCAATAAGCAAAACTTTTTTTTTAAGTTGGGCAAGCCCTGCTCCTACATTAGCAGTAGTAGTTGTTTTTCCTACACCGCCTTTTTGATTTAAGAATGCAATGATTCTCATATGGTATCTCCTTTTTACATTGTTTACAGAGTTTATAAATTCATAGTGCATTACTAAGATTACAAAAAGCAAGAGATGCATTTTTTATTTAACGATTCTATTCATCCCTTCTATTATGATATGGATGGTAATAATTATATAAAAAAGGAAACGCAGTATGAAAAAAATATATATCATTAGTTGTCTGTTATTTTTGTATGGAATGACGTATGCGCAGCTGGATCAGCTTATAACGTTAAAAGAAAAATTAGCAGATTTAGAGAATAATTTAAAAAGACCAGGCAAGCCACAAAGAACGCAAGAATCTATGCTTGAGCAACAAAAACAAATGGAATATGAATTAACTCAGCAAAGGCTTGTACAATTAGCAAAAAAAGTAGAAAAAAAAGGCAAAAAACTAAAATCTCCATCTGTTAGAGAAAAAGAAAAAGAGCGGGAGGAATTACCTGAAGAAGTTGAGGGACAGCCAAGTAAAGAAATGGAACAATTTAAGTTAATTGCAGCACAAGTAGCTGCCGAACGAGAAGAAAAAGCAAAAGCTGAAAAAAGATTTAAAAAAAGACTTAAAAAGACGCCTACGGAGGAAAGCACCCAAAAATTTTTAGAAATGCCTAATGAAATAAAGCTTATGATGGTTTTAGAATTGATACCTGATTCAATTAATACGCAAGATGAATTAGTAGCGACCATTAAAACATTGTACCGATTTGCATTCACTAAAGGAAATAAGAAATTCGTATTAATTAGATATTTTTCCCGATGTTCGAAAAAAAATAGTGCGCGCCATTACTTCGTCTGATGTGGTAAAGTGGATTCCGTTTAGCTAAAAAAGTGTGGTAATTTGTTCAAATTAAACGAATTTATTAATCACTTAAATATAATGGTAACACGCATTTATTATTACCATCCGCTCAGAGGGAGAGGAATATTAATGATTTTTTTGAATAAAGAAAATGTAACAAAATGGCAAGAAGCAGCAATAAGCCTATTAGATGATGGGATATCTTTAAAAGTATTTAATGATGAAATTATCATCGCAATTTTAATGAACATAATGAAAGAAAATGCTTTTGAACTTGGATTGGCCATTTTTGAAGATGCAAATGGAATCGCCTTTTTTATGCAACATGAGCATCTTTTAATAGAGATTTTTGGTAACAATTTTTCATTGGCAAAAGCTCTTCTTGACCATGGATTAAATCCTAATACGTATGTAGCTGATGAAACTCTTTTATATATAGCGCTAAAGGGATCACGATATAAGACCGCACAATATGATATAGCAATTGAACTATTAGATCATGGCGCTAATCCATCTTTGCCACCCATAAAAAATTCAAATGAGCCATATTTTATTCGAATGAGACTTGTTGGTTTTACTTCTGAAAATACAAATATTATTAACTTTATTAAAAAAGCAGTTCAAAAAGGACTTAATCCTAATACTCTTTTTAAGAGTCCAAATGATCGTGGATATGGCAGCTTATTATTTTATGCCATTGAAATAAGGAATATATCATTAGTAGATTTTCTACTAATGAATGGTGCTGATCCTAATCTAAATGTTCCATTCGACGCATATGATCAAAATATTCATACGGCACTTCAAGCGGCTCAATCACAATTGCAAATAGATATAAAAAATAATTATGAAGAAAAAATAGCACTTGATAAAGAAATTATATCGTTATTAGAATCAAAATAACTTATTTTGCTGCTGATGGTGAGCGTGCTAGCTGCAGGTGCTGTTGGAGTAATCAGCCTAAAGTGGATGGCATCGCTTGATTCATATATAGTATAAGTACCAGGTGCCAAATTAGTTTGAGATCCGGTTAAAGGTATTGGTTGGGGGGGAATACCTTCTGGAGGAAGGTTAGAAGGTTGTGTCGTTACTACCCTTACATCGGCAGAAAGACCTGCTGGAATTGCTTTCTTGGTTTTATCATCTTTTAGATTATCTAAATCAACCCGCTTTACAAAACCATATTCTATTGCAGAGTAATCTGGATTTATAGTAGTACCGGGTTTTATATTCTCCGGCTTGTAAAATGAAAATGCAAAATAAGAAAATATTTTATCAGTATAATTAGTGTTATTTTGAAATTTAACAATACGAGTACCAGCTGCTGGCAATGAAATAAACAGCAAAACCAATAATCCTATTTTATTTTTCATAACACACCCTTTTTATATATTAATACAAAAATATAAAGTCGGAGATTCACAGGCTTTTAATCCTCTGTCCTAAATAAATTCTTTCGTCTGTATTTAGGCAAGCTTCAAACTACCTCTTCCGACTTCTACTTATAATTCTAATAGAAAAGATAGTGCTAAATTCAATGGTTTTTAATAATATTTTTAAATTGCTATGGTATTACAGGTTCAAATTGAATCTCAAAATATAGATCAGATGCTTTTACTGAATAGGTTAGTGGCTTAATACGCCGTAATTCTCCTTTATAAAACTTTCTATGAGGAGGATATGTTCTGGTTTCTAACCCTGAAGGAATGGTGGTTTTAATAAAAAGATCTACAATATAACCTGGTTGTACTGGTTTATTGGTATGTGTATCTACTAGGGAATCAAGGTCTATATGATTGGGAAATCCTTTAAAATAATGCATAAAGCCTAATTGATGATGCGCTTTATCACGCTCTTCTTGCGTGGCATCTGGACTGTGCCATACAAAGATAAATAAAAAGTTATCTGCAGGAAAATTGGTATCATTTTTGAAATAGACCATTCGTTTTGCACAAAGAAATGTTGGTAATAATATGATAAAAAGAAATAATGAACTTTTTTTCATTATAAAAAAACCTATTTTTTAAGGGTTTTTTAATTAAAAAAGTCGGGGATTCATAGGTTTAATCCTATATTCTCAACAATTTCTTTCGTTATTACTGAGACAAGCTTCAAACTACCTCTCCCGACTTCTAATTCTTATTCTAATAGAAAAGACATGTTAAATTCAATAGTTTTTAAAATATCTTTTAATTTTTTATGCCATTACAGGTTCGAAATGGATATTAAAGAAGAATTTAATGAGAAATGGTTGTTTTGAACATCATCTGATAGAATCCATTAATTAATTAAAAACCTGTCGTTGCGAGCTTGCGAAGCAATCCAGTAATAAAATCTAATCCTTTTTCTATTGGCCTAATACCGGCCAGGCATGAAAATATTGCATGCCCAATATTTTCAATTCAAAAGGCCATTTCGCTTATCCACGCACATTCCGGCTTGGCATCCAGACGTCGTTCTTCAGCCTATGGCAAAGTAAACAGCTATGAGAATCATGCACTATAGTGGCCACTTCTTATTTAATCTCGTGACTGCAAAAAGAACGGTCCTCGCATATCAGAAGATGTGCTGCAGACCGTTCAATGGTTTTGCTCAAAAATGATTTGATTTTATTGGTGTGATCTAGATTGCTTGATTCTTAAGTGGTACTGAAGTTGCTTACTCGAATCTAGAACCACTCCATTCGTTGGATTTATACTCATCCCATGCATTTTTGCGTTTTTCTTTGGCTTCTCTTAATGCTTCTATATAATGTTGCTGGGCCTCCTCATATGTCATGGTAGGTTTTTGGCTCATTATATCAATTAATATTTTATTCTTATTATTTTCTAAATCAGTTACTTTGTTTTTCCATCCTTCATATTCTTCTTTAGCGTAATCTCTGTATTTACCCCAGCCTGCTGAGTACTCCATTGCTTTGATATGATTACCGCTAACAATAAGGATTAAGAAAAAAAACAATTTATTTAACTTCATAATACCCCCGTTTTGAATAAAATTATAAAAAAGATAAGATTCTATCTATTGTTATATTAGCAAAAAGGCCTTTTTTGAGTAAACAGTTTCCAGAAGATTCAGTTGTATATACTATTATAAACGACTGTGAAGGATCCATTTTATAAAATTAAAATTTTAATTTTGCAAGTAAGGTATTCGGACTTTTATTTATTAATGGATTGCTTCGCGAGCTCGCAATGACATGGGGCATCAAGAGGGTTAAGCTGCGGAAATTACCATGTATACCTATTCACGCAAGTAGATATAGTAATCCCTGTTTATATGAATTAGAGAAAATGAATTAATTACCAATAAGTTTTGAATGTTTATTAAAGAAACTAGCGATTTCTTCTTTGTTTATTTTTGAAGATGCAATATCAAGAGCAAAATCATATAAATCTTTAGATGATGTGGTTATTTCTACTCCATTGCGCATTAGAAACGTTAATGCAATAAGTAATCCTGTTCGTTTATTGCCATCGATAAAAGGATGATTTTTAATAATATGAAAAGCATACGCAGATGCCATTTCAAATAAATCATTATGAAGATAATTGCCAAATGCGGTTGCTTGAGGTTGGGCAACCGCTGATTCTAAAAGGGATAAATCTCTGATAAGCATAGAGCCATTTCCATAACGTTCCATAATTTTTTTGTGCAAAAAAATGACTTCTTGAAGTGATAAAAAATAAATGTCCATTACGTTTTAGAAAGTTTTTTAAAAGTAATATCATATTTATTCATGATTTGTTCGGCAATTTCATCAATAGAGGCTTCTTTTTTCTTCGCTTTTTTTACAGTAGTTGGTTTTATAATAAGCGTATTATCCTTAATAGATATTTCCAATAAGGTTTTTTCGTTAATTTTAAGGAGCTTTAATAATGGCTTATCTATTACCAAGGCTAAGCTATTTCCATGCTTTGTAAGCTTTTTATTCATAAAAATCCTAAAAAATAAACATTATAATTATTAATAATGTTATCACATTGTTGATACAATGTATATAATAAGCTTAAAACAGTTCGTAATTTTAAAGATTAGATAAGGAATTAAGCTGTGGAGATTACTATGTATACCGCATATAAATGGATATACATAGTAATCTATTATTTTACTGTTTAATATGAATAGAATTTTCCTTAAAGATAATTGAACCATTTTCCTTAAGCTTTTTTAAGAACATACATATTTCTGGAGCAACTTGACCATCCTCAGTCATAAATTGATAATTTTTTACTATTTGAGCGCTTTTTTCCGAAAGTATAGGGCAGCAATCTTCTAGTTGGTTGCTATTGCATTCACAGAATTCGCGAAGATCAAAAAAGGCTTCGATTTTTTCCATTCCCTCTTCACGTTTATTATGAACTACTTCATTAAAAAAATGTTCAACATTTTGACAAATTTGATCGTCGGTTGAATCATGATTTTCATTTAAGCAAAAAGTTGCTTGAGTAGCCGCAAGTAAAGTTACAAGAATAAATTTTTTCATAGAAATCTTTCATTGATTACATTTAAAATAATGATTATTCAAATTACGATTTAAACAAAGTAAACTTTGTTTATACAAAAAAGGCCCGCAGCATAAATTACTGCGAGCCTTTTTTTGTTTTGTACGCGGAATATTTCTTAGTACATACCGCCCATGCCGCCCATACCCATTGGAGGCATACCAGCAGGACTAGCTTCTTTTTTCTCTTCTGGAATTTCACAAATGATTGCTTCAGTGGTAAGCAATAAGCTTGCAATAGAAGCAGCATTTTGCAATGCCGTTCTGGTTACTTTAGCAGGATCAATAATACCCGCTTCAACCATATCAACGTATTTACCTTGTTTTGCATCATATCCTGAATTACCCGTTAATTTACGTACGGCGCTTACTACTACAGACGCTTCATCGCCTGCGTTATCAGCAATAATGCGTAATGGTTCTTCAAGTGCGCGTGTAACAATTTGAGCGCCAAGTTTTTCATCGCCTTCAAGGGTAAGCTTGCTGATGACTTCTTGTGCGCGAATTAAAATAATACCGCCACCAGGAATAATACCTTCTTCAACGGCAGCACGAGTTGCGTTAAGCGCGTCTTCAATACGATCTTTCTTTTCTTTCATTTCGGTTTCTGTTGCAGCACCTACTTTGATAACGGCTACACCGCCTGCTAATTTTGCAAGGCGTTCTTGGAGTTTTTCACGATCGTAATCTGAAGTTGTTGCTTCAATTTGCGCTTTAATAAGATTAACACGCCCTTTAATTGATTCTGGGCTTCCTTGGCCTTCAATGATAGTAGTATTATCTTTGGTAATAACTATCTTTTTAGCGCGTCCAAGATCTTCTAAGGTTACGTTTTCTAATTTGATACCAATGTCTTCAGTGATAAGTCTACCACCGGTTAAAAAAGCAATATCTTCAAGCATTGCTTTACGACGATCACCAAAGCCAGGAGCTTTTACTGCAGCAACATTAAGTGTGCCACGAAGTTTGTTCACTACCAGTGTTGCAAGTGCTTCGCCTTCAACATCTTCTGCCAAGATAACTAGTGGACGCCCTGAGCGTGCTAGCTGTTCAAGAATTGGCAACAAGCTTTTCATGCTGCTGATTTTTTTTTCATAAATCAAAAGCATAGGATCAGCAAGCACCGCTTCCATTTTTTCAGCATCAGTCATAAAATATGGAGAAATGTAGCCACGGTCAAATTGCATACCTTCTACCACGTCAAGCGAATCTTCAGTTCCTTTTGCTTCTTCAACGGTGATAACGCCATCACGGCCTACACGTTCCATTGCTTCAGCAATTTGTTGACCAATAACAATATCTGAATTTGCAGAAATAGTAGCAACTTGCTCGATTTCTTTTTTTGAACTTACTTTTTTTGCATTGTTTTTAATAAATTCAACGACTGCGCTTACTGCTTTATCAATACCGCGCTTTAATTCCATTGGGTTTGCGCCTGCCGTAACATACTTATTTCCTTCACGGAAAATAGCTTGCGTTAAAACGGTGGCAGTAGTTGTTCCATCACCGGCTACATCAGCAGTTTTGCTTGCCACTTCTTTCACCACTTGGGCACCCATATTTTGTAATTTATCCGCGAGTTCGATTTCTTTAGCAACGGTAACGCCGTCTTTAGTGACTTGAGGAGCGCCAAATGATTTTTCAAACGCTACGTTACGGCCACGGGGCCCGAGGGTAACTTTAACGGCATCAGCTAAAATATCAACGCCTTCACGTATTTTGGTACGCGCGTCGGTACCAAATAGAATTCTTTTTCCTGCCATATAAATGACTCCTTAATTTACTTAGTTATTCAACGATTCCTAGAATTTCATCTTCTCGGATAATGAGATAGTCATTTCCTGCTTCAGTGCCAGCATATTTACCAAAAAACACTTGGTTGCCAACCTGAACACCTAATGGAATTACTTTTCCTTCAGGAGTAGTTCTGCCTGGTCCTGCGGCAATGACGGTACCTTGTTGTGCCTTTTCTTTAGCAGCGTCTGGGATTATGATACCGCCTGGCGTTTTTGCTTCATGTTCAATACGCTTAACGAGTACTTTATCGCCTAAGGGTTTCATCTTTTCAAACATGATTCCTCCTTGTTTAAAAAATGGTGCAAAAATTTAACAAAAAACTACAGAGCTATGAGTGCTGTTTTTATACTGGATTTGTGGGAATGTTTGAGGAATAACTTACAGTAACAGACTCATATTTTCTTTCTTAAAATAATAGATTTGTGCAAAAATGTAAAGAAGATTTTGTGCCTCAAGGCATGCTACTTTTTTAAGCTTTTTTTAGAAGAGTTATAGGTTTGTGAGAGGTAAAAGAAAGCTTGTATCCTATACTTCAATAATACTTTAAATTTCTAAAGAAGGCAAAAGGTAATTGAGTTCGAAATACCGTGTATTTTTTGATTACTGATTAAACATTTCTTGTCGAACTACTTTGAGGCGCCAATCTTCAAATTGTTCATCTACGGTTAAAAGGCCATAGGTATCATAATTGAACATTGCCATTTGATAAGGGGTGTGCGGTGATACGTTAAAAGTGCATACAATATTATTCCAGAGTTTGTCTTCGTTGCGTGGTAAATTCTCAATCCATAATCTTCCTACGCCGGCATTACAATGATGATCGAATTCATCAAGATTTAATATTCTTCGCATCATAGGATCATTTTTATCTGGGCTGTGTTGATGCGCTCTGAAAACGCCTCGTACAGTATTACGTTCATTGCTTTGCACATTAAGCATGACTTCATTAAATGTTTTTCCAATACGAAAACCTCGGTCCTTAATTAATTCAATAAACCAAGGAACTTCTTCACGAGTGAGATCAACTTCGTAATCATTCCATTGGAATCCTATGAATAAAAAAGTATTAAGATCAAAAATACTGGTAGGTAAAAAATGGTTTAAATCCGCCTTGCCAATATTAACAAAGCCTTTTTTAAGTAATTTATATTGTGGTAATTTCTCTAATTGTTTTTCACGGTCTATTATGCCTAGCTTAGTATAGGCGTGTGGTGATTCATGGTTAAGTAATGGTAATGGATCAAAGCCAAATTCAATACCGCCATGGCAACAAATAATAAAATCGTTATGATCTTCAGTTCCTGAACCTATATATAAAGCGAGTGGCAATGTTTCATACATTTTTTGTATAGATGCCATAAGGGTTGTTGCTGGATTTGTACCAAACATTCTTTTGATAATTGATTTTTCACCGAATTTATGTTCGAGCTCTTCAATAAATCCATAACGTTTATTGATATCATAATCTTCATGGTTACCGCGTACTAAAATCACCTTATCAGGGTTTTCTATTTTAAGGCGCAAAATGGTATAAATAACTTCCGCTCCATACCAGCCACGATCTGTATAATCGCCTAAAAAGACCATATAAAAATCATTATGCTCTTCAGCAATTTTGAAAGGATTTTTTTGATCTAAATACCTTTTTTCTTTTAAATAACATAAATAATGATTAAGAGAATGGATGTCGCCATGCAAATCACCATGAAATGAAATAACAGAACCAGGTTTTACCACCAATTTTTCAACATACGGATCAAAGACATTATTTTTATTTTTTTGTAATGAAGTAAGTAGTTTTTCGGGCCGTTCTTGATTTACCCAATTTTCGTTATTAGTAAAATTATCGTTATTTTGTAAAAGCTGAAAATAATGATCCAATGCTGTTTGAAGATCAGCAGCTATTAATGGTGTTTGAGTGGGGTTATGATAAGGCTCCTTGTTTTTTTCCGTCATAATGTAGCGAGGAAGATTATTACAATCCAAATTCCAATCATCAAACGTAATAAATTCTGGGGCGTTAGTAATTTGATTTGTTATTAAAGGGAGGCTATTTAATTTTTTATAGAGTAAATAGCTGCCCAAACCAACAGTGGCCAAACCAAGGCCAACACCAATAAATGTTGTTTGCTTATTTGATAATTGTGGTAATGCTGAACTCAGCCAAGAAGGAACCCATCCTGCCTGAGCTTGGCCTATAATCAATAGTATTAAAGCTATTTTTTTGAGAATAGAATGCATAAAATCCCCCATTTAACTAATTTTATATATTTATAAGTATAGTTAAATAAGCTTTATTGTCAATGAAAAATACAGATTGAAACTTTAATAACTGGGAGGTATCTCAAGTCAGTAAGGGTCAATGTTGTGAGGTATTTGATAATATAGTTATCTGTATTTCTTTGTGTTCTAAAAAAGTTCTTAGAAGTATTCCTTAATCTTTTCTAAATTATTGACAATTATAATTGCAAAATTGTATTAAATTGATAAAAGGTTATTGTGCGAAAATAATCTTTAGAGGGATTAGGGGATACAATGAAAATGGTTACCAGCACCGGTTTATTAATCGGTACGAGTGGACTTATATTGATCTGTTTGGCGTATTGGTTTGTATGTAGCCATTTTTTTGTGGTATCGTCTGTTGTTTTTAATTTTGATTCTTATATTTCAACAGAGCTTAAGCAAATAATTACTCAGCAAGCAAATAAGCTTTTTTTAGGAAAACCATTTACACAACTTGCCTTAGATGAATTAAAAAAGAATTTTTCCACCGTTCGTAAAATAGAAATAGGATACGCCTATCCGCATACTGCTCGTTGTCATGTATATAGCCATCAACCGTTGTTATTCATTAATAACGTACTTTTATTGGCTCATGGTGGTATCGTTGAACAAATAGCATGTAATAATAACGTGCTCACTTCATTGCCGCATGTTATGATGAAAAATCAACATGATCTCTATGTGCCATTTTTTTTAACGTTTTTTAAAACATCTCCTTCTTGGTTATTCGATTATTTTACGGTTACTTGGATTGATCATACGGTTATTGAATTACAAGATAAAAATAATCAAATGTTTACGTTAGTAGGGCATTATCAACTCATTTTTGATGAAAAATTACAGAAGCAATATCAACAAATTAAGCAACAGATTTTAGTTCAAAAAAATGGTAGTAAAAAAAAATGGTTGATTGATATGCGCTTTAAAAATCAAATTATCATTACTCAAAGAGACATGGGGAGTTTATGAAAAAATTTTTTTCTGATCAAATTACCGTGGCAATAGATATTGGGACTACTAAAATTTGTGTGTTAATAGCTCTTAATGATGATGCTCATACTATTATCGGTATCGGCAGAGCACCCTCTGAGGGGCTTGCAAAAGGAGTAGTGATTGATATTGATAAGACGGTGAAATCAATTAAACAAGCAATTCGCGAAGCAGAATTAATGGCTGATTGTAGTATTGAATCGGCATGTATAGGAATTTCAGGGAGTCATATTAAATCGCTTAATTCGCATGGCATGGTTCCTATTAAGCGGGGTGAGATTAAAACCTCAGATATTGCGCAGGTTATTGCGACGGCACGTGCAATTAATGTTCCTGAAGGGCACCAAATTTTACATGTATTGCCACAGCACTTTATCATCGATAATCAAGAAAAAGTATTAAATCCAGTAGGTATGTATGGTGTTCGCTTAGAAGCAGAAGTTCATATTATTACCGGCTCTATTGCCTCAGTGCATAATCTGATCAAATGTTGTGAAATGGCGGGTGTGAAAGTTACTGATATAATATTAGAGCAATTAGCATCTGCTCAAGCAGTATTAACTCCTGATGAAAAAAAATTGGGAGTATTAATGGTTGATATTGGTGGTGGCACATCCGATATTGCGCTTTTTTGCCGTGATGCAATCGCTTTTACTAAAGTTATTCCCGTTGCTGGTAATCATTTTACCCATGATTTAGCAGTTGGGTTAAATACAACTCTTTATGAGGCTGAGCGTATTAAAAAAGAATTTGGTTCAGTATTGTGGGATAATCAATATACTCAGTGTGTTGAGATTGAATCAATAAGCACTGGTAAAAGAACTATAGCTTCATCTCAAATTATTACTATTTTAGAAGCACGTGCTCAAGAATTATTACGCCTTATTCATACAGAAGTTACCACGCATGGTTTGAGAAAAAACATGGCATCGGGATTGGTACTCACCGGTGGCGGATCGCTTTTAGGTGGTATGCAGGAATTAGCACAGGAGATTTTTAAAGTGCCAGTGCGCATTGGTAATCCACCAAATATAGATAACGTTATTTTGTTAAATAATCCCATTTATGCAACCGGCTACGGATTATTAGTATGTGCACAAAAAAATAATGATATTATAACAACGCATGCAGGCCCGTTGGTGATGCGCATTATGAATCGTATGAAATCTTGGATGGCAGATTTCTTTTAATAATGCTGCCATCCTTTATGTTATGAAACTAAATTACTCAGCGGATTCTGTTGCTTTACAAACATCGCCAGTACAGGTGAATCCTCGTTTATTTTGTAAGCGATTAAATTTGCGACCTGATACTCTTTTACATCTGCCGCCTTTACATTTGTATTTATGACGCCCTGCAAATTTGCCCGGTACACCATGTCGTCTTCCAGCAAATTGAGCTTTAATTTTTTCTCGCGCTTGCTTACGGGCTTCAGATTTTTCTTCTAATGCATCAACACGCACGGTAAGAGCATCTACTTTTTCTTGTAATTCATCCCATTCTTGTTGGGTTGGCTGTGCTTGCATGGTATTAAATTGGCTGGTAGCTGCTAAAAGCAGTAAGGTAGTAATTGTATAGAATTTATTCATATATCCTCCATTTTTTAGGTTTATTTTGAGTATAGCATATACGCAGCCTTAAAAGCTAGAAAACCCTTCTAGAGCTCTCTTGCCGTTAAAACTTCTTCATAATCTTCTGGTTTTGGCCAGCGACGAGGATTTAATTGGCGCAACTGGTTGATTTTATTTTTTATGAGGGTAATTTCAGAACCCATTAAAGTATCTTTTTTTAGTAACTCGTTTAATTCACTGCGCAATGCAATAATTTGTTTGCGATTTGGATTTTTTCCCCACGCTCGTCGTTCAGCAATTGGTAAGCGTGTTTGTTGAGGGCGAGCTACACAAATGCCATATTTTTTTTGCAATTCAAAAAATGCTCTTCTTATTTGATCATGCTTACTATGTTCTTGAGATCCAGCAATATACTGCTCTACTTTGCGACATTTACCGCGCTTGCATTTGAATAAGGTAGTTCGGCGATGCGTGCTTCGATGAGCTCTTCTGAGTTTCCCAAATTTGTGACGAGAAAGGTGACGTACCCCACCACGTTCGTCTTTTTCAATAAAAGTAGGCTCTTCTTCTTCCACTTCTTCTGCCATAGTTGGTATTACGCGCATTGTTGGTGGCAAATTGCCAGCTGGTACTAATTCTTGATGTAACTGTCGCAATCCTCTTTTTAAGCTCATAAGGCTTTGATCGATTGCTGGATCCATACAAATGCTGTAAACAGAATATAACAAAGATACTATACTTAATCTAAGCATATTTTTCATAAGATAATCCTTATAGATAATTATTTGGAGCAACTATATCATGCTTTAACTGAAAAAATAAATAGTTAACTATTGCATTGCTGTAATAAAAAAATTGATACTGCTACATAAGAACATTCATAAAATAATTACGTACAAAAAATAAAGAGAATTGCTCAACGTGTATTAAAAGGAGAGTAGTATGTTAGAATTTGAGATCATACAAGAAGAACCAAAACCGCTTGCACGAATTAAAGTTATTGGTGTGGGAGGTGGCGGCGGTAACACAATTAATAGTATGATTGATGCTCAATTTCAAGGAATTGAATTTATTGCTACTAATACTGACGCACAAGCATTATCACTTTCAAAAGCGCCGATAAAAATACAATTAGGGATCAAATCAACTAAGGGATTAGGAACTGGTGCAAATCCAGAACTTGGTAAACGTGCTGCTGAAGAAGATTTAACTACTCTTATGGAATGTTTAGCTGATGCTAATATTGTTTTCTTGACCGGTGGTCTTGGCGGGGGAACAGGATCTGGCGCGTTACCCGTTATTGCACGAGCACTCAAGGAAAAAAATATTTTATCAATTGCGGTTGTCACTAAACCGTTTGATTTTGAAGGAAAAAAAAGAGCAATTGTAGCTCAAGAAGCGATTCAGCAATTAAAAAAAGAGGTTGATACGCTTTTGGTAATTCCAAACCAAAAGTTACTTGAAGTTGTTGATAAGCATGTTTCAATGATCGATGCATTTGCGCTTATTAATGGGATTTTGAATCAATCGGTTAAAGGAATCTCTGATATTATTTCTAAACCAGGCCACATAAATGTCGATTTTGCTGATGTACGCACCATTATGAAAGATATGGGATTGGCTGTAATGGGAACTGGTAGGGCTACTGGAGCTGATCGTGCTGCACAAGCTGCGTATCAAGCAATATCTTCACCACTTTTAGAAAATATGAGCATAAAGGGCGCGCAAGGAGTATTATTAAATATTTCTGGCGGACCTGATTTAGCCTTATATGAACTGGGTGATGCGGCTGATATTATCACCAAAGAAGCAGATCCTCATGCTAATATAATAGTGGGCTCTGTCATTGATCCACAGCTTTCTAACGAAATAATCATTACGGTGATTGCGACTGGTTTTGGAGAACAGCAAGCAATTCAAAAAGAGGCAGCTATTGCCTACAAACCGGCCGTTGAGCAGGCAAAAACAGCTGCTAAAGAGAAAATAGAGCCTGGATTGGTTAAGCAAGACCCCCTTATTAACCCAGAAATTTACCAAGATGATCTAGATATTCCTACCTTTATGAGGCAGGGTACGCAAGCAACAAAAGAGTAGGATAAATTCTATTTAAAATAAATTTTACATTCCTTTTAAATTGTAGTACAATATGTATTATTCATATTAGTATACTTTATATAAAGGAATGGAGATTATGTTTGCAAAAATAGCATTAGCTACACAATTATTATTTGGATCGGCATCTGAGACTCCTCAAGAGATAACTCCACTTTTTCCCTATGTTTCTTCTGGCCAAGTTGAATCATTGCTTAATAGAACAATGCGATTTTTTTTTAATGAATATTCTATATACCCAGCTCATCTAATTCATGAAAAATGGCGAATGATTCCCCTAGAGCTTCAGGATAGAATGCGTGATCTTTGCCAAAAGCCACCTCATTCGCAGTACCCGGTATTATTTACCGTACAACAAGCAACACGAATACCTGCTTTAATAACCTGTGGGGTAAATCCTGTTTCTTTTTCTAATGAAAGAGAAACTGCATTATTAACTATGCTTAAGGACGGCCGCGTGAAAGAAGCGATTGAGCTTCTATGGATTTTAATTGAACGGGCTGAATATTGTTATAAGTTATTAGCCATCCTTGATGGATCGGCTAGCATAAAAGAAGTCAAAACGCATTGTAAAGAACAATTAAAGCAACAATATATGACAGAATACCAACCCCATACGAATGTTTTTTCTAAAGAAATGAAGAGAATGCTTAAACAAGAATTTAAATTGAATAATAGCAAGATTGGTTTAGCACCGCTTCATACCTTTAAGGATGCCAGCGATACAGTGATTCTATTGAAAAATTCATTAACAAAATGCATGGAAGCAACATTTGGAATATGCTGTGCTCAAGATATGTATGGTGTAATACCCTATCAACGGGCTTGTTGGTTGAAAAATAAGGCATTAGTTTCCCTTTTTAAAAAAATTAAAGAACTCCATGCTTCTTGTTGTAAGAATTCTAAAATGAATTTTCCAAAAGATTTTTTATTTCGCTTAGAAGAATTAAAAGAATATATACCAAAAGAAAAGAATAATGAATGCTATAAAAAAGTGATAGGTCTTACGCCGCTCCATATGGTTAACTCAATCGAAGAAATTGATATAGTGCTTAAAAATGATTCTTCTTTAGTTCGATCATGTACCATTGAAAATGAGACGCCCTTTCATTATTTGATTAAAAAAGAAAAAGTGCCATTAGCTCTTTATTTACTTGAACATTGGTCAAATTCTTTTGAATATGATCAACCTGATTTATATGGCATGACACCGCTTGCTCATGCGGTATTAATTAGAAGTAAAAAGTTAGTTGAGGCATTGCTTGCTAAAGATGTTTGCGTTAATTATGTGCATAAAAATAATTATAATAAGAAATTTCAAATAAATACGCCCCTATTTGTAGCGCTTCGTACCAGTTTTAAAGAGGCATGGCCACTTTTATTAGAAAAATTTAAAGAAGAAAAAAATAAGTATAGAGTTGATGATGATAATCTGCTCAATCTGATATGTTTAGCTATTGAAAAAAATGCTACCGGTGTATTTGATAGTTTAGATTCAGAACCTAACAGCAATAAAAAATATAATGAACTTGCGGAGTACGTTTTCTTAAAAGCCGTTGGTGTGGGTAAAATAATGATAGTCGAAGAACTGCTCAAAAAATATCCTCTTATTGCATTGGAAAGGGATGGGATAGATCACACGCCTCTTATGTTTATTCTTCTTAATCCATTATCCGTATCAGTAAAAAACAAACTTATTAATTTGTTGCTTAAATACAATGCGGATATTACGGTTACTACAAATCCAAATCAAACATTAATAGAATTTGCCCAAGAGCATAACGTTGATGCAAAAGTAGTTGATCATTTAAAAAAGAAATTGGAATCAATAGAAAAATAAGGCGGCATTAGTATGTCATTTTATACTGAAAAACAGCTTTCTATTTTTTTTGGTGACATGCAGCATTCTTTTATACCGACAGATTTTAAGAATGTCACATCTCAGGAAATGCTTACTAAAGCTCCCTTTGCCAATCTTTTAGATAGATCAAAACTAGATAAATTATTTTTTTTGCATCAAGTTCATGGGACCGCTGGCATGATGATACATGCTGCTCATGAAATATCTCCAGTAGGTTGCTTTAGTCGTGATGGTGACTACTTAATAACGCAAGAGCCTACAATAGGACTTGCAGTTGCTACTGCCGATTGCCTGCCAATTGTTTTCTATGACGAAATACAAAAGGTGATAGCAATTGCCCATGCAGGTTGGCGCGGTTCAGTGAACGGTATTGCGCAAAAAGTAGTTGATGAATTAAAGCAGCATTATAATACCGATGTAGAAGATTTAAAGATTTTTTTTGGCCCGAGCGCTAAAAGTTGTTGTTATCAAGTGGGGCCAGAATTCAAGGAGCTGATAGCTCCTTTTATGCTTCCTGAGCGTGTATTAAAATATAGAAATGGCAAGCTGTTTTTTGATGTTCCCGCATTTAATCAGGGTATATTACAAAATACAGGAGTGCCTCCCACCGCATTTTCAATGGTATACAATCTGTGCACCTTGTGTAATGAGCGGTTTTGTTCGGTTCGTCGGCAGCCAGGAACGTTGTACCGGCAAATGAGCATTGTAGCCCTACGGCCATCCCCTTGATCTTATTCTATTTATAATATATTCTAATTGTATTAAGATTAAGCTCTTAACAAATGTGAGGTCTCTCTATATGAAAAAAATGTTATTTCTATTTTTATGTCTTTTTGCTGCTCATGCGGATGCTCGATTAGGCAGCTCTCTTTGGGGGCGTCTCAAGAGTTACAGCCCATTTACTACCCGTACTATTTTGTCTCAAAAAAATCATGGTTTTTTTAATAAAGCAGGGTTTATAAAGGCCCCGATCTATTCAGTGCGCAATCCTTTTATAGGTGCGGCGCTTGGAATAAGTGTGTATATGGGGTATAAAAAAAGAAATGCTATTTATGCGCAAGATGTTAATCACCAGCAAGAAGAGCGTGAACGCCTTACTGCATTAATGCAAACTTATGAAAATAATCCTGGAGCAGTGATTAAGCAGCTTCTTTACAGTCGAGAATATGATGATCTTATTGCAACACACGTGCCGGAGTTATTAACAAGTCAGCGCGGTAAGAAATTAATACTTACTATTTTTAAAGCAGATACGAACGCTTTAGAATCTCTTAAAAAGGCGCTGGCACCTGGTTTGAGTATATATATACAAAACTCGTTTCAAGAAGTGATGTATGATACTACTGCTACTGAATTAGTAAGCAGCTATTATACGTATTTAGAAATAAGTGATGATGCTGAGATAAGTTCATTGAAAAAAGAAGAATTAAAAAGAGGGGCAGGGCTTTTAGTGGGCTCTTTAGATACCATTGTAGAAACCCTTGATGAGCGGCTTACTGAATTTTTTTATAAAGTAGTTCCCAAATATCGTATATTTTTATATGAAGATTATAAAAAAGAGATAAGTGATTATTTTAAGCAAAAAATTGGAAAGATAGTTCAATTAGGTAACAAAAACCACTATATCGTATTTGCCTTATTTAAATTATTTATGGAAACAGATCCACATGATCATGAGCATTTATTTGCTGATGAGCTATTTAAAAGAATAGATGAATTTGCTGATTTTTATTACCTGGATCTTATACAATCACCAGAAGCAAAAAAACGAGTGGTTGGATACAGTATTCAGCAACTATCACAAGTATCTGATAAAAAAGAAATTATGCATACGATTAGTTATTGGATTTATGAAAACCCTTCATTGGCAACCTTTTTTAGTTCTTCTGAAGTTATTACTATGTTATTAAATAAACAAAATGGCTCTATGGTAATTCCATTTTTAATTCAATCAAATGATTCTATTAAAGCATTGGTAGAACGTATAAAAAAATCACAAGCTGCTTGATGCTATTTTTGTTCTTGGTGGCCCAAGATACGTTTTTCATTTTTGTTTACCAATGAGACTTATGTTTCAATACTATGTTAAAAATTGAGAATTTTTTGACCTAATGGTATTATTAGTTACTTAAATTGCCTAATGAACGTTAATGGTTAAAAAATATATATAAATTAAGGTACGGAGATCTTAGATGATTGCGCAGATTTTAGCAAAAATTATGGGTACGGCCAATGTCCGGCAGCTAAAAAGGCTGCGTCCAATTGTTGAAAAAATTAATAGTTTAGAGCCGCTTATGTCTTCGTTAACCATAGAACAATTAGGCGCAAAAACAGACGAATTTCGAGCACAATTAGCACAAGGTAAAACGCTTGACGATATTTTGCCTGAAGCATTTGCAGTGGTTCGTGAAGTGTCTAAACGTGAAATAGGTCAACGTCATTTTGACGTGCAATTAATGGGCGGTATTGTATTACATCAAGGTAAAATTGCTGAAATGAAAACGGGTGAGGGAAAAACACTCACGGCAACGCTTCCTTTATATTTGAATGCATTAAGCGGTAAAGGCGCTCATTTAGTCACCGTTAATGATTATTTAGCGCGTCGTGATGGTACCTGGATGGCTCCTATTTATAATAGGCTTGGGCTTACGGTGGGTATCTTACAAAATCAAATGAGTGACGAAGAGCGCAAAAAAGTATACCAATCAGATATTCTATATGCTACTAATAATGAGCTGGGCTTTGACTATCTGCGCGATAATATGAAATTTCGCTTAGAAGATTATGTGCAGCGTGATTTAAATTATGCCATTGTGGATGAGGTTGACTCCATTTTAATTGACGAAGCGCGAACTCCCTTAATTATATCTGGTGCTGCTGATAAAAGTAGTAATTTATATTTAGAAGCAAATAAAGTAATTCCGCGCTTAGTGAAAAATGTTGATTATGAAATTGATGAAAAACAGCGGTCAGTGCAACTAACTGAATCGGGTGTTGATAAAGTTGAATCAGCATTTTCTATTGATAATCTGTATGCCGTAGAACAGCTTACTTTGCTGCATCATATTAACCAAGCATTACGAGCGCATAGTCTTTTTAAACGTGATGTTGATTATGTGGTCAAAGATGATGAAGTACTCATTGTTGATGAATTTACTGGCCGTATATTACCAGGGCGTCGGTATAGTGATGGCTTGCATCAAGCATTAGAAGCAAAAGAAGGCGTTAAAGTAGAGCGCGAAAGCCAAACACTTGCTTCAATTACCTTACAAAATTTCTTTAGATTATATAAAAAATTAGCTGGTATGACCGGTACTGCATCAACTGAAGCGGAAGAATTTCATAAGATTTACGGCCTTGATGTAGTTTCAATTCCGACCAACAAATCGATGATTCGTCTTGATAAATCCGATCTTATTTTCTTATCTAAATCAGGAAAATATCAAGCTATTGTGGGTGATATAAAAGAACGCTATACCAAGGGGCAACCAGTACTTATTGGTACTATTGCTATTGAAACATCAGAATTATTAAGCGATATTTTACGTGCTCAAGGGGTACCGCATGAGGTGCTTAATGCTAAACAGCATCAACGTGAAGCGGAGATTGTAGAACATGCCGGTGAACCGGGGCGCGTTACCATTGCTACTAATATGGCAGGTCGTGGCACCGATATTAAATTAACGCCTGATTCAGTGAAAGCGGGCGGGTTGTATATTTTGGGTACTGAACGGCATGAAAGTCGACGTATTGATAATCAGCTGCGTGGCCGTTCGGGACGTCAAGGAGATCCGGGAGAATCTCGTTTTTACATTTCCTTGGAAGATGATTTAATTCGTATTTTTGCGGGTGATACGATCCAAAAAAATATGAAACGGGTGGGCATGAAAGAAGATGAAACAATAGAATCAGGCTTCATTTCAAAAACAATTGAACGATCCCAAGAAAAAGTGGAAAAACATAATTTTGAGACGCGCCGTCACTTGCTTGAATATGATGACGTATTAAATCAACAACGTATTGTTATTTACAAATATAGGCGTTCCATTTTAGAAGGTTCGCAAGAAATTTACGATCTAATACGAGATCTCATGAGCCAATCAGTGAATGATATGGTTACCGCAATTTTACCAGCACGTATGACTCCTGAAGGCATTCAGAGAATTATGGAAATGCTTTCGGTGTTGACTGGCGTAAAAATCGATGAGCTTAAAAAAGAGCAATTTAATACTGCTAATGTAGAAGCATTTAAAAGCGATATTGTTGACTTCTTGCTTAATAAATATGAAAGCTATCGCACACAGCAAGATGCAGAACGCATTCAAGAAGCTGAAAAATGGCTCATGCTTGAAATTTTAGATAATGCATGGAAGCAGCATATGCTTAACTTGGATCATTTAAAAGAAGGTATCAATTTGCGCAGCTGGGGACAAAAAAATCCACTTATTGAATATAAGCGCGAAGCATTTGATATGTTTAAAGAAATGATGCAGCAAATGCGTTGGGATATTGTTCATCACATATTCCATCTTAAATTAGAACGCTTTAACCAACATGA
This sequence comes from Candidatus Babeliales bacterium, assembly GCA_963722075.1. GTDB lineage: Bacteria > Babelota > Babeliae > Babelales > JANWKD01 > CAVRJM01. Next base: position 1,019,184 of record CAVRJM010000001.1, on the reverse strand, counting down.
ACTTGAGCATAAACGTCAACGAGAGCTTGATGAACTCAATTTAATTTCCGCAAGCATGCAACAGGCAGAAGGAAATCGTCCGCTTGAACGCGCAGAAGATAAAGTTGGCAGAAATGAACAGTGTCCATGCGGTTCGGGAAAGAAATATAAGAAATGTTGCGGCGCGCAGAAATAAAATTTTAAAATAACCCTATTTGCGTTATTTTGAGATTAATGATACGCTGTTTATGTTGTAGATATTAATTATGGAGGTTACAATGTTTACTAATGTTACAAATGGAAAAGTTTTAAAAAAGAGTGTCCTTGCTTTGGCGCTCTGTATGGCGTTTCAGCCCGCAGCTTATTGCTCTTATTTTTCTTCTGTTAAATCAACCGTTTTAGATAATTTAACTGGTTCTCTCTCGTATATTTCACAAATAATAAAAGATCATCCTTATATTGTTGCTGGAATTGCATTTATTCCTGTTGTTTGCTCTGGTGCATATTTAGGTTATAAAGCAGAAAAGCAGAGAATTAAATCTATGCAATCAAGCAATGAAGATGAAGAACTGGCTTCAGATGAAGAAGTAGGTAATGAAGAAGAAGAGCTGCCTTCAGACGAACAAGTAGGCAAAGAAAAAGAAGGCGACAACGTTTTCGAGGAGCAAAAGAAACAGCCATCTTTTGATATGCTTAAAGAAGAAATTGAGGATGTGTTGGCTATGATTAAAAATATAGTTAATAAGAATCTCGAAGTCTCTGGAGCATTAATCGAAGATTTAAACAAAATTTTTGGCAAGTTGCTTAATTTTCCATTAAATGATTTGATTTATAACATTAATATCGATTTAAGTAATTTAGACGATAATATTAAAAATTATAATCAAAAATATCTTATGGAATCAATTGATCTGCCGTCGATTGATGAATTGAGAGAAAAGGTTTTTACCTCTATTAATGATACGGCTAATCATTTAAAATAATTTAATATTCCTGTTCATAATCTTAATTTATAATTTAGATTAAATATAAGCCTATTTCTTCGTTTTTGATGGTATTGATTCAATAAATAATTCATTAGAAAATTATCTGATGTGAAAAAATAGTTTTATTGACAATTTTAGTGTTCTAATTAAAATATGCTATTAGACTAATAATTCCATCATCAAAAACGAGGATTTCTATGCAGGCATTATATGCATCGCGTACAAAAATTACTATAGGTTTATTTCTTATCACCACCAGCTTGGCACAAGCAATGGAAGATGAAAATCTTCAATATGCTATTGACCCAGAAGTTGCACAAGTTGATACTTCTGCATCTAAAGCAGTAAGTGAAGTTGCAGAGCAAGTATCGGTACCACAAGAAGCTCAAGCAATCACTGAGCCGGCACAAGAAGTTCACAATGTGCTCGGCGTTGAAATACCAGTTGCACAATCAGTAACTGAGCCGGAAGTTCAAAAGGCAGTTGTAGCTGAAAATTCAGTTGCTTCTGATCAAACAACTCAGCCAGCGATCGACACAGTTGAACCAATTATAGCGCTCGAGCCTTCTGAATCATCAATTAATAAAGCTGAAAGCCAAGCTCCAGCTAATGAGTCAGCTCCTGCATCTAATGCAAATGCAACTAATCCAGTGGCAAAAGCAGAAGGTATCAAAGGTTATTTAACCACGATGCGTAATTCAGCAGCTAATAGCTGGACAAAAGCAAGAATCATGGGATCTGATATGGTAACCTTTGGTAATGACCATAAAGCTTTTACGGCTCTTACTTTAGCCATTCCAGCCGTTATTACGCTTCTCTATAAATATGCCCCTGAAACGGTACAAAAGCATTGGCTTTATGAAAAGGTTAAAAACGATGTTCCGTCACTAGTAAAAGCTGGTTTGGTAACCCTTATTCCAGCTGCAGTATGGCTGTATTACTTTAGTAATCAGGCTACAAAGCACGAGTGGTATCCTATTCCTCCTGTGGTTATGCCGGTTGCGGCTTAATCGAAAATACTATATAGTAAAATTAAAGGCCTAAGTTAAACCCTTAGGCCTTCCTTATATATCAACTATTAAACGGAGGTTATTTACATGGAATTAAAACAATTTCATATCCTTTCTTTATCTATAATGGTAATCGCTTCTGTAGCGGGCTTAGCATACGCTGAAGATGATTCAGCTACAATAGATGACAAAATGCAAGCTATACAAGAGCTATTACTCAATAAAATGAATGCACAAGAAGAAGAAAATGCTACCCCAGCTCAAGAAGAATCAGCGGTAGTGGAAGAAGAGCCAGTAGTGGTTCAAGAAGAAGCTACAGAAGTAAATCAAGAAGAGAATAACTAAATAATTTCAAATAGAAAACATTGTAATAGTTTTGTTGTTAATTATCTATTTGGATAATAAATTAATATAAATTATTGACAAAATTTTTATTTGAGGTAAATTTATAATTGAAATGAGCTGTTTACGGTAAATATGTGTTCAAGCATATTTAAAATTGAAATGATATTATAAACAACAAAAGCGTTTTTTGACAAACTTGTTATTTATGGTACCATGGAAAGTGAATGGTATCGTTTGTTCATATTACAAACCTAAATGGAGGACGTTCGAATGAACATCTCAAAATTAAATAAATCAATGTTGTTGCTCGTTGCAGCAGCGTCTGTTGTTGCTCAATCAGCTGCAATGGAAAGTGATACTGGATCTTTTGTTCAGTTACATTTACAAGAACCGGTTAAAGAAGCGGTTAAGAATTACCGTGAAATGGCATTAGATGCTGTTAAAGGTGCTTGGTCATACGGTGCATCAAAAGCGTCAGCTTTTACGCCTGATGTAGTAAAAAACCATCCTTATGTTGCCGGTATTGCCGCAGCGGTAGCAGTTCCTGCTGTTACTTTTGGTGGGTATAAATTGTATCAAAGATACAAAAAACCAGCACAAGCTCCAGTAGAAAAAAAGAAAGATGCAAAAAAAGCTAAGAAGAATACACCAGCAGCATCTTCTAAGTATCAAACAGCTAAAAAGCTAGGTAAATACGGCGTTGGCTTAGGTGCTTTAGTAGGATTAGGATATGGTGCTTACGCAACTGGTTACGCGTCTCAAGCATATAACTTTGTTGCTCCATATGTTACTAAGAAAGCAGCAGCAATAACTGGTGGTGTTTTAACTACTGCAGTTGCAGGTACATTAGGTTATAAAATGCTTAAAGGCAACAAATTTAGCAAAGAAGAAGCAGAAATAATTGAACAGGCTAAAGCAGCTTCTATGGCAATTACACAAAATAATGATAATGAAATTAACATAGATAAAGATACATTTGAAACAAATATTGCCTTATTAATGAGCAGATTACAAAATAAATCAAAAGATGCTCATAAGCTTTGTCAAGATCTTTATGCAGCAGTTACCGCTTTTCTAAAGGCAACAGAACGGAACAAAGAAGCAGCAGAAGCTGAATTACGTAAGCAAAGACTAGCATTTGTAAGATACTTTAATAATTTAATAAAAAAATAAATTAAATTATTAGACTAAATGTTATATGAATGCCTACAAAGAATTATTCTTTGTAGGCATTCATTTTTTATTACTATAATTCTAAAATTTTTTCTTTAAGTTGATTGTTTTTATATATTTCAAATGTATACGCTGATTTAATTATATACTCTAGTTGACTGTAATTTCTTTTCCATCCTAAAATAGTTTCTACGCGCAAGGGATCGGCAACTAAAATTGCTGGATCACCAGCTCTTCTTTTTTCGGGTATTGATTTTATTTTTATATGGCATACCTTTTCTACCACTTCAATAATCTCTTTTATAGAAAACCCATAGCCCGTACCTAAATTAAAACAATCAGATGGCTTACGCGCATCTAAATGATGCAAAGCAAGCAGATGTGCTTGCGCAATATCCAGTACATGTACATAATCACGAATAGCAGTACCATCCTTAGTTTCATAGTCATTACCAAAAATAGTAAAAGGTGTTTGTTTTAAAGCAGCATCTAAGATTCTTGGTATCAGATGACTTTCAGGGATATGTTGCTCGCCTAACCCTTCTTCTGGTAGTGCTCCTGCGGCGTTAAAATAGCGTAAACAGACATATTCAAGACCATAAGCTTGTTGAAAATCATTAAGTATCATTTCAACCATTAATTTAGTTTTGCCGTAGGGGCTAATTGGTTTTTTTGGATGATCTTCAACGAGCGGTAAAAATTCAGGATTGCCATATACGGCGCAACTAGAAGAAAAGACTATTTTTTTAATACCATGTTCAATCATGGTTTGTAATAGCACTAATGTTTTAGCAACATTATTTTCATAATAACTGCTGGGGTTGGTTACAGATTGTCCTACTTCAATAAAAGCAGCACAATGAATTACGGCTTTAATATCGTATTGTGAGGAAATATCGGTGAGTAGTTTTTTATCTGAAAAATCCCCCTTAAAAATAGTTGCCCAGCTAGGATTAAAATATTGATTGTGGATAAAAAGATCAATAATAATTATTTTATAATTGTGTTGCGCGCACAGATATGCAATATGAGAGCCTATATAACCGGCTCCGCCGGTAATTAACACTGCGGGTTGCTTTATCATGTAACTCCTTATTATTTTTGAGTTACAGTATAAAAAATTTATTAATAAGAAAACAGGCTTGAAATTATTCAAGCCTGTTTTCTGCGATATATTATTTTATTTTATTACTGGATCCTTACGGCCTAAAGACCTCAGGATGACATCTTACGATGTCAGAATGAAACTCCTACTTTACCCCATACTTTCCAACGAGTAAGTGCGGTATTAATATCAGGGAATTCATATGATCCACCAACCGCGGCAAAAATTGGATAGCTACAAACATCAAAGTCATAGCCAACAGTACCGTAAATAATATTAGAAATAACTGCAGGATTTGCTACAGAAGCAAAATCAATATCAGCAGCAGTAATTGTACCAACAGGGTAAGTAGCTTGTGTAGTGCTTGAACAATCAGCAGGAGAGGTAGGAGAAACTGAAGTACATGCAGCATTATTACCAATATTACTTATAGCATTAAACGTTTGCAAGGTATCAACTTGAAAATGATAAAAAATAAGGCAAATTAAGAGCATTAAGTAAATGAAGTAAAAAGGAAAGAAAATGCCCTTAATTTATAGTGATGATTTACGTAAAAGAGCAATGGAACTTGTGGATGAAGGGAAGATGTCCTATACGAAAATTGCGGAAGTATTAGGCATAAATAGAAAAACATTATCAACATGGAGAAAGTTAAGAAAAAGCACAGGGTCAGTAAAACAACCTCCAATAATTTTTAAAGGCGGATCAAAACCTATTGTTAGTGATTGGGAAGAATTCAAAATTTTTGCACAGACTTACTCAGATAAAACAACAGGAGAAATGGCAGAGTTATGGGGATCAGGATCTACAAGTTCTATAGGAAGATCCCTGAAAAAAATAAATTTTACTCGTAAAAAAAAACTTATGGATATAAAGAACGTGATGAAGAAAAAAGACAAGACTTTAAACAAGAAATAGCACAATATAAAATTGAAGATATTATTTATCTTGATGAAGCAGGAATAGATGATAATGAAACTTATGATTATGGCTGGGCCCCAGAAGGTGAACGGCTTTTTGCTATGAAGAATGCTGTACGATCAAATCGTCTTAATATAATAGGATCATTAAGCCAAAATTGCTTTATTGCTCCATTTGTTTTTGAAGGTCCCTGTAATCGGGATATTTTTGAAACTTATTTTTAAGCAAGGTATTCTTTCAAATCTTCGCCCTAATCAAGTTTTAGTCCTTGATAATGCTGCATTTCACAAAGGTGGTTCTATTGCAAAAATACTTCAGCAAGCTCATTGCAAATTGCTTTATTTGCCACCTTATTCTCCTGATTTAAATCCTATCGAACATCACTGGCAAGCTATCAAACATAAAATTAAAAAAATCTTCAGCTTTCAAATCATGATCTTTATGCAGCTGCTATTACTACTTTTGGGGGTTAACAAGTGATTAGTGCTATACATACTCCTTTTTGAAGGTGTTGAATAAGTTACCGTATTATTTTAAACATAGATGAATATTTGCTTCAATAATTTATTGAAATAAAAAAGGGCTCGGAATAAATTTTCCGGGCCCTTTTTAGATATTTGCTAGATGTTTTAGTCAACTACGCTTTTGCCTACTCCTGCATATACACGGTTATAAAGTTCTGTAGAGATTTTGTCATCTTGTCTTGCTTTTCTAGCTGCTTCAATTGCTGAATCTCTTAAATCAGTTATGTCGTCAACTAATTTGAATAGTGGGTTTTCATCTACCTCAGGTTGACCTATTTCTTCCCAAGGTTTTTTTTCTGTCTCTTTTTCTTTGCCTTTTCTTTTGCGTCTAGCTTCATCTGCTTTGCGTTTTGCTTCGGCATCTGCTGCTGCTTTGCGTTTTGCTTCTGCGCTTGGTTGAGAAGGTCCTGCTTGTGCTCCCGGTGCTGCTAATCCTGCTCGTTCAGCAGCTTGCTTAAGACGTTCCGTACGTGACATTGCCCAGCACTCAATAGAGAACAACATTGCTAGGGTAATAACCGTAATTTTGAATTTCATAATTTATATTCCTTTTTATATTAGAATGAAATACCTACCTTACCCCAAACTTTCCAACGAGTAAGCGCTGTATTAACTGCTGGGAATTCATATGAACCACCAACAGCAGCAAACGTAGGATAACAGCAAATATCAAAGTCATAGCCAACCGTACCATAAATTATATTAGAAATAACTGCAGGGTTTGTTGCGGATGCAAAATCAATGTTTGAGGAGTTAAGAGTGGTTGATATACCATAAACGGTTGGAAGAGAAACTTGGCCGGTACATATTACACCAGGCGTCGCACAACCATTATTATTACCAATATTACTTAAGAGGTTGGTTGCATTTGGCAGTTGTTCGTTTCCTGAATTTAATGCTGCAACTGCTATACCATTAGGGAATGGATTTTTGAGTTTAAGTTTTTCTGATTCGCGTGCCCAGAAGTTCCAACCAACTTGCGCTTGAAGTCCGCACATTGAAGTATATACGAGGGAAGTATCTATTGTGGTATAGAAGCGTGGCGTAACTTTAAATTCTTGCGTGAAGTAGTTGATACCAGGAGATACTATACCTGCAACGGCATCAGCAGCGCTTGCGTATACTAAGAGGTAACGGCTCCATGGACGATATTTTAAATCAAATGAACGGGTTTCATGCCCACTGAATAAGTATCTGCTATCAAATGCAACTTCCCAGGTTAAGTTTCTATCGCAATCTGACCAACAATCATAGAACATAGCACTACCAAAGAGGAATCCTACGTGATGGTTATGACCAACAATTGGTTCAAAAATGTATTTTGCTTTAGGTCTGTTGCCCGTTGGTACTAACACACCTACATAGCCATTAATGAAACAGCACTCAGTGCATAATGCATCATAGCCAATTTTAAGTTCAAGATCAGCAACGCCCGATTTTCTTAAATAACCGGTAGGGCTTGGAATAAGGCCATAGAGCATAGGCCCAACTGAATGACTTCCTTCTGGATTAAGAAAATCAAAAGGGACAGTGCCTTGGAATGCTTGGATCATACTGGTAGCGCTTCCGGCTTCAAAATCACCGGCCCCTGAAACAGTTCTATTTAATTCTGTTAGGGTAACGCGGTTGCTTATTTGTACTACCGGGAATGAGATGTCAAACCACCAGTTGCCTGCGCATTCAGAAACGCATCCTAAATATTGACGCCATTCAAAACCAACACCACCATCGCTTTCACGTGGATTAAATTGGATAGTACTGCTATATTGAGTGTCAGGAGTAACAGCAAAAAGACCAAAGTTAGCAGGATCTATTTGAGGGAATAGTTCTTGATTTGAACTTACAAAGAGTTGATTAGAACCACCATACATGAAGAATTCGCCAAGACGTGCTGATTTATTGGATTGGCCACCAAAACCAACTACTTGAACTGCGCCACCCCATCCGCAATCACGACCTAAACCACATGGGCCAGGGGTTGCTCTTCTGCGCCAGAGTGATTCTTTTTCTGGCATACCGCTTTGAAATTGAGGACGAACTGATAAGAAGGTATGGCCACTTACGTCGCCATTATATTTGCCATTGTCTCCGGTGTCATCTATTACGCTTGCGCCATTAATGGCAGGCATAAAGACAGCCCCCAGCGCAAGTAAACTGACCTTGAGCAGTTTTTTGTTCATAAATACTCCTTTTTGAAGTGTTAAAATAAACTACCGTTACTTATTTCTCTTTTTCATAACAATTTTAACTAACATGAGTCAATATTTTTTGTTTTTTTTCTTTTTTTTTGTTCGTTTTTAAGTGAGCTATCAATCTATTTCATAGGCAGCTCTCCTTTTTTTAGCCTTGATTACACCTCTTTGAACTGTGTTTTATCAATTTATATAAAAGTAAGTCAACTATTTTTTTAAAAAAATGTAAAAAAATTTTTATTTGATAAACTGACATCTATTGAGTTTTGGAGGGAAAAGCTATAAAATTCTATTCAAAACTTGCATTGAGACAGTGCTTTCATTGCGATCTTGAGAAATGATAGTGCTTTGTAGTTTTAACGAAGGTTGGATCCATTTATAAAAAATGTATCATTTATACTTACTGGATCCTCACGTCGTCTTCCGACTCCTCAGGATGACGATGGACAGGAATGTCATTCTGGGCGGTAGCGTAAGAATCCAGTGAATAAATAAGTCGAAAATTTTAATTTTATAAGGTTACTATGATGATTTCGCGCGTAAAAGGGACACACGACATTTTAGATTTTCGTTTAGTTTCATATGTTCAAAAAATAATTCATCAGCATGCGCTTTATTATCATTTTAATCAAATTGAAACTCCTATTTTAGAGCATACGGAGCTTTTTAAACGCTCATTGGGTTTACAGACTGACGTGGTAAGCAAGGAGATGTTTATTATTGGTGACGCAACCCAACCAGATTCTTTATGTTTACGGCCTGAAGCAACCGCGCCAACGATGCGCACCTATCTAGAACATAAAGAGCAACTAACCACACCATGGAAAGTATATTCCATTGGACCGATGTTTCGCCATGAACGTCCTCAAAAAGGGCGGTTTCGTGAATTCCATCAAGTTACTTATGAAGTTATTGCATCGGAATCTGTTGCGCAGGATGTGCAACTTATCAAAATGCTCGATCGGTTATTTCAAGAAGCTTTTAAGCTTGATGTGTATGCGTTATTAATTAATTATTTAGGGTGTTTTGATGATCGTCAGCGCTTTAAAAAAAAATTGTATGAATTTTTAAATAATGTTCAAGAACAATTGTGCGCTGATTGCTTACTTCGCAAAGAACATAATATTTTGCGCGTTTTTGATTGTAAGGTTGCTACCTGTAGAGTATTGTATGAGAACGCGCCACGCATTGCCGATAATTTATGCAAAGAATGTGAGGCTGAATGGCATCGGCTGCAAGATCAGTTACATATTCTTTCCATTTCTTTTAGTTATTCTCCTTATTTGGTACGTGGTCTTGATTATTATGATAAAACAGTCTTTGAATTTGTCAGTGATAATTTAGGAGCGCAACGAGCATTTTGTGGGGGTGGACGTTATAATAGGCTTGCTACACAATTGGGTGCACCTACTGATGTTCCTGCCGTTGGTGCGTCAATTGGTATAGAGAGGTTAACATTATTACTTGAGCCAATGATGGCCCAGTTACCATTGGAAATGCCTCCTACCTTACATATAATAATTCCTTTAAGTAAGGAACAGCATTCATTGGCGTTATTACTTGCTGATGAATTGCAAGCGCAGCAGCTCTGTGTTGATATTATGCTGGAAGATGATTCGCTCAAAAGTATGATGCGCAAAGCAAATAAGATGGGAGCGCGGTATGTATTACTTATTGGTTCTCAAGAACAAGAAGCGCGTAAGGTTATGGTTAAAGATATGATAACAGGTAGTGAAGAACTGATTGATCAAACTGCATTAGTAAGTTATTTAAAGAGATAAAATTCTTATATCATTTATTTCATTTGTCATCCGGAGCGAAGCAATCCAACAGCATGTTGGCGCCTTTTTGTCTACGGTATTTTTGGCGAGAAAAATACCGGACTTGCAAAATCAAAATAATAATAATGCAGAAAATATATAATTATTGCGACAAACAAGATACTATCAAACCTATCCAATAATCCACCATGTCCTGGTAGTAATGTTCCCGTATCTTTAATACTTGCTTTCCGTTTTAGCCATGATTCAAATAAATCACCAATGGTTGCTGCGCAGGCGATTGCCAGAGATCCTAAAATAAGTGCTACAAAAGATGCTTTGTAAAAAACAACCACCATTATAAATACGGCTATAATGCCGCCTACAAAACCTTCCCATGTTTTTTTAGGGCTTACCGAAGGGAGCAATTTATGTTTGCCAAAAAAATTGCCTGCAAAATAAGCACCTATATCATGAGCAAAAGTAACTACAAAAATAAATAGTAATAACATTCGTTGATTAGATTGATTTAAGGTAATAAGTAAATAAAAGGGAAAAATGGGGTAAAAGATCGTAAAAATCCATGAGCTGATTTTTTGGTAATTAAGAAGACGTGGCATTTCGAAAATGAGGATTTCGATTAAGCAACTTAGTAAAAGGATGGTAGTGAAAGTTGGTGGTAAGAAAAAGAAAATTGAACTAAGCGTGGTGCCAATTAAGCTTCCGGTGATTATTCTTTTTTTAAGTTCGGTGTAATTCATAATTTTGATTTTATTTTATTAATGGATTCCCACACTTCGTTCGGAATGACAAAGGTTTATCAATAAAATATCGCTCAATTGATAAAAATTTACAAATGTACGTCGTTGCGATCCAGCCTTCGCTCGAAGAGCTTCGGCGGAGAAGCAATCCAGGTTAAAATAAATGAAATCGATACTAAATAATAAATTTAATTAATTTTCTCTACAAGCAAATCTATCAAGAAGTAAATAAATTGGTAAGTTTAATTCTGATCTGAATGAAAGTTTATAATGCTGCCTGGATTGCTTCTCCTCCAAAGCTCTTCGAGCGAAGGCTGGATCGCAACGACGGTTTTCTACATATATATTTTTCGGCTTTGAACATAAGGCTAGTTATGATGACTTTTCAGCGAATGCCCTTGGAAAAAAAAGGATAAGGATCCATTAATTATATTACCATTCCTTCTGAGTAAACGCATTTTCAATATACGTAATTTCAAAGGTGCTGCTAATTGGTTTTAATAATGCCACATCAAAACGTAACACTTTATCAGTAATACGTTCAGTTGCACAAAAAAAGAGTGCCGTTTTTATAATTTTTTGTTGCTTAGTGTGATTTACCACTAATGAATTATTAAAATACTCAGTGGTTCGTACTTTAACTTCTACAAAAGCAACGATATCTTTATAGTAGGCAATAATATCAATTTCACCGGTTCGCGATTTATAATTATAAGCACGAATCGTAAATCCTTTTTTTTCTAACCATTTGCCAACGGCTTGTTCTCCTTCATTACCAAGCTTTTTATTAATCTGGTAGCTAGAAGCGAGTGACATGATCAGTTTTAGGAAGGTTTGCTGCTAAGGTTATAGTAGCCTGGTGTGGATATTTAGTAATCAGCTCATGTTGTTTGAGTTCAAATAATTGATTATTTCCTTGTTTGGTAGCTAAGGAACATTCTAACGCAATAAGTTCAGGCTCTACGTCTGATTTCATAAGTGCAATAAATGTTTTTTTCATTTCATCTAAATGCACTTGTGCTGCTTTGTAGTTTCTTTTTTTGAAATAAAAGTTAAAAATATCCTTTTCATGATCATATAATTTTTTGCAACATTGTTTTTGTATTGAGCTTACTTCATCGGCATATTCTTTATATAACTCATCTTGTTTACCTACAACATCTAAATATAATTGTGTTAATTTGAATGTTTCTTCAGTTCGCGTTTGGTCCCGATCAGGAGTAAAGGTACTATAAAATTTACATAAAATGGCTTGGTAATGAACATAAGCGCGTTGTGGGCTGCCGGGAAACAAATTAATGTATGCGGTATATAATTTAGAAGCTTGTTCCATGTTGCCTAGTTCAAAATGCAAATCAGCAAGTTCTAAATTGATATCTTTTAATAGATTTGGATCGATGCATTGTTTTACCATATTTTCTAAGTAAATAATAATCTGTCGTTTGTTACCGGTTTGTTGGGCATAATTTTTGGCAACTTTTAATTCATCAAAGGTAAGATTTTGTGGGTTTCGGTTCATGACCGAAGGACGCGCTGGCTTTTCTTTTTTATCAGCAGTTTCAGAATACTTTGATTTATAATAAGTTGGCGTTATTTCCCATTTACTTTTTTTGCAGGAAGATAAGAAAAGTGCAAATAAAATAATGGTAATAATTTGTTGTACTTTGAGGTTTTTACTCATTTACTAGAACCTTGATAAGTGGATGTCATTGCGATCCAGCCTTCGCCCCGGGCTTCGGCGGACAGGGTTTACGAAACAATCCATTAATAGGTTATTCATTTTATTAATGGATCCCCACGCAAGCTCGGGATGACGCTTGGGATTAATTTTTGCAATTAGAAATTTATTTGTGTAACACTCTTTCTATATAATATAGACTACCATACGTTTAAAGGGCGAGCAAGTGAACATGCTGCACCATAATTTATAAAAATCTGGTATCTTGATGCATATCAGTAGTATTCTATAAAAAGTTCTTCATTTGTCGGTTGAAAGATCAAATATGGTAATTAAAAAAGATATAATAACGATTTTACTTGATCGGGGTATTATAAGTCAGGATCAAATAAAAGAGTGCTCCGCCAAAATAAGCACTACGGGGCAATCAATGGCGGATTGTTTAGTAGAGCATCAGTTTGTAACCAATGAGGATATTGCCCGTGCCTATGCAGAGCAAACAGGACTTCCCTTTATAGAAAAAATTACTGAAAAAATGGCTGATCCGGCCTTACTTGGTAGAATTCCGCTTAAATTTTTACGGCAAAATAGTATTATGCCGGTTATGTATAACGGTGCAGTAACCTTAATTACTTCAAATCCTACGCTCTTTCAACCGCTTGACGAGCTGACGATGCTGTTGGGCGGTGATGTGCAGCGGGCTGTTGCAACCAAAGAGGTTATTATAGAAGGAATCAATCGCTATTATCCGCTTGAGGGTACCAAGCAGATGATTGAGGAGCTTGAAGAAGAAAAGGGAATGCCTGAGGCTATGGAATTTGAGGAGATCGAAGAAAAAGATATCCTTACTATGGCTGGTGAAGCGCCCATAATCAAATTAGTAAATCATATCTTTGTGCAGGCAGTTAAGCGCGGCGCTTCAGATATTCATATTGAACCGTATGAAAAAGAAGTGCGTGTTCGTTATCGAATTGATGGTATTATGTATCCAGCATTTACGCCTCCTAAACGGGTGCAAGCAGCATTATCTTCGCGAATAAAAATTATGGCAAATCTTAATATTGCTGAAAAGCGATTGCCGCAAGATGGGAGAATTCAAATTAAAGTTGCCGATAAAGCAATCGATATTCGTGTTTCGGTATTGCCGGTCACTTTTGGTGAACGAATTGTAATGCGACTTCTTGATAAATCAAAAACATTTGGGGCTCTTGAACAACTTGGATTTAGTAAACGTGATTTTGAGGTGATCACTAAAAGCACAGCGCGTGCTAACGGTATTATATTGGTCTCAGGTCCTACTGGGTCTGGTAAAACATCGACGTTATATTCAATTTTAAGCCGCTTAAATAAACCTGAAGTTAACGTGGTTACGGTGGAAGATCCTGTTGAATATCAAATGGCGGGTATTGGTCAAGTGCAAGTGAATGCTAAAATTGGTTTAACTTTTGCTGCTGCTTTACGTTCTATTTTACGGCAAGATCCAGATATTATTATGATTGGTGAAACGCGCGATCAAGAAACAGCGCAAATTGCTATCCAAGCGGCACTTACGGGGCACTTAGTACTAACAACGATACATACTAATAATGCGCCTGCCAGTATTACCCGATTAATCGATATGGGAATTGAACCATTCTTAATTGCTTCTTCAGTGGTGAGTGTATTGGCGCAACGTTTAGTACGTCGCTTATGCCCAAAATCAAAACAACCATACACTCCTGATGATGAAGTATTACGTTTGCTTGGATTAAGTAAAGAAAAAGCAGCTAAAATTACTTTTTATAAACCAGTGGCGTGTGAGGAATGTGTTAATGGCTATAAGGGGCGGCTTGCTATATTTGAAGTAATGGAAATGAGCAGTGAAGTGGCTAAGCTTACTATAGAAAAGGCTGATGCATCGGTAATTAGACGCCAGGCGATTGCTGACGGTATGACACTTTTAATTCAGGATGGTATTGCCAAAATTGCTGAAGGATTAACAACGCCGGAAGAAGTGTTGCGCGTAGCCACCAGCGAAGAGGATCAACCAGAATAAAAGGGAAAAAAAGTGATAACTGCTAAGCAGGGGTTTTTTCTCATGGAATTTCTCATAGTTATTACGCTTATCATGGTTATTATAGGATTAGCGTTACCAAGTCTTTCATTTTTAAATAACACGGTACTTAAATCAGAAGTAGAAAAATTGGCTATGGTTTGTTACTATTTGCGTCAATATGCATTAGCAACTCATAAGGAACAGAAGCTGACATTTAATCAAGCTCGCCAAAGTTATACCGTGGATTCAAGTACGTATTCATTATCTAATAATATACGATTTGGTTTTTTACCTGAATGTTATGGCCCCCCCTCACAACCGTTGCACAAGATTAATCAAGCGATCACCTTTGTGCACGATAAAATACAATTTTTCCCTGATGGATCAATGAGCTCTGGAACGATATATTTGATTGACGCAACTAAACAATATGCGTATGCAATAACAATACCAAGTGCGCAACTGCCTTATATAAGAAAATATGAGTATCAGAACCGTTGGGTTCTTATGCCATGAATGTGTTCTTTAGATGCGTTAGATCTCTGCTTTTATCATTTCTTGCTTCGGTGATTATAGCGCTTCTCTTGCTTCAATTTGATCCCCAAGTAATTCATTTTGTTGAGTTGCAAATAAAGAAGATTTTTTTAACGTCTTTTAAAAGTTATTTAGAAGGAACGGTAACACGGGTGAATGTTCTCACCGGTACCATAGAGCTTAGGGAAGTATGTGTTACGGATCCTGAGGGGCAATGGCAATGGCGTGCACCTTATTTTAAGATACATTTTTCATGGCTTTCATTTTTATTTCAAAATAAATTTGATATAGAAGTTACCTTAAATGATCTTGATTCCCATTCTACCTTTGATCATTCATCAATAGCAATTGTGGGGCATTTGCAAAATTTTATTGCTGGTGCAGAAGGATTTCCTGCGACACTCAGAACATTAACCATTAATAATGGATCTTTTCTTTTACATAATTGTGCTAATAGCATGACGTATAGCACCCTGTTTAATGGTGCTTATAGCAATGTACAAGGATGGTTAAAATTACAAATTTATTTTATGGAAGGTGAAGTTACTTATGATAGCAAGAAATATTGTACTGCTCTTTCGGGGCATTTTGATTTAGATATTCCCGATTGGAAAAATAATATAATTAGCCTCGATATGTATAGTACCTTATTATTCCCGCATTTACCCATTGACGATCAAAAGTATATTATTGAAGGTCATTGGAGCAATAATAATGGTCAGCTCTTTATTAATTCTTCTGATCAGCAGTGGCATCTTATGTTTTATAATTGGATTAAAACAGCGCATGCCGTGCATGGTACCGTTATTGGAGCAATACCAGCTCATTATTTAACATCATTCATACCTTTTGTTGCACCTGATGTATTAAATGGGACTATTACAAGTCATTTTACCATACAATTATCCGATACGCTCAATGGATCCTTAACATGTACCGATATCGCTTTGTGTAATATTCCTTTAGGCTCTTTAGAAATAGCTATTGATTATAATAAACAAAAATGGGTGATGCATGCGGATCATTTTTTTGATGATGTAAAAGATGCTCATATTGGTGGTTACTATGATGAAAAAGCCAGTACTGGCTATCTTAAGGCTACTAATGTAGCTGATATTGCCATACATAATGAATTAGTTATTGAAAAAAAAGCATTATGGTTTGAGCTTTCTTTGTTGGATGGGATCTATACAGGATCCTACACATTGCATGCTCGAGATATGATAACAAAATCAATTGCGTATGGTATAAAGGGGACCATTGATGGAACTTTTAAAGATTGTTCTATTAAAGGTGAATTTAATAAAAAAAAATATAAGGGCTCTTTTACTTTACAGCCACATTTTGCATTAACAGATTTTACGGTACATGAAAAAAAAGAACAGCCGCTGATACAAATTATGAGCGATCAAGAAGGGTTTAATGGGGTTATTGATTTCAGTATTGGTCAAGAAATTACCAATCATCTTTTTAATTATAAAGTTCCGGGCCAAGGCATTTTACATATAAAAGGTACCTATAAAGAATCATCAGTAGAATCTTCTTTAGAACTAATTGAAGGGAATATACGCATACCCGGTACCTATAGTTTGATTAGAAATTTGAAAGCGGTAATGCATGCAGATTTTAAAGCTAAAAAAATTGTACTTAACGATTGTCTTTTAGAGCTTGATAAAGGATCATTATATTGTTCGCGAGCACATATACTTTTGCGCAATAATGGAACTCCCTATTATATTTATGCACCATGTCTTATAAAAAAAGCGTTTTTAACCTTACAAAAAGAGTTGTTTGCTGTTTTTTCCGGCACTATTGTGTATGTATATGATGAAAATAAGAAAAATGAATTAACGGGTAATATAATTATCGATCGTGGTTATTTTAAAAAAAATATCTTTGCTCAATTTGGTAAACCAGTTACTAATGATTTAACTGATTCTCGAACTGATTTAAAGGAACAATGTTGGTTAAATTTATTCATTGAAACGAAAAATCCTATTGAAGTGAAAACATCCTTTTTAGATACGTCAGTGCAAGGATCGGTTGCTATACAAGGAAGATTACAACACCCAGAATGCACGGGAAGTTTATATTTAGAAAAAGGAACATTAGCATTTCCCTATCGGCCGCTTTCTATTACGCATTGTGGTATTCATTTTTTACCGCATCAATTATACGATCCTTTAGTTGAGCTTATTGCAAAAGGCAAGATTAGAAAATATCAAATAACATTGCGTTGTGAAGGATCGTTACAGCAACCGCATATTAGTTTTGAATCAACGCCACCCTTAACTGAAGAACAGATTATTACCCTATTACTGGCGGGAACTGAAGAAGGATCATTAAGTCTGGCGATGCCAGCAATGATTATGCAAAAGTTGCAAAATATCATTTTTGGTCCGGAGCAATCAGCGACTAAATTGGAAGGGTATTTTAAAGGGTTATTAGAACAGTTTAAGCATATCCGTTTTATACCAGGTTTTTCTGATCAATCAGGACGTGGTGGTTTTCGAGGGACCATCGAAATTGATGTTAACGATCAGTTGCGTGGCATGATACAGAAAAATTTTAGCTTATCTGAAGATATTAAATTAGAAGTTGAGTATTTCTTATCTGATGACATCACTCTGCGCGGTATGCGTGATGAACGGGGTGATTATGGTGGTGAAGTAGAAATGCGTTGGAAATTCTAACATTCTTCTCAAAAATGGGATTATTTTCTTGGACTGTTGAATTTTTTTAAAAGCATTATAAAATCATGCTCATAGTTAAATGGTATAAGATTTAGAAAAAGACGTCGTTGCGATCCGCCTTCGCCCGATAGGGCTTCGGGCGGACATGGCTTGTCGAAGCAATCCAGATTAAAATAAATAATATATAATGCTATAAATAGTGAAAGAATAAATTAAAATTACAATACAAGATTAATTAAATTAGTGTCATTTTAAAATAAAAACACAAAACAAAATGCAAACCAAGAAAATTGGCCAAGAAATGATTTTGTACATAGCTAAAAAATAAAGATATATAATTAGCCTGGATTGCTTCGTAAACTCGCAACGACGCCATTTTCAAATTTACATCAATTGAAAAAACTTCTTATATTCATTTGATATTAAGTTTAAAAGAAGGAAGTTGAAATGAAAAAAATTCTATGGTTAACATATGCATTATTTCTCTATAATCCAATCTGGTCAGAAGTCGAAAATCCAAAAGTTGCTTTAATTACTGGTATAACTGGTCAAGACGGTGCCTATTTAGCAGAATTTTTACTCAAAAAAGGGTATATAGTACATGGCATAAAAAGAAGATCATCGTCACTTAATACAGCGCGCATTGATCATTTATATCAAGATATGCATGATTTCGATAAGCGAAATTTTATTTTACATTATGGAGATTTAACCGATAGCACTAATGTTATTCGTATCATTCAGGAGGCACAGCCTGATGAGATTTATAATTTAGCGGCGCAAAGTCATGTGGCAGTATCATTTGAAACGCCCGAATATACGGCAAATGCTGATGCCATTGGGACGTTACGCATTCTTGAAGCAATTAGATTATTGGGATTAACCAAGAAGGTTAAATTTTATCAAGCTTCCACCAGTGAAATGTATGGCAGTTCTCTTCCACCGCAAAATGAATTAACACCGTTTCATCCATGTTCTCCGTATGCTATTGCAAAATTATATGCCTATTGGATTACCGTAAATTATAGAGAAGCGTACGGTATATTTGCCTGCAATGGTATTTTGTTTAATCATGAATCACCAATCCGTGGGGAAACATTCGTAACGCGTAAAATTACGCGAGCGGTAGCTCATATAAAATATGGGTTGCAAGAAAAATTGTATCTAGGCAATTTGGACGCCAAACGCGATTGGGGATACGCAAAAGAATATGTAGAAGCTATGTGGTTAATGTTGCAACAAGAGGTTCCGGATGATTATGTTATTGCTACCGGTCAGGCCCATTCGGTGCGTGAATTTGTTGAACAAGCATTTGCTCATATTGGTATTACTATTGAATGGCAGGGTGAAGGTATTCATGAGCAAGGAGTTGATGCGCAAACGAAAAAACCATTAGTGCTTATTGATCCACTTTATTTTAGGCCTACAGAAGTTGATTATCTTTTAGGAGATGCCCAAAAAGCATGGCATGGATTGCACTGGCGCCCACAAACAACATTTAATGAACTGGTTAGGTTAATGGTTGAAGAAGATTGTAAAAAGCTGGAACGGGCTTACAACGGTTTAAATCATCCAGTAAGTTATGCCATTACGGAGCATTGGGCGAATAAATGACTGATAACTCAACCTTTATTACTACAGCCCTTTCTTTTTTATTAATTTTTGGTTATTTCTTTTTAACCTCTACGCAAGTTAATTACGATATCGTTGAATGTATGAATTATGCAAAAGCCCAGTTAATAAAACCGCTTAATAAAATAGAAGGAGTATTTTTTGTACCTGATGATCCACTCAAACAAGTGCTCATTGGGTTAATTCATCACGAAAAAAGAGCAATTAGAGCGGCGGTTTATCAATTGACAGATCCAGATATTGTTGATGCATTAGTTAGCGCGCGCCGACGCGGTGTTAGTATAGAAATTATAACTGATAAAAGTTGTTTAGAAAGCAAATATGAGAAAATTACTCAGTTAAAAAAGCACGGCATTAAAGTGTATGTTTATAGAAAATCATTTTCTATAATGCATAATAAAGTGTGGCATTTTAGTATGAACTTATATAATAAAGCGCTGGTGATGTTTGGTTCAGCAAACACCACACAAGGGGGTTTAACGCGTAATGAAGAAAATATGGTGGTAACGGATCGTGTTACTATTGTTAGATCGTATAAAGAAAAATTCGATCGTTTAAAAGAAAAAGTTCAAACGATGAATAGTAAACCAAAGCCCAAGAAAGAACATAATGGTTATCTACGGTTTTTGTATAGTATTAAGTCATTATTTAATTTAAATTTCAATGAGCTGTATAAAATATAATCAAAAAGGAATGGTATGAATATTCTCATTTCACGGTATATAATGATCGATTATATAGTGCAGGCATTTGGTAAAATTAATGTACCCTTAATAGGTTTTGATGGTGCTTCATTTATTCCCTTTACCGGGAATACTCAACGTTGGACCGGCTCTTTTGATGATGTTGGTATTTTTATTTTGATACCCAAATTAATCAATTGGTGTAATCTTTCAGTGCAACAAGGTATTGATGTTTTTTTCTATGGCATAAAATATATGGCATTTGTCATAGGTTTTTTTTATTTATTATTAATGTATCGTTCTTTGAGTGCACGTGTTGCAACAACGATGGGTATGTTTTTTCTCCTTTTTGTAACTAAAGTAGCCGCGGTAGATGTGTATATTGCTTATTTTGCAATGGTTATTGGTATCATCCCGCCATTTTTATATTATCTTGAAAGAAGTGAGGCATTTAATAAACTCCTTGGCGTTCTTTTGTTATCAGGATTTACTTTGAGCTCTTTTCATTATATTCGTTCTCATTCAGGATTAGCAGTTTGGGTTTTTATAATGATGGCTATATTTTTATCAACGCGGTTGTTAATGAAGCAAAAAGCCATTCTTTTAGGGGCGTTACTATGTTCATCTTTAGTACCATGGTATTACTTTAATAATCAAATGCGTAAATACGACGAATATGCGCGAACCCATTTTAGTGATCTTGCTTGTTTCCCAACAAAGCATCCATTCTGGCATACGGTATATGCTGGATTGGGTTTATTACGATGGAAAAATGACGATAATATCGAATTTGATGATGGTTGTGTGTTTCGCATGGTTGAAAAAAAGGATCCGAGTATTTCCTTATTTCAAATGGATGAGTATGAAAAAATAGTTAAGGATGAAGTTATTCATTTAATTAAAACTAAACCATTTTTTATTGCAGCAACACTATTTGCAAAAATAGGCATTTTACTTTTTTATCTATTATTTTTTGCCAACATTGGGTTGCTTGCTGCGTATTATTGTCCTAAATCATTTACTCTTGAATTATCATTTATAATGGCTATTTTGACGAGTATTGTTTTTCCATTTATCGCATTACCATTTAGTAATTATACATTATCATTTATAACCTTATGTATACTATATGGCATAATAAGCCTTAGTCATTATTTGGAAATGAATCAAGCCTTCTTAATTAACTATAGTAAGCGTGCATTTAAAAAAAGAGTGCGTAATCTTCAATTTCTTAATTCTTAAAATGGCTGTGTAAATCAGTAATAATATAGGTAGGACGTTTTTTTATTGCTTGATAAAAAATACTTAAGTGATGATATAATAGCCCAATGAGAAAAAACTGTATCCCCAATAGCATATACGTTACGGTTATAATTACTGTTAAAGAGGAATAGTGCATCATAGGGTATGGATATACTATATGATATATGAGACACGTTAACCCGCTATTTATAATAAATAAAGAAATAAAGTACAACATTTTAAAAGGAGAAGTGCAAAATCCAAAAATACCATCCAGGGCGAGTTTGATCATTTTATGCCAAGTATATCCTGGTTGACCAGCATGCCGTTTAGCAAATATACAAGGAATAATAGTATATGAGAAACCTACCCATGCTATTAGACCGCGCAGGTATAATGCTTTCTCGGGTAAGGTAATAACAATATCTCTCACTTTTTTATCAATCAATCTAAAATCGGCTACATTGCGTGGTGTTTTTATATGGGCTGATTTTTCAAGGAATTTGTAATAACACGCAGCTGTGATTTTTTTCAAAAAATTATCATTACGTTTTACATTCTGAATATATACAATGTCAAAACCTTGCTGCCAAGCAATAATCATGGAAGGAATCATTTCAGGAGGATGTTGTAGATCGGTATCCATTGAAATAATAGCCTCTCCAGAAGCATAATGATACCCAGCCATTAAAGCAGCTTGATGACCAAAATTTCTTATAAAATTAACCCCCTTTACTTGAGAATCAGATGAGGCACGTTGTTTAATGGTTTCCCATGACTTATCCTTACTACCATCATTAATAAAAATAATTTCAAAGTTATAAGTGGTATCTTTTACATGCTTGATAATTTCTTTATATACCAATGGAATATTATGCTGCTCATTATAAACAGGTAATATGATTGAAATTAATTTTTTATGCATTGTTAAAGAAAATGTTTCGACCCATTATTTTTTTTAACGTAAATAATTTTCCTACGAGCTCTTGCCTTGATATAGTGCAAATACTCACAATACAATATATCGTGCTCAGGGTAATGAATCCAACGCCATAAGCAAAACAAGGTACTGCTAAAAGACAAGGTAAGCTATTGCATATAAATGATGCTATAAAAGAACATTCAATGGCCCATGATTTGGTAAAAAATAGATGAATTATGCCTATATTTGTAAAAAAAAGGAAAAACAAAATTAAGACGCCTATTTTTGCAAAAATAGTAAATAAAAAAAATACCTTCTTCTTTTTCCATAGAAGAGCGACTTCATTTTTTAAATAATTTTCATATTCATTGAAATTATGTGCAGTTATAGGCTGTTGCACTTTATTAGTGCCACATTGATCAGCATATTCAATATTATCGTCATTTAAAAATTTTAAAAAACCAAAGCCTATATAAATAGAATGCCAAAAAGGATGGTGTATAGGAAAGTCCGAGTAGTTGGTAAATATTTTTTTAGCAGCGCTTTGATATGAATATATAATGTTTTGAAAATAACAAACTGAAAGAAGTAATCCACCTAGTAAGCAACTTAATAAAAATGACTTTTTTTTGCCAGAAAATTGGTGATTTAATATGATCATACAGACGATAAATGCACCGGCACCCAGGGCTGAAAAAGCTCTTATATAATGTAAAGATCCTATTATTACACCGCCGATTATTAAAAAGATATCAAATATAGCTGAATTATTTTTTTTAAAAAACAGATATAAAAATAATGGGATCAAACATAAATTTGCCATGATATAGGTTAGGTATACATCATAAGTTTTAGTCCGAATAATAAAAAAAAGAAGGAGCGATAGCTCAGCGGTGATGAAAATTCTTGAAAAAAGAGTACGATATAAACACCAAAATCCCACAAAGGCTGCTATAAATGAACACGCTAGCATGGTATTAAAGAAAAACGCGATACTCTGTTCAAGGGATATATTAAAAAAGCAAGCAAGCCGGGGAATGAAATAATATATGCCTATATCATCACTTGCATCAAAAGGAACTAGTTTTTGACCATCATAAAAAATAAGCGGAACGCCTGTTTTAATAAGGCCTGCAAGCGCATGTTGAAGATTATTAAGCCGGCACAGCATGATATTCATTAATTGCTCCCTTTATGTGCAAAATAACGATCTTTATTTGGTGAAAATAGTAGCATATAATGCACCTGCTGGTATTTTGGTTAAATATTTTTCTGAAAAACGCAACCATCGAAGTGCATGAGGGTAAAAACAGTAAAATTTTAATGAACGTTTACGAGCCCATTCTTTACCTAATTGATATGCATACCATGGTTTGAGCATGGTGGCATGTTGATCAATAGGATTTTTTTTAAAGGTTCTATAAGTAAGAGGATTAAGTGGGTTAAGCTCAAAAGTAACTAATACGCCATTAGGTTTTAAGATTCTAAATAGTTCTTTATAAAAGCCGTTATGATGCTTAAATTGAATATGATGAAACGCTCCTGCAGCAAATATAATATCAAAATAAGCGGTGGGAAAATCTAAATCATACCGTTCATCATAGCTGACACTTAGGCGTAAATGGGGATAATTTTTTTGCGCAGCTTTAATGCTATCTGGGGAAGGATCAACGCCATAGAGTTGAGCGTTGGGAAGGTGAACGCTCACAAAGTTAGTCATTAGCCCGTCACCGCAACCAAAATCTAATATTTTTTGTGCAGTTAACGCTTGCTTACCCAGCCATTCCTTGAGTTTTAATGCTTTATACTCAGCAAAAAAACTACTATTTTCTCCCGATAATGCAAGGTGATTATCAAGATCTTTGCGGTAATCTTTTATATATGAATCGAATTCTGCTTTCATTATAATTTCCTTTGAATTGTATAATTCTTTCTTTTGAAATAATATTTTTAATTACTCTAAAAAAATCAATAAAAAACTCAACTCGTAATCAATAATGAAGATCTTTTACTTTGGGGTCATTTGCAGCAATGATGGAATCTGATATCGAAATTGCTTTTTCAAAATTTACTAATTCATCAACTAAATATAAAGGTCTATTTTTTTGTTGCTCATGAATTCTACCAATATATTCACCTACTAACCATAAAAGAATAAATTGTAAGCCCATAAAAATATAAATTATAGTAACGAGCCATTTGAAAAGTGGGTAATCGATGCCAAAAATAAGTGCATCAATGGTGATATAACTAAACATAAGGCTTCCTGTTACCATAACAAATAATCCAACAAAGGCTGCAATTTTAAGTGGAAATAATGAAAATGCCGTAAGCCCATCAAATGCAAGCTTAAACATTTTATTCCATGTATATCCAGTAGTTCCTGCATGTCTATTTGATCTATTGAAATCTATAAAATCATGTTTAAAGCCAGTCCAAGCAACCATGCCGCGCAAGTAGCGTGATTTTTCTGGACATTCTTTTAGCGTTTGTAACACCTTTTTATCAATTAAGCGAAAATCACCTACGTTACGTGGTATTTTAACGTCAGCTATATAATCTAAAAATTTATAATAAAGGAGTGCGGTATATTTTTTTAAAAAAGTATCGCTTCGGTTGGCTCGCCGTGCATATACAATTAAATTTCCTTTTTTCCATGATTCAATCATCTCCAATATAAGATGAGGTGGATCTTGTAAATCTGCATCCATAGTGATAATAGCATCACCGGTTGCTATATCATAGCCAGCAGTGAGTGCAATTTGATGCCCAAAGTTTCTACTAAAATTAATTGCTTTAATTGCTGGATCTGCAGCGGCTAATTTTTTAATAATAGACCAAGAATTATCCTTGCTGCCGTCGTTAACTAAAATCAGTTCATAACTAAAATAATCAGCAACTTTTTGAACAATCTCATTAATAATGGAATACATAGGAATTAAATTATTTTCTTCATTATAAACAGGTATTACAATAGAAATCTTTTCTTTCATACCGTGTAATATCTCCTTGCGTGGATTTATTGAAATTATAGGGATAAGGTTGCTACCATTTTAGTGAATTATTTTGTTTTTTCAAATCCTAAAGGGAAGTAATAGTTATAACATTATTTGTTCATAATACATTTTCTGTTGGGATACTTATAAATTCATAAAACATTGTTAAAAAAAGGAAGTGATGAAGTATTGGGCAAATGAGCATTTTCTTATTGTAGTTATTTTTTTTTATTATGGAGGCGTGCAAGCTCATGATAAGTGGATTGTAGTAACCACTATCAATTATCCCACTGCAACATTAAAAAAGCTTGCACGTTTGAGAGAATGGCGCTTGGTGGTGGTTGCCGATAAAAAGACGCCCTCAAATTGGCATTTAGATAATTGCGATTTTCTGAGCGTAGAAGTTCAAGAACAGCTTCCATATAAAATTATTCCATTGTTACCATGGAATCATTATTGTAGAAAAAATATAGGCTATTTATATGCTATAGAGCATGGTGCCAAAATAATTTATGAAACAGATGATGATAATTTGCTTATTGATGAGCATATAAATTGCTATCCTGAGCACGTTACTCTTTTACAATATTCTTCTGTAGAAACGGCTATTAATCCGTATGCACTTTTTGGGCAAGCGAACGTGTGGCCACGTGGTTACCCATTAAGTAAAATCACCGCACCTTTCAATTATTCAGTAGCCATGCAATCTGCGCATATCCCCATCCAGCAAGCTTTGGCTAATATAGATCCTGATGTGGATGCAATTTTTAGATTAACGCGGCAAGAGGAAGTCATATTCGAAGATCATGATCCAATTTGTTTAGCTGCGTATACTATGAGCCCTTTTAATTCACAGAATACTATTTTTTATTACCATGCTTTTTGGGGTTTAGTATTACCAATAACAACATCGTTTAGGGTATGTGATATTTGGCGTGGCTATTGGGTACAACGCTTATTATGGGACCTGAATGCTTCGCTCTGTTTTTCAAAGCCGACGGTTGCTCAATACAGAAATTTGCATAATCTATTGCATGATTTTATCGATGAACTTGATTTATATTTGAAAACTGAATAATTATTAGCGCTTTTATGTGATTGGCGTTCAGAACAAAAGCAGTTTGATGATCGCATTAAAGAACTAATTGATCTTATGATAGTGCATGATTTTTTCAAAACAAATGAGCGTGCGCTCATGGATGCATGGCTGGATGATCTCAAGGTCCTTAATTATCAAATGCCAACAGTAAACTAAGAATTTTAATATTTATAATTGTAAATATTAAAATAAATAAATATACCAATAATTTTTTATTGAAAAATAATCCTCAAAGTTGTTATGATCTTTAAGATTATTCTTAATAAAAATGAAAGGTATACTATGAATAGGTATAATTTCTTGTTATTTCTATTATTCTTTTTTATTTCTCAGGGATTTGCTGCTGATTTTAAAAATATTTTATTAATCATAAATTATAATCATCAACATTATGAATCGATTCCCCTTTTAAAAAAAATATACGGTAATTATTTCCCTAATATTGTTTTTTACGGACCGAGCAACCATCCTGAAGTACATCAAGTGAATCATACGCGTGGCTATTTTGGGTACATAGCGCTTGCTGATGCGATGAAAAAATATCCTTCTTTTGATGGGTACTTTTTTTTAATGGATGATTGTGTTGCGCATGCATGGTTGTTCGAAAATCTTGATACGAGCAAAATCTGGGTACCAGAAATGAAATTTTTGTATTTTGTAAATAATGATTATCATGGGACTGCCATTGATCTATCTAAAGGATCCAAAGCATTAAATTGGTACTGGTGGCAAAGTGGTTTTGGTTATAATGCGATGAATAAATCGTTAAAAAATGTTTCAAAAAAATATAAAAAAACATTGGAAAATAATTGGGGACGCAATCATGTATGTACCTTTTTTTCAGATGTTCTTTATTTGCCCGCTCGCTATAGGAATGATTTTATAGATTTAGCGCAACTATTTTTTAACAATAAAGTATTTTTAGAATTAGCGATACCAACAATAACAAGCTGTATTAGCTTAAAAAAAGATTGGTTATGGTTAAAAACCGAAAATGTATATGGATTTTCGCTTGAAAAATACCCCGTTAATTCT
Organism: Candidatus Babeliales bacterium; assembly: GCA_963722075.1. Classification (GTDB taxonomy): domain Bacteria; phylum Babelota; class Babeliae; order Babelales; family JANWKD01; genus CAVRJM01. The sequence continues at coordinate 991,879 of CAVRJM010000001.1, read as the reverse complement.
TATTTTAATCATCCATTAAAATTATCAAATCCTACTAATAGAGAATTTTTTGAAGCACTTTTTTTGATGCATTGAACGATAATGGTATAGCTCTAGTAAAAATATCTCTTGTCAATTTTTGTAGTTAAAATTTTGATTATTGTTATTATTAATATAATAACATGAACAATTTTTTAACTACTATGATACATACAAAACTATTATCCGTTTGCTATCGTATTGGTAATCGGATTGCTCAAGGCATTGAATTACAGCTTTTTTTATTATTTTTATCGTTTCCAATTTTAATTGCGTGGGGATTGCCCATATCGCTCATGGCTTGTATTGGGAATATAGTATTTGCACCATTTTTATCGATTTTTTTATTACTTTGTTGTGCAATTTTTTTCTTGGAGCTTTGCAATGTGCCTAATGATTTTGTAATCAGTTGTTTAAGCTATTTTGCAGAGTGGTGGCAGTTCTTTATGACATATGCAACGCGGGGTTGGCTTATAGGGTTTGCAAAACCGCCATTGTTTGTTCTTATAAGTATTGCAGCATTGGGATTTTTGATTTTACACCTAAAGCCATTATCACGATTATATAGAATCATTTGTTTGCTGGTGGCGCTAATGTTTATAATAATGGTTTTAAAGCTGTTTCCAATTTACTCATTGCGGGTAACAAAAATTCCTTGTGGCAAAGGCGATATTATTGCGCTACAACATAATAAGCAATTGGTCGTTATTAATCCGGCAATTACTCTTAGAGGTACTATAAAAAATTGGATTGAATACACCTTACTAAGAGAGCTTACTCAATATTTTGGATCAACGACTATTGATCATTTAATAATAACAAAGCCAAGCATCCTTGCTTTTGAGTATTGTGCACAATTATGCAAGCTTGCTCAGGTGAAACGTATTTACTTGGTTCTTTGGCAGGGGCAAAGCGATCCAGTATTATTAAGAAAATATGGGCTGCTTCGTTATCATCTAGAAAAAAATGGCGGTCTATTGCAACGAATTGGCGCTCGATCTGTTGTTATCTCACTTGGTGATAGCAGGCTTGTTATAAAACCAAATGAACAGTTGTTAACGTATAAAGATAGTTATTTTCCTGCACTTGATATACAAATGTATCAAGATAAAAAACTGATTGATAATTTTTCTATGGTTGCATGAGCGCGCGTACCATACCACTTGCTAAGCAAATCGCTTGTTCTGCTCGTAAAATGGTAGGGGTTAATGCCATATACATAACCGAATGCTGTTTTAATAAGCTTTTTTCATTTACGGTTAAGTCTCCTTCTGGTCCCATAATAATAGTTATGGGAGTTGTATTATTTTGTTGCAGTGAGCTTATTACTTCATGTGCTGGTAAGCCAGCGGGATCACCAAAGATAATACGTTTTTTTTGCGTATTATAATCGGTAATAAAATCAGATAATGGTACTGGTTTTATAAGCTCAGGAAATGAAAAATTTTTTGATTGCTCAGCAGCAGCATAGATAATTTTGTAGAGTCGTTGCATATCTTTTTGCTGGGAAAATTGGCTTTGGCTCTTTTGCGTTGTAATCAATTGTATGGTATTAATGCCAAGTTGAGTTAATCCATCAAGTGCATAGGTGAGTGCATCTCGTTTTAAGAGCGGTAAAGCAACCGTAATACTTGGTTGATATACGGTATTTTTATTTGCTTGCGTGATGGTCGCCTTTATTTCTTTTTTTGAAAGAGTGATAAGCGTTAGTAAAAAATGATACTGCTTATTAAAAAGAATAATTTGATCATCTGGCCCAAGGCGCAAAACATGGTACGCTCGGTGAACAATCGATTCATCAGTTATAGTTACTGTACTGAGAGGGCTTATTGAATGCCAATCTATAGAAGCCTGATAAAAAAGAGCAAACAGATGTTTTGATGATGATTCCATTATTTTTTATAATTTAACTGTATTTTTTTCCAGCTTTTTTTAAAAAATTCAACCGTATTAAAAAAACGTATGAATGCGCCAAATAAAAAAGATTTTAACCAATGGGGAAGCGGATGTGGTTTTACTACTTCAACAGGTTCGTGGTCTGCTAAGTAATCAAGATGATCATAGGGAGCAGTTTCATTATTTTCTTTATTTGAACTTATTAATTCAGCTATAGTTTCTTCTTGAGTGTAGGTAAAAGGTACAAATGAATTAATAAGTAATATGAGTAAAAAAATCTTTTTTACCATGCTTATTGTTCCTTAGTTATAATTATACCTGCAGAGTTTAAATGAGATATTAATCTTTGTAAATAACGTTTGGCACATAAAAGGAAGCGATTATGGCAAAAAAAATGGCAAAAAAAGTAGCGATAGTAATAGCGCATAATGGGTACCAGCAAGTTGAATACGCCATTACAAAAGAGATAATCCAAGAGGCGGGATTTCAGGTAGTTACCATCAGTAATAAGAAAGGAACTGCCATTGCTCATGATAAATCATCAGCTTCGGTGGATGCTGATATAGCTCATAGTGATCCATTGCAATTTGAAGCAGTTATTCTTATTGGAGGTCCGGGAGCATTAGAAGCATTAGATACCGATGCAAGCTATCGATTTATTCAGCAAGCAGTGATGGCAGAAAAAGTAGTGGCAGCTATTTGTATAGCAACACGTATTTTGGCAAAAGCTGGCGCATTAGTAAGCAAAACAGCTACGGGATGGGATGGTGATAACAAGCTAAAAGCGATTTATGATCAGCACGGTGTAATTTATGATAACACAACAGGTGTTGTTACTGATGGAAGAGTAGTTACCGCTCAAGGCCCCACCTACGCAGCTGAATTTGCCTATGATATTGTAAAGCTTATTTGAGATATTCAGTTATTTTTTTTAAAAGCTGGTCTTTACTCATATAGCCCATTTCTTTACCTACAATTTCTTTATTTTTAATGAAGATAAAAGTAGGAATTGAGGTAACACCATAATTTATTGCTAATTCGCGTCCTTCATCAACGTTTAATTGTGCAAATTTATATTTATTGCCGTATTCTTGCGACAATTCTTCAAAAATAGGTTTCATTTGAAGGCAGGGTCCACACCAGGTGGCATATACATCAAGTACTACGGGTAAGGTTGATTTTTCGATTTCTTTTTCGAAATTTTCTTTTGTTATATCAATAGCCATGGTATTTTCCTTTTATTTTTATAACTGGATCCTTGCGTCACTTTGTTCCTCAGGATGACCAGTGAATAACAATCTCACTTATAATAAATTAAAATGATCAAGTATAAATATAAATTTTCTAAATGTCATCCTGAGCATAGCGTAAGGATCCAGTAATTAAATTTTCCTTTTTCCATTATACGACTAATCATTCACCCTATGCAAACCACTTTTTAAAGGTAGCTTGTAACTCAGTCAAAAGCTGAAGCATTTGTGATTTTAATGAACCATCATTGGCATCATTAGGTAATTGATCAGCTTTTTCTTGCAGTTCTTTAATTAATGCTTCTGTTTTGGTTATGGTATAATCAATCGTCTTTTGATCAATTGACTGTGGTTGTAATTTATATACCCGCGATTCTTCTTCTTGTTTTTTGCACCCTTGAATTTGCAATCGTTGTACCGCCAGAAACGACAATTCTTTTTCTATAGGACCTGCTTCATTTACTTCATCGCAAAAAAGCTTTTTTAATTTTTCAATAATATATCGATTTTGCGTTTTTCGAGTGTCATTAGAGATGACGGTAATTTCTATATAATCTCGTTTGTTAAATTGAACTACTTTTGGTGCTTCTATTCTTATTTCACTGATTTCACAAAGATCCAATTTGGTAGTATTAATATCAGGATTTAAATCAGGACTTATTGGTTTTTGATAAACGGCTATATCACTGAACCGACCAGCAATGGTAACATTTTCTACTCGATAACTATGATTACTGGTATCAGTTAGTAATCCATATACATTAAGGGAAGGCTTCTCTTTGCCATCAACTGAAGTTTGTGAACTAAATTGAGTAAACAGCAAAAAGCTGCTGATTACTAGAGTTACTTTTATTATTCTCTCATACCACATTATTTACTCCTTATATAAATAATAAATTATAAAAAATCTAGATGCACAGTCTGTGCTCGTAATGACGACGAAAACAACAATTTGTCGTTGCGAGCTTGTCGAAGCAATCCAGGTTCCCTTGAAAATTTTAGCCTGGATCCAGCCTTCGCTACAAGCTACGGCGGACACAGTCCCCACGCCCTTGTCCGGCATAGCCTTGATCACCACGCCTTCGGCTCGTGACGACGGCTTTTTTCCAAGCATATAACTTTAAATTTTAAAGTTATTTCCAAAACTCAACAGAATCTAGGTTACCGTCAGTTATTCTTATATTTACTAAACTTGTGCTGTAAAGTTCAAGTTAAAACCATTGCACCGATAAAATGGATTTTATTATCTTAAATATAAAAATTAGGGATTTCATATAAGAAGGGAAAAAATGGTTAATTCTGATAACTCTCGTACGGTTAATTCCGTAGCTAAAAATTTATTATATAAAGTGTATGCCTTTATGGCTGGTGCGTTGCTGATTACTGCTGCAACTGCTTTTTATGTAGTTAGTCAACCAGCACTGGTGCAAAAATTGGTAACCAGCCCCTGGTTGCTCTTTTTTCTTTTTATTCTTCAATTGGTGATTGTTGTTGTATTATCAGCAGCAATTTTAAAATTAAATTTTGCTACGGCAATATTATTATTAATTCTTTATGCCATTTTAATGGGTGTCACCTTTTCAACAATCTTTTTAGTTTACCATATTGGCACTATTTATACCGCCTTTTTTGTAACGGCAGGAATGTTTCTGTGCATGGCCTTATATGGCTATTTTACCAAAACAGATTTAACCAATGTTGGTAAATATTTAATTATGGCACTCTTTGGATTGATTATTGGTATGGTTGTTAATATTTTCTTGAGAAATGGAACCTTTGATTACATAATCACTTTAGTAGGAATTGTCATCTTTACGTTGTTAACGGCATATGACGTTCAAAAAATAAAGAAAATGAGTGAATTTTTAATTGATCAAGGTGAAATGGAAAATAAAGTGGCGGTTTTAGGTGCCCTTACCTTGTATCTTGATTTTATTAACTTGTTCTTAATGTTGCTTAGACTTTTTGGCAGAAGAGGTAATGAATAAATGAATAAATATATTGCTTCAGTAATTGTTTTGGTCGGTTTTCAAATTGCACATTGTTCCTTAGAAACAGAATTAGGTGATTTAAAAAATCGTCTTACTACGTTACATAATTATTTAACGCCAGGCATTCCTCCCACGATTCCGGTATCAGTACAACCAGAAAAACCTATCATATCATTGAAAATATGTGATAAACAAGTAACCCCTGAAGCATTAAATGATTTATTTCATAAAGGTTGCGCAGAATTTGCTTTAATTGAAGACGCGGTGACCAGATTAATTCTTAATTCCGATTATTTACCAGATTATGTCAAGGGTGAAGCCAGCGACCAACGGATAATTACGAGAATATTAATAAGAATACTTGAAATATTAGAAATAATAGATGACCATATACCACCATTATACAATACTATTAAAGCTATGGCTGCTTATAATACTTCAGATGCTCCTCTTAGTACAACACAGCCTATACGTAAATTTCTTAAAAAAATTTATAGAGCAGCCAAACGTATTCATGGGGCAGGAGATAAATTACGTGCTATACCACAACCCAAAACTTCTTATTCTCTCATACCAAAATCTTTCTCAGATGAGAATGAACAGCTACGTAACGCGATAGTTAATTATCCGTTGATGAAGGAATTACAACGGACTACCTATGCGGGTGGTAAGCCGGCAATAGGAAAAACTATCCTTGATTTTATTATTTACCATGCACGGATGTGGGACCGTAGAAGGGTAAAAGCACGTGCATTACAAATTGGTGGTGGAGCGGTTGATGTAGATGTTATTCGCGATTTTCCAAATTAAAATTTTTATAGTGATCTGGTGCGCATAAAATTACATAAAGCAAATGTAAGCGGTGTTCCTAATAATTTTTGTGCGCAACTGCCGAGTGCAAAATGGCGTTCAGGAGAAAACACGACATCTAAATCAGTACGGTTTTCTAGTATATGCTGTGCACTATAGACGCCCAAGGCTGCAGCCCATGGTAGCCCGGCGGCCCCGCTAATATAATAAATGTGAGGATGTTGTTTATCCGGTCCGGCAATAGGCATAATATCTTTGGTTATCCCAATAAGGCCTGGCCATATATAATTAAATTGAATATCAACTTGCGGGAAGCTTTTTTTGAAATAAGAAGATAATTTTTTAATTATTTTTTTATTATGATAATGTTCACGTGGAGCATACGTTGATAAAAGCCGTGCGCCCCCCAGCATTAATCGATTATCCCCGGTGCAGCGAAAATAATTATAAATAAGATTGGTATCCCATACCATAAATTTGCGTGCTGGAAATAACGCATTAATTACCTGATCTGATACGGGTTCACTCATCATTAAAAACGTTTGTACATGGTATACTTGAGAAAGCAATTTTGCATAATCATTAATAAAGCGATCAATACAAACAATTACTTTATCAGCAGTAATCGTGGCATGTGGCGTTTGCGCACCGTTTGTAGTAAAGCTCGTAAGCGGCGTATCTTCGTATAGTAAAACACCCGCATTTGTTAAAATCGTTTTCATTTCTTGGCAATAGGCGTATGCATGTATGCCAAACGTGTCAGGATATTCAATAGCGCCATAATAGCTTGATGATCCTAGAATTGAAGGCACCCGATCTTTTTCATAAAGAGTTGCAGCGTAATTAAATTGTTTGCGTGCCTGATATTCTGCTTTAATTGATGAGTTAAAAGCATGATGGCTTGAAGCAATAACCAGCGTATTTTGTTTTTGATAATCACATGAAATCTTATGTTGGTGTATATTCTTTTCTATGAGTGCTACGCCGTTAGAAGAAAATTCCCAAAGGCGTTTGCCAACCTCATTTCCATAAAAATCAATTAAATTATGGAGTGCAAATTCTGAATCGGGAGTAATAAATCCTGAACTTTTGCCGCTTGCTCCAGCGCCACAAAAATTTTTTTCTATGAGCGCAACGCGCAACCCTTTTTCATGAAATGCTTGGGCGGCACTTAATCCGGCCATGCCACCGCCAATAATAAGAACATCAACGGTGATATTTTCTTTAAGTGGCGGATTTAATGGCTTATTGATATACCAATATACTTGCTGAATCGGCATAGCCGATTTATTGTTTATCTGCATCTTTTTTCCTCATACTTTCTTTTGAAGTATGGAAAAAAAATAAAAGAAAAAGGAATGTTTTTATTTACTGGATCCTTACGCTGACGCTCAGGATGACAATATTACCGTTTGGAATAATGTAAACAAAATATCTTATTTTTTGTCATCCCGAGGCCGTTAGGCCGTGAAGATCAAATTAAAAGATAAAAACCATATGTCATCCCGAGGAACGTGGGGATCCATTGATAAATAAAAAATCCTATTTTTATTCTTTAATAAACGTACCTGAAAGTCCCAATGGAATAGCGCATGGCAGCGGTGCGCGTGCAAGCTCCGTAAAATTATGCGCATCCAATAGCAGTAAAAATGATTGATGTGCAATACTATCAAAAACAACAGAAAGAATAACACCGTCATCTTCATTAGTTCCGGTAGGATTTGGTACAAACACCGGCTGGCTGGCAAAGCACTGTTCTTGTTGCCATTTAGTTGAAGTTCCATTGCTTATGTTTATTTTAATAAGCTGTGCAGGAAATTGGTGTGGGTGATCAGCAGTAAGTCCGTATAAGAATGTATATGGCTTCATGTTGTATTGTGCATTTATAGTAGGGAATTCAATGGCTGCAGAAGGAATGCGCTGATGTGATGCTTCTTTATTTTCTAGATTGAGTGTGAAACGGGTAGTATATCCTGGTTCAAATTCATGCGGATCATTACTCTGCAATGCTTCCATACTGATATGGTTTATTAAGTCAGCATTTTCATAGGTAATAGCATCTATGGTAAGGGTATTATTTTCTTGAGTGGTATTGATAATATTAATCGTGAAAAATGGTTGAGTGGTAACCAATGGTTGGTGTTGCTCACCCGTATGTTTATTAATTACAATAAAACGAGTTCCCAGCTCAGGTTTCCATTGTAATGCAGTTAAAAATGGCCCTCCATTAAATAATAAATCCATGGGATTAACTACAAAAGGAATCTCAATCAACACGATATAATCTTTGCTCATGGCAAAGCTGCGCATGTATGATGGCGTTTTAACCGGTATGGAACTAATTAATACTGTTTTGTTATCAGCGGTAATTTTATAAATCTGATAAGTGCTTTGTTGTGCAAAGTTTGTCATATAATTATACCACGATTTAGTTTCAGGATCATACTGAAATTGAGCAGTGGTAAGATGCCCTTCCAGCTGCTCATTAAGATCAAATGATGCTCTTGTATGTAAGGTGTTGGAATCAACAATAACACCCAATGTTGTTTCTGTTAAGGCGATTGCATTACCATTCATATATCCTATAGCAATGTTGCCATTGTCATAAGGATCGGGAGTGCTAAAACTGTTTGCTAACCGTGAAAAAAAGCTTTTTTTTTGATTGGTCATGTTGCTATCAAATTTGCCGTTTTTTGTGCAACGGCGGTAATAAATACTATCTAAGAATGAGTTTTGAAATTTAATACCATTGCCATCAAAATAAAACCCTTGTAGCATAGCAAGGCCACTAAAGGAATAAGCGGCTTTAGTATTTCCTAATTCAAATTGAGCGGGTACTGTTGCTAAGAAGGTTCCTTTGAGCCAGCTTGGTAATGATCCGGTGTGTTTTAATTCTTGTAAAGGAGTAGCAGAGGTTACCGAGTTAAAGCCAAATCGTTTATTGGTAGCTTGATAAGGGCAAAGGGATTTTTTTGGGATAGGATGCATTAATTTGAAGTATAATTCATATCCTGTATGAATAAGTATATGAGCGTTTTTGTTAATAAAGAAAAATGCAGCAGTTATACTGATAAGAATAGTGATTAATTTTAACCAACGTACCATGGTCATATAAATCCCCCATTTATTGACTGGATCATTATTTTAATTAATAATACTATTTTTTTGAAAAAATAGCTAATTATAATTTTAACTAGCTATTTTTTCAATTAGAAATAATTTGGACAGTGTTTTAACTAAGTAAGCATGAGCTTGGTTGGTAACCAGTTGGCATTAACTTTTGGGTAATCAGATCACGTACTGCAGAAGAACAGTTATTATATACCTCGTTTAAATAGGGGTGCCAAGAGAAATCAAAAGTAATTTTGTTTGCAAACGCATTATAGCAAAAGGCAAGTAACAACAATTGTTCTGGTGGTAAATATTTATATTCTTCTATTTTTGCCGTATCAACCATTCTTCGTAAAAAGACCTCACCAAAAGATGCAGTAGCAAGAAATTGACCATTAGGGCTAAACCGGAGGGCATCTACTTCTCTATGGCTATCATTATGAATTAATGAGTAATTAGTACTCGTATCCCATAAACTAACACTATCCTTGGATGAACCTGCAAGAAATAGGCCATGTGGACTAAAGGCAAGAACGCAAAATTGAGGACCGTAAGTTGCTTTTAAGCATTTGCCAGTATGTACATCCCAGAGTTTACGATAATGATCAGAAGAGGCGGTGACAAGTATTTTCTCATCGGGGCTAAAGGTTAAACAGGTAACTTTATCGGTATCATTAAAAGTTCGTACACATCTACCGGTATCAACATCCCACAGTTTAATAGTGGTATCGTCAGAACAGGTAGCAACAAAATGGCCCTGTGGACTAAATGCAAAACGATTAATTTGCGCAGTATGCTCATCAAGAGTATAAATACAGTCAAAAGTATTTGTATCCCATATTTTAAGAATATTTTCAGAACAGGCGGCTAAAAATTTTCCATCAGGGCTAAAAGCTACACCAGGAATTCGGTTAATATTGGTTGCCTTATAAAGGCAACGAAATGTACTTGTGTTCCAAAGCTGAAAGGAATCAGAAGCGCAAACAGAGGCAAGTATTTTCCCATTAGGGCTGAAGGTAAGACGCGTGAAATGACCATTCGCTTTTTGGAAGGTATGGATGCAGTCGCCAGTATGAGGATTCCATAATTTAATAGCATTTTTGCCATCTGAACCGGTAGCAAGAAATTTCCCATCTGGGCTAAAGGCAAGACTAAAAGTTCTACCCATATCTAGGGTACGCAGGGCTTTAACCGTGGCGGTATCCCAAAGTACTATTGTACGAGAAGTAGTAGTAGCAAGGATTTTTTCATCAGGACTAAAAGCAATACGGTAAGGGCCGCTATATCCTCTGAGCGCAACAGGTTCAATTTTATCTGATTTGCAAATAAAATTGAGTAATCCCTTAATAAAAGGCGTTTGAATCAGATGGTTAATAAGTATGGTTCTATTTTGCTGATTTTGTAGTATCCATGCAATGGTGTCATTATCATATAAAAGTTCAGGATTTTTTAATTTTTGCTCGATAACACTGAGTAACAATTCACATAATGTATCGCTATTTAAATAATCTGCCGCGTTAAAAAGAGTAATAACATCCTTAATATCATAAGATAGTAATTCATTAATAAGATCCGATTGTTCTTCATCAGATTGCAGAAGCTTGTTAAGAAGATGAAGAAGCTTTTCTAATTCCGTTGAATTAATATTTGGTAATTCAATTGGTCTTGTTAACTCTTCATTAAAGGGGTGAATATTTTGAATAATTTTAAAATGAGCTGCTATTGCTATAGGAATAGTGAATGTTTCATCATCGTTGGTAAAAATGGTAATAGTTTGTGGTTCTGTTTCCATCGATGATCTATTAAGTGCAGGCGAGTTTAAATAGCGGATAACTAATGCAACAAATTCATCCGTTAAGCCCATTTTTTTATAAGATTGTAACATTTCATCTGGTAAATAAGATTCATGATCCAAGCATCGCTGACCTATGATTTCTATCATTGTTGCTATAAGCAGTTGGAAATCGGCGTAGCAGGCGGCGTTGGCAAGATCAATAAGCCCTTGAGTAGGAGTAGTTAATGCTGAAAGCTTTTCACAAAATGATTTATCTAAAGAATCCTTTAGATAAGCTATCTTAAGCGCTTCCATGAGCAATATGAATGTTTCTTTAGAGCAAAATACGTTAATCGTTGGAATTGATTGTTTATCTGTTTTTTTGCTTGCTTCAATAAAATCATTATAGAAGGTTCGTGATTTATTAAGATATTCTACGGGAAGGCGAACATACTTCTCATCGCTCGTTTTGCATAGAACGGTCGAGTTTTCCATACAATAAGTACTGAACAACGGAAGTACGCAAGCAAGTACTAGTATTTTTTTAATTAATTTCATTTTATAACCTCTATTTTTGTGGTGGTATTAATTTATTAATCCATGTTTGGACGATATCAGGACAACTATCATACACTTCTTTTAAATACGGATGGCCAGAAAAATTGAATGGAATAGTATACCTATAAGCATTATAACATAGTTTGAGTAGTAGCAATTGTTCAAAAGGTAACGCCATAAACGATGTTGCCAGATCATGATCATAAAGGGGATATAACGCAGTGGTTCCATCGGAAGAATTGATAGCGAGTTGTTGGTCGTCAGGACTTAAGGCTAAAAAATTAATAAAAGCTTTTTCACTGATATGATATTCTGAAATGCCAGATCCATTATTAATATCCCATATTTTAGCGGTTTTAGCAGATTGAGAGACAAGAATTTGCCCATAAGGACTAAATGCAATGAATGAAACTGGCTGATCATGAGCAAGCAATGTTTTTACCCGGTCACCATTATTGGTCCATAAGGTAATAGTGCCATTGTCAGCGCATGTAGCAAAAAATTCCCCATCGGGACTAAAGACAACATGGTTAATATAACTATTATTATGGGTTATTGTACGTAAGCAAGAACCATCAGAAACATCCCAAATTTTGATATCGTTACCGATAAAGATTGTTACTAGGAATTTTCCATCAGGACTAAATGCTAAATGCTTAACTCGTTCCTTATGCCCAGTTGAAATTGGTAAATAACGGTACTCATAAATATCCCACAATTGTATGAAATTATCTGAAGTCATAGCAAAAATAGTTGCATCGGGGCTAAATGCGGTGCACATAAATTTTTTGTTGTTAGTTTCGACAGTATCATAAGATTTATTAATGATATTAACTAATTCAATAGTGCCATGAGAATAATATATAATAAGATTTTGGCTATCAGGACTGAAAACGGTATTTCTAACATTGCTCTTGCATTGTAATGTGTATACACAAGATTTATTGATAACATCATATATTTTAATAATAAGTCTAGTTCCATAAGGTCCTTTATCATGTACCACAATAAATTGCCCATTGGGACTAAATAATAAAGATGGGTACTCCAGAGAAAAACCTTCTAATGTATCTAGAATTGAACCATCATGAGAATTGTAAATAGTTACGGTTTTGTCAGTAAGAGTTGCAAGAAGTTGGCCATCTGGGCTAAATTTCATACCTTTTATTGTTGTACCATGATTTATTATATTGGCTGGTGTGTTTGTTTGGGGTTTAGCTACTAGTTGTAATAATGAATAAAAAAATGAACCGCTCTGTAATGTTTCATTAAAAAAATCAAAATTACTTTGTAACAACCAGGCGATACTATCATAATTATCTAAAAAACTAGGCTCATCCAATTTTTTTTCAATAGTAGCCATAAGTGCTTTGCATACGTAATCACTTCCTAAATAATCTGCAGCATTAAAAAGAGCGATAAGTGTTTCAACAGTTTGATTTGCAAGACCTTCTATGACTACTGAAGAATTTATGTGTTGATATGTAATATTTTTGAGCGCTTGAAGAAGAAGCATCAATATGTTTTGAGAAATATTGGGCAGAAAAATAGGTTCATTTGTATTTTCATAAGAATCTATTGTATTTTGAATTGTTTTAAAAGAACGTGCTTGAGATGGGCAAATAGCGATTTCTTGATGATCGTTGGTAATTAAAACAATGGTGTTTTCTTCAGATGAGATGATTGTATTAAGTTCATTTTGGATTAATGGGATTAGCTCAGAAGCTAAGCCATTTTCATAATATGATTGCAATGCAAGCTGGGGGTGTAAGCATTCATCACTAGTTAAACATCGATGCGTTATTATTGTTATTATTTTTTGTAATAATGATTCAATATTATAGCAGTGAGCGGCATTAGCAATAGTGATCAATTGGTTGTGAGTTAATAATTCCCATTTTTTACAAAATTCGCCATCAAATGATTGTGTACTATAGCTATGTTGCAGTGCTTCTATGATGAAAGTAAAAGTTTCCATTGAAAATGGAATGGCAACTGGTTGCCCACCCCGTTGTCTAAATAATTGAAGCAACGTGTCGGCTTGACCAACGAAATAAATAGAATTCACCTCAATTAGTTGATCGTCATCAGTTTTGAAAGTAATGGTAAAAGATGGTTTTTCAATGGGATTTAATTTATTTTTGATTAATAAGAGTAAAGCATCATTTAATTCCCGTTTTTGATATTCATCTAACACTTCTTGTGGTGAAAGATTTTCGCTATATAAGCAACGATGAGTAATAATTTCTACTATAGCTTCAATAAGTAGTTGAAAATCAGCCCAGCAAGCGGCATTTGCAAGGTTAATGCATTGATCTATGGTTAACTCTTGAATTTTTTCATAAAGTTTATTTTCAAATAAGTTTGAGTTAATAACCCTTTGAAACGCATCAGCGATAAAAGTGAATGGTTCTGATGAAAATGGTACGGGAATAGGTTCATTTGAATCGTCAGCATCTATATACATATCATATAATGTTTTAGAATACTTAGAAATATAATATAATTTTACCGATACCGGTTGATCATCAGTAGTTTTAAATCTAACAATAACTTCGGAATCATATTCTATTTTTTTATTACTAGTTTTTGATGTAGATCCTATTTCTGATGCTTTACGCTTCATGCCATAGCCATTTGCTATAGTAAGCGCACATATGAGGAGTAATAATTTTTTAATTAATTTCATTTAAAACCTCTATTTTAAATCCGGGATCCGTGTTCGAACAGTGTCCGGGCAACTTTCATAAATTTCATTTAAATATGCATGCTGAGAGAAATTAAAAGGTATATGGTGGCTATGAGCATTATGGCAGAAAGCAAGCAATAATAATTGTTCTAGCGGTAGACTACAATACGTATTTAACAATTCTTGATCTCTGATAGGATGTAATTTAATGGTACTATTTGATGCGCTAGCGAGTATGTGGTTGTTAGAACTAAAGGCAAGAGATTGAATTGTTTGAGTATGTGTGCTTATCGTGTGAATATAGTTACCAGTAATAGTATCCCATAATTGAATAATGTTATTTGAAGAACTAGCAAGTATGCAACTGTCAGGGCTAAAGGTAATACGATTCGCTTTTTTGAATATATTTAACGTTTGAAGACATTCACCAGTAGTAACATCCCATAATTTAATAGTTTGATCAACAGAACTAGTAGCAAGGATTTGGCCATTAGGACTGAAGGCAATATCCTCGATTCCCCCACTATGGCCTTGCAATGTATAGATACATTCTCCAGTAATGACATTCCATAATTTAGTAGTGGTATCCCAAGAGGAAGTAGCTAAAGTTTGCCCATCTGGACTAAATTTTAAATCGACAATAAGATCAATATATTTATCTGAAATTTCTAAAGTATGGATACAGCTTCCAGTCGTAACATTCCATAATTTGATAGCTTTCTTAGTACAATTAGCAATGATTTTTCCATCAGGGCTAAAGGCAAAAAAATGATTTGAATCAGTAGAACTTAAAGTATGGAGATGTTCACCGGTATGTGTACTCCATAGTTGGGTAGTATAGTCGTCAGAAAAAGCAAAGGTTTTCCCATCAGGACTAAAGTCAAAATATTTAACCCAAGCGGGAGTGTTTGTTAAGGTGAGGATACAGTTATTAGTAATAACATCATATAGTTTAATAACACTGGGGCCAGTAATAGCAGCGATTTGTGCACTAGGGCACAAGATCACTTGGGAATGATAATCGTTGTTTAACCTAGGTAATGTATTTATCCAGGTATTAGAATTGGTATCCCATACCGTAACATTTCTGTGACCATTCGCTATAAGCGTTTGATCACCAGGACCAAAAGCAATTTGGAAATATTCTCCGTCATTTGTCAGGGTAGTTTCACTAATTTTATCTGGTATACAGACCAGCTGAAGTAATGAATTAAAGAATGATGCGTTATGTAGGTTTTCAATAAGTAACGGTGAGCTATTTTGTAAAACCCAAGCAACGTCCTCATAATCATGTAATGATGCAGGATCACTTAACTTTTTACCGATAATACTGGCAAATAAATGGACTAGTTTTTCATGATCTAAATAATCAGCAGCATTAAAAAGGTCAAAGAGAGGTTTCAAATCATAAGCCATTAGTTCCTTCATAATGGATTGCGAATTACTTGTATGCTTGTTGCAATATAAAAGTACTTCTAATATGGGGGAAGAAATATTAGGTAGTGGAATTGGTTCACTATTGTTTTCAAGATCATTAAACATTTTTTGAATAACTTTAAAATCGGTTATTTCATCGCATGAAATGGTAAATGTTTTACCATCATTAGTGGCTAAAACAATAAGGTTAGTAGTAATTATAGTAAGTAGCGCATCAGCTAAATCTTTTTTTTTATATTTGCGTAATATTTGAGCACAAGGATTTTTTAAGCAGCGATTAGTAAGTGCTTTTACTACTGATTCTATAAGAAGTTGGAAATCGGTCCAAGAAGCAGCATTAGCAATATCAATAAGTTGAGATATGCTCAACGATTCAAGTTTTTCATCAAACTTTGCATCAAAAGATCCGTGGGAAGCTGTTTCTAATGCAACACTGATAAAAGTGAATGGTTCTGATGAAAATGGTACTGGAATAGGTTCATTTGAATCGTTTGCATCTATAAACATATCATATAATGTTCTAGAATACTCAGAAATATAGTGTAATTTTACCGGTATAGATTGATCATCAGTAGTTTTAAATGTAACAATAACTTCAGAATCATATTCTATTTTTTTATTACTAGTTTTTGATGTAGATCCTATTTCTGATGCTTTACGCTTCATACCATAGCTCTGTGCTATAGTAAGTGCACACATGAGGAATAATAATTTTTTAATTAATTTCATTTTATAACTCCATTATTCTCTTCATTTCTTAGTTAATTTATTAATCCATATACGAATTGAGGATGGATAACTATCATGTAGTTCTTTTAAGTAGGGTTGGTCAGAACATTCAAAAGGAATAGTATGTTTATGAGCTTCATAATAAAATTTTAATAATAAGAGTTGTTCACAAGATAAATTTAAAAGTTCTTCATCAAAAAGACGCCATAATTTAATAGTATTATCTTTGGAACCAGTAGCAAGTAGGTGGCCATTAGGACTTAGAGTAAGGCATCGAACTTCTTGGGTATGCTCTGTTAAGGTCTTTAAACAAACACCGGTTTTAATGTCCCATAATTTAACTGTTTTATCCCAAGATGCAGTAATAATTTTATTACCATTATGGCTAAAGGTTAACCCGCTTATGAGATGAGTATGGCCGGTTAATGTATATAGATGAGAGCCCTTATGCACGTCCCATATGTTAAGCATTGAATCTCCAGCCACAACAGTTGCCAGAAGATTACCATCTGGACTAAAAACTATATGGTCACGGCAGATATACCTTTGAGTATTATTGTTAGTAGGAGGACTAACTAATGTATGCAAGCAGTCAAATGAAGTAGCATCCCATAATTTAATAACTTTATCTCTTGAAATAGAGGCAAGTATCTTACCATTTGGACTAAATGCAAGATTTTTAATATCTTTCTTATGGCCCTTTAAGGTGTTTATGCAAGAGCCATCAACAACATTCCATAATTTAATCTTTTTATCAGAGCTCGTTACAAGAAGATTGCCATCGGGGCTAAAAGCAAGACAACTGATGTGTAAACAAACATCGGTTAAAGTAAATAAGCTTGAACCATCAATAACATTCCATAGTTTAATGTTATCATCGGAATCAGTTGCAAGGAGAGTACCATCTGGGCTAAAGGCAAAACAACTAAGATCAGAATCATCATGCACAGTTAAGGTGTGTAGGCAAGAACCACTAACAACATTCCATAGTTGAACGATTTTTTTCCAAGTCGAACCAGTAGCAAGTATCTGTCCGTTAGGGCTAAATGCTATAAGATCAATAAGATTACGGCCCTTTAAGGTTTTTATGCAAGAGCCATCAACAACATCCCATATTTTAATAGTTTGATCAGATCCCGTTGCAAGTAATTTATTATTCGGGCTAAAAGCTACTGAAGCAATAAAGTAACTATGGCCAGTCAATGTAGTTGCGGTAATTTGATCAGGAATTAGTGAAGTAAAAAAAGTAGTGAGGTCTAATTTCTGAATAAGGGATGGAGTGCTGTTTTGTAAGAGCCAAGCAATTTTATCATAATCATTAAGTAATTCAGAATCATTCAATTTTTTTTCAATAATGGAAATAAGGCCATTGCATATATATTCACTGCCTAAATAATCAGCAGCAGTAAAAAGATCGATAATTTTTTGAGTATCTTGTGGTATTAATCCTTCCATAATGCTTATTGGTTCGGGATTTTCTTGGTTTATGTTCTTAGCTATGGAAATTAATGTTTGTAATGTTTCTGAAGCCACATTAGGCAAAGGAATTGCTTCAGTCTCATTATCATAATCGCCCATAATATGTTGAATTGTCTTGAAATGGCTGGCTATTGATTTTAATATTTTAAATTCTTTGCCATCATTGGCAACTAATGTTACTTGAGCTTCATTTTCTGCTGGTTCATTCTGAGATGTTTTTTTATCAAGCAGATTTCTTATCAATTCTGTTAAAACATCATTTAACCCTAATGAATGATAAGATTCTAATATCTCGTGCGGTAAGTAACTCTCATGCTTTAAGCAACGCTGCCCAATTATTTCTATTACGGTTTTTATAAGTGATTGGAAATCAGCCCAACTGGCAGCATTAGCTATATTAATAAGTTGCTCTGGATTTAAAGATGTAAGACTTTCAAAAAACTCATCATTAATACAATTATGGATATAAGCTTCTTGCAATGCGGCTTGAAGTATTATAAATGTTTCTTTTGAGCAAGGGATTTCAGTTGCTTCATTCAGCGTACCAGCAGCTTTAATCTGATTTACCAGTGTTTTAGATTGATGAGCAATATATTTAAACTCTATAGCAACATTTTGCTTATCATTGGTTTTAAATAACGCTATTGTGCTGGAATCGATATCAACTGAATCAGGTTCCATACCTTGTGCGTTTAATAAGGGAAGCGCGAAAGCGGCAAGTAATAATTTTTTAACTAACTTCATGAAATAACCTCTATTTTTATCCATAAAATATGTATTAACAGTAATTAAAATATAGTATAGATTTTATAAATTGTCAAATAGAAATTTGTTGATAATTCCAGTTAAAAAGCCATAAAATAGTATTTTATATACAAAATATCGCTAAAACTGAAATAACGAGTTTTTATTGGCAAAATAACGGCAGAACAATGGCAAAAAAATGTATGTTTAGACCCTTTTTTACCATAAAAAATAGAAAGTATGGATTAAAATGGCTTTTTAATTTGTATTTTAAGAGTTTTTTTTGGATACAAAGGGGTTTTGGGGGGAAATATTTCCTTAAAAGAATTGGCATGCCAGGCTGTCCAGTCTTCGCTTGCGATGGGATATTGCTGAAGCACGCCTGAGCTACGACGGACAATCTTCTTTATCAATTGACCTTAACTGGCGGTTAGCCAATCGTAGCCTAATTTGCCTTCGAAGTTATTCTCATGCAGGCGAAGATTGGAGGAGAGAGTGGGATTCGAACCCACGATCCCGATCTCTCGGGATAACGGTTTTCAAGACCGCCGCATTCGACCGCTCTGCCATCTCTCCGTATAAATTTCAGTGTTTATATAATTTATAACAAATTACGTTATAATTTCAATCCGCTTACGCTTATCCATGCCTTCCAACTTGGCAAGCTTCGGCGGGACAAGTCCGCCGCTTTATGCGCTATGGCGTAGCTGGCTTGCCAGTCATTTCCCTCAGAAATGCCTGGTGCGCCTATAAGGAGTCGAACCTTAAACCTT
Organism: Candidatus Babeliales bacterium; assembly: GCA_963722075.1. Taxonomy (GTDB): domain Bacteria; phylum Babelota; class Babeliae; order Babelales; family JANWKD01; genus CAVRJM01. Next base: position 972,620 of record CAVRJM010000001.1, on the reverse strand, counting down.
CAGATCCGTAGTCTGACGCTCTATCCAATTGAGCTATAGGCGCGTATTATTTCAATTAAAATGTCTAGTCTTTGCATCAATTTCAAACCGATAGGAGAATAAATTAGTCCGTCGTCGCTTACAGCTATGCCGGATGCTCCTTCACTAAAGTTACGGCGCACGGGCAATCTTCTTTATCAATTGACCTTAACTGGCCTGCCAGGCATTTCTGAAGGAAATGACTGGCGGAGAGAGAGGGATTCGAACCCTCGTGCCCCATTTCTGGAGCTCTTGCTTAGCAGGCAAGCGCTTTAGACCGCTCAGCCATCTCTCCTTAAGCAAAGAAAATATAAATCAGGATAAAATATTTGCTAATTTATGCAAGTATTCTTAAATATTATTACCAATAAATATTACTAGCTTGCTAATAGAAAGGGTATATTACTATGGCTCTTATCATAGAGGTTAAAGTGACACCTAGTAGTGGCCGCCGTTGCTGGCTACTGGATAAATCCGGTCGGCTCAAATGCTATCTTAAAAATGCGCCCGAAAAGGGCCGTGCTAATATGGAATTACTTGAATTTATTGCCGATTCATTAAAAATCCCCATTCGTAGTATTTCGCTTATTGCGGGCGCAACGGGCCGCACTAAAAAAATAAAAATTGATACGCCACTTACCTATGAGCAGTTTTTAGAAAGAATTGGCTTAGAAAAAGCAGTTCAACAAAAGATTATTTTCTAGGATATTGAAAAGGCATTCAGTGATGCTTTATTATGATTTTAAGGGTGTATGGGAACACAAATGGGGTTACGGGGACAAAAAATTTGTTGAAAGTTATTTTCACTGAAGATGCCTTAAAAGAACTTGAGGAGTTGAATCGTGATCATTCTCAAGCTCGTGTATTAAAAGATGTTATCAAAGCATTGCATTTTATGCAGGAAAATTTGCGTCATCCTTCATTAAATACTCATGAATACCATGGGACTAAGGGGCCTGATGGCCAAAAGCTGTTTGAAGCATATGTGGAGCAACATACGCCGCATGCTTATCGCATTTTTTGGTATTACGGTGATCAAAAAGAATCTATAGTTGTTACTGCTATTATTCCCCATCCACGGTCGAAGGGATAATTTAAAGGAAGTAATTAAATTACTGGATCTTTACGCTGCGCTCAAGATGACAGTAACCATGTCATTCTGAGGAACGAAGTGAAGTGTAGTGACGTAGGAATCCAGTTATACAATTGTTTCCAAAAAGAGCTCTATAATAGTCTATTATGCACCGTAATAAGCTAAATCTTCACAATATTACTTTTGCATTATTACGATATAAGTACACCAATTTGTATTAAATAAAAGGAGTTTGCGGTGCCGCAATATAAATGGTATGGCATAGATATAATGGGTAAAACACGCTCGGGCGTGTTTGTAGCACATTCCCATGAAGAGCTTTCCTCGTTATTATTTCAAGAGCAGATTGCGTTGCTGCGCTATGCAATAAAAAAGCCATTTCCATTAATTCATACAATTTCATTAGCTGAGAAAATTACCTTTTTTAGACAATTACGATTATTACTAGCTGCGGGTATTTATTTAGATCAAGCGTTACTGCTTATTATGCACCAAATAAAAAAGAACTATTTTAAGGCTATTATTCAAGATGTATTAACCGATATTCAAAATGGTATTACGCTTGCACATGCGTTACGTAATTATCCCTTAGTTTTTGATGAATTAAGTATTGTTATTGTTCAAGCGGGGCAGGAATCAGGAACGATGGTGCCGGCTTTAGAAGAATTATGTACTTACCAAGAATTATTTCTTAATTTTAAGAAAAAAATTCGATCAATACTATTAATGCCATTTATTACATTTGTATTTTTTGTTCTTATTGCCACTATTATCATAGTTGTTATTGTACCGCGCTTTAATGCGCTCTTTTCTTCGTGTAATCAATCATGTTCCACCAGCACCGCTTTCATTTTTTTACTCAGTGATTTTGTAAGAACCATATGGTTCCCGATCTATAGTATTCTTGCGGCAATAATAATAACCGGTATTAGTTATGTACTTAAACGGAGCAAAGTAATGCTTCGTGCAATAGAATGGGGCATGGTAACTATTCCAATTTTAAAAACGATTACGCACCATATCACTTTCGTTTATTATTTTCAGTCCTTAGCATTATTAACTAAAAGAGGCATACATTTGGTTACTGCGTTAGAAATAGCACAGCAATCGATCAGCAATTATTATTTAAGAGCGGCTATGGCGCGCGTTCAATGTGCTATTTTGGAAGGAGCATCTTTTGCAACTGCTATCAAAAATGAAAAGAGCCTTTTTCCTGATCAAGTAGTTGCATTATTGGCAGTAGGGCATGAATCGGCATGTATGCCATTTGTTTTTGAGCAGATAGCACAGTTATATAAAGAGCAGATTAATCGTACTTTGACAACATTAGCTACGTTATTACAACCGCTTTTAATGATTATTTTGGGGTTATTAATAACATCGCTTGTTTTTGCCTTGTATGTTCCATTGTTTAATTTGTCTTCAGTAATTAGTTAAAGAAACTACTGATTTAGACCATCTAATAAAGCAATATCCCATTCTTCAAATTTCTTGAAGATAGTCAGCATAAGCTTTAGGATCTTTTTTTAATAACTCATATTCTTGATTTGTTTTTTTAAGAAATTGCTCTCGAATACTATTTTTAATAATTTTTTCCATAATTCATAATACTTTATTTCATTTCCCAAGTCTGTTTGGGGAGTATAGACCTTAGGTTATTTGACCTAGTTTTGATCATTTTCAATGATATAAAATTTATTAAAACATTGCAATATTTATATATTTATTGTAATATATATTTATATAAATATTAAATAAAGGATAAATGAATGAGTGTTCCACGCAATAATATTTCACGAATTATCATAGAGATCCCTAAAGAACAGCATAGAAAGCTTAAAAGCAGGGCGGCGATTTTGGGAAAAAGCATGCGAGAAGTTATTATGGAAGCTTTAGAAGCTTATGATGAATGTCTTAAGAGCGAGCATATCCCCAATAAAGAGACTATTAAATCTCTTAAAAACATTGAAAAGAGGAAAAATCTGACTGAGATAAGTCTAGAGGAATTTTCTAAAAAATTGGGAATTTAAGTGCTAAAATTAATCTATGAATCTCGATTTGAAAAAGACTTAGAAAAAGTAAAAAAACGAGGTAAAGATCTGCAAAAACTTTTAAACATTGTTGATTTGTTAATTCATCAGAAGCCGTTACCCATTAAAAATAAAAACCATAAGCTAAAAGGAATTTTTAAAGATTATTGTGAATGCCATATAGAACCTGATTGGCTTTTGATTTATCGAAAAACGAAAACAGAAATAATTCTTTCTCGTACTGGAACTCATTCTGACTTATTTTAATTATAACTATCTATCTATTCTTCTTCCGTTGGTAGCTAAATAATAGCCGGCAACGATAAGAAGAATAAAAATAATAAGCAACGATACAAATTGTACAACGCGATTAACGTGGTGCCAATAATAAAGCAGGTGACAAAATAATACGTTTCATAGCGATCCCTTTGAGCACGCCATTCTTGATGAAGCTTTTGATATTCTTCTCTACTTTGTCCTTCAATATGGAGCGGATAGTGAGGATGCTCATATACCAAATCAAATCCTTTATACACTAAGAAGGGCAATAATATAGTTAAACTTATTGCTATTGCGGTTCTTTTAAAAATATCTACAAAATTGGTCATACGATTCTCCCTTAAATTATTAGTGTTAAAGGATATTAGGTTAAAAATTAGGAAGTCAATTATTTGATAAATTGACGATTTTTAGCTTTTCCTATACTATTTGTATATCCGTTTTTTGAAAATTCTATACGCCGGGATGGCGAAATTGGCAGACGCACGGGACTCAAAATCCCGCGGTGGCAACACCATGTCGGTTCGAGTCCGACTCCCGGCACCAGTCATTTCCTTCAGAAATGCCGGGCAGGCCAGTCCTTTCCCCCTTGTTCCCATTTGCGCCTAATAGTATAATAATAGGCAAATATCTTATATGTTAATTTTATAATAGTAAGGAAATTATGAAGAAAATAATTATGAGCTTATTATTATTTGCTAGTTTTAGTAGTTATGCTTCTCAAAGAAACGAAGATTCTTCGACAGAAGATTCTTTATTTACCGATCCACAAAGAAAGCACGAAAATACCTGGCAATATCTAATTAATAATGCACGAAAAGATAATGAATTTAATGTATTTGTAGAGGCTATTAATGCTATTAAAAATGGCTATGGTGATCAAGAGATAGACCATATTCGTATGGACGGCCGTGATTATGAAATAGGCTGGGATGGTAAAACACATCCTTTGCGTTATTTTCAATTGCGAAGATCTATTACAGGAAGCGATTTTGATCACGTTTTTAGCCGTGCCGATAGAAAAAAATTGGATTTCTTTTTAAAAATTGCACCCAAATTAAAAATTTGGAAAAGCAACAAGGGGGATTTTTTGGTCAGTTTCAATAGATACTACTGAATATGACGATTATCGATTTAATAGGATGTCATGGTTTAATAGGCATCCATATCTTTTTGCGTTGGGAACGGCAACAATTACTGGATGTTTAGGATGGTGGTTGCGTTCTCGTAGATAAGAAATTAGTAGGAAAGAGTAATTAATATGGAATCAAAATCTTGTATATTTTGTAAAATTATTGCCGGAGAGCTGCCGGCGCAAATAATTGCTGAAGATGAGCACTGTTTGGTAATAAAGGATGTTCATCCAAAAGCCCCCATTCATTATTTAGTTATGCCAAAGAAACATATTGCTGATATCCAATCTATAGATCCACAGGATTTACCGTTAATTAATAATCTTTTTAGCCAGATGCAACATCTATCAAAAACAATTGCACAAGCAGATGCTTTTAATGTAGTAATTAATAATGGAGCTGCTGCAGGGCAAATTATTTTCCATCTTCATTTTCATTTTTTAGCTGGTAAAAAATTATTTAATTTGTAGCGATAATCTATGATAAAATACGGATTTAAAAGAATAATTATAGCGCTTATTTTTACATTATTAGTAAGCTTTTCTCTTATTTTTTATATATCGTATTCGGTGGTTAAACAGTTTATTTATCGCCGTATTCATAAAGAAGCATGGATTATTCAAACACAAAAATTTAATGAATTATTACGATCAGAACATGGTGGTCAGCCCATTTCCTTTACTGCCAAAGATGGTATTAATTTAGCTGGATTACTATTTCTTCGTCCTCAGGCGCAGCGTAATCTATTATTGTGCCATGGGTATTCGCGCGGTAAAGAACGGCTTTTTAATCTTATACGGCTATTTCCTGATGATAATATTTTAATCTTTGATTATCGTGCCCATGGTGAGAGCCAAGGCCATTATACTACCATTGGTTTCTATGAAAAAGATGATGTGCTTGCGGCATTTAATTATTTAAAAACGCATGAAAAAACGCGTCAATTACCCATTTTTGGTATCGGCGTTTCTATGGGTGCTGTTTCATTATTAGCCGCTGCTGCTGAGCAGAATGAATTTAAAGGAATTGTAGTTGATTCGGCTTTTAAGCAATTAGATGAGCAAATTGCTAAAATATTTCCCGAAAAAACAGGACTTCCTTTAATGCCCTTTATTCATGTATGTAATTCTATCTTTAGTTATATGTGTAGCTGTCGTATGTCTGATGTTAATAGCATTGCTTGTGGGCAACGTTTAAAAACACCTATATTTATTATTCATTCTAATCATGATGCAATGGCTGATGTTGCGGCAGCACATGCCTTACATGATGCAGTTTCTGGTCATAAAAAACTATGGATTGTTGACCATGCTATTCATGCCCGTATCTATAAAAAATATCCCCAAGAATATATAAAACGGGTTTCCGAGTTTTTTAATTCCATATAGCGATTTATGTTAAAAATGGCTTTGGTTGCGTTATTACCTTAGTTTGTTATAATTATTTTGTTACAATTATAATTTTTTTAAAATATTAAGTGAGCATTTCTATGTTTTTGTATTTATACTTTATTTTCTTATTAGGATTTTCTTCTTATGCCAATGGTATGGAATTATGGTCATTAGAACCTGATAGCCAATTATGGGAGCAATACGGTTATCAAAAACCGGTGCATCAGTGTGGGAATGGCATGTGTAGGTGTGATGCGTATCAAAAAGCGGCTATGCCGCCTTTAGTTGATGATTTAGCGTATTTAACTGAAAAAAATCAGTTAGTAAATGGATCTAATGTAATGAAATCTAATAAAGAATTAGCTGAAGAAATGGAAGGTTTTTTAGAAAAAAGTTCGGTTCCTAGCTTACGGTTTTTTTCTGCCGTAACGGTAGCCAGCCAACCTGCTTGCCAAAAAAACGCTATTCCAAGTGATATAAAATCAATACTTTCTTTGATAAGTTTGGCTCGTGGGGTGCAGGTGGATATTAAACATAAGGATGCTTATAAAGATTTTGTTTGTAATAATAAAATAACTGGTATAGCGTTGAACACGCCTTTTGAGGAACTTAAAAAATATGATTTTAATTTGGTTTTTGTTGCATTAAACAAACAAGATAATGAGAGTCTAAAAACTTTGTTAGAAGAACCTGGTCTAAATATAAATGCGGTTGATAGATGGGGATATACGCCGCTTATGTTTGCTGCAGCCGATGGCAATAAAGAAGCCGTAGAATTGATACTCAAACGAAATGACGTTCAGGTCAACCGTTATGATGAATTTGGTTCTACTGCTCTTAATCATGCTTCAATGAAGGGGCATTCTGCTATTGTTGCTTTATTATTGGCTCACCCAGATATTGTATTGTCAAAAAATGATAATGCACAACGAAATCCATTAACTATAGCTATACAAACAGGTTCGATATGGCTTATGAGAATGTGTCTAGAAAATATTTTAAAGAAGTAATTTTTCAATAGGTATATCCCATCCTAGCTTCTTAATTTTAGGGTAAAAATACTTAAAACATTAATTTTTAAGTATTTTTACCCTTTTTTTTATTTGTATAACCATTGCAATTTATATGTCAAAGCAACGTGAAAAATTCCACTATTTTGCAAAGTAAAAAGTTCCTCTCATTAAAGCGCCTCCACGGCCGGCGCAGCCGGCTTCACCCTACTCTCGCGAGGGGGTAAACCGCTTACCCAACGTTGACTGCTCTGTGAAGGCTTTCTTGGTTTGTAATCTACTATTTTTTTCTCCTGAACTTGTGGGGTTACTCGTTGATAAATTTCACTAAAAGCAAGCGCTGTTTTTCTAATCCACAGTTTAATTTCTCCATCTAAATGCACCTTAACAACAATAATATCCTTTGGGCGTAGAATTGTTTTCTGATGCGGAGTCAATTGAAAAATGCGATTGTGGTAAGTAATAGTAAAATCGTTCATAAGAATGCGAGTCTCTTGCATGCTGAATACATCGGCTAAGTCATAAGATTGAGCATCAGCATGTGCATTGCCTTGTTGAGTTGGAGGGACTTGGAATGCAGCATTATGCTTGGTGATAAAGTTACTCGCTCTTAGATAATTATTTGCAGCAGTTATTGATGATATGCCAGCAAGCCTCATCTCTTTAATAAGGCGATCTTGCATGGTTTGATTGCATCGTTCAACACGTCCTTTTGCCTGAGGGCTATGGGCATGTTCAATCTCAATGTCTATAGATTCGCAAGCACGCTCCCATTGAGTCTTTTTAATATCATCTTTATTATTCAAATTAACATGAAAAACAGATCCATGGTCTACGTAAAAAGTTTGAGGAATTCCATATTTCTCAATGTAATTTTTAGTTGCCGCCATTAAAGCAAATACTGATTCAGATGGAGCAAATTCAAGCCAAAGAATACGGCTGGTAGCATCGTCAATGAAAACAAGTAGCGTACATTCTGGAGCACGACCTTCAAACCAGTCATGTGGTGACCCATCAAGCTGAATCATCATGCCAAACATTAGTTTTCTTTCTCGTCGTTTACGATGTTTACCACTTCGTTTTCTGGAATGCCATAAACCCTCTTCGATCATAGCCTTTCTAACAACTTCTCGGCTTACCTGTATCCCATGTAACTCATTAAGCTTTTCAGCTGCAAAGGTTGGTCCAAAGCCTTGCCAATCGCCTTCCAACAAGGTTATTAACAGTTGCCTCTCCTCTTGATCCCACCTATTCGGGCTTGCCTTTCCTCTATTGCCATGTACTAAGCCAAAGTCATCTAACTGGCAGTATCTTGTATATTTTTCCCTTACCCAGCGCCTGGTAAACCTCAGGCGTTCCGCTGCCTCTGCCTTTGTCAGCTTTCCTTCTTTAACCTGAGCAAACACTTTTGCCTGTTCTCGTTCTTTCTTATTCATGGTAATATATTCCATATAAGTTCCGGTGTATTTTTAGGGTTTATTCTTTTTTTCTTCAAGATTAAGTTTACCCTAAAAACCGGAACTTTTTACTTTGCGCTATAAGAGGAATTTATCACTTTGCACTAACAAACCATTGCAATTTATATTCTATTAATATTAAAATAATAGTAAAATAAGTATATTGAATTACGGTTTGAAATGAGGTAAATAATGAAGCTCAATACCATTCTTTTAATAATTCTCTTTTCATTTTGTTGGAATACCTATGCTGGAGAGGGTCCTGAACAAGCGATAGAAAGAGAAATAACCAGTAAACAAACTGAACGTTCAACGGCAGAAACACAATTACGTCAAAGACTGCAAGATGAAAGGTTATCACCTGAAGGTGAAGATGCAAAAAATGAATTAGATAAGGAGCTTGATAAACCGGTTGGTGAGCGTAATGAGCAAACAATAAAGGATTTATTAAGCAAGATTGAGAGTGATCCACAAGCTTCTAATGATGTGAAATCAGATGCTAAAACGATAAATGGACTAAGTGCTGATATTGCTGCATTGCAAAAACAAGAAGCAGAAGTGCAAAGTCTTTTTACCGGTGCTGGTGGGCGACCAAAAGTATCATTTTTGGATCGAGTAAATCTAAAATTTCAAGAATGGGGTAAAAAGTTACTGATTAAATGGGGGATTGGTGATGCAAATACCCTACGATCAGACCTAATAGATATCTATGGAAAATTGGGCGGAGATCCATTAAACGCAGCTCGGCAAAAACAATCATTAGCTCAAGAAATGCCAGTGGCTATAGAGCGAGTTAGGGTTGACTTAGACTCATTAAATTTATTATCGGAAGTAAAAAAGACTACCGACGTTGCTGCAATTCGTAAAGATATAAAAAGAGCAGTTGTTGATTTGCTCTATTTGCTTGATAGATTAGAACTTAACAAACAAGAAAATAATGCTTTGGTGAACGAGATAAACGATGTCCTGGGTAAATTATTGAAGCCGGCGGAATTGCACCAATTATTACAAACGCCAGAAGAGGAGACATATTCACGAGAATTCATTAAAACTTTTTTTGATGTTCCGTATATGTATGATAGTTTTAAAAGCCAGCGGGATTCAATTTTAGCCGACATTAGAAAAGACCCAATGGCGGCTTTACAATCATCAGCATATGAAAATTTTCAAACTACATTAGAGCAATTGGCTCTTACTGATTTTGAACAAATGGTGCCAGATGAGCAAGCATATGTTGCAAGTTTAGTACGTTCAACCTATCAAATGTTTGCAGATAATTTTGGAAATCAGGGACTAAAACTTGCAATACAAGAAAGCTTAAGCCCCGAAGAGACAAATAATATGATAGAGCTCTTTCAGAGAAGTAATAATGCTATTGAACAAGCGCAAGCATGGGATATCCATTTGCGTACCGCATTAGAAAATGGAAGAAGGGCAATAGAAAACATATCTGAGTATCAAAAAATAGCTGAAGCTAATAAAAGTGCTCATAGGATTGATGCTTCTATTGTACAGATTCCTAATACGGTAGAATCAAACATTACTAGTATTGAAGAGCAAATTGATGACCCTGTTAAAACAGCAGAAATGTTTGATTCAGTGTTAACAGATTTTGATGAAGCCATTCGTTCTATTTATGCGGCAGATCCTTCTTTAATAGCAGTGGAGGGCGCTGCGCAATTGGGTAATCAAGCATCCGTGCTTTATAACGCTATTGATAACAGTACTCAGGAAAAAGACCTATCTGATGATGTATTGCGTGAAGATGCAAGGCGGTTAATCGCATTAGGTGATCGACGTGAGCAGTTGTTAGCAGTCCAAAACGAAAATCAGGAAGCATTACTACAACCAGTAGGAAATATTGTTGCAGAACAGCCTCAAATGGAAAAGAAAAATATCCCAACAACCCCGCAACAAGTAGCTGATCCTAAATGGCAGGCGTTACTTGATTCTATTAGGGCAGGGAGAACGCTTAAAGAAGTTAAACAAGACCAAGGGCGAACACCAAAACAACAAGATACCTTTACGGACAATCTATTCAATGCAATTAAAAATCGGCGTAATGCTATGAAGGGTAAAACAACTGTTAGTGGTGGCGGTGGAGGTTTTGGACAATAATTAAGCTGCCCTGCTTACTTGTTGTTGTCGTAACTCATCGCTATAAAATAAAAATAATCCACTAAAAATAATTAACGAAGATAAATAAAAATACCATGGTATTACTTCATTCATAAACAGCCATCCATATAATGCGGTAAAAACCGGTGATAAAAAGCTGGTGAATGAAAGCATAGTGGGTGTATAGCTACGCAGTAATGCCCCATATAAATTATGGCAAATTAAATTACTGACAATGATGATAAGTGCGAGCAATGTAGCAAAAGGCATAAATTCAGTAATATAAAGCTGTGGATCTTCAAAAATAAATGAAGTAAGCAATGCACAAATGCCGCCAGCAAACATAATAATGCCGTTGGTCATGCTTGGCGGATATTGTTCTTGATTAATGAGTTGATGAATAATGAGCCATCCATAACTCATACAAGAAACAGCAATCAAAATAGCCAGTTCTGGCAAGAAATATAAACCATGCTGTTGTGTGGCCGCTGATGCAGAAGTAATAATGAGTGGTAAAAGACCTACAAATCCAATACATAATCCAGTAATTTTTTTAAAGCGCGCTGCTTCATTATAAAAAATATACGAGAAAAAATAACTTAAAAAAGGACCGCAATGGTATATTAAGCATGCTTTGCTTGGGGTTAAATACACTAATCCCCAATAGCGCAATAAATAGGGGATATAAATCGTAAAAATAGTTGCTTTTATGAATGGTACTATATGCTGTTTTTGAATGCGTAATTGGGTGCGATTGGTTACAAAATGATAAAGGAGTAATATGGCCCCTGAAATTGACATGCGCATACCTACCACAAAAATGGGTTGCGTATAGGCAAGAATCATTTTGCCTAAAGTGAATGTGCCTGCCAGAAGGGCATATAAAAAAACAATTAAAAACATATTTCTCTCTTCTTAATAAGAAATAGTTTATAATTTTAATTCATATTTGTCAAAAAGAGATAAAGGTATAAGAGCAGGTCGGATAACTTACAACCACGTAACTCTCCTAAAAACTTCTCTGTTAAAATCAGTAATAATATAATCTAAAAGTTTGTTAGTGAATTCATTTTTTGTGAATTGATCGTCTTCCTTTGGGTAGCGTGGGGTGTTGGTAGAATCTGCAATAGTAAATGTTTTTCTGCCTTGAGCATTAGTAGTAACTACTAATGCAAACCAATGGCCATTAGGATTATCCGGAGAAGGATGAAAAAGAATAAATCCACCAATTTTATTAGGCTGAGTTAATTCTTTTTTAAGTCTTTCATAAGAATCACTACTTTTCAAATCATCCATATCTTCGAGTACCACAATGGTATTTATAAACCGTTTCAATAAGTTATTTATTAATACTTTCATTTCAGGGGCAAATAACCAATCGCCATTATCTGTATCAGCATGTTGAGAAATTCTTCGGTTAATAATAAATTCTCTCCATTTACCATTTTCTTGTGGGTTTCCTACTAATTTATTACTTTCTGGTTTACCAAACAAAGAGTTAAGATTTTTTAAATTATAAAATTGAGAAATTTTTTGATCATATTCATTATTAGAGCGTGCATCAAATGCTTCAATTAGAATTGCACAATTCCTTAATGCTTGGTACGCGCAACTAGGAGCAGCACCTCCGCCAATAACAATGTCTTCGATATTCGGATTTTGTGGGGGCAAATCGGCATTAAATTTAAGAAGGAAATCAATGTATTTTTTCATTCTTAAACCTATTAGATCTATAATTACTTGTGGATTAGTAGTGATAAATAAATTATCAGGCGTTAAAAATTGACTTATAGTGAGTACTTGTTGGAGGCGATTATTACCTATTTTTATAGGGACTTCTGCAGGTACATACTGTGCATAATTTTCATTATTAACCAAATACGCTGACGGAAAAATAAGATCATGTGTTGTTTGTTGCGTGACAGGGCGAGATGGGCCGGCGCCATGGGTTGGTTTTACTACTATAAAAATTTGTTCCTCTAAAGCTTTTTGAGCTGCTCGTATTTTTTCATATTTATTTATATTATTTTTATTTTTAATAAGATTTTTGATTGCTGTTTGTTGAGAATCTATAAATGAAGTCCAATAGAAAATTAAATTGTAGAGTGCTTGTTTTTCTTCAGCGCTATAGGAAGCTAATTCTAAAGAAATAATAATGTATAAATTATCAACATAATTATCTTCTACATTTAAAAAGTCATCAAAAGAAAATGGAACGATCTTTTTTATATAGTTATAAATTTGATCAATGTTATTCTTCAAATTATATGCGGCATCCTTAAATATTAATTTATCTATATACCCTTTCACTATTGTATTTTGTTCAGTAAATGGCACCTGTTCAATTGATGGCGTTGGTGTAGTTGTTGTAGGAATAGTAACTGATGGTATTGGTCCGCGCCCGGTAAGTACATTTCCCAATTCATTTAATTTACCTTTTAATTGTTCCATGAGTGGAACGAGGGGTTCATTCATGGCATTACTATTGTGATAACACCATATGCTCATTACTAGCACCATTACTATTTTTATTTGATTCATAATAGTTATCCTTTTTTTACTTATTTATTAAAAATATACCTTTATAACGGTATGTTATGCAATAATTGCATTAGTTAGCTGTAGTTTGTAATTACCTAGGATTAAAAAATGATTGCATTTGTTAAAAAAATGGCTCGCCAATTAACACCGCTGTATAACGAAGAGGTGCAGCGGGAGCAGATAATTTGGTGGATGTTAGAGGCGATAACGGGTAAAAAAGAAGCTGAATTAATCACGTTTTCTGAACCATCGCCAAAAGCGGCTGATTTTCTACAAGAATGGATTAATCAACATGTACATCAAAAAATGCCCTTACAATACTTAATAGGGTCAGTACCGTTTATAAATATCACCATTGCTATTGAGCCGCCCGTGCTTATTCCGCGCCCAGAAACAGAAGAGTGGGTTTCAAATCTTATTAAGAAAATGCAATCATTAGCTGATAAGAAAATTACGATTTTTGATCTATGTACTGGTTCAGGAGCTATTGCACTTGCGTTAGCAAAAGCATTTCCAGCGGCTGTAGTGATTGGTACGGATATTGCTGATCACGCATTGAGCGTTGCGCAAGAAAATAAAAATAAACTCAAAATACCAAATGTTACTTTTTTGCAATCTGATCTTTTTGCAGCATTAGCAGGGCAAAAAGCAGATCTTATTGTTGCTAATCCGCCATATATTAATGAAGCTGATTGGCAGCAGCTTGATCCGATGGTTAAAGAATGGGAAGATAAAAATGCATTGGTGGCACAAAAAGAGGGTTTAGCACTTATTGAAGAAATTATTAAGCAAGCGCCATTATTTTTATATAAAAATGATGATTTTGGTGAGCATCAGATTGGTCAATTATATATAGAGATTGATCATAATCAAGGGGCAGCAGTGAAGGATTTCATGAAACGTTATTTTAGGAGTAGTGAGATTCTTAAGGATTATAATGGACAGGATCGCGTGGCAGTGGGTTACGACGGAACGTCGTCCTGAGGAGCGTAAGCGACGTGAGGGTCCAGTGAATAAAAAACTGACAGCATTAATTATTGAAAAAGTTACATTATAATCGCTATAGTAAAATAAAAAGGAGAGATCATACCGTGTGGTGGCGCGATAATTATGTAACGATTATAATCGGCAATTCATCATTATTAATCATGTGGCTTGGCAAAGCTTCAAATGTCTTTATCCCAAAAGCATGGGCAGTAAAATCGCTTGGGCTTAATCAGATTAATCAATCAATAATTTTTAATCTTACTCATTTATCAGAAATTATTAGTGATTTTCTACAAGCGCATAAATTAAAAAATCCATATGTCTCCCTTGCCTTTGCAGAAAATCATATTTGGGAAGATTGCCGGTGGCATACTGCTGATGAGCCACCGCATGATCCTGCCATTGCTCAAAAAGTGATATGGAATTATGCGCCGTTATATGCTAATTATCAAGAACAAAAACATTTTTTTTATCTGTTTGGGTTACGGCGAGAAATTCTTTTTCAATATCAATTATTAGCGCTTAAAGTTCCTTTTCATTGTTGTACCATCACCTCAAAAAATCGTGCTCTTTTATATATGCTTTCTTTTTTAAATCAACCTTTAGCAGATCAGCACATAAAACAAATTAAAACGGTGCAGGAATTAGCAAGCTATTGTAATACTTTATGCAATGCCTATGGTAGTGATGCCTTATTTGAATCAAATGCACATTTTAGCCAACTTTTTTCTAAAGAGAAGGAATTAATACTGGCAAGTGCAGGCTTGTTTTTATTAGGAACTCATCATGAACTCCAGTAATTTAATCTCAGCTTTACCGCCTCATGAATATAAAAAATGGCGTAACTGGATTTGGTGCAGCAGCGTGCTTATTGGTGCCCTTATTATGCTATTATCGATAATGACGGCGGTTCAATTACTATCTTGGTATAAGGTACGTAATGAGGCTCAGTGCTTAACAGAGCAGGTTACTAATGTGGTGCATGAAGAAAATAAGAATATTAAAAAGCAGCTCAAAAAAAATAAAAAACGACGAAAAAAAGTTACCGCATTCTCTCATAAACAAGATTATAGTGCATATTTAATAGCATTAGCTAACAGTATACCTGCCAGTATGCGATTTTCATCAATAACGATTGATGCAAAAGCTATAGAATTAAAAGGAGAGATTAACGAGATCGAATTGTTACTCGATTGCATACAAACATTGGAAAAAACAAATTTGTTTCAAGCGATGAATCTTATAGAATTATTACCGTCTTCCATTTCCAAAGATGAAAAAAAATTGATACAGTTTACTAGTATAGGTAACATCATTAGCTAATTATTATTATATGCAAAAAATTAAACAGCTTTCGCTTTCGGAAATACAAAAAATTGCTGCTGGCCAGGTTGTTGAGCGTCCAGTAGATGTGTTAAAAGAGTTGATTGAAAATGCGATTGATGCGCAAGCAACCATTATAACTGTTTATATTGAACAAGCAGGACATCAATTAATTCGTGTGGTTGATAATGGTTCAGGAATGTCATCCGCGGATGCACTAATGTGTTTTGAACGGCATGCCACGAGTAAAATTAGTTCTTTTGATCAATTACAACAACTTGCTACTTTTGGTTTTAGAGGTGAAGCATTATATAGTATTGTCGCGGTTAGTAAAATAACCTTAGTCACCAAAGAAGCTGAAAGCACCAGCGGTACCCGAGTGCTTTTTAATGAAGGATTGGTGATAAAAACGGAAGAAGTGTTTTGTAACCCAGGTACCGATATAGCAGTTCAAGAGCTCTTTTTTAATGTTCCGGTACGAAAAAAATTTTTAAAAAAGCCTGAAACTGAATGGCGGTTATTGGTTCAACTATTTCAAACGTTTTGTTTTGCCTATCCGGCTATTCATTTTCAACTATTTTCTGAAGGTAAATTAGTTTCTAATTGCCCCAGTGTACATTCCATCGCTAATCGAGTAACACAGCTATGGGATCATACCCCTCCAGATGCATTAATCACGATACCGTTAACACAGCAACATGGGTTAACACTTCAAGGCATTATTTCCGGGCAACATTATTTTAGATATAATCGCGCTCATATTTTTTTCTTTATTAATAATCGCTGGATAAAAAACTATTCATTAAGCCACGCATTGCTAAAAGGATATTTGAACGTGCTGCCTCAGGGACGCTATCCGGTTGGCATTATTCTTTTATCATTGCCGTCCGATCAGTTTGATGTTAATATTCATCCGCGCAAAGAAGAAGTTGCATTTGTGCAGCCAAAAAGAATAGAAGATGCCATTACTAATACCGTAAAAACCTGCTTGCAAGAACGTATAATTCCCACCAAAGAAAAACCGACTTTTCAACCGTTTATTCAAGAAGAAATCACCTCAATGCCTTCGTTGCCGCCATTACCGTATCAAAAAGAGCCCTTTTTTTTTGCAACCATGCCGGAAAAAGAATCATTTGATCAAACTCAAAAGCCTATTGCTGATAATCACATTAGTAACCGATCCTCTGTTTTTGACGCGCAAAAACAAATGGAGCAACCAATTATAACTGGTCAAGAATCACTGGGTGCTGAACAATATAATGTCATTGGTGTTTATAAGAAAACCTATATTATGCTCGATACTGATGAAGGACTTGTTTTTGTGGATCAACACGCAGCGCATGAACGTATTTTGTTTGAACAGTTTGCGCAGCGTTTTGATAATCTTTCATCAGTCAATTTATTATTTCCTGAAACGATTTCATTACCTGCAGATGAAATACAACTCTTGATGGATAACAGTATTATAGTGTATGAATATGGTATTAGGTTTGAACAATCTGGCCCACAGCAGATTATAGTTACGGCAGTTCCGGTTCATTTAAAATCTATTTCGTGGCGAGATTTTATACGAGAAATTATTGATATATTGATTGAGTATGCAACCCTTGAGCGGGATCAGTTTTTAATGTTAGTTAATAAAAAGTTACAAGCGCAAATGGCATGTAAAGCGGCGGTAAAAGCAGGCGATATTTTAACTGATCAACAAATAAATCAATTATTAATTGATTTATATAAAACGCAAAATAGATTTACGTGCCCCCATGGCCGCCCCACCACGTGGCTCGTAACTGATTACGAATTAGAAAAAAAATTTAAACGGAAAATCTAAAAAAAGGAAGCTTGTTATGGAAAAAAAGGTAGTTACTGCTTGTAATGAATGTATCGTTGCCTGCCAAGCATGTATCGAGTTATGTGATAAATTAACTAAAGGGATGCAGGAGAAAAAAGTAACCATACAACCTGAAAAGACAGCACATTATTATAAGGAAGTTATAGATACTACTCAAGCATGTATGCGTGCTGGTCGCATTCATTTAAAAGAATGTACTAATAAAAACTGTATTGAAGCTACACAAGCATGCATTAGAAAATGTGAAGAATGTTCTAATGTATGTGAGCGCTGCTCATTAGTGTGCGATACCTCAAAAGAATCATGCCAATTGGCATTGCAAAAAATAAAACGCCTCTGCGATGAAACCATTAAAGCATGTGATCATTGCATTGAAAATATCTGTTGTTAATTTGTTTTTTGGGGCACCATAGGAACTGCACTGAGTTTTCTATATACATATATTTGTGCAAGAACTAATGCTGGGTAGGTTACCAATAACCCCAAGCAACAAAAAAAGCAAGCGGTAATATTAATACACCAAAAAATAAAAAGAAGCCCGAATATATGCCATTTGGAACCTTGAGTAATTTCAGCGCTTTGTCTAAATGATTCAAAGATGCCAACATTTTTATCAACAATTAATTGTTCGTAGAAACCATACTTAATTAAAAAATAGATTCCTGGAATAATAAAGAAAACCATGCCAATAGTCACCATCATATTGTATAAAATGCCGGCAATAAAAGCTTTAAAAAGGTAGGGCATTCCCGAAAAAAGTTGTCTTAAACTACTTGTTTGGTAATCATAAAAATCAAGTGCTATGCGAATAATCCCCAGTGATAAATAGCGATAAAGTAGCTTGAGTAGTAATCCAAAGAATAAGGTGCTAAATAGAAGAGCACTTGAGGTTCGAATATCAAGCTGTAAGTAATTATGAGGAACCGCTAAATAATTCATCACCGTTGAATTGTTTTCGCGTAAGAATGCAAAAATAGTATTTAAAAAGGGAAAGTAGGAAATAAAGGTGGCAAGAAATAACCCTGCAAAAAGAACGCCAAAACAAATAAGCCATAAGGCAAGAAAAAATAGAACGTTTTCTATAACCGTGTAAAAACCAAATTTTATGGATTCTACCGTTGAAAATTTCTTAGTTTCCATGATATTCCTTTTAATTTCGTATTTATAAGTAATTTAATTATTTTCAAATTTACATTAAATATAAATAAATATTTAAGGTAATGGCAATAGAATGAATGGCATGTAATAAAGTAGATATTAATTAATAGATCCTCATCCGTCTAGGTTAATTTAGTCGTCGCTAATACATAGGATATTATTAATTAATGGATCCCCACGCAAGCTCGGGATGACAAATCGGAGTAAACAACTTTGCCTGGACATACGCTCGCTATTACCACAATCCGGACATAGCTTTAGTGAAGTTGGATACGCTCGTGATGATGATAGGGAAAACAAAGAACGTCGTTGCGAGCTTGTCGAAGCAATCCAGGGTCAATTTATGATTTCAACTGAAGGAAAATTTTCTTTCTATAATTCTGATCTATTAACTTACTCAATACATGAACTCATTTGAAGATGATTGATTATCCATCGCAAACAAAATGCATGGTAAAACAAAAACTATTATTTTTATCGTTTGTTGTAGCGACATATTGCTTCCCCTTTTCTTAGTGGTTGTTTTATACGTTATATTTTTTTCAATAAAATTTTTAATAGTGGTATAGAAATTAATTTTTTTTAACCTGGATTGCTTCGACAGGCTCGCAACGACGTTTTTTTGTTTCCGCAGTGTCATCACCCGAGTGCATTGCGGATTCATAATGCTATAGCGGCTAAGGCGGGATGAGGATGGCGGTCACGTCGAAGTTTTAACCAAGATGGATAAGATTCCTTATTATCTATCAAAAAAAACGATTTCTAATCTCAGTAATAAACCGTTGAAAAACGGTCGGTAATGAAGGATTGCCGGTTAATAATAATCCATAATTAATAAGATAAAAGCCAATAAGTATGGCACCTAGTGATAAAAGCATCGGTCCACCTACTAAAATCAGTAAAAATATGCCGATACCAATTAAAATAAGGCCATACAATTGCTCTGTATTATTTTTTTTCATAGCTATCCTTTTTATTAAGCATATTTTCATCAATTTCTTGAAAATGAGGTAGTAATTGTTTATATATTTCCTGCAAATCAGTTGAGATTTGTTTAGTATTAGCAATCAAGGGGAAAAAATTAGTGTCACCAAACCAGCGTGGAATAAGATGAAAATGGATATGTGAAGGAATTCCTGCTCCGGCTGCTTTTCCTATATTAAGTCCCATATTAATTCCCTGCGCTTTCAATGTGGTAGAGAGTATATTCATACTTATACTAATTACCTCCATAAGCTCGTTTCGAACCAATGGTGTCAGCTGGCAAAGTTGTGCTTGATGCTCCACTGGCAAAATAAGAAGATGACCAGCATTATAAGGATATAGATTTAGCATAACAATGGTATTTGCAAATCGCCGTAAAATGAAATGGTTAGTATCATTATGCTCGTTAAATTGCGTGCAAAATACACAATGAGCTTCGTCGGTCACTTCTTCTTTATTGCTTGAAACATGTTGCGTATAACGAGTTCTCCAGGGTGCATATAAACGTTTCATAGATTTACGAATTATGGGTAACGGGAGTTGATACTGAACTATACATAACTAGTTTAAAGTAATGCAGTGCCTTATTCATTATATAACACCACCAGGTGAGTGCAAGAAGCCAAAGTAATGGATCAATGGGTAGGCGTAACCGTGCATAACCAAAGCCACCGGTCATAATAAGCATGCCACCGATAATAAATCCAATTTTAATCCATAATGCCTGCATGGAACGTGTTGTGGTAGAAGAGTTTTTTTGTATGTACGGTTGTAAAACAAATAAGAAAAACCCAGCCAGTAAGCCAATCCATAGCCATAATGAAAAAATAAATTCTGACCAACAAATAAAGCGCATCAAGCGTGACATTGGTTGTGCATATAAACACAAGGCTAGTTTTTGGGTGAGAAATTCTTCAAGAGGATCATACGTATGCGTTTTATTGATCATTGCAACTAATTGGCTAGAATATAAATCAAAAGTAGCTTTTAATACTTCTTTTATCCAATCATAGGCAAAATACCAGGGATAATTTATAATCCATGTCATGGCAATGGGTTTGCAAAGCAATTCTTTGCTTACTTTTAAGTGTGGTGCTTCTTTAGCAAGGCGCATGGTTTCTTCTTGTATACGTGCCGATACCATCATAAGGAGTGTTCGCAAGCATTCTTCAAGGGGTTTTTTGGTGACAGCCCGCATAATTTTTGGTGCAGAAAATGATTGTAGATAGGGGCCCGACATTGGGCAAAAAAACCAGTGATTGGTTAAATTATAATTTCGTATATACCAACCACCAATCACCGCAAAAAAACAAAGTCCAAAAAGCGCTATCTTTTTTAATTTAAGTTGCCAATTGCCTTTCGTTAAAAGCAACAACATCATACTGAGCACCACTATAAATTGACCATTGGGGCGTATCCAGGTATAAAGCCCAAGCATGAGCGCAGCGGTCACTAACCAGAATGCCCATTGGTAGTAATTTAGTTGATGAGTATCAGGTTCAAACCATAAAGTAACTATTTGATAAAAACAATATAAAAAACTAATAAAAAAAAGTTGTGCAATTGCATCTGATAAGACATAGCAGCTTGCCAGTACAAAGCCAAGATGGAATACGCCGATCCATGCAGAAATCCATGAAATAAGCAATGATCCGGTGAGTAAACGCATTAAAAAAAATAGTAATAAAGGAATGAAGGAGCAGAGTATAATTTGTACCCAGATACTTGCCTTAAGTGGCTCTTTAAGGGCAGAGAAATCTGCTGTTCTAATATCATACCATTTGTAAAATAAACTGAGATATAAAGGATAGCCTGGTGTGCGCCAGAAAATTGGCTGTAAATTATCGACGCGGTGCATGCCTGTACCTGCCTTTAATCCAACGGCAGAAAAATGATAATCGTTGGTATCAGCTTGTCGATAGCGTTCTTCATATTGTACATAACTAGTAAAGGTAAGCGCACGCACCATAAAAGCCGTTATTACTAAGATAGTTAATTTTTGCCACGTATAATCATTTAAAAAGTATGATTTAAGAATTGCAGGCATAATACTCCTTTTTTGGTATAATTTTGATTATTCTAAAAAAGAAGTTGTTTTTTGTAAAATTGAGAATCAAGAGAAAGCCGGATTTTTATATATTTTATGATATACTCGGCAGTATAGTTAATTGAGTTTTTTAAATAAACTTTTTACTCTAAGTATGAATAACATTATAGGTTAAAAACCGTCGTTGCGACGCCTCCTTCTTCAATGTTATCACAAGCAATGAAAACAACTTGGTAAATTCAGTTATAAATATATATGAAATAAGGAATATACGATGAAACAGTCTCAAAAATCATTGCTCATAGGTGCAGCAGCGCTATTGCTTCTTATTGCTGGCTATAGATTTTTTTCTAGGAAAGAGTGTATAAAAAAATCTATTGATGAATCTACCATTATTGTTGGCACCGCGGCAGAATTCCCCCCATTTGAATATATACATAATGATCAAATTGTGGGATTTGATATTGATCTTATTCAAGAAATCGTACGGCGGTTAGGTAAGCGTATGGTATTAAAGGATATGCCGTTTACTACGTTAATACCGCAATTGCAAAATGGTTCTATTGCGGTAATTGCTGCGGGTATTAGCCCAACGCCAGAGCGCGCTCAATTGGTACTTTTTACTAAGCCATATTTAGAAACGGACCCTTTAGTAGTAGTGACCTTAGCAAAAAATCCAATACATTCACTTGCTGATTTAAAAAATAAAGTAGTATTGGTTAATGAAGGATTTAGTGCCGAGCGGTATATGAGCACGGTACCTGATATTGATTTAAAACGACTACCAACGGTTTCCGATGCGTTCTTATCATTAATGAGCAAGCGAGCAGATGCATTTGTGGTTGCTGCTAATAATATAAAACCATTCTTTAAACAATATAATAAAGATGATTTTTCTCTCTTTACTATTCCTGAAACCAATGAACAAACAGTATTTGCTATTAGCAAGCTACACCCAGTATTAGCTGAACAAATAGAAACGGTACTTACGCAATTACAGCAAGAAGGTTTTGTGGATCAGCTTAAAAAGAAATGGGATATTTCATGATGGAAGTTATACAGCAAGCTCTTCCCTATCTATTGCGTGGTACGTTGGTTACACTAAAAATAGCATTTTTTTCAAGCCTTTTTGGCTTTGTGGGTGGTACTATTCTAGGATTTATTCATTGTAGTCATAATGCAGTGGTACGTTCCTTAGTTACTTTGTATGTGACGCTCTTTCGAGGGACGCCCATGCTTATTCAGATACCATTTTTTTATTATTTACTGCCGCATATTGGTATTGAATTGTCATTGTTTACCACCGCAGTAATAGCAATCGGCTTAAATAGTACTGCTTATATTAGCCAAATTGTTAGATCCGGTATTATGTCCGTCCCTGCAGGGCAAAAAGAAGCAGCACAGGTGCTAGGGTTTACTCATTTTCAAATCATGCGCTATATTGTTTTTCCACAAGCAATTCGATTGGTTATTCCTGCCTTATTAAATGAATTTATTACGCTTATAAAAGACTCAAGTTTAGCTTCAACTATCGGTGTTGTTGAACTGTTTAAAGAAGGAACTATTATTATTAGCAGAACCTATGCGGTAATCCCTATTTATTGTGCTATAGCGGCAATTTATTTATGTTTAACGACGGGAATTTCGGTAATAGCCTCTATAATTGAACGAAAGATGAACATCAATGCTCATCATTAAAAATCTTACTAAAAAATTCCATAATTTGGTTATCTTAAATCAGATTAATGTGACCGTTCCAAAAGGAGAAATTGCGCTTTTATTAGGTGAATCTGGGGTAGGCAAATCAACCTTATTGCGTATTTTAACTAATTTAGAAATGGCTGATTCAGGGGAAATTCTTTTTGATGGTGTGGTGGTTGATGCAGCAGAAATAATGCGCAATCATATGGTGGGAATGGTTTTTCAGCAATTTAATTTGTTTGACCATTTGAGTGTGCAAGAAAATATTACCCTTGCTTTGGAAGTGGTATTAAAAAAAAGTAAAAAAGAGGCACAAGAAATAGCCCGTAAGCTGTTAAAGCAATTTGATTTAGACACTAAAGCGGCATTACCGGTTTCACGGCTTTCAGGAGGACAGCGACAACGGCTTGCACTCGCGCGCGCTCTTGCCATGAATCCTAAAGTGCTCTGTGCTGATGAACCGACCTCAGCACTTGATCCATTACTTACTCATTTTGTAGCCCATACCTTACAACAGCTTGCTGATCAAGGAATTTCAATGATTATTGCATCTCATGATACGGCATTAATTACTCATTTACGGTGTACGATTTATTTGATGAAAGCAGGATCAATTATAGAAACGGCCACTTCATGGGATTTTAATAATAATAGAGAAGCATATCCCTTGATTAATGCTTTTGTAGGCGCTCATCGATAATTTTAATAAAAAATCCTTATAATCTTTGCCAATTGGTGTGAGCACGTATTATTTTTTTTACTTTAAAAGGGAATTTATCTACAATTTCTTTTTGGAAAATATCAGCCATATTTTTATCTTTATAGGTGGCTGGCAGATTACTATAATCGGTATCTCTCCATGCAATTTTCACCGTTTTTTCAACCATCGCTTGAATATGCTGTATTAACGTAATAACATTGCTAATTAATCCATCAGCAGTTTGTATCATTTCCTTTGAGGCTGCTAATTTATATTGTAATAACTTGGTAACTTCTATGATAAATGGCTTTTGCCGTATCTTTTCCATGCTATTAATTACTGGTACGAGGTTTTGATAATTTTGTTGATATTTTACCGATTTATTACTGTAGGCATCAAGTGCTTTGGTAAATTGATGCAACTGGGTACGCAGTAGTTTTACTTCTTGAGCTGCAAGATCGAAACTTTTTTTAAATTCTTGTTTGTTAAATGCGTCAATTTCTTGAGCAGTAATTTGTTTTGGTGCAGGTTGCGCAAAGGGGAGTTGTGTTAGTGGTGCTACTGCTATCATTTTTATAGGTGTGAGCAAACCGATAATAAACAGATTTTTTTTCATGGTAATCTCCCTTGAAAGTACTTATTTTCAAAGGTTATGAAATAATAAGAAAGTAAATCAAGGAAACGAAGGAGCTCTTAAAAAGCGCTCCTTCATTGTAATTATTTTGTTTGAACTTCAACTTTAATTCCCCATGCTGAAGTTATTTTTCGAACTAAGTCTTGAACTACTTTATAGTTAGCGCCAGTGAACTTGTTTAAAATTTCTGTGGGCATCCCTCCTATAGCTTCTAACCTTTGTTTTGTAACTTCCATAATTTCAATTAACGGTTTAAGAGTGTCCTTTACCAAATCTTTATCAAGTATACTATTCTTAGGTCCTTGAAAATTATTTAAAGATTTAAGGGGTGGTATTACTTCAGCTATTTTTTCCTCAAATGAATAATACGTTTTACGAAAATCGTTAATGGATTCAGGGTCTGCTAGGAACCAAATGAGTGCATTATTAAATTCACCTCTATATGAATCAGACAAATTTGAAATGGCTACATTCAATGCATTTATTATTGGATCTAATTGTTTTTTAGCTCTACCAATTCCGCCAAAACTATTTTGCAAATCATCCAATTTTGCTTTTAATTGCATCAACTCATCACTTAATTCACCAGCTCGTAACGTCGTCAACATGGAAGCAAAAAGCGATAATAATAGATATTTTTTCACACCAACTCCTTCTTATTAGAATAGAATATTCATTTGCCACTTTTTTCTAAATTTTTCTATAAATGCTTTAAAATTTTTAAAGCTTTGAATTTCATTTTTGATCAATGTATTATATTTTTTTCTAAGTTGTTCATCATTATAGAAGGCAGCTTTTTTTTGCGCTTCCATATAATTTTTTAATTCTTTTTTTATTCTTTTAATTTTACGTAAAAGCTTTTGGGCATACTTTTTATCGGTAATTGTATAAGGATCTTTATTATCTTTTAACGTAAATAATAAGGTAGTTAATTCATCATTATTAATTGATTTATATGTTTTTATTATCTGTTTAAATTCAGCTTCCAGCTGTTCATTTGATTTGTTTGCTATATCACCATTAAATTTTTCAAGTGATTGCTTAAAATGAGTTATCGCTTTTTTAAATTGTATGATCTGATCGTCAATGGCATCAAATAAACGATCTATTGATGACTTCTGGGCGATAATTCCTTGTTGAGCGGCCTTTTCTAAATGTATATCCCATTCAATGGCAGAAAGTGATGAAGAGCATGCTTGCGGCGGTTTATGCAGATGAAAATTAAGCGAAGATAAATTTGTTTTGAGTTGTTGCAACGTTTGCTCCAAAGAAGTGGTTGATTGCGTTATTACCAAAAGCGAACTGGCTATAATAATTTTTTTTACCATATTAACAAACTTCATCATTACTTAAATAGATTAAATTGTAATTGCCTGATAAAGAAAACTTTAAAAAATTAGCAATCAATGAGTCAATATATTGGTTTTGGGCAAGGAATTAAGAAGGGGTTAATAATTGCTGCACATATTCATGAGCATTGAAAAACTTAAGCTGTTCCGTTTGTTCGCCATAGCTTATAAAAGCAACCGGAATATGTAATTCTTGGTTGATAGCAAATACTATACCGCCTTTGGCCGTACCATCCATTTTAGTTAAAATAAGGCCATCTATTGCGGTGCTTTCATGAAAGAGTTTTGCTTGTTCAAATGAATTTTGCCCAAGCATGGTATCAATAGTTAATACGGTACATATTGTATGTTCTGGTAATTGACGTTCGATGGTGCGCTTAATTTTTTCAAGTTCTTTCATTAAATTTATTTTGGTTTGTAAGCGGCCAGCAGTATCGATAATTAATACATCGTAGGCGTTATCTTTGAATGCTTGGCATGCATTAAAAATTACTGAAGCAGGATCTTGCTTTTCTTTACCGCGTACCAGCGTGCATTCAGTACGCGTTGCCCACTGCGCTAATTGATCAGCAGCACCCGCTCTAAAGGTATCCCCTGCAGCCAGCATTACTTTTTTATGCTGGTTTTTAAATAAATGAGCCAATTTACCCGCTGCCGTTGTTTTACCGCTGCCATTAATGCCTACGAGTAAAAATACCGTTTGATTTTGGATGGGATTTTGTGCATCAATCAGTTGAATTAATTGTGTTTCTAATGCTGCTTTTAAATCATTGCCTTTTTTAATAAGGTCTTGATTAAGCTTTTCTTGTAAATGCTCTAAGATTTTCTTAGTTGTTTTAACCCCCGTATCAGCAGTGATAAGAAGCATTTCTAGTTCTTTTAGTGTTTGTGCATCAATGGTGGATTGCTGGAAAAGGGTATGTACTTTGCTGCTAAAGGTTGCGTAAATAGTAGATAATTTATTTTTTATAAAATTGAACATTTTTTGTCATTCCGAGCTTTCCGTCGTCGCTAAAGCTATGCCGGACAAGGCGTGGGAACGTGTCCGCCGAAGTTTTAACGAAGGCTGGATCCATTAATAAAATTGACATCTTTTTTGTACAAGTAAGGTATTTTGCTTGTCCAAAATACCTTAACTAAAACGACACCAGCATGCTGCTGGACCGCTCTCTCGTGCTCATATGCACCACTTCAACATTAATGCTGTCGCATTAAGTTTTCGGATGCACGTGGCACTACCGGATTTAATTAATATCAAGCCTATCTAAGAACTAATATAGCTCATTATGGATTTATTGTAAAAATGGCTCAACTATGCTGCCATTTCTGTTTAACAAGGTTCCAAAGATATACGGCTCCGAGAGTGCCAGTGATGCTATAAATGCACCAGGCTGGCTTAGAATTATACCAAGACACCCGCTTTTTGGCTTTAATGCGTTGCTTAATTTCTCGCTTATGGGCTTCAAAAGCCCATGGAGCGGCGGCTTTTAAATGGTCAAATCCTAATGTAGCTTCTATTTCAAATGTATCTGGGTTAAACGTATATTGTTGCAAAACTGCTTTAATAAGTTTTTTATGTGCATGTTTATATTCTCGATTGTTTTGTGTGAGGGTTACTTCTTGATAAGTAAAATCACCTTTTTGTTCTTTTACCAGTTCCCATAAATTATTATATATTCTCAGGCCGATATTATTTTCTGCAGAAGTTATTTGAGATGATTCCGGAGTAGATGAACCATTAGTAGATGCCAATAATTTTTGTTCTGATGGAGGAATTGTTAAGTCAAAAATTTCCGCAATCTTTACAATTATCGAATCATAAATAAAAATCTGTGAAGATCTTTCACCATCGGTTATAAGCTTTTTAGTTTTACCGGCTTCGCGTTTTTTAACTATAGGGACACGAATAAAAATGAGATCTAATAATCGTTGGACTTTTAGTGCCAAATCTTTATCATGTGGACTTGTTTTTATTTCCATTTGGTCAGTAGGAGACCAAAATTTTTTAAAAAAATTTGACAGGCGGAATTGCTTATAGTAATTTTCCGGTTTGTTTTTTTGCATGCAATAAGTGGTAAAATTAATACCGACAATTAAAAAAAGTAAATAAATTTTATTCATATTTCTTTTTTTTCTTTTTTTTAGTTTTTACTACTCGTTTTAATTTTTTTGTTGTTTTTGCTCTTCAGCAACCTGAAAAAGCTGTTCCCATTTTTGTTTCTGTTTTTTAAATGCATAAAGTGAAGGACGCAAATCCCAATACTCATGGCCATCATAAATATAGCGATAACTTCTGGAAAAAATTGACTTAATAAGGTTGCTATATTCATTTTCATTATTTAAATAAATCACTTTTTCATCCGAAGGTATAAAAGGAAGCGGCTTTAAATTGGTAACGTTAATGATTGGCTGTAAAAATTTATGGTCCTCAATAGAAGTATCTAATAGTTTTTGTACGTTCTCTTTTTCAACTACTATGGCAGCCACTACTGGTGAAAAATCCCACTGTTCCTTATTGTTTGCATAAGAGCGGCTTACTTTAGAAAATAAATACGCAATCAATTTAGTTGGCCATGTTTCTTCATGTAAATAATGAACATGTTCTGGAAGGGAATATTCAATAGATTCTGGATTTAAATAATCCGACTGTTTAAAAGAAATAGGGCTATCAATTTTTTTTGGTTTCTTTTTTTTCTGTGAAATACATTCTAAGCGAAGTTTAGGAATTGCTACCCGCGTAGGTTTCTCCATAGATATTATAGAGGTATACGCAAAAATGGATAAAAAGAAAGCGGTAATAATGATTAATTTCATATGTATACCTTTACCTTTCACCAATGAAAATGATTTCTAGAAATTAATATGTATTTAACTGCAGTATAATTGATTTTTTTAAATAAGATAAATAATTTTGTTAGAACATGATTTTTCTATAACAAAAGCAGCAGCAAATAGAAAAGGCCCGCATAAATGCGAGCCTTTTACTTATTCAATTATTATTTAATAAATTATCTCTGACTTTTAAAAAACGGTAAATAATTCATGAGGCCAAATTTATTATTAAGCGCTATTGCTGCACCGAGCGTTGCCGCGCCATAACAAAACACTGCTTTTTTTGATGAGAATGCATTATGAAGTTTTGAACACCAGCTGTTATTTGTTGATCGTTGTTTAATTTTAAATTCTTCTATAACCGGTATAAGTGCCTTTAAGAATTTGGGTAAGTTTTGTGCATCAAAAAAATGTCTAAAATGCTCTGGCTTATGGGTAAACCGTAATTTTTTTAAAGCAACCTCTATTTCTTTGGCCATTTTTTCAGTAATGCCTTTATTAGGATTTGGATTGATTTTAATTGATCCGGTATAATTAGTGTTGTCGCTGAGATTGCGTCTAATATAAGGAGACATAAAGTCTTCAATTGTTTGGCCAAGAATCTTTACTTCACCCAATTTCGCAACATTCATGCAATTATTGTTTGAAAAGCCCAAAAAAGAAAAGATAGCTAACATCAATAGTTTATAATTCATATGACCCTTTCGTTGATTATTAATAATAGTAAATATTATAATAATATACTATAGCCTTTAAGTCAAAAGGGGCTGGATTCGTTGTAAAAATAGCTTTAGGCGGCGGTAATCATTGCCAATAAGTAGTGAAAGCTGCTGCACAAATTGCTGCTTGTTAACGCTGTCTATTAATTGATGGGTATGTAGATTACTCAGAATAGCTAGTAACAATTCGTCAAGATTAAAAATCTGATTTGATAAGCCAAAAAGTATTGATAAATACTGTTCATTAGAAAAAAATTCTTGAATACAATCAGCGGTAGCTGAGGTAACAAATGCATGAATCTTGGGCGGTTCAGGAGCTAATTGGTAGTAAATAGTTCCTTGATATTTATATCCAACCGTTAAGCAAGAAAAGGTTGTTTTTAAAAATTCAAAAATTTGTGGTTGATCACGGAGCAATTCTTCTTCTGTTTTTTGATAGGTTACCGGATACCTAATAGGATCCAAGGAACCGGTCTGAATTTGATGTACAATGCCAAAGAGCGTACGATTATTGCTTTCAATAGTAACTAGTGAACCAAATACCGGAAATTGATTCCAATGCCAGCTTTGTGCAAGCCAGCCTGATAATGAACTTTCTATAACTTCTGCAAACTGTTTTTTCATAATTCCCTCTCATCAACGGAAGGGTTCATGGGTTCATTTTCATTGAACAAACTAATTTGGTTGGATTCATCAGGATAAGAAAGTACCTTTTTTACAAAATTAGTTCTATGTATAATTGATGGCCCTAAGCTACGTACCAATTTTTTATGGGGAGGCGTAGAATACCCTTTATGATTTTTCAACTGATATCCAGGAATTATAGCATCAAATTGAGTGGCAATTAAGCGATCACGCGTAACTTTTGCTACAATCGAAGCAGCTGCAATAGAACTCGATTTGCGCTCGCCAAACGGAAAATAAAAAATCTCTGTATCAGTATATATACTATTTTCTAGTCTCAATGGCATGGCATCAATGATAATGGTACTCGGTTTTTGCGCAATATGAGCGGCTAACTGCATATAGGCACGCTTCATTGCTAAGAGCGTTGCATAATAAATATTATGGGTATCAATGATACGATGATGTACCAAGGCAATGCTATGCCAACTATTTTTAATAATCCAGTGATACGCTTTTTGGCGCTCTTCGGGGGTCATTATTTTTGAATCACGTAGATGACGACTGATTTTATGGGGAAAAAGAACTACAGCAGCTACTATCACCGGTCCGGCTAAGCACCCGCGGCCTACCTCATCAATGCCGCAAAGCAGCTTATTCTCACTCCATACTTTTTCTTCAAAATAATTCTTATTAAAGCGCGTTTTATATGCGTGAGTAGCCATATATATTCTTTTTTTATGAAAACAGTATGTATTACTATAGCATAGATATAAAAATTGTTTAATTTTCGTAGATGGGTTATAACGTGTCTCAAAGTGTCAAAATAAGAAAACCCGTCGTTGCAAATTTATACTCATTTGAGCACAAGTTCTACTTAGTAAAATTTAAAGGAAAGTAAATGAAGAAGCTATTAATGACCATTATTGCAGTATTATTCTTTGCGAATCTTCTTAAAAGCCAGGCCCTTGAACAATCACTTTCTCAATTACAGGAAAAGCTCAAAAATTTACAAAATCAATTAAAGCCAATAAGTTCAAAAAAATTTGAGCAACTTCAAAACCAGATCGAAGCCGTTTTTATTGCTTTGGTAGAATTTGAAAAAAACCCTTCAGAAGAATTATTTGAATATCTTATTATGATAACAGATCAGTTGGAATGGAACGTTGAAGATTTTTCATATCGTCAATTATTTACCCTTGAAAGAATATTCTTGAAGCCTTTAATTGAACGTTGTAATGCGGTACATAAAAAATTATGGGCAACTGATAAGAGTCTGGCAAAAGAGTTTAAAGAATATATGGTTGATTACTTTACGCAGATAAGAACCACGATACAACAATATATTCACACTCACTATCCTTTTGAAGAGGCAGTTGATGCGGTGCATTTTTCAGTAAATAAATTTGTGGCAAAAATTGCTGTTCCGACAATATGCGCCATCGCTGGAACATAAGATAAGCCATAATGTACAGCGGTACAGGTTCCGGCAAAAGCGCCGAATGCTGCTGTTTTCCATGAGCAGAGTTTAAACCGATTTTTAAAGGCGTTCATAGGACAAAGCTTAGTGGCAAATATAAGACATAAAAAAGTTAAAAAATAAAGTGATAATTTTTTCATAATGAACCTCTTTTTCTTACTTGATTTCTGATTCTTTTTTTTGGAGTGGATCCTGGCAATATCTCTCATCACCAGTATCTTCTAATACTTGAAGGCGTTGCCGCAGCCGTGCAATTCTAAGTTTATCGGCAGGATGCGTGTGAAAATTGCGATACCACGGTGTATGTTTAAGTCGGCGCCAAGAAGGTAGTTCTTCTTGATATTCAATATCCGCTTGTAAGAGCTGTATATTATCTTCAATGCCATCATCCGATTGTTGTTCATGATAACGACTGAGGGCAAAAAATATTAATCCATTTATATATCCTTTTAATGCACCCGTTGGTATTTTTAATACATTGTTAATAGAATATCTTCCTAATACCGGAAACTTCTTTTTTAATCCATAATGAGCAAGTTCTAGCAAGAATGGGATTGCACCAAAAGCAACATGAAGCTGAAAATAATGATGTTTAACAATATGGGTTTCTTCATGCTGAATAATAGCGGCTACTTGTTTTAAGTACTCATTATATGATTTATGAAGTTGAGTACCGTCACGGCGTTGCCAACATATATATTTATTAGGTCTTTCTTCTTGGGGAGTCGCTAAAACTTCTTCAAGAAGTGCCGTATCTTCAAGATACATCGTTCCTGTATCCAATGAGCTTTTTGCTGCATATTGGTTGCCAGATTTTATTAGAATTTTTTTTGAAGTGGGTTTTTTGAGCTGTTGCCGTACAAATTGTTCAATTACGGGGCTTACATCAGGAGCATCGGGTCTATTTTCTGTTGAAAAAAAATGCTTATTAATAGTATAAATTTTATAGCTAGGAAACAGGCTTAAGCCATAATGTAGAGCGGTACAGGTTCCGGCAAAAGCGCCGAATGCTGCTGTTTTCCATGAGCAGTTTTTAAACCGATTTTTAAAGCCGTTCATGCCAAATAGTGAGCAGCCTGAAATACAAAGTAAAAAGAATAAGGCTAAACCAGCTAGTTTTTTCATTTATCTTCCCCCCAAATTTAACAATTGAAACTTATATTGTATAATTATAGCTGATTAATTTCTTTTGTAAATAACGACAAAGTCTGTTTTTATAGAGTGTTACAGGTATGGGGAGGGGTAAAAGCCCGGGCAGATGTCAGGTTTTAGTCTAAAAATTGGTTTCCATGTTTCCATTTGACAAAAACAATCCATAGAGTACAATTAGAAATAAATATATAGAAGTAACCATACTATCACATTTCTATCAAAATTATAGAGGAGTTTATTTATGTCTTCGATGACTGAATTACGGGTAAAAGAGTTATTACGAGAAAAAGGGTGGACCACTAAGATCCTTGCTGAAAAAACAGGGATGTCTGAAAGTTACCTTACCCACATTAAAAACGGAACCCGCCGTTGGAATGAAGATTCCTTAAGAAAACTTGCTAACGCTTTTGAAATTAGCCCTATTGATCTTTTTGCACAGCGCCGTAAGCGTACTGACAATATTGATAGCAATGTAAGCTTGCCAGAAAAATCAGAAGTTGAATTAAAAGTACAAATTATCCCCGTTGTTGGCGAAGTGCCTTCTAATCCTTCTCCCTATAACAACCAGTTAATGCAAATTACTAGCGGCCATAAAGATGAATTTATTCCTATTTTAAATACCACTGATAGCGCAATGTTTGGCTTAGCTATTGATAACAACTTAATGGCGCCTACCTTTATTAAGGGTGATGTTCTTATTATTTCTCCTGAAGTATGGACTCGTTCAGGTGACATTGCTGCAGTAGAATATGGCAATGATGCACCTACCAAAGCGATCATGCAAATTACCTATACTGAAGATTTTATTGTGTTAGAAGCAGTGAATCATAAGAATCCACCAATAGCATTAGTTCGTGGTAAAGACCACTTCCGTATTATTGGTCGCGTTATTCAACGCCACCAACGTTTTGCATAAAAATAGTAAAAAGGAATAAATATTTTACTGGATCCTTACGCTGGTGCTCAGGATGACATTCGTTTGTCATCATGAGGAGTTTGCGTCCGACTTCGCCAAGGCTACGCCGGATTCCTTAATAGCAAAGCGCGTGTCCGGCGGAGTTTTAACGGAGACGGAACGTAATGATCCAGTTATAAAATAAAGTCAAAAGAACCTAGTCTTTTGTAATCTTTTTGTTATACTTGTTGTAATGCTCTAGATGAGCTAAATAAAACAGTTGTTTTATAATGTTTTTTGTAAACATTTCCAGTTAGTTATTTTAATAAAGGGCACATTAATGGTACGTTACGAAACGTTACTCCTTGCGATACCTGAAATTACCAAGGATGAGACTGCTTCTCTTGAAAGAAATATTGAACAGTCGATTAAAAAAGCAAAAGGATCAGTGATCTCTTTTGAGCGGTGGGGAAAGTATCGACTTGCTTACCCAATAAGAAAAAATGAATATGGCGTCTACTTTTTGATCCGTTTTGAAGTTGATGATGAGCAATGCGCTGAGCTTTTGCACGATCTCAACTTTCTTTTTTCTTTTAAAAAGGCTGACATCGTCATGCGTAGCATGATAACCAGTTTAGAACCAAATCAATCCCTCAGCTATCAAAAACCAGAATCATTAGAAGATACCCCGAGTCGCGATGTAGATTCATTCTTGCGCGAGAATAAGATGGAAGGTCTTATTAAGACTTCGTCATCTGAATCAAAAAGGGCTATAGAGCCATTATTAAAAGAAGATATGCACAGTGAAACTGAAACCACTCAAGACGAGCAATAGGGGTTACTATGTCAAAAAAAATTTCTAAATTAAAAGTTAGCTCTCGTTTACTTAAGAAAAAAAGCCGCCGTAAAAGTGCTATGTCGGTAGCAAAACAATGTCGTTTTTGTGC
Source organism: Candidatus Babeliales bacterium (assembly GCA_963722075.1). Taxonomy (GTDB): domain Bacteria; phylum Babelota; class Babeliae; order Babelales; family JANWKD01; genus CAVRJM01. The sequence goes on along the minus strand of CAVRJM010000001.1, from coordinate 938,166 downwards.
AAATAAAGACCAAGTAGCCTTGATCGATTATAAAAATGTTACGCTTTTAAGAAACTTTTTAACGGAGCGTGGTAAAATTTTACCAGCTCGCATTTCTGGGGCTTGCAATCGGCATCAACGTATTGTTGCTCATATGATTAAAAAAGCACGCGTTATGGCATTAATACCGTATTGCGCACCACAATATTAAAAATAAAGGCCCGGGTTAGATCTGGGCCAAAACTGCTTTGAGGGCCTGGGCTTGCAGTAAGAACTGCCAAATACTGCGCTAAATACCTGAGTAATCCCCCATAAAACTGTTTTTAAATAAAAGCTAGACTTTTCCTAAAAAATCTTTACAATTAGAAATAAATAGAGATAATTAACCTTACATAGGTATTTTAATGATGAAAATAAGAAATCACGTTCGTAATATTGCTATTATTGCCCATGTTGACCATGGTAAAACCACCTTGGTTGATAAGTTATTGCGCCAATCGGGGACTTTGGTAAATGATGCTACTGACCGCATTATGGATTCTAATGATTTAGAAAAAGAACGCGGTATTACCATTTTGGCAAAGAATACTGGTATTACCTATGGTGATTATACGATTAATATTGTGGATACCCCAGGGCATAGTGATTTTGGGGGAGAAGTTGAGCGTACCTTACAGATGGTAGAAGGCTTCTTATTATTAGTAGATGCTGCTGAAGGGGTATTACCAGGAACTCGATTTGTACTCAAAAAAGCATTAGAGCTTAATTTAAAACCCATCGTTTTAATTAATAAAATTGATCGAAAAGATGCTGAAATTGCTAAAACAGAATCTCTCATTCATGATTTGTTTCTTGATTTAGCGCAAAATGAGAATCAGTTAGAATTTCCTATTTTATATGGTTCTTCAAAATTAGGGTTTGCTAACGATAACCCAAATCAAATGTCAGGGGATATGACGCCATTATTTAAGGCGATTATTGATACAATTCCTGCTCCTGAATCTAAAAAAGATCATTTACAAATTTTAGTGACCAGTTTAGATCATTCAGATTTTCTTGGTTCTATTGCTATTGGAAGAGTGTTTAGCGGATCGCTTGAGAATGGGCAACAATTTATTTGTTGTAAAGATGACGTGATCAGCAAGCCAATGAAAGTAACTAAATTATATACCTTCCAAGGATTACAAAAAATTGAAACGCCAAAAGTAGAATTTGGTGATATTATTGCCATGACCGGTTTTACTGAACCAGTTACCATAGGTACTACGATTTGCGAAGTTGGTAAACCAGATCCGTATCCATATGTAGCAATTGATGAACCAACCCTTTCAATATATTTCTCAGTTAACGATTCGCCATTTAGTGGGCGTGACGGTAAATTATTAACATCACGTCAAATAAAAGATCGTTTAGAAAAAGAATTAAAAACAAACGTAGCATTGCGTGTTGACCCAACTGAATCTCCTGAAAAGTTTAAAGTGTCTGGCCGTGGGCAATTGCACTTAGGTATTTTAGTAGAAAATATGCGCCGTGAAGGATTTGAACTACAGCTTTCTGCTCCTGAAGTTATTTATAAAACCATTAATGGGGTTAAATGTGAACCCATTGAATATTTGGTTGTAGATATTCAGGAAGAACACCAAGGTGTTATTATGGAAAAACTTGGTAAGAAAAAAGCTGAAATGAAAAATATTCATCATTATGAAAATGGTAGAATGCGGCTTGAATTTGAAGTCCCCTCACGTGGGTTACTTGGATTTAGAAGCCAATTTTTAACCGATACACGTGGTACCGGGCTTGCCAACTTTACCTTCTTAGGATACCAGCCATATAAGGGGGATATCCCAACACGTAGTAAAGGTGCTTTAGTTTCTATGGAAAATGGATCTTCTACTGGCTTTGCGCTTGATAATTTACAATCACGGGGAACACTTTTTATCGGGCCTGGTGAAAATATTTATGAAGGAATGATTATTGGTGAAAATAGCCGTGAAGGCGATATGGATGTAAATCCGTGTAAACAAAAAAAGTTAACCAATATGCGTGCTTCAGGTTCTGATGATATGATTAAATTAACACCGCCAAAAGTTATGGAACTGGAAGCATGCATGGAATGGATTATGCCTGATGAACTTATTGAAGTTACGCCGAACTCCGTTCGTTTAAGAAAAAAAATTCTTAAAGCAAATGTCCGCAAATAAGAAATATAAATTAGTAGTTGCGTATGATGGCACTCATTATGCTGGGTGGCAAGCGCAACAACAGACAAAATCAGTGGCAAATGTTATTGAAAAAACATTTGCCCGTGTCTTTAATAAATCAATAAAATTAACGGCAGCTTCACGTACCGATGCTGGTGTACATGCTTATGGCCAAGTTGCCTGCTTAAGTACTGATATAGCTATATCACCCCAAAAATTACGATGGGCATTGCAACGGAGCTTACCAAGTGCGATTGTGATTCGTTCATGTGAGGAAGTTCCCGATTCTTTTCATCCGCGCTTTGTAATATCGCAAAAAACCTATTGGTATCATTTCTTTTTAGAACAACCAGTTCCTTGGCATGCACCTTATGGTTATTATTATACGGATTTTTTTGATGAAGCTGTTTTTAAACAAGCGTTACAGCTTTTTGTAGGTACTCACGATTTTAGATCATTTTGCTCTGGAAATGATAAAAGTAACACGGTTCGAACTATTAAGAATATTGAACTTGATTTTAATCCGCAATTTAATGCCTACCGTGTTGTTGTTACCGGAAATAGTTTTTTGCGTTATATGATTCGGCGTATTATTGGCGCTTGTTTTTATATCACACAGAAAAAAATGGATCCATTTTTTTTGCGTGATGTTCTGGCGCAGAAGAATCCTCATCAGCAATTATATACGGCTCCGGCACAAGGATTGTTATTATACGATGTTGTTTATAAAAATTAAGGCGCTTCTACTAATTCGGGCATACTTGCTAATTCTGCTGATGCTAATAAATTAATCATTTCTGGATCACGGTTGTCAATTGCATAATCAAGCGCAGTTTTTCCTACTTTGTTTCGTATTGTTTTATCGGCGTGGCGTTCAAGTAATAATTTTACCGTATCTATCTTTTTTGCTCGTACTGCTCGTATGAGCGCTGTAGTATAATTTCCATGACCTAATAGGTTAATATTTGCATTTGCTTGAAGTAATGCCACTATTATATCGTTAAATCCATATTGAGCAGCAACTTGAATAAGCGGAATAGTATAAGTTGGATCAGTAGACGGTATTTCTTCATTTGGATCTGCACAGCAATCAAGCAATAATTTAACGACTGCAACGCGATTATTTTGTACTGATTGCGATAAAGCTGTTTGTTTCTGATTTCCCCCCTTAATAGCTACCTTGGCACCATATTTTAATAAGAGGGAAGCTATTTTTCTATTTCCAAATCCTGATGCCACTATTAATGGTGAGAAATTTTGTCTATTTAAGATATTAGGGTCAGCTCCTGCCTTTAATAGTGCTCTAACAAAATATGGTTGTTGTAATAAAACAGCATGATAGAGTGGAGTTCTGCCATCTTTATCTTGTAGATTTACTGATGCTCCATGGGCCAGTAGAAGATCAAATAGCCAATAATTACCTAAAATACCTAATTCTATAGCAGAAATTAATGGATATGGACTAGTCTTAATATATTCATTAGCTCCCGTTTCTATTAAATTTTTTATGTCATCACGAGAGTAACGATTAATATGCTTTATTGCTTTTTGTAATGCTTTATCGAAATTTAAATGAGCTTCAACTAATAGTTTTGTATAATTATGTAATTCTTGGGGCACTGTATTTAAATCATCATAAGATTTTTTATTGTCTAAAATATCTTTAGCTAAAGTATATGCTTTACGGCGCATTGCTATTTTTTTTAATTGATTGCGCTGCGTTGCTATTGCGGGTTCTTTATTAGCTTCTGAACTTTCCATTGCAGATACAGAAAAAGAAGCGGTAAGTAGTAATAGAAAAAATATTTTTCTCATGTTATTTGATACCATTACTTAACCTCTTTATAATTTTATTATCCTTCAACTAATTCAGGCATACCTGCTAATTCTTTATGTGCTAATAATTTAATAATCTCTGAATCACGGTTGGCAAATGCATAATCAAGTGCAGTTTTTCCGGCCTTATCACGTTGTGTTTTATCTGCACCATACTCAAGTAATAATTGTACCGTGTCTATTTTTTTTGCTTGTACTGCTTGGATAAGTGCTGTTGTATTATTATTTCGCTCTGAGCTATTAATATTAGCGCCAGCATTAAGTAATGCGACTAATACATCGTTAAATCCATTTTGAGCAGCAATCTGAATAAGTGGAATACTATAAGTAGAACGAATTTCCAGGTTGGGATCTGCCTTATATTGAAGCAACAGATTAACAATTGCAACATTGTTATATTTTACTGCTTCTGATAAGGCTGTTTTTTTTGGTAGACCTACTCCACCTATGATAGTAACATCAGCATCACTTTTTAATAATAAGGAGACGATTTCAGGATCTCCCCTTTCTGCTGCAATTATAAGTGGTGAAACATGTGCATTGGTTAAGATGTTAGGGTCGGCACCTGCTTCTAATAACGTTTTAACAAAATCAGGCCGGTCCCAAATAACAGCAAGCATGAGTGGAGTTCTACCATATTGGTCTTTTAAATTTACTGGTGCTCCATAACTAAGTAGTAGATCAAATAACCAATGATTGTCTGATTCTATAGCTTTCTTTAATGGATATGTACTGGTATTAAGATATTTATTAGCACCAGCATCAAGTAAGTTTTTTATATCATAATAAGTAAAAATTTTTGGTTTTTCGATTGCATTTTGGAATGCCTTCTCGAGGTCTAAGTTACTATTGATAAGTAAGAAGGTAAATTGTATTAAATCAGGAGATAACTTTCTAAGATAACTAATTGGTTTTTCCTTATTAAGTACCTCTTTTGCTAAGGAATAGGCTAGTTGATACCGTAATGGAATCGGTTGATAGTGCAAGGGAGTCGGAGGAGGCTTAACGCTTGTTGTTGGTTCTTGCATAGCCCAAATAGTTGAAAATTGCAGTAAAAATATGAATAAAAAAGATATTTTTTGAATGTTATTACATACACCCATGAAAACGCTCCATTTAGAAAGATTTTCCTATAATTATAGTATACCTATTATAGTGGCTGAAAATCAATGAAAATATACGGTAGTTCTACTGTTTATTGCGGGTATGTGCGCATATATATTGCTGAAACATTATGGTTGATTTCAGGATTTTGTAATTCAGGAATGGTAGAACAACAAGCAGCTGCGGGATCTCCTGAAGCAGCTAACATTCCAGCCCAATATTCATTGCCCGGATATGAATTGCCATCCCATGCATAATTACAATATAATAATTTGCCAGCATGAGGCCCTTTTAATGGCGTTGCTGGCTTATTTTCGGTAAAATGAATTCTTATCGAATTATACGGGCTTTTATATATATCATTATCAGTTTCAGCAGTTATTCCTCCTAAAGAAGCATATTTGCTAAAAAATATGAAATCGATATCTGAAATTTCTGATAAATTATGTCGGTTTAATATGTTTCTATATGCTTCAAGCATAAATTGTTCTTGCTCATCTATTATTTTCCATACCCCTAAACCTAATCCTACAACGCGGATATATACTTTTTTATAGGCTTGTGAGCCGCGCTTCTGGGCATCTAATAAAAATGGTTCTATAACTAATTCGATTCGTTTTATATAAGCATCTTTATCAAAAAAGCCTTCCTTAATTGGAATAAATCGACCTGATATATCACTGACTGCTTCTTGATACGTAGGAAATTTAAGACCATATAGTTTTTCCCATCGCCCTAGTGCGAGTGGGGTTTTATTTGTTAATCCATAACCATATTGAGCACTATTTTGCTCAGGGGTAATTATTATTTGTTGCCATTCCATCAAATTCGGACGTTCAAAGCGTGCGCCAACCAGGCCTGCATAGATGCCATGTGGTTCATAAGTTCCTGGTTTTCCTGGTATTCCTTTATTGCTGCGATCGCCATCATTAATAAAATAGGTAGGAACGCTCACGCCTAATAAGGCAGCAATTTGCATTTCACTATAAGAAATATAATCCTTAAGGATGAAGGGTGATTTTTCATTTTGTCTACCAATTTCATCAAAGCCGCCGTATCCTTCTGTTATTCCATCGCGCAAAAGATATTGATCTTGCGCGGTCATAAACATAAGTGGACGTTTGGTAAGAAGTCGATTAATTAAAGCATTACGATCCATATTTTTATACAGATTTTTTTCAATGGGGGTACCAAATTTTCTTTTATCATCTAAAAAATTATCGATGAGCGTAAGCACGTCACGATGCATAATAGGGTAAGTAGAATTAGCATCCAATGCTATTTGTTTTTGCTTGTCTTTATCATTTTGCGCAATTACAGAAATTAAATTATTAATGGTAGGGAAGCTTTTTTTTAACTTAAATTGGTTAGAAGCATTTACTAATTTAGAAAAATCAGCAAGTAAGCCAAGTTCTATATCCGTTACTAGTTCTAAAGGGGTCTTTTGCTTAACGGGTTTTACTGCGGTGAGCGCTGAATTAAGTTCGATAAGTTTGTTTTGTAATGCCATTAACTCATCTTTAAGTTGCGCCTGTAAATAACATGAGAAAAAAAATAATAATAATAAAAATCTTTTCATATAATCTTCCTCTAATAAATTAAATATTTTTCCCGAATTAACATAATCCCCACATTGCATTCGGAATGACAAGGAATAAGCAGCAAAAAATTGAGGCTGTCATTGCGAGCTCGTCGAAGCAATCCATTAATGAGGTATTTTCATTTTATTAATGGATCCCCACGCTACGCTCGGGATGACATCTTTGCCGGAGCATCATCAAAAATAAAATTTAATTTACATTAATACGTTTCTTATTACATATTACCATTTTTTAAATATTTCCTGTCAATAATTATTTGGCAAGTATCTTTTTTTTTAACTATATGAATGATTATACTAACTAAGATTATTACTATTAATAAAAAGGATATAACTATGAATGAAATTATAGGCGGCATTATATTAATTAGTGTTTATTTAACAACCATGTTCGTTACCGTGCAAGTTAAAAAAGATAATAGTATTGGTAATTTTACCTGGGGCGGCGGTGTGTTATTAGTAACGCTTTATACCTATTATTATGGATTCCATACGCCACGATCTTTGCTTATTACCACGCTTATTTTTTTGTGGGCTACGCGTTTAATTGTATATGTATATATGCGCTACAAAAAAGGAGCGGATCCGCGCTTTATTGAATGGCAAAAGCAATGGGGCAAGTATGCATTATTGATTAGCTTTTGGTGGATTTTTATTATGAATGGGGTAATGCTGTTAATTATGTCAACACCTTCTATTGCTGTTAATAACAGTCCAGTTGCTACTTGGTTGAATATGCTCGATTTAGTAGGATTTTTAATATGGGTGATCGGATTTTATTGTGAATCAATTGCTGATTATCAACTGTATCTTTTTTTGCATAAGTCAGAAAGCAAAGGGAAGATTATGCAAGAAGGCTTATGGTACTATTCTCGCCACCCCAATTATTTTGGTGAAATTACGATGTGGTGGGGCATTTTTTGTATAGCGCTATCGGTTCCGTATGGATATCTTGCTATTATTGCACCGGTAACTATTACTATATTATTGCGCTTTTTTACTGGGGTTCCCCTGCTTGAGCGTGTATTTGAACATAATGCACAATATCAAGAATATAAAAAACATACCAGTATGCTTATCCCATGGTTTAAAAAATAAAATAACTTACGTCGAATATAATTTTTTTGATATACTTGTATATAATTGTAGAATAGAAAAAATTTGATTAAATACTGTAATAAATCAATATTATTAATTGAGCTATTTTATGTCAAAAAGAAACAATATTATAAAAAAAATAATAATAGGCGCGATTCTTATTGGAGCTGCCGTAGGCGGATTTTATGGATATCGCTATTTTTATCACGCTCGATCAGGAATTATCGATTTTGTTGAAATACGTGATACGCCCTTTATTATAGAAAGCTTTCAACGCGATTGGTATTGGCTCATTGAGGGGAACGATTATGACGTTGCGTATATGCTTGCCAACCGCGCATCCTCAAAACGGCCCAGCCATAAAGGAAATTTTACCATAAAAGTTGCTTATGAAGATGATAAACCGGTCGGTTTTGTCATTTATATGCAAAAAAAGTTTTATCACGGGCATATTAGATTTATTTATGTAAATCCTGAATTTCGCTCTAAAGGATGGTCTGATAAATTATTAGATTATGCAGTTCAAGATTTGATAAAACGTGGTAGCAGTAAAATAGATTTAACGACCCGTACGAGCAATTCTGCAGCAATAAAATTATATTTACGCCATGGATTTAAGGAAGTGCGAAGAGATGACGGGTTTGTTGATTTTGAATATGAAGTTATGGAAAAAAAATAAGCGCAAGTTCATTGCTTGCGCTTTAATTACTGAAAAGGTTTTTTCGACGGATGTCGTCACGAGGAGCGGCGTTTGACTTCGTTAAGGCTACGACGGATTCTGATAGTAGCAAGCGCCTGTCCGGCGAAGTTGTTTACTCCGCCATAGCTTTTGAGCGACGGCTGGATTAACGTAGACGGAACGTGGTGATCCAATACCATTTAAGCTTTGTGCATAAATTTATAATGTTTAAAAAGCTCCAACTAAACTTACTATTTAATCATCATAATTACTTACTTGGAGCATTCTTCTTTGGTTGAGAAGGCTTATTTTTACTTAATTTTTCTAAAACAATGGATTGTACAATACTATTAAGTTCTTTTTTATATTTTTCTTTATCTGCCCTAGGAATATAGTCATGTGTATAAAAAAGAATATTGCTGCTGGGGTTCAAGAGCAGTGTGTCAGTAAATAATAAGCGTGCTTGGATATTAGCAATACCTGGAATAGTAGCGGGTTCATTGGTATATTTTTGTAAAAATGTTGATAGTCTAAATTTACCTTTTTTTATATGTTTCATAATTTTTGCATATAATGGGTCTTTTTCTTTATCGTTTTTAAAGCGATCTTTTATCTGTTTTAAAATAGGTTGCGTTCCGGTTAGAAATCCAGGTTGATGTGCAAGCGATGTTCGTGCCATATTATCCACCATAGCAACTAATTCTTTTTCATACGGAATTCCTTGCACCCAAGAAAGATACCCTACGTCATCTACTAATTTTTTAGGAACAAAGATCTGTAATAAAATTTGAGCTTTTGGTTTGCCGCCCGCCTTTTTTTCAGGAGATAAATATTTTTCATCAAGCTCAAGAATCTCATCAAGATGCGTTAATGGCAGATCAAAGATGGCAAGAATGCCTTTAATGATTTCTGGGCTTACCGTAGCATGGCTGGTAGGATTCATGAAATAGTGAAAAGTACTTTCTCCTTCAAAATCTATGTTGCCAAAAAGCGCTAAATTTACTGAAAGTAATGATGCGCGGTGCTTAGGATCATTATCATTAATTAGCCCCTCAGAACTAATTTCCTTCATTAAAAAATCGGCAGCGGTGATTCGTTCAAAATCTTGCCAGCGTAAGAAACGAAAAAGTGGTAATTTGGACGTGAGCGGGCGTAATTTTTTGGTTAGTTCATACATAAGATCCTGTGGAACCATCCATGCTTTAGTGAATGCATGATAAAAAACATAATGAGTTGCTTTGTATTTTTTTTCAATGCGCAGAATTTTTTTCAAAAATTTGTTGCCGCGCTTTGTTTTTAAATAAGGGTATTTTTTATATACCAGATTTTTAATTGCGGGAATACTGAGTAATGCTTCAGTTTGTGTATATTTTTGTTGAGGCATCAAGGTGTTTTGTAAAGCAGTTAATTCCTGAGCTAGTCGGTTTAATTGTGTTTCTAATACAAAAAATGTTGGATTTGCTGCAAAAAGTGATTGAGCCGTAAAAAAAATAAATACAAATAAAGCAAGAAGAGAATAATTATATTTCATAGACATTTTCCTTATAAAAACATTAAGGAAAATCTATTAGTAATTGAAAGTAGAAATCAAGAATTTTAAATTCTCATCTGTTGTAAAATATATGATGCAATATCTGCAAGCCCTTTTAAAGAAGATGGCAATTGCTGTTGCGCAATTCCTTTGTGAACCATAATAAAATAAACAGGATTTATGGTATGAGCCTTATTTATTAATCCAGTCTTAGGATCAGCCATTTGCTCTGCTTTACCATGATCACCAGTAATAAACAGTGTGCCATTCATCTCTTGCACAGCGACTTCATATAATTTCCCTAGTTGTTCATCCAAACATTCAATTGCTTTAATTGTGGCTTGAAAATTTCCTGAGTGGCCTACCATATCGGCATTTGCGTAATTAATCAGATAAAAATCATGGGTGCTCTGTTCTAAATCTTTGATTACTGCTTGGGTAATTGCATCAGCAGACATTTCAGGGTGTTGTATATAATTTTTGAGCGGTAGTGATGGAATCAATATTCGCGTTTCAGTAGGAAGGGGCTGCTCGTGAAAGCCATTAAAAAAATAAGTAACATGTGCATATTTTTCTGTTTCAGCAATTGAAAAAATGGTTTTACCCGCATGTGCTAATTGTTGATTTAACGTATTGGTAATATGCGGATCAGAAAAAAGGAAGGTGGTAGGGTAAGGCATATGGTAATCAACCGGCGTTATAAAAAAAGTAAGCGGTATATGAGTGGTTGGAAAAAAAGAAAATTGTGGGTCAATGAATGATTGTGTCAGTTGGCGCGCACGATCTGGTCTGAAATTAAAAAAAATGATGCCATCGCCATTGGCAATAGTGCTCTGAGCATGTAATTGCGTAGGGGGAACAAATTCATCAGTAATAGCATCATGATAATAATAATCTAATGCCTTCTGCCAGGAATCAAATTGAATTTCTTGTTCGTGGGTAAGTATTTGATAGGATTGTTCGGTTCGCTGCCAATTATGGTCACGATCCATGGCATAAAATCGACCATGTAGCGAGCCTATTGTTCCGATACCTAATTGTTTTATATGTGCATCTAATGCTGATAAATAATGTTTTGCCGATTGAGGAGCAACATCTCTACCATCAAGAAACGCATGAATAAATACCTGATCAATAGCGATTTCTTTTGCCATCTGAAGAAAAGCATAAAGCTGTTTTATATTACTATGTACATTAGCATCAGAAAGAAGGCCCATGCAGTGTAAGCGACCGTTTTTCTTTTGTAGCTGTTTTAGGTTATTAATAAGTGTTTGGTTTTTAAAAAAGCTGCCATCATCAATGGCATGAGCGATAAATAGGCTTGGTTGTTCAACAATTTGCCCCGTACCGATGGTTAGATGGCCTACTTGAGAGTTTCCGGTAGTACCTTCAGGTAATCCGACCGATTTACCCGCGGCTGGTAATAAGGTATGAGGGTAATTCTGTAAAAAAGAATCAAAATAGGGAGTATTTGCCTGAGCGATAGCATTATATTTAGTTTGGTTACTATAGCCAAACCCATCGAGTATAACGAGCAAAACAGGGGCTTTTTTCATTGGTTTCATATAACTACCTATTTTTTTATATAGATCCCTCTCAATATATGATATAATTATCTTTATTATCAATGAGATCTATAACTTATATAAGGGACGCTATGATTCTTCATCCATGGCATTTATTATCGCCAGGTAAAAATGCCCCAAAAACGGTGAATACGGTAATCGAAATTACTAAAGGTTCAAAGGCAAAATACGAATTAGATAAAGAATCGGGCTTATTGCGGCTTGATCGAGTACTCCTTACTCATTTAGCATATCCGTTTCATTATGGTTTTGTGGCGCAAACCTATTGCGCAGATGAAGATCCATTGGATGCAGTAATTATTTGTTCTGAGCAGTTAGTGCCCTTATCTATAGTAGAGGCAACTCCCATTGGTGCCTTGCATATGATTGATAATGGTCAACGAGATGATAAAATCATTGCTGTTGCTACCCATGATCATGCCGTGAATAAGATTGGGGGGCTTTCTGAATTGCCGGATGGTTTATTAGATACCATAAAAGAATTTTTTCAGACTTATAAAAAATTAGAAGAAAAGCAGGTTGTTGTTGAGCATTTTCTTGATCAACAAGAAGCATATGAGCTTATTAATAACAGTATTGCTTATTATCAAAAAATGCTTAAACAGGGCGCGTTTAAATAGTTAATGATAAAAAAGTCCTTATGGTGATGATAAAATGATTTAAAAAAGGCGCTGTAGTTTATACTGCAGCGCCTTTTTTGTAGTCACCACTCTAATGAGCCAGCCGTTTGATATTCTGTTACGCGTGTTTCAAAGAAATTTTTCTCTTTTGAGAGATCAACTGCTTGAGACATCCACGGGAATGGATTTTCTTTAAAATATACTTTTGGTAGTCCGATTCGTTCTAAGCGACGATCGGCAATATATTCTACATAATCACAAAATTGGTGTGGATTGATTCCTAATAATCCTTCAGGGCATGCATCAAATGCATATTGAGATTCTAAAATAACTGCTTGTTTAATTAATGAAACAATCTCTTCCTGAAAATCTTGGGTCCATACCTGAGGATTTTCGGCTTTTATGGTATTAATCACATCGCAACCAAATGCTAAATGAATGCTTTCATCACGCATGATATATTCAAATTGTTCGCCGATGCCAATCATCTTCTTTTGGCGCTTTAAGGCAAGCATCATAGCAAAGCCAGCATAAAAGAAGATGCCTTCCATAATAACGTAATAGCCAATGAGATCATGCAGAAATTTTTTAATATTTTCGTCACCTTGAGTAGTGAAATGAGGATCGAAAATTGATTGCGTTAAGCTAATAACAAAATTATCCTTTTGCGCAATTGAAGGGATGGTATTATACATGTTATAAATTTCATCGGGATCCAGTCCTAAAGTATCGCAACAATAAATAAAGGTATCAGTATGAATTGCTTCCTCAAATGCTTGCCGTAGTAGATATTGGCGACATTCTGGATTAGTAATATGTTTATACACGGCGAGTACAAGATTATTTGCTGTCAGTGATTCTGCAGTAGAAAAAAAACCTAAATTCCATAAAATTAATCGCCGTTCTTTTTCCGATAATATGGTAGTAGAACGCCATTGCTCTACATCCAATTGCATAGAGACTTCTTCGGGAGTCCAATTATTAGCAATGCCATCTTTATAATGCTGCCGGGCCCAGGTATAGGTCATGGGCAATATTTTATTAGGGTCAGTGACCGAATTATTAAGTAATGTTTTTTTTGCCATTGTTTATTCCTTTCAATTACTGGCACGATTCACAACCGGGGTCAAGATTGCATATAACGCCGCCAGAAAATTCTGCAGCCGTATTTTCTATGGGTTGCTCATCAGCAAGAGGTTTATATTCTCGTTTTTGCGTATATCCATATTTGGATGCATCTAACGTTGCTTTTTCAATTTGACTTGCACCTAATGTTCGTAGATAATACGTTGTTTTTAAGCCACTCTCCCAAGCGGTAATATAAATATCATGTAATTTTTGACCTGATACGCCTTGCATAAACACATTATGAGATTGACTTTGATCAATCCATTTACCACGCGCTGCGGTGATTTTAATCATATGAATTGGATCAAGTTCAAACGCTGTTTTGTATTTATTTTTTAATGATTGTGGAATGGCATCAATTAAAGCAAGATTACCATCATAATATTTTAATTGTTCAACCATAGAGCTATTCCAGAGTCCTAAATCTTTAAGATCTTCTACTAAATAGCTATTAACAATGGTAAATTCGCCCGCAATATTCGATTTAACGTAAATATTTTTATAAATTGGCTCGATGCAAGGATAACAACCGGCAATATTAGCAATGGTTGCTGTTGGCGCTACTGCTAATAAATTTGAATTACGCATACCATCAATTTTTACTTGCTGTTTTAAGCGGTTCCAATCAAGCCGTTGCATTCTGTTAACTTTTATAGGAAGCCCACGTTCTTTTTCTAAAAGATCAATGGTATCTAACGGGAATATTCCTCTATCCCATTTAGAACCTTTATAACTTGAATAAGCGCCGCGTTCGCGCGCAAGTTCAGCAGAAGCAGATACAGCATAATAAAGAATTTTTTCACCAACGACATCAGCAAAATCGATTGCTTGCGAGCTTTCAAAATTAATATTTAATTTAAAAAGAGCATCTTGAAAACCCATAACGCCTAAGCCAATGGGGCGATGGCGCATATTAGAATTGTTGGCTTCTTGCGTTGGATAGAAATTGAGGTCAATAACGTTATCAAGCATGCGGATAGCGGTTCTGACTGTTTTTTGTAACAATTGATCATCAAGTGCGCCATTAGTAACATGGCGCGCTAAGTTTACTGATCCTAAATTGCACACCGCTGTTTCATCAACGGCAGTATTAAGCGTAATTTCAGTACATAAATTTGAACTATGTACTACACCTGTATGATCTTGAGGAGAACGAATATTGCAGGGATCTTTAAACGTGATCCAAGGGTGTCCTGTTTCAAATAAACGACTGAGCATTTTTCGCCATAATTTTTGTGCTGAGATGGTACGAAATTGGGAAATTTTTCCTTCTTGAGCTAATGTTTCATAGTAATGATAGCGCTCTTCAAATGCCGTTCCATAAATATGATGCAAATCAGGTACTTCTTGAGGAGAAAAAAGCGTCCACTCGGCATCTGCTAATACGCGTTTAATAAACAGATCAGGAATCCAATTTGCGGTATTCATATCATGGGTGCGTCGCCGTTCGTCACCGGTATTTTTACGAAGGTCTAAAAAATCTTCGATATCTAAGTGCCATGTTTCTAAATAAGCACAGGTGCCACCGCGTCTAATACCACTACGAGTAATTCCTACAACCACGTCGTTTGCAATTTTTAAAAAGGGGATAACTCCTTGACTGGTTGCATGTATACTTTTTATTAAAGATCCCGTTCCTCTGATATTAGTCCAGTCATTACCAATACCGCCTGCCCATTTTGCAAGTTGTGCATTATCGCCAATACATTTAAAAATATGATCTAAATCGTCAGTAACGGTGGTTAAATAACAGGAACTAAGCTGTGCGCGCTTATATCCTGAATGGAATAAGGTTGGTGTTGATGAGATATAATATAAATTTGAAAATTGTTCATAAAATAAGAGCGCTTTTTCATTTTTATCAGGTTCATTAATAGCAAGACCCATTGCAATGCGCATCCAAAATAGTTGAGGCAACTCAACACGTTTATTTTCAATTTTTAAAAAATAACGATCATAGAGGGTTTGCAAACCAATATAGGTAAGTAAGTGATCACGTTCTGGCTGCAATGCTTGGGCCAATAATGATAAATCAAAGGAACCCAGCGCTTCATTGAAAATGCCGTGTTCAATTCCCTTTTTTATACTTTGAAAGAAAGCATGTTGATAATTAGCTTTATAGGAACTATCAGTGGTGGAAGTGGTAAATACCTCTTTGTACATGATTTGCAAAAGGAGACGACAAGCAAAAACGCCATATGCAGGATCTTGTTCTAAAAAAGGCAAGCTAGCAAATAATAATGTTTTTTCAATTTCTTGGGTAGAAATTTTTTCGTACAAGTTTTTATTGAATTCTTTGATAATGAGTTCTAAAGAAATGGCAGGAAGTAATTGTTGACTTAAACGTGCGAGTGTTGCTCCTATTTTTTCAATATCAAAGCAGGTTGGTTCTTGGTTTTTTTTTGTTATACCGAGCGATGAGACGAGGGGATCGAATAAAATATTCCATTGCGGTTGTGGATTTTGTAGTCCTCCATGCATTTTATTGTTTTCTGGATACATAATATGGCCCTTGTATAAAAAATGGTGTTAAAAATAAAAATTCATACAACAATAATCTCATGTGGTTATACGTAAATTCAAGAACTGCAGAGACCGTTGTATGAGCAAAAATTTTATTTCCAAATAGGAAATAGACGCTTGGCGGCATTATTTATAATCTAACACCATAAACCCTTATAGGCAAATAAAAATTTCATCTATTTTGAGAAAATATATTCTTCATTTTTTTGTCAAAATTGCGCTTAAAAAAATTCAAATTGTAATCAAAACAAGAGAATTGATATTGTTCTTTTAAGCGTCTAGGTACCAAGAAATATAGGAAATTGATAATTAATTTAATTTCAAAATGTAATATTATTGACTTTAATTTGGCGGAATTTTTATTATTAGTGTATCTTGTTTGCTATTTGTTTTAAGGAAAGGTGTGTTATGGAAAAGAAAAGTATCTACCGTTTTCTTGTTGTAGTTATATGTTTGCAATTTACTCATGCAGTTAATGCTTCTATCGTTGAAGTAAACGGTGTTACCGATATTGATATGAATAAAAAGCCGTTGGTGGTAGAATTTTATAGTCCATCGTGCCCGCATTGTAAAATTATGATTCCCCGTTATCAACAAGTTGCTAATAAATACGGTAATAGAGTTTGCTTTTATACAGTTAGTGTTACTAATATGGGTTTAACGCAAGAGTGTGCAAAAAAGATGAGAGTTGAAATAAATGGTGTACCGCATTTTGTTTTTATTGATGGCAATGGTAATAGCTCCCAAATGAAGGGGCAAATGGGCGAGGGTGCATTAGACAATAAAGTTAAAAATTTATAAACCTGTTTACAAGGAGTTTTTATGTATAAAAAAATAGTGATGATAGTAACATCGCTCTTTATTTTGCACGGTATGCTTAATGCATTAGAGAATGGATCGAAGACATTACTACAGCAAGGTGGCGGCGCAATTATTAAAATTAAATCGGGGGCAGAATTAGATAAGTATATTGGCACCGGTAAAATTGTTGTACTCTATTTTAGTTCCGTGACCTGTGGGCCTTGCAAAGCATTTCACCCCATATTGGAACAATTAGCGCAAGAAAATCCCGGTGTTCTTTTTATTGAAGTATGCGCTGGCGTGGTGCATGATTGCCAAAATTTAGTGAATAGATATGCTGTTCGAGGGTATCCGGGCTTTGTTTTCCACGATGCACAAGGAAATAAAATAGATTCATTTAGTGGTAATAATGAGAATACTAAAGGAAAGATTGAAGCAGTGATTGCTAAAATCAAAACCGGTATGGCAAAACCAATGGGCGCTTCTTCGCCTGTGCAACCAATTGCACAAAGTCAACCGATTGCAAGTAATCAACCAATGACTCCTACACCTGCAGGTCCAGAGTGCAAAAAAGAGGTGAAGATTTCCTATCCACAAAAAGACGCAGAAGCAGCAAAAGCTGCTGCAATGCAGGAGCAAAGACAAACTAAAATGAAAGTGAAAAAGGGACGTCGCCCTCGTCAACAATAGAAAAATAAATTATTAGGTAAGTTATCTTTCAAAAGTAATAATGTCATCCTGAGCGTAGCGTAAGGATCCAGCGAATAAATAAAAGATCTTTATTTTCATAACTGGATTCTGAGATCTTGCTAGCAAGATCTCAGAATGACATTTGTTAATTTATTCAAAAATGTAGTTGTTATTCTTTCTTTTTCTCTTATTCGTTCTTTTCTTTTTTTTGTAATGGGGCTGATATAGGTAAATGCGCTTCATCTTCCTGTTTAATTTTATATTTTATGTAATCATGCCCCATTTTCAATGCTATATCAGGAACTTTTTCAACTCTTTTTATTGGGTAATTTATTGGTGGTTCATCTTGTTGCATAGCGTGAAGATTACTAGCACATAGCATAAGTAAAATGGCTATTTTCATATTTATATATTCCTTTATTTGAACCTGGATCCGCCTACGTTAATCCAGCCGTCGCTAAAAAAAGCTATGGCGGAGTAAACAACTTTGGCGGACGCAGTTGTTCGTAAACCATGTCCGACGAAACTTTAGTGAAGACGGGTCGCAACGACGTTTTCCGTCATCCCGAAGCACGTCCGACTTCGCCAAGGCTACGGCGGATTGTGGTAATAGAAAGTGCGTGTCCGGCGGAGTTTTAACGAAGACGGAACGTAAGGATCCAGTAATAAATTAAATCCTATTCTTTTATTATCTTTTCTTCTTTTAGTCTTTTTATTATTTCTTGTTTTTGTGTAGGAGAACAGTCTTTAAGAAGATAATCATTTCCAAATACCAATTCTATATCGGGTAGTCTTTCTTGATTATCTTTTGATTCTTTTGAAGAATTGGGGTTGTTGATTTGTTGCATAGCATAAAGATTACTAGCAACAACGGTGATTACTAAAAAAATAATTATATTTTTATTCATATGTTCCTTACGAAACTAATAATAATGCCACTATTGAAAGCAATTTAATTAAAATATTAAGTGCCGGTCCGGATGTATCTTTAAAAGGGTCTCCAACCGTGTCGCCAACGACTGCCGCTTTATGCGCATCAGATCCTTTACCGCCTAAATTACCTGCTTCAATATATTTTTTAGCATTATCCCACGCGCCACCGCTATTTGCCATCATAAGTGCCAGAAGAACACCAACTAATGTGGAACCAACTAGTAGGCCGCCAAGCGCTTCGATACCGAGCGTAAACTTAATAATAATAGGAACGGCGATAGTAAGAAGACCAGGAAGTACCATTTCATGTAATGCCGCTTGCGTACTAATAGCAATGCAACGTTTATAATCAGGTTGTGCAGTGCCTTCCATTAATCCTTTAATTTCTTTAAATTGTCGACGCACTTCCATAACCATTTTTAATGCTGCTTCACCAACTGAACGCATGGTAAGCGCTGAAATAATAAATGGCATAATACCACCAATAAAAAGACCCGCCATTACCCATGGATCAATAATATTAATAGCCAGTAAATGAGCTGATTCTGAATAGGCAGAAAATAACGCGAGTGCCGTTAATAATGCCGATCCGATAGCAAATCCTTTACCCATTGCTGCAGTAGTATTGCCAAGTGCATCTAATTTATCAGTAATTTTACGTACTGCCGGATCAAAGTGAGCCATTTCTGCAATACCGCCGGCGTTATCAGCAATAGGGCCATATGCATCAACCGTCATGGTGATACCTACCGTGGATAACATAGCCACCGCAGCAATAGCAACGCCAAAAAGACCACCGCCAAAATTAAATGCTAATAATACTGCTAATGATAATAAGATAACGGGAAGAACTGTTGACTCCATACCAAGTGATAAACCGTAAATAATATTAGTAGCAGCGCCAGAGCGGGAAGTATTTGCAAGACGTTCTACTGGTTTACCGCCGGTATAATATTCGGTAATTAAACCGATCACAATTCCTGATAAGCAACCGAGAATTATTGCTACAATAATTTCTCTGGATAACTGCATGTGTTTGATATAATAGCTCGTTGCTATCAAAAATATACCGATTGCCATGAAGGTTGCATTGCGCAACATGCTTGCGGGTTGTCTTTTTACAAAAAAGTTTGAAAATAATCCAACAATAGAACTTAATAAACCAATCGCAGCCATAACTAATGGTAAAGAAACATATAAAAAATTATTATAGATAGGAATTGCTAATGCCAGAATAATTGCTGAAACCATAGCACCTACATACGATTCATAAATATCAGCACCCATGCCAGCAGTATCGCCAACGCAATCACCAACGTTATCAGCAATCACGGCAGGGTTGCGCGGATCATCTTCGGGAATTCCTTCTTCTAGTTTTCCCGCTAAATCAGCGCCAACGTCAGCAGATTTAGTGTAAACCCCGCCGCCTACGCGAGCAAAAAATGCTACCAAGCTACCGCCCAAGCTAAAGCTGGTGATAATAGGAATGAAATGAGGATGCTCATAAAAGAGATAGAAAACGGCGGCTAATCCAAATAAGCCAAAGGTAGCAACAGCAAAACCCATCACGCCACCACCAAAAAAAGCTACCAGAAACGCAGCATGTTCACCACTATTTTTTGCTGCCATGGTGGTGCGTACGTTAGCATATGTTGCTGCACGCATGCCTATGAATCCGGTGGTTGCTGAAAGCAGTGCGCCAAAAAGGAACGCTGCAGCAGCCATTGGGGTAAATATATAAAAAAGTAATGCTGCTACGGCAAGCGATACCAAGCCAATGATCTTATATTCTTCTTGCAAAAAGGTCATAGCACCTTGAGCGATTGCCTGCGCAATAGAATTAGCTTTTTCATTATCTACCCGAATAGATTTAATTTTAGTAAAGAGAAAGCCAACCATGGCAAACCCGCATAGTAGCGCGACGCCAATAAGACCAAAAAAAAGATGTTGCATTGCACAAATCTCCAATACAAAAGGGTAACACAATATGTTAAACTATTTTGTAATGTACTTTTGTGCAATAAATTTGTAAAGCCTGCTACCGGTGGGCAATTATTATTGTTATATTACATTTGCTAATTTAGCCTGCCCGGTTCCATTGATCCAATTAATAACTCGTTGTAGATCAGTTTCCTCAATTATCGGTCCGCTGTAGGTGACGATTCCTTGGCTTATTAATTTATCCATGGTTAACCCAATACAACAAACAACTGCATTTGGTGGTGTTTGTTGATTATTCCAGCTCCAGCTCATTTTATCTTTTTTATTAAGAATGCCAGAAATATAAAAGGCATCATTACTTAATTTGTGTTGTAATGGATCTGAGTTAAGGAAAGTGCCGGTAATGGTATTAAAAGAGAATGCAAACCCCATATCATAGCCGTTCCATAAGTTGCCCGAAATGGCAGGTCCAATTGTTATCGGTTGGTTTTGCCAAGATTTATATTGATTAGGATCATGCCCCCAAATGCTTTCAAACGCGGGCATATTAAACGTTAATTTTTGAGCTCCTAAATTATTTATCGGTCGTGGCCCAATAATGTATATTTGAATAAGATTGGGTGCGGCGCGTTCTACGTAGATGTAAGGATATTCGATGGCCGTTAACAGTTTATCTTCAAATGCTTGAACATCTTGTGGCGTAGTATTTGCAACACTAATATACGGCACTTTAGGCACTAATAGAAAAGTGGTTCCGCCCATAATGGGATTACCACTTTGATCAGTGCCAACTTGTCCCCACCACATTGCAGGACAATTATCAACGCCACCTAAAAGATCTTGCAAAAGAAAGACTTTGTTTGTTGGTAATGGCGAGGGATTTAATACCATTTTTTTTTGCGTATTATCCCAAGCGTATAAATAATAATTAAGAAGGGAATCTCCTTGTATGTTCATCCAACCACAAAACCAATACCACGCGATGGCATTTATGCCAGTGGCATTTATAAGAAATAACAATAAGAGTAAAAATCTTTTATTTTTTAAGAGTTTCATAGCAATCCTTTATTACTTTTTAATCGGTTTATGTTGCATATCTTGAAATTCTTTTTTTGCCTGATCTAATTGTTGACCTATTTTCTTTAATGGGGTTTCTTTTGCAATTAATGCTTCCTTAGTTTTTCTCATGTTGGTTTTAAGTTTAATGAGGGAATTTGCTGCCGTATTATATTGAATTGAAAGTTCACTGGATTTTTTTGAAAATGCATTTATCTGGTTTTGAAGGTCTTTTGGGACCTTTTTTTGTTCTTTTGCTTTATTATATTCATTAAAAAGTGTTAGATTTTTTGCGTATAGTTGGCTTATCTTATCCTGTGCATTTTTTACCGGTATCTTAGCATCATCATATTGTTTTTTCACATCCTGAAATTTCGGGTATTTTTTTAGTAAATTTTTGAGTTGTTTTTTAAGCGTTTTAATTTTTTGTTTTTGTTTTTCAAGGTCGTTAGCAGTAATAGGTTCCTGTTTGGTTGTAGCTGATTTAGGCAGTTCTTTTGCAAATGTTAAATTTTTGACCGGTACCGGTGTTTTGGGTTGAATTGTAATAAAGGGACATGCTACTAACCCTAGAATTAGTAGGTACAACTTATTATTCATTACGCTTCTCCTTAAGGTATTCATTATATTTTTATCAGGATAGAGAGAAGTTGCCGTGTAATTCAATAATTAAGTAAATTTTAAAATAATTTCTGAATAAATTATCTTTTTAGTGTAAATAATAATTTTGTCATTCCGAGATGACAAGTGACCGCAATATCCCTATAACATGGATTACGTCTTTTATAAGACAATATAATTATGGAATTCTTACTTTTTATATCCTAATTTAACGGATTAGGAGTGAAGTAAATGAAGCTTTTAATAGTACTGAGTGGTATGGAGCGATATAAGCGAATAATGTCATGTATTGAATTACTTTTTAAATAAATTTTACGCATGTACCAATTTTTTAATTTCCATACAGGGGGTTTAGTTGGCCCGAGTACGGTGATAGAAGAATACGTAGTTTTAATATGGCAGGAAAGAAAATCAGCAACAAAATTCGCATCTTGTTCTACCACCATATCATTAGCGTGTTTGAATTCTATTTCAACCAAACGGGTGAAGGGTGGGTAATTAACAAGCATTCTATTTTCAATTTCATGCTGATAAAAATCTGCATACTGTAATTCATTTACTTGCGCAAAAACGGGATGAGTTCCCATTGTTTGCAGGATAACTTCACTTGCTAATCCAGTTCTGCCGGCTCTTCCAGCAACTTGGATAAGTTGTTGTAACGTTGTTTCAACGGCGTTATATATAGGAAAATGTAAATTTAAGTCTGCCCAAATGATGCCGACTAAGCTAACTTTAGGAAAATGATACCCTTTTGTTATTGTTTGTGTTCCCACTAACATATCAAGAGCACCGTCTTTAAAGAGATTTATGGTGTTTTGCCACTTTTTTTTATTGATGGTGGCATCTAAATCGGCACGGGCGATACGAGCAGTAGGAAAAATATGCTGTAACGTTTGTACGATAAATTGTGTGCCAATTCCTTTTTTTAAAAAATCAGTATGCTTACAGCTGCCACAATACGGCGGGATCGTGGTAGAAAAGCCGCAATAATGGCATAATAAATGATTATCATGATGGAGCGTTAAACTGACTGAGCAGGAGTTACAATAAAAAATAAAGCTGCATTGCTTACATTGCACAAAAAAACTAAAGCCGCGGCGATTTAAAAAAATCATGATCTGTTCTTGAGCAGCAAGTCGCTGTCTAATCGCATTAATAAGTTCGGTGGAGATCCAAAATTGTCTTCGTTCTTTTTTTTCTAGCAGAGAAACTATTTTTATTTTTGGAAAAACGCCATTGAACCGTTTTTTTAATTGAAAAAAATGCCATTTTTTATTGTTCACCATATATAATGAGCTGATACTCGGTGTTGCCGATCCCAGTAAAATAGGTATTTGGGCGCAATGGGCTTTAAACAGGGCAGCTTCCTTAGTATTTATTTTAGGGTGTTTCTTTTCTTGGTACCCCGCTTCATGTTCTTCATCAATAATAATTAAACCTAAATTTGCGATCGGTAATAATAAGGGAAGATGGACACCAATAATAACGGTTGGTTCTGCATTTAAAAGGCGATTCCATACCATTTTCTTTTGGGTTGGTGCTGTTGCTGAATGAAAGGATACGATTGGTATAGCGGGTAACTGCTCTTTTAGTAATTGAGTAAATTGTGCGGCTAAAGATACTTCCGGTAATAATAATATGATTGTTTTATGATGAGCAATGGCATGCTCGATCAAGGCTTTGTATACTTCAGTTTTTCCTGAGCCGGTTACTCCGTGCAATAAGGTTGGCAGATACATAGTATCTTGTATGTACGGCTGTATAAAAGAAACAACCTGTTGCTGTTCAGAAGTGAGGGTGACATTATGCTTAATGGATGATTGGGCAAAAGGATCTATAAACTCAGTTGGTTTTTCATGATTTAAAAAGAAATATAATCGCTTTAAAAAATGAACTGGTTCAGTTTGATAATAATAGGCAAGTTGATCAATGAACTTAAAATAATGCATATCATGAGGAAGCTGTTCTATGCTTAGAATCTTTTTTACGTTAAACGAAATAGCAGGTTTTTCATGGTACAGCTTTTGGACGTATGCATATACCGTTTGGTTGCGTAAGGGGACTTTCACCAAAGAATTAATAGAGAGATCGTTTTTCAGCTGATCAGGTGCTTCATATAATAACGGTTCTTTGAATCCTTTTAATAATTTTACTTGGGCAAACATATCCTTAGTGTAAAATTATTATATTTTTTTACCAGTAAATATTACCGATTTTTAAATTTTTTTAATAAATTTATAAATAACAATATATAGCTTATCATAACTACTTCTGTTTCCTTTTTTTCTTATTTTAGGGGAATTAGTACGGAATTATAATAAGCTTATCAAGAATATAATTGAAAAAGCAAGAGATTGAAACTATTTTTTTATTATCAATTTGAAATAATAATGATTTCTTATAATTTAGCTTTATTAATTATTTGCTCAATTTTGAGATCTTCACCTATTTCTTGGGCATTTTTCTTAAATTTTTCACTTAAGGCATTAATAATATTTGTTTTAATGAGCGGAAGGTTTAATGCCCTAGAATGGGTAGGGTCGCTTGCTAATTCCAAATAGCGCACAATTGATTTTTCATACGTGTTGCAAGTAATAATTTCAATTGCGGGATTAACTTTTTGCGTTGATTGCATAGGCTTGATGCTGGTATATAAAAGTGAAGAACAAATAAGTATATATAAGCTATAGCGTTTCATGAAAAACCTTTCTTAACACATATTTCTCATTATCATTTTAATAAAGTAACGTTTTTTGGAATTTGAGCAACTTACTATAAATAAAAATACATCTTTGTAATTTTTATACTGTTTTATTATTTTTTTTGTGAAAATTTGATTATAGATTATACTTATAGAAGAGGCTTATAGAGATTGAATTGAGGTTTATATTTGTTCTTATGGTTGCAGATGTTTTCAAGCATTTTATTTTTACTATTATAATAAGTACGGTATTCCCGCTATATTCTCTCATGTATGAAAAAAAGAAAGGTTGTCATATGGTTCAGGATCCCAATCAGACGGTATATCTTATTGACGGCTCGGGGTTTTTATATAGAGCGTATTACGCATTGCGACCCTTACACACACCAAAAGGGGTGCCAGTACAAGCAGTTTATAGTTTTTGCCGTATGATAAAAAAACTGATTGATAAATTTAACCCACAGTACATGGCACTTGTATGGGATAGCAAAGGCCCTACAGAACGACATACCATATTTCCTGCTTACAAAGCAACGCGTTCAGCGCCGCCCAGTGATCTTTTTGATCAAAAAATATATATACAACATTTTGCTGATCTGATTGGCTTAAAACAGTTTGAAAAAACGGGTGTTGAAGCTGATGATATTCTTTTTTCTTTAGCCCGTGACATTGCACAAGAAGGAAAAAAAGTAGTAATAATTACCTCTGATAAAGATATGGAGCAAGTACTTACTGACTCAATTACTATTTATGATCCATTTAAAGATATTTTTATTGATAAACTACGATTTATCGAAAATAGAGGATTTCAGGTATCAAAACTACCGTTTTATTTTGCTTTGGTAGGAGATACTTCGGATAATATTCCTGGGGTGAAAGGGATTGGTACTAAAACAGCAACGCAATTAGTACAACAATTTTCTAGCCTTCAGGATCTTTATGAGCACATAAATCAGGTGCCTAAAGAAAGTACGCGGCGGCTTCTAGAAGAAAATAAATCGAATGGATTTTTAAGTGAGCAACTATTTTTACTACGCTATATGCCATTCAATGCTCAAAGTACTGATGTTGCTTTTGATGCGCATAATTGGGCTCACGCACAGCCATTGTTTGAAGAATTAAACTTTAAATCCTTACTCAAAGATTTACAAAAACAAGGTGTTTCTTTAACGCCAAAAATAACCTTATCTGAATCTAAGGGGTATATTTTTAAAGCAATAACAACGATGCATGAACTTGAAACTATCCTCAAAGAGGTAAAAAAAGCAGGTATTATTGCGCTTGATACAGAGCTTGAAGGGCTTAACCCTTTAGAGAACAAGCTTATTGGAGTTTCATTTGCCTATAAAAAAGGTGAAGCGTATTACGTTCCTTTTGGCCATAGTGAAACGCCTGAGCAATTGACTAAGGAAGATGTTTTAAAACTTATGAATCCTCTTTTGGCTGATCCGGGTATAAAAAAAATCATGCATCACGGCAATTTTGATGAACGTGCGCTTATTTATAACGGGTTTGTTACTACTCCTTTAACATTTGATACGTTATTAGCAGCTCATTTAGTAACTGAAGATTGGCAAAATATAAATTTAAAAGCTATTTCACAATTTTATTTGAATGAAACGATGCTGAGCTTTGCTGATGTGGTGAGCAGCAAAGGATACAAGAACTTTGCACAAGTGCCGCTTGATTTAGCTACTGAATATGCAGCTTCTGATGCTCATCAGACATTGCAATTATATCCTATTTTAACCGAACAACTAAAAAAGCAAGATATGGAACGGCTCTATTATGAAATGGAATTACCGTTGGTTCCCATTTTAGTTGGTATGGAGCTAGAAGGTATTAGTGTTGATTTATCCATTTTACGCGAACTTGATCGATACGTTGTGGCGGATTTGGAACGAATAAAACAAGAAATTATTGATTTAAGTGGGTGCCAACCCGATATTAATTTAAACTCACCAAAACAAATCGAGCATCTATTATTTACGGTATTAAAATTAATTCCGCTCAAAAAAAGTTCTAAAAAAACGGGTTATTCAACTGATGTTGATGTATTGCAAGAACTGGCAAAAAACCATCCAGTGCCGGGTCTTATATTACACTATCGGGAACTCGCCAAGTTAAAAAATACCTACATTGATGCATTGCCGACATACATCAATAAAGCTACCGGGAAAATTCATACCACGTTTAGTCAAACTGCCGTTGCTACCGGGCGACTTGCAAGTTCGGAGCCTAATTTACAAAATATTCCTATCGATACCCGTTATCATGTTCATATTAGATCAGCATTTAAACCGGAAAAAGGACAGGTGTTTTTATCGGCAGATTATTCACAAATTGAATTACGTATACTTGCTTATTTATCACAAGATGCAGCGCTGGTGAATGCGTTTTTACAAGATCAAGATATTCATGCGCAAACTGCGGCCAAACTTTTTGATGTTCCGCTTGATAAGGTCACTAGTGAACAACGGCAAATTGGTAAACGAATTAATTTTAGTATCTTATATGGATTAACGCCATTCGGTCTTTCAAAAGATTTAGGAATCCCGTTTAAACAAGCACAACAATATATTGAAAAATATTTTACTCAATATCCGGGAGTATCCACGTGGATGGAGCGTGTAATTAATGAAACTATGGAACGCGGGTATGTAACGACGCTCTGGGGCCGGCGGCGCTATGTTCCGGGCATTTATGAAAAGAATAAAATGCTCTATGATTTGGCTCGCCGTATCACCATCAATATGCCCGCACAAGGCACTGCTGCTGAAATTATGAAGTGCGGAATGATTAACCTTGCTCGAGCCTTTAAGGAGCATAATTTAGAGGCAAAAATGATTTTGCAAATTCATGATGAGCTTTTAATTTCGGTGCCAGAGCATCAAAAAGAACAAACGCAACAAGTGGTAAAATCTGTTTTAGAGAATGTAGTGCAATGGAATGTTCCGCTTAAAGTAACGACACGTTTTGGTAATAACTGGCAAGAAGTTACTAAATAAGCAATAACTATCCTATAAATTCTTGCTTTTTTCTTGTACAATACAATAAAAAATTTGTAGCACTATAATATATTTTTAAATTTGATTGAATAAAAGTATCGAGTATTATTTATTAACTGGATCCTGACGTCGCATTCGCTCCTCAGGATGACATGGAGGTCGCGAATGTCATTCTGAGACGAAGTCGTAAGAATCCAGTTATAAAATGAAATTCTTTTTAAATTATTTATATGGGAAAATATTTGTATGAAAAGTAAAAAAATTATTTTTTTAATGCTGTCACTTTGCATAGCTAATCCAGTTAAAGCAAATGATGATGCCCCTAATGTAATTTTATTAATTGTAGGACTTGGTTGTGTTGGAAGCGCTCTAATAGGCTTAGGTACTGTTTTCGGTATAGCGGTGAATGAAGCCGCGCATGCTGATAAAGAAAAAAAATTGGAAGACGAAAAACTGATACAGCAAAAAAAAGCAAAAGAATGGTTATCATCATTAGAAAAAAAATATCAGCTAGAATATGAATCAGTGGAAAAAACAGGTGAAGTTACTGCCGAAGTAATTGAACGCGTCTCACTCCCGTATGCAAATGATACTGCTTATTATCATTATTACTATGGTCAAATGGTGCGCGCTGATCTTGAAAAAATTAATTCTTTAAAAGACTATTTATCTGATACTGAGCAGCAGGAAGCTGAGGAAACGGAACAATTTCTGAACTTATTGCGTGAAAAAAATGCTTTTTATTATAAAAAAGATATCGCATTAGAATTTGCACAAAAGCAAAAAGATGATGCAGCAGAACATAAACGTAAATTACAAATTGCTACAGAAAAAGCAAAATATGAAAAAGAAGAGCATGAAAAAAATAGTGCAATAAAATCAGAACAATTGATGCATGAACTCCATGAGCAAGCTTGTACAAATCATTCAGTATTTTTAGCTACAATTTCACGATTAGAACAAAAATTTAATGAAAATATGGATACACATGGTGTGCGTTCGATAATTTCCCAATTGACTACTATTAATAATAAACAAAATGAATTATCTGATTTGATGGAAACAATGGTTGCTATTGGCAGTCAATCCAATCAAACTATTAATGAAATGAAAAAAGAGATTGAAGAAATCAAAAAGACTCAGCAAAAAATAATGCAACGTTTAGAAAACCATGATCTCACATTCGCTCAATTTGCGATAGAATTTAATGATCTTAAAGAAGTGATAAATCGCGTTAAATCTATACTCACAGCGCCGAGTGCACCAATGAGAGAATAAATCACAAAATGATTAAATATTTTTTTTTAATTATTTTTTTTGTACCGTTTTTAGTTGCAAGTATGCAACAACGAGTTATTGAAAAGATACATTATGATCCTAATATATATTTTATTAATGATGATATACAGGATGAACCAGAAGAGCAGCAATCATGTTGCTGTGATTTGTTTATTAAATATCAAATTAATTT
This sequence comes from Candidatus Babeliales bacterium, assembly GCA_963722075.1. GTDB lineage: Bacteria > Babelota > Babeliae > Babelales > JANWKD01 > CAVRJM01. Next base: position 909,059 of record CAVRJM010000001.1, on the reverse strand, counting down.
TGTGTTAGGCGCATTTGCGCATTTAGTAACTGATAATAGCCTTCCTAAAGGTATTGCAAAAAAAGGTGAATAATGAGTATGGAAGCACAAACAATTTATCATGAACGCATTTCGTATGCCTATTGGTTGAAAAAAAATTGGTATTACCATTCATTAATGGCACGATTATATCGTTTTTTTGTACCAAAAGAATCACGAGTGCTTTTAGTTAATGGAAAAAATGGTTTTTTATTAGATGCCGTGCATCCTTCATTTGGCGTTGGGGTTGATGAAGATTCGTTAGCAGTGAGTCAAGCAAAACAGCTCTATCCTCATTTTGAATTTTATTCTGGTTCAGTAAAAAATATTCCGCATAAAGAGCCGTTTGATTATGTACTAATTAATTTGGCTACAATGGAAGCTGATGATGTGCAAGAGCTTTTTAAACAATTAATTCCGTTTTGTACTGATACTACCAAAATAGTAATTGATTTTTATTCAGTTTTATGGGAACCCATTTTATGGTTAGCTCAAAAATGTTCATTAAGGCGAAAAACAGCGCTTAAAAACTGGTTATCGTACCAAGATATTGCTAATTTTTTATATTTAGCAGGATTTGAAGTGGTAACGCATGAACGTAATATTTTACTTCCGGTGTATATTCCGCTCATTTCGTGGCTGGTTAACACTTTTATTGCGCCACTTCCCATCATTAATTTGTTTTGCCTTAGTCAATGGGTTGTTGCACGCCCAGCCATAAAAAAAATTGAAAGAAACTATTCTGTTTCAGTTATAGTCCCCTGTCGTAATGAGCGTGGTAATATTCAAGCGATTATTGATCGCTGTCCGTTATTGGGAACGGCGACCGAATTTATTTTTGTAGAAGGGCATTCCAAGGACGGCACCCTTGAAGAAATTAAACGAGTACATCAAGAAAATCCACATAAAAAAATTTCTTATTATGTGCAATCTGGCAAAGGGAAGGGAGATGCGGTGCGCTTGGGATTTGCAAAGGCACAAGGAGATATCTTAATGATACTTGATGCTGATTTAACAGTGCCGCCCGAAGAATTACCTAAATTTTATGATGCGTTAGTAGAAAAAGCAGATTTTATTAACGGCTCGCGGTTGGTTTATGGCATGGAATCTGAAGCGATGCGATTTTTAAATTTGATTGCAAATTATTGTTTTGGTATAGGTTTTTCATGGTTATTAGGACAGCCAATAAAAGATACCTTATGCGGTACCAAAGTATTATTTAAATCAGATTATGAAAAAATTGTAAAAAACCGTGCGTATTTTGGCGAATTTGATCCGTTTGGTGATTTTGATTTGTTATTTGGTGCAGCAAAATTAAATTTAAAGATTCTTGATATGCCGGTACATTATAAAAATCGGCAATATGGCACCACGCAAATTAGTCGGTTTCGCCATGGATTTCTTTTACTTGGCATGAGTTTTATTGCATTAAAAAAATTTAAATTTAAATAATAGGGACAATTATAATGAAATATTTTGTTTTAGCATTTACGCTATTTTTTAGTATGAATAGTTTTGGGATTCAAGAAGAAGATATAGAATATTCAGTCAATTACGATAGTAATGGGAGGATGTCTATTTGCCGTAATTCCGTTATTGTCTTTCCTGATGGTAGCAAGCAAGATACGAGTACCCCTATTGATCCTCGAGATCTTCCTGAGGATTTAGAATTAGAATTAGAAACAAAATGGGAGATGACCTGGCGAATAATAAAAACTAATTCGGGAATGTTAAGTAGTGCATTTGCTGGAATAATTTGGTTGATGGTAAAAAATAAAATAAGCCAGGATATGCATCATAATCTTGAGGAATTAAAAAATGCATCAGAAGAAAAGAAGCACGAAGCTTTTAGCAAGCTAGAATATAAACGAAAAACGCACCAGCTTTCTTCATGGGAGCATACTGCAAAAAAATTGGTAATAGGTGGATTATCTAGTACGGCCATACTTAAATGTTATAGTTCGATATCTCAAGGCAGACAACGCAAATTAATAAAAAAAGTTTTGTCTAAAAATGAATAAAATCGGAGCCATTTTCTCTTTTTTATATTCCATGGTATAACCAGTATATATAAAAAGAGGAAATCAAATATGTGTGGACTGGGCGGTTACTTCCATATTAAAAAAAATGCTGGCGGTATTGATCAATCGTTACTTGAAAAAATGCAACACACCGTTGCTCATCGCGGCCCAAATGGCTATCGGATTTGGAGTTCAGATTCACAGCAATTGGGAGTGTTTCATCGCCGTTTAAGTATTATGGATCTTTCTGATGCAGGTTTTCAGCCACTCTTTGATAAAGAACATACCGTAGCGGTGCTCTGTAATGGTGAAATTTATAATCATCCACAACTTCGTAAAGAACTTGAACAATTAGGATATCAATACCAGACCAATTCAGATTCTGAAACCATTATTTATGCATATAAAGAATGGGGCATAGAAGCACTAAACAAATTAGATGGCATGTTTGCAATTGTGCTTTATGATATTAAACGCGAAAAACTTTTTCTTATTCGCGATCGACTGGGTATTAAACCACTTTATTTTTCACTTGATGGCGATTTTTTAAGCTTTGCTTCAGAAATTAAAGCATTATGGCAATTACCCTGGATTACCAAAGAAATTAATACTAAAGCGTTGTATCATTATTTAACGTATTTAGTAACGCCGGCTCCCATGACCCTTTACCAGCATGTCTACAAACTACCTGCCTCATATTACCTTAAAGTAGATGCACAAAAAAATGTTAGTTTCCATGAATGGTATACGCCATTAAAGCCTGCAATCGTGTATGATCAAAAACAACTTACTAATGAACAGTTTTGTATAAAAACAATACAGCAATTATTGCGTGCATCAATAAAACGGCAAATGATGTCAGATGTTCCCTATGGCGTTTTTTTATCGGGAGGTATCGATTCAAGCTTAAATGTTGCGCTCATGTCAGAGCTCGTTGATCAAGTAAAAACATTTAACGTTTCCTTTGATGATGGCCCTGAATATAGTGAAATCTCATGGGCACGTAAAATTGCGCGTCGTTTTAATACTGATCATCATGAAATTATTATTTCAGAAAAAGAAGCATTTGAATTTTTTGAAAAGATGGTATTTCATCAAGATGAACCCATCGCCGATTGTGTTTGCATTCCCTTATATTACGTATCAAAATTACTCAAAGATGCTGGAGTTACGGTGGTGCAAGTTGGGGAAGGATCTGATGAATTGTTCTGTGGTTATACAATGTATGGAAATTATTTGAATGTATATAATCGTTATTGGAAACATTCGCAGCGCTATATTCCGGCATTTGCAAAACAATCATTCTATCAACTTGCTGCATACTTTTTTCCCCAAAAACAAAATAGACTTGCTATAGTAAAAAGTTGGGCAGAAAATAAACATCTTTTTTGGAGCGGTGCGACAGCATTTTCAGAGGTTTGGAAAAAATCAGTATTGAAGCAAGAACTTTTTTTTGAACATAATGATGATCCAATTATTGAGAAAATTTACCCATCCTTTAAACAAAATGATTCCAGCTACTGCGTAGTTGATTATCATTTACAGCAGCTGTATGAACGTAATCCACAAGCAGATTTTTTTACTTCAATGTGTTATTTAGAATTAAAACAGCGGCTTCCGGAACTCCTGTTAATGCGGGTGGATAAAATGACCATGGCTACTTCAGTAGAAGCACGGGTGCCATTTCTGGATCACACCTTAGTTGAATTTGCGCTGCAGATTCCAACCGATCTTAAATATCATAATGGGATTACCAAATATATCCTCAAAAAAGCGGCTGAAGGTATATTACCGCATGATACGATTTACCGTAAAAAAATGGGTTTTGCTGCTCCTACGCATCGGTGGTTTAAAGAAGGGTCTTATTTTAAACAATATTTTATTGATAAAATGCATGAAAAAAATAACCCCTGGAAAGAATATTTAGATTTCAAAAAAATTAATGATTTGTTGGTTACGCATCAAAAACAAGAAGGTAATAATTCCTTACAATTATGGGTGATACAAAATTTGATGGGAATTCAATTATAAATGAGAGTATTTTATGTTAGCTCATTATATAAAGCGGGGCGCCCATAATACCTTTTTTTATGGGTTAAGTTCAGCAATAAATCGCGCTATTAGTTTTCTATTTTTTCCGTATTTTCTTTCCATGTTAACGTTAACAGAATTTGGTATCTGGGATTTTTATCAAACTTTTTTCTCTTTAGGAACAACAGCCCTCATTGCATGTGCTTCAGCATCGTTAATTAGGTTTTATTTTTTATATAAGGATGAGCCATTTAAATTGAAGCAAGCAATTGGTAATGCATGTTTGATGGTGCTACTCAGTATGATTTTTTTAGCAGGGTTTTTGGGATGCCTGCTTTACTTTAGTATAATAACGATACAGCATCGTTATATTTTTCTTACTTTTATTAATATTTGCCTATTTTCCTTTTTTGCTTTAACAACGGCATTTTTACGTATTAAAGAACAATTAACCACCTATTTATTATTATTTACGAGCCAAAGTATACTTGCCACTGCTTTCATGGTTTATGGTATTAAAAATGGTTTTGGTATTGACTCATTTTTTTATGCAAATTTAATTTCATTGTCGCTTTTTTCCCCTTTTTTTATTATTTTTTTTGGATCACAGGTAGCTTTTTCATCTCAACTCTTTAAAGAGCAATTGCGCTTTAGCGTACCATTGTTGTTATACAGTATCATATATACTGGCTTTTTTAGTATCGATCGCTTTTTTATAAAAACCTATGGTGGTTATGAAATGTTAGGTGTTTATTCATTATTGTGGCGATTTGGGGTTTTATATCAATTTTTTTCACTTGCATTAATTGATGCCTGGCCGATTGTATCATACAATGCAGATAAAGAAGTTAATCGAGAACATATTTTGTCCCGGCTTGTTTCTTATTATGTTATGATTTTAGTCTTTTTAGGATTATCTTCATTGGTAGGTTCCCATTGTTTAATAGAATGGTTTATACCGGCTACCTACCATACGTTGCTCATTTATTTTCCACTTTTTTTTCTGATGCTGGTGATATTAGATACAGCGCGAATATTTCAAAGCAGTTTTTGCATTTCAATAAATACTCATTATATACCGCTCTTAACTTTTTTAATTTTATTATTTCAAAGCAGTTTATTTTTAATGAGTTCTTATTTTTTTCAGCTCAATATATGGATGATACTACTCATAAACAGCATGGCGTTTACCCTATTTAGCGGTATTAATTTTTATTATGGCAATAACGTTTTTAAAAATATCTTTAATTTAAAGCATATAATGCGAGTTTTAATAAGTGGGTGTTGTTATTTTGCAATTTTTCAACTGATTTTTTTATATGCAAAACCATGGTATTATTCGGTGCTTATTTTATGTTCCTGGCCGATCATAGTTGTCTTATTTTTTCTTGATGACGAAAAGGAATGGTTTTTCAAAAACTGGTATACTAACATGTCAAATAATACAAATACCGTGTCGCTTGAATACGAGTATCATCGCTATTCAGAAGGGATATTTAATAAAAAAATAGCACTATTTGGCCCATATCCACCTCCATTAGGGGGCATTAGTGTACATATTCAGCGAGTAAAAAATAAATTTTTAAAACAACAGAATAGCGTATATATTTTTGATACGATGAATTGTTGTACGATAAAATTAATTCATGCGATTCGTATTATTATTTTTTTGCTGGTGAGGCGTCCTCACTTAATTTATTATCATACTGCTTATTCATGGTTAGGGTTGTATGAACTGATTCCGGTAGTTCTTGGTGCATATATAATAAAATCAAATCTTCTCTTAGTTGAACATGATTGTCGTTATTTAGCCTCCCGCTCCTATCAATTTAAAGCGATCTTTGCCTTTTTAATGCGTTATGTTTACCAACAGATTTTTATAGGTAATGTGACGGTCGAACAGTATAAAGAGCAGGGCATGGTTATACAGGATTCTGCCGTTATTGAAACGCCTTTTTTACCACCTGATACTGGTGAAGAAGAAGTGGTGAAGCGTTATCCAGTAACCTTAGAAGATTTTTTAAATAGCCATACGCCACTTATTAGCGCAAATGCATTTCAAATAGTTTTATTAAACAACACTGATTTATATGGTATTGAATGGTGTATCGATCTTACGGCTGAATTAAAAAAAACATTTCCTACTATAGGATTTATTATTTTTTTATCCCAAGTAGGTAATGAATCATACTTTTCTTATTTAGTAAAAAAAATTAATGATTTAAATTTAAAAAACTCAATGTATCTCTTGCAGGGTCAATATGAATATTGGCCTTTATTAAAAAGAGTAGATCTCTTTGTACGACCTACTTTAAGCGATAATTTTGGTATTAGTATTGCCGAAGCATTGCATGTGGGTACAAGAGCAATAGCCAGCGATGTTTGTAAACGGCCGGCTGGAACAGAGCTTTTTAAAACAGGTGATAAACAGGCATTTTTTAATGTTGTATACTCTTCCCTTAAAGAATTGCATTATACATGAGCAAGAAAACTATTTTTTATTTAAGAACTGATATTTCTTATACACCATTAGTTGCCGGGGGTTCGGTTGGCCATACACTCGGTGTAATACAGGGTTTTATTGGCCATGGGTATGATGTTATTACAGCCTCTACGGTTATGATTGAGCAACTGTCAGCATTACCTATACGGGTACATCAATTAGCATTGCCAAAATATATATTATCATTGCGTACAAAAATAGCTTCTTTGTTATCTACTCTGTTTTTTATTAACCAAGCGTTACGATGTATGAAAAATAATAGTATTGATTTTATTTACCAACGCTATTCTTTGTTAAATGCTACCGGTGTTTTACTCAGTTTAATAAAAAAAGTTCCCCTAATTTTAGAATATAATGGATCAGAAGTATGGGTTGATACGTTTTGGGCAACTAAAAAAAGAATGACACTGAAATGGCCGATTCGATTAATAGAGTGGGTTAATATATACTATGCCCATAAAATTATAGTAGTATCCCAAGCATTGAAAAATGAATTGATGCAACGAGGAGTAGATCAAACAAAAATCTTAGTAAATCCCAATGGAGTAAATACAAGCACTTTTAATTCAGCGCTCTTAGAAAAGGAACGGTGCTTAATACGCAACCAATTAGCGCTAACTAATACCTTTGTTTTTGGCTTTATTGGTACCTTTAATAAATGGCATGGTATCGAGCTTTTAGTGGAAATAATCCCTGCAATAGTATTAGAAAAACCACAAGCGCGCTTTTTATTGATTGGCGATGGTCCTCTTTATACATACGCTTATGAAACGTTGCAAGAGTATGTTGTTAAAAAAAAAGTTATCTTTACCGGTATTATTGCGCAACATGAGGCTAAAAACTATTTAGCAGCATGTGATGCATTTTTATCACCCACACAACCAAATCCTGATGGTACTCCTTTTTTTGGCTCGCCTACAAAAATTTTTGAATATTTAAGTATGGGTAAGCCGGTTATTGCATCAGATCTTGAACAAATTAGTGAAGTGATTTCACCGGCAATACGAATTAATAATAATGGTATCTATTATAACGATACCATTACCGATCAAATTGGTTTTATAGTAGAGCCTCAAAATATTCAACAATTTATACAGGCATCATGTGCATTAATTGATCTAGATAATGATACCTATGATCGATTGGGTTTTAATGCTCGAAAAAAAGCAGTACAACAGTATGATTGGTATAATCATGTTAATAAAATAATCATACGAAAAGAAAAATAGTAAAATAAAGACATAAAAAAATAAAAAAGAAAGATAATGATGAACAACGAAAACTTAAAACAAGAAGTCTATAAATACTGGAATAATGCCAGCTGTGGCACAGAACACACAAAAAAAGATAAATTTTCAAAAGAATATTTTGAAGAAATTGAGCAGCTCCGGTATGCTGCAGAACCTGAGATTTTTTCTTTTGCGCAATTTACGCGTTTTAAAGATAAAAAGTTGCTTGAAGTGGGTATTGGTGCTGGAACTGATTTTTTACAATGGGTTCGTGCCGGAACTCAAGCGTATGGAATCGATTTAACTGAAGAAGCTATTGATAATGTAAAAAAGCGGTTATCGTTATATGGTTTGAAAGCTCAAGAGGTTCAGGTTGCTGACGCTGAACAAATTCCTTATCATGATAATTTTTTTGATATTGTTTATTCCTGGGGCGTTATTCATCATTCACCAAATACTATTAAATGTCTTGAAGAAATTATACGGGTTACAAAACCAGGCGGCTGTATAAAAATTATGATTTATAATCGACATTCGTTATTTGCATTGTATAGATATCTATTAGCAGCGGCCAAACATGGAAAATTTTTAAGAAGTTTTTCACAGGTAATTTATTATGATCAAGAAAGTTTGGGCACTAAAGCATATACAATTAAAGAGATACATACAATTCTAAAAAATTATCCCGTTGTTATTAAACAACTTAAATCGACCGTAACTAATTATGATTTGCTCTATAATAAATCAAAACCATTTCGATTTTTGGCTTATAGCGCTGCGGCATTATTGGGGTGGCATACAAGTGGTTGGTTTATGACAATTGAATTACAAAAGCTATAGACTCTGTTGGGTTTTATATCTTTTATTGTTTGCTAAATGCAAAAAATTTGCTCAATTGGTGTAAATTGTTAAGGGGCGTCGTTGCGAGCTTGTCGAAGCAATCCAGGTTTTCCTGAAAATTTTAGCCTGGATCCAGCCTTCGCTACAAGCTACGGCGGACACGGTCTCCACGCCCTTGTCCGGCATAGCCTTGGCGTCGACGGATTCGGCTCGTGACGACGGCTTTTCCATGAACATATAACCTTTAAACTTTAAAAATTTTCCAAAAACTGAACAGAACTAGTTTACCTACCTTTTTATAAAGGTAACATCATATTCAGTGTGAACAGAACAATTATTATATTGATGTAATGGTTGTATATTGATTTTAAAACCCGCATTAAACTGTTCAAGAAGAAAATCGATGCTAAATCCATTGTCCATTGATCTATTAGTTTTAAATACATTTTGAACACGATTTAAGGGGATATTAACAGTTTTTGATTCTTTAAAACATAAACAAACTTTTTGTTTTAAAGAAGGAAGTAAACTAGCTAAAGCATTTTCTAAGGTGTTAGGATTTTCGTAACTGCTTGATGCTAACGCAGTAATAATTTCGTTTTTAGGATATAACGTCATATCCACTGTATTAATCCATGCCCAATCGGACCAGTAATCAGTTGCTGTATATGTTTGCCACGCATATATGTCATCTTCAATATCAATTAAAAGTGGCAGCTTTTGCGGTTGATTAAGCATGTAAAAATGATTTATATTTGTTCCCAGCCGTAAATGGAATCCATAGGCGTGTGTTTTTTGTAATGCTTTTACACATTCGGTTATCGAAACGGCATCTTTTACAATGATATCATCAGTAGCAAACATTATATAATCACTCTGTAATTCATTTATAAGCGTAAGCAATAAAGGCTTAAAATCTTTCTGAGGGTTTTTAGATTGTTTTTTGAATGTTACCTGATTAAAATCGCTCATAACCTTTTGGTACGCTTGTTGATATTCATTTGTATCAGCACGATATAAAACAGCGATATGATTAAAACCAGTAACATATTTTTGTACAGATTCCAGTAAGGCATATAACTGCATTGGCCGATGGTAAGAAAAAATAACAAGGTTAGCTTTATAATGCTGTGCCGGATACTGAATAGGAAGTTCTTTTAAGGCTCTAAATGGTTTTTGTTGACGAGCATAATTTGCACAAGCCGTTGATTCTTTGGCATATATTCTCGATTCACATTGAGCGGTTTGGCGATAATGATATATTATTTTTGGGTTATATGCAGTATGGAATCCCGCTTTTTCGCATAGTGACCACATGAGCGGGGCATCTCCTGCTGCCGGATAAAAAATACCTTGATAGAGTAAGGCTTCTATGGGTAAATCTTTAAGAAGACTTAATCGATAGGTGCGTAAATGGCTGGTTGCCAATCCGCCCGGAACCTTGCGCCATCCATTTGCTGCAATAATTTTTTTGGAAATTTTATGACAATCATTTCGTTTATCACCGCTGGGGTAGAGATCAAATTGTCCCCAGGTGACCCATGCTTTTTCATGCAATTCATTAACAATACTCAGCGCATTAGGCTCTAAAAAGTCATCGCCATCCAAATTGGCAACAATAATATCACGATTATCTAAGATATTATCAGGATTAATACTATGCCATGCTAGCAATTGATTACCGATGGGGCCATGCCGTTGTTTATTTCGTTTATAGGTAATTTTATTATTCTTATCAAGCTCAGCAATTAATGCGCGATGTTTTTCTTCAATACCAGGTTCAGGTGAGCAATCATCACTAAAAAAAATTTCAAAATTTGAATACTGTTGATTAAGTGCCGATTGCAAACATTCGCGGGTGATATATAACGGATTATTATATGAAGGAATTAAGATAACAATTTTTTTTTCCGGGATAGCGGTTATGGATGTTATTAGAAAAAGAATGAATAAAAAAAAATGATAATACATAACTAACCCCTTTTATTGCATATATAATTTATTTCTAAAAATAATATCCATTTCTATTCTTGTATTTGAAAAATCCTTTATCTTAAGAAATTTTTTTAATTCTGGGTAATCAAAAATTTCTTCGATTACTAATACATCAAAATCAAATTTATTCCAATCGATTGATTTTAAAATAGTAAATTCGCCGCCTTCTATATCATGCTCATACTCTACTTTCTCTATTCTATATCTTTCTGCACTCTTTTACATCTCCTTTCTACTTTCTCTCAATCCTCAGCGGGTGATGAGCTCGAAATTTTTACTGGTAAGAAATCGTACTATTTTAGGGTCATTATAATTATCTTCGACCGTTATAACATCAATGCAGGCTAATTCTTCGTCACTCAATGATTGCAAAATATCTAATTCTCCACCTTCGGTGTCGATACTTAAAAAATCTATTTTTTGTACATCATATGTTTTCATGAGAGCTGATAATGTGTAGCATTTGACTTCAAAATACTCAGATGGACAATGTCTCCAATGAATTCGTTGAAGATGCAATGGGTGATATTTTTCCACTAAACCGCTCAACATTTCATCAGTTAGTTCATCAGTTTCTTGTATATGTCTGAATAGTGCAGTTCCTTCATGGTCAGTTATACATCCATGAATGCAGATACAATTTCTATTTTTTTCTAATTCATTAAAGCGTGCTGGAATTGGTTCGATACAGATTCCTTTCCAACCGATTTGTTCAAAAAAATAAGTATTGCTAAATTTAATACCATCATATGCGCCAATTTCACAAAAAAAACCATCTTTTTTATTTGAAAAAAAATGTTCCCAAACATAACGATCTTGCCCAACCTGACTATAAAATTGCACAGTATTATTATCTTGTTGGTTATAATTGTAGGTAAATTGATTCATAAGAATGACGAATAGAATAAAGCGGAAATTCATAATTTAGGCTCCTTTTTATGAATATTTGGCAAATAAAACAGTTAAAATATTATTTACAAAAGATGCAGTAGAAAAAAGTTGGGCTGATTTACTATTAAAAATTCCTTATTAACTCTAATTATTTGTTATTGATATATTTCTTGTTTCTATAAAAAACATCATTGTCTATTCTCGCAATTTGAGAAAAGCCTTTATCATTAAGAAATTTCTTTAACTCTGGATAATCAAAAATTTCTTCGATTACTAATACATCAAAACAAATCTATTCCAATCGATTGATTTTAAAATAGTAAATTCGCCACCTTCTATATCAATGCATAATACATCAATATGCTTTATCTGATATTGATCTAAAATATTATTCAATAAGTATCGTTGCACTTCAATAGTTTTAAAGGTTAAGTTTTTTTCTTGAGCGAGTTTTTGGATATTTTCTAAATGCCGTGCGTCATATCGTTCAACTAACCCATCAAGCATTGGACCACCGACCACCTGTAGGAATTGTGCCGGACCTTCTATTTCATCAACACAGCCTTGAATGCAGATACATTTACGACATTTTTTTAACTTTTTAAATTCATCAGGATTAGGTTCAAAACATATTCCATTCCATCCGCGTTGTTCAAGTGCCAATGTGTTACTCCAAGTAATGCCATCAAATGCCCCAATATCAATAAAAAATCCATTTTTTTTATTGGGGAAAAGATGAGTTAAAATATACTGATCTTGGTTATATTGACTGTAATATGAAGAAGCAATAGATGAATAAAAAATGAAAAATAGAATGCTATATTTTAAAAATACTGATTGATTCATATCTAATCCTTTTTAATAAGTGTTATCTTACATATATAATGTATTTCTACAAATAATATCCATTTCAAGGCGTACTATGATTTTAAAACCTTTTTCTGTAAAAAATTGTACTAATTTAGGATCTTTATAATTATCTTCTACGGCTATAACATCTATGCATGCTAATTCCTCATCACTTAAAGATTGCAAAATATCAAGTTCTCCTCCTTCAGTATCAATACTTAAAAAATCTATTTTTTGGATATCGTATTTTTTCATGAGTGATGATAATGTATAACAGTGAACTTGGAAATATTTTGCACTGCAATGTGCCGCTTCAATACGTTGAATATGTAAAGGGTCATATTTTTCTACTAATCCGCTTGACATTTCCCCACTTTCCCCCACTTGTCTAAATAAAAGAGTTCCCTCATGATCAGTAATGCAGCCTTTAACACAAATACAATTTCTATTTTTTTTTAATTGGTCAAATCGTTCCGGAATTGGTTCAACGCATATGCCTTTCCAACCCAAACGTTCAAACACATATGTATTGCTAAATTTAATACCGTCAAAAGCGCCAATCTCACAAAAAAAACCGTCTTTTTTGTGAGGGAAAAAATGTTCCATAACATAACTATCTTGCCCAACCTGACTATAAAACTGTGGCTTATTATGTTGTTTGCTATAATTTAAGCTAAATTGATTTATAAGAATAAAAAATAAAATTAAAAGAAAGTTCATTAAGCTCCTTTTTTTAAATAATACATTATATTTTAATTGATTTTAAATCCCATAATCCTAGTGATTTATCGGGGTATAATAACATCATGGGTACATTTTTCATTAATAACTAATAATGGCTCAGGAAAATTAAACGGAGCTAGGCGCAAGTTAAGGGGTCGCCACAAGAGGCTTATTGTATCTTTATTATTTTTTGTTTCAGGAAATGTTGTTGTTAATAAGTATCGCGAACCAGTTTTTTTGAAATTTAATTATACGTTTTCAAGCAATCTTAAACGAAAGATGAACTAAGCAATCACGACAAAAAATTAAATCAGCATGAGGAATTGTATCATTGATGAGATCAGCACATATAAATTTTTTTGAATCCGAGGCAAAGTTCTTATTATTATTCTGTATCATGGAATTAACAATATCAACGCCAATATAGTTACATTGCTCTAGATTAACTTTTTGCATCCAAAAAAAATCACCACAAGGTGCATCCATCATAGTCAAGATAGAATATTTTTTTAGTATCGTTGGCAGTGTTTCTCTAATTACTGTTGTTTCTTCAAGAGTAGATCCTGGCCCAGATAGGGTTCCCAAATCACCCCACTTTTTTTTTTCATAAATTTGGGTGAATAGACTTTTTATAGGTTTTTTTAGAAATAAATTACTTATTCGATTAAGAATGCTCATTATGTTTACTCTCCCTTTTTATTATTTATTCATAGTCATTTTCTTCTTCTAAATCTTCAGGAGCGCATTCATCTTCTTCGATAGAGATAATGCCCATGATAGCCAATGCCATTAAGACTGGGCGAAATTGATCAATTTGTTTAGGAGTTAGTATAGTATCTTCAGTGGCCATTTCCTCAAATTCAAGATATTCATCAAAACGTTGTTGAGCGTTTATAAGCCAATTTGAGCAATTAATAATATCTTTTAATAATTTCTCTAATCGCTGGCCATGTTGTATAAAGTGTGCTATTTGTTGTTCATTAACATAGCAGTAGGATAAATGAGACCGAATTAATGCCAAACGGCCGAGTAAATGTATTCGTTGCAAATCTTCAATGTCAGGTAATAAGGCAACCCCATCAATTAAAGTGTCTATGGCATCGATAATAGTTTCAAATTTTGTATCATCTTCTAAAACTACGGTCCAATCAATTGTAGGTTCTGTTGTTTGATTAAATTGGACAATTGAATTAAACAGCATATGTTTTAAATCATTCATGAAATGTTCCTTTATGGTTCTTACGCCTTACCTATTCAATATATACATATTTAATAATTTTACGAATTTATTTATATATCGTATGGTATAGGTGTTAGTGACAAATCAAGGAATAGTAATGCTTTTTACTTCATTTCAATTTTGTATATTTTTTCCCATAACATTATTTTTATATTTTATAGCACCAATAGAATATGCATGGTTACTATTATTAGTAGCAAGCTCTTATTTTTATTTAAGTTCTGATATTTTAGGAGCTGCCCTTATTAGCATTGCAATAATGGTGAATTATGGCGCAGCTCTTTATATTGAAAAAACATCCTCATCTTTTTATAGAAAATTTTGCCTTACGCTGAGCCTAATAATAACTTTTAGCTTATTATTCATATGTAAATATATGAATTTTTTTTATCATTCATTATATATGCTTGGTTTTTATAATGAATATGTTCCTTATCCAATAACATTACCTATAGGAATATCATTTTTTACCTTTCAAGCAGTTAGTTATACGGTAGATATCTTTTATAAAAAATACCAAGCGGAGCACCATTTAGGAAAATTTGCCTTATTTATTTTATATTTTCCCCAATTAGTAGCAGGTCCTATTGAGCGTGGTTCTCATTTACTTAATCAGCTTACAACCCGAAAGCCATTTTCGTATCATAATATAATTATTGGATTACGTACCTTTTTAGGTGGTCTTCTTTTAAAACTTGTAGTTGCTGACAACCTTTCTAAATATGTAGACGCGGTATACAATAATGTGCATTTATATGTGGGGTGGCCATTATTATTTGCCACCTATTTATTTGCTTTTCAAATTTTTTGTGATTTTGCCGGGTACAGTTATATGGCGATTGGCATTGCCCGTACCATGGGAATTACCTTAATGGAAAATTTTAAACAGCCCTATTTAGCTGATTCAATAAAAGATTTTTGGAAGCGTTGGCATATTTCTCTTTCAACCTGGTTTTGTGATTATATATATATCCCCTTAGGTGGCAATAAAGTTTCTTCAGTGCGCTATTGTGGTAATATTGCAATCACCTTTTTATTAAGTGGCTTATGGCATGGCGCTAATTGGACTTTTATTATATGGGGTGCTTTGCATAGTTTTTATATGATAGCTAGTTATTGGTTACCGGATTGCTTTATAAGAAGGGTTCCTTCTTTAATGAGAATAATCGGTACTTTTAGTGCTGTGTGTATTTCATGGATTTTTTTTAGAGCAAATACGGTACACGATGCTTGCTATATACTATGCCATATGTTTGATCAGCTTACTTGCTGGAATAATCTATTACAATTACGCCGTGCAGTGGTAATGGGACGTAGTTATGATATTAGTATATTATTCTTTTTAACTGTTATTATTTGGGGTGTTCATTGTGTTCAACGATATGCGGGTAAAATCCGGCATATGCTTGATTTTTTTCCAACGTATGTACGGTTATGTATATATTATATAACAATCTTTACACTCTTTTTGTGGGGTGAATTTGGCGGTTATAACTTTATTTATTTTCAGTTTTAAGCGGTGTGCCAAATCTGTGTTGTAAGATTTTTGGTGGCACTATAACTCAGATGTTTTGGATCATCAAAATTATTATTATCAGCAGTAAAATGATTTTCTATATCAAAATCATATACGGGTGCCAGAGAATGTAAGAACTGCTTAAATTGTTGGTGTTGCTCTTGTAATCCAGCAATGACTATTCTTTTTTGCAAATCAGTATGCGTAGGAAAAATGATAAACGATAACGTGATCATATTTTTTTTACAATATTCAACAATTTTTGTTAATTGTTCTGTTACATATAAAGGAAAAGTATAGCGTTTATATCCTTGATCAATCTCATCAAGCTGAATTTGCCAAAAAGCTGCTTGATCAACTGGCGGAGCTTGAGATATTTTTTTTTTGAAAATGATATTACAAAGCAATGAGTATACTATTTTGGTTGTTTGGGGCTGCATATAATGTAACCATGGATTATTGATTGTAGTAATTGCTTCATATACGGCGTTTGCTTTTTGCCAGTCATTAAAACGATCAAAATTGATACAAAGAAAAATTTCTTTTGGCTTTACCTGCGAAGTAATAAACCAAAAAGTATCGATGATTTCAATGAGGGTTGCGCCACTAAAAGAAAGATTAATAAAATCTTTGCGGGTAAGAGCTGTTATATATTCTTCAGAAAAGCGAGCTGCACGAGAATCTCCTAAAATAATATAATAATAAGGATTTTGTAGAAAGTTGTTTAATTTCCAGAGTCGTTCATTAAAAAAACAAGCAATATCTTTTTTTTCTAAAAAAACATTTACTCTTCTATTTAAATTATAAGGATCAATTATATAATTGAGTGAAAATATACATAGAAAGGGAATGCTAAAAAAGAATATTTTTTTAATAAATTTTTTTATATCAGCTAATTGATTTTCTGGCTGTTGATAACTCTTTTCCAGCATTCCTCTACCTTTTATATTAGTTTATTAATTATGGATATTAAAGATACCAAAAAATAAAAGCGTATAAAATAAATTGTGCTACATGGTATCCAGCATCAATTAAAAAAAGTTTTGATGAACGGCCAGCAAATTGATAATTGGTGCCCATGGAGGTAGCAACTAATAAAATACCTACAATTAATCCTACGATGACATTGTGTTCTAAAGAAGGTGAGAATTGAACTAAATAATTGAAACCAAGAGCTGCTAATAGCGAATAAAAAAATGAGAGTATAAAGGGAAGTGAGCCGCTTGCTTTAAGTTGTTCATTACTGAGGCCAACTTCTTTTTGCCAGAGCTTGCCAAATAAAAGCGAGTACCATATGCCACCTAATATAAAATTAGAAATAGTGGCTACACAAATTGCTATTATATTCATATTAAAATCCTTATAAGTAATATAGAAATACCTCTTTTTAGTATTATATTATTTATTTCATTTGTCTAATATATAGCAAAATATAATAAAAAATTATATTATAATTGTATTAAAATAAACAAAGAGAGTATTATGAAAAAAGGATTATCAATTAAAAATAGTATCGTAATTCCTGAACAAGAATTAATTATTACCACCAGTGGGTCGGGCGGGCCGGGCGGTCAGCATGTTAATAAAACTCAATCACGCATAACAATACGATGGAATGTATTGCAAACAACTGCTTTAACTGATGAGCAAAAGCAACGAGTATATGCAAAATTAAGTAATCGGTTAACCACAGAAGGTGACTTGCTTATCAATAATAGTTCATCGCGAAGCCAGCAGCATAATAAGGAGCAGGCACTCAATCAACTTGCAGATGAAATACGAAAGGCATTAATTGTACCTAAAAAAAGAATGAAAACTAAAGTGCCAGTGGCGGTTAAAGAATCGCAGTTGCAGGCAAAAAAACAAAGAAGTCAGGTAAAAAAGATGCGGAGTAAAAAATTTGGTTTTGAATAATTTGGATTTAATTATATTTATATTTCATTCTTTTAATACACAACAATTCTAACATACAATTTGTAGTATTACGAATATAGGTAGAAAATGAAACATTCGCGGATTCAACAGCCCCTAATTCAAATAAATATCGTGCTAATGATTGCATTGTATTCGAATTAGCTTTTTTGGCCTGATGAACGCGTGATATAGGAGTAATATGATCATCGTTTGCTTCATTTATATTAATGCCATTTACTACGAAATCATGCAATAATGGTCTATATTTATCAACATCGAAATCTGAAGATCCTTGTTTTATCAAATGCATTACAACCAAATGAATAAGATTATTGTAATTATTATCTCTAAATTGTATTAATTCGCTTCTATAAGGTTCTTCTTTTAAATATTCTTGGATTAACGTTGGGTGATTGAGTTCAATTAATTGCTGCGGGGTACATTCCATATGTTGCATACCTTTGAGTATGGAACATGGCAAGAAAAGTAATAATAATAATACAATTTTCATGAAGTTCCTTTAATCGTATTTATCTTTTAAACAATTGCCACATAAAAACTGTATACAAAGTAATGGAAGGTCGCTTAAATGTAAATCTTTAAAATGAATGGTGGGCGCAAGACCTGCACTTAGTTCATTTTCTAAAAATTGTTTTAAAAAATCTAATTGCGCATTTTGCCTTTTATATACGTAATAGAGCGGAGTTCTTGTTTTTAAATTTCCTTCATTAATATCAATGCCGGAGTTAATTAGGTAGCGTAATAATGATTTATAACTATCAACAAAATATGAAAACCCTTTATGGCCCCGTTGAGTGAGTAATTTTTTTATAACTATATGAATTAAATTATTTTCGTTTTGATCTCTGAAATCTCTCAATTGTTGATAGCTGTAATATTTTTCTAGTTCTTCCTTTGTTTGGGTCCCTTTAACAAGCTCTTTAATATTTGTTGTGATAATTTCTTGCGGATTAGGGCGCATACCCAGGAGTGGTATATATATGATAAATAATATGATTAGTAGATAATGGATCATATTTTCTTCCTTCATTTATTCATTTATAAAACATTATTAAAATAGCTTTTTTTGCTTACATACGGAATAAATTAAGGGAAAAATCATGGATTTATCTTATATATTCTACTTTTTTTAACGAGCCAGGTATAATGCAACTATAATAAAAAATTAGAAAGTGAGAATAATGAAAGCATATACCTATATATTTTTTTTACTTTTATTTTGGAGCGGTAATCTATTGCCCATATCAATGGTGTATAACTTTCGTATTGCGCAAATAACCAAGCAGCCTATTGTTGAAAATGAGAATAAAAATAGTCTAAATACGGTTGGATTATTTTTTGACCAATATCGAAAAAAGTATAATGGTACCCGACAAAATTTTGTTGGTGGACTTGGATCTCTTATTTACAATTTTAAACCATATTATTTTCGGGTTGATAGTGCCTTTTCTCACATTCATGAAAAAGTAGCAGGTGTAACTACTTTTGAGGGTACTGAGACCGATGATATTCTTTTTACTGCAGGACGTAATATACTAACTGATGCTCATAACGTTGTTACCTTATCAGGGTTATTTGGCGTTCCAACTCATCGAATTTTACGATTAGAACATGTTGATTTTGGATATAGTCTAGTTGGTCTGGGTATTCAGGTAGATGGTATATGCACATTAAATGCTATTAGCACGCTTATATATGGCGGGAGGTACATATATTTTATTCCTCGTTATGCTCATAATGGTACCGATCAGACATTTATGTTTACCTTAGGGAATATTGGAGATTTGCTTATTGCAAATAAAAATAATTTTAATGAACATCATGGTATTGAGTTTGGGTATACATCACGAACTCGTTTTGGGGCGCATATCCACCCATCACTTGATGAAATTGTTCGCAAAGCAAATTATATAAGAAGTAACTTTTATGGCGTATATAAATATAGATTTAAAACTAAAACTATTTCCAATAGGTTGTTATTCTACACTGCATATGGATTTGATCATGTGCCGAAAGTTTATGGTAATAAATATATTATAACGGTATGGGCATCCTGGAATGCGCGTTTTTAATATCTAATTACCAATTTGCATCTTTTTCATAGCCTAAATATTCAAGTAATTTTTGTCCCGCACCATTGTGTTTTGTTTTAAATGCTATCTTGTGACGTTCTAAGAAATGTTTTTTATATGAACCAATTTTACCTTCACGAAATGTTAGAGTTCCGCCAAATAAAGAATGAGCTATTCGAGTGGCTTGTCTTCTATCAAGGTTCATTCCCATATGTTGAGTAATTGCCATAATTTCATTTAATTGGCTTTCTAAGTTTCCACCACCGCGGGGCCCTACGAGCTTCTCAAAGGTCGTTGTATAAACATTAGGTTCAAATCGCCAGGGTAAGTACATATTATAAAATTCAGCTATTCCTTTTAATCCTAGCCAAGGTAAATCTGCATCAGGTATTTGAGTAGCAAGTTTAAATATAGTGCCCCATATTGATCCACCGCAAATTATAAGCTCATCAATGAGTGAATTTATGTCCCAGTTAGCATGTGGCCAATGAGAATTTTTTTTTATCCAAAAAGCAGCTGATACGATTTGATCGCGTGGATCTCTGTAGATAAAAATAGTCTTAATATTATTTTTATTGAGCTGATTAATATTCATATCAACATAAATTGCATGAGATGATAGAATGACATCTTTATCAAAAAAAGTTTTCATTGTTGAATCAGGAATTAAATATAATTCCTTTGGCATAATACGTTCTTTTTTTCCATTTATTAATTGAATAGTTTTTAATAATAAGAAAGATCCGCATTTTGGAATAGTAACAAGTGCATTTTTGCTTAATACGCTATTGCTTGAAAACAAATTAATAATCTGAAAAGCAACTAAAATAAATCTAAAAAAAACAGTTTTATTTACCATAATTATATCCTCATAATTAAACTAACTTTATTCAATATTATTTTTTTATTAATTTGAAAAATCAAAAATGTTTTTATCAATAAAAAGTTTATAAAAATAATAAAAAAGAAAGTAATTACTAATTAATATGGCAAGGTAACCCATAGCAATAAAAAACACACAATGATAAGCGGTATAACCATAATAATGAATTTAATTGATGATAATTTATATGATTGTGTCATTTCTACCGTTTGTTGCAATTTTCTCTTGTAATCTATTGCAGATAAAACTATCACACAAAATCCCCATATAATTAATATTTGACCAATAAGATGTGCAATAACTACATGGGTAGGTGTTTTAAAATGAATTAATCGTAACATAGCAAGACCGCCAGCCATTGCTGAAAGTGCCGTTCTTATCCATGAGCCAAACGTTCGTTCAGCGGCAAGAAGTGTACGTTCCAATGATAATAGATCAATTGAATCATTGTCTTTCATATATTCCCCTTTTTAAGTTAGTTTTACTAGACTTTATGAAAAACATAACTTGTAATGAAATACAATCAAAATGTATAAAAATCTTAAGGCATTTATCTATAATTTACCTAAAGCTGAGTTGCATGTTCATATTGAAGGAACTATGGAACCAGAACAGTTTCTGTACTTTGCGCGGCGTAATAATATAGATATCCCTTATAAAACAGTCCAAGAACCGCAACTTGCATACCGTTTTTCTGATTTCGATTCATTTATTAACGCATATGTGCATATTTCAACAGTATTATGCACACAGGAAGATTTTTATGAGCTTACGTTAGCGTATTTAAAAAAAGTAGCAGATCAAGGTGTGCTTCATACAGAAATCTTTTTTGATATTCAAACCTATTTATTGCGGGATATAAAACCAGCAGTTGTTATTAATGGTATTCATGATGCGTTAGTTGATGGGGGTAAAAAGTGGGGCATTTCAGGAGCACTGATATTGTGCATTAGGCGTGACCTGAGTCAAGAAAGTGCTTTTGAAGCGCTTGAACAATCATTACCTTTTAAAGATAAAATTGTTTCGGTAGGATTAGCTTCAATAGAAAAAGGAAATCCGTTATCTAAATTTGATGCGGTCTTTGCACAAGCACGATCGTATGGTTATCATTGTGTGGCACATGCAGGCGAAGAAGGCCCACCATCTTATATTAAAGAAGCAATTGAACTGCTAAAAGTAGAACGAATTGACCATGGTATTCGTGCTATCGAGGATCCAGCATTGATGAAAGAATTGGTACAACGAAAGATACCATTAACGGTATGCCCTCTATCTAATTATGCTCTTGGTATAGTAAAAAACCTTAAATATCATCCGCTTAAAAAAATGATCGATGCAGGTGTAATAACAACTATTAATTCAGATGACCCTGCTTTTTTTGGAGGATATATTGCTGAGAATTATTATGCTGCCATAACCCAAATGGGGTTATCGATTGATAATGATATCGAATGTGCGAAAAATTCTTTTGTTTTTTCTTTTGCATCAGATGACAGAAAAAAGGAATGCCTAACCATAGTACAGGAGTATGTAGCAAAACAATTAAATTAACGATAATCTAAAAAACAAAATAAATTATTACCCTAAAAAAGGAACAAATGGTCTTTACAGTAAAATCATTGTCACTTGATATGGCAAAAAATGCAGCAGCTGCTGCTGAAAAAAAGCTCATGAAAAAAATATTAAAATTGCCATCGCCATTATGGATAACCATGGCAATCTAAAATTATTTAGTCGTATGGATGGCAATAGTTTAGTGTAAGAATGGCGCAATTATTGCTATCAATAACTAAAGCCGATACCGCCGCGAAGGCCAACGCCACCAAAATCAGCTTTATTACCAGCTGATTTTTGTCGTGGAAATAAATATCTGCAGGCACTAGTGAGATACACATTAGGATGCGGGAAGTAGTTAAATCCTATTTCTGCTTCTGAAATACCAACCGTTTTATGTACGGTGCCCAAATAACTTTTTTCTCTAATAAAAATGGCGCCGCCACCCAGTGAAACGTATCCTTGTAACCAATAACCAAATCGTGCGCGCACATAACTAATTAAAGGAACTTCTTGAAGTTTTGTATGCGCTTTAAGACAGGTTGTTTTTCCCTTTGCTTGCCAGTAGCTGGTTTTGATGCCAGTTCCTGCATAAGGTAATGGATAACAACATGCATCTACGGTAATAAAATCGGGAATTCCATTACCATATACTTGTTTGAAAATGGAATCATGCTTCCATATATAACCAGAAGTAAAAGCTAGATCAAAAAGAGAAAAATCAGCGGGTTTATAAGCATGCGCCGATAAAAAAATAAAAAGTAAAATAAGAAAAATAAAATTTTTATTCATAGTATTTTTAACCACATTCTTTCACTGCAACTGCTTATGGAACTAGAGCATAGTACATAAACAGATACAAGATTGGCATTTACCATTAGAAACCGCGAGAAATAAATTACCGTTTGTTAGTGGGGAGAAAGCTATACCAAGAGGGCCTGAAGCAGTGCTCATGGGCGAGCTGCTTATAGGGGTAAATGCCCCAGAATTAGGATCAACAGTATATATTGATATGGTAATTGCTATCTAAATTGGCAATAGCAGCAAATAATTGGCCATCTAGTACTGGTGAAAAAACGATATTAGCGGGGTCAGCTCCCGTTGCAAAAGGCGATCCGCTGACAGGGGTAAATGCGCGGGTTGTTTGATTTACCAAATAAACTGATACCGAATTATTCCCGGAATTAGTGATAGCAGCAAATAAATTCCCATTTATTACGGGTGAATATGCTATCGCAGTTGGTACTGATTCTGTTGCAAAAGGAGAACCGGAAACGGCTTGAAAGCTACCTGGCATGCACATTGCATATAATAATGATGGCTGTATTACACTTAAGAATATAACGATTGCAAATACTTTCATCCATTGTTCCTTTTATGGGCTTCATTCTTATCTAAACGTACAATTGATGGATAATTATAGGTATCATTAAGAACTTCTTTTTTTGGCATATACATTCGTAATATAAGATAGAAATTTTCTTTTGGTGATGGCAACCAATTTGATTCTTTTGCCTCAGGTGCTGCATTTTGTATATAAATATCAAGAGATCCATCATCATTATAGGTTACAAATTCAGAACGATCGCCAATGGCATAGCGATTAAGAGGGTTGGCGACAAGTTGTTTGGTTTTACTATCATACAAAGTTAATGACCAAAAAGCGTTTACCGGCGGTATCTGATCTTTATCAAAATGAATGGTATATCGTTTTGAACCAACTAAGGGCAATCCCGTATTATCAACAAACGCTGCAGCATATAGCGCTTCAGCAGGAATATTTGCTCCCAATCCTTGCTTAGCGATTGCTGCACGTAAAAGAAAATCATTTCCATAGTTGCCTGTTTTAAAATCATAGCCCCAACCATTTTTTGGGGCTGCTAGTGCATTAATTTTTTTATTTATTTGTTTTTCGCCTTCTTGTATTGCATTGTTGAGTATGGCTTTTAACTGAGGATCGGTTATCTCTTCTGATGGCTTTTTACCTTGAGCAATACCAATTGTTGCAAACTTTTCTAAAAGTTTTGTTTGAGATTTTGGAGGCTCATTGCCAATGAGTGCTTGGGTAAGCTCATCAAAAAATCCTATGCCAGATTGTTGCACATTTTGGGGCGTCCCTTGTGGCGGCTTTGAATATGATGGCTTTGCTGGAGCCGTATAAAGGGGAAAGAGTAATTTGATCGAGTAATTTTTTTGCATTGGGTAAATCTTTATCATTCTTCACTCCTATGCGCACAATAAGCCATACGGTATTTGTTGGTGCTTGTATAACGGGTAACTTAAAATCGATTTTTTCTTTCAAATGGGGCCCTGCAATAATAAATTTTCCTGCTTTAGTTCCGGTTGCTCGTTTACCAACATAGGAAAAGGTATTAGTATATGCATCTAAAAATTGAACAGAATAATAACGATCACGAGTATCAGGAACCGCCAAAATAAGCGGTTGCTTTTGTAAATCAAGCCATGCTGCAGCGTAGAGCGTATCAACATTGGGTGTAACAACTTCAGAAAATCCTGGTGTAACTAATCCAGATTGTCGAATGACACTATTGAGTGGGTGATGCTGCGTCATCTCCTGTTTTGTGCGTTGCATAACTACAAGCGGGTATCCCCAAATATATGCCTCAGTTGCAATTTTTTGTGCTTCGTCATAATTAATTTTTGGTTTAGTTAATAAAGATTTGGGTAACAACATTACAAAAAATATCAATAGTAACCGCATCATCCTTCAATCCTTTTTTTATATTTTTCTTAAGATAGTTCGATGCGATCTAGATTTGCAATATTGAACATTATTTACAGAATGCTTTGGCTTATAAGTAGTCTTAATTAAATTGTTAAAGCATCTTTTACTAATAATCTATAATAGGCCAAATTTTCTTAATAAATATTCGTGCGTATTTTTTATGCTTCAATTGAACAAAGGTGAAAAGCTCTTTTACCTGGAACTGGTACGGAATCCGGCGTTAAACTTAATATTTTTTCTTGTCCAGTCTTTTTATTGTTAAGAATAGCATATCCTTGATCTTGATTGATCCTAAAAGCAAATTTTACAGGATTAATACTTGATCCAGCTATAAGTGAATAATCGGTAGATACCTTTAAATATTTTATATGATCGTCAATGCATGCCAGATTGGATTCTAATGAAACTATCGTAAATTCAGGTTGAGTTTCATCGTGTGGAGTTTTTTGTAAAACCAAAATGCGATTACCGTCTTGACTAAAACCATAACACATTGAATTACAAATTACCGCAATTAGTTTTCCGGTTTGCGCATCAAAGACTTTTGTATCATTTTCAGAGCGAGCTGCATTTATAATGGTTTTACCGTTTGGACTAAAAGCACACACATGTTTTGCATCAAGTGTAAATAAAGGGCTTCCTGTTTGGGCATCCCATATAGCAACATTGTTATTAGCTCCTATACCCATGATTTTGGTACTATCTGGACTAAATGTGTTGCTGGTGGCATTAAAATCTTTAAGTAAACATACTATTTTGCCTGTATGTGCATTATGCACTGTTGCTACTATCTGGGTTGCTTCAGGTGATCTTCGTTCAGATACTATTAAAATTAGTTCTCCATTGGGACTAAAAACCCCTGTTGTGGCTATCAAATCAGCGTCACCACCAAAAACCAAGACAGGTTGGCTTGTTTGCGTATCCCACACAATAACTTTATTGCACATACTCGTTACCATTCTGCTGCAGTCAGGATTAAAAAACTCTTGATAGGAATGATAACCAAATACATCCACTATACTGCCTGCTTTATCAATCAAAGTGATCGTTGTTTCAGCATAAAGAATGTTACATGATATGAATATTAGAGCAATGAATAAAGCCCATGCCTTTACGTTTTTAAAAATCATCAGTACTTTCGGGCTAAATATGAAAAAAATCATTATCTCGAATAGTATGATCTATAGACAAAAAGTAGTCAATTGGTTTTTTAAAAATGCTCTTATTTTATATCTGAAAATAATTTATTGCCTTAAAGAAGCTGGCGAAGCCACATTTATAAAACTTATAAATTATAAGTTCTTTTTTGCCAATAATGATAACATTATTAAACTCCAGCCTGAAAATATTGCCTCCAAGCCAACAAATAATCCAATTACCCATAAACCTGATAAGGGCCATTGATATAAAATAAGACCCCCGAGAATTAACGTTAAAATGCCATTGAAAATGACCCAACCTTTATGGGGGATTTTTTTAAAAATGGGTACCACAATTTTGAAGATACCAGAAACAATAAAAAAGACAGCTAACAATAATGTTAAGCTAATAGCATTAATGGTTGGATGGGATACTATTAATATACCTCCAACACCATATAAAATACCAAGAAATAGATGAAGAAAAAAATTACTCCATTGACTTAACGTGAATGATTGTATTATTTCAAAAATCCCTAAAATTATCAAAAAAATGCCGATGTATATCATTGAAAAAATAGTTGTTGTAACTGAATAAATTGCTGCGAAGGTACCGAAAACAACTGAGCATATTCCTAATAATAAATACCAATTCCAATTTTCTTTTAATTGTTTGAGAGGCAATGCGTATATGTCTACATCTATATCAATTTTATTATTTTTAGAGTTCATTATACCGCTCCTTTATACTTTTTTAGATTTTATATAAAAATTTTTGACGGGTTAATGAATGTTAATCCACGAGCATTTGTTAATTCAAGAATTTATCACATACCCAAGGAAAAATGATTGTGCTACATGGGAATATCATTGCAGAAAAGCTAAGCTTCCGCTTACGACTTATCCATACCTACCGGCTTAGCATCCAGCCGTCGCTCTTCGAGCTATGGCGGAGTAAACAGCTATGGCGGGCAGGGACTCCTATGGACAATCTACGCCATCAATTCCTTAAAGAAACTGGCCTGCCAGTCATTTCCTTCAGAAATGCCTGGTGTCACATAGTGATACATGCAGGAACAAATATTTTGATCATTGATTTTATGTTACAGCACATCAAGATTGCCATGTCGGGCGAAGCTGGTAGCGAAGACTGATATTTAGTCATTTAATATTACATTAGAGTAATACTAAAAAATATTTCAATGAAAATTGTACAAAGTTATTTTTAATGATGGATTAACCATGTTTTTCAACTCATTTAGAGCCTCTAATCTGGTCGCCAATAATTTCTGCTCAGCATTATCGTAAAGCAATCGGTTAACAAATGAACTAACTTGTTCAGGCAATTCTTCTTTTAATTTTAAAGCCTCAAATTTTAGATTGTTATTAGGTTTTCCTATTAGTAAATGTTGAGGAGATAATGGAAAATAGATTTCTGTTTTTCCCAATTCAATTAAATCAACCGGATTTTGTATTTTTTGATGTAAAACGACTGGACGATCGCTTGTAAATAATTGTTTTTTGCTTACTGCTAATCCCCAGGTTCTTGCCAAAAAAACCATTTTAATTTTTTCATGCCAGGAAATGATACCTCCATTTCGCGAAGTTTCAGAACCAAGCGGGTCTCTTTGTTGTAATAAAGATTTTGTAGAAGGATTAGCTATATATAAAAATGCTACCCATTCTAAAAAATACCATAATTCCTCTTTGTTGATTTGGTCAAAACTATTAGATGAGATTATTAAATTTAGAATTGTTGATATGTGTGATTCTTTTTTTGATAACTCATTTTCAAAATAATCTTTAGTTATTTTTATACCACGATCATCTTTTATGTGCTCAAGACCTAATCCCTTAGCGCATTCTTCAATCCCATCTATTTGAAAAAAATCTTTCTCGGAGCAAATTTTTTTTATTGGTTCCATTTTAATATTTAAAGATTTTTTCTCAAGAACAAACAATTGTCCTTTTGTGGTATCTAAAAACTTTTTTAAATAAAATTGCGGAACATAATGAGCATTCATTTTTTACCTACCTTATGATTTATCTTCTAAATGATAAAAATTAATTTTAATTAATATGTTTTCTAATACTTTTCCAATATTGGCAAAATCCATTAGAGGCGGAATATTAGAGGCTTGCAAACATTTATAAGCATCAATAATTACAGGTTCTACCCAAGCATCATTACCATTGTAAGGCAGAACTGATACATCAAAAAGAAGTTTTTTATCAAAGCCCTCGCAGTTTTTTCCATTACATAAACAAAATAAGCAATATTAGAAACAGAAAAATCATTCTTTCTTAAAAGCCATTGGTAAATTTCGGCTTGCCGTTTATAAGCAATTTGCCAATCGGCATCCAAAGAAACTGCTGTAGTTTTTGATGTAGCTTTATAATCAACAACAATTAATTCATATTTATTAATATTGAACATTAAAATATCATTCAATATTTTGTAATGAACGCAGACCATATCATACCCAAGACTGTTACTTCATATATTGTATTTCCATTCTCTTCATAGAATGTCAAATCAATACCGTTTTCTAAGTCTTCTGATAGTATAAAAATAGTATCGCCATCCAAGTTTAAGATATTTTTATATCTTGAGCATTAATTTTGATTGCTCCTAATTGATAAGCATTACGAAGAAAGAGAATTAAGCAAGAAGCCTGCATATTTTCGAACAACTTCTTAAGTTTTTCTGAAACTAACAATATGCTATTTGCTTTGATAATTTTTGCATAATTATTATCATCTCCTTTTGCAAACATACTGCAAAATTTATCTGTAAGAAGATCGCTTTGCTTTATATTTAAGAGTTGCGAGTTATCAAGTAATATTTCGGTTTTTTCAAAAAATTCCAGCTTAAATGGTTCTCTCATTCTTCGCCCTCTATTTTCACGAATTTTATAATGTAATTTTTCTGAGGTCATATATATCTTTTATAAAATTATTTTTTAAGCTGGGGTTATTGCAAATTTTCTATATTATTCTTAAAAATATCAATTACTTGATCTTCAAATTGCTCGAATTTTTTAAAGTTAATAACTATTAAAGTTATATTACGGCTTATGAAATATGATAAACTTATTATGTTAAGAAAATAGTAGTTTTTATTGGAATTCATATGGGAAATTTTACTTCAAAAATATTTCAAAATCATCAAGTATTAATAGCCGATCTTACAAAAAAAGCTGAATGTTACCCATTGATCTCACAATTATATCTTCCAGTTATTAAAGAGCACATCAAAACATATGGATCAGCCATAGACTGTGACGATTGGTTATTTATACCACATTTTCAATGGTTATGGCTTTCAGATAATGATAACGAATTAGGCTTATCTTGCAAAAATCGTATGGAAAAAATGGAAATAGATTTAAAAAAAATTTATGAATCGTTGGGAAAAGATGAGTTTAAAAAAATGTGCGCTGATTTGTTGCCATTTGCTAAACATAAGACAGTTAATGGCGTTCATAATAAACTATACGATTTTTACGGTGAACTAAAAGGGATGCTACATTTCATAAATATGGGATATAGTATCGAAAGAATTCCCAGAGAAGATGATAAGAAAACGCCAGATTTTCGTGCAACTAAAGATGGTGATGTGGTAATTGTAGAGTGTAAATTTATTCATGAATCTGAGCCAGTTAAAACCTTCGTTAAAAGACATATTACCTTTTTAGAAACAAAACCAGGATTTTGGGAATCTGGCAGCCTGCGTCCATGGCACAATTTTTCTTATAGTGCACATCCTCAAGATCTAGAAGAATCTCATATTAAAGATCTCAAAAATTTTATTAATCAAATTGTTGATGAAAAGAGAAATTCAAACGATATTAAGTTGAAACATCCTTATAAGGTTAATGTGCATTATGAACGAAAAGATACAATTGAGTTAGGTCTCGTTACAATTGAAGATCAATTATCTTACGCAGAAGATCAGCTTGAAATTTTTTTTAAGGAGTATATTTTTAGAAGAATAACTCAGCTTACCCCTCAACTAAAGCAATATGCAAAAGAATCTGAAAGACAATGCGCATTCATTTTTCTTGAACTAGATACAATTTACGATTTGCCATATGCCGAAATGGATAAACTTAAAGAACAAATAAAAGAAAATTTTAAGAAGCGCCTAAGCATTGATGCCATATTTTATGAACCTCAATAATGCAAAAAACATTTCTTTTTGGGATAAAATAATAGTGACTAAAAAGTTACATAACATTTTCAGATAAGAGTAGAACATGAAAGTATAGTCATTATTATTAACTAAGTCTTTTAAAACTCTTAATTCAGCAAATAACTTAGATTCATCAGTATTACCTTTTGAAATTCGAGCTTGTATTAAAGTTTTTATTAAAAGAAACCATTTTTGCTTTTTTTCATTGCTAGATATATGGCTAAATATAGAAGATTGTTGGTTCATAAAAATATTCCTTTGAAAAATATATACAAGATAGTTTATATGAATACAGAAGGGTTCAATGAGAAAAAACCAATAAGATTAATTATTGAATTGTTTTTATGTTTTCCAAGGGAAACCTATCTCATTTAATTTTTCAATTCGCCATTCAGATAACTGATTTTTGCGATATGCTTGATCATGGCACCATTTTCCAAGCGTATTGTTTCCTGGAAATTTTTCACCACGATTGGGCCAACGATGAGGAAATATTTTCCTAAACTCTACTAAAAAATTATACTTTTTTATCCAGTTATTTTGATATTTTTTTTCTAAATCAACTGCCCAAGGAAAACGTATTTTATTAAGTTTTTCAATCTGCCAATTAGCCAAATTTTTAAGTTGGCATCTCTGCCGTTTACACCAATATCCAAGTTTATTTTGATTTGGATATTGTTCGATATTGGTTGGCCATCGATTACAATAAATCTTTCTAAAGTCCAATAGATAGTTATATTGCTTTAGCCAAGCTATCATAAGTTTTTCTTTTTTAAATGGAAATGCAATCTCATTTAATCTTTTAATTTGCCAATCTAATAAAGTGCTCCTTTTAAATCTATCCTGTTGCGTACTACACCACATGCCTAATTTATTTTCATTAGGAAAAACTTCATCATTTTTTGGCCAACGCTTTGAATTAATTTTACGAAATTCGATTAAATATTCATACTGCTGCATCCAATAAAATTCTTCTAAATTCCAGGGAAAATTAATCGAATTTAATTTTTTGACTTGCCATTCTTTAATTGATTTCTTTTTATATCTTTGACGAATACTATCACACCAAACTTGCAGTTTAATGTCTTTAGAAAATTTTTCATCATAATTTGGCCATCGACTTGGGTGGCTTTTTTTAAATTCAATTAAAGCATTATATCTTATTTCAAAAAACTCATCTAATAGGTTCCAAGGAAAACCTATTATGCTAAGCAAGTCAATTTTCCATTTTTCTAAATTTGTTTTATTTGAACGTTTTTGTGCACACCATCTACCTAACGGATTTCCTTCTGGAAATTCTTCTTTTTGCTTGGGCCATCTATGCGGATATACTTTTCTAAATCTTAGAAGATAATCATATTGAACCTGAAAAGCATCTTTCAATTGTTCCCAAGAAAAATCAATAGATTTAAGTTTCTCAATTTGATAAGAGCGAATAGTTCCTTTTTTATATCGTGTTCGTTGTGTACTAACCCAAATTCCCAGTAAAGGGTTAGCAGAAAATTTAATCGGGACATTACAATGACCATTTTCTTCTTTAAATCGAACAAGTTCTCCAAATCGTTCATCCCAATCGGAACCTAATTTATCAACAATCATAGAAGTTATTGATTTGCGTAGTTTCTCTATACACAATTTGGGGCCTAAAATTTCGATTCTTTCTCTCAATCTATTGTCATTGAAGCCGAGACTTCTGCCTAGTTCTTCTTTCATCTGGCCAATAATTTCAGCTAAACTTTCATCTTGTTCTTTCATAGCCTGTAGTATATCCCATACGGTATCAAACTGAGTTTTTTCAAGTGCTTCTTCAATAGTTTCATTTTCTGCTTTTTGCATAAACAATGGAATCAATATATAACCTAAACTTTTTCCTTCAGTTGTACGCATAGCTCTTCCTGTTGCTTGAATAATATCTACTTGGCTTTTTTTAGGTGATATAAATGCCACCATATCTACTACAGGAACATTAACACCTTCGGTAAGGCAACGTGCGTTGGAAATGATAGCTTTTTCTGATTCTTCGAATTCTTTTAAAATTGTTTCACGCCTACTAGTAGACATCCCTCCATTGACATGCAATGAAATAAAATCTTTAAGATATGCACCAACGCCTTCATTTGTAGTGGCTGTAAATGATTTAGCTGATTGTACTGAATTATGAAATGAAAATATACGCTTTATTGAATAGTTCTCAACAGCACTTTGTAATGCTAAAATGTTAGCAATTCTTTGTGCCTTAATTATATCTCCTTCAACAACAACTTCACCTTGTTTTAGTAATTCGCGATTAATCGTTTCAGAATCTACTATTGATATGATTATTTTATAATCACATATTAGCTTTTTTTGTACGGCGGATCTTAATGAAAGTTGATGTGCCACTTTGCCATATATTGCTTGGTCATCCATAGAAAAAACAAGCTGTTGATCGCCTTCTTTGTCTTTTTTATTTACATTATAATGACGAGGTGTTGCTGTAAGAAATAATCGTTTTTTTATTGATACATTCCTGTCTTGCAAAGCAAAAGCAAAATTAGCTTCTTTGCGAGATGCTGTTTTATGAGCCTCATCAAATAATGCTAAGTCAAATGAAAATCCTTGTGGCATTGCTTCTGCAACAATCTTGCTTGATTGATAGGTTGAAAAAATAATTTTTTGAGCAATGGTTTGATTGTTAAGAAATTGTTCAACAGCCTCTTTTTGAGTAGTAACTAGAAAATCCAAATCATGCTGTTTGAAGATTGTTTTATCTTCACTATTGATAACAGTAGTATCAGAACAAACACATAAATAATTAAATGTATTCCAACTATTTTGTCTTGCCCAATCATGAAGGGTCTGTTTTACTAATGCAAGAGAAGGTAATAATACAAGAACTGTTTGAGCATTCATTTTTTCAGCAACCCAAAGGCCTACTAATGTTTTTCCTGTACCGCATGCCATAATTGCAGTAGCACGATTTTTAACATTAAGTTCCTGTAAAATATCATCTATTGCATCGGTTTGATGGGGAAGCGGTGATTTTTTTTGTCGCACTATTGAACCAGATTTTAACCAATTTTCTATTGCTTGGAAATCTGATTTATCAAGCTTATCTAAATCATTACTCTTAATAGAGTAAAAATTTGAACGATCGTTCATTACATATGATATATCATTGGAATTGGTAAAAAGAACCCTCTTATCCGATTTATCACTTAGGCCCATAAATGTTGAAAGTTCATCCCATAAAAGATTGAGTCTGTTTGTTCGGTACTTTACTTGATAAGCATGATGCTCACCATTATGT
Source organism: Candidatus Babeliales bacterium (assembly GCA_963722075.1). GTDB lineage: Bacteria > Babelota > Babeliae > Babelales > JANWKD01 > CAVRJM01. The sequence continues at coordinate 875,390 of CAVRJM010000001.1, read as the reverse complement.
GTTTGAAAAACTCCATCTATACCCATATCTGTGGGTGGTAATTTTAATTTATGGCGTATATTTTCTGGCAATTCGCTTTCAGGCCATACTTCTTGGGCTTGGTGAATTATTTGGGTTTTAAAATAAGCTTCAGCAAATACCTCAAATGCATCGCCTCGCTCGTAATCTGGTAACTCAAAGATTCTATTTTCTAATTCAATAAAACTATTAAGATTAATAAACAGACCTTTATTGAAAAAATAATAAGCTTTTTTGTGTTTTGGGTTCATTTTTTATGCTATGCCTAGCATTTAATATAGCAATTAGAATAATATAATTATATATATATTTAAAAAAAATTCAATGTTGGAAAATACGAATAACTAAAATTAATGGTTCTTAATTATCTTTCGAATTTCCGAAATATATTATCGGGCTCGATGAGCAAGTAAGCCGCTAAACAACTTAATTTCAATTAATTTTGTTCAATATAAAGATTTCGCTTGATACAAATCAAACTCAAATATGGTAATAATGGCCATAGTTATAAGTGGTATTGCAACACATATGAATTGTTTTCTATGACAAGGTTCAGGATATGGAAAAAGCAAAGAAGAGCAGCAAAAGAAGATAGATAAAGATAGTGCCTTGCTTTATTCGTTGTTCCCCTGGTTCAGGGAAAGAAAAAAGTTTGAGATTTTGCGCATGGAAGTTCGATTGAATAAGCGTCAGAAAATTAAACAACTGTTTATGAAATTGGGTATTAAACAGGACTTACGCATAAATAGCACCAATATAACGATCTAATCGAGTGAACATACGATTTAGAGAAGAAGGATTTTTATTCTTAAAGGCTGTGATAGCGGCTTCTGGATTCTTATAAGAATTTCTTTTCATTTCCAATTGAGCGATTGAATAAGCTAAGAAGACAGCGCAGATATGATCAAATTGCGTAACTATTTTTCTGGAAAAGCATTCTTGAAGGCCTAAGCTTTGCTTAGAAGTTCTGATTAATTTTTCTATTCCCCAACGATTTTTATAATTAGTAGCATGTTGCTTTGGAGTGGCTTTATACGTTGCAGCCTGGTAAACAATAGTTTCATTACCATGCTTATCAATGCGCCTTACGGCAGTAATGTAAAGGGAAAGACCATGCCAAACAATGGTTACAGTGCGAGCCATCTGCCGGCCCTTTGGGCGTATTTCTTTAATTTCACGCAACTTTCTTTTTTTCCCTTTATATTCAACTACACGGTTACTATGCATACGCACTTCGGTTGCAATATTATTTTCTATAGCCCATTTTAAATATTCCACCGAAGCAAATGCACCATCCAAAACTGCAATAATTCTTGCATTGGGAAAAAGTTTTTGAGCTTCGATGATAAATAGTTGTACCGTGATTATTAATGCTTGCTTGGGATTCTGATAAAACTCTTTTCCAAATGTAAAAACAGTATTGATTGGCACAGTAAATTTACCATCGGAAATGGCACTAATAAGCAATTTATATGCGTTAATGGATCTACCAATTTTTGTGTCAAAAAACCAACACGTACCATCCATCATTTGGGAGTAAATTTTCTTAATAGTTGTTTCATCTATGATTACTAATAGCTCTTTTTTATGAGCAAAAATTTGTTGGGCAATTCTTTTTGATTGTTCAAGGCTTTCACGTCCTGATCGCAACATGCGATTAACAGTGTCACCACTTTTTTTGATGAGCTTACCCATATTTTCAAAACTTCTTTTCCCAATATTGGTAAGGATTGTAAGTAATGGATAAGTTGCTATATTATTAACAATGATCATTTAGGTTCTCCTTCGATTTAGTTGTTTTAGGAGAGCCTATTATTTTTTTAAAATACGCCTAGATCATATCTTTAAGTTATTTGCGCAAGTCCTGATTAAAACAGATCTTACCTTTAAGAAGTTATTTAAGCCCGCGATTGCAAAGAAAGTGCTCTTGCATTATTTGGATGAAATTGAATCAAAGAGGCCTCCCTTGCTTGATTATAAGCCTTCCAATGATAAAGCATTGCTTGTTGATTTAGTTCTTAATAATCCTGAATTGAGCCCAACAAAGATTTTGCAACTTTTTGGATTAAAGCAAGTGCTTACTACTATGAGCCCTAGGGAGCTAAGAATGATGTTTGCAAAGTATAATCAACGAAGTTTGTATAAGCTTATGAGTGATGCAAACAAGGTAAAGTTCCCTAGTGTGCATCGGCAACTAGAGATAGTTCGTAAAGAATTAGAAAATTTAAGATGTTAAGATTGTAAAAGTTCTTATGCTTTTATTCTGAATTAATTAGATCAGAATAAAAAACTAATATATCTGAATTATTATATTCACAATTAAAAAAAGATTCCGCTTGCATATCTCTAAATTTATTTTCATTTTTTGCTTCTGATCGACTTTTACCCGTTGGAGGAATCGGAATATTATCATATTTTTTTCTGTTAGATTCATCTAATAATAGTATTTTTAAAAAAGATACTCGGGCCATTTCAGCAAGATCCATTAGATCCTTTGAGTTATTTTTATCTGGAAATATATTAGCTGAATTAGCAATATCTGCCTTTAGATAGTTTTCTTTAATATGTCCGTGTACTTCTGGATACCTATGTAATCCCCAAATATGAGCTAAACGATCTTTAACAAGTGTTTCGCTTGTGCGGTTAGTACCCTCATTAAATGAAATGTCTGCTAAAAATTTACCCAATCGTTCGCTAACATTAAAATCTGAAGGATTTCCCGCTAAAGAATCCAAAAGAGGAAATAATTTTTGATAAAGAGAGCTTGCAAAGTGAAGTTTTTCGAAGAAGAAAATTTGTAGGAACATTTGAATATTAAAAAACTGTCTTAGGTTTATATTATCGTTACAACAATCAAGCAAGCTTGGTAGGATTCGTTTTACATTTTCAATATCTTGTGTGTTATAAGAAAGCCAATTTTGTGGTTGAGTATTAAATTGCGATAAACTGAAACTTAGATTTGATCTTAGATCATATTTCCCTGGATTATTGATAAAATTGTTATCAGGATCACCATAGTTAAATTGTCCAGAAATATGTATAAAAAGAGGCTTAACTAAAAAAAATGCAACGATTGTAGACCAGAAAAGTTTTTCTCTTGATTCCTCTAATGAATCAATTTTTATGCTGACATGTGAATAGCCAATACCTAAATGAAACCCTTGGCAAATCCATTCTGTTGTAGCAATAGTTTCTTTAGTTTTTGTATTATTTAAAATGGAAGGTGTCTGTACTAAATATATATTTTCATGAATTTTGATAGGATTTTCAACTAAATTATGCAACTTGTAATCTAACGGAAAACTTCTAAATAAAAAACAAGAATCGCCTTTATGAAATATGTTATCAAGAGTATTCAACGTGTTATCTTTCAACATAATTGATTAAGTTATAATATATCATTAAAGAAACTGGCCTGACAGTCATTTCTGAAGGAAATGACTGGTGCCACATAGTAGATGCATTCAGGAATAATATTTTGACCATTGATTATACGTACACATATCCAGATTGCCGTGTCAGGCGAAGCTGGTAGCGAAGACTGATGTTTCGGTCATTTAATATCTCTCTAGAAGAATACTAAAAAAATGCCTCGAGTCTTCAACCTATGGTTTTAAATGAAATGCTAATATTGCAAAGAAAAACCCAATGGCTGAAATTATTTTAAACAAATTTTTGTTCAATTTCTCTGCCGGCGTTTTCCCATCCCATGTTTGAATATCCCAGGATAACTGACCATATACAACTACTGCCATTGGAATAATACTAAAAGATTGGATCCATGAAATACATTCTGCAGAAAGAAAATGATAATTATTTAGCCAAACGGCGAAATAATGGGCTATTACAACTAATATGCAAGCTATAATAAATGCCATAATATGAGATTTTAATACATCATATTTATGCATTTTTCTAGGCATCGAATTAAATGTAGACATTGTAATACTGTGACAGTTTAAAAATGTTCATGAAGTATATTTTTTATAAATATCCTTAAAATCTGAATTCTGTCCCGACTTTTTTACACAAACAGCTTTAATATGAGCAACATCTCTTAAATCAAAGCTTTTGCTTTTTAAATGCCATTTATTCATTTGATGCATTTGAAAATCAAAGATATTTTCTAATAATTTTATACGTTCAGCGCTAGAAAGAGACCTCACTTCTAATATTCGATGTGCTAATTCTTTGTGGTCGTCCTTAAATTTTTCTGTTAACCAATCCAAAAATGTTTTGCCTTGATCATCTTTAATGTTAGGATCTGCCCCAGCAGAAACCAACAAAAACAAACAGGGGAAAAGTATACTTGTCGCTATTTGGGCTTCATGCTTCTTGACTGATTGTTTGTGCATTCTTAAGAGCCAATGTAACCCAGTTCTCTGTTTATCACGATCAACTATATTAGGGTCACCTCCTAATTGTAACAATAAATCAATCATTACAGGGCTGCCTATGGTGCATGCCCAATGAAGCGCGGTATTTCCTTTATGATCAAAACCATTAATTGTTGCACCAGATTTAAGAGCTTTAGTCACTTTTGGCTTAAATTCGCTAAGCACAGCATTGCTGAGGGCCATTTGTTTACAATTCTTTAATTGATATTGTTTAAATGGAAGTAATTGAATATTATATTTTTTTAAAAGTTTCTTAATTTCATTTGGTATATCTTTAGCCAAGTACTTTGTAAGAAATGTACCTGGATCTCGAGCACCATTTTCTAAAAGATATTTAACCATTTCATAATCTTGCACCAAAATAGCAAAGGTTAAAGGGGTACAATAACCAGTTAAATTGTTACGAGTATAATTGCCAGTAATTGGTCGATCAATAATCTCAGAAATATCTCTTTTTTCTAAATGCTCTTTAAGAGCATCGATATCGCCAAAAATTATTGCTTTAGTTATAGGTTTGTTATACTTATGAAAATTCTTAAGTACAAATGCACATACATCATGCCCATTTTTTTGAGCATAAAATAAGGGAGAATTAACAGCCCTTTCTTGAGCATTATGGTCATTTCTAATAGATTCCCAGATGGGGTTACTGCTATGGTATCTAAGCAACAGACGAAGTGTTGCGAGATCCCCTAATCTTGCAACATCATGAAATGCATGTTCACCATAATGGCCACTCACAAAAGGATCTGCTTTATGCGAACACAATATTTTAATATGTTCGGGTTTTCCTAAATATATCGCATTCCGTAATATAGTTTTGCCATGTTCATCAGGAAAATTTATAAAATTTTCGTTTGCAGCTTCTTCTACTGTTTCCTTAAATTCTTCTGGTTCTAATTCTAAACGGGTTAAATGTCTCTCATATTCAGACATTTCCATTCTTTGTAATTCCTGCTTTTGTGGATTTTTATTTTCTTCTTTAAACCATTTTGATGATAGTTCTAAAAATTTTAAATGATCTTTCTTCATTGCTTGCACAGAAAAAACAAAAAAAAGAGCAATGAAACTTAAACCTTTGAGCATAAATTTTCCTATAAATAATAAAACTTTCTATAAACAATCTTAGATTATATTTGTAATTATAACTTAAATTTTAAGTTGTAAAAACGATATTTTATTGAATTTTTCCTTAATACACGACATTTTTATAAAATAGATCGAAAAAAGTTATGGCCGCCATGCAGCTTTCGTTTTTCAATTTTCTATTAATATTTATTTCAATCATTAAAATTGAGTTGTCGACAATTTGTCGACGGTTGAACATCATTGGTATAGTAGGTGAAGTCGTGACATTTTGTCACGGGCTGGAAGCATAGAATTATTTTGAATAAATATATCACAATAACTACCGTTCGGTAGAATATTTGCAACTTATGGTAAGATAGGATGATTTTCAGTGGATACCACTACTAACTTTTTCAAGAACAATGAACCCAAGGGAAAAGCATTCTATATAATAACCATCTGAAAAATTATTCTTATTAGATATTTAGCTGCTCTTCAGCTTCTTTTAATTTTCGAATTCGCATTGCCATAGCCAAACGTTTAGTTATTAGATCATGGCGATAGTTATCAACATCATGAGAAGTTGTTTCTTGGTTATTACGAGCATGCCATGCTTCAATTAGCTGAGCTTCATGGGCAGTCATACATGCTGCTGGAACTTGATCTGCTCGAGCTTCAATAGCTTTAAATCTTTTCAGTACGGAATCTGATTTCCGGAACGGCAAGCGATCCTCCACAAGTTCAGGCTTATAAATACATGCGCTTGTAGATAAAAGCCCACCTTGTACTGAGTCATTATGAACAACATGACCCCGTATTTCATGTAGCAAACAACCTTCTTGTTCTTTAGGGCTATATTCAAAAAACCTTGGCCCAATCTCTATCTCAAAATCTCCAGCTGTTATGATTTCATATTTTATTCTTTTATTCTCATAATCAAACGGATATTCCTTTGCTTCAATATTACGGCTTACAAACACGTCAAAAAATCTGCTAAGACCTGTTTCATCAATTTTTGGTGGTGCATAAGTAAGAATGAAAGTACCTTTACATCCAGCTTCATAAAGTTTTTGCGCGATAAGTTCACCAATTCCTTCCTGACGTTCCTGAAGTTTAGGATCAACTGATATCATAAGTTCCTCTTGCTGATCTTGGGCCTTAATGCTTTCAACTTTTTTCTCAATTGCATCCCAATCGCGCTGAGTAATACCCCATTCTTTTTCTATGGCATGTTTAGCTTTTTCAATTCTCCGCTCACAAAGGTTCCGGACACATTCACCGACAGATAAACCTGCATCGCGCAGCCTCATTGCCAGTGAAGAGTATTCTTTCGGGGAAGCTTCTGGGCTTATGGTTTTAACTTGTTTACAGAGCTCAGAGCGTGATTCTTCCATTGCAGCTGTTTTTGAGCAGAAAATGCTACTTAAGAATATGATCCCCAGGGAAAAAAATGTTTTGTGATTCTTATACATAATAACCTGACATAATAATAATTAGCTTCTATAAAGCAGCTTTATATATTTTATTCTATCTGAAACTAAAAAATAGTCAAAAAGTCTAGGGATAGGCTCTTAAAAGAATCTCCCTTTTGTTGAAATAAATCATTAGAAATAACTGGCCTGCCAGGCATTTCTGAAGGAAATGACTGGTGTGCCCGGTAGGATTCGAACCTACGACCTACGGATTAGAAATCCGTTGCTCTATCCAACTGAGCTACGGGCACTTATTATTTGAGGATCAAAAAGAAGTGTTAGCTGTTATTATAAGGAAAAAAACTTAAAATCTCAATTTGTTAGATAAATTCGAGCAGCTATTCTATAGGCGATTATGTTTATAATAATGCCAGGTCTTTAACAATGAGCTCATGACGCCAATGGCTAGAGGTGTTAATCCAACAATGGTTGAAAGCCGATCATCTATTGTATCAATTTGAGTATCATTTAGGGAAAAATGTTTTAAAAATGGTGCAGCTAAATGAATCCATGCTTGCATTGTTGCTCCAACGCCAATGCCGATCAAAATAGGGCTTATTAACGTTCCAATTGTTGAAAGATATCCGGGTTCAAGGCTTGCCGGAGTATTATTGGATGGAGTAGTGCGTGGCAAAATATGCCGTTTAAGGAGAAGCGCATTTTGAGCTTTATGAAATATTTCATGTTTTTGGTTGTTTGCTTTAATAGTAACAGATCGCATATTAGTAATTTCATCATCGACAAGCCTTAGAGGATTATCATTTAATTTTATAATTTCTAAACGTGGAAATAAATTAAGTAATTCATTTAAATGTTTGATGGATCTTAATGCATTATTATTAAGTTTAATTTTGAACACTAACCCTTTTTTAGGGCAGCCTTTTACACTATAGGGCGGAAATTTGGTACTGGCAATTGTTTCTTTTGGGACATGAAGCGTAGCAAGTTGACTCCATAATTCTTCAAATCCTATAAGCGATCCAATATTGTACCCTGATAAATCAAGCCAATATTCAAAAATCAGCTTTTCATATGAATGGCCATCATGCCAATGACCGTACAATCTATGATGCGTTTCTTGATACTTTATGATGGTCTTTATGTCAAAAAATTTTTCATTAAGAAGTTCAGCTATAGTATAAGAATAATGTTGTGCTTGAATAAGTTTATGTTGCTTGTTTACGGGAAGGTATTTATGCCCATAATAGGTAAGTCGTTCTAGAATAAGTGGATGTGCAAAACAATTAGCTGCTTCAAAAAGATAATTAATAGCATCGAGCGGAGGGCAGTATAATGAATCTTGAGCAATCTTTTCTAATTCTAAGATAATTGCTTTAGTTGCATGTTTACAGATGTCTTGTGATCTTGTATCAGTCAATTCTTGAAAATTTAATTCTGTTGAATCTTCATAAAACGATGAAAAGGAGGGCGTTATTAGCTGCAAAGAAGCGCGTGATATGCTAAAGGTTTCGTTATTGATATCAGTGATCGTTATTATATCTTCTGGTGATGATGAGGGGCCTTCCATACTTAAGAGAGAATTGTAGCTCATTGAACCTAATAAAAAAATTAGATAATAAAATAACATGATGTCCTTTGGTAAAATAATGATAGATGAAATTTTCTTTTTCAGGTACTTCCATGAATATAGTTATATGTTGAAAGCTATAATCAATAGAAGACATAAAACTGAATGGTACATGGGAATTGTTCATTGTGAATGTTTAGCTCTCATAATTTTAGTTAAAAAATAAGAACAGATTTTTTTTGGATTACCAATAAACAGATCGTAATTGATATTAAGTATATCTTCTAGAAACTCATAAAAAGATTCAGTATAGGTGGATGGGCGACTTACTTTGTAAATTGGCGGAGTTATAGAAGGAGAAAAGCTAAATTTGTTAAATAAACCATATAGAAAAAATGCACCTAGAGGATAAGTACCCCATTCTTTAATAGCTTCTTCATGGCTTGGTGCAAGCGATACATAATTATGCAAGAATGATCGATACAATAATTTCGCTCCAGCGTTAATACCTAAGGCAATACTCAATCCTATTAAAGGAGAGAGAAAAACATCTCTTAAGCGCGACCCACTTCGAGCTATATACCGATTTCTTATAGTGAGCGGATTATTTTTTATTTTGAATATTAATTGTTTGTTGCAGTTTTGATATTGAGGTAACTTTTTAAGGTTATTGTTGTTAAGGCTCACTAAAAAAAGATAGGATCCTACCATTGTATTCTTTGGGTTAAAAGTAGGATTAAATTGGGTAAATTGATTTTTTTTAAGCTTTAAAACTTTCAATCGAGGGAAATGTTGATGGAATGAAGAAATAATTCCAAGCGAATTATCAGTTAAAACATTTTTATTGAGTTTAATTTTGTAAATCTCTTTTGCTTGGGTGTATCCATTTGTAATGGTAATTTTTGTTGGTGTATACCCATCTTTAGTTTGACCTTTTTCAATATGTTCTTTTATTTTTATGCGATGCGCTTTTATTTTTTCTTTTAAATTACATAAGCCAACTAACGATCCAATATTGTAATCTGAAAGATCCAGATATGGGTTATAATAATGCGTTTCATAAAGAACTACACCGGCTTGAGTTCCTCTGCCCGTTTCAACATGTTGTATTTTTACAATGTTATTTACATCGAAGAATTTTTCATCAAAAAGTTCTTCAATAGAATAAGAGAAAACTCCCGCTTGAATCTCTGGACGCAGTTTTTCTAGTGAAACTTTTTTTCGAGCATGATAGGTTAATCGTTTTAAAATGATAGAAGAAGAATTAAAATAGATCGCTGCGTCAAAAATATAATTAATATTTTTTGATTCTGGGCTATATAAAGAATCTTGGGCTATTCTTATTAACTCCTTGATTATGGGCAACTTTTTATATTTTTTGGTATCTGGATGTTTATCATTTTCGTTATTAAAATTTATTATTGATTCATTAAACTGAATGCATAAATCATACAAATCAGGCATTATTGCTTTTGCTGCATTTAGTAGGAATGGTTAATTTTTCGTTATCTATGGAAATAATGGTAACAGCATCTTCTTTGTCAGCTGGCGCTTCCATGCCATGATTGGGAGTGTGTATCGATACTATTAATGAAAAGATAATAAATAACAGGACTTACGCATTGGTCGAAAGTTCTGATTGGGACTTGAAATAAATAAAAAAGGGTGCTTCAATTTTGTGAATTAAACAACAAAAGCAAAAAAGAAGGACACCCGAAATGAGAATAACAAATACAAATGAAGAATCAAGCACACCAAAATATGTAATGGGTTTATTAAAAACAACGGCACGAAAAGTTTGCACAAATATTTCTGAAACACTGGGAATAATGCATGATGTGCTCAATAGGGAAGTTGAAAAAGCAGCCCAGAATGCAGCAGAAATAACAAGCTCATTACAAAATGTTGCTCTAGAAAGTCTTAGCAATTGCGAAAGATATTTGATAATCGATGATACTCCCGTAAATAAGCAATATGCTAACGATATTGAAGGATTAGAAATTGTTTATGATAGTAGTGAGAAAAGATCAGCTTTGGGATTACGGTCTGTAATTGGCATGATCACTGATACCAGAGTAAGAATACCGATTGATGCGGAGATTATGATAAGCAAAGTATTTGGAGAAACCAATTACAAGACAAAAAGTGAAATTGCTTACATTATTATAGAGCGTGTTCTAGGATCAATTCGGTTTAATTGGTTAATTGCAGATGCCCATTATGCGACTGAATACCTTCTGCCAAAGCTTTTTAACAGGTCAATAAAATTTCTGATGAAAATTCCCAGAAATCGCGTTGTTACTATTAACAATAAAACAGGACAATTGCAAAAAATTTTACGTTTGAAAAAAAATAACAGATTTGCTTGTGGATACGGCACTATTTTTGGTCTTTCCTGTTATTTCTATGTGTTAAAAATTGATAAGGAAAAAATTATGTATCTTATCAGTAGCCATCAGCTCGGCAAAGAGAAGCTAATTTCTACATATAAGATTCGTTGGCAAATTGAATGCTTCAATAGAACTGCCAAACAACTTCTTGGATTCAGCGAATGCCAAATGCGTTCTTTTAACATGCAGCGTGCGCATTTACTTTTCGTGTTATGGGCTTATGCTTTAGCCGACATAAGGCGGGTAAAAGATAATTTCGACAATACTGAACAAGCTGTCAGATCCTTTCGGGTCGCAAAACCCCCTACACCATCTAGTTTATTTTATGCTTTTGAAGAGAACTCTTATGCTCTTGCGTAAGTCCTGTAAATAAAAATAAATGCATAACCATTCTTTCTGAACGTGATAACATTCATTATAAATATTTATTAAAAATAAAAAATAATAATACCTGAATTTTACTATGGATAATCTGTAAATCTCCATTTGTTACATAAATACGAGCAACTATTCTATAGGCGATTATATTTACAATGGTGCCATGTCTTGATCAAGGTGCTCATGAAACCAAGGGCTAGAGGTGTTAATCCAAGAATAGTAGAAAGCCGATCAGTTATTGTATTGATTTGAGTATCATTTAGGGAAAAATGTTTTAAAAATGGTGCAGCTAAATGAATCCATGCTTGCATTGTTAATATCAATGATTCTTAGCATATCTTCTGGATTAACCATGTTTGTTTACGATACTACTAATAAGCCAAAAATAATTTTTGTTAATAAATTGCAGAGAAACTGCTAACTCAGCCAAAGACTGTGTATATGTTTTATTTTTACTTATACAAATAATATCTTCTTTGCATTTAAATCGCTGATATATAGGTATACAACTATTTAATAAACAAAGCGTTTTTACGGGGATATAAGAAAGAAATATTTTTGTATTTTCATATGAGATTGGAATTTTTTGCTCTATGAAATTAAAAGCCGTATGTGCTAATAAACTGCAGGTAATTCCAAAAATTAAACTTAAAATACTATCTAGTAAGGCCGGTTTCAAAAATGGAAAACGAGCTTTAAACCGTGCTGATGCGCATAAAGGATTGTTTAGTAGTCTGATATAAGATACGGTAGTTTTTAATACTGGTAGTTGAGTAAAGTTATTTTTTGTTAAATATAAGGCCATATAATTTTCTACTGGATTTGTATGTTTAATAGCAGATAGTTGATTGTTTTTTAGCCCAATAGTGCGAACGTTTGGAAATAATTTAAAAATTTTATCAAGATCTACACGTTCTAAGCAATTACCGTTTAATTTAAGAGCAGTAACTTCAGCTAGATCGAAGTACTTAAAATCACTGTCGCTGCTTAAATTACTTAGTTTTTTTTTAATTTTTTTCAGACCATTAAGTGACGCAATATTTAAATGAGAAAAATCAAGACAAAAGCTAAACCTAGAATGTATGATGGTTGAAGGCTGATTATAATCAGGAGCTTTTTTCGCGTCTTCTTGCTTGTGTAAGTTTGATAAACTATTTAATTTAATTTGTTTTAAATTTCTAACTGGTACGTTGCCGTAGGGTAATGCTCTATATGTAATAATTTTGTTGACATAATCAATCTGATCGCATAAGTCACCAATAGCTAATGGTCTGGATTCTGCAATTTCTCGGGGCGCCTCCATACTTAGTAAGAGGGGCAAATAACCGAACAAGACTATGGCAAAAAATGTATGTAGCATAAAGTACTTTCTATCACTAAAATACAAGATATTTAAGCAATATTTTATATACTTTCAAAAAAATAGAAAATTATAAAAGCAACTTATGTATGTATCTTATATTCTACTTTAATACCTTCTGCTGTTTGTGTGCATAGTAATATGAAAATAATTTCTTTCTTTGAATCGCAAAAAGGTTTAGATGGTCTCAAAGATGCATCTAATGGTGCCTTCGTATTAAAAAAAACTTTTGCATTATATAAAAAATGATACGTTTCGATAGCGCATGAAATGTAATTTTTTTCATGTGACACCACATTCTTAATATCAGCACTCAGTAAACTAAAAAGGTTTTTAAAAATAAAATAGAAATATGATACCGGATCGGTAGGCAGTTTCAGAGGGATATATGCAAATAGGGTTTGCAAAGCTTGGCATAACTGATTTAAATCATTGTTAATAAAACTTTTTTTTATAAGTACTAATGCTTGTTCAACAATAATAGCATTGGTGTGCGCAAGCGCTTCAATAACATTTTGTTTAAATGCATGCGCAATATAGTCATTGGGGTAATTAAGAATAAACTTATTTGTTTGAGCGTTATAATTTTTTATTGTTAAATACCCCGTTTGAAACAAGAGCGTAATAAGCGGAATATTGTTGCTATCAAATACATCAAGCGTTTGCGCGTCAAATTCGATTTTACCAATAGCATCGAGTGATTCAAGTTGTTTGTATAAAAGATTAACCAGTAAAAGCGGTACGCCAGATTCATACCAGTAGTTACGTAGTTCTTGCTCTTTAAGATAATAAAGCACTGCATAGGGGTTATATAAATGCGTTTTGGTAGCGCTAAATTGATAGCCATTATACAATTTCATATCATGCAAAATTTCAGTTTCTGTTTTATTTTTTTGAGTAGCAAATTGTTTAATATGTTCATTAAAATAATATTTGATTTCTTCTTGGGTGAATCCCAGCAAGGTGCTTGCAATGGGACTCATTCCGATATCAACAATATTGTTAATCCCAGAAAAAATTGATGATTTAGAAAATTTACTCACGCCGACGATGAAAACTGCATGCAAATAAAAATCTAATCCTTTAAGAATGCCATAAAAATTTTTCAATATTGTTTCATATTCTTGAGCTAAGTGAATTGATCCCAGATGCGAAATGAGTGGATAATTGTATTCATCAATTAATACTACTACTTTATTAGTGCTACTCAACTTAATAATAAGTTCTTCAAATTTTTCTTCAGGAGCTCGTTCTGTTTCATCTAACGTAATACCGTATTGCTGAGCAGTAACCAAAAGGTGGTGATTAAGATTTCGTTGTAAATCCTGCGGTGTGGCATGAGCAATGCCAGAAAAATCAAGATGAATAACTGGATAGCAGTTCCAGGGATAATCACTGGAACCTATCCATAAATTATTAAAAAGTTCTTTGTTACCTAAAAAAAGTTCTCGTAAGGTGGAAATAAGTAAGGATTTGCCAAATCTACGGGGCCGTGAAATAAAATGGTAGCGATCGCCCGTGGCAAATAAATTATAAATATGTTCTGTTTTATCGACATACACATAATTATTAGTTATTAACGTCGAAAAGGTACTAACATCTCTGCCAAGATTTTTCATTATCAACTACTTATTTAAGGTAATGGGTAATATTCCTTGTGCCTTTTTGTTGCCAAATAAAATATCAACAGCGGCCTCTTGTGCAGGGGATGCGTCTTCATAGACAACCATAAATTCATCAACGTTATCAAGTACATTGATGCTGTAAGGCGTGCCAAAAAGAATAACCGCAACCTTTTTGTGCGCATCTTTAAGTTTATTAATAAGCAGTTGCACATTGCTTGCAATGCCATAATTTTTATCAACAAATTTGTTCATTTGGCCAATACTGAGCACTGCAACATCAGCATTGGATGCCTGAAGTAAACAATTCTCTAATTCATTATCCTCTGATAAAGAATGAGAGGTGGCAAAAACGGACCTGCCATAGTGGGTACATTGTTTGATGAAAGAACCCTCTGGTAACGTACCAATTTGAATAAGCGTGGTTGAATCAGGTGATTCTTGGAGCGGTATTAATTTATGGTTGGTTACGGTAATTGCTTTTCTAAATAATTTTTTTTGTAATGCGTATGCTTGCGGGCGCACAATATATGATAAGGCATCAGTGATATCTTGAGAGTGCTGATTAAGTACCCATTCTTTTGCTTGAAGAATTTTTAATACCCGTTGGTTAATATCACTTTCAGTAATAGCTCCATTGTGTACTGCATTAAGGATGTGTTTAAATGCTTGTGGCACATCTACGGGGCATAATAATATATCATTGCCTGCTCGTAGTGCTTTTAGCTCAATTTCTCCGGGTTTATAATGATCAGTAATGGCCTGCATGCCTAATCCATCGGTGATCACTAATCCTTTAAATCCTAACACCGCTTTGAGTTGTTGATTAATAAGTGCAGATGACATGGTGGCCGATTGATGTACGGTATCATCAAAAGCAGGTACCGATAAATGCCCGGTCATAACAGCACTGATTCCCTTATTAATAAGTTGTTTAAAAGGAGGTAATTCGACTTCCTCGAGCCTTTTTTTATCATGCGGTATCACCGGAAGGCTCAGATGAGAATCAACAGCGGTATCGCCATGTCCCGGAAAATGTTTAGCACATGCTAAAATGCCGGCATCTTGTAATCCTTGTGCAAAAAGTGCTGCTAATTGAGCAACGCGTTGTGGGTCATCACCAAAAGATCGGTCATGAATTACTGGATTTTTAGGATTATTATTAACATCGGCGACAGGAGCCAGATTAAGGTGTATACCAAGCGCAGCACATTGTTTACCAATTTCATTACCAAGTCTATAGATAAGGTTTTGATTTGCTATAGCCCCCAATGTCATGTTGCGCGGATAACGTACCACTTTGCTCGGATCATTATCAAGGCGCATGCTGAGGCCCCATTCGCAATCTTGTGCAATAAGCAATGGTATAGAGGCAATTTCTTTAAACTGTGTTAATAAGGCATTTTGCCGCTCTGGATCACTTTTAAAAAGAAAAATAACGCCGCCGACATGATATTCTTTAATTAACTGTATAACATGTTCTGGGTCCATGTTATACGGGGAATTGATAAAAGCAGATGCTAAACTTTCATTGGGTTGTTCATCATTAGAAGCAGCTGCAACTATAAATAATTGTCCTATCTTTTGTTCAAGCGTCATTGACTCGATTGTTTGTTGAGCCCATTTACTGCTCTGTTCTAAGAACGGTGGCTTGGTTGCGTAAAGAGTCATCATAGAAAAAAGAATTACTATTTTTCTGAGCATACGGATCTCCATACTAATTTTATATCGGGTGTGGTTATTAAAGATTAATGATCATTATTGTTTTTTTTCAATATTTTTTACTGAGTTTTTAATGAAATACTTTATTATATTGTTGCTTGTTGTAAATCAAAAAGTGAAGGAAATCTATGAAGAAGAGTTTAATCATTATTGTTTTACTAGTATTTGGTAACAATATATATTCATGTGAACGAGTGGAAGAACTCATATTTCAGACTGATCAGATCGATACTTTTTTAAAAACATATAAGCAAATATGTCGCATTCAAAATATGACGGGTACTATTACCGTTGATCATATAAAAGCATTAGCAGCACGGTTGTGGCACAATGAATGTGGCGGTAAGTATGAGAATTTGACCTTTTGGAATGCAAAAGAAGAATTTCCATCAATGGGCATTGGCCATTTTATTTGGTTTCCTCAACATGTATCACTTTCATTTACCCATCAACGCTTTCCGCTTCTTTTACAGTTCTTAGAAAAAAAATATAAGAAAAAAATAGATGACGTTCTTAGATTTGATAAAGAGATATGCCCCTGGGATAAACGGGAGGCTTTTTATGAGGATTTTCATAAAGAACGTATGGAAACATTACGCGCCTTTCTGAAAGATACTATCGATTTGCAATTATGTTTTATTGTTAAAGAATTTTCTTATGCGGTGAGACAAAAAGGTAAGGGATTAGCGGGTGATGACCATGAACAGTTTTGTACTCAGTTTCAACGACTTATGCAATTACCAACAGGTTTATCAATTGTAATGGATTACACTTCATTTAAAGGAATTGGGGGACCACAAGAAGAATATGGAAATTATGGCTGGGGATTATCAGATGTGCTACAAGAGATGGAGGGGAGCGACGCTGATACTGCAATTCAAGATTTTGTTCAGGCAGCAGAATTGGTGCTCAAACGCCGTATTGAAAATGCTCCCCAAGAGCGACAAGAAGAGAAATTTTGGCCTGGATGGAAGAAGCGACTGGCAACGTATTTAGAATGATAAGTTATTTATAGAAATTTGACTTTATTTTATAACTGGATCATTACGTCGTTTCACTTCTCATGATGACAAATCGTATGTCATCCTGAGCGTTAGCGTAAGGTCCATTAAGAATATTGATTCCTTATAATTTATTTACCTTCAGAAGGCACAAAAATCTTCTTAAATTCCTGTGCGGCGTCAAATAAATTTTTACTACTTTGCTCACTAAGGTCAGTTGACTGGGTAATAGCATCATAAAGATCTGAATAAACGCTGCGTATATAACTGATGCATTGCGTAATAAATTCATGTACATCTTTGGGCGAAATATCATGTAGAAAATTTTCTTTTAATAAAAAGAGGATGATGGTTTCATCCACAAATGAGTAATGAGCGAACTGTGGTTGTTTCAAAATCTCTTGGGCAAGTGCGCCACGTGAAAGTCTTTTTTGAGCAATAAGATCAAGCTCGGTACCAAATTGTGAAAAATCTAACAGTTCATTGTATTGTGCAATTTCTAATCGTAATGACTTAGTAACTTTTTTAACTGCTTTTGTTTGTGCTGCACTGCCCACTCGTGAAACAGAAAGCTCTACGTTTACGGCAGGTCGTATACCTTGATTAAAAAGTTGCGTATCTAAAAAAATTTGGCCATCAGTGATAGAAATGAGATTGGTTGGAATATAAGCGGTAATATCATCACTTTGAATTTGCACAATTGGTAGTGCTGTTAAAGAACCGCCGTTAGTAAGTTTTCCAGCACGTTCCAAAAGGCGTGAATGTAAAAAGAACACGTCGCCAGGATATGCTTCACGCCCTGGTGGGCGTCGGAGTAATAATGACATTTCTCGATAAGCAATAGCATGATTACTTAAGTCATCATAAATAATTAGGGCATCTTTCCCTTGATCACGGAAATATTCAGCAATCGTGCATCCTACATAGGGAGCTAAATATTGATTGAGAGAAGATTCGCTGGCATCAGCACTTACGATAATACTGTATTCTAATGCATTATGTTCTTCAAGGGTTGCAATAATACGTGCCAGATTTGCTTGTCGTTGGCCAATAGAAACATAAACACAATAAACGTTTTTACCTTTTTGATTAAGGATAGTGTCAATTACTATGGCGGTTTTGCCCGTATTTCTATTACCAATAATAAGTTCTCGTTGTCCCTTACCAATTGGCACTAATGAATCAATAACTAAAATACCCGTTTGTAACGGTTCATCGATAGGGCTGCGTTCAATAATACCGGGAATTAATTCCTCAATAGGTTTATATTGTTCTGGTTTTAACTCACCGAGTGCATCGATAGGTTGACCGATAGCATTCAGAGCGCGCCCTAGTAGATTCATACCGACGGGTGCTTGGAAAGTACTACCTGTTCTTTTGGCTACTTCTAATTCTACAACGCCAATGGTGGTATACAGTAAAAAAACGGCTACATAATCTTCTTCAAGGCTAAATATAATGCCTTTATTGCCTCTTTCAAATTCAATGAGTTCGCCATATATAGCATTAGTTAATCCATATACTTTACAAATATTATCACCAACTTGAATGACAATACCGGTTTCTTCTAGCTTCTCTTGCGATAAATTAATTAATGATTTTTCAAAGAGCGATATAAGATCTGAGCTTTTTAATTCCATGTCTTTTTACCTTTTTATTACTTGATTGCGTAACGTACGTATTTGTTTTGCAATAGAATATTCCCATAAAAAAAAGTCACTTTGCAAACGTATGCCAGCTATTAAGGAAGGTTGTAGCTGTTGATGACTAATAATATGATTATGCGTCTGTTTTTCAAGAAACATTGTGATCGCCGTGAGTTCATCTTCGGTTAAGGCATATGAGGTAAAAAAAGTAAATGGCATTATTTTTTTTCGGTATTCATAGAGCTTCACGATTTGTTCAAAAATCAGCGGTAATAAAATAATGCGTTGTTGCCGTAACAATAAGGCAATAAGCTGAACAAGAATCGGTGGTAACGAAGATTGCTCTACAAAAGCGTTTAAAACTTTTTGCTTGTATTCAAAAGGAATAGTTGGGGTTTGTAATAAAAAAAAGAAGCGATCATTTTTTTTGCCATATAAACTTACCTTTTTAAATGCCTGATAGTGCTTGGTATCAATGGTATCGATATGAAGATTTAAAAAAGCTGTTGCATATTTTTTTGCAAGAATATTTTCTACACCATTCATTTAATTGTGCTCTTTTATAAAAGTAGTAATTTTTTTTAAAAAGTCTGTATGAACGTCAACGGAAGAAAACTCTTGCTTTAATGCTTCCTCAACGCCGGTAATCATTGGTGGTATAGCATGTAGATTAAAATAGTATAAAAGAAGTTCTTGTTGTTGTGTATGTTTTTTATGTGCCATCTGTTCTTGTATATGCCTCTGTTGTTTTTGTATTTCTTCTTGGCAATGGTGTACATGCGATTGCCAAAAATAGATTTTCTTGGTTAATTCTTGTGCTATATAGTGTTGTTGTTCAAGCGCGCTTTCTAAATTATTTTGTAAATATTTAATATCCTGTTTTTGCTGTTCCAGCGTATGAATAAGCATCTTTTTTTCTTTGATATGTTGTCTGATTGAAGGCAATGCATACTTTTTAAATAAAAAGCCAATAAAAAGAGTAAACGATGCAAAATTTAAGAGCTGAAAAAAAATGGCCGATGCGTTAGGAAACATTGCTTAACCTTTTGATTAAAAATGTTTTTAATTCTTGAACTGTTTTCTGCATTTCCTTTTCATTCATAGGAGGAATTTCTAGTTGTTTATAAGGAGGAAAAAGTTTCGCAATCCGTTTAGGGATTATAGTAGCAAAGAAATGTTTTATATTGCGCCACTCAGTAATTTTTAACTCTTCTTTAGCTTTTAGTAATTGTTGGTGTTTATGAATTGTATTAATAAGTTCATCATAATAATGCTTTTCTTTATTAATGAGCTGTAGCAGTGGTCTGAGGAAAAATTTCTCTATTATAATATAAGCAATTATAAAATGTATTATTTGTACAAAAAAGGTAAGATTAGGATTCATTAACCGACCATTATATAAACACTTACGATCTTAAAAACAATAATAATAACGCAATAAGTAAGGCATAAACGGCAGAAGATTCAATAATACCCATAGCCAAAATCATCGTAGCACGAATATCTTTTGAGCTTTGCGGGTACTTACCGATATTTTTGCATGCCTCTGATCCTACCAAACCCTGACCATATGCTGGAGCAATACAGCCAATACCTACCACAAATGCTGCCCCTAATACTGCTGCTGCTTTTGCTATATAAATACCTTCCATAACGTTCCTTTAATCTTTAGCAATTTTAGCAATCAAAATAACTCTTAAAGCTTATTGTAACTCTCTTTTCTTTCTTTTTACAAGGTACGTTGCATTAAGATCTCTTTTTTTTCACCTAATAAAGGGATATTAAAGAATTCCCTAATGGTTGAAAAAAGGTAATCCCGTTGTTGCGCATTATGTTCAAAATCCTCATTGCACGTTAATGTTAAGACGGGGACCTCTTTTAAAGCAGGTTGAATATCTTTTTTGTTAACAAGCCAGTTTTCATGTTTTTGGTGGAGCATAGTAAGATATTCCAAGCTTACCGCTGATTCCTCACAACGATTTCTTTTAATCATTCGTTGATAACATACCTCTGGATCAGTTTGTAAGTAAATAAAACCATCGGGTAGGTAATATTGGCTTTCAATGAGCCAAGAAAACCATTCCTGATATAAACGCCATTCCAGCGAACTAATAACACCCATCTCAAAACAGTTTTTGGCAAAGCAATAACGATCTGAAAATACCGATCGTTCTAGGATATAAGTCTCATGAGGGTTATTCCTTATATTTTCTTCTTCGGCGCGCATACGAGTTATGAAAGCATATGATTGAAAGGTATAAGCCCAGCGCGTTTGATTGGTATAAAATTCTTGAAGAAGGTTATGACCGCCTACATTTTGCCATTCTTCATGCGGTTCAAGAATAAAATGAGCCCAGAAGGTGTTTTGTAATAACCGTAAAAAGGTAGATTTACCTGCCCCTACATTTCCTTCAACAATAATACGACGATATTTTTTTGTTTGATTGTGCATACAAGGGGTTACTCCAATAGTAAAAAATCTTTTATCCCATAAGGTTTTTTTAAGTTTAATGAGTTTATTTTAAAAAAGCTAATGGTAAAACATTGCTTAAAAGGCTTTGTCAGCTTAAAAAATTTAGGGTAGGATGAGTCTGTTTTTAAAAAAGATTAATGAGAGCCTACTATTATAAGTATAATGAAGAATATTACATATCCCCTTATTTACCTTATTGTTTTTATTATTACGTTACCTCTATCTGGATTTGAATTTGATGAATTAGATGCATTAGCTGATAATGATGATTGGCATTTTATTGAAAGAAATGCGGCGAGTATAACTCCTCAAGATGTACTTGATCTTATTGCGTCCCCACCACTTTTATTGCAGGATCGCCTGCAAAATGATTTGTATATGTTTACGTTCCCTGGTAATCGGCGAAGACGATCCTTGCTCGATTATCCATTTAATTTTTTACATGATTATACGTTGCCTTGTTGGGGTTTAGAGGTTACTAGTTGGTTTTTTTATAACCAAACTTCTGAGGATTACTATACTAAAGAAGGTAAATTTTTATCTTCATACTGGAATTTATCTACCGATAATATTATTGGTGATATTGATCTTACTGATTTTGGCATACAACTTCCTGATGCAATTCAGCTATTTAGTATGTTACGGATGCAAGAACGGCGAACTGGTTTTATGTTTGATGCTTTTTATGCCGGTATTGATGGATGGAATCTGGAGATTAGAACCCCCTTGTATTATAATGAACGGAACTTTTTTTTAACTCCCGAAGAAAAAGAGATGTTGGAAAATTCGATTCTTTTTGATGAAGATAATTCAGGCAGTACCGATCAAGACGAAATTGATCAGCATTTTATTAGCGACGCTATTGGTTTAGGCGATACGCGGCTATCAGCTGGTTTATTTGTAATTGATCAAGAGAATTTTCAGCTCAATATCGGTTTAGACATGACCTTGCCTACCGGCGTTGCTTTTGTACGAGGGTTAAGAGGAAGTAATTTCCCTGCTAATTCAATTGCGGCACCCTTTGATTTATTAGAACTCTTTCAACTTGCCTTTGGTACACCGCCTGATTTAGAGGCGGTTAAAGAAATGTCGATTGCTTTTGTTTCTTCAGTCATTGATAAACTGTCGGCAAATTTGATTCAAGTTCATATGGGCAATAGCGGACATGTAGGATTAGCGCCATTTTTTGAAAATTATTTACCCCTTAATGATCGTTTTGAAATAGTAACGCGCGGTGCGGTAGAATATTTGTTTCCAGCATATGAAAAGCGTTTTTATATAACGAAAAAATTTGCGCAACAATTTAATGCTTTTGAGCCGTATACAACTGCTGAAGGAGCAGATCCGGCTCAAGCACCTGCCAAGCTTGCTTTTTTAAATGAACAGTTAATTAATACCTTTATTCCTATGGTGTTTTCAACTGATGTTTACCCGGGGTTCATAGTAAAATTTTGTACTGAAATTATTGGTAATTTTGGTGATACATGGCAATTTGGTCTGGGATATGATTTATGGTGGCAAGATAAAGAACAGTTAGGCAGAATTAAGGCCGATCCTTTGGTAATTGCTAATATACGAACTGATATTGCAACCAGACCTGGTGCATTTCAAAATAAATTGTTTAGTTCAGTAAATTATTATAAGCACGGGCGTTGGTTTGATTGGTATTTAACCGGTTATGGCGATTATACGGTTTTAAATAGTGGCATCGGAAAAGATTTTACTGTATCGGTTCGATTTACCGTCGATATTTAATAAGTAGATAGTTGATAAAGGAGTGCTATGAAAAAGATTATAAAAAAGTCTTGTGGTATATTGGTAGGATTTTCGCTGATTGCGTACGCATCTGAATGTAATAAACCAAAACTCACTAATTCTATTATTAAATGGTTAGATAATAAACCATTTGCACTTGATTGCGCCACTATGGGCGACATTTTGCATGTGCGACGTGGTTTAAGAAAAATACAATATGGGATTCAGGATCCTACTACTAAAGAAGTTAAAGGGTATTATCTTTTTGATGGCAAGTATCGCAGTTTGCAATGGTTAGCGCAATATGAGCAAGAATTAGAGCAAGCATATTTATCGCAAAAGGCTATTTTAGAAAAAAAATATGTAGTTGATGAACAACAATATAACACTGATTGGAATGCTGAACAGCTTTTATTAGAAGAAGAGCACGAACAGCACATTCAAGAATTGGAAGAAACATTGCATCGCTCGATAAAAGATACGGAAGAACGTTGTTATGAATCATTGAGATTAAAACGTGAACTGCAAAAGGAGCATCAACAGGATATTGGTGATAGAAAAGAGGAAGTTGTTACTAAACATATCAGCAATAAAGAGGAATATAAAGAAGAGCTTGAACTATTACAATTAAAATATAAAGAAGCATTACAAGCATTTGCACCGTGCCTCTTAGCAGCTAAAATGGATTTTATTAAAGCAAATGCACCGTTTTCTACTAAAATGGATGAAGGGACTAAAAAGCTGGTTTTAAAATTGATTGCAGAGTTTTGTTTGAAATACAAACGTCCGTATAGCTTTTTACTTGAATGGGCGGGCGTTGATGCAGGCCAAGAACCAGTTATCTTTGAGCGTCATATTGGCAGTTGCCGCGTATTTCATGAGTTTATTACCGATTTAGTCGATTTCCTTGAAGCTCTTTATTATAGCTGTGATAAAGCACGTGCAGAATTTGAGACAAAACAAAAAGAAAAAATGCAATCAGGTAAAAAATAGCACGTTATTCAACATCATCATAATCGCGTTCAGGGAAACAGCAACAAAAAAGACAGTTAAGACACTCGCAGCAATTATAGCGTGTTTGTTGGTAAAGAAGCAGCATAAGCTCTTTACAACTGAGTGGACGGCTTACGTCTTCATTTTCGCGATATAATAATTGGCGTGGCGTTCGCGGTGATGGTTGTCCTGCTTGATAGGTTTGTTGATGGTGGGGGTAAGAGAGTGGAACGGCAGTATTACTATAGATATTGTGATATGGAGCTTGCCCCATAGGAAATAGGCGATAGATTATTAAAATCAAACAGAATGAATATTTTTTAGCGAGCATTTTATTTTTCCTTCTTGATTTAATTCATATAGAAAAAAACATAAAATAATTAATGCTGTTCGCTGTATAGTTTAAAAATATATGGTATCTTAAAACAATACTTTGAACGTGAATTTCATTTAAGGTTCTAAACATGTCATTCTGAGATCGTCCGACTTCGCCACGGCTACGCCGGATTACGTCATAAATAGATCGCTTGTCCGGCGAAGTTTTAACGAAGATGGATAAGAATCCAGTTATAAAATATAAAGACTTTTTATTTATCTACTGGATCCCCACGCAAGCTCGGGATGACGGGCTTGACCTAAGAAGTAAAAATCGTCGAAAATAAAATCGAATTATTGAGTGTGCATGAATAACGTAGAAGAAATAGTTGGTACGGTTGATAAAATTCTTTTCAAAAATGAAGAAAATGGCTTTGCAATTATTTCTTTAACCATTGCCTATAAAAATTCAATAGTAGCTAAAGGCTATGTTGCCGGTATTCAGCCAGGGCAACGGATCTGCCTTAAAGGAGCATGGGTGATGCATGCCTCCTTTGGAAGGCAGTTTGCTATCGAACATAGTAGTACTTTGATGCCAGAAACTATTGAGGGTCTCAAAAAATATTTAGGGTCAGGCCTTATTAAAGGGGTCGGTAAAGTATATGCACAAAAGCTTGTTGATCATTTTGGAACCCAGGTTCTTGAAATTATTGATAAAGAGCCAGCGCGTTTACAAGAGGTTGATGGCATTGGGCAACGGCGAGTTGAACAAATTATTGTAGCCTGGCAAGATCAAAAAGAAATTTCTCATCTTATGGTTTTTTTACAAGAAAAAGGGGTTGGTACTAGCCATGCCTTAAAAATATATAAAAAATATGGAAAAGCATCGATCGCTCTGGTTACCGAAAATCCCTATCGATTATCAGAAGATATTTGGGGTATTGGTTTTAAAACCGCCGATCAAATTGCACTTAAATTAGGAATAGCGGTAGATTCTATTAAGCGATTGAAATCTGCGTTACTGTTTGTTATTACCGAGGCATCAACTAATGGACATTTATACTGTTTAGTAGATCAATTAAAACAAGATACTATACAGCTATTGCAATTAGATCAGCAACATGCATTACCCTTACTGAGAAATGCTTTACAGGAACTATATCAACAGGAAAAAATAAAATTAATTTCAATCGATCAGCAGCATTATCTCACCGTTAGCCAATATTATTACATTGAAAAAGGCATTGCACAAAAAATAAAAAAGCTGTTGGCAGCGTCATCAAAGCATCAATTTGATTTAACTGCTTTATATAAGCAGCTGTGTATGAATTCCGGCAACTCTATTGCGCTTAATGAAGATCAGATTCATGGTATCATGAACTGTTTGCAACATAAAATTACGATTATTACGGGTGGCCCCGGTACGGGTAAGACAACCTTAATTAAACAATTAATTTCTATTTTAGCAGGAAACGGTTGCTCTTTTAAATTGGCTGCACCCACCGGCAGAGCCGCAAAACGAATTATAGAAGGTACCGGTAAACAGGCCGTTACGATACATCGCCTTTTGGAATTTGACCCCGGAACTATGAATTTTGTGCATAATGAACAAAATGCGCTTTCTTTAGATTTTTTAATTATCGATGAATCATCAATGATTGATGCATTTTTGGGATATGCACTTTTAAAGGCAATTCCACAGCATACGCATCTTATTTTTATTGGCGATTGTGATCAGCTTCCTTCGGTAGGTCCTGGTAATTTTCTTAATGATATGATGGCAAGCGGCATAATTCCGGTTATTCGACTTACTCATATTTTTCGGCAAGCGCAAGATAGTTTGATTATATTAAATGCCCATCGTATCAATAGCGGTGAATTTCCCGTAGGCTTTATGGAAGGGAGCCGTAAAGATTATTTTTTTATAAAAGAAGAAGATCCTTCATTGGTCATTAATCATCTGGATAAAATATTTAATCATACCTTAAAAAATTTCTCGATAAAAATTGATGATACTGCTGTTTTAGTTCCTATGAATCGGGGAATTGCAGGAACCATAAAATTAAATCAAGATTTGCAAACATTATTAAATGGAGCAATAGCACAAAAATCGATACAATGGGGAGGTACCTTATTTAAGGTAGGGGATAAAGTTATGCAGATTCGTAATAATTATGATAAAGCAGTGTTTAATGGCGATACGGGCTTTATCGAAGATATCAATCTGGAAGATCGTACCATGGTCATCACTTTTTTGGATAGAATAGTAGAATATGAATTTGATGAATTAAATGAGCTGGTGTTAGCATATGCATTATCGATTCATAAAAGCCAAGGATCAGAATATGCGTGTGTTATTGTCCCCTTATTCATGCAACATTTTATGTTATTACAAAGGAATCTATTATATACCGCTATAACGCGCGCAAAAAAATTATGTATTTTTATTGGGCAACCAAAAGCAGTTGCATTAGGAATAAAAAACAACAAATCAGTCAAGCGAATTACCTTCTTAAAAGAATACTTAACTTCGGATTTACAATGCCGTTAATTAAATTAATAGTCCTTCTATTTTTACTAAATAGTGTATGCATAAAAGCCCATAATAACATACTTACCGTTATGATTGATCCTGCTGGCGATGCAAAGCATGCCGGTAGAATTATTGAGGATTCTTTTGAACGTGGCGTTACCTTACAAGTTGCAGAAAAATTGAAGCAGCTTATTGAGCAAGAACAGCTTAATGTCCGTGTTATTTTAACGCGCTTTCCCGGTGAATTTCTAGAACCATTGCAAAATGCTCATTTTGCTAATCGATTAGAAGTTGATTTTTATATAAGTATTCATTGTTATCAAGAATCGGATATAAAATCTCAATGCCATTTATTTTATTTTTTATCTAATAGCACTGATGAATGGCAGCAAAAAACAAACAATCTTCATCTTCAATATTATGATAAAGCGCATATACAGCAAGTGAAAACTGCTAAAAAATGTGCCGAAATCATAAAAACAGGGCTTGATGAAAAACAATATAATCCACTACTGGAAGTAAAAGGTATTTTAGGAATTCCCTTTAAACCGTTAATTGGGATTTCGAGCCCGGCGGTTGCTCTTGAATTGAGCTTACCCAAAAAAGATCATTATAAGCATTATCTAATACCGCTAAAAAATAGCATTATTAACATACTTAATTATCTTAAAAATATATGATCAGATGGCATTATATTTTATTATGCATTCTTTCAAGTATGATTGCCTTTATATATTTTTCGTATAACCAACAATGGGTTATTATTTGTTTACCAGCTAAAAAGCAAGTAAATACTCGAGAAAATAATCAGGGTATTATTAAAAAAACCATAAAAAAAATCTTTTGGAAGCATGATCATTGGAATAGTGAAGAAGATGAATTATTATGGTCTTCTGATACGGCAGAAAATGTTAAACAACTTATTTCTAGTTGGCTTATTGTTCTTGATGAAGAAAAAGTAATGGAGAAAAAAGTTTCAATTCAAGCAGTTGTTTTATCCGCGTGTGGGCAAGAAATTTTTATCTCGTTTGACCGCAATCCCTTTGATAAAAAGCAAAGCACCTATGAAAAATTACTGTGGACTGAGGGATTATTTAAAACAATTCGCGATAATGGGGTAAAAATTCAATGGATACAGTTATTGGTGCATCATAAGCCATTAGTTGATTACCATCTAGATTTTTCAAATCCATGGCCTATTCATGGCTTTTTATCTAATAATTAGATTGAATTCAAAATGACTTCACCTGCAGGGCAGGTTCTTGTTAATTAAAAAAAATAAAAGAATATTGCAAAGCTAATAAAAGAATCTGTATATTTTTGTCCAGATGAATAAAAAAAAAGGATGATTGTTATGATAAAAAAATTTCATTTAACTGAAGACCAAAAAGCTATCGTATACATGGTGGTTGGCGTGCTTATTTTAATGTATGCTTTTAATTTTTTTGAACGCTGGCTTAATACGTTAGTTATTCTTGGTGCCGTAGGATTAATTGTATATGGCTTTGTAAAAATCGGCGGTTTTGAATATATTCGCCGCTTAATTTCCAAAGTACAAAAATAACTCTCACAACTCTTTAATTGGTTCTGCTTCTAATGCTTTATGTGGCTTAGTGAATATCACGCGCGTTGGTACGGCAATGCTAATATTATGTTTTTGCAGCGCTTGTACCAATGCAAAACGTATTTCGCTGGCAATATCCCAAATTTCCAGTGTTTTATTGCTACTTAAAAATCCACGAAGCATAAATTCATACCCATTTTCTCCAAAATTCTCAAGCCGAATAATTGGTTTAGGGCTTTTGAGAATATCAGTATTAGCATCTAATACTTCAGCGATGATCTGTTTTACTCTAAGCGGATCAATGCTGTAGGGGATAGTGAATGAAATATCGTCAAATGCAATAAAACCACGAGAATAGTTCCAGTTAATAACTGGCTGATTAATAATCATAGCATTGGGCATGATAACGGTATAACTATTCTTTGTTCTTAAGATTACTGAACGCGGGGTGATATGACGTACAAAGCCTAACGTATCATTAATTTTAATGAGATCACCAATTTTAAGTGGCCGTTGTACTAAAATGATAAAATAAGAAATAAAGTCAGCAATTGGTTCTTTAACGATATACCCAATACTACCTATTACTACACCGATAACAAATAATAAGTTCCCTAAGTTTGCCCAATTAAACCCTAAAAAAATCGCTGCCACAATAATTAAATAGCGCGTTAAACTAGAAACAGTATTTTGAATGCCGATATCAACTGGTAACAATTGAAAAATACGATGTAATACAAAACGATTGATCATAAAGGCAAGTAAGAATCCTGCACATATAAATCCTAAGATAACTAAAATTTTAAATGGAGTAAGCCAAATATGTTGTCCGGTGGTGATATCTAAGCCGGTACTAAATAATCCATAATTAAGAATTGAACTAAAATCTTTAAGCGTGAATGTTTTGCCCCAAATTTTGAAGCTTAATAAAATCCCCAGAAAAACAAAAATGATAAAGAGCGCAACGACAAATAACCCGTACCAGGTTTTGGCATACATAAATCGTTCTTTAACCGTTTCTTCATCGGTTTTAAAAAAGAGTACGGAAGATTTTACTTTGATATAATCTTGAATAAATAACAGAACTTTTATGAGCAGTATGGTACCAATGGTGCCCCATAATACGAAGGAAACGAGGTTGCCATAGCCGCCAATATACGGATCACTGATAATCATCAAGACGATAATAATACTTAATAATAGGTAATAATAACGATCTATAAATTCAGCAACGGCTTTCCAGCCAGCACCTCTGTTTGGAATGAGGTTTAATATTTCCTCTTTGCCGATGGAAAAAATAATAAGTGTTCTAATAAGAACTGAATAAAGCGCAAGAAGTATAATTGGAAATTCTGAAGCATGATAGGTAGCAGCAATATATCCTTCTCTAAAAAGCAATAAAATAATATTTACATAAGCAAAAAGTCCAAAAACAAATACAAAACGTTTTTGAAATGGGGGGCTAAAAAATATGAAATTATTATCTTTATTAAATTTGATAACGTATTGGATAAAGCGATAGGTAATATAGCAGAAAAAAATAATAGAACCTAAATAGAAGAGTACTTTTAAAAAGCTATCAGAAATATAATCAAAATATATAAGCGCAAAAAGAACCATCCATGTGTATATTCTTAAAAAGTATTGTGCGATGAAAGAGGTGACCACTTCTAATGTTTTTATAAAAACAAAAATACTCGTGCTTTCAGTTTTTTTATTTCTGATATAAGCAATGAATTTATATAAACGTTTTCTTAAAAAGCGGTAACAGAGAATAATTAAAAGAACTTTTAAAATAAAAATAATAAAATTAAAGGGATGATAAATAATTTGGTTTAATAAAGACCGTATGGTGACATAGATGTTTGAAAAGAAATGAGACCCAAGCTTTTGTATGTCTTTAGTAAAATATTTTAAATCAGAGCCGATATTGTTTATACCATTGAGGGATATGGCATATTCTGAACGTTGCCAAATACTCTTAGTTTCAAGCTCATTAATGATGCTATGAAGCCCTTGAATAGTGTTACTAATAAGGGTTATAAGGTCACTATCATATTTTAAGAGCTGATTATTGTTTTCTAATTGTTCTTCAATGATTTTTTCTGTTTGATTAAGCTTGCTTAAACAAGTGTTAAATCTCCCTTCTGCTGTTTTGAAGATGGTACTTTGTTGTTTTTTTAGCTCATCTATTAATGTTTTAAGATTCACCAGGTTTTTATTACGAATATTAATAAGATTGGTGAGGCTATTTCGTTTGTCTTTTATTGAATTTTCTTCACGAGTAAGCTCGGCCAATAATGATTGATAATGCTTGAGCGTGCTTAAAATTTCTTCATTTGATTTAAACTGACGCCGCGTAATTTTATACCAAGTATTGAAGATTTCTACATCGATTTCTTTGCGTTTAAATTTACTTATTTCTAGATCAATGGTAGCGCGCAAGGTGTCTATTTTACTTTCAAGCATCGCGCTTTGATTATCTTTCAATCCTAGTTCGCATAATCGTACCCATTCTTGACTGGTATGTGGTACAACGCTCCAATCGGTAGCACCTATAGCGGTTATATCAGTGACGTTATATCGTTTTTTTAATTGCTCTAGTTCTTTTAAAGCATTTTCGCGCTGGGATGAAAGCTCTTTAATAGTAGAATAATAAGTATCGCGTAATGCAAGCGATTCTTTTTTATCAGTTTCTAGCCTTTCTTTAGTCTTTTGAAGATCTTTTGGTTCTATACGCAATGCATCTTTAATGTGGGCTACATTTGATTTAATAATTTTTAATTTATCATTTTCAAGTGCAATAGAAGTTTCTAAGAAAGCATTTTTTTTGGTTAATTCTTGTATCTTTAATTCAGTAAGTTGTTTTTCAAATAAAGCTAAGTTTTTTTCAAGATCAGTTATTCTTCCTAATTCTTTAAAATCAAATTCAGCTGAAGCTTGCCCATCGGCTGGGGTTTGTGTTTTAACATTAAATTCTGCCTGTTTTTTCTTTTTATCTTCATAATCTTTACTGATAGTGATTAATTTTCTCTTTGCATTTTCAAGTGCAATAATCCCGTCATTCTTTTGTTCAGTTAAGTGATTAATTTTTGTTTCCTGTATAGCAACTTTTTTATTAAATTCTTGCAAATCATCAAAGGTATAAAAAGATTGTTCTTTTAAATGTAATGACTTGAAATCGGGATCTTTTAAGAAATTTTCTAGAAGAGCAGTATGTTGTTCAATAATAGATACAAGTTCTTTGCGATAAAATTGTAAATTAAAGAGTGTTTGATAGGTTTCATTTAATATTGATAATACTTTATTTAAAAATGAAACATCTTTTGCTGAAGCTTGAGCTAATTTTGCTTTTGTTTCTTTAATTTCATTGGATGTTTGATCCAGATTTAGTTGTATTGTGTGAGCAAAATCTTTGGCAGTGGCATGTAACTCTTTTAATTCTAATTTCAGATGCTCTAGTTGATTTTTTCTTTCATTAATGCCCAGCGGCAATCGAATCTTTGCTTGTTGATTTTCTGATGGTGCGCTGGTGGTAAAATAATCAAGAAGTCCTGCATTGCAATAAAAGCTTGCTATCAGCAGGAGAAAAAAGGTAATTATATTTTTATAAGCGTTCATATTTTTTTATCTATATAAATAGTTTTAAAACGTTTTTTTTCCGGATGCAGCTCTACACATTGTAATAACCAAGATTCAAGCATCTTAAGCTGCTCATCGTCAAGTTTTTCTTTTAGTATAGTTTCAAGTGGATAAGAAAGTAAACGAAGAAAATAACTTTTCTCAAAAGGTACATTTTCAGGATAAAAACCTACTAAAGTAAAAAATCGAAACAACAGTAGTAATTTATTTTCTATAGGACGTGATAGTGTTTTTTCCACTAATTCAAATACAGCAGCATGTTCGCTATGGAGCGGTAAAAAGTAGTAACACAATTCAAGCAGGTGATGCAAAAAATTAATATTTTCTCGTGCTAAATGAAAGGGTGTATGAATAATCTCAATTTCAGTAAGAAGATATATATTATTATATTTTGGGGTAGGGTAATAAGAAAAAACCGTTCCGTGATGTAATAAATGCACATGGGGGCTTTGTATAATTGCTTCAAGGCGACCTATGTATGCATCAAAAATAGAACTTTTCTCTTTTGTTTGCGTATATTTTCTTAATAAAATTCCTACATGTTTTTGCATGAGTGTATAACCATTATGATTTTTTATGTATGACATTGATAGTAATTAAGCTTGATTGAATGAATTTTTTACCATTCGATTTCAAATATATGCAATAGAACCTGTACAAATTGTATACAATTTCATTTTTAATCTGGATTGCTTCGCAAGCTCGCAACGACGTTCTTTTTTTCAACCATCGTCGTCCCGAGCCAAAGGCGTGGGGATCCAGGCCAAAGTTAATATCCTTTTAATTTTTGGCTTAAATACTTATTATTTGATGCGTTTGCCCTGTACAAATTGTCGACAACGGCTTTTTTAATGCTTTGAGATTTACTGCAGCCTTTACTACTTAACAAACCAATCCCCTTAATCATAGCAAGATCACCCTCTATTTACACTATTATTCTAGTGATAATCCATAAATTTTCAATATGAATAAATTATAAAAATATTGAAAACCTTGCTATTCATTTAGTATAATTATAAAGGAAAAATCTTTCTTGTTTATTGTATAAAAAGTGGAGATAGTAATGAATAAAAAAAGATTATTATGGGCAGGCCTTCTTTCTCTAGCCCTTATCAATTCCGATACTGTTTTTAGCCGCGGTGGCGGCGGCGGTCATGGCGGTGGTGGCCATGGTGGCGGCGGCGGCTTTAGAGGCGGCGGCGGTGGATACCGTGGAGGTGGATTTGGTGGTGGCGGATACCGTGGCGGTGGATACGGTGGTTATCGCGGCGGTGGATACCGTGGTGGCTATGCTGGAGGAGGACGTACTGTAATGGTATCACGAGGCGGTGCGGGTCGTGCCTATTCAAGCGGGCCTGGATATGCTGCTGGCCGTGGCGCAACAGGATTTGCAGGTAGAGGTGTAGCTGGTGGGGCTGGTAGAGGTATTTCTGGTACGCATGGCATGACGTCAGCGCAGCGTAGTAGAATTGGACAAATTGGTCATGGGCAATTATCAGGAGCAACTGGTAAAGGAATAAGCGGTCCTACGGCTGGTAAAGGCATAAGTGGCCCAGGTAGAGGAATTTCAGGTGCCGGATTGGCTGGAGCGGGGAAAGGTATAGGCGGTGGCGCAGCAAGAGGCGCAACTGCCGCTAAAGCCGGTGCTGGGAGAGAAATGCTTGGTGCCAGCGGTACTAAAGGAAGCTTAGCGCATGCTAATGGGTTAAACCATATAGGACATGAGGCAGGCCACGCTGGGCGATTTAATAATTTTAATAGCTTCTGGTGGGGCGGCGGATTTGGCTTCTTTGGCTGGTGGGGATTATTTGATCCATTCTTGAGTCCGTGGTGGTATTGGGGCTTAGGTGTTGGTCCATGGTGGGGAATATCAACAGCTTTAGGTGTATATGATCCATGGTTCTTTGAAAACTTAGCGCCGTTAGCAACTCCTGAACCGATATATGAAGAAGTTCCTACGTATGTAGAACAGCCAGTGTATATTAAAACGGCAGAATACGATACGCGTCTTGATGAACTTGAGCAAGGGGAAAAGCGTAGTGCTGATGCAATTATTTCACTTGCGGATCAAGTTAAGTTAATTGAAGATAGATTATCTGCTGTTTCAGCAGTTCCGGCAGCTCCAGCAGTTCCGGTAGTAATTCCAGCGGCAGCTGCTTAAAAGGAGAAGAATTATGAAGTTAATAAAATATATACTAGTTTTAATGATTGCTACTGTATCATCGGTGTATGCTGCCGATGCGAGCAGATTGCAAGCGATACGTGATGATATTACTTCGCAAGGGCAAGCGCTTAAAACATTAACAGAAAAAGTATACATGCTTCAAAAACAGGCAGGTGGAGCAGCAACTAATGGCGTTGAATTAGGAGCAATGGAACGAGAATTGCAACGAATTAATCAAGTGCCTATTGGTAGTGTACAAGAAATCAATACGTTACTTGAAATTGCGCAAGTACAAGGTAGAGTACTTAATCAATTAGCAGAAATGGTGTTGCGTTTACAACATAGATTGGGCATACTCCCTGAAGGCGCTCCAACAGCAGGTGCCCCTCAGGCATCAGGACCACAAGCATTATAAAATGAAAAAGGGGCATTATGAGTTTTTCTCATAATGCCCCTTTTAACTTATGTCATTTTATGACTGGATCACCATCCGTCTTCGTTAATCCAGCATTGGTTAAAAAAACTACGGCGGAGTAAATAACTTCGACGGGACAGGCTTGTTAAGTTGACGAAATCCCGCCATAGCCTTGGCGGCGGCGGATCGTGATGACGTATCCGTCACAATCCAAGGCTTCTCATAAAAGCATCAGTGGTAGGTGCGCGTCCTAAGAAATCATACAGGAGTTCATCAGGATCTTTGCTGCCACCTTTTGCAAGAATAGTATTTTTATAACGAGTACCAATATCAGTATTTAAAAGCCCGAATGATTTAATATGTTCAAAAAGATCTAAGGCAAATACTTTTGACCATAAATAACTATAATATTTTGCATCGTAGCCCATTAAATGACCGAATGCCGTATAGAAATGGCAATCATCATAAAACAGATCATTCTTTCTAATTTGTTCATAAAATTTCTTGAAGATGGCATAAATATCTTTTTGCGCACCTTCTTTAAAATAATTAAGTGAAACTAAGGCAAATACTAATTGGCGTTGTATGTCGCCAGCGCTGGTAAGATTTTTTAGTTCAATTAACGTATTAATTGTTTCATCAGGTAACTGCTCACCCGTTTTATAATGTTTGCTGATTTGTTTTAAGATAGCAGGGTCCCATAACCATTCTTCAAGCATTTGAGAAGGCATCTCAACAAAATCTGTTTTTACCCGAGTTCCAGAAAAAGATCCAAGCTTAGTTGCGCCCAATAATGCATGAAGGGCATGGCCAAATTCATGGAAGAAGGTATTTACGTCATCTCGTTTTAATAATGCCGGTTGACCTGCAATAGCGTGCGGGAAGTTTGCTATCACTACTGAAACAGCAGGACGGATTCCTTCGTTGGTTTTAAGTGCCGGAATAATAGTGGTATGACATGCATGATTATATTTATGTGCACGTGGATGAAGATCTAATAATAAGTACCCTTGTAATTGTTTATTTTGGTACACCGTGATTAATTTTACTTCAGGATGCCATAGGCTATCGATTGCTTCTTCTTTAAATTCAAGATCAAGAAACTGCTCATAAATGGCAAGCAATTCTTTAATAGTATTATCCATTGGAAAATAATGGCTGATCTTATTTTCGTCGATGTTAAAATTATTTTTTTTATAGTGTTGCACTACATATGATCGATCCCATGGATACAATTTGCCTTCGGGAGAAAGTCGAACTGATGCGGGCAGATTTTTAATTAACCGCTCGAACTCTAGTTGTTCTTTTGCAACTGTTTTTTCAACGAGATTAGTAAGAAATTCTTCAACGCGTTCAGGATTTTTAACCATTTGGTCTTGTAACGCTAAATGGGCAAAGCTATTAAACCCAAGAAGCTCAGCCAATTTATGGCGTTTTTCAATTACCGTAGAAAGCACTGAACAATTTGCTGGGTATGCACGTTTATTAAAAGCATCGTATAATTTTTTACGGGTGTGGTTATTAGAACAGAAATCCATAACCTTATGATAGGTGGGATAATCAACGCCTAGAAGGTATAATCCTTCTTCATTTTGTTTTAATTGCGCAATAAAATCATCATCTAAATCAGTTAATTCATCTTTATGGACGGCAACGGTACGATTATCGCTATAGATATTTTTATCAAAAGCCAATTCAAATTCCGAGAGCTCTTTGCGGAGTGCTGCTATTTTATTGCGAGTTTGGTTATCACGATTTAACCCATATCGTTCATAATCTTTTAATGTTTCTTCTAAGAAGTATTTTTGTTTTTTGCTTAAATTTTCTTGCGGAGCATTATGGATGTTATAATCATTAAGCATGGTATACAAATTTTTGTTTTGAGCAAAAAGGTCGACCGCTTCATTTTGTAAACTGATTAATTGTTCTTGACCGATAGTTCGCATTTGTTCATCAGGATGTACTAAGGTAAATAATTCTATTAATGCGCGCGCTTGGCTGAAAATAGTTACAGTTTTATCATAAGCAGCTATGGTATTATCAAAGGTGCGCTGTTCCAAAGGGATTGCCATAATAGTATCTACATTCTGATGCGCTTCTTTAATTGCATGTTGTGCTAATGAAACCAGCTGGCTAGGAGTGGTCGGGAATAATTTTTTTAATTCATTAAGTGAAGTAACGGTTTTTATCATAATAAAATCTTCTTTTTTAGGTGATTTTAAATACGTGCATAATAATAATACCGGAACAAGAGTTAAAGCACTAATAATGCCCATTTTACTCGGATTCATTAATTTTTTCCTTTAATGGTTAATATATCAATATCTTTGAAAATTACTGACAAATATCATGCTGAGCGTAGCGTATTTTTTGATTAAATTTCATGGCCTATTAATTTTAACAAGTTGAATGCAATAAAGCTCCGACCCGTTTATTTTCTGTTGATAGTTTATTATATAATTCAATTGCTTGTGGTGTTCGTGCAATATGAATTTCTTTATTTTGCTTTTTAAGATATTCAATAGTTTCAGGTTTTATTTTCAGAATTCCGTCAACGCCTTGAGAAAGAATGATAATATCTATTTCATTAACAAAATCAGAAAGATCTGCTATTTGAATTCCTGGCACATGACGCGTATTAGTTTTATCCCAATTCCATGCTTCATGATGGTTTGGCCATAATCTGCAATCTTTATATGTAGTTGAATCAACAACTATTTTGCCCCATTCAAAATGGGTAACTTTGGGGTGATGTATTGGAGAAGCATTTAAAAATGCTGGGATTAAAAATGTTATGATAGCAATATATATGCGCATTGAGTATTCCTTTATAACCTTATTTTATTCAATTTGAATTATTAATAGTCTATAGTAATGCCGATATTTTGTCAAATGGGATATAGTTGCCGAAAATATAGTTCTTAAAAATTAATAAAGGAGTTATTAACTAATGGATCCCCACGTAAACTCGGGATGGCAATCGAAAACAAAATGGTCATGGCAATCCGCCGCCGCCCAAGGGCTAAGGCGGCCATGCGCTCTTCCCGGCGTAGTTGTTTACTCCGCCATAGCTTTTTTAGCGATAGCTGGATTAACGAAAACGGATGGCCATCCATTAATAAAATTAATCCATGCAGAATAACTCATTTTATTCCTAAATTCTAGTACATGTGTTTGGGATTGGGTTTCAAATTGTTGATAAGTAACGAATAAGCTCAGTACACTTTAATCAGCATGGATTTGATACCTATTGTTGTATTGATTCAAATGTCATTCTGAGGCCTTTAGGCGGTAAGAATCCAGTTATAAAAATAAAGACTTCTTATTTATTTACTGGATCCCGACGCTTCGCTCTGGATGACAGAATTTTATGAAAATTAAGGAAAATAGTTATGTACGATCTCATTTCAAATGTTTCGATCCTTTGGTTATTAAAAAACATCATGAATATTCTCGATCTTATTGGTGTTTGTATTATTGTTATCGGCGTGGTTCATGCAATAGTTCGTTATAGCCTTGGTATCATTCATAGATCTTCGTTAGTGGGAATCGATCAAATGCGCTTAGATTTAGGACGTTATATTGTATTATCAGTAGAGTTTTTACTGGCTGCTGACATCATTAAAACAATTATAGCCCCTAACTTTTATGATATTGGTATGCTTGGTGCATTGGTAATTATTCGCACGATTCTTACATATTTCTTAAATCAAGAACTTTCTCAATTACAAAATGTTCATTAAATTGTAATATTTTTTGCTTGCAGCAATTGTTCCATTGTTTGGTCTGCGTTATTGACTAATGTACTGTCAGTTTTATCCCATATAATAATGCAACAATTTGTTTAATTCGTTGTTTTTCCTGATGGCAAAAATACTATTATTCACAAGTAATATAAGGCAACTTGTCCAACTGATTCTTATAAAATTCATTTTAACTTCCTTATCTTAAAAATCAGCAGGATTAAGCTGTGCTCTTCGTGCTAGATCTTCAGCTGTTTCATTATCATTATTAATAAGTGAGCGATCAGTTTGGTGCCATAGCAATTTTACAATCTCTTTGTATTGCTGTTGTAAATCTTGAACTACTTGGTCAACTGGTTTTTCATGTATATGAGAAAGATGTTTAAGATGTTCTGGTAAAGGATTTATATATTTCTGTAATGCGCGCATTAATGCAGTATTACCATCATCATTTTGCCGATTACAATCGATCTTATTGCTTAAAAGAAATTCAATAATACGTGGTTGGGCAAAAGCTAATGCCAGATGTAATACAGTTTCTTGTTTATTATTGAGCGTATTAATAGCAGCTTCAGCTTGAATTAACAACTTCATGGCATCAATAGTACTTTCACTATCATATTGGTAAGCAGGATGGATATTTGGATTAGTGCTAAATATAGTACATAGATTCATAAGTGGTGTATTACCAGAATTATCCTGAGTATTACATTCAGCACCAGCTTTCAACAGAAATGTTAAATAACTACTGTTAGCATGTGATTTATTAGTTGATGTTATATATCTGCTTGCTGCCATATTAAGAGCAGTTTCGCCTGAAGAGTTTTTTAATTCTAAATTAGGACCCGCTTTTAATAGCTGTTTTAATATTTCTATATCACCGGTATGGAAATCGATTAAAAACATTAATGCGGTAAAGCCGGTTGGTGATTGTACATTAATATTTAATGATTGATTTTGCGAGTTAAGTAAATGTTCTAGAGCGCTTGGGTTAAAGCATGCGGCAAAATGTATTATATAATCACCGTTAGGCAAGCGTTGATTAATATTAGCTCCGCCTTCAATTAATGTTGGAATAATATGGTTATTTTCGGCAGTGATAGCAAAACTAAGCGCTGTGTGTTGTTTTCTTGCGTTTTCATACACTATATTAGGGTTAGCACCTTCGTTAAGTAATTTTTTTATTAGTTCCGGATCTGCATTCCCGCTTGATGCTGCTATTATAAGCGGTGTTTTACCGTTATTTGCATAGGTGCGACTTGTTTTTCTATAGCACGTTTTGGTATTAATATCTGCGCCTGATTCAATTAAAAAATTGACTGCTTTTTGATTATATTTAATAGCTTTTCTAAAAATGATATTTAAAAATTCAGGAGGAAAATTATAGTGTGTAAAAAGATAAGCTAATGCATCAATATTATATTCAAGGGCAAGGTCTAAAATATTTTTGTTGGTGTTATCTCTTTTTACTAGTAACAAATATGATTCACGTTTTGACAGCTTAGATGGCATTAACAATGGCATTAATGAATTGTATCTGAGCATGATCGCATACATAAGTGCCGTTCTTTGATTTTTGTCAATGGCATCAACTTGTGCGCCAGCACAAATAAGTTCTTGAGCAGCGGTAGGACGTAAACATTTTAATGCGAAGATAAGCGGTGTATTACCCCATATATCTTGTTGATTAATATTTAAGCCTTCTTTTTTGTATTGCGCAATAATGGTTTTTAAGTCTTGATTCTCAAAATTAAGAAAGAATTTATTCCTGCCATCTACATTACGCTGAGCACTGGTATGAACAGATGAATTACTAAGCAATCTAATATTGTCTATATAATTATTTCCTGCGAGATCTGGTTGATCTATTGGTGCTGGTTGGCCAGAAGGTAAAGGCTCTTTCAATTTATTAATTAAGGTTGGTGCTATTGATTGAATAAATTTAACGGCAAAATTAGTAGGGGTATCATGGTCAATGATATCGTGAACTGTACGATAATCAGCTCCCAGCTGTATTAATTGATCTAATTTTTCTATATCCTTTGCATAGTAAATGGGAGTACGTTTTGTAGGATCGAGGGGCCTATCGATATATTTTGCAATTAATTCTCTTGGTAAAATACTAAGTTGTTTTTTTGGATGGTCTGTTTTTAGCCAATGAGAAAACGCGACCTTAGCTGCAAGATTGATAAGCGTTTTTACTTTACGTATGGGTAAGGCATCATATACTCTTTTTATTTTATTTTCTTGTGGACGTTGTACCGGTGCAATTGGTTGAGGTGCTTGTTTTGGTATTGCAATGGTGACACCGAAATCTAAAAAACGAATCGCATGTTTAATACACTTAAAACGTTTTCGATCAATGAGTCGGATTTTTTGTACGTTCAAGATTTTTCTATTAAGTTTGATTTCACTATCACTATAATGAGCTGCCATTATTGGAAAAATAAAGCCCATAAAATCTTTTTTTTTGATTTCCCTAAAAGGAATAGAAGTTTCTCCTTGTTTAAGCGCTTCTTGATAATAAGTTTCAAAGGTTTTTGACGTTCTTAAAACATCAAGCGCGAACTTTGCTTGTTCATTATTAGAAAATTCAAGGGTAAAAAAGTAATCGGGTTTGATAGTCTCTTGAGGGTGTTTCATAGCCTTGATTGAGGCTATTGAAAGTAATAAAATTGGTAAGTAAAATAGGGTTTTTTTCATAATATCTTCTTTTTTAAAATAGGTTATTATACTATTAATTTATATTAATTTTTCAAATTGTCAATAATAATTTATAAAAATCAACTATCAAATAGGGATAATTTTGCGGCTTTAAGTGTTTTTAACCTAAACGTAGGTAAATTTGTGGTTTTTTGACAAATAGAAATGTTATACTGATAATAAATAGAAATGAAAAATATTCCTGCTTTAAAGGGAGGAAAAATGAAAAGTAAGTTAAAAATAGCCTTTCTGTTTATTTTGGGTTCTATTGCTTTAATAAAAACAATGGAAAAGCCATTAACCGAGGGCGCATTAAAGAAAAAAAGTGAATTGGAGGGGTTAGAGCCGGATATTAAAAAAGATCTCAATAATGTGACTTATGGGGGATCTCATCCTGCCCGTCCCTCAAGCCATTTAAAATACTTTTTGAGGCACTATAAAAAGACCACTTTTTTTAATCCATTAGAACAAAATGAAAAGCTTAGTGATGTCGTAATAGAATTGCTATTGCATATGATTGTTGGTAGAAAATTGGAAGGACATTTTAAAACTATTACAATGGACGAACTGATGAAATTAAGAGAGTTGTTAACTGAAAAACGGAAAGAATATGATAAAGAGTTAGATGAAAATCTATCTATATTACTTGCCAAAGAACTAGCAGCATCTGAATAAATTACTTCACTAATTTCTTCAAATCAAACCATTCTT
The DNA here is from genome assembly GCA_963722075.1 of Candidatus Babeliales bacterium. Lineage (GTDB taxonomy): Bacteria > Babelota > Babeliae > Babelales > JANWKD01 > CAVRJM01. The sequence goes on along the minus strand of CAVRJM010000001.1, from coordinate 833,777 downwards.
GGCGCAAGGCAATAGCTTTTTCAAAGTTGAATTCCTCAGCAGCTTCATGCATAGCTTTTTCTAGCTCTTCTATCCGTTTTAAAGCATTTTCAATGGTAACAATTTTTGTTTTACCTGTTTTATTACCTTTTGAAGCTAAAGCGATTGCTTCTTGCAACTTAGAAATACTTTTAGTGACATCTCGTTTTACGGTAGCTGGCGTTATGCCATGTTCTTGATTATATGCTTGTTGTATTTCGCGACGCCGATGCGTTTCTTCAATAGTATTTTTCAATGATTGGGTCATTTTATCAGCATAGATAATAACTTGTGATTGGCTATTACGCGCTGCACGCCCAATGATCTGAATGAGTGACCGCTTATCCCGTAAAAAGCTTTCTACATCACCATCCATTATGGCAACCAATGCAACTTCAGGTAAATCAATCCCTTCACGAAGTAAGTTTACCCCCACAAGCACATCAAAAATACCCAATCTAAGTTTATGCAGCAGCTCACTGCGTTGTGGTGTTTTAATTTCACTATGCAAATAGCAAACTTTAATCTGCCGCTCTTCAAGATAATGGGCTAATTCTTCAGCTAATTTTTTGGTTAGCACCATTACTAGTGATCGGAATCCTTTTTCTTTGGTTTCTGTTATTTGTTTAATGAGGTGTTCAATTTGATTAGTGCGCGGATGAATTTCAATTAATGGATCAACAAGGCCGGTGGGGCGGATTAGCTGTTCTACTATCTGATCTGAGTTTTGCAATTCATAGGGGCTTGGCGTTGCTGAAACAAAAATCACATCATTAAAGTTTTTTTCTATTTCTTCAAATTGTAACGGGCGGTTATCGGCAGCGCTCGGCAACCGAAACCCAAAATCTATTAACGATTGTTTTCGTGCTTTATCCCCGGCATACATGCCACGTAATTGCGGAAGCGCGATATGCGATTCATCAAGGATAAGTAAAAATTCATCATTAAAATAATCAAATAATGAATACGGTGTTTGACCGGGTAAGCGCCCATCAAAATGAATTGAATAATTTTCAATGCCTGAGCAATAGCCTACTTCATGTAACATTTCAATATCATGCGCTACGCGTTGGCGTATACGTTCTTGATATAATGGATTAGGAAGTTTGGGAGCCCAGGTTTCAACTTCTTGTTCAATGCTTCTAATAGCCGCTTCTTTTTTTTCTTCAGTTGTTACAAAATGTTTTGCAGGAAAAATAAGGGTATTATCTAAATTCATTAATACATCATTATTTTGTTTGTTAATCCACTGTAATGATTCAATCATGTCGCCAAATAGTTCGATGCGTAATTTTTCTTTTTGATACGGCAAATTAATTTCAATGGTATTGCCAATTACCGAAAAGGTACCCGACATTTTTTCAAAATCATTTCGTTTGTATTGAATGAAAATTAATTTATGAATAAGATCAGCGCGTGAAATGGTCTGACCTACTTTTAATGGCAAGGTTAAATGGCGATAATCCGCAGGGTTACCAAGTGAATAAATAGCAGATACCGAAGCGATAACGATGGTATCTTTGCGATTGATAATAGATGCGGCAGCTTCTACCCGTAATCGTTCAATTTCGCTATTTACTTTTGTTTCTTTGGGTACGTAAATATCTTGCGCTGGCAAATAAGATTCTGGCTGATAATAATCATAATAACTTACAAAATAACACACCTTATTTTCAGGGAAAAAGAGGGAAAATTCCTCATACAGCTGTGCTGCTAATGTTTTATTTGGGGAAAGTATCAATACCGGCTTATTTTGATTAGCAATTACATTTGCTAGGGTAAAGGTCTTACCCGATCCAGTAACGCCCACTAAAGTCGATTTTCCCGGCCTTCCTTTGGTTAATTGCTCAATAGCTGCTGGCTGACTACCAGCAGGTTCAAATGGCGTATGTAATTTAAAAATCTTATTTTTATTATTCTTCATCATACTCATAATATACCATATAAAAGGATAAAAACCCTCCGTGAGGAGGGTTATATTAATGTTTATTGAAAAGGTTTTGTAGGCGTTTGCTGCCAATTACATTATGATATTTTGATTTGGGGATATTAGGCATTAATTCATCAGACATAATATCAACAGAGGCTTCTTGGCCAGTCATTGCTTGAATAAATCTTCGACGGCGATCCCCTTCATTGTGCATAATATCATTAATAATCGAAAAAACTTTCTCTCGTTCTGCTTTAATTCTTAATTTTTTCTGTTTAATTATTCTTTCTTGTTCATTGTAAAAAATTTTATAATCTTGCAATGAGGCATCTTTTTCTTTTATAAGGGCATCTTGCACTTTTATAAGTGATTCTTGTTTTTTATTAAGACTAGAGATTCGATGCAAATTGTTCTGTAAGCGATTATTTTCTTGTCGTAACCAAGTGCAATTTAACTTTTTATTATTTTGCCATAATTTAAGAGCTGTTATGCCAAAAACTACCGTAGAAACTGTCATTAAGGTAGCAAGCTTATTTTCTCTAATAGTGTCAGTTATCGTACTAAACCAATGGGCCTGAAGGTTGCTGATAGCACCAATAAGGCTCAGAAGAATTAATGATTTTTTAAAAAGACTGTTCATTTATAACCCCCATATACTTCTATAATTCAAATATAAATTATTTTATCATATAAGGACTATTTGTCAACTATTCACCTGAGTCTCTTCTGAGAAATAGCTAAGAAGTGCTTTAACCGATGGCAATCTGCAGAATTTTCCTGTTAAACATGCTAGGGCATCCTTGGTTTCCGATACAACTTTGACGACGGTGTATTGTACTTTATCACGAATATTTCTGTTATATGTTTCTTCAAATTGTAGTGCGCTTTCATCGCTATATTCTAAACTTTTAATAATTTCTTCATGGGTGCAGCCTTCAGATCTAATAAGATTCCTAATTACTACCTGTGGCTCTTGCCGCTGATGATCATTATTTACATCTAAATCATGGATATGGGCAAATTGTCTTTTAATAACCGGTAATAATTTGGGTAATACCCTGATAGCAGGTATTATTATAGAAAGATGATTGAGTTCATGGCCATTATCTTGCAACCGAATATTCCACACTTTACGATTTGTGTTCATAATAAAAGGGGCACGCCGTTCACTGCTATAAGAACCTTTAAATAATGCGGTTTGACATGAGGCAATAAGTTGTGTTAAGTCACCGGTAGAATATATATTTATGAGATTTTCAATATTCAACGTGTTAGCTGCATTTTTAACAGTTCGTGGGGTTGTTTTTATCGGGTCAGAAGACTCTGCGCAATCAATTAAGGGCGAAGCAATATTAATGGCGTATTTAATAGGTCCCCATGATCTCAATTCTTCAGATGTGTGATATAATACGTTTGCACCATGGCTGTGTTCGATAGTCCAAATATCTTGATCTTTACTACCATGATCTCTAATAAATTGAGCTAATACTGAACCGGCGTCTTTACGGTGGGCACTATTAAGCTCTCCTGACCAATTAAATGTAGTAAAAGCAACATGGCATTCTTGATCACGGGCCAATTTTTTAGCAAATTCTAATAATGATTGCGAAATTGCAAAGTCTTCTATTTTGCCATATTCATCAGAGTTTACAAATGTTCCATGGATGATAATTAATGCAATTGTTTTATCTGTATTAATGCGATTATTTATTATTTTTGTACCCGATAATTCATAATTTTTAAAATAATTTGTTTGAGCTTTCTGGGGTAGTAAGGATTCTATATTTAAAGAAGCGGACATATCTACGTTATTTGAACTCGAAACTGCATTATTGTTTTCTTGTTTTACGGTATAATCGCCATCAAGTTCTACGAATTCTTGTTCTAATTTATCTTTTTCACGTTCAATGTAATGGCTAAAAGGAATATTGCTTGTTGGTTCATCATCAATGATTGGTAGGGCATCATCCGCTGAGTCATCAACTTTTTCTTTCCCCTTATCTTTCTTTCCCTTAGCTTTAGGAGATGGTTGAGGTGATGTGGTTAATGGATTCGCCTGGAGTATTCGTAAACGTTCTATCTCTTCCATTAGCTTTCGCTTTTCTTCGTTTCCGTTTTGTAATAATTGTTGATAGTAGTTAATTTCTTGATTACGTTGCCTATTTAGTTGGCGCATTTCATTGCTGTGGGTTACAAAGTTTGAATTAAAGGTAAAAGCTTGAGCTCTTTGATTATTGATCGCAAGAGTATGATTTAATTGCTTATTTTGTTGCCATAATTTATACGTAGTATAGCCAAATATACTAGTACCCAATACCCCTAATCCGGTGAGTAATGCAGCAGTTTTATTGTCTTGTAATAATTGAATAGGATTAAAACTTTTTATTCCTTCCATCATAGGGAAGGAAGTACCAATTACCATAATTGATAATAAGCATAAACTTACTTTTCTATAGAAAAACATAAATACCTCATTTTTTTTCTGATTATATTAGTATAGTTTAAGTAAAAATTGCAAATTGTCAATGGATGGGTATTTTTTCTAACGTATTTTGATAGAAGCAACAGAGCTGATTTATAATAGATTCAGGTAGAAATTGTTGAGCTGTTATATGCGCATGGTGTTGTAACTGGCCAAATAAGGAGGGGTTAGCGCTTATAGAGTTAATTTTTTCCACCATTTCTTCTTTATTAGTAACTAAAAAACCATTAATACCATCAAGAATGATATCGCGTTGCCCGGGGCCATCCAGTGCAATGACGGGAGTTCCAGAAGCCATTGCCTCACCAAGAACAATGCCTTGGGTGTCAGTAGTTGAAGAAAAAAGAAACAGATCCGCTTGTTGATAAGCCTGTGCTAATGCATGCGTGGAAGGACGTTCAATAAAACGTACTGTGTTTGGATTTAGTTTTTTTACCCCATAAGCATATTCTTTTAAAGCAGCATACTCTGCGCCATAGCCGACTAATGTTAAAACAAATTGTTGTGATTTAAGCAGGGCAATAACATCAAGTAAAAAATAAAGATTTTTTTCTTTGGTAAATCTGCTGACTGTTAATAAATTGATAGGATTTTTCTAAACCTGAGGCAACTTTTTTATTGAAGAATAATGGTGCAATAGCGCTGGGAATTACTTGTATGGGCGTTGTACATTTTTTTTGTATTAATTGTTTGACCGCATTGCTGGGTGCTATAATGCCATTTACTTGTTTGCAAAAAAAGGCAACATGTTTTTCTACTAACGTTTTACTGAGTGGTTGAGGCAGCGGAATATAGTGAAGGTAATGATGGTAGAGCGTATGGTACGTAAATACAATAGGAATAGTAGATTTTTTTGCTGCTTTCAATGCCGCGCTACCCAGTAAAAAAGGATGATGGGCATGAATAATATCAGGATTGATTTGTTCAATTATTTTCTGCACGGAATAATTAGGGAGCAAGGGGACCGCCATGGGATTTGTTTTATAGTTAAATCGAATAGGACAAAAAAGACGAGTGACGTGGGGTTCATCTTGCATATTAGGTACAAAATCAAGAGTAATAAGATGAACGGTATGTCCTAATTCTTGCAGCGCTTGTATATGCTGTTTAATGGAGCTTACAACACCTCCTTGGTACGGCGTATAATTATTAGTCACAAAAACGATGGATAGTTTTTTGAAATTCATAGATTACGGAAAAGTGTTAATAGATAACTTTTTCCAATCCGCGTCAAAAATTGCCATTCCCTTATCAGTTAAAATATGTTCCGACATTTGTTCTAGTACCTTTGGGGGTACCGTTGCAACATCAGCACCTGCTTCAATAGCCTGATGTACATGGCGAACATGACGCAATGAAGCGGCTAAAATCTGAGTTTCAAAACCATAGCGATCGACCATTTCTCGTATTTCATATAATACATCAGCGCCTTCAACATCAATATCATCCCAACGGCCAACAAAAGGAGAAATGTAACGCACGCCCATTTTGCACATAAGTAATGATTGCACCAAGGTAAAAACAAGGGTGATATTAATGTTGATTTTTTCTTGGACCAGTTTGTTTATAATTGGATAGTAATCACGATAACAGGGAATTTTCACCACAATATTTTCAGCAAGTGCTGCAATTTCGTGCGCTTGCTTATAAACATCAGCGGGATTTTTTTTGGTTATTTCTACACTGATATCTTTATCGGGTAGAAGCGCAATTATTTTCTTAATTTGATCCGTGGGGTTTTTTGCTGCTTTTGTTAAATGAGAAGGATTGGTAGTTATTCCATCGATCAAATAATCCCACTGTTTAATCTGTTCAATATCTGCCGTATCTAAAAATAGTTTCATAATAATTTCTCTACTAAAATAAAGATGGTAACTATATTTCTTATATATACCATAATAAAAATAGTTTTATGCAATAATACAAGAAATTTGTATGAATCGCTTTTGTTTATTATACTATTCATTTTTAATAGAAATAAATCATATTATCGTAAAGGAAACAGCTATGATAAGAAAAAGTTCACGAATACTATTCATAATGGGTTTATTTTTTGTGATGGGTATTTTAATAAAAGCTTCGTACGAACATGAACAAAAGCCATCGTTATTACTAGAAACTATTTACGGTGATTTTTTAATTAATGAGCCGGTATTAATTGAGTTGATTAACGATTCCTATGTACAACGGCTTAAAAAAATACGCCAATATGGTACCAATTATTACACTATTAAAAAAATAGATTACAATCGTTTTGACCATTCAATAGGCGTTTTTGTGTTGTTGCGCAAATACGGTGCCTCGTTACATGAACAAATCGCTGGTTTATTACATGATGTTTCTCATACGGTATTTTCTCATGGTGGCGATTTTTTATTTAATGTTTCTCAAATGGGTGATTCTTATCAAGATCATAATCATTTACATTTTATTAATAATACTTCGATCCCTGCGTTACTAAAAAAACACGATATTAAGGTGAATGATATTTTACATAAGAATGACGGGTTTATATTGTTAGAGCAAAAATTGCCTGAATTATGCGCCGATCGTTTAGAATATAATTTGCAAGGTGCCTTGGTAGAGCAGTTGCTTACTGAAGAAGATATTAAGAATATATTGGATCATTTGATTGTAGAACAAGGTGCGTGGATATTTACTGACATTGAATATGCGCGAAAATTTGCTTTAATTCCATTCTATTTTATGCAAAATGAAAATGGATGGAATAATTATAATAGTTTTGTTGCCAATGAGATTATGGCAGCTGTTTTAAAACAAGCATTGGCAATTGGTTTAATCACTAGCGATGAGATTCATTTTTCAGTTGATGAAATGGTATGGGAAAAATTAATTAATTCAGATGATGAACTCTTGCAAAAAAATCTACAAAAAGCATTACATATTAAAGAATTGATTAACTGTGTTGATTCTGCTGATTATGATATGCTCGCTAAAAATAAATTCCGTGGCATTGATCCGTGGATTAGAACGGCGCAGGGAACATTTAGATTAACTGAATTAGATGCCGCATTTAAAGAAAAATTTACTGAAGTTAAGAACTATATGGAAGCCGGTTGGCGTATTAAATATATACAATAATACAAAGGAGTTTGTATGATAAAGAAATTATTTTTAGGAAATCTATTGGGAATATTATTCGTGGCTTCCATGTTTGGTATGGAACAGGAGCAAGGGCGTACGAGTCAAGTAGATTTTGAGGCATTGCGATTAGTTTTTTTACTCGATTCATGGAAAGGTAAACAAGATATTATTCTCGATTATCGCAACCAGGTTATTGAAACAGGTAAACGCATTGAGTTTCAACAAGAAAAATTTACAACTATTTTTGATAAAGATAGCGTGAGATTAAATTCATCTTTAGGTGATGAAACAATGAGCTATGAGTCTTTATTAAAATTTCTCGATGATATTTCTGGAAAGAAAGAAGCTAAAAAAGAAGAAAAATCTGAAGCGCCTGCACGAACCGGATGGAATTGTAATTTATATTAATTTCTTTGAATAGCAAAAGAACTAGCATGGCAGCTAAAAAGATTAGAATGGTTATTGTGTTGTGTGGTACATTCAATTATTCCTATTTGTTTTCTATGGAGCAGGAAGAAAAAAAAGACGAGAATATGTTATCATTGATGGTTACGGCTGATGAGGATACGTCAGCATTAACGGCTGTGGCTATGGGTGATTTACCAATAATGCATGATACATATTTATTAAAGCAGTTAATTGTATGGAATGGTAAAACTAAACTTGCTATTCTTTGTATGGATTTTGCGCGCGCTACTGGAGAACCATTTACCTATAATTCAAACGAATTAGTGGCTAGTTTTAATGCGGAAGAAAATGTTATTTCGCTTCATAATCAAGAAGATTATCACAAAATACCATTTAATACTTTCTTAAATGTTATTTCAAATGAAACAGATGATATTATAAATTCGATTGCATCATTAAAGTTAGATGTAGATCAAGCATTATTTGAAATAGATTGTGCAGCTAAAATTAATAATCTAATGAATGGAGATACTCATCCAAAAGAAAAGTTATATAATGATGGAAGTGCAGTAATGGCAGCAGCAACGTGTCTCATTAGCTAACTTTTGTGTAAGCTAAAAAAAGAAAGGAAAAAGTATATGCAAGCAACGAATATTAAAACTATTATCTTATTGGGGATTCTTACGGGTTTTTTACCGTTACGTTCAATGAATGCCGAAGAAATTGATAAATCTTTTTTGAATCAATTAGCACTTTGGAATGGTAAGCAGGAGCTTGCCAAGGAATGTATGGAATCTGCTCAGCGAGCCAAGCTACCAGTTTATTATAAGAATGAGCAATTAGAGGTATGTTTTAACGCATCTCAAAACAAGGTAATATTTTATTTTGGATCTGAATTAACAAGTTTTAGAGAGATAGAATTTGATATTTTTCTAAAAGCCATTTCTCCTTCACCGCTCGCTCAAGAAGAATTAGCGCTTCTTACCCACGAAAGCATGCGATCTTTGCCTGATTCAAAAGGCATTAGATACAACGTTAGCGTGAGAAATGAGGACAAAGCAACAGAATGCATTATTAATTAAGGGCTTTTCCGTTTTCTTGTGTCTTATGGTTATTATTGGGTATTATATAAGCATTAGAAAGGGGGATTTTAATGAAATCATTTTCTATTTTTATATTTCTAATAATATACGGTAATTTTTCATATTCAATGGAACCGCTTACTTCATCACAAATAAAAAAAGTAAAAAAACGGTGGGCACAAAGAGAACAATTTATTGATCGATTAATGAAAACAGCACAAGTTTCTCCAGATGCGGTACCTTTTATGACCATTGATGCAGAATTAATCGCCTTATTTGATTATCCCCATCGTACCGTTACTACTTTCTTTAAAAATAAAAGTTCAATTGAACTAAGTTATGAATGCTTTGAAACTATTATGAAATGCAATATTAATGCCCTCTTATTTTATCATAAGGGTGTAAAAACCGTTAGAAGTAATTGTATATTATTTTAATTAACAAAAAGGATATGAATATGAGAGGGTACATGATCAGCTTCTTAATGGTATGTAACCAATTTGTATATCCAAACCAAGCACTTGAAAACTCTTTAAACCAATTACATGCAAAACTTACTTCCTTGTCAGCTGTTCTTTCGATAGAGGCATCTCCACTATCTGCCAATTTAAGTGCAATTGTACATATTGCTGATTTAGAACTGCATTATAATCAACTGCTGATGAGCAATTAATTGATGATGGTGACGAAAACACCCGCGCTATTAAATCTTTCTGTGCGGATGCGCTTGAGCAATGGTCTGATGCCCAAACAACTGCAGCACGTGAATTGGCTGCCACAGCATTCTTATATGGCGAAATTGCCTATAACCATGCCCAACAGAATGATAATACGATTGTATCGCAATATATTGAATTTGGAAGAGAGCTCTTAAAGTATGCCCAAGCAGCAGGTAATGTAGTTCATAGAAGAGCACAAAATATTTACGAACAGTTTAATAATGCGCTTATATATTCTGATCATTTCCTTTCATTTGCAGCAAAGTCATTGGCACATAATACGCACTTATTGATTGATGGTGTTAATAGACTTAATTCCATCGTAACCGCAGGAAATTTTAGACTGCCATGGGAGCAATTAACCATGGAAGAAATAATACCGACAGAACCTGAATTCCGCATGCAAAAGATGCAGGAGTTACTGGACGATGGCGTTGATTTAAGCGAGCTCTATAGCCCAGAAATGATGTCCGCTATTTGTTTTATGGCGAGTATTGCTTGCAAAAATATGCCGCTTTTTCAAATAGCTAATAAAGGATTGACACTCGTTGCATTGGCTGGCATTTCTATGCATTTTGGCGATTTTTTTAAATTGACGGGGCCACAGATGCTTGAAGTATTACTTGATGGTGCGATTGATATGGTACTGCATCATAAATTTTTCCAAACAGTCGCCAATAAATATGATCATCTAAGAAAAACATCCGATGAATTTGCTAAGTTAGCAAAAGCTGCGCAAAAAGCTGGGAAAACAGATGTTGTTAATTATTGTAAACAAGAAATAGCAAAAATAAATAAAGCAGCTAAAGATCTACAAAAAGTTGGCGAGCATCTTGTCTCAAATATGGTGGAATCCCATGGGCAGCCACCTAAAGTACAATGGCCAAAAACGCCATGCCCTACTATCGTGAATGAGTTTTTAAAGCACCGAGATTTGTTAGAGAAAAAATATGGCGCGCAGACAGTTAAAGAAGCAATTGATTATTTTATATTTAAAAATCTGTACGCTTTTTTAAAAAGTTACGGTGTATCGTAAGCAATATAGCCATTATTGCAATGAGGACATTTGATATACAATTTTTTTCTACTCACCGGGAAAATAGGAACTAAAAATAAAGTCGCCCATTGCTGTATAGAATACAATAGTAATCCTTGATGGTTACATATCGGGCAAAATCGATCAACAAGAGCTTTTTTAAAGATCTTGCGTTGCTTTGATCCAACGATAATAATAAACATTGCTTAGAATTTTTTTAACGATTTTTTTGCTGCATTAAAAATTCGTATACAATTTGGCTCCAGCTTTCCATATCATTAAAATGGAACGAGCATTCATCTAATGAAACGAGTTGCCCGCTTTTAAGCTCAGATTTTATAGAAATGTCTGAAGTGGTTCCTTGTAATAAAAATATAAAGCCAACATGCACCTGGCCTACGGCATTAGAATCATCATTTAAAATACCAAGCGGGGTGATAGTAAAATGGTCTTTATAATTAACTTCTTCATGAAATTCTCGTTGTGCCCATGAAAAAATAGAATTATCGGTTAAATCTTCTTTGCGTATATGGCCGCCAATACCCAATGAATATTTGTTTCTTAAGCGGCTTTCAGTTTGCTGGTTAGTTCGTTGCATTAAAAAGTAACGATCATCATGAGAAAAAACTAAATAAGGAATAATTTGTTTGTAATTAGTATCCGTTTCCATTGTTGGGCGCGGTAAGAACTCTTTTTTTTCTTGAATTAACGTTAAGTACGCATCAAAATCAACTTGTTTAAGGCCAGTCCATGCTGATTCATGCTTAAAAAATTCAGTTCTATTAACTACTAAAATTGATTCGTCATGCTCTTTTTGTAGTATGGGAGTTTGTTTTTGTATTTGCATTGCTCTTCTATCCTTATAATTCTACTTTTATGTTTTTTATTCTATCAGTCTGCTTTTTTTATAAATAAAGTGCAACGGCATTTAGGAGGGGGTGGTTTATAGAAGGCCCTCATTTTCCATTTTTTTGCGCAACTCTTCTGCGCTGATGGTTTGTGTATCGCGCTTTTGAGGCTTTTCTTGCCGATTAAGAGATTCTTGTTGGCATACACCGGCACAGGGGAAATCTTTTTGGCTCCATTCCGCCATTCCCCCTTCATAAGCCCATACGGAAGTAAATCCTAAGGCATTAAAAATGCGCCATGCTTTTTGGCTAATAGGACAACTATATGAAGCGCAATAAACAACAATAGGTGTTTTTTTATCTAAAGTATGTGCATAAGCTTCCAACTTATCAAGTGGAACACTAATTGATCCTACAATATGGCAATCATCGTAATAATTTTTTGGTAATGCATTAATAACAAGTAATTTAGCCATTTTTTCTCCTTTTTAACCATTATTATTTAGGGATAACATGAACTGGTAAAAAAAGTATACAGTTAAGCACTTTGAAATAATGAACAGGCCATAGATTTTTTAATTATAATTTTATTAAATTAAAGAAATGAAAACATTACAGTAGAGGAGGGCTTATTATGAAGATGGTATTAAAGTATATATATAATAAAATATATCTGTATAAGCTTTATTCTAAAACAATGTTTTACCCATTATTAAAACGCAAAAATTAATATTTATTATTGAGAGCTTCTTGCAATAAGCGTATTATGGCTTGGTTGCCTTTTTGCTGAGCTATTTTTAAAGAATCTGTTAAAACGGATTGATCGGTTATTTTAGTCAGAAGAAATGTTACTGTTTCTACATTTTCGGCATTGATTGCTAAATCAAAGGGGGTAAAATAATGTGCTTCACGACTAGTTAGTGATGCTCCCTTTTGTAATAATAGATTAATGAGCCGGTGCCTTTCAGCATGTTTTTGTGAAAACATGCACGCATAATGCAATGGGGTCATAAGGTTTTTCGTAGTAGCATTTACATTCAACCCTTGATTTATAAATTCACGTGCTGCATCTATATGGCAGCATATAACGGCCAAATGAAGGGGTGTTTGATCTACGCTATTAAGGGGTTGTAGATCTGTTACTTTGCAAAGAAGTTTTTGAATAATCGCAACATTTCCTGCTCGCGCCGCACGATGAAGTGGTGTTTCTTTAAACCAATTGCTTTTAAGGTTTGCGTTACTACCCTTACTTATTAGAAAATCAACTGCTTCAATTTTTTCTAGATCAATAGCTCGCTCTAAGGGAGTTCCTTGCGAAGATTGGTAATTTAAGTCAGTATCCGGTTGTATAGTTCTTTGCATCTTAGTTATACATTCATGGCTATCATCTATTTCTAGTGCGCCAAAAAGATCTAGTACTGATCCACTCATTGATATAGAACGAGGCTTTCGTTTTATATTATCCATTGAAAAGAGCGTGGGCAGAATTGATACACAGGTTGCTAATAAATAAATGAAAGACGATTTATTACTTATTGGTTGCATCATGAGATTTTTTATTTTCTTTATTACGTAGTTTTTCTTCTAGCATAGCAATAGTTTGATTATTTTTTATATATTGTGCTATTTCTAGATGTTAATAAATCCCATAAAAAAATAGCATATATAAATGCTTTTTGTAAGAAATTATGAAAGTGGATTGCTACAAAAGTTTTTTTAATAAAATAGCTACAATAAAGAGCCTAGTAGGCGTTTGATGGATAGTAATACCTGTATTATTGCTATTACTTTTAATATAATAAACTTAAATACTATCTAATATAGAAGGTAAAACATATGAAATTTTCAAAATTAAGTACAAAATTTCAAGCGACCATACCTAAAGAAATACGTGATTTTTTAGATCTAAAGTCAGGTGATTCGATTGCTTTTCAAATACTGGATAACAATAACATTGTTATAAAGAAAACTAAAAATTTTGATAAAGCTTATATGCAAGCATTAAATCAAACATTAAGTGAATGGGCGTCTGAGGCTGACGATAAAACTTTTGAATGTATATAGCCCAGATCAAGCCTTATACCTATCAAGATTAGGCCAGTGTTCTGCAATTTGCTTTTTTTGACAAAAAGTCATTTTTTGTGCTATTATTACTATTAATTAGAATTTTAACCTTATAACTCATTCTTCTTTCTTCTACTGCTAATCTTTTTTATTCTTATTATTATTTTACCTCTTTTTATTATCGTTATTTTTAATTCATTTAACGCAGTTGGACAATTGCCAGCAATTGCACAGGTTGATCGTTATCTGCAACGGGTTGCTTTTATTGGCAAAATGGTTAATAAAGCGTAAACAACAAGTTATAATGAAGGTTGTTCAATAATGAGCAATCTTCATTATAAATTACAAAGGATTTATATGAAAAAAAATAATCAGATAATGGTAGGTCTCTTATTAATTATTGCCAGCCTCGTTGTCCCTTTATTATTAAAAGCGGGCATTGAGCAAGATCTTTGTGAAATAGAATATGAACTCGGTCTATATACGATGGATCTTCTTAAGATAGTAATTGGGGTTTTTATCATAATTGGTGGCTTTGGGTTTTTTATGACCAGCAGTGCACGCCGTGCTCATTGGCCTTTATATATTCGCCGCATTTTTATGGGCATTTTTATTTTTTCTAATATTTTTAACCAAGCTGTTTTTACTGTTTTAAGTATTCCGACTCGTAAAAATATTGTATGTATGATTGGCAAATGTATGTGCAAACTAAGGAATATAAAGGGCAATTATCATGAAAAATAAACCATTTGGATCGCAATTTACTGATCACATGTTTGTTATGGAATGGAATACTGAGCAAGGGTGGTATAATAAGCGTATTCAACCTTATCAATCTTTTCAATTGGATCCTGCCGTTGCAAGCTTGCATTACGGGCAAGAAATCTTTGAAGGTATGAAAGCATTTGCTGCTACTAATGATCGAATAGTGCTATTTAGGCCGCGTAACAACTTAACACGTATGAATAATTCTGCGCGTATTATGTGTATGCCTGAAATTGATGTTGAGGAAGTTCTTTCATGGCTTAAAAAGCTTGTTGAACTGGATAAGCAATGGGTGCCTACTGAGAGGGGAACTTCGCTGTATATTCGACCAACGATGATTGCTACTCAAAAAACACTTAATCTAAAGCCTTCTACCGATTTTATATTTTTTATTATTCTATCGCCCGTTGGTGCGTTATATGAGCAAGGATTTAATCCGGTTTCTATTTTAGTGAGCGAACATTATACACGTGCTTCAGCAGGTGGCGTTGGGCAAGCAAAAGCTGGTGGTAATTATGCTGCTAGTATGCGGGCACAAAAAGAAGCGCAAGCTGTTGGCTGTGCGCAAGTATTATGGCTCGATCCTATTGAGAGAAACTATATTGAAGAAGTCGGGGCCATGAATATTTTCTTTGTAATAGATGGTGTGGTGGTGACTCCTTCATTAACCGATTCAATTTTGCCCGGTATTACCCGCTTATCTGTTCTTGAATTGTGTAAAGCCAATGGCATTGCCTGCCAAGAACGGCGAATAACTATTCATGAAGTTGTTGAGGGTATTAAAAATGGCTCAGTTACTGAGATATTTGGCTCAGGTACGGCTGCGGTTATAACACCAGTAGGAAGTTTACGATATAAAGGCACTACGTACACGGTAAATAATAATCAGACCGGTCCTTTTACTCAGAAGCTATTTACATTGCTTACTGACATTCAATATGGAATTAGCGAAGATATTCATAATTGGGTAGAATTAGTGGGTATTATTTAATTAAAAAGGGTTACTATGTATTTGTTTTCATTATGCATCTTATTTCTTAGTAGCAGTATTCTCTATACTATGGAATCAGATTTTACTGCAAAATATACCGTAGATGAATATGGTATGCATGAAGTTTCTGAGCAGGCCAAATTAAAAGCGCTTCGCGCTGCAATAGAAAATGGCACAATAGGACTGCCGGGTAATGTAGGTACCATACGTTTTTGGTTACTTGAAGATAGAATTCCAGTTACTTTTCTAAGCGAACTTCCTTTAGCAGTTGCACAAGAAGTGGTAAGTAACTGCTATGCTGATAAAGATACGCTCACCCATATCTTCGCGCGGCAATCAGCTATAAATGAGCATGACCAAGGTTTACTAGAAGATATTGAGCACAATAAACTGGAAAATGATTCTAATCGAGAACGAATACAAACGATACAAAAAACCGTTCGTGAAAATAATAAATGCGCTTTACGTAATTTTCATAAATTAAAATATGTTATTGAACATGGCTTTATCAGTGACGTAAATAAACAAGGCAATAAAGGGGAAACGTTATTGCATATTCTTGCTCAAATCACTAAGCCAAGTGGGGCAACTGAGCTAATGTTTGTATTGATGGAATGCTATAAAGTAGGGATCCAGCGTGATAGAGCATGTTGCCCTAATATTCCTGCTGATTCTACTTTCAATACTATGGAAATTGCTATTCTAGCCAAAAATAAAAAAGCAGTGCAGATGCTTCATGAGACTACCAATGCAATCTGCAGCATTGAACGACATTCTTCGGGTCTTTGTTTGATAAGTAGGATTGAATTAGAAGCAGAACGTGAGGCAGAAGGAATGTCGATGGGCAGTTTTTATACATATGTACAAGGTCTGTTGCCGCGCTTTAAAGAATTAGCTAATAATCGATACGCATTGGCACCATGCTGTGCTCAAGGTGGACACAAATTATATTATAATCACGAAGCAAAATAATAACATTTTTAGTGAAAATTTTATGAGTTATGATTTTAAAAAAATTGAAAAAAAATGGCAAAAGTATTGGGAACAACATGACGGGTAAAACAAAACCAACCGGGACTGGTAAAAAATATTATTGCCTTGATATGTTCCCCTATCCTTCAGGATCAGGATTGCATGTAGGCCATTGGCGCGGCTATGTGCTTTCTGATATTTATGCACGTATAAAATGGCTTGAAGGATATAATGTGCTCCATCCAATGGGTTGGGATGCGTTTGGATTGCCTGCAGAAAATGATGCGATTAAAAAAGGTATTCCGCCCCAAATTAGCACTGCAAAAAATATTGCACATTTTAAAAAGCAACTCAAAGAAATTGGTGCTATTTATGATTGGGCTAAAGAACTTAATACCACTGATCCGCATTATTATAAATGGACGCAATGGATTTTCTTGAAAATGTACGAAGCGGGGCTTGCCTATCAAGCAAATAACCGATTAACTGGTGCCCTTCCTGTTTAACCGGTCTTGCTAATGAAGAAGTGGTGAATGGCAAATGTGAACGTTGTGGAACACCAGTAACGCAAAAAAAAGTTCCGCAATGGGTCTTGCATATTACTGCATATGCTGATAAATTACTTGATGGTCTTGATAAACTTGAATGGCCTGAAAAAGTTAAATCGATGCAACGCAATTGGATTGGTAAGAGTGAAGGGGTAATTTTTACAGCGCCGGTTAAAGATATGGATTTACAAATTCAAACGTTTTCAACACATTTTGAAACATATTTTGGCGTTACTTTTGTAGTTATTGCGCCTGATCATCCATTGGTTGATATTCTGTTAGAGGCGTTCTAAACAAAAAAGAAGTTTTAGATTATTGCAAGAAAATATTGAAAAACGAGCATGAAGCGGGCATTTAGAAGATAAAAGAACAGAAGGTATTTTTACCGGCGCTATGTTATTGATCCGTTGGTAATGGCGATTTCCTATTTGGGTAGCAACTTTGCGCTTGTAGATTATGGAACTGGTATTGTGAAATGCTCTGCTCATGATGAACGCGATTTTGATTTTGCAAAAAAATATGATATTCCCCTTAAAGTTGGATTGGTTCCGCCTAATGATCCAGAATAGCGCAATAAGTAAAAAATTTAGAAGTTTGCTACGTGGATATGGTACATGGAATTTTAATTGATAGCGTGAATTTTCAGGAAAAGAAGCACGTTCAGGTGCGGCAAAGAATTATTCAGATTATTTAGTAGAAAAAAAATGGGCCGAGCCGTAAAACTAATTATAAACTCCGTGATTGGATTTTTTCTCGTCAACGCTATTGGGGTGAACCAATTCCATTAGTTCATTGCGATAAAGTGTGGTATTGTGCCGGTGCCAGAAGATCAATTGCCAGTAACTTTGCCCGAGGTAGAAAATTATCAGCCAACCGGCACCGGCGAATCGCCACTTGCTGCTATTGACTGATTGGGTGAACACCACGTGTCCACAATGTAATGGCCCCGCAAAACGAGAAACCAATACCATGCCACAATGGGCAGGATCATGCTGGTATTTCTTGCGCTATCCAAATCCTCATTTAAATAATGAACCATTTGATCAAAAAGATATGAAATATTGGTTGCCGGTTGATTTATATGTTGGCGGTATTGAACATGCTATTTTACATTTATTGTATGCACGCTTTTATGTAAAAGTGCTGTATGATTTGGGCTATTTACCATTTGATGAACCATTTGCGCATCTATTTAACCAAGGCATGGTAATCGAATATTCAGAAAAATCTGGTCATGTTGAAAAAATGTCCAAATCAAAAGGCAATGTAGTGAACCCTGATGACATTGTACAGCAATATGGCTCTGATGCATTGCGTATGTATATTTTATTTATGGGACCACCTGAACTTGATTGTGAATGGCAAGATACGGGTATTGAAGGGATTAAACGCTTTTTAAATAAGTTGTGGGATTATCTAACAAACCCCGCTACTATGCTCACCAATGAACAACCCGAAAATATCAGCGTAACCAAACGATTTAATCGCTTTTTAAAGGCATACCAGGAACGTATTGATCAATTTAAGCCAAATACGGCGCTTTCTGCTGCAATGGAATGGCTTCATGATGCACAGCATCAATCGATGCAATTAAGTAAGCAAACGGCGCAAGATTTGTTAGCAGCGCTTTCGGTAATTATTCCTTATTTTAGCAGCGAGCTTTTAGAGCAGTTCTTGCAAAAAAATTGGAAGATTGCGCATGGCCTATTTATGATCCAGCAAAAGCAGTTGAAGATACCGTTACTATTATAGTGCAAGTTAATGGTAAAATGCGGAGAGATTTAATTGTGCAGCCCGGTACTACACAACAAATGATTGAACAAGAAGCGCATGTACTTGTTGCTAAATGGCTTGAGGGTAAGGATATTAAAAAGATTATTTTTGTTAAGGATAAATTGATTAATTTTGTGGTGTAAATTTTTATAAAGCGCGATGAATTAATATTCAAAGCCTAAAAAATTATGCATTAAAAAAGCCGTCGTTGCGAGCTTGCCGAAGCAATCCAGGTTAAAATAAATGAAATTATATACGGTTATAGAAACAACAGTTACAAGTTTTATCGCTCAACAATAGATGAATAAGAAAGTTAATGATTTTATCAGATTTATATAAATCTGTATTGGAATTGGGTTGTGAACATTAATAAATTTATGTATAACGAAAAACTTATAACTGAGCCTGGATTGCTTCGTAAACTCGCAACGACGGCTTTTGTAAACTTACATAAATTAAGCAAGACTTTTTTTGCATTCGAAGATTTCAAGTTGAATAACAGGGTTTAATTAAATTCAACTTACTAAACAAGAATGGCGTTTTTCATTTAGTTGAGTAAGATCCTCAAGGCATTTTTTATCATCATTGCTTAATGCCATATCAGTAATAATTTGGAGAAAGAATTTATATTTTATCTTTAATTTTTCTTTTTCATCACTATTCTTTGTTTTTTGGCCAGTAGGATAAATTATTACATACTTTTTTTGGGCATTAAAAGTTGCTTTTAATATTCCATGCTCATAAAATTTGTAAGTTTGTTTACGAATTTCAGATTGAGTCATACATTTTACTACTGCCTCTTGCTGGCCTTTCCATGATTGATCCAATTGTATTGATTGCTGTTTTTCTCTTTTGCTTTTTTCCATTGCAGTAGCATAGTTTAAACTGCATAAGATTGGAAATAATAAAGAAATTTTTTTCATTCTATTCATAAGATTCTCCTTTGGTAAAAATTATACTAATAAACAAGTAAGTAAAAGCAATTTATTAAAGATTGATGAGATGTGAATATTTGTTATTATATTTCATATGGAACAGAAAATAAAAAAAATAAATAACGTAGAAATATATTATGTTGATGATCGGTCAATAAAAATTCCTATTCCTTTATTATCAACCTATATTGCCGCTGGCTTTCCTTCGCCGGCAGATGATTACGTAGAGCAAAAGCTCGATCTTAATACCTATTTGATACAGCATCCTGCAGCTACTTTTTTTGTACGAGTAGAAGGCAATTCTATGGTAGAAGCTGGTATACAATCAGGCGATATGTTAATTGTAGATCGAGCATTACCGGTGGTTAATGGATCTGTAGTGGTGGTGCAAATACAAGGGGAATTTACGGTTAAACGTATCGAGCAGCAAGGCGATTGTCTTTATTTAGTGCCTGCAAATACAAAATATAAGCCACTATTAGTAACTCCTGATATGGATATTGAAATTTGGGGCGTAGTTTCTTATGTTATTCATAAAGTGATTTAATATTTTTAAAAGGGTAATGCATGAGATTCTATAGAGTGTTGTTATTTTTGGTAGTTGCAATAGGGGTAGAAAGCATGGGGATGACTGCCAAGAAAGAACATTCGATAGATGATATTATACAAAAAATGGCGAGTAACACTGCATTGATCGCTAAGTTACCTAATTTATTTAAAGAGGAAAAAGATTTTTTCAACTGGAAAGCAGCTCAATTCAAATTTGTATTAAACCGGTCGACGGGCAAAAAACATAAGCTTAATGGTGATGAGCTATCAAACCGTGGAAATGCTGGAATATACGATATTGATACTATTGTGAAGCTGGCAACTGAGATAGAAGCGAAGCTAGTTTTTTTTGTAAAATGTGGGACTATTGATAGGTGCTACTTAAAGAAGCACAAAGAAGCAATGGATGTATTAGTTGACTTAAAAAAGAGAATTGATGAATTAGCGTCAGAAGAGTAATTTTAACGGTTAGAAAAAGGAATAGACCCCGATGAAGCTACGTATTTATATAGCACTTATATGTATTCATATTTCATGTGTTGCTATGCAGCAAGAAGAAAAACGAATAACTTCCTCTAATCCATTTATAGAGAAATTAGTACCGCAAATAGATCAAATTGTTTCTGATGTGATTGATAATAATAAAAAGATAGTTGAGTCATCTCAACTAAATGAAGAAGAAAAAAAATTTGTTAATCGGCAAATAATAGAGTTTGAAACAGTACTTAGCATTTCTACTGGCAAAAAAGAATATCCGTGGATACAAATAACCCCTAATACTGAGGGCAAAATAGGCGTATATAATATTGAAGCATTTATGAAAAAAATGTGTACCATTGGTGATGAATTTGCCGGTTATATTTCTGCTAAAAAAATGGCCGAAGAAAATTGGGTTAACCATATATATTGTTTGGGTTTATTAACCATGGTGAGGAACAAGGTGGAACAAGTGAACGAGTTGCAAAAGGTGAGTACAGAAAAAGCAATTTATTATGATAAAAATCCTAGTGAAGGATGCTTATTAAATTAACTATGAATAAACTGATTGCGCTTGTTGACTGTAATAATTTTTATGTATCGTGCGAGCGGCTTTTTAATCCCGTGCTCAAAAAGCGCCCGGTTGTGGTGCTTTCAAATAACGATGGCTGTGTAGTAGCGCGTTCTCAAGAAGCAAAAGCAGTTGGTATTCCTATGGGAGCACCCTATTTTCAGTATGAACCGCTCATTAAACGAGTAAATGGTGTTGCTTGCTCTGCTAATTTTACCTTATATGCTGATATTTCTGATCGCATTATGAGTGTCATAAAAGGGTTGGGATATAGTACTGAGATCTATTCCATTGATGAAGCATTTATAGAATTTGATGTGTGTGCCAACGCATACGAAGTTGCCGTTATGTTGAAAGAACGTATTTACCAATGGGTAGGCATTCCCGTTTCAATTGGTATTGCTACTACTAAAACGCGTGCTAAGCTCGCTAATAAACAAGCAAAAAAAAACCAACAGTACAATGGCATTTTTGATAGTACACAATTAGCTAATCCAGATGACTTGCTTAAAGTTCCCATTAACGATGTGTGGGGGATTGGATATCGCTATGCGCGTACTTTAGAACGATACGCTTTTAAAACAGCGTTGGATCTTACGCGTGCTGATGATAAACGTATTAAATCATTAATAAATAATACCTTATTTTTGAAAACGGTATGGGAATTGCGCGGTATTCCTTGTATTGATTTACAAGAATATGCGCCACCTAAACAATCAATAGCCTGCACCAGAAGCTTTAAAACGCCCGTGACTAGTAAACAATTGCTGCAGCAATTGTTAGCGCTTTTTGTAGGGCGTGCAGCACAAAAATTACGTGAACAGCAATCATGTGCTTATTATGTAACTATTTTTATTGCTACTGGTCGCTTTGATGAGCAAACGTATTACGCTCCTTATCGAGAAATAAAGCTTCCCTACGCAACTGATTCTACACCCTTATTATTGCACTATATGGATCAACTTTTAAAAGCGATCTATGTGCAGGGCTATAATTATAAACGGGCAGGAGTGATACTCTCAGGTTTAATTGACACCGCTGAGGTACAACAAGATTTGTTTGCTGATAATGAAAAGAATAAACGATTTTCTCGGGTGATGCAGGTAATGGATGAATTAAATAGTACGTGGGGCAATCATATGGTGCGCCCCGCATCGCAAGGTTGTTATGAACGTGGTACAAAAGAAGGGGTGTACCGTTCGCGCGCTTATACTACTAATTGGGATTCATTATTGGTGGTAAAGGTATGATATGTGACTACCATCGTTATTGTGAGTGGCTATAATATTTGTAAGTATATTTTAATTACTGGATTGCTTCGCAAGCTCGCAACGACAGCTTTTTCTCGACACACGTCGTCACGAGGAGCGAAGCGACGTGGTGATCCAGTTTAGTGAATCAAATATCTTATTACTAATTTTGAGTGATTGTCTGTAATGCTTCTTGCCAGCCTGGCTGCATATTGTTTTCAAAGAGTCCTGGGTGTGCTTTTGCAGTATCTTTATAGAGATTATTTAGTTGGTCAAGTTCGCTCACCGTTTTATCAAGTCTATTTAACCGCGATTCCATGCGTGCCAGTTGATTTGCGAATTCAGTAATAATTACTTCTGTTCGTCTGCTGACAATTTTTCTTTTATCTTTATGATTTTGAAACTCAGCATTAATTCTTTTTATATCTACTTCATAATTTTTTTTATGGAGTAATCGATCAATTAATAAGCAGCTTGTAGCTGTTAATAAAGCACATGTAATAGGAAAAGGAATTTCCTTTATATAATGCCAACTCGCTTTAACGCTTTCCGGCTTATATAAACAGTACCCAATGCCTGCTAATGAAAAAGCAGCAGGATAAAAAATAGGCAAGGACAGTATGGAATGTACCCATGATTTATTCCGATGAGTTTGCATCGCAGTAACATTACTGGCAAAGATTCCCATCAATAATAATAAAGATAACTTTCTCATATCATCCTCCCATTTAGATTGTAACCAAATTATGCGTATGAATATTCTTTTTTATGTGTGGATCTTCCACCACGAGATCTTCTATCGCGTCTGCCTCTGCTAAATGAATCACGTTTTTTTGAACCACCATTAAATGAATCATCATGAGCGATATCAACGCGCACTTTTCTTCCACCCAATGATTGGCCATTTAAAGCAGATTTGATTGAATAGACCATTTCAGCGGGTACCACAATAAAGGTACGTCTTTTAATAACCTTGATTTTTTCACATTGATTCTCTTGAATACCACCTTGCTTGGTTAAGAAGGCAATAATATCTTGTTTCTCAAGGCCATCATCAGTTCCTACATTTAAATAAATTTCCTGTACATCGGAATTATTATTATTTCGTTGTAAAGCCTGTGCAGCAGAGCTAAAAGCAATCTCATTATCATTATGTAAGTATTTGAGGAACTTCTCATCTAAAAAAGAAGTTATAGCGTTGGCCAGTTCATGATGTGAGTACTTCTGTACCAGATCAATAAGCTGTGCGTAATAAGAAGATTTATGCTCAGGGTTAATTGCTGTCTTTAAAAAATCTGATGCTTGGGTAATTCGTACGTGCGCAATAGTTTCAGCAGTAGGTACTTCAAGCGGGTTAATGGTAACTTTAAATTTACGTTGTAATGATGCAACGTGACGCACTTCACTTTGGTTTACAAAAGTAATTGCCACCCCTTCCTTACCTGCTCTGCCTGTTCTACCAATACGGTGTACATAGCTTTCTTGATCATCAGGTAATGAATAGTTGATAACGTGGGTTAAATCGGCAACGTCAATACCACGCGCTGCCACGTCAGTTGCTACTAAAATGGTAAACTCTTTTTGCTTGAAGCGCTTAATAACGCGATTTCGCTGTACTTGGCTCATATCACCATGCAATGCATTAGCTTTATAGCCGCGTCGCATTAAATGTTCAGCAACTTCTGCCGTTAAAAGTTTTGTTTGGCAGAAAATAAAACCATAGAATTCTGGTACGCTGTCAATAAATCTACTTAAACCAGCAACGCGGTCTTTCATAGGAACTACCGCGAAAAATTGTTTAGTATTTGATGTTCCTACATTTTGTTGGCTTACGCGTACTGAAATGGGATTCTTCATATGCTGGTGCATAATATCATGAATACCAGCTTTTACCGTTGCAGAGAAAAGCCAGATTTGGCGATCGTTAGAAGCGAATTTTAAAATTTCATCCACTTCTTCTTTAAAGCCCATATCAAGCATAATATCTGCTTCATCAAGCACAAGCGTTTTTAATCCGCTCAAATTTAAGGTTTTACGGCGTAAATGATCATTAAGGCGACCTGGTGTACCAACTACAATATGAACACCTTTTCTAAGGTTTCTAATTTGTTCGTCCATAGAAACGCCACCATAAATAGCTTCTATAGAAATAGAAGTAAATTGGGCAACGCTCTTTAGGCTTTGGCAAATCTGTACTACAAGTTCACGGGTAGGCGCCACAATCAACGCTTGGGTTGTTTTATTAGTTTCATCAATAGTTTGTATTAAAGGAATACCAAAGGCTAAGGTTTTACCGGTGCCTGTTTGAGCCTGACCATGAAAATCAACCTTTTTACCGGTTAATAATAAAGGAATGGCTTTGCTTTGAATTTCTGTGGGTTTTTCAAAACCTAAGGTTTCCAAGGCTTTAGCAATATTAGGTGCTAAAGAAAGATTTCTGAATGTCATAAGAAATATATCCTATAATAGGCTTATGGTTTTCGAGCTTAAAAGCAAGGCTTTTAGATTGAATGTTGCCAACTAAATGCACGCTGTGACGGCGGATAGCTTGAAAGAAGTCCATAAGGTGTTTTTTAACGCTTTTTACTGTATACCCCGAAGGGCATACCGTCTGTGCGCCTTCATAGGATTTACTACTAAGATAAGACAAATTGTAACTTTTGTCAAATAAATACTATAAGAAAAAATAGTTATTTTTTTACTGTTTATGGCGTCCTATGCATATTCCCCACTATTATGTGCTCGGGGAAGCAATTAATTCATTTTGCAATATATATTTAGTATATCTCTTTCAAAATAATTAATAGAATTAAACCTGTAAAATTGATTGACAATTTCTTGAGACATTTTAATATAAAATATATATGGAATATGCGTTCTTACGCGTTAAATGGAGGATTTCATGAAATTTATCAAATCTCTTTCTTTTCTTTTATTATTTTGCACGAGTGGTTTATCATTACAGGCATCAGTATGGATGTCCTGGTTTGATTCGTTACCGTCACCAACTAGTGCTTCCGTAGTGGCTAAAATAACGGTACCGCTTAGTTCGTTAACTTTTAACACTAATACCCAAGGAATGGGTTGGATGCAATGGCTTGATGATAAAGTGACATTTACTATCAAACCAATAAGTGGGTTAGGTAAAATGGGTAAAGCGATTTATAATGGCCAAGGGTGGTCTGCAGCAGCTTTAATTGGTGCCTTCTTTGGCGGTTATTACTTAAATAAAAATTTTAAATGTTGGTGGAATACACAGAGTGAAGAACGTCGAAAAATTAATAATATAATTAAAGATGATCTTAAGAAAAAGGATCAAAATAGTAAAGATGCCGCGCTGGAGCATGCCAACAAATGTCAAACAATATACTTTACTAAAGATCAGCAATTGATAAATTTAGTAACAGATTTCTATACTTTTAGGAATACTGGTAATAACAAATGGAATAAAAAAACGGAACTTAAGGAAAAAGCAGAGAGAATTTATACACGTCTCTGGGGAAAATTTAAAAATTGCTAAACATTGTAATAATGTTGGGATTGCTAGTAATGAATAATGGGGTGATTGCCAACCAATGGACACAACCATATAATACCTATCTTTTTGCTCCAGGGATTATTTCTTCAGAGCATCAAGCAGGCAAATACTGCTTAGAATATACTGCTTCAACCGGGCAAAAGATTGTTACTCAGCATGGTAATGAACTCATCAATGGGCCATATACTCATGGGTGTAATTTTGCTGAAATTTCATTAGTAAAATTAGCATTGCTATTGTATGTACAAAAATCTTGGATGCCGTATGCACTTCTATTAAATCAGATCTATAAAACGGCCCATTCAATTCTCACAACAAGTAATAACCGCTATCAAATTTCAATTGAAGGCGAGCCAAAAAATGGCTTAACTTTAGATCCGTATCTATTAAATATATTTAAGATGAATTTTGGTCAATTACCTGATGTTGTTCGTTTTTCAAGTCTATATGATCGATATTGCGATTATCACGAGGATGCCGAAGATATAGTATTATTTGGCACCTCTCGCGGCGCGGTAACACTTATTAACTTTATGGCGTTAGAATATGTTAAAAAAAGCTGTAAAAAAGTAAGAGCACTAGTGCTTGAGGGATGTTATGGATCGCTTGATCAATTAACTCATTTTAGTTTTTTAATTTCGTTAGGAACGCTCTATAAATATAATGGCATTTCTCCCTTACATCCAGCGGTGGCCAAAGCATTTGTAGCAATGTGTAACATCTATAACATACCAATTCTTTTTGTCGGTTCTTCCCGCGATTTATTAGTTCCTATCGATCGTACGCGTGAATTGTGTGATGTCTTGAAGAAAAACGGGCTACGTGACTTATATTTATTGCCCTTAGAAAATTCAGGCCATTCAGCATATTTAAAAGATGACATTCATGACACGCATCTTTATAAAGTAATAGTTCATGCCTTTTACCAAAAATACAATCTTTCTCATGATTCGCACTTAGCAGCGCAAGGTGCAGCTCTTTTAGAGCAGCTACGTTATTAAACACTTTACTAACAAGATAATATCCCGGTAATATAACATTATATATAAAGGGGATATGTATGAAGTCTTATTTTCTCTACGGTATTTTAATTTTAGGTACTATTTTTTCAATCCATGCTGATATAGGCGCTCATTTAGAATCGCTTAAGGAATCATTACGGGATTTAGAAACTAAACTTATATCAGTATCAAAATCAGGATTGCCCAATAAAAGTGTTATAGAAGTTCAACAGGTTGCTGATATGATTTCTCAAAAAATGATAAAAAAAGTTGAGAAATTAAAGGAAAAATATGCACATGCTGCAATCGATTTAGAAGCATATAGCAAGGCGTTACAAGAAATGGACCGCCGATATTCCAATTACGTTAAAATGCATTTTAATAAAAATGATCAAAAAAAAATAGTTGCGTTAGTAACCAAAGCGTTTGAAGAGCAGCAAGGACCAATTGAAAAAATAGCTGATGCTATGGTAAATGAATTGGCTGAAGTTGCAAAAAGCTTAGTGACGCAATTTAGGAGCCATGAATTAACCCTTGATGAAATTAAGGTTATAAGTAAGCAGGACGCTTTACAAATAACAAATTCTTATAAACCAAAAATGAGGCAATTTACAGCAGAAGATATGCAACAATTTACGCAACGGTTTGGTGAAAAAAGTAGTACCAATAAAGAACTGCAAAAATTTGATAAGCTGATTAATTCCTATAATGACCTGAAAAAATATTTAAATTCTCTGCAAAAGGTGGCATATCCTATTAGTGAAGTGCAGATTAACAATATAATTAGCATAATAAAAGGAAAGCTGCCTAAGAATGATACTAAGCTTGTTTATGAAATAATGAGGGCGATAGAACATACGAGAGAGTATAAGAATTTTATGTATAAGTTTAGAGAGCAAGCGCAAAGAATCTGGGCAACCGTTAAAAGTTTATATTAAGCTCAATAGAATTAGAGAAGTCTAGGGTCCGTTGTGCTTTTGAAAAATGATTATATTGGGAAAAAGCCGTCGTCACGAGCCGAAGGCGTGGTGATCCAGGCTAAAATTTTCAAGAAAACCTGGATTGCTTCGACAAGCTCGCAACGACGTCCCTTAATAATTTACATCAATTGAGTATTTAGTAAGCAATTAAAGATATAAAACTCAACAAAACCTAAATTTATTGACCGGGATAAGGTAAAATAACTACGATAAAAATAATTTGCTTGAAAAGATTTTGAAAGGTGAAATTGATGAAGTATGAAATTTTAATTACCGTACTACTTATGAGCTCTTTTATTGAAGCTGAGCTATTTACTGATTTACAATCATTAAAAGGAAAAATTGAACAATTGCATATTCAATTGACAGGCCCAAAAAAACCTTCAGAAGTAAAAAGACCGGGGCCTTTTCCCCCTTCAACGCAGCAAAAAAAATTAGCTGTTGATGCAGTTTATAATAAGGCTATAAACTTGGTAAGAGAACTGCTCAAGGTTTATTCAGAAGGAAAAAGTAAAGAAGAAGTAGCAAAAAAATATCAACACGATTGGAATCAAATAATCGAAAGTATGGCAACATTACCAGTAGAAGATCAATATAAGCTTTCAGATAAATTGAAAGCTAATAATGATGTACAACAGTTAATAGATAAGATTATTGTTCCTTCCTTGGTAGAACAAATTAAAGAAATATTAGTTGAAAACATGAAAAGAGCGGCTCCGTTAACTGAAGATGATCAGGATGAAATTGCAGATGAACTCTATTCTATATTGAGTACTTTTAAAAATACAAATGTAATTTCAAAAATTTATGAAACATTAAATGAGACTGACGAATTTAAAAATTTTATTACAAAATTTGGTAATGAAGCATGGAAGGTTATATGGATTAAATTCGGCATCCATTTGGCATTTGAGGATTAATATATTTCAGAATTTAAAAGGTCTGGATCACTTCATATACTATTATGTTTTAGACTTCGAGTATAAATTTTACAAAGTTTTCAAAAGCATCAAAAATAGCTACAGTGTAAATAATTGGTGTACTTTGTCCTACCTACAGGGCAAATGCATCAAATGATAAGTATTTAAGCTAAAAAAAATTAAATCATATTAATTTAGCCTGGAGGCGACTACGCTAAAAGCTTTGACGCCCAGGTCCCCACGACGCCTTGTCCCGCCGAAGCCTATAGGCGAAGGCTGGATCGGGACGACGATAGCCTAAAGCAAAAAACGTCGTTGCGAGTGCGTCCGACTTCGCCAGGGCTTCGCCGGATTCCGTCAAGAATAGCACGCCTGTCCGGCGTAGTTTTAACGAAGACGGATCGAAGCAATCCAGCATTTTATTGAACTCTTTTGAATTCGATATTTTAAATGCATTTGCCCTGCCAATCAAATCTATTGCGTTTTAAAGCTTGTTTTTGCTACTATTATATATAATAATGAATGATTTTCTCCTGGAGATCATTACATAAATTTCTGATAATTGAGGTTATAATGTTCAAAAAAATATCTATATTTATTCTCATAATATGCTTAAGTCACTCATTATCATCAATGTATGCCGTTGACAATGAATGGCATGATGGAGATCCTTTTGTAGATTATAATAATCCAGCATGGCGAAAAAGTGCTCTTCGCATAGATACGGAAAATAGAGATGTATACAATATACCATTTTTATATGAACGCTATTCAGAAATACCTGATAATGAACAAGTTGTTCCCTATGGATATCAACCAACTCAAAGAACGATACATCCTACCTACAGTTCATTCACTAATCGTCACCGTAATTATTTTCGCAGCGTGATTCAAGATGGTTATTATTATCGAAACATGCGTTGGTAATTTTAAATAAAAGAATATTCTAATAAAATAATCATACCTTTTTATCTAATTCATTGTGTAATGCATTTTTTATAGTTACATTATGTAACCATAATTGTTCTATAAAAGGAGTTGCCCAATGAAGTATCTTTTTCTTTTTATAATTCTTTTTTCCACCTTATATACGTCGGCAATGGAAAATTTATTGCTTATTAGTCGTTACAGCGATGAGGATGGATTTGATACTATTGAAAATGCATTTCATAAAGCGGGTAAAAAAAATGTTAACGGTATTTTTGAATTTAAGGCAGAAGAATTTGTTGCAACATCGCTCGATGATGACTTTTTGGAATATACGGTTTTAAATGGCGGAAATGCAGAACAGCTTTGGCATAAACTTGAAATGGAATATAATCAACAATTAAAAAAGGAAGAATAAATGAATTACTTAATTAAAATTATCCCCTTCGTATTAGTCGCTTCACTATCTGCTCAGCTGGTACCGCTTTCACAAGCAATCCCCTCGCTTATAATTGATTTACAATATGCCACTAAAAATAATATTGTTCAGGAACCAATTTATGATGCTGATTTTGTTTGCTGTGCTGATACACGCATGATAGAAGCATTAAAAAAAGCACAGCATCAATTACAATTGCAAGGTTTTGGTTTAAAAATATGGGATGCGTTTCAACCGCGTGAACAATTAGAAAAAATTTGGCGGTTACTTTCAGATGCTCGTTATATTACCGATCCCCATAGGGGAGATGCGCATACCCGTGGCATGGCTGTTGATGTTACGTTAGTAGACAATGCTACCTTACAAGAAGTAGAAATGCCAACAGCTTTTGATTGTATTACCATAAAATCACTTGCATCATGTACTGATATTTCTGCAGCAGCACAACAGCATCGAAACATATTATATGAGGCGATGACTAAATCAGGTTTTGTACAACCTGAAGGAAGCTCATGGTGGCATTTTGAACTTCCTGAATGAAATTAATTACAAAAAACAGCTTAGAAATCATGAATATGAACTATAGCAATATTTTGAGCTGCTAATTGCTTAAAGATTTCTTTAAGATGGTGGATTTCTATGGTAAGTGCTGCATACATAAACGCTGGATCCGTAGGAATCTGCCAACTATATTCTACTGTACATCCGGATTGATCTATAAATAAAATGTCTTGAGGCGTTCCCTTTACTTTAATTTGAATTTCTTTTTGACCAGCAATTTCTTCTAGGGTGATATCAGTACTATTGAGTTTTTCTATAATTGCCAGAAATTCTTTATTGCGTGGCATCGCAATTAATACAAAGGAGCTTTCAGGATATTCTTTAACAATAGTGATTCGAGAGTCTACATTGCCAAGCTGATTGCGCGGATCTTTTACTAATAATTTGATAGGAGTTGGTTTGCCATCCTGATACAAATTGCCAATAGGCCATGAAATTAATGCTTTTGCCCCATATTCTATACTCATAAAAATACCAACAAAAAGATTCATCAGGGTATAAGAAGAGGTTGCTAATTTAAAGGCGCTTTGTTTTTTTCGTGCCGTTTTCCATGAATGTTTAAAAACTTGCCAATAAGTATCTATTTGTTTTAGATAAGGAAACTTATAAAATGGCGTATGTTCAATGAAGGAAGCATATTCTTGAGAAGCATCAACGTTAACCCATTCAGGTGAGGTAAGATATGTTTGCGTCGCATCTATTTGGTAACTTGGATCATCTTTTAACTGGCGGGAAATAGCTTGTAACTGTTCATCTTCTGTTTGTGTCTCTTTAACAAATATAACCATGGTATTTACCGTAGGATCATTTTCTTGTACTAAACGTTCTGAAGATGCCTTAAATCCCTGCGATTTAAGTAATGAGATCCAATAATCTAATGGATGAAAATTTCTAATTTCTGCCTGTTCATCTTCTAAAGAAGTATTGCTTATGAGAATGTTATACATGCTATGGGCGGTGAAAATTATAGACTCCATTGTTTGATCGTAGCAATCATGTTCCCGTAGAAGCAATATGCCCCCTGGCCGTAATACGCGATGAATAGAAGTAATGAAGGGAATTATTTTTTCTGAAGGGATATGATGTAACCCTATAAAACATATCACTATATCTACGCTTGAATCAGGAATTTCACCACAAAGAGGTTCATAATTAATAAGCGGTACAAAATAATCATATGCGGTACACCCTTTAAAAAGATTATAGGAAAATGCCTGTAACGGATCTTGCCAGCTTTTTTTATCATTCACTACATACAAAGGTCCTTTAAAGGGTTTAATTTTCTGTAAAGCGCTTGCATAGGTGCCCGGTGTTCCAATTTCTACGCATCCTTCTAACGTACTATATGATTCTAAAAGAGTAGATGCTTGATTGCTTAATAGTTCTTTTTGCTCAAAAAGTGTCTTTAATTGGGTATAAAAAGAGAAAAGTGGTCTTAAATCCTTTCTTTTTTGCAATAACGCATTATACAAAGAGCGATCATGGTGTGGGTGCTGTTTATCTATGAGCTGATTAATTATTGCATAGCAATCTTCTGGGGAGTTTTGCTTGAGTACATGACTCAAAAAAGAGCCAAATGTTTTTTGTAATTGGGGTGAAGAAAAAACGGTATGTAAATGATATGTTTCTTGGTTTTCAAGGAAAGTTTCTGATAATAAAAATCCACTATTACCAAATAAATAGTATATAACAAATAAAAATGCAATTTTTTTCATACATTCCTTTACTAATCATGCTTAATTATCCAATTAGGAATAATTAATAAAATAAATTATCATCCTATACTAACATTTTTATAATAATAGATAAGTAAATCTATGCAAATGGTACCATTAATAAGCGTTGATTTTTATAAAGGTGATACAGTATTCTATGCGTTAAAATGAGTGGCACCCTTTTTGATTAAGGAAAAAGATGAAGCGATTTATCGTAATATTATTACTGCTGACTTCCACATTGAGAGGAATGGAGCAAAAAGAAACTGAACAGTTACCAATAGAACCGGGACCGACTTCACTTTATGAAGAAGAATCAAAAAAAGCGTTACTTCAATTAAAGGAAGTTGGTGAAGATGATAATGAAATATTGGTCGATGAAGTGATAGTACCGTGGTCTTTTATAAAGGCGTCTCCGATATTACAAGGATTTTCAACATTTTATGGGCTTGAAGAAGGCGCTGAAGGTATTTCTACTATTACGCTTTACACCGATAATGTTCCTAAAGAAACAATCAGTATTATAAAACAAATATATCAAAAAATGGCACTGGGAGCGGATTTTACATTATTACTATCGGCATATGTTAACCAAGCACCATTAGAGCATATTGCTAATGTTTTATTTGGACTTGATTACCTGGATAATAAGGAATGGCTAGAAAGCTTAATAACTGCTTTTAAGGAACGGCTTATACAATTGGCGCAGAATAATGAGTGGGAAAAAATGAATACTCTATTCATTCAGGTTCAAGATAAGCCCGGAATTGTAGTTCCCCTAGTTAATTTGTTAGTAGATTACCTATGTTTGGAATCTTCCTATTTAAGAGCTATTTATCCTTCATTGAAAGTGAAGAAAACTTCGACAATAATATTAGATTTGAAAAATGTAGTTTTTAATGCTTCAACAAATTGGCGATGTGCCACGTTGTCGCATATAGTAACTGAATTTGATAAAACGTTACAACTCTTTACCTTAGAAGAAAATAAGATTATAGAGATTATTAAAAGAAAAAGTCCTAATATTGGATTTATTGCTTTAGGTAATTCTATATTGGCAGCAATAGATAAAGTTAGTGGAGATTGGTACCATAATACTTTCAAATTCTATAATTTACAGGAATTAATAACTACTCCGGTAGGCTTAACGTTGCCGGAACCCAAAGGAGTCGATTTAAAAACTGGCTTACATTTAGAAAAGGTTGTTGAACAATTTATATGCTCATCTGATGGGAAATTACTTTTGATTAGCATGCCTCCTGATTTAGTATTTATTAATATAAAAGCAGAAAAACCTTTTTTTGTAATTCGCAATTTTAGCATGCGCGGAGAACATTTTGTTATTTCACCTTCCAATAATGTAGTGGCATATACAGATGGTATAGACAACAGTGATATTATGTTGTACGACATAGATAAAAATGTACGAACTAAACTTGGTAAACACACAATAACTCCTATTGGTAATTATAATTCTAAAATTATCGCTTTACAATTTTCACCTGATGGGACCAAACTGGCATCAGTAGCAAATAATGGTATTATAAAAGTATGGGATATGGTACTGGGTAAAGAATTATGCACCTTAAATGGGGATATAGAGAACTGTGCGCGATTAGCAGAATTAGGTGTGGGTATTCTTAGTTCTATTCAAGCATTACTGTGCTTTTCTTCTGATAATAAATGGCTTATATCAGGTTTTTCTGATGGAGATATACTTAATTCAAAAAAAGTGGCGAAAAGTCGAGAAATAAAAATTTGGGAGGTAGCATCGGGAAATTTACTTACTACCATAAATGTTAATCCTACTGCTAAAACGTATATTAATGGTATTCAAGGATTAAGCGTTTCTTCTGATAATAAAAATATTGCATATATTATTCAACTGCCTCCTCACTATGCGGGGCACGGTTTGCGGTCTCAACTCATTGTTCAGCAATTTTCAGTCATTGGGTTAGCACAAAATTTGCGTCAATTGACATTACGCTCAATTATGTTGCTGTGGTTTTGTTTAGCTACTGATGCGCAAAATAAACCAATCCGTTTTGATCGTACCCTAGAGCCTTATTTCTTTGCATTACCCAAAGAATTACAAGGATATTTTAAGAAAAAAAGTGGTGTAAGGAATGTGAAAAGCTTGCTGGTAGGAGCACCTGTAGTTTCAAAAAGAAAACAGCCAGCGCCACCAAAAAAAGCTGAACCAAAGAGATCAAAAAGAAAAGAAAAAGAGACTGAAGAAAAAGAATGAATTACTGTTCTTTGGCGCCTTGTTGAATTAAGTATGCCTCTATAAAAGGCATTAATTCGCCATCGAGTACTAAATCAGGTTGTGGAGATTCCACATCAGTGCGGTGATCCTTTACCATTTTATAAGGATGTAGCACATATGATCTAATTTGAGAACCCCATTCAATTTTTTGCTTTTGAACAGAAGTTGCTTTAGCCAGTTCTTCCTCTTTTTGTTTTTGTACTAATTTTGCCATAAGCATCTTCATGCAAGTTTCTTTATTTTGCAGTTGCGAGCGTTCGTTTTGGCATTGCACTACAATACCGCTTGGTAGGTGAGTAATTCGAACTGCAGATTCCGTTTTATTAACATGCTGTCCGCCTGCTCCGCCGGCCCGGTAGGTATCAATACGTAAATCATTAGGATCAATAGTGATAGAAACATCTGGAACTTCGGGCGTCAGTGCAACCGCAGCAAAAGAAGTATGGCGCCGTTTTGCAGCATCAAAAGGGGATATGCGTACTAAGCGATGAACCCCTTGTTCGCCTTTAAGAAGCCCGTAAGCGTTGCGTCCTTTTACAAAAATAGTAGCAGATTTAATGCCGGCTCCTTCACCAGTTTGATAATCAAGTACTTGCGCATTGAGTCGTTCACGTTCACAAAAGCGTACATACATCCGTAATAAGAATTCTGCCCAATCTTGTGATTCGGTGCCACCAGCGCCTGAATTTATGGTTAAAAAGCAATTTGAATTATCTTGAGGGTCTTGCATTAATAAATCTATTTTAAACTTCTTAATGGCACGGCATAAATCATATACTTCTGGGCTTATTTTTTGGAGTTCTTGTTCGTCTTGGCTAAAAAGCTCAATAAGTTGGTATATATCAGTATGAGTTTGGGTGACATACTTGTATTGATCTCGTTGGACTTTGATTTGCTGTAATTGTTTTAAAATTTCTGTTTGCTGAGGGTGTTGCCAAAAATTCTCTTGATTGCTTGTTTGAGTTAGTTGCTCATATAATGGTTCATAACCAGCGTTAGCCCAATATTCTCGAATAATAGATAAATCGGGTTCAGCAGATTTCAATTTTTCTTTTAAATCATCTACAAGCATTGTGTAATCTTTCTTATAAATAGTATCATGTTCATTATAGCATATTTTAAGCTGATTGACTAAGTTTGCGCTCAAGGGGAGAAAAACGAGAATAATTCAGAAGGGACTTAATGAAATACATACCATATATAATATTGTTTTTGATATACTCATTACCAGCAATGGAACATCCAGATCAAGGAGGTTCCAAACCTTCATCAAATGAAATGGGTAGTGAATTTTCTAGGCAGATGACTTGGGAGCTATTTCAAAATGCTTCTGATAAACAGCCTGAAAAAACAATTAGAGCGCCACTGGGTTTTATTAAAAATCCATCATTAATTGAAGGGGAGACTGCTCGCCTATATACCAAATATATTACGCCAGAAACATTAGGGTCTCTTAATGAAATTTTTAATTTGCAAGACCAAGGGAAGCCTTTTTTTACTGCTTTTCATGAAATATTAAATACTGAACAATCGTATAATAATCCCACCCCGGTTTTAAATATGGCAATTGCCGGTGATTATATAAAAAATAGAGAATTGAGCAATGATGCTATTTCTTTATTTGTTGATATTCTTTATCATAAAGCTGCTGAAAATAATTACTTTCCAATAGTAAGTGCTATGATTAGAAAAGTGGAATCGTTTTCTAAAAAAGTGGCTAAATTAGTCATTAAAAAAATTTGGAAAGATGAAGTTCATTTAAATATTATTTTAGGCGCTCTGCCCCTTTCTAGTTGGGAAAAACCGTTTATAATAACGATTCCTTCACAATTTTCATCAAGTAATCTATTAATAACTTTTGTACATGCTAAAGATACTCTGTTGGTTGGCGTGTATCAAGATGACTTATTGGAATTATTGAAGGTGAATGAAAATAAAAATCCTACTTTGATTACGACGAAAATTCCTTCATCAGTATCTGATAAGATATCAAGTAAAATTGGTGTTGCTTTTATTGAGAAAGAAAATCTAATAATGGTTTTTCATATAAACATTATTAGAGTGTATGCAATTGAAGGTGATCGTTCACAAATGATGTTAGCTCCTTATAAAAAAAAAGAAAGTTATCCACCACAAGAAAAATTGAAATTACTACATGAAATACAATGGTATTCTGAAATCGAAGGGGTTTTCTCCGCGATGCAGGGTGAAAAGGTGGCAATATTGGATGGCAAAGGGCTTCATTTTATTGCAGTTAAAGATTTTTTAGAAGGTCGAATGATTGAAAGTAGAATTGAAATTTCTAAAAATGCAAAAGTTGCAGTGAATCCGGTGTATGAAAATAACATAGCCAATGTTCGTAAAACAGACAGTAATATCATATATCTTATTAATCGTGAAGAAATGTTTACTATTGAATCGCCTTCCCAAGTAACCGAATTGCAGTTTTCTCCTAAGGGTGAATTATTGGTATCAGTTGATAATAGAAAAAACATGACTACTATCAATAATTTTACAGGAAAGATATATGATACTTTTGCTCTTGAAAGCGAATATGAAGAAAATATTACTCAAATAGCTCCAAAGCAGGCAGCGGTTTCTTTTACAAAAAAGGAAAATTATCTTGTTTCAGCGTTGATAGATCCTAATCAGAAGAAAGCGCCAAAAGATCAAAGCCGTTTTATTGAAATATGGGATTTAATACAAGGTAGTTTTGTAAAAAAAATTGATACTAAGAGATCTAATATTTTTGGTCTAACTATTTTCCCTGGTGATGAAAAAATCGCATATGTAACTAATGCAGAAAATCTCACTTCATTTCTTGAACTTCATATTCAATCTGTACCATGGCTAAATTGGCGTAATAAATTTAGGAAATTGCATCTTAAATCAATATTGTTATTGGTATTTGCCATTAAAACAGATGCAAGAAATATGCCGCTATATTTGAGTGAAGAACAGTTACATTATTTTTATTTTTTGCCAGATGAATTGCAGAAATATTTTTATAATAGAAATAAGCAACGAGGAGTTGAAGGATTCAAAATGCTCGCCTCGCTAGAAGGGGAATCTTCAAGAACTGGTATCAGTCAAAAAAGAGAATGGCAACCAGAAAAAACAAAAATTATTACTGAACCTGTAAAAAAACGAAAGAAAATAGAAGAAGAAGAGGAAGAAGAAGAAGAGATGCCAAAAACAAAAGAGAAAGAAAAAGAGCGAGAAGAAAGGGAATGAGGGAATATATGGAGCTTCTTATTAATAGTATAAAAAATAAAAAGTGGTTATTGTGCTTTTTCATATGTACATTACAGGCAATGGAGCCTCCTAAAAAGGTATTACCAAGCCAGATGAAAATGGAATTATATGATGATTCGAGCGGTAATCAATCGTTGATATTGACCGTTGCGGTGCCCTTAGATTTTATTGAGCATTCATCAGATATTTTAAAAGGGTATATAGATTTGGGTGAAACATCTATTCCATTATCCACCAATAATGTTTCTTTGGCTTCAATGCAATATCTTGATAAAGTTTTTACGTTAATGAATCAAGGAATCTCTTTAGAAGATGCGGTAATGAGTAAACTAGGTAAAGCAGCTCCTGACGTTATCGTGGATATGGCTAACACTGCAGATTATTTAGGCAATAGATCACTTATTAATAAAATAACGTTATTATTATATGCCAGTATTAAAGATTTGGTGGCTCGCAATCAATGGGGTACGCTCTTCAAACTCATTAGAAATATAAGAGGGGAAATAGTAAAAAAAAAATTAAGCAAATTGGTTACTAAGGAATTGTGGACTCATGAAACTCATTTTATTGGTATTATGCGGAGTGCGCTGCAGGGCGTATCAAATATAGCAACTTATAATATTCCTAACGTAATGAGTTCTTATTTTGGATATCTTAATAATTCGCTATTTTTAGCTATAAAATCAGTTAAAGATATGAAGATTTATCAATTTAAAGAAGCCAGACCGCAATTAGTTCAAAATTTTGCTATGAAAATTGCTCAGGAAGTTTCGCAAGTTCTTTTTATTGAATCAGAAAATGCAATCATCATAAGAAGTAATTTTATTATATATATATGCGTTTTTGATGGAACCGATTTTTCACTAAGAAAAAAGATCATATGGGGTGGTGTTTCTGCTCTTTATTCAACTGCATTTGGAAAAAAAATATATATAGCAGATTCCCAAGGCTTGCATTTAATGAGGGTGAAAGATCTTATAGAAGGAAACGATACGGCAGAAAAAATAATACCATTAAGAATGCCCAAAGTGGATGTAAGTCCCGTGGATGAAGATGTAATTGCCTACTATAAACAAGGAAATATTATTGTTGAAAATTTTGCAC
Organism: Candidatus Babeliales bacterium; assembly: GCA_963722075.1. Taxonomy (GTDB): domain Bacteria; phylum Babelota; class Babeliae; order Babelales; family JANWKD01; genus CAVRJM01. The sequence goes on along the minus strand of CAVRJM010000001.1, from coordinate 794,545 downwards.
CTGATAATAGACATCAATTTAGTTATCCTATTGAAGGATCTGTGGAAATAATACGATTTTCTCCTGATGGGACAAAATTAGCAGTGGTTAATTCAAATAATAATATTTATATTTTTGATATTAAACGAGAAGAAATCGTTGCACAATTTGTTGGCAAAAACGACATGCTAAATTTAAGATTGCCTTGGTTTATAAGTAGTACTAATTTAAGATCCATTTGTTTTAGCGCTGATAATAACTACCTAATTTCAGCATTTTCTTTAGATGTTAATAATTTAAATATACTTGACGAAATACCAAATAGCTCTATAGAAATATGGGATTTGGAAAATGAGACACTTATCCAAGAAATTAAAACTGAAGATAAAAGGATTTACTCCTTATCTATTTCCCCTAATAGTAACTATATGGCATATGTAACACGGCATCCACAGGGTTATTATGCTATTAAGGGAGTCCCATTTGAGGTATATTCACGTAAAACATTTAAAAAGATACCATTCATATCGTTAATGTTATTATGGTTTGCCATTAAATCAGATGAAAAAAAGCTTCCGGTGAATATTTTTCCTGATTATCTTGAAGATTTTGAACGTCTCCCCCCTGAATTATTGAATTATTTTTTTAAAAAAAATGAGGAGCGGGGAGTTATAGGATTTAAATCACCTAATCCGATAGAAGCAAAAGCTCTTATACAGAAATGGAAACGGAAGACTATGCAACTGGAACGAGAAATACCTTCTGGTAGACCTGAAAAAAAACCAAAAAGAAGAGAAAAGGTAAAGGAAAGAGAAAGAGAAGAAGAGGAAGAAGAAGTTCCAGAAGAAGAGATGCCACCAGCAAAAGAGAAAGAAAAAGAGCGAGAAGAAAGAGAATAGGAGGGAATGTATGGAGTTTTTTATTAATAGTATGAAAAATAAAAAGTGGTTATTGTGCTTTTTTATTACGGTATTACAAGCAATGGAACCGCCCGTAGAAGAAAAGTTTCAAGAATTACCCACTAATGAACAGGAAGTAATATTAGAACTGTTTAAAAGAGATGGCGATCAAGATGTTTTTTTATTAAGTATTGTTGTTCCACGCAACTTTATTGAGCACAGTAGCCCGGTTTTGCGCGATATTATTGAGGATAGCATTGAAGAAATTCCTACTATCCCTTTATTTGTTGATGATGTACCGCAAGTGTCCCTTTTATATTTGAAAGTGATATTCAAACTAATCAAACAGGGCTCTAGTTTAAAAAATGCAGTGGTACAGCTTTTAGGCAATGCGCCTATTGATGATATTCTTGATATGGCCAATACTGCAGACTTTTTTGGCAATAAGGAGCTTATTACCAGCATTGCACCGCTTTTATTTAATTATATTAAGGATATGGTTGCATATGGTAAAAAGGCAGAATTATTAGCTTTTATTGATAGAATAAAATCAGCAGATATAAAAAGTATATTAGGTAAGTTAGTTACTAAAGAATTATGGCATCATGAAGATCAGTTTATTAAGATTACGCATGATCTTCAAAGGCGGCGACCAGGGCGCATGGTGTCATTTCGGTTAGAAAATGCGTCAGGTTCATATTACCTTTCTAAAATAAGTTGCGCGTATATTGATAATAGTGTTTTTTTAACATTAATGAATGGACGTGTTGTTGATTTATTTAAATTTGAGCAGCAGCAATTATCTTACGTAAAGTCTATTATTGATTATCGCTTGGAAAAACCGCTTTTTATTGAATCAAAACGGTTATTACTAATACTTTTATTTAATGAGATCGTGCTTTTTAATACCAATAATTTTGATGAACCGCCACAGCACGTGCGATGGAATAATCCGGATGGGATTTATGCAACTGCATATGGGCAAAAAATATATATTTCAGATAAAGATGGATTTCACTTAATTACTATAGAAAATCTTTTAAAAGGCAATCTAATAATTGAAAAAACAATCCCTTTAAAGGGGTTTAAAGGGGCAGTTAGCCCCGTAGATGAAGATGTAGTTGCTAGATATATTCATAATAGGATTACAATTAAAAACCATGATGAACTGTTTGGTTATGAGACTGAAGCAGCAATTGAATTAATGCAATTTTCTTCAGAAGGATCATTACTTGCAGTGGTCGATTTTAATAAAAGTATTTATATATTTGATGTTACTAGCGGAAGAAAAATGTACCGATTTCTAGCTGAACATTTTTATACAAATGAGGATCCTTATTTAATCAAACCAACAATTTTCTTTAGTAAAGATAATAAGTATCTAATTTCATCATTTTATTTGGGTATTACAGAAGAATATAAAAGTAAATTGATAGGAAAGCCTCGATCTATACAGGTGTGGGATCTAAAAAGCGGTAAGTTGTTGCAGGAAATTCAAACTAATGATGTTAGTATTTCGGCATTATATATACTTCCAGACAATAAACATATTTCTTATATAACGTTACGGCAAGGACAGGGGTATTACTTAACCGTTGTTGAATTTGAGCTATATTCGCGTAACGTATTTAAACAATTACCTTTACCATCACTATTGTTATTATGGTGTGCTATTAAAGATGATGCAAAAAATAAACCTATCTTACGTTCAGATCTGGAATATGAATATTTTCAGCAAATTCCGCTGGCATTACTGAATTATTTTTTTGAAAGAAACGAAGAGCATGGAGTTATCGGGTTTACTATTCCTCAAGAAGAATTGCAGGCAAAGCGCCCTTCAAAGCGCAAGCGTATAATACCGCTTGGCGAGCAAAAGTCTTTGGGTGCAAGCGGGCGCGAGCGCCTACAGAGAAAAAAAAGTAGGCAAGCGATAGCAGAAATCCCAGAGGAAATACCACCAGTAAAAGAAAAGGAGAAGGAAAAGGAGCATGAATAAAAGCCATAATAGGCTGCATAATAATTAATGCTGGAAAATTGAGTATACTATTATATAATGTATATATAGAAAATGGATTTATTGAAAAAATATATAATTATTTAATTGACAAATAGAAAGATTGGGGGTATTATACAATTATTACCCTTTATTTTGATATAGGCATTAGTATATGGCAGGAACATTATTTGTGGTATCAGCATGCTCAGGAGCAGGCAAAACGACCTTAGTGACCCGTGCAATTAAGGAGTTGAGCATAAGCTATCCGATTAGTCGGGTAATTACTTATACTACTAAAGCACCTCGTATGACCGAGCAAAATGGTATAGATTATCATTTTTTATCAGTTGAAGAGTTTGAAATACGTGCTAAAAACGGCTTTTTTTTAGAATGGAGTAACCAGTACGGCAATTACTATGGATCTCCTCATTCTATTATTACTGATATTGCCTTAGGTAAATCATTAATAATAATAACTGATCTTGAAGGAGCGCAGGCAATAAAACAGCTTGTTGAACAGGCAGTATTAATATGGATATATACTGATACATTGGCACAGCTAAAAAAGCGGTTATTGCAACGAAAAACTGAAAATAATAAAGAAATTAAAAAAAGATTATTACTTGCTCAACAAGAATTAAAAAAGCAAAAAAAGCTCTCAATTTTTAACTATTCGATTCTAAATGACGATCCCCAAAAAGCGCTTTCTGAGCTTGTAGCCATTGTTATTAAATATGCAAAATCAGCATAGGTAAAAAAAGGGTATTTACTCCTGAAATAGTGATAATTTTTATAATCTAAAAAAAATTTTTTAAAAATTTAAAAAAAGTGTTGACTTAGGCAATAATACCTATATAATTTATTTTGTATTTAACGATTGAAAACAAAGCAAACGACGAAAAAGTCCTGAAAAGCTAAACAGTTTTCAGTTTTTATAAAAAATTTATTTTCTTTGAAATATTTGAGAAAATCCTAAAATTCGCTTATGAGTCTTATAATAAACTCTTTCATATAAATTTGTGATGGAGAGTTTGATCCTGGCTCAGAATAAACGCTGGCGGCGTGCCTAACACATGCAAGTCGAGCGAGAAAGCTTCTTCGGAAGTGAGTACAGCGGCGAACGGGTGAGTAACGCGTGAGAATCTACCTTTTAGTGAAGAATACCCTTGAGAAATCGAGGTTAATACTGCATACGTCCCTTCGGGGAGAAAGATGGCCTCTTTGCTGTCGCTAAAAGATGAGCTTGCGTGCTATTAGCTAGTTGGTGGGGTAATGGCCTACCAAGGCGATGATGGCTAGCCGGCCTGAGAGGGTGTACGGCCACACTGGAACTTAGACACGGTCCAGACTCCTACGGGAGGCAGCAGTGAGGAATCTTGCGCAATGGGCGAAAGCCTGACGCAGCGACGCCGCGTGGAGGATGAAGGTCTTTGGATTGTAAACTCCTGTTAAGTGGGAAGAAAAGCTTGTTTCTAATAAAGACAAGTTATGACGGTACCATTAGAGAAAGCACCGGCTAAACTCGTGCCAGCAGCCGCGGTAATACGAGTGGTGCAAGCGTTATTCGGAATAATTGGGCGTAAAGGGTGCGTAGGCGGCATATTAAGTCAACTGTTAAATTCCTCGGCCTAACCGAGGATCTGCGGTAGATACTGATGTGCTGGAGGGTGGAAGAGAGAAGTGGAATTCTCGGAGTAGCGGTAAAATGCGTAGATCTCGAGAGGAACACCAATGGCGAAGGCAGCTTCTTGGTCCACACCTGACGCTGAGGCACGAAAGCGTGGGGAGCAAACAGGATTAGATACCCTGGTAGTCCACGCCGTAAACGATGATCACTAGACGTTAGTTTTGCATTGCAGAATTAGTGTCGTAGCTAACGCGTTAAGTGATCCGCCTGGGAAGTACGGTCGCAAGACTAAAACTCAAAGGAATTGACGGGGGTCCGCACAAGCGGTGGAACATGTGGTTTAATTCGACACTACGCGAGAAACCTTACCTAGGCTTGACATGCTTTTGACAGCTGTAGAAATACAGTCTTCTGGGCTTCGGTTCAGACAATTGCACAGGTGCTGCATGGCTGTCGTCAGCTCGTGTCGTGAGATGTTTGGTTAAGTCCTCTAACGAGCGCAACTCCTGTTGTCAGTTGCTACTTCTAACGAAGGCACTCTGACAATACTGCCTGGGAAACCAGGAGGAAGGTGGGAATGACGTCAAGTCCTCATGGTCCTTATGTCTAGGGCTACACACGTGTTACAATGGCTAATACAAAGGGTTGCAAAACCGTAAGGTGAAGCTAATCCCATAAAATTAGTCTAAGTTCGGATTGAGGTCTGCAACTCGACCTCATGAAGTTGAAATCGCTAGTAATCGCGTATCAGAACGACGCGGTGAATACGTTCTCGGACCTTGTACACACCGCCCGTCACAGCACGAAAGTTGTTTGTACCCAAAGCCATTTTAGCTGACCTGAAAAGGAGGCGGATGTCTAAGGTATGAAGAGTAATTGGGCTGAAGTCGTAACAAGGTAGCTGTAGGAGAACCTGCGGCTGGATCACCTCCTTTCGAGGGAGTAATATACTGCAAGAGTTTCTTGCTCTTGTTTTAAGGTGTTATTGATAGAAAGATTCCTTTATAAGATTCATAAGCGTATAATTTTTAATTTAAATATGAGTTTACTCTTTAGTTTGAAATGCGGGCCTATAGCTCAGGTGGTTAGAGCACCCCGCTGATAACGGGGAGGTCAGTCGTTCAAGTCGACTTAGGCCCACCATAAACTGTGGGCACTTAAATGATTGAACTGTTTTTAGTGGTTTAAGAGTGCTTGTATCGCTTAATATGCTTGGGGATGTAGCTCAGCTGGTAGAGCGTCCGTTTTGCACGCGGAAGGTCAGCGGTTCGATTCCGCTCATCTCCACCAAATTGCAAAACGAACTCAAATATATTTAATTAAATTTTCTCAAATTAAAAGATGTTAAAAAATTTTCTTGTGATCTTTGAAATATTTGTAACTTAAATTATCTACAAATTTATTTTGTAGTTACTTATTGATTAGATTAGTCATAAAAATTTGTGATTAATTGAAAAGAGCATTTCGGTGGATGCCTTGGTATCAAGAGGCGATGAAGGAGGCGGAAGGCTGCCATAAGCTTCGGGGAGCTGTCAATCAAGCTTTGATCCGGAGATGTCCGAATGGGGAAACCCGTATTGGAAAAACCAATACACTTTTATCTGAATATATAGGATAAGAGAGCGAACGGCCTGAACTGAAACATCTAAGTAGGGCCAGGAAAAGAAAACAAAGTGATTCCCTCAGTAGTGGTGAGCGAAATGGGAATAGTCTAAACCTATTGTACGTAATAACCTGTATGTGTTGTATGATGGGGGTAGCGGGATGTAAACGTTTAAGAGATACAGTTCTTAAGCTGTAGTGTTTAATTTAGTTGAACAGTCTTGGAACAGACGGCCATAGAAAGTGACAGCCTTGTAAATAAAAAATTAAATAACGCAGTAGTTTATATTCCCAAGTACTACGGAGCACGTGAAATTTCGTAGGAATCCGCCCTGACCATAGGGTAAGACTAAATACTACTTGATGACCGATAGTGAACGAGTACCGCGAGGGAAAGGTGAAAAGAACCCCGGGAGGGGAGTGAAATAGAATCTGAAACCAAATGTTTATAATCGGTGGAAGCGATATATATGTATGCGCGACCACGTACCTTTTGCATAATGAGCCAACGAGTTATACCTACGTTGCAAGGTTAAGCTTAGAAAGAGCGGAGCCGTAGCGAAAGCGAGTCTGAATAGGGCGACAAGTAACGTGGGATAGACCCGAAACCTAGCGAGCTACCCATGTCCAGGATGAAATCTCAGTAAAATGAGATGGAGGTCCGAACTGGTGAAGGTTGAAAACTTCTCGGATGAGGTGTGGGTAGGAGTGAAAGGCTAATCAAGCTGGGAAATAGCTGGTTCTCCCCGAAATATATCTAGGTATAGCCTTGTTGAATTTATTACGGCGGTAAAGCACAGTTGAAGTTTTGGGGGCGCAAGCTTACCGGATTTTTACTAACTCTGAATGCCGTAATTTTTGAAGACAGGAGTCAGACTGCGGGGGATAAGCTTCGTAGTCGAGAGGGAAACAGCCCAGACCATCAGTTAAGGTCCCAAAATATTTGCTAAGTGGTAAAAGAGGTGAAAATACACAGACAGCCAGGATGTTGGCTTAGAAGCAGCCATCATTTAAAGAAAGCGTAACAGCTCACTGGTCAAGTGTTTTTGCGCTGAAAAACGAACGGGGCTAAGCAAATTACCGAAACTATGGCTTTATTAAATTTCGATTTAATATTGGGTAGGGGAGCGTTCTTTGATAGATACATGCTTGACCGTAAGGACAGGTTTAGGATCAAAGAAGTGAGAATGTTGGTATAAGTAACGAAAAAATAGGTGAAATTCCTGTTCGCCGTAAGTCTAAGGTTTCCGTGAGAACGGTTCATCCACTCAGGGTTAGTCGATACCTAAGCCGAGGCCAGTTGGAGTAGGCGATGGAAAGCAGGCTAAATATTCCTGCACCATTTTGCAACGTTTGAGTGAAGGGGTGACGCAGTAGGGTAAATTGACTTGGATTATGGATTGCCAAGCTAAGCACGTAGAGGAGTTCTATAGGTAAATCCGTAGAGCTACAAACCTTGAAATGTTATGGATATGTTAATTATTATTAAGAGACATGTTCAGTTGATCCCACACTGACTAGAAAAACCTCTAACAAGTTGTATAAATGATCGTACCGTAAACCGACACAGGTAGACGAGCTGAGAATGCTCAGGCGTTGAGATAAGTATCATTAAGGAACTCGGCAAAATAGCTCCGTAACTTCGGGATAAGGAGTGCCTCTGCCGTTACTAAGTCACGTATTTAGGAAGCGGTTTGAGGTTTCAACAAAGAGGCCCAATCGACTGTTTAACAAAAACACAGGGCAATGCAAACTCGAAAGAGGAAGTATATTGTCTGACGCCTGCCCAGTGCTGGACGGTTAATAGGAGATGTCAGCGCGTAAGTGCGAAGCATTGAATTGAAGCCCCAGTAAACGGCGGCCGTAACTATAACGGTCCTAAGGTAGCGAAATCCCTTGTCAGGTAAGTTCTGACCCGCATGAATGGCGTAACGAGTTGGGCGCTGTCTTAATGATATACTCAGTGAATTTGTAGTACAAGTGAAAATGCTTGTTACCCGCGACTGGACGGAAAGACCCCGTGCACCTTTACTACAACTTGACGTTGATTTTTGGATTGATATGTGTAGGATAGGCGGGAGGCTATGAAGTCATAGCGCTAGCTATGATGGAGCCAACCTTGAAATACCGCCCTTATCCGTTTGAAAATCTAACTTTGGTCCGTAAGCCGGACAAAGGACAGTGTCTGGTGGGTAGTTTGACTGGGGTGGTCGCCTCCTAAAATGTAACGGAGGCGTTCAAAGGTTCCCTCATGACGAATAGAAATCGTCGGTAGAGCGTAAAGGCATAAGGGAGCTTAACTGTGAGACCTACAAGTCGAGCAGGTGCGAAAGCAGGACTTAGTGATCCAGTGGTTCTGTATGGAAAGGCCATTGCTAAACGGATAAAAGGTACGCCGGGGATAACAGGCTGATCTCCTCTGAGAGTCCTCATCGACGAGGAGGTTTGGCACCTCGATGTCGGATCATCGCATCCTGGGGCTGAAGAAGGTCCCAAGGGTTTGGCTGTTCGCCAATTAAAGCGGTACGTGATCTGGGTTCAGACCGTCGTAAGACAGGTCGGTCCTTATCCGTCGTGGGCGTAGGGTATTTGAGAGAGGCTGTCCCTAGTACGAGAGGACCGGGATGGGCAAACCTCTGGTGTTCCAATTGTTCAACAAGAGCAGCGTTGGGTAGCTAAGTTTGTAAGAGATAACCGCTGAAAGCATCTAAGTGGGAAACTCGTCTCAAGATAAGATACCCCTGCTAACTTCGGTTAGCAATAAGATCCCTTGAAGACTACAAGGTTGATAGGCTGGGTGTGTAAGCATAGTAATATGTTAAGCTAACCAGTACTAATAGATCGAAAGTTTTAATCACACTACAAATTTCTATGGTAATGTAATCATAAGTAAGTTTAAGTTACAAATATCTCACAAGAAACAAGAAAAAATTTGAAAAGTTTGTTCAAATCAGAACTAAAAAATTTCTGGTGGGTATAGTTGTAGGGAAATACCCGTTCCCATCCCGAATACGGAAGTTAAGTCTACAACGCCGATGATACTTGTCTGGAGACGGACTGGAAAAGTAGGTACTGCCAGATTAAATTAAAGCGACATTGATTAATCAATGTCGCTTTTTTATTTTCTAAACCAATTTTATTTTCTCATCTTTATTTTTTATCAATGGTTCCCGTATATAATTCTTTTTACCTGCCCGAATTTTCATGCATAAATTTTTAATTATGGTATACTAACAACATAAATTACTAGTTATTTTATGCGAAAGGTACCCTTGATATGGTCAAAAAGTTATTATTAATAGTTGCTGCGTTGAATGGTGCTTCATATGTACATGGTGCGCCGTCTGCGGTAAAAAAAGCGTACACTGAATCTCCTAAAGAAAAGCAGCAACGTTTGGCTGCTGATGCAAATGTAATGTCGGCAGATCAAATGGAGCAAATGAAAGAAACACAACAGTTCATTAACGCTTTTAGAGTAATGTTACAAATTGACTTATTTACTAAAGTCAAAAACTTTGTATCTTCTTGCGTGAATGCCTACACTAAAAATGGTTCTTTGGTAGAACAAAAAGTAGTTGCTAATGTCCAAAAATATATCGCAGAACAATATGATCAAGTTACCACTTCAATTTTAGCTGAGATGGGCGCTGATGAAGAAACTGTTGCAATGATTCGTCAATTGAAACCGCTCTTTGAAGAAATTCTTATTCAAGAAGTTATTACATGGATCCATATTGCTGCAATGAGTGGCATAAAAATTTAACTATACAAGATTTTTGAAAGATTTATAATCAAGTATGTGTGGGGAACAAACAGGGAAAGGTTTGTTCCCCATTTTTTTTGTTTTTTTTTATAAGAAAGGAGAATGTAGTATACGGCAAGAAGAGTTTAGTTGTTATAATTTACCCAATTCATAAGGAAGTAAAATGCAAAAATATATACGCTTAATTACCTTAAGCGTGGTCAGTTTGATGGCTTTTCCTACATTGATGGGAACGGCATTGAAAGAGCGCAAAAATAAAAATGAGCTCTGTAATTCTGATACGCAAGAGTGTAATAATACGCATGAAAATGCAACACCGTCAGAGCAATTGGTTAGATCAGCAGTTGAGTGTGATCAACCTGAATATACTGAAAATCAGATGCAAGAAAAAATGTGTACCAAATCCAGCTTAAATGATTATCCAGTTGAAACTGATAATCAAGAATTTACGGCGCTTCAAAAACCTGATCAAATGGCTGCAGAAGATATAGCTGATTTAATCAGCTCGATGGTAGTATTGGTTGATGTTGATTTTAAAAGAAGAATGATCGTACTGGATGTCGATGTCTACAGAGATGATCCACAAAAGATGGATTCATTACTGATACGATATGCAAATGATCCAGAACAAGCAGAAAAAATGCTTACAGGAGTTGCTCAACAATATATGACTGAGCATGGTGACGAACTGCTGTACTCAGTGTTGCGTAACTGCAATATTGCAGATGCAGAGATGTTAACGTATATGTTGAGACCTGTTTTGCAAAGAACATTATTAAATGAATTTTTGAGAGCAATGCATCGTTGTATTGTGTTTAAATCTCATAAGTTAAGTGAAGTTATTGCTCATTAATAATTATTAATGATTAATATTAGTACTGTAAGAGCTCTTGATCTTCAAGGGCTCTTTTTTTTAGGTTATGCCTGAATTATTGAGTATACTACCTAAGAATATTGCACAATACAAAGTACTTAATTAATGAAGATGAAAAATATTATTTACGTTTTTATTTTTTTTATAATCCAAGACTCTTCTCCTATGAAGCTCCAGAATCAAAATTCTACTCAATCTGAAGAATATGCATCATTAGAGTTAATTAACGAAAATCTTAGGATGATTTTAAAAATAGTAACATGTGATAGCAATAAAATCTTTTATCTTGATAATAATGAAAAGTTTATGTTTAATGATTCCGTTAAAATAGAATTCTGTGAATGGGCAAAATCACGTGACAGTCTAAAAAGGGTTAATGCTGAGAAATTTAATAAACAATGGTCGCCTTATGTCACCAAAATTATAGCTGCTAAATTAAATAATTGGCCAAAAAATAATAAACAAAAAAAAGAAGATTGAAAGTAAAAAGATGAATAATTCATACAACTTTCTTAATCATATCGCGTACAATCTGCGTGTATCAATTTTAAAAATGACTACGCAAGCAGGTTCAGGGCATCCCACCTCAGCATTATCAGCCGCAGATATTGTTGCTGGGTTATTTTTCAATACTATGCATTTTGACCCGCAAGATCCTTATAATCCTAATAATGATCGCTTTATTTTATCAAAAGGACATGCTTCGCCGGTATTATATGCAATTTGGAAAGAATTGGGAGTGCTTACCGAACAAGAGTTAATGACCTACCGTCATTTTACTTCGGTATTAGAAGGGCATCCTACATCGCGTTTTTCTCGTTTTGAAGCAGCTACTGGTTCTTTAGGACAAGGTCTCTCTATTGGTGTTGGTATGGCGCTTAATGCCAAAATGAGCGGTTTAAGTTACCGAACCTATGTATTATTAGGAGATAGCGAATGTGCTGAAGGATCAGTTTGGGAAGCAGCGGAACTGGCATCGTTTAACAAATTAGGAAACCTTATTGGTATTCTTGATTGTAATCGGTTAGGCCAAAGTACTCAAACAATGGAAGGATATAATGTTGATGAATTTGCGCAGCGTTTTAGTGCATTTGGGTGGCAGCCGTTAATTATTAACGGTCATGATATGAAAGAAATTGTTGCTGTTTTTGAACAAGCACAAAAAAGTAACGATCGTCCCGTAATGATTATTGCCAAAACAATAAAAGGATACGGCGTACATGACGTCGAAAATAAAAATGGATTTCATGGGAAAGTATTTAAGCCAGATGAACTGCCTAAAATTTTAGAAGAGCTTAAAAATCGATTTAATAAATACGTAAAAGCCCCTGATTATCATTGGCAACCACACATTCCTGAAATGATGGTAAAAAAGAAAACAGCTCCTGATGTTATAAAAATAGCGGATCCTGTTTTTGAATCGAAAGAAATGGCAACGCGTCAAGCATATGGAATTGCATTGAAAGCAATTGGTGAGCAGTCAGAAGATGTTATAGCGCTTGACGCTGAAGTGAAAAATTCAACCTACGCAGATATTTTTGAAAAAAGTTTTCCTAGTCGTTTTGTTCAATGTTTTGTTGCTGAGCAAAACATGGTTGGCATGGCAGTTGGATTTGCGGCGCGTCATAAGATTCCATTTGTATCAACGTTTGCAGTGTTTTTTTCTCGTGCCTTTGATCAGATTCGTATGGCCGCTATTGGTAAAGCACCCCTACGTTTAGTAGGGTCTCATGCGGGAGTTTCTATTGGGCAAGACGGCCCTTCGCAAATGGGGCTTGAAGATATTGCCATGATGAGAACGCTTGTTGATTCAGTTATTTTATATCCCAGTGATGCCGTAAGCGCCTATAAATTAGTAGCTATGATGGCGAACCATGACACCAGTATCAGTTATTTAAGAACCACCCGCGCAGCAACGCCAATTCTTTATGATAGTAAAGAAGAATTTGTTATTGGCGGCTGCAAAATTGTAAAACAACAAGAAGGCGATGTTGCTTGTATTGTTGCAGCTGGCATAACCTTATTTGAAGCATTAAAAGCGTATGAAGCATTAATAAAAGAAAATATTTTTGTTACGGTTATTGATTTGTATTCAATTAAACCGCTTGATGCCGCTACGCTTTTAAAAGCAGCACGTGCAGCGGGAAATATTATAATAACGGTAGAAGATCATTATAAAGCGGGGGGCATTGGTGAAGCAGTTGATGATGCGCTTAAAAATACCGGTATTACCTTATATAATTTAGCCGTTACGAAATTACCCCGTTCGGGATCTCCAGAAGAATTATTAAATTATGAAGAAATAAATGGAAGAGCAATCATTAATGCCGTTAAAGATGCGATAGAATAAATACTTTTTGCTAGAATTCAGTTACATTAAAATCGATAATGAAAAAACTTATTTTAGTGAATTGAATATATGAATATACGCAAATTTTATTTGGTAGTAATAGTTGCTCATATTTTCTCTGTTGTATGTATGGAAAATACTGATGATAGCTATAAATTGATTTATCCTTTGGTAAAATCCATGGAGGCAATTTTTCAACGAGTAACTACTATTTCTTTAACTCATGATAATCAGGTTAAAAAAGATAATTTAGTGCAAGTTGAAAAGGACTGTTTCACTTTACAAAATGCGTTATTAAATTTAAAGAAGGCTGTGGTATCGCACGGTTTTAATCCAGAAATAATTGAGAATTCAGAAAAACCATTACAGGAGGGGATATTCTTTTCAAATCAATGGTTAAATCAATTTGGATACTGTGAAGTTGCTGAAAAAATGGTACAGCTGATTGATCATTGTATTATACAATTAAATACGATCGGGTCCCTTGATTTGATTAGGTTACATACAACATACACCGTGAATCAAATTGCTAATCATACTATAAAAAAATACACGAGAGAGGTTTTACAGCTATTAAAAAAATTAGACTTCTTTTTTGTAATATTATCAAACCCTACGCGCCATTGGGATGATATACGTTATGAATTTGAGACCTCACAAGATGATCCTTATATCGAGCATTTAGCAACCCTTTGGAATGTTTTATACTATCGTCATGAAAATTCTATAAAGAATTCGAGGGGGGAAAAACAGATATTGAAAGCAATAAGTCCATGGATTGAAAAAGCAAATGTGGTATCAGAGGGTATTGATGAGGCAGCAAATCAAAGTGATTTAGCTGGGGTTCTCAGTTTATTTTTAAATCCTGGTATTAAAAAACCCATATTGAAATTTATAGAAGATCACGCCTGGGTGAGATGGGTGGCGAGAAAATTTATGCCGGCTAAAATTGGTCAGATCGAAAAAGCCCAAAAAAATGGTAAGCCTTTAACCAGCATCATGGGTGATTTAAAAAGAACAGTATCTCCCCAAACTAAGCCGATGTTACTGGGTTTTTTAAGTAATTACGGAGCTGTCATATTTAATCCAACTATTTGGCTTATAAATAAATGTTTAGAGCCGGCAAAAAGAACGGTTACTAATCTTAAGCTTTCGGCCGCCAAGCAAAATACTACCGAACGTACAGTTGAAGAAAGTTTTAAAACCTTCTTCACTCAATTAGCCCAAAGATATAAAAGGAATATTCCTTATTACTGTATATATAGTGGATTATTTAAATTATCAGATACCCCGAATAAAAAACAGGAATCGGAGTTTGATCAACATTCAATAATGAGTTTAAGTAAGTTGAAAGATGAATATACGCGTTTACAGAAAAATCTTTTATTAGAAGATACAAATATAGATAGCAAAATAGATTACGAAGCAATTGCCAACTATGGTGCTATTAAGCTAGAAATAAAAGATTTGAAGCAGAAATTAAAAAGTTGTATTGGGTTTGACGATCGAATATTAGAAGGGCGCGGTTATAATATTGAATTAAAAGAAAAAAAACGAGCGATAATGCCATTTAGAGAACATTGTAAGCTTTTTAACAGGCGCCTGGAGATAAAGGAAGAGCTCGAAGTAGTAAAGCGAAAACTGAAAATAATTGAACTAAAGTTATTAGAAGGAAAAAAAGAACTTGAAGATGGTGATAATGATTTGAAAGCTTATTTAGAGTCATCTGAGATGATTAAGCAATATGAAATATTATTTTCGGAAACTTCACCTAAAAGATTATCCTCTAAGGGGAGACGGCTCAATAATGATGAAGCTTCAAGCAGCAAAGATCCGTATCCAGTTAAAAAAAATAATGATGAATTTATAGCACCTGCTTCATTATCACAGCTTTTGCATGATTACCAAAGCACCTACCATAAAACAACGCCGCAGCTATTTTACGGATGGGTATATTATAAAATGAGAGAACAAAATGGTTCTTATATTCAAAAAGAAGAAAATAATAATAAAGAGCATAGAAGACTGAATGAGGCCTTACATAATCTTGCTGAACAAAGAAATAATAAATTGGGTTTACTCAAACAAAAACCATGGTATCTGTTGGTAGCAATTAGTCCTTTGTATTATCTTTCAAATTCTATATATACATTCTTTAAGCGGAAATATATTAACTATTCTTTTAATAAACAAGGGCAACAATTATTACAGCAAATAACAACTATTGAAAATAATAATAATGTTTTAAATGAAAATATTGGATATATGACGTATAAAGAGCTTTGTGGACATCCAGAAATAGCTGCTTTTGAAGTAAAACCTGAGAATAGGTTTCAATTACATATAATAAATAATTTAATGGCAAATCAAGCAGCATCCACTCCATTATGGAAGAGCAGTATTTCATTTTTATAAATTTGTTCAATTACTACTAGTATTTATGGCAAATTGACAAATAGTATCATATAGGTTAAAGTATATAAATAATGGAGGAGGTTATAAAAAGTGTATACTATAAACCGATTTCTGTATTTATATCTATTTTTGCTTTTCATTTGCCCTTATATTCAAGCACGTAAAGAATCTCTGGTTCCATGGCAATCAGATCGTTTGCTGAATCATGATTTATCAACGGTATATAATAAAATCGCAGAAAAATTATGTGGTAAAGAAAAATTATCTTATGGTAAGCAAAATAATACAGAATTTAATAAATTAGTCCGTACTCTTGCGGTCAATAGAAAATTACCTGATCCACACTCTAATCAAAAATTATCATTCGCTTATTATTATTACCCCAACGAAAAACAGCTACCATTTTTTCATTTTTTAGATAATAAAAGATCGTGGATGTTAAATGCAAAAATCGCATCTTTGGCAAGTGCAGATGACCGACAATTATTTCATACCATGATGCATTATCTTATTAAGTTAAAAACCGATAATTATATTTCCCTAGTACAATTATCAAAACAAGAAAAAGAGATGCGTGAGCGATACCAAAAAGCGAAAAAAATCTTAATACAGCTTAAACCCAATCCATTAACAAATGTTATCAATATATTTTACCAATTATATAAAGAATTACCTTTCTTGTTACGATCTTGCGCATTAGAAAAAGCCCGCATTAAAGCATTGAAGGAATTTAAATTAGTAGAAAAACATATACATGAATTGTGTGATCCACCCAAAAAGAAAGATATCAATGCACATATAAAGCATTATAATGCCATGGTTATTCATAAAGAATCTCTTCCTTTTGATTCTTGCATTAAACATAAGCAAGTGCAGCAACAAGATGGGGCAGAGTGTGGTCTTCATGCTTTTTGGAACGCATTACAAAGTGCCGGCTATACTATTACTTTAAATACGTTAAGAGCCAAAGTATTAAAAAGCGTACGCAAAGAAAAAAATGATGCCGAGTGGCTTGAAAATGATGAGTTGAAAGTCTTATTAAAAAAACCAGCACCCAATAAACTCTCCGAGGACATATTTGAGAATAATCTGCGCAGAGAGTTAAAAAAGCACATAACTATTATTGGCGATATTAATCTATACTTAAATAAAGAAACTACTACTGGTAAATTGCAAAAAACTATTAAAAGAATAGCAACGATTCAAGAAAAGATTAGAGAATATGTTGTCGGTTCGGCGCCTTATAGCCATATTTTCATATTAGGGACTATGGATGGCAGAAGGGATTACGAAATGGAACAAGAAGAAGGTGGGCATTGGATTGCCGTTGAAGTAAAGAAGTACAAAAATAATAAGATAAAATATATAATAATGGATTCTCTTTCTAGGAAGTGCGCATGGCAATTAACCGCCAAGCTTAAAGACCTTCTTGAACTGCCACAGAATGTAATAAAGAAGGTCATTATAGATAAAAATGGGTCATTCTCAGATTTAAAAACGGTTATGGAGTGGAGTCAAATTGTTATTGGTAAAAAATATGCATTTTTTGAAGGAAATCAAAATGATGGCATGCCAATATTACGAGTATTTCCTAATGAGTTATTGCAAAGGATACTATATAGTTGTCAGCAGTTCCTTGCCGTTGTAAAAGATAACGAATCGTTTTATTGTGGATCAAATTACATAGAAAAGCCATGGGGCTTAATTAAGGATGCTCTCAAAAATATTGAACTATGTACCCTATTAGAACCTCAGGTTTATAGTGATGATATAAACAGTGAATCTATTTCTATTGATAGAAGGTTACTTTTTTCAGAATTAGAAGAAATAAAAAAACAAATAGAATCTATTGAATGAAGTTTTTTATTTAGATTTTATGCAAATAAAATCTTTGGTCGTTTCATCCCATGAGTCTATTTCATCCAAAATCGCTGGCAAAGCAGTTACAAATTTGTTAGTAATAAATTCAATATGCATGATACCGCGATTATTAAATTTTAAAGGAACTTGTTTAATGGTACTATGCGGATCAAAACGGCGTCTTGAAAAAAAGGAATCAGGTTTTTCATATGAAGAACCAAAAGTATCCTTTTTGAGCCAATAATAAACCCGTTGAGGATCAATAATCTGGAATGAATCAAAACGAGAGTATAATGAATAAATTTTTTTAAACATCTCATGTTTGCTTAAATGACAAGTTCTATTTTGTACCGGACAGGCAAGTAATATTAATTCATCAATAATAAGTGCTAAATCTATATTAAAATGAGCTAAATTAAGGGCTACATTGCCGCCATGGCTATGGGTTATTATACGTATTTTTGGCCTATGTCCATATTTTTGCTCATACTCGTTGATTATATTAATCAATAATTTAAATAATTTGTGAGCAGCTTTATAACGAGCTTTAAAACTTAACTTTCCGGACCATCCATAAAAGTAAAAATCACGGATATCATATCTGGAAGGCTGATACTGGCATAAAATATCTGCAATTTCACGGATATGATATTTCTTATCAAATTCTAGGGCATTATGGAGACCAATGCGAGTATAGAAAAAATTGGGCAATATGAATTTTGAAAAAAAAACGCGGGTCCCATGAATCCATATGGTTATAGCTTTAGGTTGTTGGCTAACGCTAGAGATATTAGATGGCTTTGTACAAGAAACCGAAGCATAATTTAAATGAGAAGGATCTGCTATTTTTTTGCAGCCAGTTATCACCATTAACAAAAATAGGCTCAATATATATTTTGTATTATTCATCGCATAATAACAGATATAAAATAAAATTATTTATTTTAACTGTAAAAGAATACGATTAGTTATGCAATCATTAGAAAAATTATTTATTTTTAACCTTTAATGAACGCTTATTACAGCGTGCCCATCTATTTTTTCGGTGGTTGCAGCCACAACGGCGGGTAGGATTTTCAGGCTCAACATATAATTGGTTGAGAACCGGGTTTATATCAGTAGTAAGTGGACGATCTTGAGTAAAATCGATTGCTGCATTAATTATTAATGATTGTGAGCAGAGGTAAGTAAAAATAATTTTTTTCATACAGTCCCTTTAATTTTATAAATGGATTGCCACGCAAGCTCGCAATGACAATTTGTTGTTTCACCTTGTCATCCCGAGCGTTAGCGTGGGGATCCAGTGAATAAATAAAAGTCTTTATATTTTTATAACTGGATTTTTAGGCATATGCTTAATATTCCATAAACATTTAATTTAAGTTTTTTTAGATCGAATTCATGTTGTTACATTATTATGATAAGCAATTAATTACATAAAAAGCAATACTTAGAAAATTATTAAATAAATTATTTTTACAAATTGTTATATTTGTATTTTATTTCATCTGGATTGAAAAATTACCAATTGTTGATATACTAAATATAAAAAATAACAAATAACGATATTATGACAAATTTATTATATTATTGGCTTATCATTGGACTTATATTTTTAATACTAGAAGTGATTAACCCGGGGCTTTTCCTTTTCCTTTCAATTTCCTTAGCTTCTTTGGCAGGAGTTGTTAGTAGCCTATTTGGTTTTTCGTTTCAAGAACAAATATATATTTTTTTTGGAAGTTTTTTGGTTATTTTCATTGCCTTAACCTTATGGTTGCAAAAAATAGAGAAAAAAACTATTCCTAAAAGCTTAAAAACTAATACATTCGCCCTTCAAGGGGCCCATGGGGTGGTAACCCATGAAATTACCCCTTTACAAAAGGGATACATAGTGGTTGATAATCAGATTTGGTTAGCCCAATCAGCAGAACATTGTCCGATAGGTTCGGTGGTTGAAGTTATTACCATTAGCGGTTGTCATTGTATGGTAAAAAGAGTTCAAATTTCTAATTAAGGTTGTATCATGTTATATTTTATTCCCATTGGATTAATTTTTTTAAGTACATTAATTATTTTTAGTATTATTTTTTTGCTAAAGACTGTTTACTTAATTCAACAAGCTGAAGCTATGGTTATTGAGCGATTTGGTCGTTATAGTAAAACATTGCATGCAGGATTACATGTAATTGTGCCGTTTGTTGAAAAACCACGCTCGGTACAATGGTCATATTTAGTGATAGAAGGAGAAGGTAAGCGATATCATCGTTTTACTAAAATAGCAAATCGCCTTGATTTGCGTGAATCGGTCTATGATTTTCCTAAGCAAAATGTAATTACTCGAGATAACGTAATGATGGAAATTAACGCCTTATTATATTATCAAATAACTGATCCCAAGGCAGCGGTATATGAGGTTGCCAATCTTTCAGAAGCAATCGAAAAATTGACGCAAACCACCTTACGAAACGTAATTGGCGCTATGGATTTAGATGAAACGCTTGTTTCTAGAGATGCCATTAATAATAAATTGCGCATTATTTTAGATGAAGCGACGGATAAGTGGGGTGTAAAAGTTAACCGCGTTGAACTGCAAGAAGTTAATCCACCGCATGATATTCGTATCGCTATGGAAAAGCAAATGAGAGCAGAACGGGATCGTCGTGCAGTTATCTTAGAATCTGAAGGTAAAAAAAGAGCTGCTATTTTAGAAGCAGAAGGGGTTAGAGAAGCTGATATTTTGAAAGCGCAAGGAACTGCTCAAGGGAATATTATTGAGGCTGAAGGACAAGCAGAAGCGCGATTGAAAATTACACAAGCAGAGGCACAAGCGATTACTATGATTCAGCATGCAATACCTAATGGTGATCCTTTGCCCTATTTAATTGCTATGCAATATATAAAAACGTTGCCTGAAATTACTAAAGATAAAGAAGGTAAATTGATGTTGATCCCTTATGAAGCAAGTTCATTAATGGGAAGCTTAGCTTCAATCAAAAAGGTATTTGAAGAAACGAAATAATTTTAATATTCCCCATGTTCATCAATAATATGGGGATTTACACGTTCTTCTTCTAATATAGGGACTGATTGTCCATAGCGGTTATTTTCATCAGTAGCTTTACTTTGATCGGCCTTTTTTACTTTTTTTTTATTCTTTTTAGACTCTTCTGCCCTTATTTTATATCTATATACCATGTTTTCTCTCACAATTTCGTATGGTTTTTAGGTGTTTTTTGCTCATTTCTTATATGTTTTTGAATATCCTCATAGGTTTTATGATGATTTTTATGGGCTTCTTTACGGGTAGGTTTAGAAAACCATGAACTAATTGTTTCCCACGATTTTTCTATAAGATTTTTATTACCATTTTTATGTGCCATTGTAACCTCCTTAAAAGTAAAGTAAGAACGGATTGTTATCCGTTCTTACTTATAAAATGACGTGATTATTTATCGTGATTTGCTTTTCTTCACAAATTGGCCAAGCTTATTTCGTGGATGAGCTTTTGAGTTGAATTTTTTATGATGATGCGTTGAACTTGCCTTTTTGTGATGTGATTTATGTGCTTTATGGTATGCCATGATAACCTCCTAATTATAAATATAATATACTCAAGATATGAGTAAAAGTTAGAATTTTCTGCCCAGCAGCAGCTTCTTCTTACTTCTTTTCTTCTTTACCTAACTTACCAGTTTTTGAAGTATTTTCCCATTTTGAATTCGTGTGGCCATGTTTTGCAGATCCTGCATGAGGTGTTTGGTGTGAACCGGTATGTTTAGCTTGACCATGTTTTGCAGTATCACCGTGATGCGTTGCTTCTTTACCTTGATGTCCTGCTTCTTTTTTTTCATGTTTAGCCATGATTGACTCCTTTTAAAAATAAATAAATAAAAAAAATAATTACAAACACTACATTATTTTTTAACTAATTAACAAACATCTTTATTAACTTTTTGTTTTTGAGTTTCACGTTCATCAGTTTTGCTTGAGCCTTCTTTACGTTGCCCAACATGAGGAGCTGTATAGTTATCAGGTTTTGGGTGGTGATTACCTTTTTTTGGTGGATTTAAGTCTTTAGCCATACGTTATTCTCCTTTTTTACTATTTTGCTCCTATTCTACTTCTTATATTACACCATATATTATTCTAATAGCAATAATTTTTAAAATTAAAAACCATCAATTTATGGGGCCACGTATTCACTCAGAAACGGCTATTTATTGTTTTATTGTTGAAAATAGCAGTATATTAATAACTAGAAGAGGGGAATTAATTGTATGAAAAATCGATTATATTATTACATTTTTGTAGGTCTAATACCGCTCAAATTATATCCTATTATGGAAAGTAAAAGGCCCAATTTATATAGCGGGTTAAGTGGAAGAATGTTATATGTTCCAGAAGTGGCACCTGAATTAAAAAAGAAGAAAAAAATAGACTTATCGCGTGCAGCTGCTACTGATATGGCAATAGCGCAAGAACGTAATAGAAGAATAAGATTATGGCAATTACAGCGAGCTACCAGAAAAAGATATGGTTCTTATAATTACCATCGCGGCACTTCTGAAGATAAGCCGATAGGTACTACCAAAGATACCAAGCCGTTATTATAGTCATTTGTAAAAAACAAAAAAAAGAAAGGTAGATATGATAAATAAAAAAAATATGGTATTTATACTTTGTTTGAGCTGCTCAGTAATATACACGGCACTATATACAGCAGAGAAACAAGTAACTATACATAATTTAAGTAAAAAAGATGTAACATTAAGTTTACATAGTGGGGTTTTTGTGACGGGTATATATGTACCGGTGGGAGAAAGTTCTCATAATTTCCCTCTAAATTCTGACTTTGGTAGTGCATCGATTTTCATTAAAAATGAAAATTTTGGCAATATACCTATTAGTGGAGGTTTTGTTCCTAAAAGAGACGCAGAATTATGGATTTGGCAAAATGAAAAAAATCAACAATGGGGCATAAGTACAAAGGGTCATCCTAAATAATAACTAACAATCGATCTATTTTTTAAATCGCTCAGGTTGAATAATGCCGCCCGAAATAATTAATGACATCGCTTCTTGGCGTGTTAAATTAATAACTATAATATCTTTTTCTGCAACCTGAATTAAAAAACCGCTGGTGGGATTAGGGGTGGTGGGGATAAAGATATTGAAAAAACGCTCAGTGCTGAAATTGACTACTTGAGGAGGGAATTCACTAGTTAAAAAACCAATGCAAAAACTAGAGGGTGTTGGAAATGGTACCATAACAATTTTTTTAAATGCCAATTCATCTTGAATATTAAATGCTTGTACCAATTGTTTAGTGCCACCATATACTTGTTTTAAGAGGGGTATTTTAGCAAAAACTGATTCCAAAAGATGGATAAGTGGTTCTAGAAAGAAAAGTTTAATGAGAAGCCCAACCAGAAAAATTACCAGTAAAACGACAATAATATGCGAACCTGGAATTGTTTGTAAGTAAGGAGGCTCTAAATCATAAATTGGTTGTAACCAATTATTAATTACGCGATAACTTAATCTAAAAAGAGCGATAGTTAAGGTAAAGGGTAAAATGGTAAAAAGACCATTTAAAAAAATCGAGCGAATGTGATTTAACAAAATAATAATTTTTTCTTTAAACATAACGTTAATTTAAAACTTCCAATAATTGTTGGACTAATCGATCTCCAATAGCATGAGCATGATGGTAATCATTATCTTCGATCATAATTCGTAAAAGATTTTCCGTTCCTGAGTACCGTATAATTATACGGCCACTCTGTAATTCATTACGCCAGCGAGTAATAATTTGTTCGTATGGATTTGAAGCTAGATCCTTTCTTTGTAAAACGGGAACATTAAGAAGCACTTGAGGGAATTTTTCGAATGTTTCCATTTTCCAATTATCATTAATAATAAGAGATTCTAGCACACGTAATGCTATAAAGATACCATCACCGGTATTAAGATAATCGCGGACTATTATATGCCCTGATGGTTCACCGCCTAAAATAAGGCCTTTTTCTACTAAACTAGCACAGACATATTTATCGCCTACTGCTGTTCTAATTAACGTTTTACTTTGGTTGTTGAGGAAAAACTCAAATCCTTGATTGCTCATAATGGTTCCAACTACCTGTGTGGTATGTTTATAGTGGGGGTGATTTAGTAAGAGGGCTAAAATATCATCGCCATCTTTAATCTGACCATTTTTATTGACGACAATTACACGGTCAGCGTCCCCATCAAAGGCAAAACCCGCGTCAGCTTGATGTTCAATAACGGCTTTTTGTAGTGAAAGTGGATGTAAAGCACCACAATTATGATTTATATTACAGCCATCGGGTTGATTATGCAAAATAATAGTTGTTGCGCCAAATTGATTAAAAATTTGTGGGGCTAATCGAAAAGATGCGCCATGTGCGCAATCTAAAATAATTTTTTTACCAATTAAGAAATTCTTAGTAAAAAAACTACTGAGTGTATTTATATAAGACTGTTCAGCTTGAGACCAGAAGATTTCAGATCCTAAATGCAGGTAATTATGATGAGTATTTTGTTCTTGAAAAAGTGCAGAGATCATTAATTCATCATCTAAAGATAATTTACCTGTTTTATCAATAATCTTAATACCATTATCATGATACGGATTATGGGATGCCGAAATAATAATGCCACAATCAAAATGTTCTTGAAAAGCAATAAGTTGACACACTGCAGGGGATGTTAAGATATGGCCATCAAATATTTGGATCGGATATAATAATAACCCTGATTTCAGTGCCGATTTAACCAGATCACATGAAATGCGCGTATCATGCCCTAAAAGGATTTTAGGATTTTTATTATATTTATTAATTGACCATTGAGCAATTGCTTTACCCAGTTGCTGGAGCAGGAGGGGGGTAAGCGTAGCAGTGCCCATTGTTGCCCGGATACCATCGGTACCAAAAATATTATCAATCATTGACTTATACCAGATTTTTATTTTTTACCATTACTACTATATTTAATGGAGTATAGTGTACCAATTTAATTTCAGGAGGTAAAAATAAATTTTCTTCGGTTAAAATAATATGATTTGTTCCTTCATGTAATTGTTTAAGATCGACTATCGCTGTTAATGATGTGAGGTCTGCTGCATAAAAATCTGTTTTATGTCCCTTTAATTGAACGGTAATAGTTTCTGGTGCTTCAATACTATAGTGCTCGTCATTGTAAAAAGAAATTGGAACGGTATATGTTATTTCTATGGCACGAAAGTCACTTAAAATAAACCAAAAACAAAATCCAATGATACATGAAGTTATTTTAACGACTGAGCTGGTGGTGACTAGTTTTTTTAAGGTAACCATTTTTAAAATCCTTTTGATTTTGAGTAAGTATGAATCTTTTAAGTAAGCGCATTGCAGCTTCTGTTGTTAACTGCTCATAAAACGTACCATCGAAAATTACCGTAAATGGTTTTAGTTGAGGAGTAACACCTACAATGAGTGCGTCAGTTTGATGCGTTAATAAGTAGCTATGATCTTTGTACGTTTGGCTATTAAGTAATGTTGTGTCGATCCATTCTTTATCAATAGTTATTTTACTGCTTACATTTATACCTAATAAATATCCTTCGTGATTCATTAAAATAAATTTACTTTGCTCAAATGAAGGGGCATCTATAAGCATGGAAAGTAATGCATTATTGAAATCTGTATGTATCTTGAATGGTATGTTTAAAAAATCTTGCAAAGAAGAGTAACGCTCGATAATAAAAAAAAGTTGTTTATCTTTATGAGCAGTTTGTAAACATAAACGTACCAAGGTATCAAGCCAATGATCTGTATCTTTTGCAATAGAAGTTTTGTTGGTATAGCTGATAAAATTTTTCTGTAATGTTTTTTGATGTATTACTATAAATATTACGCAAATTACTGGCGCAAAAGCAAAAAGAAAGAAAGTAATACTGGTGAGTTGTAAAAAATAGGATGCAAATGCAATAAGCCAATAGTTGTAAAAAGAGAATAATAAGTTTTTTTGTGTATCGGAGAATAACCACCGTGAAAAAAAGTAAAATATTGATGAAAAAAATATAATTTCTAGGCAATCACGCCAGCCAAAAAAAATAAAATAGTGATAAAATGAGGAAAATAATAATTGCATTCATTACTCCTTTTTAGATTTTATAACGCTTTTACTATAGAAAAAGCAAACAAAAAATTCCTAGGATTTTAGTGTATACTATAAAAAAAGTTAACTTATACATTAAGGTTATTATGAATAATAAAAGAGTGATTCTTACGGGTGATCGACCGACCGGTCCCCTTCATTTGGGCCATTATGTTGGCTCATTAGCAAATCGTATTACCCTTCAAGATACCTGCAAGCAGTTTGTTATGATTGCCGATGCGCAAGCGCTTACTGATAATTACGAAAATCCTTCTAAGGTGAGAGAAAACGTATTTCAAGTTGTGCTTGATTACTTAGCAGTAGGAATTGACCCAAAAAAGACAACTATTTTTATCCAATCGATGCTTCCTGAACTTACCGAACTTACTTATTATTATTTAAATTTAGTAACAGTGAGCCGTTTAGAACGAAATCCTACGGTAAAAACTGAAATCAAACAAAAGGGTTTTAATGAATCGATTCCGGCAGGTTTTTTAATCTATCCGGTAAGTCAAGCTGCTGATATTACTGCTTTTAAAGCAACGTTAGTACCGGTTGGCGAAGATCAGATTCCCATGATTGAACAAACCAATGAAATTGTGCGAAGCTTCAATAGAATATATAAAACTGACATTTTGAAGGAAGTAGAAGCGTTAGTTCCTAAAATAGCTCGCCTTCCGGGTATTGATGGAAAAGCAAAAATGAGCAAATCGCTTGGTAATGCAATTTTTCTTTCTGATCCGATAGATGTTATTAAGCAAAAAGTGAAAACAATGTACACCGACCCAGGGCATATAAAAGTCAGTGATCCGGGTAAAATCGAAGGAAATGTAGTATTTGCCTATTTAGATGCATTTGATACTGATCATGCAGAGGTAGCTCAATTAAAAGAACAGTATCAAAAGGGAGGCTTGGGTGATATGGTAGTCAAAAAAAGATTAATGGAAGTACTTGAAGCGTTTTTACTGCCTATTCAAGAAAAAGAGAAAACAGCTTGAACAAGATATGCAATATATTGACGATGTATTGAAAAAAGGAACCCATATTGCACAAACTGTTGCATCGAATACTCTTCATGAGGTAAAAAAAGTAATGTATTTAGATTATTTTTAAAGAGGAACAACCCAGGCTAGGAGGGGATAACTATGCTAGCGATATGGATGTCCTTATTAATTGTTTTTAGTGCTTACGGGACCGGGGATGAAGTTATTACCAATGAGGAAAAGCCATCACTTTTTCAACCACAGCCATTAGTGTTGTTATGTAAAAGCAGATTGGCAGCTTATTTGGTTGAAGAACGCTACGGCAAAAAAGGATTAAAAATAATTTTTGAACATGCTTGTAAATATGATATTCCATTATTGATTGAAGCCTCTTTTACCACTATTCAAAATAAGGGTGGACGAAAAATTGCTAATTTTAAACGTTGTTTTTCTTGGTTTAAAAAACTTAAACTGGATCAAGAGATTCAGAAAAAGCTTATTCAATATATATGCGATCATTCGCCTTTAATTACTGCTTTTTTTAATGAAGGATTAGTACGAAGAACCGCAAAAAAAGATGAGATTGTTGTATTAATTGAACGTGACCCCAACCCGCTGGTATGGTTTTTGATTGAAAATATACTGCAACAAAGAACCCACTTAGTACTGCAACAAAGAAAACAATCAAAAGATAATGACAAATCAACAACTAAGATAATTATTTGCCCAGAAGCTCTTGATTTATTAACACCAATTCCTTCCAATATCAGAGTTTTTTTAGCATAAATCCTAAATTTTCTTTTTTTTTATATAACGATTTGGTACAGTTTTCTATTGACCTTACTAATTAAACAATTGTACTAATGAACATTTTAAAATGCGCATTGGTTTAAAAAAGAGAAGAAGATAGTATGCACGGAGTAACAATCAAGCAAAAATATACGCAAGTTGCCATTGTAGGCCTTATTTTTATTTTGTGTGCTATTACCGTTATCAATTTTTGGCAACAGGCAAAAGTATACACCAACCAAATTATTGCCGAAGATATCACAGTTCTTTCAACTGTTTTTAATAGCATTCATCATGATTGTATTATTATCGATTTTCAATATCAACAGCAAAATTATATCGATTTTTTAAATGTTATTTCCTTTGAGGGTTCTGAAATTGGCACGATGCACCTAAAATATCCTCATCATTGGAAAGGCCCGTATATGAGGGAAAATCCTACTATTCAAGGAAAGTATTACCAAATTGTTAAAACTAATATGGGATTTTATATTGTTCCTGGTAATGGTGTGCAATTAAATAACGGCAAAATAATTGGTAAAGATATTTTACTTGACGGAAAAGCCAATATTAATGCAATGATACAAGATAAAGGTATTCTAAATTTTAATGGGCAGCCGTTAGCTGCGTATTTAGATTTATCTGCAAAATCGCTTATCCTTAATGATGCTGTGGACTAGATATTAAAAACTAATTTAAGGTCAAGATCTGAAATAGTTGTAGTGAAAAAATCAATATCGGCTTGTTCCTGCTTATAGTAGCCTTGCGCGTGATATTTTGCTTCTTTATAGTACTCAATACTAAGTGTTATGATAATTAGTTTTTTTATCATTGGAAACTCCTTTATGTATAATGGTTTACTGTGCTAGCAAGAGTATATTTTATTGTATTCATAAAGCAAGTTTAGAATGCGAATACTTTATAAATGAGTATTATTCCTGACGCCTAAGTTTGTTTACAACCTATTTAAAAAAAATTGGCTGTAAAAATGTTCAAAATTACCGGAAAGCCCATTTTTGATATTCCAATCTAACGTATAAATATGATTATGTGCTTTTTTTAATTCCATTAAGGAAAGATTCTTCCAATCTTTTTGTATAAAAGAAAAAGGAAGGCGATACGCAATTTGCTTAGCAGCTCTTAGCTGTTGTGCTTTTTGTAACTGAATATAAGCGTACGCTTTAAAGAGTTGCTCTGACCAGTAGGTAATCCAAAAAAGTTCAGAATAATCAGATTCAATAAGCTGCCATTGCTCAAAGAACAATGATGTTTTTTTTGCAAAAAAATAACCACTCAAGTTGAATAACGATTTTTCTGGTTGGATGATGGAAGGAAGCCATTCTTGAATAAAAGTTTCACTTTTATTGCCAATTAATTGGGTATAGTGCATTAAAAGAAAAGCACCACTAAAAGGAATAGTCTTATATAAATCAAACACTTTTTGAGTAATAGTTTCTTTTTTTTTAGCTGGTGTAGGGTACATAAAGGCAAAAAGATGTTGATACGAATTGATATCCAATTGTAACGGTATTTGTATTATTGGATTTATATTAGGGGGTTTACTGCTAAAAAATCCTATTGTATGTGGCCCTTTATAAGTAAGGAGATATTTTGTTAAAAAGGGATATTTAGTAATAATTTCTTCTGAGAGCCAATAAAAGGTTTTGGTATCTAGAAATGAAATTTCCAGGAGTGCTTTTAAGGCAGATTCACTTTCAATGGTATCAATATGTACTAATGAATCAAAATGACCACGTAATTTTTTTTGAATTAAAGAAAAAAGAAACGGTATTTGTTGGGTGCTCGTAAAACACAAAGGAGGATTTGTTAGATTAGGTTCCTGGTGAAGAAAGGTAACTAAATCCATATTATTAGGTAGCTTGTTCAGGGCGAATTCTAATACCATTAAAAGGTATTTTGCTTGCCGGAGGCGGCATCGATGGTGCTTCAACCAGTTGAAAAATTGAAGTGATTCCTTGCAAGGCAAGTTTATGCATTTTTTCTACATCTTGCCAATTAATGGGGTGTTTTTCGGCAGATCCTTGTATTTCTACAATTTTACCACTGCGCGTCATAATAAAATTAAAATCAGCATCAGTGAGGGCATCTTCTGAAAAATCTAAATCTAATAAAATGTCATTATTGCTAATTCCTAATGATACTGCAGCTAATTCTTCTTGAATAATGTTATGTGCAATTTTGCCGGAATTTAACCATCTATCCATAGCGCATTTGAGGGCAATAAAGCCGGCCGTAATGCATGCAGTGCGGGTACTACCATCTGCTTGAATAACATCACAATCAATAATAATGGTTCGCTCATCAAGTTTAGCAAGATCAAGAATAGAGCGAAAGGTGCGCCCAATTAAGCGAGAAATTTCTATAGAGCGCCCATTAGGTTTATGTAGAGAATTGTCTCGTTCCTTACGAATATGGGTAGCCGTTGGTAACATGGCATACTCAGCAGTTACCCATCCCGTTTTTTTACCTTTTAAAAAAGGAGGAACGCCATTTTGTAAGGTGATGGCGCATAATATTTTTGTTCTTCCTTGCTCATATAATAGAGATGCAGCAGCATAATCTACTACATCATAATGAATTTTTATAGGTCTTAATTGATCGTGAGCACGACCATGAGCACGTACCATGTAACTTAATCCTAAGTTGAGCGTTATTTTTTATCTTCTTCAACTAATTTAAGACGAACTCTGCCAGAACTTTCATCATAATCAAGCACTTCTACTGTAGCTGGCTCATCAATCTTATATTCACGTGATAAGTTTGCTTGCTTATTTTTTGGGATCATTGATATGTGAACAAGCCCATCAAAATCCGGTACCATTTCCACAAAAAGACCAAATTCAGCAATACGTTTAATTTTACCGTGGAAAATTTGACCTTTTTCAATATGCCCGCCAAGCACTTTAACCCAATTGATTGCATAATCCATTTTTGGACCTGGGTGGCCATAAATTTTTACCAAACCATCATCTTCAATATCAATCATAACGCCGGTTTTATCAATAATACTGCGAATAGTTTTACCGCCAGTACCAATAATAGCACCAATTTTATCAGTAGGTACTTTAAATGAAATGATATGTGGAACTAATTCAGAAAGCGTTGGATTTGGCTTGGACATAACTTTTTTCATCTCATTTAATATGTGGAGACGTCCTTTTTTTGCCTGTTCAAGAGCTTTTTGAAATACTTCTCGTGGTAATCCGCCTTTATATTTGATATCCATTTGGATCGCCGTTATACCGTCTTCAGTTCCAGCTACTTTAAAATCCATTAAACCAAATGCGTCTTCAATACCGCAAATATCACTGATAGGTTGAAAATCACCTTGATTGCTTTGTAGTAGGCCCATCGCAATACCACTTACCATTTTTTTAATAGGAACGCCGGCATTCATAAGGCTCATGGTAGAACCACAGACGGTTGCCATAGATGTAGATCCATCAGATTCTAACATATCGGCAACGATACGAATGGTGTAAGGGAACGCATCTTTTTTAGGAAGCATTGGTTCAACAGCTGAAGCTGCTAGATGACCATGGCCAATTTCTCGTCTTCCGGGGCCACGCATTGGGCGTACCTCACCAACTGAAAAGGGGGGGAAATTATAGTGAAGCATAAACGATTTTTCAACCGTATTTCCCATAAGATCTTCAACTTTTTGTTCATCTTGCCCACCACCAAGGGTTACCGAGACGAGTGCCTGAGTTCTGCCGCGATTAAATAATGCTGATCCATGAGTGAAAGGTAAAAGGCCAACTTCAGTAGAAACATAACGTACTTGATCAAATGTTCTGCCATCAATACGCTTTTGAAGTTTAAATATAAGATCGTTGATCTTTTTCTTTAAGACATCATCTAAGAGATATTCAAGAATTTTATCATTAATCTTTTGTTCTTCAATTTGCTGTTGATGTTCCTTTTTAAATTCATCGCGAATGGTATCAAGGGCCTGGTTACGAATAACTTTATCGGCAATGAAAGTAGAGCGAACGCGCTCTTCGGTTAAGAATGAATTAAACTTATTGTTCCATTCATTCCAGTTGATTGTATCAACAATCGCTTCTTTAGGGATGCCTACTTCTTGTTGAATTTTTTCTTGCCATGCAATTTGATCTTTAATAAGGGCATGGGCTTTAAAGAACATATCAACCATTTCTTGTTCAGAAATCTCATTGGTTCCACCTTCAACCATGTTGATACCTTCTTTGGTTCCTGCCACGGTAATACGAATATCTGATTGCAGTGATTCAGAGTAAAGCGGATTTAAAATAAGCTTGCCATCTACTCTGGCGATATCGACGGCGCCCACCGGTCCTAAAAATGGAATTTTTGAAACTGATAGTGCTAACGATGCTGCGCAAAGAGCCATAGTTGAAGGTTGGTGTTCCTTATCGACTGAATAGACCGTTACAATAATTTGTATTTGATTAAAATAGTTTTCCGGAAATAAAGGTCTTAAAGAGCGGTCAATAAGCCTTCCTGTTAAAACTTCTTTATCAGTAGACTTACCTTCTCGCTTAAAATAACCGCCAGGAATCTTTCCAGCGGCAGCAAATTGCTCACGATATTCGATTGTTAATGGTAAAAATCCTGGAAATTCTGAAGAAGGAGCAGAAACAACGGTTGCTAAAACAACAGTTCCTCCTTGTTTAAACCATACTGCACCATCAGCTTGAGTTGCAAATTTACCTATTTCTACTTCGTAATCAAAATCTTTTAAATTGAATTTATGTACCATTAAAAACCTATATGCATTTTTGTTAACTTATTATTTTCGAATCTCAAGGCGATCCATTAAATTTCTATACTTTTCTATATCGTTTTTTTCTAAATATTGTAAATACTTTTTACGACGACTTACCAATTTAAAAAGACCTTGCTTTGAGCCGAAATCTTTTCGATGTGTTTTAAAATGGTTTGTTAAGCTTTCAATACGACTTGTTAATAAAGCAATTTGCAATTCAACAGATCCAGTATCTTTTTCACTTTGTTTAAATTTTTGTATTAACTGTTTTTTAAGTTCTTTATTCATTAAATTCCTTATGAAATTATGTACCTCTGGTAGGCGCGAGCGGATTTGAACCGCTGACCCTTGCTACGTCAAAGCAATGCTCTGCCACTGAGCTACGCGCCTCTTCATTTTTATCCACCAAGTTCTTGTAATACGCTCATTTCTTCTACTTTTGCTTGACGTTCCAACTCAGACTCATTATCACCTAGATATTTAACTCTAAAAGACTTGATTCCGGTACCGGCTGGTATTATTTTACCGATAATTATATTTTCTTTTAATCCATATAAATTATCGATCTGACCAGAAACAGATGCTTCAGATAAAATCTTAGTTGTTTCTTGGAACGAAGCTGCTGAAATAAAGCTTTCAGTAGCTAAAGAAGCAAGCGTAAGTCCCATGAGCGTTGGTTTAGCAGTTGCGGTCTTTTTGCCTTCTGCCTGTAAAATTGAGTTTACTGATTTAAAATGAATACGATCAACACGGTCACCAATAAGGAAATCGGTATCCCCTTGATCAACGATACGTACTTTTCGTAACATTTGCCGAACAATAAGCTCAATATGACGGTCATTAATCGTAATTCCTTGGAGTAAATATATTTCTTGAATACGATTAACTAAATGTCTTTGCAATGCTTCAGGTCCAAGTATTTTTAAAATATCATGTAAAACAGGAGTTCCCGACGTTAATGCATCACCAGCAGATACGCGATCGCCATTGGCAACGTTTATTTGCTTACCGCGTGGTACAAAATAGTCAAAGGTTTCATACCCATTTACAATACTTATTTTACGAAGACCGCGATGTAATCCACCAAAGACCACCTCACCATCAATATCTGCTATGATAGAAGGATCTTTAGGTACTCGTGCTTCAAAGAGTTCTGCAATAGCAGGTAAACCACCGGTAATATCTTTAGTTTTAGAGATTTCTCGTGGCATTTTTACTAAAATATCACCAACTGATACTGATTGATTGTCTTCAACCACCACATATGAACTGGTTGGTAAATAATATTGAGCAATTTCTTCACCGGTGTTATCAATAATACTAATTGATGGCTGGTATTTTTCACCCTTATGATCAAGAATAACCTTAGTAGATTTATTAGTAGCTTTATCAAATCTATTTTGAATAGTTATATTTTCAATAAGATCGAGATATTTAACTGTACCAGCTTTCTCAGTTAATATAACACGGCTATTGGCATCCCATTCTATTAGCTTTTGACCAACTTTAATGTGAGTTCCATCTTCAACTAAAATAACTGAGCCATATTCAATTTCATTTCGTTGTAGCTCTCGACCATCCTCAGATAGAATTAACATCCGTGCTTGGCGTGTCATTACAACGTTTTGGCCTTCGCGATTTTTTACGGTACGAATGTTACGCCACTGGATGATTCCTGGGTATTTTGCAGTAATGTATGGCTGATCACCCAAACCACTAGCCGTACCACCAATGTGGAACGTTCTCATGGTAAGCTGTGTTCCTGGTTCACCAATAGATTGTGCTGCGATAATTCCCACCGTAGCACCTACATCAATGAGCTTACCTTTAGAAAGATCAACGCCATAGCAAAGGGAGCATACGCCACGTTTTGCCTGGCAAGTGAGTACTGATCGGACTAGCATTTTTGATGCTGCTGAATTTGCAATAGTTTCTAAATCTTCACGCTTTATAATATCGCCTTGTTTAAACAATAATTGTCCAGAAACAGGATCTTTGAGATCTGCAGCTAAAACACGACCATAACTTCTATTGGAAAGCGGAGAAAGCACATCGCCAGATTCTTTTAGCGCTTCTAATTCAATATAGCCTAATGTTTTACAATCATGGATGGTAGTTACCACATCTTGTGCAACGTCAACAAGTCGACGGGTAAGATAACCAGAGTTTGCTGTTTTTAACGCAGTATCAGCCTGACCTTTACGTGCACCGTGAGTAGAAATAAAGTATTCAAATTCACTTAAGCCTTCTTTAAAATTACTAATAACTGGTGTTTCCATAATTTCACCAGATGGTTTTGCCATTGGTCCACGCATACCCACAAGCTGCTTAATTTGATCTTTAGAACCGCGCGCACCAGATTCAAGCATCATAAAAATAGGGTTGAAAGGCTCAAATGCTTTATCTTCATTTAAGAATGATTGATGGTTTTGGCTTTCTAACTCCTTGCTCATTTCGCCTGCAACATCAGCAGTAGCATGAAACCATAAGCTGATAACTTTATTATAGCGTTCACCGTTAGTAATAACACCTTCCATATATAGTTTTTCAACTTTATTAACTTCACGTTCGGTTTTGGTAATAATGGAATCTTTATAAGCAGGTATTACTAAGTTATCAATTGCAAATGATATACCACTCATGGTTGAATAATAGAAGCCAAGCTTTTTGATTTTATCAAGGCATTGAACGGTTTGTTCATTGCCAAAACGGTAATATATCTTTTCAACTAAACTTACTAAGTCGCTTTTTTTAAGGACTTTATTTACCCAATTAAAATCTGATCCCTCAGGAAGCGCATCAAATAACAATACTCTGCCGGCAGTGGTATCATATATTTTATTGTTGATACGTACTTTAATACGGGCATGTAAATTAACTTTTTCAAATTGGAACGCGGTAACCACTTCTTTAGTTGAAGAGAACACAATTCCTTCACCAACCTCATTACACCGAACTTTGGTCATGTAATGGAGTCCAAGAACCATTTCTTTATCAGGTACGGTAACGGGACGACCATTTCCTGCTGAAATAATATTTTTGGTAGAAAGAACAATATTTTCTGATTCAAGTAGTGCCAAATCATTTAATGGGATATGAACAGCCATTTGGTCACCGTCAAAGTCAGCGTTAAATGCATAACAAACTAATGGGTGAATCTTGATCGCTTTTCCATCAACTAAAATCGGATAAAATGCTTGAATACCAAGACGATGCAAGGTAGGGGCACGGTTTAGTAGTACAGGACGATTGTGTACCACTTCTTCCAGCACATCCCAAATAAGCGGATCGGAATCTTCAACCATTTTTTTTGCTACGCGCAAATTAGGTGCAAATTCACGTTCAATTAATCCCGAATAAACAAAAGGCTTGAATAGTTCTAAGGCCATAATTTTTGGAAGACCGCATTGATCCATTTTTAATTCCGGATCAACCACAATCACCGAACGGCCAGAATAGTCTACTCGTTTACCAAGAAGATTTTGTCTAAAGCGCCCTTGCTTACCACGTAACATCTCACTTAATGATTTGAGCGCCCTGCGATTGCTGCGTACCGGTTGACCACGTCTTCCGTTATCAATTAAAGCATCTACAGATTCTTGAAGCATTCGTTTTTCATTTTTGATAATAACTTCAGGAGCTTCAATTTCGATAAGTCTTTGCAGACGAATGTTTCTGTTGAGAACACGGCGATACAATTCATTTAAGTCAGAGCTTGCAAAGCGACCACCCTCTAAAGGAACTAATGGTCGTAAATCAGGTGGTAATACGGGTAAAACTTCTAAAACCATCCAGGAAGGGCTAATATTAGCATGCATCAATCCGGTAAGGATTTTGATACGACGCATAATTTTGTGGCGAATGGCAACTGAAGATATTTTTTGATAATCTTCTTCAAGTTTTAAAATCTCAAGATTAAGATCTACTAAAGAAAGAATTGTTTTAACTGCTTGAGCACCACTATCAGCAACAAAATTGATATCTTCTGGGTGTGTATCGACATATTGTTCGTAATCAGCATTAGTTAATAATGTTTTACGGGGGTAAGGAGAATTTCCTTGATGAATAACGATGTAGCAGTCAAAGTAGATGACGCGTTCTAAATCCTTAACCGACATATCCATAATCAAGCTAAGATAGCTAGGAACCCCTTTAAGGTACCAAATATGGCTTACGGGAGCAACAAGCTCAATGTGACCCATTCGTTCACGGCGTACCCGTGATTGAATAACTTCAACACCACATTTTTCGCAGGTAACACCACGATGTTTCATTCGTTTATATTTACCGCAGTTGCATTCCCAATCTTTAACGGGACCAAATATACGCGCACAAAACAAGCCGTCGCGTTCTGGTTTTAAGGTTCGATAGTTGATTGTTTCAATCTTCTTTACTTCGCCATAAGAGAGCGATCTAATCTTTGCCGGAGAAGCAATAGAAATTCTCATAGCATTGAATTGAGCGCTGCTAATATATTCTCTAAAACGGCTTAATATTGAATTATTCACTTACTTCCTCCTTGCCGCTTTTGAATAGATCCACTTGTAGTCCTAAACTTTGTAATTCTTTAATCAATACGTTAAATGCTTCTGGCAATCCTGGTTCAGGCAATTTCTCACCACGAACAATAGCATCATATACCTTTGGACGACCGTTAATATCGTCTGATTTGTAGGTAAGCATTTCTTGTAATGTATATGCAGCACCATATGCTTCAAGAGCCCAAATTTCCATTTCACCAAAACGTTGACCACCCATTTGTGCTTTACCGCCGAGTGGTTGCTGTGTTACTAAGGAATATGGTCCAACTGAACGCGCATGCAATTTATCATCAACCATATGGTTTAGTTTCATCATATAGATGGTACCAACGGTTACTGGTTGATCAAAATAGTTTCCTGTTCTGCCATCACGAAGTTTGAAGGTGCCACTATCAGGTAAATTAAGTTCTGATAATAATGGTTTGATATCTGTTTCATAGTGAGCGCCGTCAAATACCGGTGTTTTAAATGATACACCAAATTCGGCAGTTCGCTCAGCCAATGCCATTACACCTTCTTGACCATGTTCTTTCTCGTAGAGGTTAATAACTTCGTTGCCAAAATAATTAGCAAGAAATTCTTTAACTTTTTTATAGGAATCAGTTTTTAAGGTTTCACCTAGTTTTTTACCAAGCTCAGTGCCGGCAAATCCAAGTACTGTTTCCAGAATTTGACCTACGTTCATACGTGAAGGAACACCAAGTGGGTTAAGCACGATATCTACTGGTGTACCATTATCTAAATAAGGCATATCTTCGCGTGGTAAAATAATAGACACAACGCCTTTATTACCATGGCGACCAGCAACTTTATCACCAACAGCGACACTTCGCTTGCTTGCGATATAGACTTTAACCATTTTAATAACACCAGAAGGTAAAGGATCACCTTTTTTAAAGCGATTGATACGTTCTTCTTTAAGTCCAGCAAGAATTCTGATCTGGTTTTCTAAAGCGTCTTTTAGTTTTTTTACTTCTTCGTTAACTTCTTTATCTTCAGGCTTCAAAGCAAGTAAGTCGACCGGGGAAAGTTGTTCAAGTTTTGCTTTATCAAATTTATCATTTTTAAGCAGTTTTGCAGCAGTTTTGCTTGATGCTTTTTGGCCAGCTAAGAATGCTATAAGTTTTTGACTTACCATTTTATGCAGAAACTCTTGATGTGTGGCAAATTCAGCTTCCAATTTTTCAATTTGTTTAGCAATGATATCTTTGTACCGTTTGTCTTTTCTTACACCACTGCGAGAAAATACTTTAACGTCAATAACCGTACCTTCTACCCCAGGTGGTACTTTCAATGAAGTATCACGTACTTCACGTGATTTTTCACCAAAAATAGCCCGCAATAATTTTTCTTCAGGAGAAAATTGGATATCTCCCTTAAGCGTAACTTTACCAACAAGGATATCGCCTGCTTTTACGCGGGTACCAATACGTACAATACCGTCTTCATCCAAGCTTGAAAGCGCGGTATCACTAACATTTGGTATATCTTTGGTAATTTCTTCAGGCCCAAGTTTGGTATCACGTGCATCTACAATATATTCATCAATGTGAACTGAGCTTAATGAATCGTCTGCAACAAGTCGCTTGCTTAAGACGATAGCATCTTCAAAGTTGTACCCATGCCATGGCATAAAGGCTACTAATAAATTAGATCCCAGCGCTAATTCACCTGAATTGATTGCAGGTCCGTGCGTTAAAATAGTTCCTGCTTCAACGCGATCTCCTCGTTTAACACAAGGGGTATGATGAATCCAGGTGCTATAACTTGATCGTTGGAACTTTTTTAAATGATAGGTATCGATGCCTTGTTCAATCCAATCTTCAACATTTTTAAAAGAAGCCTCATCACATTTAATGATGATTTTT
Organism: Candidatus Babeliales bacterium; assembly: GCA_963722075.1. GTDB lineage: Bacteria > Babelota > Babeliae > Babelales > JANWKD01 > CAVRJM01. The sequence goes on along the minus strand of CAVRJM010000001.1, from coordinate 756,068 downwards.
TCTGAACTAACATATTCAACGGTACCAGCTCGTTTTGCAACAATAACAGCACCGGATGATTTACATATTTCATGTTCCATCCCGGTACCAACAACGGGGGGTTGGCATTTAATTAAAGGAACTGCTTGTCGTTGCATGTTAGAACCCATTAATGCACGGCTGGCGTCATCATGTTCTAAAAAGGGTATTAATGCGGTTGAAACAGAAACAAGTTCTTTTGGTGATAAACCAATGAAATCAACTTTATCGGTATCAACGTACATGAAGTTACCTTCATGGCGTGCAAAGACGCGATCTTCTTTGATGGTAGCATTTGCTTGTTGGGTATTTGCTTGAGCAATGTATTTATCATTTTCTTGAAACGCGTCCAAGAAAACAACTTCATCCTTGATCTTACCTTTTTCTACCGGACGGTAAGCAGTTTCAATAAACCCGAGATCGTTAACCATTGCATACGTTGCCAGTGATGAAATTAAACCAACGGTTTGACCTTCTGGCGTTTCAATAGGGCAGATACGTCCGTAGTGAGAGGTATGAACGTCACGAATCTCATAAGTTGCTCGATCTTTTAATACACCACCGGGCCCAAGAGCAGAAAGACGACGCTTGTGTGCAATTTCTGCTAATGGATTTGTTTGATCCATGAATTGAGATAATTGCCCAGTACCAAAAAATTCGCGTAACGCAGCGCTTAATGGCTTAACGTTAAGAAAGTCTTGTGGCATAAGTGCGCCATGAAACTCTTGCATTCTAAAACGTTCTCGAACAATACGTTCAATGCGCAAGAATCCAAGATATAATTGATTATTGAGAAGTTCTCCTACCAAGCGGACACGACGGTTACCTAAATGATCAATATCATCAAGCTCGCCTTCACCAAGTTCACGTAAGTTTACTAGGTACTTAATAGTAGCGTAAATATCTTCACGGGTAAGCACTTCAATATCTTCAGCAACAGAAAGACCGAGTTTTCGGTTCATTCTTATTCTACCAACCTTAGTTAGGTCATATAATCTACTGCTAAATAATATTGATTCAAGGCGTTCTTTAATTTCTTTCAACGAAGAACTATCACCGGGCCATATTTTATTATGCAGTTCTTTTAAAGCTTCGTCTTGGGTATAGCAACGATCTTGAGTAAGCGTTAATGCAATAGTAGGTTGGAAAACATATCCTGAAGAAGCAATTAAATCAAATTCCAAGCTTTTATGCTTTAGTAATAATGATAATAAATCTTCAGTTACCACCTGACCTTGTTCGATAATAATTTCACCGGTATCTGGATCGATAACATCTGATGCAAAAACACGATTAATGATATGCGTTTTTTTAAGAGCAAGCTTATCAATACCGGCATTTTTCAATTGATTAAGGATATCCTTAGTGATTCTAATGCCGATAAAAGGAGCCCCTTCTTTTTCTGGAACCATACCTTTTTCAAGGCGTTGACCTAATAAATTAGTATTAACCTTCTTGAAAAACTCATTATTCTGTAAATTAATTTTGTCAAAATTATAGAAAAGCGGGATAATTTGATCTCGGGTGACGCCAAGTGCTTGTAAGAACGTTGTTACCAACAGCTTTTTCTTTTTATCAATTCGAACATAGAGCAAATCATTACTATCAAACTCAAAATCAAGCCATGATCCACGCATTGGTATAATACGTGCAATATAGTATGGTCTACCGCGAATGTCCTTGACCTTTTTGCTTTGAGCAAAAACAACGCCAGGGGAACGATGCAATTGACTTACTACTACGCGGTCTACACCATTAATTAAGAATGTACCGAGGTTACCAAGTTTAAAAACACCATCTTGTTCATAAAGATTTGCCATTACCGGTAAATCTGCAAAAAATATATCTTGCTCTTTGATGTCACGTACTACTTTTTGACCGGAAGGATTAACGTCCCAGCTGATCAATTGTATTTTAATTTTTAAAGGCATTGAAAACGTTTGACCACTTGAACGGCATTCTTCAAGCGTCATGGGTAACTGTACGGTAACCCGTGATAAGCAATTAGAACATGTTTTGTAGCGTGCAGTATTTTTCTTACAAAAAGGGCATTCTAAATTATCATTTAATCGAGAACAATCCGACTTTTTGCAGGAAGAACAATGCCAGGTATACCTATTAACAATACCGGTAAGCTTGTTACAGGTACATGACCAGGAACCTAGTTCATAGCTAACATATTCTAATGACATTTTGTCATTATAATCTATAGGGAAAATATCCTTTAAAACCTTTTCAAGACCAATCATTGTACGTTCTGAAGGAAGTCTATCCAACTGAACGAAGTCATTAAAAGACTTAGATTGAATCTCTATGAGGTCAGGAACTTGAACTATATCTTTAATTTTTCCAAAAGATTTACGAATAATATGAGCGCCCAGTTGAAGGCTAGACATTAAATTATTCCTCCTTATATCAATAAATAATTGCTTTTCACTCGTTGATCAATAGCCTAAACGTATGGTACTTAATCCTTACTATGCTATTTAGCTTAATTCAACTTTAGCGCCCGCTGCTTCCAATGTTTCTTTCATTTTCATTGCATCTGCTTTAGATGCTGCTTCTGCAATAACAGTAGGAGCATTATCAACAGCATTTTTAGCTTCAGTAAGACCTAAGGTGGTTACTTGACGAAGAGCTTTAATAGATTTGATTTTTTCTGAGCCACCATCTTTGAGTGTAACTTTATATTCAGATTTTTCTTCTGCTTTAGGAGCTTCTGCTGCCGCCGCACCTGCTGCTGGAGCTGCTGCCATAGGCATTGCTGCAGATACACCAAATTTTTCTTCTAATCCTTTTACCAATTCTGCTAATTCTAAAACAGAAAGATTACCGATTTGATCAATGATTTGTTCAAATGACTTTGTTGCCATAAGATTCTCCGTACATAAAATAAAAATACACAGTACCTATTTGCTTCATTAATTACTAAAAGTGGTCGCCTATGCTATCCATTTGGCGCCCACGTGGTTTATAAAGAACCAGACGCCTTTTTTTCTTCAACTTTTTTAAGTACAAACAGCAATCGTAAAATAAGCATATTGAGTACATGAACCAAGCCTGCAATTGGTGATTTAATAGCACCGCATACTTGAGCTAATAGAACTTCTTTTGCTGGTAAAGATGCTAATATTTTGACCGATTCTTTATTTAAAAGAATTGAATCCATGCATCCTGCTAATACCGTTAGTTGCTGGTTTTCTTTTGCAAAATCATAGAGTAATTTTGCGATAGCAGGTGATTCTGCTGGCGCAAAAACAAGGGCAACTTGGTCTTTAAAAAAAGGCATTAACTTTTCTACAGAAGGCATATCGGAAGCAACTCGTCTCATTAAAGTTACTTTAGCAACCTTAAATGAGCCACCTTGTTGGTGAAGTTTCTTGCGTAGTTGCATAACTTGAGCTACGTCTAATCCTTTATATCCTACTAAAAATGATGCCTGACTTAGTTCAAAATTTTGCTTTAATGATTGAATAATATGCTCTTTTTCTTGGCGATTCATGTAATATACCTTTAATAATTACAGTTTTAGTTCTTCTAAATTAATTGGAATTCCAGGCCCCATAGTAGGAGTTATAGTAAGTTTTTTTATGAATTTCCCTTTGGATGTTGCAGGTTTTGAGGATGCTAATGCTTTCATAAAAGCGGTAATGTTTTCCTGCAAATGCTTAACATCAAATGATTTTTTTCCAAAAGTAAAATGAATGATTGCATTTTTGTCATTTTTAAAAAAAGTACGACCTTTTTTTAAATCTTGAACAATATCAGCAACTTCAAAGGTGACGGTGCCTACTTTTTTATTAGGAAGAAGCCCTTTAGGCCCTAATATTTTTGCGAGTTTACCTACTAATCCCATAATATCGGGTGTTGCAACGGCATACTCAAAATCGAGCCAACCACCTAAAATTTTATCAATTAGATCATCAGTTCCAATGTAATCAGCGCCTGCTTTTTTTGCTTGTTCAGCATAATCGCCTTTAGCAAAAACAATAACACGCGTTTTTTTGCCTGATCCAAATGGCAATACTACTGAGCCACGAACTGATTGCTCCCCTTTTGAAGGGTCAATACCAATATTTACGTGAGCATCAATTGATTCATCAAACTGTGCGTGAGCCAGTTCTTTTAATTTAGTTAAACCATCTACTAAAGAAAATTGTTTATCTTGGGGAAGTTTATCTTTAGCGTTTCTATATTTTTTACCCTGCAATGCCATATAATTTTACCTCAATCAATTACGTCAATACCCATACTGCGTGCTGTTCCAGCTACTATCTTCTTTGCTTGATCTAAAGAAAACGCATTTAAATCTGGCAATTTAATTTTTGCTATTTCTTCTACTGCATTCCATGAAATTCTTCCCACTTTATCAGTATTGGGCTTTGATGATCCCTTTGGAACATTAATCTTCTTTTTAATTAATTCTGAAGTAGGTGGTGTTTTTATAATGAAATCAAAAGACTTATCTTTATAAACAGTAATAACAACGGGAACAGTTTCACCTTTACGATTTGCTGTTTTAGCGTTGAATTGTTTACAAAATTCCATGATATTAACGCCATGGGGACCAAGAGCGGAACCTACTGGCGGTGCTGGATTCGCAGCGCCACCTTGAATTAAAACCTTAATACTTGCTTTAACTTCTTTTGCCATTTTTAAACCTATTTAATTTAACGTTTTATTTGATCAAATCCTAATTCTACTGGAGTCATTCTACCGAAAATACTTACCATAACAGTAAGCCTTTCATTTTCCTCATCAATTTTGTCGATAATGCCCATAAATCCTGCAAAGGGTCCTTCCTTAATTTCAATTTCTGTTCCCATAGAAAACTCGCTTTTCTTGGGTGCTACCGCCACTTCTCCTTTTATTTGACCAATGATACGGTCAATTTCTTTTTGAGAGAGTGGTATGGGATGTGAACCTCCTAAAAACCGAGAAATACGAGGAGTTGTTTGTACGAGCCTAATCGATTCTGGCAATGCTTCCATCTCTATAAGCAAATAGCCAGGAAAGAGTTGCTGTTCATTTTTCCCTTCTTGGGGTGTTAGTGCACTATCAAATAAAGGTTTTAACTTTGCAGAAGGAATAAGAATTTCACCAAAATAATCTTTAAGCGGGCTCTGAGCAATATGGTGTAAAAGATCAGCTTTAATTGCGTCTTCATACCCCGCATAAACTTGAGCAACATACCAACGTTTCATCTAAAGTATCCGTTCTGTAGCCGTTATTGTAACTTGCATTGCATTTAAAAAATCTGTTGAGCAAGTCTATAAAATACAAAATCAACAACACCCAAATAAATAGAAAATGCAACGACCAGAATTAAAACTATGATTACTGATCCAACTAATTCATCAATACTTGGCCATATGATCTTAGAAAGTTCAATGGCAACCTCATTAAAAAACTGACTTACATTTTTCATTACATCACCAGGGTATATTATTATTTATTACAAAAAATTTTTTTTGGCAGGCCAGGAGGGATTCGAACCCCCAACCCGCAGATTTGGAGTCTGCCGCTCTACCAATTCGAGCTACTGGCCTCCAAAATCTATTTGGCTTCCTTATGGGGATTATGCTTACGACAGCGGGAACAGAATTTTTTTAATTTTAATGTTCCAACCGTTCTTTTTTTCCCGACAACTTGAGTATAGTTACGTTCTTTGCACTCTTCACATGTTAAGTGAGTTGTCACTCTATTTTTCGCCATAAATCACCAATTTTAACTTTTACAATTTCTCTATACGTTCTTCGCTTTTATGTAAGTCCAGACTACGCTTACCCACGCCTTTAGGCTTGGTAAGCTTCACCGGACAGTCTTCGCTAATTTCTGGCAGTGCCAGGCGAAGCTCCATAGGAGCGAAGACTGGAGCCCGCGACCGGATTTGAACCGGTGACCTCTTCCTTACCAAGGAAGTGCTCTACCCCTGAGCTACGTGGGCTAAAGCATGAGTATGTTATAGAATAAATAAAAAATTAGAAAAACACAACTCATTTTTATCTATTAGTTGCTTATAATTGCTTATCTTTTTGTCCGTCTTCGCTTGACGCTTTGATAATCTCAATTCCTATGTTGTTACTAGCTATGTCCGCCTACGCTTATCCATGCCTTCCGGTTTGGCATCCAGCCGTCGCTCTTCGAGCTATGGCGCGCAAGCAGTCTTCGCTAATTTCTGGCCGTGCCAGGCGGATTAGTCCAGTCTTCGTTTGCGGTAGAATATCATCGAAGTGTAACTGAACTACGACGGACAATCTTCGCATCATTTCAAGCCGATAGCAGCGCAGCCAATCGAAGCCAAACTTACCTTCGAAGTCTTTCTCGTGAAGGCGAAGATTGGAGCTGGCGACAGGATTTGAACCCGCGACCTACTGATTACAAATCAGTTGCTCTACCAACTGAGCTACGCCAGCATAATAAAATGCTCTTAAAATTAATCCTTCGCTTTTTTAGTAGTACAGCCTACGCTTATCCAGGCCTTCCGGCTTGGCAAGCTTCGTCGGACACGTCTTGGGCTAATTTCTGGCCGTGCCAGGCGAAGCTCCATAGGAGCGAATACTGGAGCGGGAAACGGGACTCGAACCCGCAACCTACAGCTTGGAAGGCTGCCGCTCTACCAATTGAGCTATTCCCGCGCATACTATTTCAATATAATTTTTCTTGAAGCCAATGTGGCTGTCTTCACTCTTTTCTCCCGCCATCGCTCTGTGAGCTATGGCGCGCAAGCAGCCTACGCTACCTACCAATTATGCCTTCCTTAAAAAGGACTGGCCTGCCAGGCATTTCTGAAGGAAATGACTGGTGGCGAGAGTAGGATTCGAACCTACGAAGACATAAGCCAACGGATTTACAGTCCGTCCCCTTTGACCGCTCGGGAATCTCGCCCGATTATTAATTTCAATTTTAAGAGGTAATTTACGTTAATAATATTGGTTTTCATAAAGATTTCAACTTTTTCTGACATTTATTTAATAATTACTGTGCCCTGAGCGTAGTTTGCTGGCTTCATAAAAGGTAATTCTAAAGCGGATTTTTAGCGTTATTGCAATTTGCAGGCACATAAAAAAAACATTATTATTATCAAATGGTAATGGTTGTGGTTTTTAACATTATTATTAGAGTTGCATTATTTTCTAGGAGGCTGTTCATACACAAAAAACATTCTTGTTTCTTCATTATTATCTCATACTAAAGGTATTATATATGTTCACATATTCAATAAAAGCACAACGGCTTAGTTTTTTTCTTTTTTTTATAGTAACTATTCAATTTATTTCTTGTACTAATCAACAAGTTGTACAACAATCATCTATTTTTACTGCTATTAAAGATCTTTTTAATAAATCATTAGATATCCAGCAAGAAGAAGAGGTGGTAGTTGATACAAAGAAAAAATTAACGTTGCAAATAGAGCAACCATCTCATGATAAAATGTGTTATTTAGTGATGGACCAGCTATGCAAATTGGCAGAGCAGCCATTTGTTAAAAGCAGCTCACTTGATAAAACGTTTTTAAAAAAGATGGAATTATATGTTGGTGAAGAGCAGCCAAAAAACAGTTTATTAAATAAAGTTAATGAAACTGAAACCGTTTTTGGGTACGTTATGCTTGCGCGCCAATTGGGGCAACCAACTTATGATGCTGCATTATTGCGCAACCGCCAACAAATTATTCAGTATTTATTAAAAAATGAACAGGTGCTTACTGCTATCCAAGAACAATTAGCAGTCATTAAAGCCGCTGAACCATATTTTATTAGCTATTTTCAAAAAGAAAATGTGGTAAATGAAGAGTTATTTAAGAAGGTATATTGGGGGGAGCGATTAAACTTTTTAAATAATAGCCCATTAGCACTTGAAATTGTTACCCGTTTAGATAATTTAGGCACTTTTTTTAGTCTTTCCATGCTTCCTTCTTTAGCGTTTGCCAGTAGAACCTTAACTAAGACTGGCGAAGTAATGATGAAAAAGGGCCATCAGGATTTACCATCAGTAAAACAATTACTAAAAGAAGGTGCAGTTGAAGCTATAAAGACATTGCCTGATGAATTTGATCCGCGTTTAGATGCCTATAAGGGTTTAGATGCCGAAATGTTTACTGATTGGAGTGACAAGGTCGGCGTTGATAAAAATGGGTTTGATATCTTTGCCCAAAAATCTTTCAAAGATTTATCGCTAGAACAACGTCAGGGAAAATTACAATTTAAGCCGCCACACACCTTAGGTGATCGCATCTATTGGCTTAAAAATGTTACGCCGGTAGTGAGAAATATCGGTATAGCATTTAATTGGGTAATCCCGGGCTTATTAACAGCGTGGTATGGCTATTCAGCCTATAAAGCAGTTCAAGATGCTCAATTAAAGCAAGCAATTATTAATCATCTGCAAACGCGTATGATTGCCGTTGCTTCATATATTAATGCGCTCAAAACATTAACAGCTATTATTAATACTGATCCGGTTTTATCCGAGTTAATCGACGTTTCTGCATTAAATAACCTATTTACAGAGCAATCTTCTTTATCTGCGGATGCAAAGAAATTACTAGAAATCTTGGATCATAATACGTTTACCGGTGACGCATCAGTATTTTCATTATCGGGGCGCGTACTAGCAGCACATCGCTTAATGCAAAAAGTAAACGAAGAATTAGTTCCTGCATGTGCAGCAGCAGGTCAACTAGACGCATATCTTTCTACCGCAAAATTATATTCAAAGCATCAAAATACGCCGGCTCAATTCTGTATGCCTGAATTTATTGATAAGAGTTTAGATGCTTCACTTACTGCAGAAGAATTCTGGAATCTCTTTATTGATGCCTATACGGTAGTGGTTAACAGTATTTTAATTGGTGAAAAAAATCCAAACAATATTATTTTAACCGGTCCTAATACGGGTGGTAAATCTACTGTTATTAAAGGGCTCTTAATAAATATTCTGTTAGCGCAAACCTTAGGTATTGCACCGGCAAAATCGTTAATCTTTACGTTATTTGCAAACTTGAACTGTTACTTAAATATTACCGATGATTTAACAGCGGGAACTTCATTATTTAAAGCAGAAGTATTGCGTGCTAAAGCATTGATTAACTCAGTGCGTGCTCTTACTGAAGGCGAATTTAGTTTCACTATCATTGATGAAGTGTTTAGTGGTACCTCTCCAAAAGAAGGTGAAGAGGCAGCATTATTGTTTGCACAAGAATTAGGTGCGATGAATAATAGTCTTTGCACTATTGCTACGCACTTCCCGCGCTTAACTGATGAACTTTCTGATGAACATTACAAGAATTATAAGGTTACGGTTTATAAAGATGCAGAAGGTAAATGGGTACGTCCTTATAAACTAGAAGAAGGTAAATCGCTATTGAATATTGCAATGGATTTACTCCGTGAAGAAGGTATATTCAATTAAAGTATAATATATTACTGGATTCTTACCCCAGCCTTCGCTAAAAGCTACGGCGGGTCAGAATGACATGATGATTAAAATGTCATCCAGAGGCCTTTAGGCCGTAGGGATCCAGTAATAAAATAAAATTTCAATTAACTCTTTTAACTACCTTTACCCGCCAATCATTTTGTACTATCATACGTTTTAGTAAAAATGAGACTGATTCACTTTCACGTTAATTAGGGAAATAGTATGAACATACAAATAAAAAATCTTTTATCAGTAGTAATATTATCTTTAGTTTTAGCTATTCAAGCAATGGAAAAACAAAACAAACGAAGCTGCCATTCGCATGCCAGCCAATCATATGGTATAAGTGTCGATACTTATCAAGAAATGAATGAGTATAAAAGAATTTTGGAAATTATTAAAAGGAATGAAGCAGAGCTTAAAAAAGCAATATATGAACTTATGATTGCAAATCCTATTTATAGTGCTAAGATACCATAAACTTGGTTATTTCATCAGGCTGTTAGATACAACGACATTGATGAAGCAAAGAAATTAATAGCTCAATTTGGTGATGATATCATTGCTTCGGTTGGTCATGGCAGCGATACATTACCATTTGCTAAATTAATATCTGATTCTTTTTCGTGCGGCACTGAACCAATGCAAGAATTGATAAGCCAACATGGTGGTCATGAGGTGATATGTTACAAAGCGGGTGAATATAAGCAAGAATGGTTAAGGGAACATCCCGGTTTAGAGCTACCAGACTGGCTTAAAGGTAAAAATGATGATGAGATAGTTCACATTCAAAAATAGAGTATGGCTTTAGAAGATTTACGTTAAAGGAATCTTATGCAAATATATTTCCGATTACTATTAGTAATTAATGCCTTGGTTGCTGTTACCCATACGATGGAACGAGTAATTGAATTTACCGAAGAAGATTTAGCTGATTCCAGTGAATTAGCTCAAACAATATCAAATTACAAGTTTTCATGCGAATATGAAAAAATTGTAGAAATTATTAAAAATGCAGGAGAGGATACCAAAAAAGCTATTGCTGAATTGATGGCAAGAAAGCCTATTTTTAGTGCTAAAATTTCGCAGACATGGTTGTTTCATCAGGCTATTCGTTATAATGATCTGCAAGAAGCAAAATTGTTACTAGCTCAATTTGGTGATGACGTAATTGCTAAACACGGTGATAGCAGTGATACGTTGCCATTTGCCCAATTGATGGCAGATGTTTTTCCTGAAGGTAATGAAGAAATGCAACAATTGATTAAAGAGTGTGGTGGCAAAGTAATGATTGAATGTACCGTAGGAGAATGGAAAAAAGAAAATCCTGGAAAGCTGCTTCCTAAACATATAAGAGGAAAGAAAGATTCCGATATCGTGCTGATGCAAAAATAGAACGAAAACAAAATATAATAGAACTTATTATCGTATGCTACATTGTAAAATTCTATGCTGTTGATCAGCTCCATAATCAAGAGTAATATCACAGACATTTTTAGTTAATAATGATTTAATAATTTTTGGCCATTCTATAAAAGCCCAACTATTAGGTACATATAAAAATTCATCAAAGCCAGCTTCTAAAAATTCATTAAGATTTGTTAAGCGATATAAATCAAAATGATATAAAAGTTCGCCTTTATTGTTTTCATATACATTCATATAGCTGAAAGTAGGGCTAGTGATAGGAGCATGAATATCAAATTGCTTAAATAACGATCTTACTAAGGTTGTTTTACCGGCGCCTAATGGGCCCTCAAAGGTATAAATAGCGCATTGATTTTTTAATACATACAGATCATGCGCAATGGTATTAAGAGTATCTAACGAAAATGTTACCGATTTTGAATTTAAAGCAATATTCATCCGCTTGTTTTTTATTATGATTGAAATAATATAATTTATTATATACTACTTTTATTTATCAAAACAATCTTAATAGTGGGAGAATCTTTATCATGAAAAAAATAATTTTCTTTTTTCTATTGTTAAGCGGTAGTTTTGTGAATGCAGATAATCAGAACATAAAGCCCCCCATTATAAGCCAACAGCCGGATTCTTTTTTAAAACCGCTGCTCGCCCGTTTTTTTATTGGTGGTGTTACATTATGGGCATTGGGTGAAATTTTAACTGATATAGGGCATCGCTATCTTTTTTCTAAGGAAGCTGCCTTACAATATGCAAAAGAATTGCGTTATGATGGGCGTAATATTTTAACAGAGAGTGAAATTTCATTCTGGACGTTTATTCAAGGATTGAGTACCGTACCACGCATTTGGTGGCGTGAAATAACCGCGACTGCATTGATGATTGCCTTTATACAAATCGCACGGAAAATGTTATTAGAGAAATCTTCGGCGGTGCCCAAGGTTACAATATAATCAAGATGTCATCCTGAGGCGCGAGAGCGCCGTGAGGATCCAGTGAATATATAAAAGGCTTATTTTTATTACTGGATTCTTACGCCTACGGTCTCAGAATGACATTTTTATATGTCATAACTTCTTCAATTTTTGTAATAATTTGCGCTCTTCTTTAGATAAAGTATGAGTTTTTCCCCGTTCCCGTTTTCTATCCTCAGTAGTTTTTGTTGGCACTTTTAACTGTTCCATTAAGATATCAAGCTCTGGTGTGCTTTGAATGGTCAATTTGCGTAGGGGCTCTTTATGAGTAGCTATTTTTGGTAATGATTGATTGTGATAGAGTAATTCAGAAAAGGTATAAGAATCCAATGAAATAACGTTATGGTTATGTGCGTAATTTACTAATTCTCGATCACTACTTATTAATAACAGCTCTTTATTAGCGTGTTCATCTAAGTACTGCTTTATATAGGTATCTGCGTTTTGCTGTGCCCCGGAATAAATTACCTCTACCACCGAACTCATCTTTTCATGCTGAGGCCAATTAAATGGACCACCATCAAACACAATAATGATAGATAACTTTTTTTGATGTGCATAATTGTTGAGTTGTTTAAGAAATTTATTGCGCTCACTATCCGTAATATACGATGTTTTTTTTATTTTTTTTAACAGATTATAACCGTCAATGAGTAATTTCATGAATTATTTTCATATACCTTATAATATTTTTTTATGTATATTATAAATAATTTATAGGTAATAATACAACCATTGTAGTATGCTTTGTTTCAAGTAGATTCATTGAGCGGTGACGGTAAAATGATCTCAATTAAGGATAATAAATTGCAAAATTGCCCTATCCTTATTACATTAGAAAGTAGCTTCTTCATTATAATAAGGCAAATTGTATGTCTCAATTAATTCGAATGCGCCAGCGCATTAAAGCTATTAAAACGATCAAAAAAATAACGCATGCGTTGCGCTTAATTTCTATGTCGAGCCATTTACGATTGCGATCTAAAAAAAATGGTATTGAAGAATATAGGCAACAAATAGCAGCTATTTTTTTGCCCCTCTATGCTGGGCAAACAAATTGGAACCATCCATTATTAAGGGCAGAGAATACTAATGCTCCCCAATTAGCCATTTTAATCGGATCACAAAAAGGATTATGTGGTAATTTTAATACAGAGCTTTTTGCCTTTTTTGAAAAAGCAGTTAAAAATCAAGAAAAGCCAATGCTTATTACCATCGGTAAAAAAGCACATGAATATGCGCGTCATGCCAATAATACAATCATTCAAAATTTTGATACCTTTTCTATTGCAAATATAGAAGTTATTTGTCGGCAGATAAGTGAATATATCGTAAAAACCGCTGGCTCTCACAGCGCCGTAATGATTTATAGCAACTTTTCAAAAACGTTCTTTGTGCAAAAACCCCAAATTACGCAACTTATTCCATTTACCGTACAAGATACCGGTACCCAAAAAGATATTTTTAATGAATATATATGGGAAGAACCTCCCGGCGATATCTTAAATTATCTTATTGAGCAAATGGTATATATAACTATGTATGAGCTGTTATTCCAATCATTAGTAGCTGAGCAAGCAGCGCGCTTTATTGCTATGGATAATTCAACACGCAGTGCCGGTACTTTACTTGATTCTATGCGCCTTACCTATAATAAGATGCGCCAGGCTAAAATTACGGCCGAACTTACTGATCTTATTGGTGGCTTTTTTTAGGTTTGTTGTACTAATTTTTGGACAGTAATAGAAGCGCCTAATTGTGCCAATTTTTTTTCTAGTGCTTCGTACCCGCGTTTCCAATGATTAATGCCGGTCATAACAGTAGTGCCACGGGCCGCTAAGCCTGCTAGTACCAGTGCGCATGAGGCACGAATATCAGTAGCAATAACGGAAGTGCCATATAAGGTATCCACGCCCGTTACCAAGGCGCGGTCGCCTTTGACGGTTATTTGGGCGCCCATTTTTTGTAATTCACGTACATGTAATAATCTATTTTCAAATACCGTTTCATGAATTTCACTTTTGCCATTAGCAAGACATTGTGCTGCCATCATAGGAGCTTGTAAATCAGTAGGAAACCCCGGATAAGGAGCAGTAGTAAATGAGACCGCACGTGGTGTTTTTGTTGCACGTAATCGTATGCCTTGTCCTGAATCAGTTTCAATATGATGTCCCATCTCATGGAGTTTTAACAAGAAAACATCCAATTGATCAGCGCGGGCTTGTGGTAAATAAATAGAGCCGCCGGTGATTGCCGTTGCTAGTAATAAGGCACCCGCTTCAAGCCGATCAAATATGATATGATGCTCAATGGCGCGTAATTTTTGCACCCCTTGTATTATAATAGTAGCCGGTGCATCAATAGATATCAGCGCACCCATTTTTGTAAGTATAGAAATTAAATCCAATACTTCTGGTTCTAATGCTGCATTGATAATATGTGTGGTTCCTGGGGTGAGTACTGCTGCCATTAAGAGATTTTCAGTTGCACCAACGCTTGGGTAATCAAGTACGATACGAGCAGGCTTTAATCGATCAGTAATGCCGCTTAAAAATTCCCCATCAATAGTAAAAATAACACCCATTTTTTCAAAATTTTTTATATGATAATCGATTGGCCGTGCGCCCAGTAAGCAACCGCCCGGAAGCGCAATTTCAGCTCGTGCAAAACGAGCCAGAAGGGGGCCCATCACTAATACCGAGGCGCGCATCTTCTTCATGAGCGATGGTGATACTTTATAATTAGAAATAAAAGAGGTTTCTACTTCAAGTTTGTTTTGCGTGCTATCAAATTGAATATGAGCACCAAGTTCACGCATTAAGGAAATCATTTGCAGGACATCATCTGAATTAGGAACATTATATAATGCTGATTTTCCTTCTGTTAAGATCAGTGAGGCAATGATAACTAATACTGCATTTTTTGCACCGCTTAATGTTGCCTGTCCTTTTAGTTCTAACGATTGATTAATAACAATAGTTGCATCGTCATGAAGAACAGATTGCATAGGTGAAATAGTAGATGGTATTACGCTAGAAGGATGGGAGGTGGTGCTCATTGAAATTATTTGTCCTTAGTTTGTTATTCGTATTTACTTTTGATTAATCTTATGGCTTCTATTTAAAAGCGTTTGTTCTAATGTTGCTAGGATAATAAAAAAATAAAAAAAAGAAAGCTATTGTTTTTTAAAAAAAACATTTTAAAATCAATAAAATATTTATACATTCACGAAGTGAGGAGCTTTTATTGGTACTTTTTTTTTGTGTCTTGGCATTGAGCATTTTTTTTACCGCATCAAGTATGGAGTTTATTGATCAAAAAAAATCTGTTTCGCGCATTAATAAATTAAAAATTGTTTCAAACCACGATGAATTATTTATTGTTCATAAACCAAGTAAGCACCTTCTTATGATTAATGGAAAACCGTACCCCATTGATTTGGCTTCAAAAGAACAGAAACGTGCGGTTTATTGGGATGTAATAAAAAATGAGTTGTATGAAAAAAAGGGCCCATTAATTGGGGCAAGAATTAAAGCATTAAATGAGCAATCAACTATAAAAAATTCTCTCAAAAGATTTTTTTATTTATTTTTAAATTATTTTTAAATCTTAAACAAATATTATAAATAAGAATATATATCATGAATAATGAAAGTAAGGGAAGGTTAGAAGTAATTTGTGGTTCTATGTTTTCAGGAAAAACAGAAGAATTAATACGCCGTTTAAAACGCGCCGAATACGCGCGTTTATCAATTAAGACATTTAAACATTGTCTTGATGATCGTACTACCATAGAATATGTTGCTTCTCATAATGGTGATAAAATATATGCCGTTCCGTTGGATAATCCCCGTTCGATTATGCCTTATATTGAATTAAGTACCACCGTTGTTGGTATTGACGAAGTGCAATTCTTTTCCATGGATGTAATTAATGTAATATGTCAGTTAATTGATGAAGGCAAACGGGTAATTGTTGCGGGGTTAGATTTAGATTTTAAGGGGATGCCATTTGGGTGCATGCCCATATTAATGTCTATTGCTGATGAGATTACAAAGTTAAAAGCAATTTGTATTGATTGTGGCAAGGATGCGCATTTTACCCAACGGTTGGTTAATGGTAAGCCAGCGCGTCACGATGATCCGATTATTTTAGTTGGTGCACAAGAAAGTTATCAAGCGCGCTGCCGCAGTTGCCATAAAATTGATAAGCAGCCGATGTTTTAAAATACTTAAAAAAAGAAGGACGAACGATTTACTTCGGCCTTCTTTTTTTATTGCATCTTTATTTGTTGCTTTGGAAGATTTTTTTGATTCCTAAACGAGCAATAGTTACTATTGCTCCAATTCCTAACCCTATTGTTCCACCTTTAAAACAAGCAAGGGAAAGTTCAGGTTCGTTATACATTAAAAATCCTGAGCCGAACCCGCCTACTAATCCCATTAATAATTTATGATTAGAACTGATGTCGTCAAACCTTTTTGACGGTGGCGCATAGGTTAAAATAGTAGGGATCGCAATAGCGGGTATTATTGTTGCTATAAAAGTGCTTAAAGATGGATGGTCATATACCCATTGTTCCAATTTTGATTTTTGCATCGGATAAGTTGATGTAATGCACGATGCAATAAGTAATAAGAACAGTGTTTTAGTTAATAATGATTTGTTCATAAATTAATCCTATCTAAAAATATTAATAACCTCAAAATAGTTACTTTATTGAGTAATAATTTTTGCTAATTGAGATCCTGCTTTTGTGATAACATATACGCCGGTTGCAAGTGCCAACCCGCCAAGGCCAACTAATGCACTAGCTTTTGTAGTAAGTGCGGTTACTTGTGGATAGTTATAAGTAAAACAGCCAGCCGCTAAGCCAGAACCTATACCCGCTAAAGCGTTTAAATAGGGATGGGTATTGTCAAAACTTATATTGTTCCATTCGGTGTAGCCATTGCTTTCTGTTACCATGCGTGCTTGCGTACATGCTAAAACCGACGGGACAATAACCATAGGAGCAATAGTAGCGCCGATAACAAGTGCTTTTTTATAATTTGGATGATTTACAAACCATTGTTTTGTTTCATGATAATTAAACTTAAACATGGCATGTGATTGTGTGCATATTGATGCAGCAAGCAATAAGATTGCTATTGAGTTGAAAATTAACGATTTTTTCATAATAAAAATCCTATCATTTTAAATGTTGTAACGATTTTTAACCCCTAGATGGTGAAACTAAATTGGCCTTCTGCAAGAGAGCGGGGGTATTACAAAATCTTCTACCATCTGACAGCCTATTTTTTTGGTAACATAAAATAAACCTGCCAAAATTGGATATGCAAAACTAATTTCTGGATACATATATGTTAAAAAGCCTGATGCGCATCCACTTGCGACTCCCAATGCAGCGCTTATATTATGGTAATTATCAGTTTTAATATTGCCGAATCCCAATTCAGATTGATAATTCGTTAAGAAAGCTGAAACTGCAATCATGGGAATAGCTGTTCCACAGGCTACTGCTATTGCTTTGCAGGTAGAATGATCTGCAAACCATTGGTGTAATGATTCTTGTCTCTTTTTTAGAGATTCCATGCTGAATGTTTGGCAAGAAAATAATAAAGCAACTGATAGGAGTACTGCTTTAAATAATAAAGATTTATTCATAATAAAATCCTGTTTTAAAAAAAATAATAACCTCACTAATAATTAAATCTATATGTTTATAAATATTTGTCAATTTTATAATGTAATAAGGAGCTAATTTTTATCAATGTAAATTCTATTTGAAATAAAATAGCGAGGGATTAGTGCGCAGGGTCATGATGTAATAGCTACAGCTAACTAAGATGGCATATCAATTTGTTACTGGATTCCTACGAATGACATCTTGATAAATTTGTCAACCTGAGATGCCTTAGCAATGTAAAGATCCAGGAACAAATGAAGGTCAATTTTCATTTTCTTGATTATTTAAAAAACCTTTTTTAAAGCCACAAAAGGGTTCTGATGAATCTGAAAGATCTTCATTTTGTTGATTGGATGGAACTTGAGGTGGTATTTTAGTTTTTAAAGCTATAAGATTTTCTTTTAATTTTTCTATGGGAGTTTTTTGATTGTTATTCATACCATTTAAGGTGATTACAATAAACAAATTAAAATACAATAATTTTTTATTCATATGATCCTTTATTATTACTGATATACTGGTATAACATACCAAAATTTTATATGTAAAAAAATATGAAACAAAAAATAGAATTTTATTGTACTAATTGTGATTACCGTCCGCCAAAATGGTTAGGTTGCTGCCCCAGCTGCCAAGAATGGGGAAGTGTTACTGAAAAGCAAAAAATGATGCAAACGGTAAATGCGGCACCATTAAAAACTGGTAGCATGCTTTCTTTAACAACACTTGATCAAGTAGCTTTTGATACAAAAAGTCGTATGTTAACAGGGATAACTGAATGGGATCGCGTAGTTGGTGGCGGTATTATGCCTGGTTGCTTTATAGTGGTAACGGGAGATCCGGGAATTGGTAAATCAACCTTATTATTACAAGTAGCGCATCAGCTTTCGCAAGAATATACTATTTTTTATTTTTCTTCTGAAGAATCATTAGAACAAGTAAAAATGCGTGCGCTGCGCTTACAATGTGCTTCAGGACAACTTTATTTTTCTGACCAAGGCAATTTAGAATCAATTATTGCAACCGCGCAAGAACGCAAGCCGCATATAATTATTATAGATTCCATTCAAAATTGTTATTCTACTACGGCACAAACAATTCCTGGTACTATTGGCCAGCTGCGCGAATCGGCGTTCCATTTAATGCGGTTAGCAAAAGAGCACAACATTGCGGTGATTGTAACCGGTCACATTACTAAAGAAGGTACCATTGCCGGACCCAAAATGCTTGAGCATATGGTGGATGCAGTTTTTTATTTACAAGGGGAAGATCGGTGGCAAACACGAATCTTGCGGTCAGTAAAAAACCGATTCGGGACGCTTAATGAAATCGGATTTTTTGAAATGAATGAGCAGGGTTTGCAAGAAGTTTCTAATATAAACCAGCAACTTATTAATGAAGCATCCTATGCTCCTGGTTCAGTATTAATTAGCTATAGCGAAGGTACTCGTCCATTGTTGCTTGAATTACAAGCGCTTATTGTGCCTTCAAAGTTTGGTATACCGCAGCGGGTTATTTCTGGGCTTGATCAAAAACAAGTAGTTATTATCGCTTCCATTTTAGAAAAGTATTTACAAATACCCTTCAGTGCTCATGATATATTTTTTAAAGTAAGTGGGGGATTTAAATTAAAAGAAAGCTCCGCTGACTTAGGAATAGCGTTGGCATTACTTTCCAGTTATTGCAAAAAGCCGTTACCGGCTAAATCCATTGCCTTAGGGGAAATTAACTTAACCGGGCATATCAAATCAGTAAATCAAATAAATATACACCTGAATGAGGCCCAAAAATTTGGCATAGAAACCTTATTTTTAGCCCGAAAACAGAAATTAGATAAGGATAAGGCTATTTCTGCTTCTATTCATGCCTTTCAATCAGTGTATGAATTACTTGGTCTTTTTGAGGAATAAACCCCTTTTTTTACCCATATTTTTATTGACAAAGTGTTAATTTTTGATAAAATTATATATATAATTCAGTATTTTAATTAGTTATAAAGGTGCCAATTAATGTATATTTTACTATTGTTACTTTTATCATTTATATTTCCAATTGTAACTTTCTCAATGGAAAATGGTGATGAAAATCCAATGCCGGAAATTCGGTCAGATTTATATGAAACTTGTTTCCCTAAAAATCAGCGTGAAAATGAAGAAGAAAGTACGGTAATGCGGAATAATTTGACTCCTCCGCGCAATACAACAAGGAAAAAGACCTTTCAAAAAAAGATCATGAAGCCGCAACGTAGTAGAGCTATAAAGCGCATACGGCGTAAACTTGCATTCGATCGATTCACGAGTGAGGTTTTACCTCAATCAATTTTTCAGCAACCTCATGATTGATTTGTTTATTAAATGAAGGAAATATGATGAAATTATTATACGCGTTATTTTTAATAATGAGTTTTGCTTCGCTCAGTGCGATGGAAGATTCACGACTACAAGAACAAGATAATGAGATTCAACAGCAATTATTGCAAATAACGCATGAATCCGCTTCATCAAATAATTTTGTAGAACAATTAGCTATGCAAAATCTTTTTCAATCTAGAGATGGTGAAGAAATTGTTCCTGAAAATGTTAGTGAATTTCAAAGTGAATGGGATGGAATTGAAGCCCTCATAGATGGAAATGAATCAATAAATCCGGAAATGCAAGTTGAAGGTCGTCCCTCAACGGAACATTCTGAACGCTATCAAAATCCATTTAATAAACCAAAGAAGAAAATAATTAAGAAAGAAACTAATATAAGGAATACTATTCCCTATAAGTCTATTATTCACATGCTTAAGAGAAAGCCTAAATTTCCTAAAGATCAGGAAAAATAATTTTTCAATAAATTGATTATATGGCCACCTAAAATTTTTTAGGTGGCCTTTTTTATTTGGTATGAGTATGATAAAAAAAATAAACATGAAAAAATATAAGGGTTTAGTAACATGATTCTTGATTCTAAGTCAATCACACGCACACCACTGTTTTGGATTATTTTTACCGCTGCTTCCGCGCTTGGCATATATTTTTCCTATCATTATTTCTCCCGCGCATTTCCCATTGTAGATTTACATATTACCATGGATCGACGTGCTGCCTTAAAAAAGGCACATGAACTTGATGAACAATTTAAATGGGGACCGGTTGATTATCACCAAGCAGCTTCTTTTGATGTGGATGCGAAGACGCAATATTTTATTGAATTAGAAGGCGGCGGCCCTGATGCTTTTGGGCAGGTTTTAAAAGAAAAATATTATGCTCCCTATACCTGGGCAGTGCGCCATTTCAAAGAGCTTGATCCAACTGAGACTAAAATATTTTTTACGCCAGAAGGTGTTCCGTACGGATTTGAAAAAAAGGTTTCTCAATTATCACCAGGGGCGGCTTTATCTCAAGAACAAGCGCGATCAATTGCCATAAAAGAAGCGGCAGATTTTTGGCATGTTGATTTTTCGCTGTATCATAGCGTGGAAGAATCTCAAGAAGTTTCACCCAGTGGTCGTATTGATCATACCTTTGTTTTTGAACGTACCGACAAAAAAATTGCTGATGCACCGTATCGGTTAAAGCTGGTGGTAAGCGGTGACACCTTAACGGAATTAAAATTGTCAGTAAAGGTGCCAGAAAGATTTACGCGAAAATATGAGGAAATGCGTTCTTTAAATGAATTTATTGCCTTAATTGCATTTATTGCGGTTGTTTTCCTATATGTTTTTGGTGGTTGTCTCATTGGGTTTTATTATTTACTGCGTAATCGTTGGTTGCTTTGGCGTCCTGCTTTTATATGGGGACTTGTAATTGGGCTTTTTCAAGCTGCCGATACCATTAACCAAATTCCATTAGTATGGTTTTATTATGATACTGCCGTTTCATTATATAAATTTTTAGGGTTACAGCTTCTGCAAGTAATTATTCAATTTCTTATTTCTACGAGCTTAGCGACTATGTTTCTTATGGTAGCAGAAAGTTTAACGCGTAAGGCATTTCCTCATAAAATTCAATTATGGCGGTTATGGTCACCCGGTGCCGGCTCATCATTGCAGGTACTTGGCAGAACGCTCAGTGCTTATTTATGGTTAGGAATATTTTTTGCTTACGTTATTCTTGTCTATTACTTTGCAATACGGTATTTTGGGTGGTGGTCACCATCAGAAACATTGTATAACCCCAATGTTCTCGCAATGTTCTTGCCGTGGCTTCATCCAATTGCTGCATCATTAAGCGCCGGGGTTTTAGAAGAAACGTTATTTCGTGCTATTCCACTTGCAGGCGCAGCTCTTCTAGGTAAACGATTTGGTAAAAAAAATCTATGGATTGCAGCAGCTTTTATTATCCAAGCAATTATCTTTAGTGCAGCACATGCAAATTATCCTGCACAGCCTGCATATGCGCGTTTAATTGAATTACTGATCCCTTCAGCTATTTTTGGGATCTTGTATTTGTGGTATGGGCTAATGCCAGCGATTTTATTACATTTTATTTATGATGTGGTATGGTTTGCATTGCCTATTTTTATTTCAACTGCTCCCGAAATTTGGCTTGATAAAACACTTATAATCAGTATCTGCTTGATCCCATTAGGTATTATTATGTACCGATGGTCAAAAGCAAAAAGATGGCATACTCTTGAGGCTTCTTATTATAATGCCGCTTGGCATCCACCGCAGGTAAGTAGCATGCGCCATCCAGAAATTAATGAAGAGCCAATGCATACTATTTCATTTTCTCATAAGAAGAAAATAATTTTTTCATTATTAGGATTTGGCGGGTTCATTGTATGGTTACTGTGTACCCGATTTTCTGCTGACATGCTGCCATTAGCAAATCCTCGTGCCCAAGCGATTACCTATGCGCAAGAAGTTACCGAAATAAAAAATACATCATGGACACCGCTTATCGGCGTAGAGACGCCGGAATATGGCGATGCCGAGATGCAACATATTTATATTTGGAGAACACAGGGTAAAACATTATATAAAAAGTTGCTTTCCTCATATCTTATGCCAACGGTATACAAAACGAGAATCGTTACTTTTGAAGGAACTGTTACCGATCGCGCAGAGGAATATAATCTCTATTTTAATGATGTTCATGATAAAGCAGCATTGTATCGGTTTGAACATACGTTACCTGAAAGTAAACAGTTAGAATCGCTCTCAATTGATGAAGCAAAACAGAAGGCATTAGTATTTATTGAGCAAAAATATGGTTTATTACCAGAAGATCTTAAAGAAATCTCAGTAATTCCAACTAAACAACCTGATAGGGTTGATTGGGTACTTACCTATAGTGATATTCATCAACAAATAGGATCGGGTCAAGCACGTATTAAGATACAGATTGACGGTACACAGGTAATGGATTTTCAGCGGTCCATTTTTGTGCCTGAGCAATGGGAACGCGATTATAAAGATGAAAAATCGTTTATTGCATTGATGATAACAGCAACGGGACTCATTTTTTATTTACTCCTTATTCTTGCGGGTAGCATTGTTATTACTCATGCATGGCAACGAGGGGTATTTAGTATAAAATTATGTGCGCTAGTTATGGGATCATTATTTATTAAATCCTGTATTCAAATGGTTAATATTTTGCCAACTGCTACCATTTACTTTAATACTACTGAACCATACAGTTTCCAATTGTGGCGTGTAATTGGTTTTTGGTTTATGTATGCCTTTTTTAAATCTTTTTTATTCGGTATCCTTGCTGGATTTCTATACTACTGTTTCTTTAAATCAGCGCAGTTGAAATCATCTCTTTTAAATATTGTTGGCTATGCATGTTCCATTGGCGTCTTTTTAGCGGGCTTATTAGCCATTTTAAAACTGGTAATACCTCATAATAAACCCCTGTGGCCTGATTTTACTGCGGCAGGAGCTTATCTGCCATGGCTCAGTGAAGCGCTTGCGCAATGGACGAAGTTCATGGAAATGGGCATATTCTTGTTGCTTATTTATACGGCGCTTGAATATATTACTGATGGATGGAAAAAACATCGATGGCTTGCAGTAATGGTCCTTATTTTATCAAGTTTGATGAGTATTGATCTACCGGAAATAGCATCAATATGGTTGTGGCTATTGGTAGGATTGGCTATGGGTATTGCACTTTGTTTTGTGTACGCCTATGCAATTCGTTTTATGCGTAGTGCGATCATTATTTTAGCAGCGGTTAAAGTGATTCTTGCTATTATTCAGCAAATGGTTTTTGGCGCTTATCCAGGAGTATTATTTGGTGGCTTATTAGGAATTATCTTAATAATAAGTTCGGCACTTTATGGGGCATATTTATTAGAACATCCGCGAAGATAAGGTTCACGCCTAATGGCTTTAGATTTTTACCCCTTCTGGTGCACCAGAAGATAAAGAAAAAAATAAGCTATTTTGTGTAAACGGAGGATCTGTCTCAAAGTTACGAGGCATGATATGCATAAGTGCTTTATCATAATCAATGAGGTTGCTAATTGTTGATGGTGCAGGATTATCACTAATTATTGCGTCATCAGATTTAGTCTCTTGTGTCATCCAGGCATGGTCCTTTTTGATATGAACGGTAATATATCTTTTGATGAGTGAGTTATTTTTATTATATAGACTAAAGCTGAAATGATTATAGGTGTCGGTTTTTGTTGAACATCCTAAAAAATTAATGGTTATAAAGGGGTTTCTAGAGCATTCAGCGCAGAACTTATTAATTAAAGATGGTATATCGTTAGTTCCAGCTTTTTCTATACCTAATAAAATACAGAGTGTTGAAAAAAAATTATCAGCACTGGGATGAATCTCAAAACCTTCTTTTCTATATATACACGATTCTAAATTGGAAACACGGGTAAGCCAATCTTGATGTAAATCAGGATGGTTAACTTCATCATATGTTTTTGCTGATGCAAAATTTACATAAAATTCTTTAACTTGTTCAGATATGTGTGGTGGCACGTATTCTAGCAAAAACTGTTTTTTAGTATCATCGAACATAAGTTCATTAATAACATTTCTTATTGCGGTTTCAACACAATCAGAGATAGGTGGATAATCTTTATATACTACGCGTCGCGCCCATGCTACTTTTGGGGGATGGTTTGGTTTATAATAATGAGTATAAATGAGGGGAACAATCACCGGGACCATGTTATGTTCAAGAGGGTGATAGATAGCTTCTTTTGGTACCATGATACAACTCATTTCTTTGGTTCCTTGGCTTTTAAGATAGAGTAACGCTAATAATATTTGCATAGTAGTTCCCGTGGGATAATAATGCTGTTCTTCTGTTAGGGAATTCTTAATTAATTTTATTAATTTCTTAAGTCGTGCCGGTGATTTATTTCCTTGAAAGGTAGTGGTTAAAGCTAATATGTGAGTGTATTTATATTTATATGAACTACTGCTTTTACATAATGAGCCATTATGGAGCGATTGAATTAAGGAAATGATAGTTTCAAGGGTAAATCGAGCATATGGTTCATAACTGGTAATGAA
Organism: Candidatus Babeliales bacterium; assembly: GCA_963722075.1. Lineage (GTDB taxonomy): Bacteria > Babelota > Babeliae > Babelales > JANWKD01 > CAVRJM01. Next base: position 731,059 of record CAVRJM010000001.1, on the reverse strand, counting down.
GAGTTCTTCATCAACTTCTACATGAAACAGTTTTTTACTAAGTTGGGTAGTAGCATGAGCGGTATGAGCATACAGCCAGATATTTTTTATGAGACTGCTTTCGATTGCTACAATACCACGCCATGCGGATAGCTCATAAGGTTGTTGAGCGTCATGTTGCTGATCGTCATGAGCTGCTACATTGAGAATTTCTCCCAATGGCGGCTTTGAATGGCTATTTGTAAATAAAATTAAAGAGATGTACAGAGGCACAAGCGGTAATCTCATTGCTATTTCCTTTTTGAACAGAGAGTAGATGAAAAGTAATTACCCTTTTTGACAAAAAATTAATTAGGCATATGATATTATAAGAGGTTGTATTTAACGATTAAATTGTATGTGTAGAAAAAATAAATATCGCATAGTTGTTTCACTAACATCAACACTTATTTTTCTGTTCATTTTTATCCTTACTAATAACTATCCGCCGCATAAAAAAGATCCACGTTTTCGTACTTCTCCTGTTTTACCTTGTTCTAATCCCAAATAATTGATGAATCAATATCTTTGCCCATCAATTTTTCCATTTTAATTATTTTTGCATTAACATCTGCATATATTTTGACAAAACATCTATCGGTATTAGCGGTAGTTGGTATTTCAATATTATTTTGTTTGAGGTTCGCTTCAATTTTTTTCTTTAATTCATTTAGTGATTGGATTAATTTTCTATAGCGTGGGTCATATTTATTAGGATTTTGTAGAACATCATTATGAATCTGCTTCCATTGTTGCTCCGTGTATGTATAACTTTGATAAAAGTTTGTGCGCTCATATTGTGTAAGATCTGCAAGCTGTTGGCTTAATTCTTTCATATACTCTATCATTTGCGGGCTATTTAAATTTTGTAATTTTTGGCTTTGAAATAAGGTCAGAATATCGGATTTTATACAAGATTCAAATTGCTCTTTTAATATATTTGTTTCTGGTGTTGGTTCTGCAGTGAATTCTTTTTGCACCTCCTGTTGCGATTGAGTTAATTTTGTATTATCGGTTATTAAATCATTTGCTTTGGTTTGTTCTTGAATTTTAGTTTTAGCGTATTCTTGTTCTTTGCCCCCCCATATAATATATTCAGTGCGTGCTGCTTCTTGTTTTTCAGCGGGTAAAGAAGTATCATCCATTATTGTTTTATATTTTTCTTTTTCCGTTTTTGCCGTCATTTCTGCTTGTTCAGCTTCGTATGCTTTTTTTTGTGCTTCTTTAGCAAGTTCAGAATTTTTTTCTATAATGCGCTCAATCTCTTTAGCATCTTGTACGATAGGTTTTTCAGCAGCATATGAATATAGGTGTAATAAATTAATAATAATAAAAATATGATACTTTTTCATAAGACCCCTAATAAAAAATATTTCCTACCGTCATCCTGAGGAGCAATGCGACGTAAGGATCCAGAAAATGAAAATTTATAACTGGATTCTTACGGCTTCGCCTCAGAATGACATTCATTTATCTACTCAAATATTAGTGTATGCGATAACTAACTTAAAATTAAACAGTAATTTCTTCCATGGTCAAAGCGTCGGAAGTAATATAATTTTTGCGTAAAAAAGAAACAACATCTTTGCGCGTGGTAAGTTCCTGAGGATATGCTTTTTTTGCCATGGAGTACATTTCAATTAATCGTAAGGTGCTTAAAATGATATAATCAGTTCCAATCTGTTCTTTCTTTTTTTCTTGCCAGGTTTTTTCTTTTTCTTTGGCATCAGTAACAGCATCATCTTTTTGAGTGAGGGGAGGTACATCTTTGTTTTTTATTGCATTTTTTAAACTGCTTTCATACCCAAAAAATTTATTAAACCATTGCATTTCTTTAGTAGGAGCAATACGTTGCTCAATAGAAAAATCAGGTTCTATACCGACACTTTGAATAGAAATATCATTAGGCAGATAGTAAAGAGAAGTGGTCACTTTAGCAGCACAATCATTATTAATAGGAATTACCTCTTGTACTGAACCTTTACCAAATGTTTTACTACCCACCAGGAATACAAAAGGTATTTTATTATTAGTTTCAGAATGATGGCGTAGGCATCCAGCTAAAATTTCTGCTGCAGAAGCGGTAAAATTGTTAATAAGAATAAAAATGGGCATGGTGCATTTATTAATAGGTTCTCGAGTGGTTTTATAATCAACCTGCCGCTCACGTTCTTTGGTAGTTACCACTAAACTATTAATTGGTAAAAAGAGGCCGGCAATATCAGTAACAGCACTTAAAAGACCGCCAGAATTATTACGTAAATCAAGAATTAAGCCTTTAGTAGTTTGCTGACATTTTTTTAATAGTTGTTCTAATTGTTTTACTGAGTTTTCAGTAAACATGCGCAGAGATAAATAGTATATGGCATGGTCTTTGAAATAGTAGCAAAGGGCGTCTTGTTCTTTAACTACGTCTCGTTTTAAAGTGAAAGAAAGGAGTTCAGGATTATTGGCACGTTTAATTTTTATATGAACTTCAGTATTTTTTTTACCTTTTAACTTTGCCACTATTTCTTCAACAGACATTCCTTTAAGCGATTCATTATTAACTTGCACAATAAGATCTTCAGCCCTAACACCACCATTATCAGCAGGACCTCCGTGCACAATATCAATTATTTTTAAAAATTCCTGATCGTTTTCCTTCATATAATCAATGATGACGCCGATACCATAAAACTCTCCTTGGGTTGTTTCAATAATATCTTTGTATTTTTTTTTATCCATGAAGTCTGAATGAGGGTCAAGCGTATTCAAGAATGCATTAATAGCATTAATCATACCTTTTTCGGGGTTAATAGGTTCATGGTATTTTTTATTAATAATATGTATTACTTCAGCAAACGATTTTGACCATTGGAAAATAACTTTGTCATAATCAGGAAGCTCTTGAGGAGCAGTTTTTTCTTTTGGTTGGGCAATTTGAGGGGCGCTCATCAGGGGAATAACCCAGAAAATAAGGCTGTAAAAAAGTAATTTCATACGATATTCCTTATTGCTTTTTAAATAATTGGTTAATTCTTTTCATGTTGATAGAATAGGCTGTTAGTACGTTTAATTACAAGAGAATATACTTTACAACGTTAAAAACTTTACAATTTACTAGGCTTAAATTAAGGTTATTACTATATAAATTTAAGGGATACATATGGCTGCTCAACCAAATGAATTGATCAATAAAGAAAAACCGTCTGGTCATGTACTACGGGTGATGGGAACTATCATTGATGTTCAATTCCCACAAGAAGTAACTCCTGAGATTTTACATGAACTTCATGTTTTAATTCCGGCACACGATGGTCAGCCTGATCAGCTAGTGAGCGTAGAAGTAGAACAACAGCTAGGAGATGGCGTAGTTCGTTGTATTGCATTACAAACATTCCAAGGAATGAGTCGAGGACTTATAGTACTTGATACCGGAAGCCCAATTAAGGTTCCGGTAGGCAAAGCAGTATTAGGGCGAATTTGTAATGTGCTCGGTAAACCTATTGATAATAAGGGACCTATCGAATCTACTGAGTGGTGGTCAATTTATCAAGCGCCACCACCCTTGATTGAACAAAAAATAGAAACAGAGATACAAGAAACGGGTATTAAGGTTATTGATCTTATTTGCCCGTATACCAAAGGATCAAAAATTGGTCTTTTTGGTGGAGCTGGGGTTGGTAAAACGATACTGGTTATGGAACTTATTAGAAATATTGCTATTGAGCATGGCGGTGTTTCTGTGTTTACCGGTGTTGGAGAACGAACCAGAGAAGGTAATGAGCTGTGGCTTGAAATGAAACAATCGGGTGTTCTTGATAAAACGTGTTTAGTATTTGGCCAAATGGGTGAAATGCCAGGCGCGCGGTTTCGGGTGGCACTCAGTGGATTAACGATGGCTGAATATTTTCGGGATAAAGAACATAAAGATGTATTGTTGTTTGTAGATAACATTTTTCGTTTAGTGCAAGCGGGTTCAGAAGTTTCTGCATTGCTCGGGCGCCTGCCTTCGGCGGTTGGCTATCAGCCAACGCTCGCTTCAGAAATGGGTGCTTTTCAAGAACGTATCACTAATACGGCGCATGGTGCTATTACTTCTATCCAAGCGGTATATGTACCGGCTGATGATATTACTGATCCGGCGCCTGCAACTACCTTTATGCATTTAGATGCGCGCACCGTACTTTCGCGTAAATTAGTAGAATTAGGATTATATCCGGCTATTGATCCATTGGAATCAAATTCAAAAGCATTGAATCCATATGTGGTTGGTGAAAAGCATTATCAGGTGGCTCGACGTGTACAAGTAATCTTACAGCGTTATAAAGAGTTACAAGATATTATTGCTATTTTGGGAGTAGATGAACTTTCTGATGAAGATAAAGTTATTGTAACTCGTGCTAAAAAAATTCAAAAGTTCCTTACGCAACCGATTTTTGTGGCTGAATCCTTTACAGGAATACCGGGGCAATATGTGCCACTCAAAAAAACGATTGCTGATTTTGAAGAAATAATTAATGGTAATTATGATGATCTTCCGGAGGAAGCTTTTTATATGGTAGGAACTCTTGAACACGTAAAAGAAAAGGCTCAAAAACTTAAAACAGAAGTGTATTAAATATGAAGCTTTTTATGGTGAGTTTAGGGGATAAAAAAATAGTTGATATTGCGTGGCTTGAAGTAAATACCCCGGTGGGTAACTTTGTTATGCAACGTGGGCATGCACCCATGATTTTAGTACTTTCTCCCAATAAGCCGCTGATTTATTGTTTGCAAAATGGTGAACAAGAATCTACTACTATCGCCGGGGGCATTCTACATATTACCCGTGAACAAGCCACGGTAATTTTAACGCAATAACATCATTTTTTGCATCATTCTAATAACTTAACTATTTTTTCTTTGTCTTCCTTAGGCATTTCTACTCCTTGAGCATATTCTGAAAGGGGTCTTTGTTGTCTCCACACATCAACAAGCGATTTTTTATCAGCACCATGTTCAATAAGAAATTCTACTAATAATGGATCTCTGTATAATATTGCAAGTGCTAAGGGAGTTGGCGCAGGTCTATAAGTTACCGTTTTAGGCGCGGCTTCATTTATAGTATTTTCATTGATTAATAACAGTAATGTTTTAAACAATTCATCATAAGTTACATTAGGTCTCTGGGATGATCGGCTATGTTGAAGTGTATTAAATTGTTCGATTGCGCGCATAAGCGGTGTGTATTTTCTTTTGTCTTTAGTAGAAATGTCTGCACCGCGATTAATAAGAACCGGAATAACATCATAACTATAAACATTAAGGTCGGTAGCTTTCTTTAAGGCTTTATTTAGCCTCTTGGTACTGAGCGGTAATTGAGCTGCGTTAGCGGTGAGAAAATCCACTGTCTGAGCATCATTATTTTGTACTGCTTTATAAAAGCTACGAATTGAATCTTGCTGTACATTATTCCTGGAGGTTGAAAATAAAAAACCATGGATTATATCTTTCTCCATACCATGCAATGAAGTAAAAACTACTAATGATAAAATAAATACTTTTATAATAATTTTCATGTTGTTTCCTATCTACTAGAAAATTAATAATTTAATATTGAAAATTAGAACCTTCTGGTCTCATAGACCATTCTGCTCGCATACGTTGTACTACTTCATCTGCATATTTTCTTGTTTTAAGAATTTCTAATTGTCTATGGTAATCATCTTCTGCATCTTGAAGTGTATTCTGAGGAAAAATCGATTAAATATTGCTGAATATACTGCTGCTTAGTGTCCTTGAGGTTTTTTATTTGAGCATCTCAACCAAAATCAATTGCATAGGGATCTCTTTGAGGCCCTTGCATCGAATTTATTATCTGATTTTAAAAGATCTGATAGCTTTTCTTCATCGCATTCGGAAGTATCAGCGCCGTTATTAATTAAGAACTGTGCTAAAACGGAATCTTCTTCAAGCAATGCATGATCAATAGGAGAAAATCTATAATCATTTCTCTCATTAATAGTGGAAGGAGTGATAAGCAGATTTAAAATCGAAAGAAACTTATCAAAAGAGGAATCAACTCTGGTCGATTTTACTGTTTTATTTCTGTAGTAGTCGCGTATTGTTCTTAAGAGTACGGTATTTTCTGATCGATTACGAGTAGTAATATCCGCATTTAATTCGATTAATTGGCGCATAGTTTTAAAAGCTAATTTTTTGGCAGCGGCTTGTAAAGCCTGATTAAGATCAGATTGAGTGATATTGTTCATAGTTGTAAAAAATTGCACAAGATTAGGATCATTTACCTTTGCTGCAGTTCTAAATCCTGCTTTTATGTCATAGGGTAAACGTAATTTAAGTAGAACCAAAAGACCTAATGGTGAATATTTGAAATTGTTAAGAGTTCTTTGAGGTTCCCTAGAATAGCTACATTTAGAATTAATAACATCTTCTAAACGTTCTATTTTTGATAATTGTTCTAATTGTTCTTTTTTTTCTTTATACAAAGGCGATTCAAAATCACCAAAAATGAGTGCGAGCGTAGCAGCGTCGGTGGCCCATGCGGTAGCTACTTGCGTAATAAAGTGATCACCTGTTATCAAGGCACGGCAATGTTTACTACATCTATTAAAGCTGAGATATGTTTTAATAGCGGCAATGGAAGGTATGCTACTCATTAAGTCACTAACAATTAATTGTTGCATTTCTATGGGTGCATCTAAAAATGGGAATATTCCTTTTTGCGGGTCCATGGCTTGAATTAATTGCAGGAAAATGGAGGATAACAGTAAGGTTTTTATAAAAATTTTCATGAATGCTCCAGAAAATGTGGGGATGTTATAATGATAATTTTATCATAATTAGTAGTTAAAGAAAAAAGAGTCTTTTTAATAAGAAACATTAGTTGAGTAGCTATTAAAAATGCTTATACTTGAATGGATTTATAGTTAATTTTCCTAAGGAGCTTTTATGCAAAAAAAATCACTCATATATAGTTTAGCGTTCAGTTTTTTAATCGGCTTTAATACAGCCCATGCTGAAGATAAAAACCCCACAAGAGAATTTATTGTGCGATTAGGATATTTTTATGAGCAGATGGGCGAACAATCTAAAGAATGTTATCAAAACAACAATGAAGATGGGTGCAAGAAATTAAAGAAGCTTAAAAAAGCATTTAAAGAAGAAACAAAAAATAATGTAACAAATCCGGGTGATATAAAATATGCTTTATTTATGGAATTTGCTGCAGGAGCTCATGTTAATCGAGCAACTCTCTATAATGTTGATGAGACCTATATTTTAGATGCATATAAAGATACTATTTCCAAAGAATCTTATGATAGCTTAATAAAAATTAAAGAAAAATTAGATTGTCACAATAAGGAATGTTTTGTTAATAAAAATTATGAAATATGTGCTGATGTATTTGGGCACCATGAAAATGTTAATGAATTTGATGCTTATATGAAGAATTTACATAGTACTAATCAAGCTGAATTTGCGCAGATAATTCAAATTCTTACTCATATGGCAAGCGAAGCACTCATTAATACTAAAGGTCGCTGTAATGAAACTCATCAACAGAAGCTTGAATTTTTAAAAGAAATAAATAAAAAATATCCTACCGATAATGTTGAAATGTTAATCCACGATCTGGAAAAATTTATAGAGCACGAAAAAAATAATAAATAGTTATTAAAAAGGGAGTGGTAATGATAAAAAAATTATTACTTGCATGCACAATTCCTTATGTTAGTTTTGCTATGCATTCATATAAACAGGTAAAAAAAGAACTGCAAGAATCTAGCTTTGATACCAATAATCTAAAGGATGTACGAGTAGGCAAAAAAAAATTGCCGCTCATTCATAAAGCAGCAAAAAAGGGAGAGGTTGATTTTATAGAAGTATTGCTTGGTCATAAAATTGACGTTAATCAGAAATATAAAGATCGTACTGCACTCATGTATGCCGCCGATAAAGGTCGATTAGAAGCGATTAAATTGTTAGTAGAACAAGGGGCTGACCTCTATCAAAAAGATTTTTTTGGCAGACCTGCTCTTAATTATGCGATTCAAACGGGTCAAACGCCAGTGGTTGCCTACTTTCTTACGCAAAATCCTAATTTTGAAAAATACTTTACCGATGAAGGTCCAGTTCATGATATACGACAATATGGCGGATTTACTAATAACCCGCTTACATGTGCAGCAATGAAGGGGAATGTAACAATAGTAGAATTATTATTAAACGCAGGCGCCCCAGTTACAATTGATAATGAATATGATGACTTTAGACATTTACAAGAAGCTGCTTCAAAAGGTTTTTCATTGATTGTAGATTTGCTTTTACGACATGGTGCCGGTATTGATGAACGCGGTAAGCGCTCTATGTGGCCACATGGAAAAATTGAGCAAGGGCCTACTGCTTTGATGAGCGCTGTGTTTGCAGGGCAGATTACGGTGGTGCAACTATTATTGAGTAAGGGTGCAAATAGTAAAGATGCGTATGAAACGGCACGTAAACAGAAAAAAATAAACAAAAATAACGCTGAAAAAAAAGAACAGTTTAAACAGATAATGAAATTATTAAAAGATTAGAGAGTTAATATTATGAAAAAGCTATATTGCATTTTACTATTATTAGGTTGTGTTATTCCTATTGTTGGGAATTTACTTTCGATGGAGTATGATCAAGAGCCAATAAGAAAATATATCCGAACTCATAAAGCCTTTGTAAGTAATAGCAGTAATTATGATGTTGAGGAAGCCACGTTCCATTATACTGCACTAAGAAATGAACCATGGTGTAAGAAACATATTATTAAAGAAGGTAATGCAATAATAAAAAATCCCTGTCGCAATCTTTGTATTCTGGGGGCAATAGGAAGTATAAGTGGCGGTATTTCAGCCCTTATATCGTATACAATAACTTCATTGATACTTCAATATTTACAATCTTAAAAATTTTTAAAGAATTAAGGAGTGAAACTATGCGTGCATGTTATTTGCTCATGACTTTATTATCCATAGTTCCATTGTATTCAATGGAAATTGGCAAAGAACAATTATCTAATGAAGAGATTTTGATAAACTATATCCGAGAGCGAAGAGCATATGCAATCGATAGCCCTAATTATGATACCGAAGAAGCCCATTATCATCGTCCTGTGCAAAAAAAAGCTTCAATTGGCAAAAATTTTATTATTAATGGAGGTAATGCAATAATGAAAAATCCATGTTGTTTCTATTTTGCTGTTTTCCTGACCAGCGGTATTAGTGGTGGCATTGCAGCAGGAGTAGGGTTAATGGTACTTGAATACCTGCAATCTTAAAAGTAAATTATTCAGCTAAGGAATTAAAAATATGAGCAAATATTATTTAATAATGTTTTTATTATGTGTATTGCCGTTGTCTTCAATGCAAAAAAAGCAGGAAGGATTTATTAAGAAATCAGCAAAAGAAACGGGGCAACTTTTGGAATTTAATCAGCGTATGCGACAAGAATGGATTCAAAATTATGATCCAGAAGCAATTCAACTTATTCCTAAAACCCGATCGCAAGAATTTAAAGAATTTTTCAATGAAAATTGTTATACAATAGCATATATATCTGTATTATATGGTATTGCTGGTGTGGTTTCTATGTTATTTGATCAGTATTAATGATTAATTTTCAGCTATTTTTTTCAATGATATCAACTGCCTGATTTATAACATCATCAACTGCACGGGCATCCTGAAAATTAGTTAAAACATAATCAGGTACGTCTTCTCGGTTATCAGGTCTATCAATACCAATTGCCAATCGATAAAAATCAGATCCAATTCGTGAAATAATAGATTTCAAGCCATTATGCCCCTTGGCACTACCGCCATATTTCAATTTTAGCTTGTTAAAAGGAAGCTCCAATTCATCATGAATTACTAAGATTTCATTGGCAGCAATTCCTTTTTTGGTTAAATAGGGTAATACGTTCCCCGATGAATTCATAAATGTTTGCGGCATGATGAGTATATACGGTTTATCATGAATGGTAATTTGTGCTAGTTCCATTTGATCGTTCTTCTTAAAAGCACCGTTATACCGTTTAGCTAATTCTTCTACCACGCGAAACCCAATATTATGGCGATTGTAATAGAATTTAGGGCCAGGATTGCCTAGCCCGATAATTGCTTTGATCGATTTGAGGGAGATTGGTTGATTCATTGTAGGACTTTTTATTTTATTAATGGATTCCCACGTAAACTCGGAATGACATTCAACCTCAACTTACAACGCAGACTATGTCATCCTGAGGAGCGCGCGTCCGACTTCGTCAAGGCTACGACGGATTCCGTAATAGCAAGCGCGTGTCCGGCGGAGTTGTTTACTCCGCCATAGCTTTTAGCGACGGCTGGATTAACGGAGACGGAACGTGAGGATCCAGTATTATAGTTTTATTTCAACTGCGGTCCAGCAGATTTAGGTAATTCAAACTTTGGTGTTACTGCAGGTGTCTTTCTTTGTGCTAGATACTTCTTATTCATGCGCTGAGCAATTTCATCGCTAATATCATAAGCATCAGCTACGTAAATAGCGCCACCGGCAAAGATAAAATCAATATTATTTTCTTGTGCATATTCTTTAGCTACTGTTTCTATTTCTTTAAAAATCTTCATTTGTGCTTCTTGACCAGCGCGTTCAGCATGTTCTTGGAATGTTTGTTGTTTAATTTGAATACTTGTTTCTAATTGCCTGAGTTCTTCTATAGCACTTTCTTTAGCCTTATCTTTGGCCATTGAGCCCATGCTTTGAATTTCATTTGTCTTAGTGGTGTATAGGGTACGTAATTCTTCAATTTGTTTAGCGCGAGCATCTAAATCAGCTTGAACGATATTACGTTCATCTTTCCATTGTTCTAAATTAGGGACAATTTTATAGGGATCGATATAACGGATTTTTACGGTTTCAGGAACAGATTTTGTTGAATCTTTTGCAATAACGCTAGGGCCTGCTGGTACGCGAGGAGTATCCATTTTTAAATCTGCATATGCAGTTAACATGCCCGAGGTTATTAATAAAACGCTGATTTTTTTCATAAATTCCTTTCTTATGTTTATGGTAATATGAAAAAGTCTACTCAGTTATTAAAAAGCGTCAACAGCGGTAACTGCTTTTGATTCTAGTTGTAGTATAAAAATATTGCAGTTAAAAAAGTAATTTACTTATACTGTAGAAAATACAAAATTAATAATAAGAGGGATTACTATGAAAGTTGATATAGGAATTTCAGAAAAAAATCGCAATGAGGTAGCTGCTATATTAAATAAGATCTTAGCAAATCAATATAGTTTATATACCAAAACATTAAATTATCATTGGAATGTTGAAGGTGCTGATTTTCATGCGTTGCATATATTTTTTGAACAACAATATGAGCAACTACTTGATATGGTAGATGATACTGCTGAGCGCGTTCGTTCGGTTGGTTGTAAAGCGATAGCTTCTCTCAAAGAATTTGCAAAATTATCAAAGGTTGAAGATGAACTTTTTGGTGGTGGCAAAAATGCATTACAAATGATTGAGCAGCTTGCTAAAGATCAAGAAACCGTTATTAGATTGATTCGCGATGAAGCGCCAAAGGTGTTAGATAAGTATGATGATTTAGGAACGAATAATTTCTTACTTGAAGTACTTGAAAAACATGAAAAAATGGCATGGATGTTGCGTGCATTTTTACCAAAAAATCCATTGAAAAAGGAATAATTTCACACCCGTTCTACAAAATCTGATTTGATTTTTTTGACGCCCGATTTAAATTTGGCAGTAATATAAATAGTGGAAGGATTTTTTTCTTCCACTTCTTGGATAATGCCAACTCCGAATTTTGCATGGTTAACTGATTGCAATTTCTTAAATGACTGGTTTGTGGCAGCAGACGTTTTTTGAGTAACGGAAGTTGATGATTGTTTCTGCCCAGTAGAACCAGGCATTGAAAAGGTAATAATGGCAGGGCGCACCGCTTCTGTTTTATTATTAAACCAACGATCAAATAATTGATACTGTTCTAATTGGCTTGATCGAGAAACTTCCACCTTTTTTGATAATTGTTCAGGAACTTCTGATAAAAATCGTGAAGCGCGTTGATCAGACATTGAACCAAAGCTATAGCGATAACGGGCATGAGTGATTACCAGATATTCTTTTGCTCGGGTAATCCCTACATATAAAAGGCGTCGCTCTTCTTCAATTGCTTCAGGATTGTATAAGGAATGGTTAGAAGGGAAAATACCTTCTTCTAATCCGGCCAACAATACAAAATCAAATTCTAACCCTTTTGCGCTATGCAAGGTCATCAGGAATAGCTGTTCTTCATTATCAGTATGCTCCTTTATCTTTTCCTGCATTAAGGCAATTTCGTGTAAAAAATCGAGTGTGGTTGATTTAATTGATTGATCTTCAAAATGTTTTGCTGCACGTAATAATTCTTTAACGTTATCGATACGAGACTCAGCTTCTTTTGGCTCAAATTGCTCTTTTAAATAGGCATAATAATCAGTCTCATAGATAACATGAGTAAGGGTACTACTTGGCTTATGATCATGCGCTATGTGCGCTAGTAAGGAAATAAACTTTTTTACTTGTCCGGCTTTTTTTCCGCTCACCTGTCCGGTTGCAATCAGATGATTAAGTACGTCATTAAATGCATAAAGAGGTTGCGTATTCCATATTTTTTGTACATCTTCTTCAAACTTTTCACCTAGGCCGCGTGCCGGTATATTAATAACGCGAAAAAATGAGACCCGATCAAAAGGATTAGCAATTAATTTTAAATAGGCTAAAAGATCTTTAATTTCTTTACGTTCATAGAATTGAATACCGCCAATAATGGTGTAGGCAATACCATTTTTTAATAATGTTTCTTCAATAATACGCGATTGGTAATGCGCTCTATACAAAATGCCAATGGCACTCTTTCTCTTAGTACGATGATATGCTTTTACTGCTTGCGCAATAAGGTCTGCTTCTTGATAGTCCGATACGCACGTAATGGTATGACTTCTATTTTGGGCATCGCGCGCAGACCATAAATTTTTTTCGTTACGGTTACTATTATGTTGTATTATTTGATTGGCAATAGTTAAAATAGGTTGCACTGAGCGATAATTTTGTTCAATTTTTATGGTAATGGTATCAGGAAAATCTTTTTTAAAATTCACCATATTTTCTACGGTAGCGCCGCGCCATGAATAGATTGATTGATCTTCATCGCCAACGGCACATAATGAATCGACTGCTAATCTTTTTTCAGATAAGGTCATTTGTTTTAATAGTTCATGCTGTACGGTATTAGTGTCTTGATATTCATCTACTAAAATATGGCGAACGCGCTGTTGGAATATAGTTTTAAAAGTTTCTTGAGTAGAAAAAAGATTTAAAACTTCTAATAATAAATCATCAAAATCTAATGATTTACTTACTCTTTTTTCTTTTTCATATGCTTTATATAACTGATCAATCACCGGATCATCAGCGTTCGTATCATTTACACCTTTATTGAGATTATTTTTTTTAAATGAAATAGAGTATGCAAGATTTTTAGCAGTGATTTTCTTTTGTAATACGTTTCTTTTAATCAATGATTGTAATAGTTGCTGTTGATCATCGGCATCCAAAATGGTAAAAATTGGCATCTTAAGAAACTGAGCATTGCTTCGCAATAGTAAAAGGCAATATGAATGGAAGGTACCTATAAATATAGATGATGCGGCTGCGCCTAAAAAGTGCGTGATGCGTTCTTTCATTTCTTGTGCGGCTTTATTAGTGAAGGTGAGTGCTACAATCGAAGCAGGATTGCATTTTTCATTAACAATAAGATTTATAATACGCGCGGTAATAATGCGCGTTTTTCCTGAACCAGCACCAGCAATAACTAATAATGCACCATCTTTTTGTAACACGGCTTGTTGTTGTTGCGCATTCAGTTGTTGATTTAAGAATTCGTTGAAATTTTGTTGCATAAGAAGATGAAAATTATAAATGATTATATGAAAACTTTTTTAAGTGTACGAGATGTTAAAAATTTAGGCAATAAAAAAGGCACACGTTTGTGCATGTGCCTTTTTTATTAATAAGTTGATTATGAATTTATTTTGTTGAATAAAACCAGCCTGTTAAATAACGTGTTTTTGAACCGGGTTCATTAATTTTTGGTAAACGGTAATTAATATCATCCAATTCTGCATGCAAATCTTTTTTTCGTTGAACTGCTTTTTGTTTGGAACCTTCAAGATCGGTTTTAATTTTTGCATAATTTGACTGCTGATTATTAAGTAATAACGCTTCTAGCTCGCCATTAAATTGCTCAATAGTTTTATCTAGTTCTTCTAATTCTTTTGTGCGTTCTTCTTTCACTTTCATCAATACTGCCTCATTCTGCTTCTTTGTATTGGTGTGGTGAACAATTGCTTTGGTATATTTCTCAACTGAAGATTGTAAAACTCCTACTTCATGAGCAATTTCTTCTAATTCTTTTTCCGCGACATCTTCATGTTTTTTGCTTAATAATTCAAGTTCTTCAATTTTAGCGTTAAGAATTTTTATTGCTGCATCATTTTGTTCTTTTACATTTCGTGTTTTTTCTTCAATTACTTTTTCTCGTTGTTGAGCAGCAATTATACTAGTTTCAGCAACTTCTTTTTTGGTGCCAATTCCAGAAATAACCGTATCGGTTTTACGCTTTGAGTTTTCATAAAAGCGTTTCCATGAATAATCATCCTTATCTATTTGCTCAAAGTCTTTTTCTTCATCGCTAAAATCATCGGCGTATCCATATGCATATTCTCGTGCTTTATCCTTACCAACTTTAATTTTTAAAAGATTCCAAATCTCAGCTCTTTGGGACCTGCGAGGATCTTTTGCTACATCAACAGCGTTTTTGTGTGCCTTGGCTAATTGATCTGATAAATTCATAAAACTAGTGCCGAGCTCTTGTGGTGACTTTTTTTCAAATTTATTCTTTTGATTCTTAGATAATTTTGGTGTTTCTGTCATAAGGGTTATGGTTTGTACTTGTTGCTGCTGTTCCATTGCTTGTGCGCAAAAATTGAGTGAAGCTACAACGAGTAAGCTAGTTGTTAATTTATTCATACGACTCCTAAGTAAAAAAGTGTTTTTTTTACAACTTACCAAACAATAGTATATTTTGATGAAAGTTTAAAGAGTCTTATGTTATTTATTTAATTTTCCTTCTTGTCCCGAACGAATCCGTCGTCGCTAAAGCTATGCCGGGACAGAGGTGTGGGGGACTGTGTCCGCCGTAGTTTTAACGTAGGCGGATCCATTAATAAAAAACTAATCCGATTTCCAGGTAATTAAAAAGTCTTTCAAGGGCTGAATTCCTTCTTTTGAGGTAGCGCTTATAAGCACGTGAGGATTAAAGCTTTCTATCAAATCAGTTAATGCGGGAGTAATTTGCGCAGCATCTGCCTTATTAAAGACATAGAGCATTGGTTTTTCTATGCCTAAATCTTCAATAATATGATGTACAACATGAATATGGTTTTGCCAATTGCGATCAGAAACATCGATGACATGTAATAACAGATCAGCGTAATTAAGTTCTGATAGCGTCGATTTAAATGCTTCAATTAAATTATGTGGTAATAGTTGTATAAATCCTACGGTATCAGAGAGGGTACCAACTTTGAGATCATCAATAAAAAGTTGACGGGTGGTAGTATCAAGGGTGGCAAATAATTTATCTTCAGCGAGTACATTGCTTTTGGTGAGCGCATTAAGAATGGTTGATTTACCAGCATTTGTATAACCAATTAAGCAAAGCAATGGAACTTTACTTTGTAATCGTTGCTTGCGTTGCGTTTCTTTTGTTTTTTCCAGTTGTTTCAGTTCTCTTTTTAGTTTTAAAATCTCTTCTTCAATATGGCGACGTTCCCGTTCTTTGCCCGTTTCACCAGCGCCTCCAATAACGCCACGACCGCGTTGCTGCGATAATGAGATTCCTTTGCCTGCCAAGCGTGATTTTTTGTGCTGGAGCATGGCAATTTCTACTTGCAACTTACCTTCGGCTGAATGAGCATTTTTTTCAAAAATTTCTAAAATAAGTTGTGTGCGATCAAATACTTTGCGATGTAAATAGTCGCGCAAATTACGTTCTTGTTGTGGGGTAAGCGGTTCTGAAATAATAATTTCATCAATATCATATTTTTCACATATTTCAGCAATTTCTTCTAATTTACCTTTGGAAATAAAGGTGCTCGGGTCAATATCTCGTAATTTAAAAAAAATTGCTTCATCAAAGGTTAAATTATCTGATTTAACCAGATTAACAAATTCTTCATAATAGGACTGAATATTGGGAGTGCTATTATACGGTGCATGGATGCCAACTAGTAACAGTTTAGGGCGGTAAATTTCTAAGCTTTCAGCTTTCTTTTTCATATAAATAAGGTTCCGGGGGAAATATAATATTATGGTGATTCGATTTCTATTTTACATTATATTAACTTGTTAAACCAGCGATATAAAATATTCAAATGTCATCCTGAGCGAAGCGTGAGGATCCAGTGAATGAATAGAAAGTCATTATTTTTATAACTGGATTCTTACGATCTTGCACAGGCAAGATCTCAGAATGACTGATGTAGTATAATTTGGCTTAAGTTAGGTTAACTTAACACTAAGCTTATCATAATTTATTACATTATGAAAAAGCTGGCCACAAAGGGTTATTGTTAAAATTTATGAACTGAATGCCCGCACAATAGCCCAGGCTTCACGGAGTCGGATACGTGGTTTGCTAAAAAGAAGAAAAGAGGGTTTACTCTCGGGTTGGAATTTTTGCCAATAGCGTTGCCGTTCATGTAATTGTAGTAATTGAGTAACTTTAAATGAGCATTGTACTAGATTTTGGCCAATGGTACCAAATCCTTCTATACGTCCTAGTTGAGCGGTAGGCAGTGTTCCTACTGAAAAAAAAGGACATCCTTCGGCCCGTAATGTTTCTAACATGTTTAAGACTAAGAATTCTGAGGTGGTGTTAGGAGCGTCGGGTGTTAGCATTACCACATTAAGTACCCATCCTTGATAAAATTCTAATTTATTAAGAATAAGGATACCCACTACTTTATTATTATGTTGCGCATAAAACCATCGTTTACCTGAACGACCAGCAAAAATGTTGATGGGTAAATTAAAAAGCTGTATTCCCGATCGGTTATTAAGCCAGCTGGCTCCTGCTTGTTCGATTTCCTTTTCTAACTGCGCATTGTGCTCTTTATACTCGTTAACTACAAGACCACAGCGAATTGATTGATTAAATTTATTACGCAATTGAGATGCTTTTCTTCCAGAACGTTCTTTATAATTAATGCGAGGATCTAAAATAAGCTCATTACCAATTTGAAGTGCAAGAGTACAGGTATTATTTAACGACCAATTGGTAAAATTTTCAGAGGTAACTACGTAAATAATATTTTTGTACTTTTGGCAATAATCATGGAAGGCCATGGTAAGCGTAGGAATATCTTCAGGGTTGTTACATAACGGATCCCCCATCACAATGGCACAATTGGCGAACGTTTTATAGCCAATAATACCATCCACGGAAGGAATACTAAAAAATTTACAAATAGGATTGAGTAGGGCAATTGAAAAATGATTTCCTAATCGTTTAACGTAATCGGCCCCTGATTGGATAATTTTTGAATGCTGAATAGCATTCATTATTGATTGTCCCATATTCCCCTTTTTGTCCCTTTTAAAGAAAATATATGTTTAATAGTAACTTTTTTTTAATGGTTATCGCAAGAGTTTAAAAAAGGGACAATATGTTCCTTGTGATATTTGATACAATTGGTAAAATAAAAAATAATATTTTATAGGAAACTGTATGTTATTAAAGAAAACCTTATTATTTTTATCTATCTTACTTTGTTCTTCATCAGTTTATTGCATAATAGATTCTGTTATTTTTTCGGGCATAGGGATGGCCTTTGGCTATGGTGCTTATTGCTCATTACAAAAAACTAAAAAAAAGTTAAAAAAAATACCAAACAAGAATGCTAATGAGTTTTCATTAAAAGAAATAAAATCATGTAATTTAGAGCAATTAAGTAAAAAAACACAATCATCGTATGCAAAATATAAAAAAACTATATTGCCTGCAATTTCAACATGCGCGTTAACTTTGGTTAGTATTCATTTTATTCTTAAAGCTTTATATTGAGTAACCTATATGTTCGATTTCTTATCTAATAAATTTTCTCATCTCTTTTCTCGGTTAACCGGCCAACATAAATTAACTGAGCATAATATTCAGGATACCTTACAAAAGGTAAAAGAGGCATTATTAGAAGCCGATGTGCCTTATCAGCTGGTTGAGACTTTTATACAAGAAGTAACCGCTGAAGTGGTGGGACAAAAGTTAATTACCAGTTCAATAAAGCCGGGTGAACAATTAATAAAAATTATTAATGATAAATTTGTGGCGTTATTAGGGGGCACGAGTGGGCCTGACACCATTACGTTTCAGATCCCTTCAGTAATAATGCTCATGGGTTTGCAAGGTTCAGGAAAAACAACGACGGCTGCTAAATTAGCCTATTTTATTCAAAAGCAAGCGGAAAAAAGAGGCAAAAAAAGAAAGATTCTACTTGCTTCAGTAGATTTTTACCGTCCAGCAGCTCTTGATCAATTAGAAATTTTAGCCGCGCAATTAGAGGTGGTTTTTTACCGATCTGCCTATAAAGAAGTTCTTGCGGCCACTCAAGATATCTATAATTATTATAAAAATAATGGGTTTGAGCATTTGATTTTTGATACTGCAGGTAGAATGCATATTGATAATACGATGCTACGCGAATTACAGCTTATTGATGAAAAAATTGAACCTAAATACAAATATTTAGTACTTGATGCTATGACCGGGCAAGAATCATTGCGTATTGCGCAAGCATTTGAAGATAGTATTGGATTTACTGGTGCTATTTTAACCAAAATGGATAGTCAGACGCGTGGTGGCGCTGCCTTTGCTTTTCGCTATGTTATAAAAAAACCGATCGTTTTTATGGGAAGTGGTGAGAAAGTTACTGATTTGGAATATTGCCGTGCTGAACGAATGGCAAGTCGCATATTAGGAATGGGTGATATTCAAACGCTTATTGAACAAGCACAAGAAAAAATAAAACAAACTGATCATGATGCCTTAGAGCGCTCAATTCATAAAGGAAAAATGACCCTTCAGGACTTTGCAACACAGTTGCAGATGGTTAATAAAATGGGCTCGCTTTCTCAGATCATGAACTATCTACCTGGTGTTTCAACCAAACAAATTTCTCCAGAAATGATTGAAAAAGGAGAAGCTGAGTTAAAACGATTTCAGGCAATTATTAATTCGATGAATAAAAAAGAACGGCTTTGCCCACAAATACTGAATGGATCTCGAAAACAGCGTATTGCTAAAGGGGCGGGCGTTAGCGTGACGCAGATACATGAATTCTTGGATAAATTTGAAAAAAGTCAGCAATTTTTAAAGATGTTCAAAAAACTTGGACGCATGCCCGGCATGTTTTAATTCAAATAGAAAATATATCAAGATGAATGATTTTATTAATGGAAGCTCAGCGCAAATTCGCCATGACAATTGTCGTTCTGATTGTCATTCCGAACGCGTCCGACTTCGCCTATGGCTTCGCCGGATTCCGTTAACAGCATGCCTGTCCGGCGTAGTTATTTACTCCGCCATAGCTTTTAGTGACGGCTGGATTAACGTAGACGGATGGGAATCCATTAATTAATACCTCATTTTGGTTAACATTTGAAAAAAAGAGTATTTATGGTATATTTACCTTATCTAAATAGTACACTTATTGAAAGGAATTATTGATGGCCGTTAAGATACGTCTATCGCGCATTGGCAAAAAAAAGGCCCCATTTTATAGAATTGTAGCGATCGATTCTCGCAGAAAAAGGGATGGGATGTTTATTGAGGATCTTGGTACGTATAACCCGCTTACGGGTGAAATTATCCAATTCCATCAAGAGCGAATCAATGATTGGATTTCTAAAGGTGCTATTCCAACTGAATCAGTTTCTAAATTACAAAAAAAATATAATAAGCAAAAGACAGCTGCGGCATAATATAGGATAGAATGGTAACCGATCTTGTTGAATATATTGTAAAGCAGTTGGTAGATAACCCACAGCTAGTTCTTGTAAGAGAAAAACCTGATTCAGGTCCTAAGACTATTATAGAAGTACGAGTAGCCCATCCTGATCTTAAGCGAATTATCGGTAAAGAAGGGCGTGTAGTACGAGCAATTCGTGCTTTAGTTAATAGTATAGATAGCCGCGACAATATTGAAATTAATTTAGATAGTACTCAGTGAATATTTCTCTTATTACGGTTTTTCCTGATCTATATGATGTTTTTTTAAAAACGAGTCTTATGGGTCGTTCTCAAGAAAAATCGTTAGTTCATTATGATATTATTTCTTATTTTTCTTTAGTACAACCTAAAGAACGTATTGATTCCCCCACGTTTGGCCCCGGCCCAGGAATGCTTTTGCGCCCGGATCTTGTTGAGCAATTTGTTACCAACCAGGAGAGCAAGTATGGGCGTGGGTTTAGAGTTTTTTTTTCGCCTCAAGGCAAAAAACTTAATCAACCACTTTTAGCGTATATAACAAAAAAAGCACAAGAAACGAATCATCTTATGCTGTTTCCGGCCCGCTATGAAGGGATGGATGCACGTGTTGAATTGGAGTATGAAGATCTTACCGTTTCTCTGGGTGATTTTGTTATTATGGCAGGCGATTTGGCAGCCATGGTGCTGTTAGAAGGAATGGTACGATTATTGCCAGAGGTGGTAGGAAAAAAAGAATCTATTGAACGAGAATCATTTTCAGGACCCTTTGTTGATTATCCTGAATACACAGCACCGGTAGTCTGGAAGGGGCATCAAGTGCCTGAGATAGTTCGCTCAGGTAATCATGAAAAAATTGAACAGTGGCGGCAGGAACAGGCAGCTCAAAAAACCGTGTTACATCATTTTGAATGGTTACGCTCGTATCCAACATCAGCAAAGCAACGATCGATTGCTCAAGCATATATTCCCCCACATTATTGTGTATTAATGCATGATGAGATTCTTTTGCCGCATGATCAAAAAGGAACAACCTCAGTAACTTCCTTAGATATTCATGATATTGCACGTTCGGCAAAAACGTATGGCATTAAAGAATATTTTATTGTTACGCCTTTAATAGACCAACAAAAAATTGTTAATCGACTTCTTGAATTTTGGAAAACAGGCGTGGGCATCGATTATAATCCCCATCGCCATCAAGCAGTGAATGCCGTGCACGTAGTTTCATCGTTAGATGAGGCTATTAAGACTATCGAGCAAAAAGAAGATAAAAAGCCAATTATCATAGCAACTTCAGCACATACTAATGAGCAGGGTGCTCCTTCTATTACTTATTATGATCAATCTAAGGTGTGGCATGAAAAACGCCCGGTGCTATTTATATTTGGTACAGGACGTGGTTTAGCACCATCAGTAATAGAAAGATGTGATTATTTATTTCTTCCTATTGAAGGGTTCTCTTCCTTTAATCATTTATCGGTACGTTCAGCAGCGGCCATCATTTTTGACCGTTGGCTGGGAATCAATATATCCAAAATGGACCTCTGATGAAGCAAAAAAACAGGCAAAAGTATTTTTTGCTTCATGTCATTCATTTATATATTTAGTTATCTAAAAAAGAAGCCGTGCGCTGTCCTTTAATAACATCAAAAACAGCTGCTTGATTAGCAATCCCTTCTTCTAATATAAATAGACTTTCGGCGTTACCCTGTGCATCAGCGCCTATCTTAATGCGATAATTCTTAAAAATAGTAGGGTTTTCTTCCTCCAATTGTGTCAATGCAGCACAGTGAGTAGCAATGAGAGCACAACTATTAGAATAACTACCTATCTTAATTAAAAAACGAAGTGCTATATCCTGCGATTTCTCAAGGCTGGTACCTTTAAATAATGAATCGTCAAGTAATATACACGCAAGCTCATCTGTTGGTAATGATTGTAATGCCTGGATGCATTCTTCTGCACGTAATAATTCAGCCACAAACAGTGAACGATCTTGTACTATATCATCAGTTATGGTGATGTACGTTAATAATTTACGAAACACGGTAATTTTTGCATTATGTGCCGCGGCAATACCAAAAGTTTGTGCAAGAATAATATTGAGACCTACTGCTTTTATAATGGTCGATTTACCTGACTTATTCGGACCGGTGATAATAAACTTATAAGCCCCTTTATCAGCACTCAATTCAATATCATTCATAACTGCATCGTCTGGAGAAAGCCCCACATGCCGCATGCCTTCTAGTACAATAACCGGTGTACAAACCCCAGTAACAAAATCTACAAAACAAACAGGCGCTTTTTTAGTTGTCTGTTCTTTACACCATTCGACAATAGAAACCAGTGCATCTATATCTGCTACAGCTGCCATAAAAGATTGCAATAAACTCGCATTATTCTTGAGTAGCTGATAGTTGTATACGGTGTTACCAATAGGAGAGAAATATCCTAGTGAGCTGTTGCTGTCAAAATAGGTACTATCAAGAAGCGGAGCAAAAAATTTTATATTTGATTCAATGTTAAGAGTATCACTATCTACCAGCTGAGAGGCGAAGGAATTGTATACATAATTACTCTCTTGCATACGATTATGTAACGTAATAATTGCATGGAGACCTTCTTTTACCGAGGCAACTTTTTTATACAGTTGATTTACGACAGCTAATTCTGCGCCCATTTGCTGAATCATTTCCTTGATACCCAGTAAGTGCATGCCAAAGTGAGCAGCTTTTAATGCAGTAAAAGCACCTTTAACAAAAGTTGAAGAATCAGCGGGTGCTTTAAGACTACTTACGCAATAATGAGAGCAATTGCTATGGGCGTGATCATGATGAGCCTCATGATCGTGATGATGGTGGTGATGCTCAGTAGGATTCTGCGTTAATTTTTCCTGAATAAAGGAAAGAGCAAAATGAAACACGAGATGCTCAATTACCGGGCTAAATAAGCCAAGCTGCTTTAGGTAGTTACGTACATCAAGAGCAATACTACTTTCATTTAAATCTTTTAACAGGGTATTCTTGAAGTAGAAGGTATCAATAATAGTATGCGCAACCGGATCTTCTTGGTTATTAATAAAATATAATAGATCGGGTTCAGCAGCTTTAATGCGTGCAAGCAGTCCTTTTATTTCTTCAAGTAATGTAGGATTTTCAAGTAAAAACTTAATCTGCTCTTGCCGTAATTTAAGAAGTGAAACATCAGTTGTTGGGTTTTTTAAATGATACATCAAGCGTAATTTACCTGATGCAGTGTAGGTTTTATCAAAAACCGAAAAAATGCCTTGATGAGACTGGTTAAGAGAGTCAAAAAGCTCCAAATCCCGCTCTTCATTTTTTGTTATAACCGATGTGCTTAAACCCGAATGACAACGATCGGATGCCTCACAGCTTGAGCATGCATGATGAAAAAGTAATAATATAAAAAAGCAAAAACGAACAACATTATAATTATAATTGTAATTCATTGAATTCCTCAAAAAATAGTGGTTAAAAAATAGATATTAGTTTTTTCCAAGCATACGGTTAAGAAATATGCGTAAGAAATAAATATAATTGCAGATAATCAATTTAATTAATTGAGCATCTAAGGATGCTCCCGTTACCCCAATTTATAGAATTTTACTTAAATTATATCAAAGCCTTTATTTAAATCGAGTAACAGTATGATTTTATATATTTCTTAATTGCAATGACCGTATACAATTTTGTATTGTACTCAATAACTAATATTCAAATTTCTATTCGCCCGTTTTTAGTTTTGTAGAGAGGTGATACGATGGTAGCTAATACAACGGATACTAATAAAAAGCTTGAAAAAGCTACGTTTGCTGGTGGTTGTTTTTGGTGTATGCAATCACCGTTTGAAAAATTAAACGGTGTGGTGAGTGTGGTTGCTGGTTATACGGGTGGCACCGGAGAAAATCCCACCTACAATGATTATGCTCAAAAGGGTCATATTGAGGCCAATCAAATTATTTATGACCCATCCATAATCTCATATGAAAAATTACTTGATACTTTTTGGCAGCAGATTGATCCCACTGATTCTGGCGGGCAATTTGTTGATCGAGGGCCACACTATAGATCAGCTATTTTTTATCATGATGAGCATCAAAAGGAACTCGCTGAAAAATCAAAACAAGAATTACAACAATCAGGTAGATTTAAAAAACCGATTGTTACTGAAATTCTCAAAGAATCCCCATTTTATAAGGCCGAAGAATATCACCAAGATTATTATAAAAAAAATCCTCAGGGCTATTCATTATATCGATCCAATTCTGGGCGTGATAGTTTTATTAGCCAAGCATGGGCAAATAAGATTGAAAAGCAACCGACATCATCTTCTGAACAAGAATTGCAAAAGAAGTTAACACCACTGCAATACGAAGTTACGCAATTAGATCAAACTGAAAAGCCATTTGATAATGAATACTGGGATAATAAAAGACCGGGCATATATGTTGACGTTGTTACTGGTGAACCACTTTTTAGTTCTTTAGATAAATATGATTCGGGTACTGGGTGGCCAAGTTTTACTCAACCAATTGAACCAAAGAATATTATTCAAAAGGAAGATACGACCGGAATTTCTCCGCGAACTGAGGTACGCAGTAAAAAAGGTGATTCTCATTTAGGACATGTATTTAATGATGGCCCGGCGCCAACGGGATTGCGTTATTGTATGAATTCCGCCGCAATGCGGTTTATTCCCGTTGAAGATCCAGAAAAAGAAGGCTTTGGGTATTATAAAAAGCTCTTTAAATGATCTGCATATTTCATCCATACAAACGTACCAGCGATGCCTAAGCATAAGGTTGTTAAGGGAGTTATGTAAGGATGTTTTTGGAAGAAGTTACTTTGAATTGGAGCAGGATGAAAACTGCTTTTTATTGGTTGAGCAATTTGAAGAGTTGTGTCGGGTGATTTAGCGGAATGCATATAAGAATTAACAAGCTTATTTAATTTTATAATTTCATCATCATGTTGTTGTTGGAATTCTACAAGTTCTTTTTTATGATTTTCATTAAGTTCGTTTAACCTTCTTTGCCATTCTTTACTGAGTAGTTCTGTGTCTTTTCCTGCAGCCTCATTTTGTAATAGCACTATGTGTTCAAGTTTACTTATTCTACTTTTCCATTCTTGTGTAAGTTCTTCTCCCTGTTTTTCAGCCCTTTGTGCCATTTCTACGAGCAATTTATTTTTATGCCTAAGTTGTTCAAGTTCTGCCAAATAGGGAGTAATAATTGCCTTGTTATAATTACGCATATCAATGATCAATCGCTGATGCTTTTTCTTCGGGTCCTCTTTAATATCTTCTATGGTAAATGATATAGAGGGGACTGTTTCTAATGAATGTTGTGAAATAATAGTAAATTCGTTGCATAATTTCTTTTGGGTAAAGTTTTTTATTCTTCTTTTTAAAATGTTTATAACTACGGTAAAAAAATCGGTATTTTGGTGCAGCTTATATTTCTTATGAAAGTAAAAATCATTTGCAACATACGTGCTTTGATGATGACCATTTTCCATTGCGGTCAGCATTGATATATTAAACACCAAAATTAATAAATAGGTGGCTTTCATAAGTGACTCCCTTGGGATTTCTAATATAAAAATTCAATTAGGAAATAATTTAATGATTCTTTTATAAAGACTCCATATTGGCATAATTGCAATTTTTCCCTATACTAGTATATATATTTCTAATTTTAAAGAGCTTTTTTCTAGATAATTCAAAGGATTAATCCCCATGAAGGCTAAAAAATATACTAAAGAAACCATTAAAAATGTTGATATGATCGACCGTAAGTTCCCCGCATTTACCATCGGTGATACTATTATTATTTCCCAAAAGATCAAAGAAGGCGAAAAAGAACGCTTACAAGATTTTGAAGGGGATGTAATAGCCTTTAATAATAGTGGTATTTCAACAACCTTTACCGTGCGCCGTATTGGGGCAAATTCAGTATCAGTTGAAAAGATTTTCCCCTATTTCTCTCCCTTAATAGCTTCTATTAAGTTTGTTCGTTCCGGCAAGGTAAGACGCGCAAAATTATACTATATGAGAAAACGTATAGGTAAAGCAGCACGTGTACAGCCTAAGAAAGCAATATCCCAAGAGAGCAACTTTATTCCTAATGTTCCTGGTGAAACAGAAATGATCGCTGAGTAATGCTGAATAAAATATGGTGGCCAGGGCTTTTTATATTCCTGGCTTTTTTTTCCTCATGTAAACGAAATAATCAGGATCTTCTTTCTGAGCGCTGGCAAAGTAAGCATTTAGAAGCAAAATTATATGATGTACCGGTCCTTATGAATGCGCAACTGGTACAAAATATTAATAATAGTGCTTGTGTTGATGAGAGCTCTTTAATTACCTATGAAGTTCCGATTGATTATCAACATGCAACTAACTTTTATCAAGAAGAAATGGAGCGGCTTGGTTGGTGGCAAACCAATGCATTTAAGGGTTCTGAATCTCTCTTAAACTTCGAAAAGCCAAATAAATATTGCTCTATATCCATCCGCCCACTTAAAAAGATATCCCGCATTATTATCTTTATGGGTCAAAAATTTCATGATGTTTCAGCATAATTAGTTTCTCATTTAACAATAACCTTGCATTGTTTCTCCGGGATGATGACGGGCAGATGTTCCAAATAATAAGTATTTAAGCAAAAAATCTTGCTCAAATGGTATAAAATTATTAATGTACGTCGTTGCGAATGCGTCCGACTTCGCCAAGGCTTCGCCGGATTCCGTCAAGAAGCATGCCTGTCCGGCGTAGTTGTTTACTCCGCCATAGCTTTTAGCGACGGCCGGATTAACGAAGACGGATCGAAGCAATCCAGGTTCGGAGAAAAATGTTTTGATTTATTTGCTGGATCCTTACACTTCGTTCAGGATGACATGCATAGCTCCTTTCGTCATTCTGAGGCCTTTTAGGCCGTAAGAATCCAGTTATAAATTGGATTCCTTGTCGGGTTATTGGGAAGCTTATACAACATATATTCCAAAAGTCAGGTTTAACCGGCTATTTAGAGACCTAATTTTCCAAAAAAATAATTATATTGCTATTTTATCGATAAAATTATATAATATCGATAAAATAGCAATTTTATAAAAGGGTTAAAATGCTTAATGAGAATAATGCAAATTTAGTGGAACACTGTTTTGATCAGTTAGAACAAGAAATTATCGATACTGCTTTAAAGCCAGGTCAAAAACTGCGTATTGAGGAGCTAAAACAACGATTTGGTATTGGTGGAAGCCCAATTCGAGAAGCACTTTCTCGGTTAGTAGGTTTGGGTTTGGTTGAGATACAACATAATAAAGGATTTTATGTTGCTGATATTTCAGAAGAAAATATCCGTGATATTTATAAAACTTTTGCTGATATTGAAAATCTTGCGTTAAAAAAGTCAATTGAACAGGGTGATGATAAATGGGCTGCTTCAATTGTAGCTGCTTTGTATGAATTATCACTCATTGAAAAAGAAAAAAGCGGTGCTGATTGTACTGAATGGATTAAGCGTAATTATGCTTTTCATTATGCGCTTATTGCCGGTTGTAATTCCCCAACGCTCCTTCAAATGAGGCATGATATTTATCGCCGGTTTGATCGATATTGCCGTATGGGATTTACCATGATTAAAAATAATCTTGAGCATAATCAAAAAGACCATGAACAACTCGCTGACGCGGTTTTAAAAAGAGATTTTAAGACAGCATCCTTACTTATGAACAACCATATTATGGGTTCACTTGAGCACATTATTAGTTCATTAAAAAAAAATAAATTCATATAAAGGAAAAAGATGAATACTCAAAAAAGCCAATTCGATTCATATGGTATAAAAATTGCAATATTGTATAGCATTGTGTGGTTTATAGATCTCTTAGATGCATCGATGCTTAACGTAGCATTACCCAATATTGCGCAAGCATTTAATATTGATCCGACTAATGCAGAATGGACTATTATTGGATTTCTGCTTGCGTTAACGATAGCAATTCCAATTAGTAGTTGGCTAGGCAATGTCTATGGCTTGAGAAGAACTTTTTTATTTTCGCAAGTTCTGTATTCGATAGCATCATTAGCATGTGGATTTGCCTTTTCATTGAGCCAATTGATTACTTTTCGTATCATACAAGGGGCTGCTGGCGGATTGTTAATACCTATTGGTATGACTCTATTGATTCAAAGTATCCCCAAATATAAATGGTCAGCTATTACTTCACGGATGAATTTAGTAACGCTTATTGCACCAGCGGTTGGCCCATTATTAGCAGGTTATATTACTAATATGTGGGGATGGCGTTGGTTATTTTTTAGTAAAATTCCGTTGTCGCTCGTATGTTTACTATTGAGTTACCTATGGGTAAAAGAATATCTTGCCAATAAAAAGACAGGCAGATTCGATTGGCTTGGATTTATATTATTAACTGGTAGTTTATCAACATTATTTATAGCGCTTTCAGAAATCGGAAAATCGCATGTTAGTATTTATACGCTCGGCTTATTAATTATTATTTCTCTCTTAACAGGGATCTTTTTTATATATAACGAACTGCGTTGTAAAAATCCTATGCTTTCATTGTCAATTTTCAAGTTTAAACTTTTTAGTATCGGTAATATAGTGCAATGCGCTGCAAATATTATTTTTCTTGGTGCAACGTTTATTACCGGGTTATACCTGCAAGATGCTTTGCATATGGATATCGTTATGGTAGGGTGGATCCTTTCGGCAATTACGCCTGGCATGATTTGTATTTTGCCAATAGTTTCACGATATTATAATCGTCTTGGGCCATTACCATTTATTATTCCTGGTTTATTAGGAATGGCAATTTCAATGTTTGGACTAACTTTTGTAACGGCACAAACATCATCATTACTAATCGCCTTTCTTATTTTCTTAGAAGGTGCTTCATCTGCAATTGTTCAAACGCCAAATGTAATAGCAATTTTTTCGGAGATTCCTTCAGATCTAAAAAGCGATGGTAGTGCAATTTATGCATTAGGAAAGCAACTATCAGCCACCGTTGGCGTTGCCCTTTCTACCATGATTGTTTCAATTGGCATGCAATATTATGGTATCCAAAATCTTCAAGATACTGTAGGAGTAAATCTTGCGCACATTTTCCATTATGCATTTTATGTGCTGGGTTTAATTCCGTTAATTACGATACCACTGTGTTATTGGTACGATAATAAAAAAGCGCTTTCATTTGTACGTAAAAAAGATCATTTAGAATCTGAAACAGAGTTAGAGACCGAGTAATTAATAACGAAAATGAATATATCAATGAATATAAAGAACATATTATTTTTTTGCATATTTAGCACACAATCATGGTTAACTATATCAGCATCAAATGAGAATCATCATCACTTTTTTCAAGATATTTCAACTGCATTTATTGTACAGCGGGTACTGTATGTAGCTGCTGATTTAGCAATTGCTGATATTTTAGCAGATAGCCCATGCACAATTCATGAATTAGCCATAAAAACTCAAACAAACGAAGATGCATTAAGTCGATTAATGCATCTTCTACAACTCTATAATATTTTTTATTGTGATGATAATAATCAGTACCATAATTCTGAACGATCAGCATATATGCGTTCTGATCATCCTGAAACGGTACAACCATTATTGCTTCACGAAGATGAAACGCGTTGGAATGCTTTAGGAAATCTTAAATTGTCGATTACAACAGGAAAACCAGCATTTGATGAAATATATGATATGTCTTATTTTTCTTATACTGCTTTACATCCAGTATTGAATGAGCGTTTCAATAACGCAATGAAAGTAATTTCAGATTTTGAAGAAAAAGATATTGTGAGCAAATACACATTTGGTAATTTTCCTATAATTGCGGACTTGGGTGGTGGTAGCGGAGGAATGCTAAATAAAATTTTAAAAGAGCATAATACGGCACAGGTCATTTTGGCAGATCTTCCTGAAGTAATTGAAAAGCATTGTTTATCGGACTCATTTTCAGATCGTTTTTCACTTCATGCATTGGATCTATTTAAGCCTATTTCAATTAATGCCGATTTATTTATTCTTAAACGAATTCTTCATGATTGGGATGATGAAAAAGCATTAGGGATATTACGTAATATTGCTGCTACTATGTCTTCTTCAAATAAATTGCTAATTATTGAGGCACTTATTACTAATGAAGTGAGCGATAAATCAAAGTTGCTAGCACAGGTTGACCTGTTATTACTTGCTATTTTTGGTGGTGGCGAACGCACTTATGAGGCGTATAAGAATATTATTCATAAAGCTGGTCTCACGATAACGAATGTATATAAAACTGAATCATTGGTATCAATTATTGAATGTGAGTTAAAGCAATAATTACTCGAGCGCAAAATAACGATTTTTATATACTACATTAAGAAAATATTCAAAACCTTCTTTTAGTATTCTGTTATTGGTAGTGCGATCGATGTAATACATACCATATTTACTATTGTTCCCACTATTCCATCCATAACAATCAGTAAGCGTCCATACTAAATATCCGCGAATATCAACGCCCTCTTGCATCGCTTTATGCATTGCA
This sequence comes from Candidatus Babeliales bacterium, assembly GCA_963722075.1. Taxonomy (GTDB): domain Bacteria; phylum Babelota; class Babeliae; order Babelales; family JANWKD01; genus CAVRJM01. The sequence goes on along the minus strand of CAVRJM010000001.1, from coordinate 700,330 downwards.
TATAAGTGCCGTTTTAGATACAGGTCTCTGATTTGGGTATTATTTGTAGCGCATCCATTTTCCGTTACGATAATAGGAATATTTGGTAATAATGTTTGTGTACGCTTTAATGATGTATAAAAGCCTTCAGCGTAAATAACTTTGCCGTGCGCTCCTTCATCGCCATCAGCGCATAATTCATAAGGCCGTTTTGCTTCATGAAAGTTATGTAATAAAGTGAGCGAATAGTAATTGATCCCTATAAAATCTAAGGTGCCTTTTGCTTGAGGATTATATTCATTAATAAGATATGCCCAATTAAATTTTCCCGTATGTAAATAAGTAAGGGTAACATTATTAAGCAGATAATCCATTAAGCCAGCCAATAATAAATCAGCCGGATTTACCGGGTCATATGGTTTAATAGGGTGCATCATGTGTGCTAAGCTAATTTGAGTATTTGGATAAATGGCTTTAAAGGCATTGTATACAGCAACATGTGCATCAAGCATATTTTTTAATACCGTACCAGCAAGTTTAATGCAATATTTTTTGCCCGGAGGGTACATACCCGACATATATGCTGCTAAAGCGTATCCGGCAGGTTCATTAAAGGTGAGCCAATAAGGAATATGTTCTAGTAAATTTGCTTCTTTAAATGCATTAAATACATAAAGAGCAAATTCAGTAAAGGCTTCAATACTTTCTGTAGTTTCAAAACCGTTTTTTAACCACCGTGGCCATGCATGATGGAAAAGAGTCGGCATGGGTGCTAATCCTTGTGCGATTAATTCTTTAACATAATCGATGTAGTGATCCATTGCCGCTCTATCAAAAACACCACGCTCGGGTTCGATTTTGCTCCATTCAATAGAGAATCGATAACAATTCATCGATAAATCTGCTGCTAATGTAATATCTGTTTTATAATGATTCCAATGATTACAGGCATTATTCATTCTATTTTGGTTAGGAATATTTTTTTGATCTTCCCAAGCAGTCCAGCTATTACTAATTGTCTTACCATCTGCTGTTATTATTCCTTCAGTTTGCAATGCTGATGAGGCGGTTCCCCATAAAAAACCTGCTGGAAATGCCATTACCTGGGTATTTTTATCAATAGTCGCCCAATCCCAGCGTGGCTCATAACCATAAAAATGTTTATATGCACAATAAGTTGTTCCTAATGCTGCGGTGCTGAACAATGCGGTGGTATAAGGATGGGCTTTGATTGTTTCTGGAATATAATCAGTTACTTTTGATTGGCAAGTACTAGTAAATGCCAATAAAAATAAAAAATATGGAATATATCTTTTTATAACTGGATTATTACGTCGCATATGCTCCTCATAATGACAAAATGTCATCCTGAGCGAATGCGTAAGGATCCAGGTTTTATTAATAGTCATCATGCTAATGGCGCAATCGGCGGTGCGTACGATTTATATTTCACTACATCAATTAAATATTGAACGCCGCGGCGGAATGTTCTTTTTTGTGTTTTAAAATCTACAGCAAATATACCATGCCTGCTATGTTGCCCGCTATTCCAGCCAAAACAATCAGTAAGCGTCCAGAAAAGATATCCGCGGATATCCATACCTTCTTGTAGTGCTTTATATATTATGTATATATGCTTTTGTAAATATTCTTCGCGTAAAGAGTCAGTTGCAGAGAACCCGTTTTCAGTAATCAAAATAGGAAGGTTAAGTTGCGATGCTTTTTTAAGGCATTCGTAAAAGCCTTCAGGGTACATTGCTTTAATCATAGGGACTGGATAATTATCTGCTAATTTTTCATCAGGGCGAGCAGAGGGTGCAAACATTTTGAGTAAGGTATGCGTATAGTAATTTACGCCTACAAAATCGATTTTGCCAATCGCTTGCGGGTTATATTGTTTGGTAAATACACTTAACGAAATATCTAAGTTAATAATTTTTTTGAGGAAATTGTATGGCGTTAAATCGGGTAAATTAGAAAGATTTAACCAATGAAAGATCCCTGTTTTAAAATATTCGAGTGCAACATCATTGGTAATAAAATCAAAAATTTTTGCAGGAAAATAATCAAGTGGATTCCATGGATGGTAAGGCTGCATAGGATTCATCATATGTGCAAAACTTATTTGTAACGATGGATCAATTTTTTTAAATGCATCATAGACGGCAATATGTGTATCAAGTAAATTTTTTGCTACTTTACCACATAAATCAAAGTAATATTTTTTACCGGGCGGATATTTGCCTTGAATGTAAGCTGCCATAACGTAACCAATTGGTTCATTAAGCGTAAGCCATATTTTAACCGTATCAAGTAATCCAGCTTCTTTGAATGCATTGATTACATAAAGGGCATAAATAACAAATTCTTCTTTTGCCTCTTCAGTTTCAAATCCATCAGGAAGCCAAAGGGGCCAGGTGTGATGCCACAGGGTTGGTATTGGTTGAATGCCGTTATTAATCATTTCACGGGCATAATCGATGTAATGTTGCATGGCAGCTTCATCAAAAACACCTTTTTGAGGCTCAATTTTACTCCATTCAATTGAAAAGCGGTGTGCATTTAACCCCAGCTCTTTTTCAAGATTGATATCTTCTTTAAAAAGATGCCAGCGGTTACAGGCTTTTCCTGCTCTTTTTCCTTCGGGGGTGCGCGGTTGGGTGATTCCGTTCTTAACTATCATTTGTTCTTCCCAGGCAGTCCAGCTATTTTGTATAGTTTTTCCATTGGCCGTTACAATACCTTCTGTTTGAAAGGCTGAATCACCAGTTCCCCATATAAAATTTTCAGGAAAGAGCACTGCTTTGGTATCAATAGAATCCCAATCAAAGCGTTCTTCATATAAGAAATCCAGGCGCGGAATAAAATCATTAACGCCTATAGAAAAAAGAGAAGTTGAAAGGAATCCAGCCAATATTGGCAAATAGAATTTATTTTTCAAGAAAACCTCCATGTGATTTAAATAAGAAAATCATATTTATAGTACCATATAATAGCGGTTTATACAATTAGAGCGCTTAAAATAACGGTGTTAAGGGCTCAATTGCAATTGGTGATTGAACGCTTTCTCTTATAATATCAATGAGGCATTGTGCACTTTCTTTTAAAATGCGTTCTTGCGTTTCAAAGTTAACTTTAAAAATACCGTGTTTACTATGAAGAGCGCTATTCCAGCCAAAGCAATCGGTAAGTGTCCAAAATAAATAGCCGCGAATATCAATACCTTCTTCCATTGCTTTCAAGATTACATAGAGATGTTTTCGGATATATTCTTCACGCAGATCTTTATCGTCAGTGGCAAAACCATTTTCAGTAATGATAATTGGTACGTTTAATTGTGCTGCTTTTTGCAGAGAATAATAAAGGCCCTCTGCATATATCGCTTTTCCTTGTTTATCATCATAGGGATCTGATAATTGTTCATCAGGTCGCGTAGCTTCATTAAACATTTTTAATAGGGTATGGGTATAATAATTAACGCCAATAAAATCAAGTTTATTACGGGCATTTTCATTAAATCCGCGCACAAGCCACATCCAATTGAAATAGCCCGTTTTAAAATATAGAAGTGCAACATCATTTAGTAAGTAATCAAAAATGATAGCGGGGAGTTGATCTAACGGATTCCACGTATGGTATGGTTGAATTGGTTGCATCATATGAGCAAAACTTATTTTAACTGTTGGATCGATGCTTTTAAATGCTTCATATACTGCAATATGTGCATCAAGCATATTTTTGGTTACAATACCGCATAATCTGAAGCGATACTTTTTGCCCGGAGGATATTTTGAATAAATATACGCGGCAAGAGTGTGCGCTACGGGTTCATTAAAGGTAAGCCATAATTTTACATAATTAAGTAAGCCTGCTTTTTGATACGCAGTAAAAACATAGATCGCATATTCCACATAATCAGCAATATTACGTGAGTCTTGAAAGCCTGGTTTGCGAGGATTTTTTTCATGATTATCCTGATCAGGATAATCAAACCATAATGGCCAGGTATGATGGAAAAGAGTTGGGATAGGAATAATCTTATTTTTTATTAATTCCCAGGTGTAATCAATGTAATGCTGCATTGCTTGCTCATCAAAAACTCCTTTTTGTGGCTCTATTTTACTCCATTCAAGAGAGAATCGGTGTGCTTTTATCCCAATTTCAGCAGCAAGTTGAAAATCAACTCCATATAAATTCCAATGATCACAAGCGGCACCGACGCGGCGTTTTGCTTCAAAACGAGGTTGTAAAATACCGTCTTTAAAGATATGTTGTGATTCCCAAACCGTCCAGCTATTAATGGTGTTTTGGTTATTCACCGTCACGATTCCTTCAGTTTGCATTGCAGAAGCAGCGGTTCCGATAATAAAATTGCGAGGGAAAATAATTGGGGAAAGATCAATGGTGCTCCAATCCCAGCGCTGATCATGATAAGTACGGGAATAGATAGTAAAGGGGGATAAAAATAATAGAACGATAAGAAAATAAATGCTCAAAAAAATCTCCCTCTTGACCTTGTCATCCTGAGGAGCAAAGCGACGTGAGGATCCAGCAATAAAATGAGAATTCATATTAATGGATTTCCACACTTCGTTCGGAATGACATTTGTTGTTTGCAATAATTTTTTGTTAATTACCGGGTAAATGCATTTAAAGTATTGAATTCAAAAGTTTAAATACTGGATTGCTTCGACAAGCTCGCAACGACGTTGACTTAATTTGAAATATTGTCGTCCCGAGCGCATTCGCCGTCGCCCGAGGGCTATGTCGGACATGGCGTGGGGACCGCGTCCGCCGTAGCTCTACCAAGAGCGAAGGCTGATCCAGGCTAAAAGTAATATCATTTTAACTTTTTGGCTCAGCTACTTATTATTTTCTGCATTTGCTCCTGATTACATTACTGCACAAAAAGGGGGATTGTCAAAAAGATTTAAATCTTATGACTTTTGTTTTAGTTCAATTCGTAAGCGTTCATTTTCGGCTTTAGTTTTTTCAAGTTCTGCTTGTGCACGTTGTAACTCTAATTCTTTTTTTTGAATTTCCAATTCTTGTATTTGTTTCTCTAGTTCAATTTTTGGTGCGATAGCTTTATTGCGTTCTTGAATTTCTAGCAATCGTTGTTCGCGTATAAGATCTTCTTCTTGAGATTGAGTACGACGTTTTTTTGCAATATAAGAATCTTCTTCCTCATATCCTCGTTTGCGTTTTCTTGATGGGCTTTCTATATATATGGGACGTTCAATAACGCGAGTTTGCACTGGTTGTTGATAATAAACGGGCTGTTGATAACATTCACGGGGTTGTTGACGTGGTTGGCTCATAGCATTACCAATAAGGCTTCCGCTAAAACCGCCTAAAAAACTACCCCCAAAACTGCTGCCAAAACCTCGAGCATCTATAGAAGATAGAGGAAATAACGAGATAAAAATAAATAATATAGGTACTAAACGTTTCATAATATACTCCTGTAGTTTGAATTTAACGGCTTAAATTCATAATTTAGTATAACTTTCTATTATCATATTTGTCAATAATGCTGAAAATAACATATTTTTATTATAATAAAAATATTGCATTTTGAAAATTAATTGTTATAAGATATATAATTAGGAAAGATTGTTTTAAAAAAGGGATTTTTATGGATAAAAAATGCTATTTATTGGGTATTATTCTCGGAATCTCTTGTTTAAATAGTATGGAGGCACCGATAGCTGAAGTTGGTCAAAAAGAATCACCCGAATTAAGTGCAATGCATGAAATTATATTATTACAGATTATAAAAGGATTAATGCCAAAAAAAATTGAAACAATCGATCAAATTAAAACGTTTATTAAGGAGCTTACGCTTTTACGAGCTACCAGCAAGTCCTCACGGTCTTTTGATTTATTATTAAAATGGGAATATGTCCAAGGTAAAATAGCAAAATCTGTTTTTAAGAGAATAATGCGTGGTAAAGAAGTTACCTTAAAAGAATTGGGTACACTTAGTGCATTACTGTTTGAAAAAAATGCACCGAAAGAATTTATAAATATATTATTCTATATTCAATTAGAATATCAGAACTATAACGATTTACTAAGAGCAGTAATTAATGATCGACTAGATTTAGTTAAACTAAAATTGCCTAGGATAAAAATTAGAAATATACCATTTTCAAGCGAACAATCACTATTAAATTATGCAATAGAAAAAGCAAATATTCCGTTCATTCAAATGGTATTAGAACATGGCGCACGAATAGATGAATCAGATTTACTACGCGCATTATCGATAAATCTCAATAGAGGCTATCAAATTATTAAATTATTGATTGATTATGGAGCTGATGTTACCGCACGTACTTCAATTGGTAATTCATATTTATTTTTTACTGAGAATCCTCAGATAGTAAAATTATTATTACATTATGGTGCTGATCCCAATCAAGAAGACAACAATGAATTTACTAAATTAATGATTATTGCGGCACAAGTAGTTTATTATTTTGATGAAAATAAATATAAGATAGCTGAACTATTATTAGAGTATGGAGCAGATAGTACCGAAGAAAATGCTGAGGGAGATTCTGCTTTAAGTTTAGCCGTTAAAAATAATAATAGGAGGTTGGTAACATTAATCCTTGATTATGCTGATCCGGGTACTACAGATGGTACTGTATTACAAAAAGCATATGATAATGCACGAAAAAATAACTATAACGATATTAGTAATGAGATTAGTAAGTGGGCTAAAAAAAATGGCATTAATTTAAATAAATGAGTAGTGAGCTATAAAAATCCTTTATTAATCTAAATTGCAAGTTATCTTATTTATCAAGAATGCCTTGGGATAAATGAGTTAATTATTATATATTTTGTTGCAATCTGAAAATCAAATTTAGTAAACTATAATAAGGGAAATTGTTTTTTAACAGGGAAGCAGCTGGGTAAAAATATATTATTTGATATAAATAATATTATTTAAAATGAGAGGTGAATTATGAAAATGATATCTTATTTCTTTCTTTTAGCAGTTTCTACTGGCGCACTTATTGCTGAATGTCCTTATGAAACTATTGATTGTGCTGAATGTTGTCAATCAGGCCATGCGGTCTCTTCTGAATGCTGTAAGTATTGCAATGGTTGTTATATGTATAATGACCAAGCATGTGCTGAATGTAAGAACTATCCTAAATAATTGTGGAGGCTTAGTATGTATTTTTGGAATATTGATGGCTTAGTACAAGAATTAAAAGCGGGAACCATTAGTGAATATGAAAAAATGAAATATTTATTAGCAACCACCTTATTGCAGCTTTTTTCGCTTATGAATGGTCCTGGGTTTATACAATTTATGCCAGTAACTAATACTGAAGTATTAATTCAATCACTCTTTTTTGGCATTATTGTTGGGGTTACCGTTTGGGGAATATATCATTGCTTTATTATTAATAAACAAGGTGATAATAAAAACTTTATTGAACGGTTTATCTGTTTGGGATTCCCCGTAGGCGTACGAATACTCGTGTTCTTTTCAATTGGTTTGTTACTGTGGATTATTTTTGGATTGTTTCTCATACTGTTTCTTAATAAAACTGCTTATGCAGCTGCAACCGATTCTAATTTAATTAATAGTATAATTATGAACAAACCAGGAGCGACTATGGCTATATCAAACGCCGTCATGAGAGCAGGGTTATTGCGCGTTCATATAATTGAATTAATAACCTATGTTATTGTTGCTGTGTGCTTTTACGTTATTTTGGGTAGGAAGATTGCGCAAGTATCTCAGAAGTCATAATGAAATGTGCCTGGATCCTCACGTCACTTCGTTCCTCAGGATGACATTCAGAGGTACATTTGTCATTCTGAGCATTAGCGAAAGAATCCAGTTATTAAATTTTGCCTTATAATATGCAAATGATTTTTCTTGATGAGATGCTAGTTTAAAACGGTCGCCGCTCTGATAAGGCCTTATAAACTGTTAATTTATCCATAAATTCTAGTGATGAACCCACCGGGATACCGCGCGCTAAGCAAGAGATTGAGACTGAGAATCTTTTTAGCCGATTTGCAATATACGCTGCAGTAGCTTCACCTTCGGGCGTTTGATTGGTAGCTAAGATAATTTCTTTGGTATTTTCTGTTATGCGGCTAATCAATACATCGATACTCAATTGCTCAGGGCCAATACCGTCCAAGGGGCTGATAGCGCCGCCAAGTACATGATACATGCCTTGATAGCCGCCTGTTTTTTCTATGCTCATTAACTCTTGCCATGTTTCCACGACACAAATAATTGAGGCATCCCGTTTAGGGGAAGCACAAAACATACAAGGCTGATTTTTCTCTTTCCACGTGCAGCACTGTTCACATTTAATGATATTGCTTTTTGCATCTAAAATAGCTTGACACAGTTGCTGTGCGCGTTGCGGTTCAAGCGCTAATAAAAAGTCAGCAACGCGATAAATATTTTTAGATGCAAGGTAGGGCATTTGCTGTAACTGGCGAATTAATTGTACCAAGGTAGGTAGTTTATCAATCATGAAAAACGCCTAGCGATAGTACTTTGTAAAATACCAAGAAGCGTGCTGGTTAGAATATACAGTACTAATCCTGCTGATAAATTTGCGGTAAATGCGGCAAAAATAAGTGCCATTGCAAATACAGATACTTTTTGTTTTGGGTCAATTGTTTGGGTTGGATTATGAAATAGCATGCTTATGCCTACTAAGATTGGCAATATATAATAAGGATCGGCAGCAGAAAGATCATTAATCCATAAAAAAGGTGCTTTGTAGAGTTCAATAGAATTTCCTAATACCCAACTTAACGCAATAAAGAGTGGAATTTGCATTAACAGCGGTAAACAACCCCCCAGTCCGGGCATGCCATGTTTCCGTATAAGGTCAGCACGAGCAGCAGCCAGTGTTTCTTTATCATTTTTATATTTGTCTTGTAAATGTTGTAACCTCTTTTGAAACTCAAGGCGCTTTTTCATTGAGCGTTCACTATTAAAGGTGAAGGGTACCATAATAAGTTTCATTAAAATCGTTAGGATAATAATGGCAACGCCATAATTATGTACGTAGTCATAGAGGTAATTCAATATATCTAAGAGTATTTTAGAAACCGGACGTGAAATGGCAGATAGCCAACCATAATTGAGCACGGCAATCAACCGCTCATCAACCTCTTTAATAGCATGTTGCTCTTTAGGACCAAAATAAAATGAAAGTTGCCAGCTGGTAGGCGCTGTTATTTCAGGGCCTTCTACTATAGAATACATATGTTCTAAATCAACAATCTTAAAGTAACCACGTTGGGTAAAATCATCCTTGTCATTTACCAATGCATGAATAAAATAGCGATCTTGAGTACCAAAAAGCGTTGGTTTTGACCAATAGCCGTTTAATGTTTCATCATTTTTATCATATATATGAACGGAATTTCCTTCATTAACAATCCCTTTTATCCAATCATCTTTACCAAGTTCAGGGATAAAGGGGGAAGGGAAGAAAATGCGCGGTTGCAATGATTTATTAGATACCGGTTCGATTGATAGAGTAAGATCAATGCGATATTGTTTTTTAAAAATAACAAATTCTTTTCGGATTGTTCCTTGTTCAAAAGAAGCGCCATATTCTACATATATATGCTCGTCATCTTCTTTTTTGTTTAGTAAATCAAAGGAAAAGGGCGTTGGTTCATTAAATACCACTAAAAAGCAGCGTCGTTCCCGATCAATAACCGATGGCGCAAATACCGTACTTAAATAACCTTCTTTTCCACCCCATTTACGTTTGAATTCAATATGCTCTAATGAAGCGCCTTCCGTTGAAAATAGATAATGCGCTTCAGGGGTTTCAATCTTGGTGAGTACTGGTTTTTTTGCTGTTTTATCAAAAAGATCCACTTCAAGATTAAGCGGTTTATGGACTTCTACTTGCGTAGTGGTGGGGGCAGAAAAATGTTGCCCTGACTCTATGGTAGTTTGTTGTTCGGGATTGGGTTTGCGTGCATTAAAGAAATATTGAAATGCCCAGGTAGTAATTAATGCAAGGGATAAAGGAACCAGCAGCTCTCTAAAACTCATGAAATGACCTTTTATTCGATTTTTATATTTTTAAATAACTCAATCAAGATAGCAAAGAATTGCTTTTTGGGCTAGAAGGAAATTACGTTATTAAGGAGTACATAATTACAAAAGGAGTTATTATGAAAATTGCCAAACAACGGTTTAGAATTGGCGAATTAGCGCATAATTTAAGTGTAGAGTCTTTTGTTATTCGCTTTTGGGAAAAGGAATTTAATATTAAAGCATCTCGTTCGGAAGGCGGGCAGCGTTTTTATGATGAGAGGCATTTAGTAACCTTTACAAAAATTAAAGAGTTATTGTATGAAAAAAAATTTACTATTGCAGGGGCCAAAGAAGCGTTAAAAACGGAAAAATCATATACCGTAGCAGCGCAAAAAACTACTATGGATAAAGAAGTAGTTCCTTTACTTGATGAGCAAAAAGGAGCATTTTTTGATCAGCTAAAAACGCTTCGACAATGCCTTATTAAATTGAGCCAATTGCTTGCATAACGTATACGGTACAACCATGAACGATAAAAATATAGAAAAATCATACAATATTAATGTATATTAGAAATAACATATTTTAATATTGAAAGAAATGTAATGAGATTTTTCTATATTTTTAGCTTTTTGATAGTATCGAGTTTTTCTCTAGTTGGTATGGAAAAACCTACATCTGAAATAAAGCAAACAACTGAAAAACATCATGAGCCATTGTTAATTCTTATTGATCAATTTAATAGTGAATCTGAGAAAGATATTGTAGTAAGGTCAATTACGGCAAATTTTATTGCCGGGTTACAAAGTAATTCATTTCCTATTTTAGTAAGTAAATCGATTTTGCTTAATTTTTTAAGAAGAAAGCAAACAATAGTATCTATTGGCAGTTATTTTAAAAACTTTGCTTTATATCAGGATGCTTTAAAGACCATTGAAGAAATTAAAAAAAGTTTAGCAGGAATGGAATCATATCCTGGGGTAAAAGAAATTATCGAAGAAACTCTTACTTCGTTAAAACCCTATGAACAATCTTGGGAACAAGAGCATCAATTTTTATCTTCAGTTAACCTAACAAGTACTGATTGGAAACTTTATGTACTGAACCCAGATCAAGCAATGTTTTTTTTAGTGCCCGCTAATTATCCTTTACATAATTTTAATAGAGCTGTTTTGGAAGAGATAACGTATATTCTGCCATTAACAACAGAACAGAATTTAGAAATGGTAATTGATCAAATAGATCGCTATCAAGGTATCAATGTATTACCTTCAATTATATCACTTTTTAAGCAAAAGAAAGAAAGCCCCTCAACAATATGGGATATCTATATCAATGGGCATGGTTCAGCTGATATGAGAGCTTTGGAAATCGCGGGGCTATTACCAGCTCAGTTAAATAAATTATTACAATTTTTTAATGATATGATTATTACTAATGTTGTTAACTTATCAACATGTAGTATTGGAGGGAATAATTTAGATTTAGTGCAATGGAGAAAAAGTGGTATTAGTCGGTCATTTAATTATATTTTGGTGGTAGAATCCATTGATGATTCTCCAACTAAGCTTCTGTATACACAAAGGATGAGATTGTCAGGTTATTTAGGTAATTATTTTAACAATGCCAAAAACCTTATCAATAAATCTGATTCGCTTAATAAATTGGTAACTGATTTAATAATTAAAGAACCAGAATATATATCAAATTTACCGCAAGTGTGGTTACCAGGTGGGATTGGGTTTCAAACTGTTGCTCTTAATAATTACGTAATCTCGATTGGATTAGTTAAAAAAAGGACCCATGAATTATCAAAAAAACCAATAATTGTAAAAGATGCGATGGCAATTCTTATGTACCCATTACAAATCACAGTTCCTTTACACGTTTATCCACAAAATTTATCCTTACTATCTGAAGAGAAATTTGAATGGTCTGATCTATCAATTAAACCAATCTACAACTATTTATATCCACAATTTATTTCCATGGTTCATGGTAATACCATACAGCAACTACAAAAAGTGATTGTCCATAAAAGTTCTCTAGCGACTGAAAAAACCGAAAGTGGCGTTTTACATTTTATTCGTGATGCATTTTTTAATATCGCCGGAAGAGTTAGTAAAAAAAAGGTGCTTATAAATAACTTAGAAGGTTTCAATGATATTAGAAATATTATTGAAAAACAACGAATACAAAAAAGTATTGAAATACCACACGAATTAGAACAAGCATTACAAAGCGAACAGATAAAATTAAAAAAAGTTATTATTAAAACAAAAGGAAATAAGCAGTTAGGATATAAAATAAGACTAAGTTTTAAATATAAAAATAGTGCTTGGCAATTTAATGTATCAAAAGAATCGTTAAATGCAGAACCATATGCGTGGTATTTTAAATCTAAAGAGGTTAGCACCCATAAACAACAATTTACTCAGTTATTAGAAAAATTATCTCAAAGACACTATCAGCAAGAATTAGCACCAACAAAAAAATATTTTTATGCACAAAAATTTCAACCATATTTACTAATAAATTATGACACTATTTTAAATTTGAAACCTAAAGAATGGATCTTTATAAAAGATAATAAAGATTATTTTCCGCTTCTTTCAACCTTTATAAATTCTTTAGAGCTGTTAAAAAGTAATGAGAGCAAATTTGAATTTTATAAGTTACTGAATAATGCTTTGGAATTAAAAATAAAACATATATCTGAACGATTACTTGCTAAGGGTATTCCAGCGGTAGACGTGTCTTCATGGGCAGCAACCTATAGAGAAATATATATGTCACAAAGTTATTTATTAAAGGGAATACTCTCTTTAAAAACAGGTTATTATTTTAATATGGCGCAGTTTGTTTTAAATAAATTAGAAAATGTTGCTTTAGATGCAGCAGAATTTCTTTTCATTGATCCAGTTGAATCAGATAAACTATATAAAGAGTTAGAAAAGAAGCATGCCGATACAGAAAGTATTTTAGTTTTTGTTTTGAATCAATTAATGTATAAGACGATCAATTTGAAGCTACCTAAAAAACCAACTGTTTCAATTATTAAAGAAGCAAGAATATTTCATGAATTAACAATTGATGATCCAACAGGATTTTTATTTAGTAATATTATTCAATTTTTAAAGCAATTCATTACTAATCGCACCACGGTTTTAACTAAAGAAATTTTTATTATAAAAAATGGGATTGGCCTTAATGATCTTTCCTATATTTTAGAGTTGAATCGTCTTTATAATAACGAATTGAGGTTTTCTGATTTAGAAAAATTATTACCTTCAAATGTAAATCAATTTGAAATAGAAAATGTAATCCTTTCGATACATGCTTTACCAAAAGAATTAATGGTGACAATAGAATTTGAATATAATAATAAAGCGTGGAAACTAGAAGCAAGTCTTAAACCAAAAGCATTAAATGTGCCTATCCCATGGAAGGTGCAAGCATCGGATGTGAATACCCTGCATAACAATTTTAAACACTATAAAGAAATTATAGATAAATCTTAGATTAACTTTTTCTCTAATCCTAATTTTTTGCTATTTTTAATACAATAATAAGTAACAAGAATTTAGGAAATTTTGATGTATAGAAAAGAAATTCATATTCATTTTGTGGGCATTGGTGGTATTGGCATGAGTGGTATTGCAAAAATATTACGCTATCAAGGATATACCATTTCGGGGTGTGATGCAGATATTGATCAGCAAAGTGTTAAGGAGTTAGAAAAATTAGGATGCACTATTGTTGAGGGTAATAATAGTGTGTATTGCAAATCAGCAGCTATTGATATATTAGTATATTCTTCTGCCATTCAAGCAACTAATGCTGAAATTATTGCTGCGCAGCAGCGCAATATACCAACTATTTCACGCGCCTTAATGCTAGCAGAATTAATGCGCACGAAATACAGCATTGCTATTGCCGGAAGCCATGGCAAAACCACAACTACTTCATTCATTTCTCATATATTGATTGAAGCTAAAAAAGATCCTACGGTAATAATAGGTGGGCGGCTTAAAACAATCTCTACCAATGCACAGTATGGTGCAGGGGATTTTTTAGTAGCAGAAGCTGATGAAAGTGATCGATCATTAACTCATTTGCAAGCTACAATCGCCATTGTTACTAATATTAATTTAGAACATCTAGATACATATCACGATATTGAGGATATTAAAAATACTTTTAAACAATTTTTAGAAAATCTACCTTTTTATGGTACTGCAATCGTATGCATCGATAATGAACAGGTGCGTTCGTTATTGCCCCTGCCGCATATAAAAACCATTAAATATGGTTTAGAATCATGGGCAGATATTTATGCTGATGATGTAGCATTATATCCTGATCATTCTATTTTTACGGTGTATTATAAGCAGGAGCAATTGGGAGTTATCAAAATTAATATGCCCGGGCGCCATAATGTACTTAATGCACTGGCTGCAATTGCCGTAGCACGTGAATTAAAAATTCCATTTGCGCAAATTCAAGAAGGGCTTACTACCTTTAAAGGCGTTGAGCGGCGCTTTAGCTATAATGGTTTATATAAAGGTGCTGAGTTGTTTGATGATTATGGGCATCATCCGGAAGAAATTAAGAACACAGTTATGGTAGCAGCAAAACGTAAAAAAAATAAACTAACGCTCATATTTGAACCGCATCGCTATACACGTACTGATAAATTATGGCAGTTATTTTTAGAAACATTTAGAGAGCTTCCAATCGATAATTTGATCGTAACTGATATCTATGCGGCCAGCGAACAACCCATACCTACTATTACGGCACAGCGTTTTGTGCAAGAATTAAAGAAACTACAGCCTTCTTTTAGCGTTGAATATGTTCCCTTTGACAATGAATTTTATCATATAAAAAAAGAGCTCGATGCCCATATTGTGCCTGATGATTTGGTGCTTTTGCAGGGTGCCGGTAAAATAAATAAATTAGTACAGAAACTTATAAAATAGCTAAATTTACTATTTTCAACTATTTTTGGGACCAAAAAGCCCCGCCTTTTGAACTTATTTGAAAATATGGTATTATTATCCTCAATAGATTAATTACAGTTATTAATATTTTAAAGAGAAAAGCACATGAATAGAATTATTTTTATTTTAAGCATATTTTTTGCTATCAATGCAATACAGCATACTTCTCCAATTTCGTTATGGGAAACACCCAAGTTTTTACGGGAGAAATTCGAAAAATTATTTACCAGTCGTGAAGTAGATAACGAAGTTCAAATACTACATAGGTGGCGATGGGATTCACAAGTAAATCCAACTCTACAATTAAATAATCCGGAAAATATGGTTGCTTTGGGGGTAGCTTCAGCTAAGAAACTGCGTGAAGAAAAAACTAAACAAGAATTAGATTCTAATTATGAACAAGCACCAAATTCTGATGCAAAATTTAATTTGCTGTGTAATAGAAGCAGTATTCAATTAGCTATTAAAGAAAATGAGCAGCCAGTAGGAAATGATGTAATCCCCGCGGAAATAGTTATGATGATTTTACTTCAGGCTGCTAAGGGCAATGAATTATTTGATTCTATGAGTTCTTTAACCAGTTTAGCACGAGCTGGTAGGGCCTATTATCGATTTATTATTGATGAAAGCACGATGAGTCATCTATTAAAGCGTTTATTAGGTTCTATGAAAGAATGTGCGTTAGTTGATTTAAAAGAAAAAATAGTTGTTAATGAAAAACCGCCATTATTACCTGAATTTAAATTTTTAATTGAAAAGCTTTTAACACTTATAAATGGAAGACCTGAAAATAAAGGTAAGATAGGTAGCGAAGAAAAGAATCTTAGAATTTTGAATAAATCATGGCAAGAGTCATTAGAATTACTCTTACCGAATGGATTAAGTATTAATCACGTTTTATATTACGACGAACGTAATGAAGCGCAAACTTTATTATCAAAAGCGCTTCTTCTATCAAATGTTGAAGGAGCCTTACTTCTATTAAATCATAAAGTTGATTTGCAGGATTATTATACATTTTATGTTCCAGGATATCAGCCAGGAAATGGTCTTGCGGGCAATCGAGGTGAATTTTATGAAGATGCTATTAAGAAGTTAGTAAATGCCGGATTAAGCCCGAATGCATTAGTGACAGGGGGTTTTGGTATCCAAAAAAATCTTAAAGAACCATTTCTTGCATTTGCTATAGCGATAGATAGCTTAAGCTTAGCGCGTTTTTTAATTGAAAACGGGGCTAATATTGATCAAAAATATACTGCTGAGGATGCACGAGTCATAGAAAATATGACGCCGAGGCAATTTGCTCAAAATGAAGTTGAAAATGATCCTGCTAAACAAGCTTTTATTGATTTGTTTGATCATTATAAGATTAATGAAGAGTGATTTATAAGCTTCAATATAGTACGCATCATATTTTATTATGGTAATTAAATAGGGAAAAATGGTGAATAAGTATATATTTATTTTATTTGTTGCAATCACTACTGGTTCATTCCAGTATAGTGCTTCAATGTGGTTATGGGAAACTCCTAAGTTTTTACGGGAGAAATTCGAAAAACTCCTTACCTTCAAGCCACAAAAAGAATTTTCGTTACCACATCGGTGGCGATGGGATCCACAAGTAAATCCAGCTCTACGCCTAAATAATTCGGAAAATATGATTGTTTTAGGGGTGACTTTAGCGAACAACACATTGTCCGGTAAAAGTAAAATCATATTAGATCAACACGAAAAAGAGCAGTGCATAGGAGATGGTATATTTCCTTCTGAAATAGTTATGATGATTTTATTACAAACTGCTACAGGCAATAAGTTATTTGATTCTATGACTTCTTTAACCAATTTTGCACGTTCCTGTAGAGCTCATTATCGATGTGTTATTGATGTATGCACAATGAGCAATTTATTAAAACAACTATTGGCTTCTTTACAAAATAACACACTACCTGATTTACAAAAAACAATGCGCGACCAAAAATCAAAAGCAACGACGACGTTATTACCGGAGTTTCAGTTTTTAATTAAAAAGCTTTTAATATTTATTGAGGAAAGACCTAGAGATAATGGTAGCCAAGAAAAGAAGCTTAGAGGTTTGAATAACTCATGGCAACAATCACTAAAATTATTATTACAAAATGGTTTAGACATTAATCATGTTATATCTTATGAAAACGAAAAAGCAGAAACTTTTTTATCAAAAACACTTATTTGTTCAAACATTGATAGCGTAATATATTTGTTAAATAAGGGTGTGAACGGTAAAAATGATTTGCAGTGTCATCATATCTTTTTTGTTCCAGGATATAATTTAGGAGATGATATGTATCGGAGCGAATTTTATGCCGATGCTATTAAACAGCTTGTAAATGCGGGCTTAAGTCCAAATTCATGTGTGACCGGTCCTTACGGTTTTTATAAAGGGTTTAATGACCCATTTTTGGTATTTGCTATTGCTACAAATCACCTTGACTTAGCCCGTTTTTTAATTGAAAAAGGAGCTACTATTGATGAAGAATATACTGCAGAGTCAGGTGGCGAGCGAATAACTATGACACCGAGGGAATTTGCGCAAAAGCAAGCGGTAGATGATCCAGATAAGCAAGCTTTTGTGGAACTATTCAATAAGAACCTGTCTGAAAACTAAATTTTTCTAAAAACAATGATTAGACAAGCAAATTGAACTAATCCAAGAAAGTTTTTAGATAGCTTATCATAACGAATGGAAACACGTCTGAATCGATTTATCCAAGAAAATGTTCTTTCAACAACCCACCGAATTGAATCTTTATCCTGCGTAATTCGGGGTTTATTTTTTTTATTTATTTTTTCAACAGCCCCGAGTTTTCAGATAGGCTCTAAATCTTCTGATATGCAAAAAAGCACACTTTAACTCATAAAATAATGAAAATATACTGTTTTATAGCTGTTTCCAGAGAAAATGGCCTTCCCCCCTGTTGACCCTATGTGAAAACAATTGTATTATAATAGTAATATATAATTACAGTTATTAATATTTTAAAAAGGGGGTCTCATATGAATAAACGTATTTTTATCTTATTTATTACTATAGCTATGAGTGGAATGCAGTATAGCTATCCTATGTGGCAAAAAATGGTTGATTATTTCAGTCCTAAACCTATCAATAATAAGTGTTTTCTTATGGAATTACCGCCGGAACTATTAACGAAGGTAATGTTGCATGTAATAGAGCCGCAAATAAAAACGGGCGAAAATTTGGTAAAAATCTTAGAAGCATTAAATAATCTTGCGTGTACCTGTGCTCAAAATAAAAATCTTATTAAGGATGAACATACCAGAGCGGCTATACGAAAAAAATTACTATCCTCTATATCAAACCATCAAGCTGCTCAGGAGGCAGAAAATGTATTGGCACATAAGCATAGGTTAGTACCTATATTCAAAGATTTAGAAATCTTAATTAAGTTAAGTGGAGTGAGAAAAAGCAACAAGAAAGGTATTCAGGAATTTCAAGAATTAGCTCTAAAGTTAATAGAGCAAGGCCTTAATAAAAATTATGTATTGTATGAACAGGGGTTAACAGACGTCGAGACTATGCGGCGGGAAAACGAGAAGATGATTAAAATGACATTGCTAGCAAAAGCATTGTATTTAGATTGTCAGAATTTAGCAGTAAAGCTTCTTGAGCAAGGTGCAGATGGAAAAAATTCTGGGGTTAATTATGCTTGTAGAATAGATACTCGGTATAGTAATCCTACAGCTACAGCGACTCAACTTAAAGTATTAATTGAAAAAGGATTAACGGCCAATGGAAATCTCATAATGAATGAAACTCAATGGGGAGGTGTCCCATTTCTGAGTTATGCGGTAGAGTACGAATTACTAGACTTAGCAGAATTTCTATTGAAAAATGGCGCTGATCCTCATCTTCAATATAGGGATCGTGAGCTGAAACTTGTTACACCCTATAAATATGCTCAACAAAATGAGGCGCAAGAATTTATAGCACTATTTGACCAATATTCCAACAAATTAAATAATTTTTAAGTTATTATTATTAAAGGAAAAAACATGAATAAACGTATTTTTATTTTAATTACATTATTTGCTATCAATATAATGCACCATACTTCTCCAATGTGGTTATGGAACAAAATTGTAAGTGGAATTTCTGAAAGTACAAGAAGTGAGGACGAAGTTCCTGTTATTGTTCAGAGGCAGAGACGAACGCAAGCAAATGATTCTAAAACCGATGTGTTACACCATCCGCAAGGCTCACAAGTAACCAATGCATTGCAATTGGGTGTTGTAGGAACAGCTTTAGCCAAAAAGGTTAATAAAGAAGAAAGGCAGCTTATTGGCAATGCTGTACCGGAATCAATCTCTTATGTAAAAATGATCAAAAAGCCAAATCCACTATGCAATAAAAGCACTATTCTATTAGATTCGATAGAAAATGAACAGCCGATAGGAAATGATGTATTACCCGCTGAAATAGTGTATGAGATTTTATTGGGAGTTGCTAAAGGAGGTAAATTAGCTGATTCCATGATTGCTTTACATAATTTTGCACTATCAAGCAGGGCGCATTATCGACTTGTTGTTGATGAATCTACTATGGGCGCTTTATTGAAATATTTATTAGCTGCAATGAAAAATGGAATGGTATTAGAATTGATATCAGATTTGAAGAAAGAATTAAAAACAAATGCTAATGCTGCTAACAAGAAGCCTGAATTGTTACCCGAATTTAAATGCCTAGTTAAAAAGCTTTTAACATTGATGAATGAAAAACCTGCATCTAGAGGCAAGTTAGGAGATGAACAGCTTAAAACGTTCAATGAAGCATGGCAAGAATCCCTGGAGTTATTTTTAGAAAACGGACTAAATGTTAACCAGGCATTATGTTTTAATAAATATTCAGAAACGGAGACTTTATTATCAAAAGCGCTTAGTAGTTCAAACGTTAATAGTGCCTTACATCTTTTGAATAATGGAGCGTTTGATACTAATGATTGTGATAATAATTTACATATTAAATTTTATATACCAGGGTATATGCCAACTCATGGTATGCGGGGTGCCGAGGTTTATTCTAATGTTATTATACAGCTTGTAAATGCAGGATTAAGTGCTAACTCATTGGTTATTGGCGATTACAAAGATATTAGGATGCCATTCCTAGCATTTGCTATTGTTACTGATGATGAAGAATTAGCCCGATTTTTAATTAAAGCAGGAGCTAATATGGATCAAGCATATGAAACAGAAGATGGTGGTGACGAAATAATTACTACGCCACTGAAGTTTGCCGAACATGATGCAGATAAACAAGCATTTGTAGAATTGTTCAATGAATATAAGAATAATTAAGATACGCTAAGAAATTAAAAAAGCCTCATGAGTAATATAGCTCATGAGGCTTTTTTATTATTGCAACATGGGGCAAATCCGGATTTATTTTTTCAAGGGGAGGAAGGTTCAATATTCACGCCGCGAACGTATGCTCAGTTATTCAACGCTAAGGCATTTGTGGAATTGTTTGAGAAATATGATGCTTTACGTAGATCACAAGATGCCTTAACCGATAAATAAAAATATTAAAAAACAAATAACGTACTTTGCAAAAAAAAGCCCTCATGCGATAATTAGTAACATCTACTATTACATGAGGGCTTTTTATGGTATATAAAAAAATTGATTTTTTTCTCTTTGCAGAGCGGCGTCAGAAATTAATTACGCTAATACAACAACAATATAAGCATATTAAAAAGGCGAAAGTTCTTTTGTTTGCCAATTTTGAGCGCGATGGCTGGCCATTTAGGCAAGATGCTTCCTTTTATTACTTTACGGGTGTTGAAGAGCCGGCTGCGGTAGTAAGTATTGATGTTGAAGAAGGTTCTTCTACCTTATTTGTTCCTAATTTTGGTAAAGAACGCGAAAAATGGGTAGCTGATGCTATTGCGCCAGATAAACAAAAAGCACAGGAACTACAGCTATCTTCAATTGAATATTTGGGCAATCAGTGTACTGGTTACCAATGTAATCCGTTTTTTACTCATCGAGAATATGAGAATTTGTTGCAGTTACTAGAAAAATGGGCAGCTGAAGGGTATACAATTTTTACGTTGAATCCAACCAACGGCGCAGATTATATGGAACAACGCTTTGTATTACAACGTATTGCCCAACAAAATCCATGGTTTAATGAGATTCTTATTGATATTTCATTGGTAGTTGCTCAGATGCGTAGAAAAAAAAGTAAACGAGAAATAGAATATTTATATAAAGCAATTGAAATTACAGTCGATGCTTATGAATCAGCGCTTTCAGTGTTTCAACCGGGTAAAAAGGAATGTGAAGTACAAGCAGCAATAGAATATACCTTCATTGCATCAGGCTCGAGTGCTGCATTTACTAGCATTGTTGCAACGGGTAAAAATGGTACGATCTTGCATTATATAAAAAATGAAGCAATCATAAGTTCAGGTGATCTGGTAGTAATAGATATTGGTGCTCGTTACAATCATTATTGTGCTGATCTAACTAGAACCTATCCGGTTTCAGGAACTTTTTCAGCGCGCCAAAGAGAAATATATTCCTTGGTCTTGGAAACACAAACATATATAGCATCGCTTGCTAAACCCGGTATGTGGCTTTCTAATAAAAATTATCCCGATAAATCATTAAATCATTTAGCAAAAAAATATCTTGAAGACCGTCATTATGGACATTACTTCTTGCATGGTATTGGGCATTTCCTAGGATTAGAAGTGCATGATGTTGGTGATTATGCGCAACCGCTTGAAGAAGGCGATGTTATTACCATCGAACCCGGCATTTATATTCCTGAAGAATCAATAGGTGTTCGTATTGAAGATGATTATTGGATTGTTCCAGATGGCGCTATTTGTTTAAGCGAACAGTTGCCTAAAGAACCGAACGATATTGAAAAATCAATACTAGATGCACGAAGAAGAAAATAAGGTTAGTAATTGGTGCCTTTACATTTAACTTTGTAGGAATCCATAACTACTAATAAACTACCGCCTACGCTACAGAGTAATCCTATGAATGTTGCAAACGATTCAGCGCTCAACGCTACGAGCTTTTCTTTCATGGGTATTGATTCATTTTCATAGCACGTATCAAGCATCTTATCGATACTTTTTTTGATGATCCATATTCCTAAAATACCAAGAGAGGTACTTATTGTTGTTGATATCACACAACGTGCATCATACATGAGCGAATTGTTTGAAATCGGGCTAACTGAGAATAAATGGCTAGGGATTAAAATGGATAATAACAGAAATAATAAAATAGTTTTTTTCATTGACAGCTCTTTTTTATTGATGATATTAATTGTTTATACATTAATCTAAAAAGGTGCAGAGTTCAAGAAAAAAAGGCCAAAGAATTTTCTTTGGCCTACATACTATTGAAGCAAATTATTATTTTAGTTAGTTGTTACTGATGGAGCTATGGTAGGAGCTTTATTTACTAGTAAGAAGTTTGGTGTATCCGCATTAGCTATGGTAACCAATCCTACTATAATTCCTGCTACAGCAGCTGAGCATCCAAGGGTATAGCGTACTGCAGTAATAAGTTTCTGTTTTAAAGTAGCTTCATTTGCGCCTATATTCTCTTCAAACACTTTATCAAAAAGATTTTTCAAAACTGCGGTACATACACAAAGGATACCACCACCTGCTGCTACTAAGCCAATTACGCGCAAGCTACTGCTTGGTAATGCATGGTCAGGAATTATGGGTGTTGAGGTAGTAGATACCTGGTAGGGCGTATAAGGAGTTTCCGCGTGCATATTGAGAGTCATTAGGGAGGCAAGCATAATAAATAGAGCTATTTTTTTCATATAATCCTTTGAGTAATGAATACTGTTATTTACTTTTAATAGCAACAATAACGATAATTATACACAAAATGCTACTAGAGTACAAAAATTATTAGATTCTTTTTTTGTACCAATTATTAAGCACTAATAGAAAAATAAAACAAATGATTATCCCCACGGTTAAAGAAAGAATAGCACTGAGGACAATTGATTTCTGCACTAAGAGACCTGCAATAATATAGGCGATAATAGATGAAATAATTGATGGAAGCGCATAGGGAATTTGCGTTTGTACATGATGCGCCAACGGTGTTCCGCTACTCATAGCCGACATTACGGTGGTGCTTGAAAGCGGAGAAATATGGTCTCCTGCTACGGCTCCGGCAAATATGGCGCCAAGAGTAGGAAAAAGTAAGGGAACATCAAGAGGCATGGCGGGTACTTGAATATTCATAAGATGTACCAGTAATGGAATAGCCAGCGGAACCATAATAGCAATAGTACCCCAGGATGATCCAATGCCAATTGAAGTAACAGCAGAAACTATAAAAAAGAGGGCAGGTAGTAAAAAGAGCGGTATATTTCCACTTAATAGTTGTGCCAAATAATCCCCACTATGCAAATCTACCAAAAGAAGATTACTAAAAGCCCATGAAAAAAAGAGAATAGTAACGGAAGAATACATTAATAAAAAGCCTTCCTTCACCAACAGGGGTATTTTATTAATTGAAACTTTCTGTGTTACTAAAAAGAAGACCAAAGAAATAATTAGCGAAATGGTGCTTCCCATAAAAAGCGCTAAAAAGATATTAGTTTGCTGTAAAGCCATTACAAATGAATTATTACCTCCAAAAAGATGATAATTACCTGCATATAAGATAGCAACAAAAATAGTGCCTAGTAGTAATCCCATTGGAATGAGGAAATCAAGAATACTGCCCTTTTTTGTTACTGCCAAATTTATCGGGGCATTCGAGATATTCTCTTTATAGCATTCTAATTCATGCTTTTTCATAGGTCCATATGAAATACGAAATTGGACAATAAAAATGACTGAGGCTATCAAAATAAAGGAGTAAAAAATAAAGGGGATTATTTTTAAGTATAACGAATATGGCTCGCTCATGATAAGGGTACCTGGTTGCATTGTTGCTGAAACGCCGCCTTTAGCCAGTTGCATAGTCATGGTAGCAATCCAACTTGATATAGGCATTATTACCACTAATGGGGCCGCCATAGAATCAATTAAGAAAGCCAATTTAGCGCGCGGTATCGAGAAATGCTCGGTTAATGGCCGCATAATAGAGCCTACCGTGATACTGCTAAAAAAGTCATCAAATAATAAGAGTAGCGATAGTACAATGCTTGCCGATTCAGCACCGCGAGCCGTTTTAATCTTTTTTTTAATGAGCCGGGCATATGCCTGTGTCCCGCCAATTAACGTTACTAACGATATAATTATTCCGATAGCAATTAAAAATGAAAAAATATAAATATTATCCCAGTTGATGAGCTGGTTCATGAATGCATTTTTAATTACCGCTATGGTTGGAAGTATAATAAAATCTGCCTTTATGGCCGAGGCTAAAACAATACCTACAAAAAGAGAAAGGATTATTCTTTTCGTTATAAATGCCAAACAAAGGACTACCAACGGGGGTAACAACACGATCCATGAATCTTGCATAGAAAACCTTAAAATCCAGTGATAAACGCATTAAATGATAAACAATTAAGCCTGGATCCCGCACTCATCTCCGATATAGCTCTTGGCGACGGCGGATACGCTCGAAATGACGACTGACCCAAGAATTTTAAAGAACGTCATTGCGATCCAGCCTTTGCCCGATGGGGCTTTGGCGGACATGGCTTGCTTAAGCAATCCAGCTACAAAATTAATCTTATTCTAATCAAACCTTTTGAATTTGATATTTAAATGCGTTTTCGACCTTAAAATATGTTAAAAATAATTATTATCTAAGTGTAATAAAAATGAGGCGATGACGCAAATTATTTATTCACTTTTACTACTTTCCTTATATTCTTTTAACTTTTTAAGAATAATGTCCTTTAGCGATTTTTGTGGTTTTTTTTCTTGAGGTTCTTCGATTTGCTGCTTATATCTTTGAAATTTATAAACAAGGATTTGTTGCTTGTATCTATTAAATTTATGAGCAACATCTTCAGCGGAGATTTGTTTGACAACCCATGGATAATAAGCTGGCAATCCTCTTTTATCTTTTTTATAAACGCTTGTAGATAGTTGCCAACCAAGCTCTTTAAAAATAAATTCTAAATTAAATGAAATAGTGTCATGATAATGGGTTATTTCAACAATAAAAGGTGCCAGTATAATTGGCTTGCCAATTTCTGGATTTAATAGTTCTTCTAAAAGATAAGTATCCTTTGTGGGGATATTAATTCTACCAGAAAGTAATCTATTGAGTTCTAATGTTGAAGAAAGATCATTATACAATGGTAATTGATTACTGAAAAAAATCTGTTTTTTAAAATCTTCACGTTGCATTTGGATCCAATAACTTAACCAGGTAATAATATTAAAAATTGTTGTTGGTTTTTGTTTTTTTGTTGAAAATAAATGATAATTATTAACTTCTTCATTAACATCAAAGATACCAATGTTTGGTGAAAAAAGTTGTGCATAGAATGTTTGAGAAGGATCACGTACGATTCTTAAAAAACTATTTAATGCGGGGTATATTTTGGGTTGTTTTGAAATCTTATTAAATTCTTCTGTAGAGCGTATTAATTTAAGTGCCTCAACGATAATAAACTTATTCCAATCAAATTTCTTAAATAATGTCGGTACAGGTATGATTTCTCGTTCACGGATTTGATAATCAAGTTTTTTTTGTAATTTGTTATAATATTGTTGATGTTGCAATACATCTATTTTTTTAAAATTCCAGCCTATAGGTTCATTTTTAATGGTGTCTTGAGTTGCTGTGAATTCCCAAGCATTTCCCTGAAATTCAAATGCAATATAAATATGAAATAAGAATTGTTGCTGTTCGGTTTCGGCAGATGGATTATAAAGCAATTTCCCGCTTGACTCAATAATAACTTTTTTTAATTCTAAATCGCTTGGTAAATTTACGAGTTCATGAAGCGGTTCTTTTATTGCTGTTTTTCCGACCCTTTTGACCCTTTTTCTTCTTTCTGCCATTAAAATATCTTCAAAATCGTTATTGCCATGTAATGTGTCAATAAGGGTTGTTTTCTTTGTTTCTCTACCAGAAATATTTAAAAATGAATCTCTCATAAATGTTAAGAGCCCCATACGTTCAAATGAAGGTGTTACCACCGTTATATGTTTAAAGAAATGTATGGCATCCCCCGGCAACATTGATATGAAAGTAGGATATTTTTCAAAAATCTGTCCGCCAAACGATACCGATAATGATATCCATTCGCGTTTTTCCTCAGAATGCACGGGCGTGCTTGCTACATTAACTTCCATTGGTACGTTAATTTTTGATGGATAAATAAGAACAGCAAGTTTTTTATTAATTTCAAATGGTTTATGTTCAATTTCATGTACCAGATTTTTCACTAAACCAATGTTCTCAATGCGATTATGAATATTATATGTTTGAAACCCTAACCCTCCTGGTAACCATATTTGCGGAATATTTGAAATAAATTGAGACAATTCCATTTCTGTTTCAGGCAGAACTTTGGTGAGCAATCTGTCTAAGCTATTGCTTTTATCTTCTAAAGAAGCAGCACCATCAAAAAAGCTTATTAAATCTATATGTCCGTATACAGGTGCATCAGTTGTGGCGCCTATAATTAAGATATAATTTAATAATTGCGCGGCACCTGTGTTAGCAAATTGTATAAGTTTTAAGTTTTTACCAGCCGCGTTACATGAGGTGACGTAAGCCACGTTAGTTACAATATAATCATTAAAAAATTTTAAAATTTTACGAAAAATAAATGGTTTAACGCCAGCAATTGCTGTATCGGTATCTCCATGACCAATAACAAAAAAATCCCAGAATGGTGTTTTCTCTGGAACATAAGTTTCAGTTTTTTTTTGTTTTTTTATAAAGATATCGTTAAATGCTTCAAGAATAACAGTTTGGTTTGTATCAATAGGCAGATCAGTTATAGAAATAAGGCTGGTAAAATCAAGGTTTTTTGATGAAGGTAATGCGGTGGGCTCACCAATAAGATTATATAGGTCAAAACCTAACTCTTTATTATCTCCATAAATATCAAAATACCATTTAGGAATAAGAATAAAAAAATTGCTTAACCTGGTGGTAAATAAAAACCATTCGTCTTCTGTTAAATTATTGGCTTTATTTATTAAATCTATATTTTCAGGATGTTTAGAATCAACTTTTTGTTGTTTTCTTACGATTAAATTATGAAGAACTGATGAACTAACGATGGTTGGTATTTTTAATGTAATTGCATCAGCGAGGGTTGAGGTTAAGTTCCCTATATTATATTGCTCGGGTGTTTCATCAAATTTGACATCTAGAATAATAACGCATGGTGTATGATGTTGAATATTGTTGTTCTTTAATTCTTCTAAATGCTCTTTTTTATAATAAGGCAATGTATTTATTGAAGTAGGGCTTTCCATTGCTATTAGATTATTATTTATTAACAATAAAAATAATAACCTAATAAAATAAGTGCTAATTTTTTTTAAATGCATACTTTCTCCGCTCAATTATTAATTCTTATTTACATTTTACCATAAATATTGTATATTTGAAATAAAAATAAATTTGTCGTTAAGAAGATGCGTTTTTTACAGAATTACCAATATTGACCTCTTACCTGTTTTTCTTTACTCTTAGTATTACCCTGTTTGTTTTTTAGCACTCAAAAGTCTTTTTAAGTGATTTAAGGATATTTAATGGATATGAATCGAACCTTCTATGTAAGAAAAGAAGATAGAAACCCACGTTGGGTTGAGTTAGATGCTGAAGGTAAAATTTTAGGTAGATTAGCTACCCAAATTGCTGATATGTTACGTGGTAAACATAAGCCAAATTACACTCCACATACTGATACCGGTGATTATATTATTGTTACTAATGCGGCTAAGGTTGTATTAAGTGGTGATAAAATGGAAATGAAAATTTATGATCGTTATTCAGGATGGATTGGTGGCTATAAAACAATGACGGCAAAAGAGATGATGGCAAAAGATCCAACACAGATTATTGAGTTGGCTGTTCGTCGTATGTTACCTAAATCAAAGTTAAGCCGCGTTATTATTAAAAAATTAAAAATTTACCCTGGAGCTGAGCATCCACATCAAGCACAAGTTAATACAGAAAAGAAAGCAGCTGCATCTGCAGCGTAACGAATGAGCTCTTTTGGTAAGAAGTTTGAGGCGAGTTTTTACTCGCCTTTTTTTATGTAATGACTTTTTTATTTATTAATGGATTCCCACGTTTCACTCGGAATGACAATCCATGTGCATATTGTCATGGCGATCCGCCGCCGCCAAGGCTAAGGCGGACAAGGCGCTTGTCTCGGCGAAGTTTTAACGTAGACGGATGGCCATCCATTAATAGAATTCTACCTTATAAGGATGTTTATGAAAAAACTAATGTTATTATCAATGCTACTACCGTATGTAGCGCTTGGTACAGAATCTAATTTAGAATCAATTAGCGAAAGATTTTCTCAGTTAATTAAAAGTATTTATCATAGAGAACGAAAAAATGAAGTTGATTTCAATACTTTTGATCTGGAATTAGATGATGATCAATCGTTTAATTGGATAGAATATTTAGCTGAATTAAGAAATAGGACACATTTAGATAGTTAGGGTTTTTATGAAAAGACTGTTGTTATTATTATTGTTAATCCCATGTATAGCGGTTGGGGGACAAGCAGAAAAAGAGCGCTTTTTAGCTATTAGTGATCGGTTTTCTACTGCGCTTAATACTGGGGCATTTTATAGGATAAGTACCCGGGATCTGAGTAAAAAATTTTCTGCTTTAACTAAAGTTTATGTGGAATGTAAAGAGAGTAACCAAGAGGCGTGTACTCAATTTATGGAACTAGCTCAAACATATGAAGAGCAAGAAGGTAAGTTGGATAAGCAATGTAAAAAGAAATTTGATGAATTTATTAAAAAGTACATAAAAGATAAGCGGCATTCTAAAAGAATGAAAAAAGTGAGAAGAAGAAATCGTAATGATGCTAAAGTTAGCGAACTAACGAAATAATTATTAACATGGGTGCGCAAAAATACGCACCCATGTTTTTTATATTCTTAATTTTTCCCAAAAAATTTACTAAACAAGCCCTTTAAGCCAAAAATCGTAATCACGTCTTTAATACTTAAATACACCACCAAAATAAGCAGTAAAATCCACGTAGCATAATGAATATATTCACGTACTTTTTCATTAAGCGGTTTACGTATGATTGCTTCAATCGTATAAAATAATGCTTGTCCGCCATCCATAATAGGCAGCGGAATAATATTTAAAATAGCTAAGTTAATGCTAATGAATGCAAGCAACAATAAGAAAATTTTAAATCCTTTTTCAGCCCCTTTAATTGTCTGAGAAATAACCATTAATGGCCCGCCCAAATTATTTAATTCACGTCCTGCAAAAATATTTTTGAAAGCGCTGCAGATATGACCAATCAGATAGTTAGTAGCTGAAATACCATGTTTAATCGATTCAATAACGCCAAAGCGAGGGATTTCAAATTCTACCCCTAAGAACCCAACATCTTTTTTGTTAACTTCGCGGGAACCTATGGTAACATCAACTGCCTGCTGTGTGCCATTGCGTTCGATAAGAAGCTGTGCGGGAGTATTGGGAAGATCCTTAATGAGATTAATAAGCTCAGCTGCATTGCGGGTAGTTGTTTTGTTAAATGCAAGAATCTTATCGCCTGGTTGTAAATGAGCCTGAGCCGCTGGGGTTTCTTCATCAACATTACTAATGACGGTAGATGCATGGAGCGGGTATAAGAACGGGGTTTTAGGCATACCGATAAAATAAAGGAAAGAAAGCGCCATATAAGCAAAAATTAAGTTAAATAAAATGCCACCTGCCATCACCAGCATTTTTTGATAATACGGTTTAACCGCAAAGGACCGCTCGTCTTTGCTATGCGCTTCTTTTTGTTCGCCTTGGCCAACTTCAGCTGATCCGGCTATTTCTACGTATCCGCCTAGAGGTAGCAGCGATAAGGCAAATTCGGTCTCGCCGATCTTTTTGGTAAGGATACGAGGACCCATACCAATAGAGAAGGAAGGGGTTCGTATATTAAATACCTTGCAGAATATAAAATGGCCCAGCTCATGGAATCCTATCAAAAAGCCTATTCCCAGAAGGCCTACGATAATGAAAAAAGAGCTATAAAAGAGAGAAATAACATATTGGCTGGAAAGCATACTGTAAACTCCGTACGAAATTAATCTTAAAATACCTATCACCTGAAAGTTTCTGACAGCTTATAGTTTTACACTAATATTTTTAAACGTCTATATTACCGTATCTTTTTCAATTCCACTTGAAAAATTTAGTAAAAAGGCTAAAATAGACTTATCCTTCTATTATGATTCGTTAGCTAATTTCAAATATACATAACGAAATATGAGTAAATTTATTCAAGTTTTTATTTAACTATTTAGGAAATTGTAAGTATGCCTACCGTGACCCAACTCGCTCGAAAAGGGCGCTCAAAGAAACATCTGTTTAAAACCAAAAGCCCTGCGCTTAAAGGTGCCCCTCAGGCTCGTGGCGTTTGTTTGCAGGTTAAAACAATGACTCCCAGAAAACCAAACTCAGCGCTTCGTAAGGTAGCGCGTGTTAAGCTTTCTACGGGTGCAGAAGTAACCGCTTATATTCCAGGAGAAGGGCATAATCTTCAAGAGCACTCAGTTGTATTGGTTCGTGGTGGGAAGGTGAAAGATTTACCTGGGGTAAAATATCATATTGTTCGTGGCGCATTGGATACTGCTGGCGTTGAAAATCGTAAGCAGGGTCGTTCGCTGTATGGTGCAAAAAAATCTAAGAAAAAATAAGCTAAGGGATTTATATTATGTCAAGGCGTAAAGCTGTAAGCTATAAAAGAGAAATAATGCCTGATGAACGTTTTGGTTCTGAATTGGTCCAAAAGTTCATTAACGTAGTAATGTGGCGTGGTAAAAAAAGCATAGCCCGTCGTATTGTCTATGAAGCTATCGACATATTAATTAAAAAAAATAATGGGGATCAAAATAAGGGATTAACCGTTTTCTTCAAAGCATTTGATCAATTGATTCCAGCGGTAGAAGTTCGTCCACGCCGTGTTGGTGGTAGTGTTTATCAAATTCCTATGGAAGTACGTCCTGATCGTGCACGTGCACTTGCTATGCGTTGGTTGATTGGGGCTGCTAAGACGCGATCCGATAAAACAATGGGTCAACGACTTGCGTATGAGCTTATTGAAGCTTATGAAGGGCGTGGAAATGCAATAAAAAAGAAAATCGATGTTCACAGAATGGCAGAAGCTAATAGAGCATTCTCACATTATGCATGGTAAGGTAGAGGGATCTCATGAGTCAAAAGCTCGATAAATTTAGAAATATAGGGATTGCTGCCCATATTGATGCCGGAAAAACAACGGTAACAGAACGAATTTTGTTTTATACGGGTGTTACTCATAAGCTTGGTGAAGTTCATGAAGGTGAAGCGATCATGGATTGGATGGAACAAGAGCGTGAACGAGGTATTACTATTACTTCAGCAGCAACTACCTGTTCTTGGAAAGACCATACGGTTAACATTATTGATACGCCTGGTCACGTAGATTTTACTATTGAAGTAGGGCGCTCATTACGAGTGCTTGATGGCATGGTTGGTGTGTTCTGTGGCGTAGCTGGTGTTCAACCTCAATCTGAAACGGTTTGGAAACAAGCAAATCGTTATGGCGTTCCACGTATTATTTTCGTTAACAAGCTTGATCGTACCGGTGGTAATTATCTACGAGTAGTAAACGATATAAATGAAAAATTAAAAGTAAATGCTGTTCCCGTGCAATTAGCAGTAGGGGAAGCAGAAAATTTTTCAGGCATTATTGATCTCTTAACGAGAAAGCTTGCTACATTTGGCGGAGACCAAGGGTTGAGCATTGAGTGGCAAGAAGTGCCGGCAGAGTATAAAGAACAAGTTGAAACATTACGTAGTCAATTAGTGGAAAAGGCATGCGACTTTGATGATGCATTAGCTGAAAGATATCTTAATGGAGAAGAGATTTCTATTCCAGAAGTTAAAGCTGCATTAAGAAAAGGAACCGTTCAGCGTAAAATTGCGCTTGCTTTTGCAGGAAGTGCTTTTAAAAATAAAGGGGTGCAGCTGATGCTTGATGGCGTCATTGATTATCTCCCTTCTCCGCTTGATATTCCACCAGTTGTTGGGATAAATCCTGATACTGATAAAGAAGAAACAAGAAAAGCAGATCCTAAAGAACCATTCTGTGCGTTAGCATTTAAAATAATGACAGATCCATTTGTGGGGATATTGACTTTTATTCGTATTTATTCAGGTGAGCTTAAAGCTGGTTCTTATGTGTTAAACGCAAGTAAGGGCAGTAAAGAACGAATAAGTCGTTTGGTTCGCATGCATGCTAATACTCGTGAAGAGATTGCCTCAGCACAAGCGGGTGATATTGTTGCTGTGGTTGGTGTTAAGGATGTGGTGACGGGTAATACCCTATGCGCAGAAGATCACCCATTATTATTAGAATCTATTGATATTCCGCCGACCGTAATTTCAGCTTCAGTAGAACCCAAAAATAAAGCTGATTATGAAAAAATGGTTCTTTCTTTGCGAAAATTAATGCAAGAAGATCCATCTTTTAAATTTTCTTATGACCAAGAAACCGGTCAAACAGTAATACAGGGAATGGGTGAGTTGCACCTTGAGATTGTTGTTGATCGTATGAAAAGAGAGCACAAGGTTGAAGTAGTTCAAGGAAAACTTCAAGTTGCTTATAAAGAAACCATTCAAAAGCCGGTTGATTCTGAAGGTAAATACATTAAGCAATCTGGTGGTAAGGGCCAATATGGGCATTGTTGGTTACATATTGAGCCAATGGAACGTGGTAAAGGATTCATCTTTGAAGATAAGGTTGTGGGTGGTACTATTCCGCGAGAATTTATTCCAGGCGTTGAAAAAGGGGTGACTGAAGCGCTCAATTCAGGTATTTTAGGTGGATACCCGGTTGTTGACGTTAAAGTAGCGCTTACTGATGGTTCATATCATGATGTTGACTCTTCTGAAATGGCCTTTAAGATTGCCGGTTCATTAGCATTTAAAAGCGGGATGGCTAAAGCGTCTCCCGTGCTTTTAGAACCTATCATGAAGGTAGAAGTGGATACACCTGATGAATATATGGGTGACGTGATGGGTGACTTGAATTCACGTCGTGGAAGAATTCTTGGTATGGAATCAAAAAATGGTACCCAAGTAATATTAGCAGAGGTTCCTTTAGAAGAAATGCTTGGATATGCTACGTCAGTTCGTTCAATGACCAAAGGACGTGCTGGCTATTCGATGGAATTTGAATGTTATCGTGAAGTTCCAAAGCATGTTCAAGATAAAATTGTTGAGAAAAAATAATATTTGATTAATTGTTTAGAGATGTTCCTTAGGAGAAACTTACATGGCAAGAGAACTATTTGAAAGAAAAAAGCCTCACGTTAATATTGGTACTATTGGGCACGTTGACCATGGTAAAACAACATTAACAGCTGCGATCACCAAAGTATTAGCAGAAGAAGGATTAGCACAATTCAGAGCATATGATCAAATTGATAATGCGCCTGAAGAAAAAGCACGTGGTATTACTATTGCAACAGCACACGTTGAATATGAAACTAAAAACCGTCACTACGCTCACGTTGACTGCCCAGGGCACGCTGACTATGTAAAAAACATGATCACCGGTGCAGCGCAAATGGATGGCGGGATCTTAGTAGTTTCAGCAGCAGATGGTGCGATGCCTCAAACTCGTGAACACATCTTGCTTGCAAAAAACGTTGGTGTTCCATCACTCGTGGTATTCCTCAACAAAATCGATATGGTTGATGATGCTGAAATGATCGACATGGTTGAAGAAGAAATCAGAGAGCTATTAACTAAATATGATTTCCCTGGCGACAAAATCCCATTTATTCGTGGTTCAGCAGTAAAAGCTTTAGCTGGCGACACTAGTGAAATAGGTGTTCCTGCTATAAAAAAATTAATGGAAGCAGTTGATACCTACATTCCAGAACCAGTACGTGAAATTGATAAGCCGTTCTTGATGTCAGTTGAAGGTGTGTTCTCAATTTCTGGTCGTGGTACCGTAGCAACAGGACGTGTAGAACGTGGTAGAGTAAAAGTGAGTGAAGAAGTTGAAATTGTTGGCTTTGGCAATACGCTTAAAACAACCGTAACTGGCGTTGAAATGTTCAAAAAAGAACTTAAAGAAGGTCAAGCGGGTGATAATTTAGGTCTTCTTCTTCGTGGTGTTAAAAAAGAAGAAATTGAACGCGGAATGGTTATTGCACAACCAGGTACGGTAACACCTCACCAAAAATTCAAATGTGAAGTGTATATTCTTTCTAAAGATGAAGGTGGCCGTCATAGCCCGTTCTTCAATGGATACCGACCACAATTCTATTTCAGAACAACAGACGTTACTGGTATTGTTACCTTAGAAGCAGGCCGTGAAATGGTGATGCCTGGCGATAACGTATCAATTACCGTTGATTTAATAGCGCCTATTGCTATGGAAAAAGATTTGCATTTTGCGATTCGTGAAGGCGGTAGAACCGTTGGATCAGGTGTTATAACTGAAATTTTAAAGTAAGCTAAGGATTATATGAAAAAACAGAAGATTCGCTTAACTTTAAAATCATATGATCATCAGCTTCTTGATAAGGCAGTAAAACAGATCGTATTAACGGCAAAACGAACTGGGTCTCAAATTATGGGCCCGGTACCCTTGCCTAATAAGAAACGTTGCTTTACGGTGTTAAGATCTCCTCATATTGATAAAAAATCAAGAGAGCAATTCGAGCTTACAACGCACCGACGTATTCTAGATATTGTTTCTCCTTCTGATCAAACGATGGATGCTCTGATGAAATTAAATATATCATCCGGTGTTGATGTAGAGATTCGTTAGAATTAGAAAGGTATTACAATGTCACAATCCGTTATTGGTAGAAAAATTGGAATGACGCAACTTTTTTCTAAGAATGATAAAGTTGTTCCGGTAACTGCTATTGATTTAAGTAATTGGGTTATTACCAATATTAAAACCAAGGATCGAGATGGATACGAGGCAGTTCAGATTGGTTTATTACGAAAGAAATATACCGATAAAGCTTTCGATAAAGCATGGTTAAAAAAACCTAACGTATATTTTTACGGCTTTAACGAAATTATTCCTCATGAATTATTAAAAGAAGCGGCAATTGGTCAATCAATTGATCTTTGCGCTTTATTAGAACAAGGTCAATTGGTAAATGTTACGGGTAATTCAAGAGGTCATGGATTCCAAGGTGTTGTTAAACGCCATGGATTCTCTGGAGGACGAGCAAGCCACGGACCGCGTTTTGGTAGAATTCCCGGGTCACTAGGCTTTATGAGATCTCAAGGCCGCGTAATTAAAGGAAAAAAATTACCGGGGCACATGGGTAATGATCGCCAATGTATTAAAAACCTTGAGGTTGTTAGAATTGAACCAGAAGCCAATGTTGTTTTTGTAAAAGGTGCAGTTCCTGGTCACTCCGGTTCATTAGTTTTCATTCAAAAAGTATAGGTAACGTATGATTGCTCAAAAAAAAACAGATAAACAAGCTCATAGTAATGCAATGCCTATAACTTCTCGT
The DNA here is from genome assembly GCA_963722075.1 of Candidatus Babeliales bacterium. GTDB lineage: Bacteria > Babelota > Babeliae > Babelales > JANWKD01 > CAVRJM01. The sequence goes on along the minus strand of CAVRJM010000001.1, from coordinate 664,571 downwards.
GATCTAGATCTTACTGTTGAAAATCGCGATATTGCTGGGGCGGGTATTTCTATTTATATTCGTCAACTATTACAAAATTGGCGTCAGGGTACTGTTGGTGTCAAGGGACGCTCTGAGGTAAGTTACTCCAATAGAAAGCCATGGAAGCAAAAAGGAACAGGGCGTGCGCGTGCTGGATCTGCACGTTCTCCATTATGGAGAGGTGGTGGTATCATTTTTGGACCACAACCACGTGTGCGTACGTTAAAAGCTTCTAAAAAATTAAGAAGTGGTATTCTTAATACGCTTTTGCATGATTTTCTTGAAAAAGGATCTATTCATGCATTACCGTGGGATTTTACTGGCAATGCTCCTAAAACTTCATATGCCTATAACTTATTAAAAGAAGCAAATCTAAATGATAAAAAACTCTTAGTTTTTGTTTCAATGAATGATGTTCTTGCATATTCCTCATTTATTAATATTCCTAATGTTCATGTTGTTCTTTTTGATGAAGTTAATGCCTTTGATTTAATGAATAGTTCACATTGGGTTGTTTTGCAAAAAGATATATCCCTTTTTAAAGAAATGGTTTCAAAATGGCTTTAAATATTTATTCTATAATTCGACGACCTATTCTTACCGAAAAATCAACTAAACTTATGCAAGAAGAGCAACAGATTACTTTTTTAGTTGATCCTGTTGCCAATAAAGCGCAAGTTAAAGAAGCCTTAGAAAAGCTCTTTAATGTTAAAGTTAAGGCAGTAAACATTAAGGTTATTAAGGGAAAAAATAAGGTTTTTAAAAGAAGAAAATCAGCTGGTCCTTTAAAAAAACAAGCGATTGTCACATTGAAAGATTCTTCCTCTTTTGATATACTAGCTCAGTTAGTATCAGGTGGCATGATTTCAAGCAAGAACACCGCTCAAGAAAGTACCACAAATTAGAAAGAGATGTTAAGGATTACAAATGGCAATTATTAGAAGAAAACCAAGAAGTGCCGCTTTACGATTTCAGACCTATATTGATACCAGTGAATTATCTAAAAAAGGTCCTGAAAAATCTCTAGTTAAGGGGTTACACAAAACGGGTGGACGTAACGCATATGGTCGCATAACAACTCGTCATCGTGGCGGTGGTGCAGCACGTAAATATCGTATTGTTGATTTTAAACGCCTTGATCGTAATATTGAAGGAACGGTAAAGGCCTTAGAGTATGATCCTAATAGAAACGTTCATATCGGCTTGGTAGTATATGCAAACGGCGCTAAAAGATATCACCTCATGCCTCAAGGTATTAAAGTGGGCAGCACCTTATATGCAGCCGCTGATGCTGAAGCAAACGTTGGTAATTCGATGCCGTTGCGATCTGTTCCAGTAGGATTTATGATTCATAATGTTGAAATTAGACCTAATTCTGGTGGTAAATTTGCTCGCAGTGCTGGAACATCAGTTCAGCTTACTTCAAAAACCGATGAACATGCCTCATTAAAAATGCCATCAGGTGAAATTCGATTAGTAGGTTTAGAGTGTTGGGCTACTATTGGTGTTTTAGGGAATGCTGATTATAAAAATATTGTGATAGGTAAAGCAGGACGTACACGCCATATGGGTATTCGACCTACCGTACGTGGTATGGCAATGAACCCTGTTGATCATCCACATGGTGGTGGTGAGGGTCGTTCAAAATCTGGATCTCATCCACAAAGTCCATGGGGTAAGGGTGCAAAAGGTAGCCGTACCCGTAAAAGAAAAAACCCTTTGATTTTAAAGAGAAGAAGGTAACATTTAGTTAGAAAGAATAATATGGCAAGATCAACCAAGAAAAGTCCTTTTGTCGCTGATTCGCTTATAGAAAAAATCGAACGACTAAAAACAAGTGGTAAAAGAGAAGTGATTAAAACATGGTCTCGTAATAGTATGATAATACCCGATTTTGTTGGGTTAACGATTGCAGTTCATAATGGCAAAAAATTTATTCCAGTATTTATTACTGAGAACATGGTGGGCCATTATTTAGGAGAATTTGCACCAACGAGAACCTTTAGGTTACATAGTGGACAGCGAAAAGCTGGAACTCCGTCCCCTACTTAATAGAAATTAAGGATAAAAAATGCAATTTACAGCGAAAGCAAAATATATTCATTATTCCCCCTACAAGTTAAGACCACTTGTTGATGTAATTCGTGGAAAAAATGCGAAATATGCATTAGAATGGTTATCAACCAATTCTGTACAACGAGTTAAGCCTCTAGAAAAAGTACTTAAATCTGCCGTTGCTAATGCTAAAAACAAGAGCAATATTAGCCCTGAAAGTCTTATTATAAAAGATTTTCGTGTTGATCAAGGCCCTATATATCGTTATTTTAAACCGGGTGCTCAGGGAAGACCAACAGTATTAAGAAAACGGTTTAGTCATATAAATGTTATTTTAGAAAGCAAAGAGGTATAGTGTGGGACAAAAAGTACATCCGAGAGGATTTAGATTAGGCGTTTACGGAGATTGGGATGCGCGTTGGTTTGCAAGAAAATCATATGGGCAACAGGTTTTAGAAGATATAAAAATTAGGAATTATTTAAACAATATCTTTGAAACGGCTGAAGTTGCTCGCATCGAAATTGAAAAAGCTGGTGAAAATATTCGTGTAGTAATTCATACGGCGCGTCCTGGTATCGTCATCGGAAAAAAAGGCCAAGAAATTGATGCATTGCGTAAAGATTTAGCTGCATTGCTTAATAGACCGAATGTTGACGTTTCGGTACAAGAAGTTAAAAACCCAGAATTAGATGCTACACTTGTTGCTAAAAATATAGCAGCACAATTGGTAAAACGTGCTAATTTTAAGCAAGCAATGAAACGCGCTGCAACCTCTTCAGGAAGAAGTGGTGCACGTGGGGTGAAAATTTGCTGTGCAGGACGTTTGGGCGGGGCAGAAATTGCTCGTGATGAATGGTATCGTAGTGGGTCAATACCGTTACATACACTGCGAGCTGATGTTGATTATGGCTTTGCTGAAGCAATGACTACGTACGGTGTTATTGGTGTTAAAGTATGGATTTACAAAGGTGAATTCCGTTTAAGTTAATTGTTGAAAGAGTTAAATCATGTTAATGCCAAGAAAAACTAAATACCGAAAAGTTCAAAGAGGGACTCGCAAAGGTCTTTCTAAAGGTGCTCGTGAGATTGCTTTTGGTCAGTTTGGATTACAAGCGGTAGAACCTGCTTGGGTAACTGCTCAACAAATTGAAGCAATTCGAGTGACGATGTCTCGAAAATTAAAAAAGGTTGGAAAAGTAATTTTGCGTGTATTTCCCGATAAGCCGGTGACTAAAAAGCCTGCCGAAACGCGAATGGGTAAAGGTAAGGGAAATCCGGAATTATGGGTAGCCGTTGTTAAACGTGGCCGTATAATTTGTGAGATTGAAGGATTGCAAGATCAGGAAGCAAAAGACCTTCTTCGTCTTGCTGCATACAAACTTCCCATGAAAACAAAAATTGTTAAAAAGTTAGAAGATCATGAACAAAGAAAAAACTGAACTTAAAGAGATGTCTGTAGAACAACTTCATGAAAAAGTTGAACAGTTAAGACAAGAACTTTTTGGTTTAAAGTTTAATGCTAAAACAACGCATATTATAAATTATTCCAAATTTGGTAAAATAAAGAAAAATATTGCACGTGCTTTAACATATTTAAATCAAAAAACGAAGGAACATAAATAAAGGTAATCGATGGCTATTCACGAAACTGAAAAAAAAGTAAAAAAAACAATTATAGGTGAAGTTATTTCCGACAAAATGGATAAAACCATTGTCATTAAAGTTGAAAGAACCTATTCTGAACCGCTCCTCCATAAAGTTGTTAAATCTTTTAAAAAATATAAGGTTCATGATGAACAAGAAGTGGCACAGGTAGGAGACGTTGTCGAAGTTTTGGAAGGTCGGCCATGTTCTAAAACGAAGTTCCTTTATTTATCGCGTGTTATTAAATCCAAAAAAATGGAATAAGGTGAATTATGATACAAGAACTCTCTCGCTGCAAGGTTGCAGATAATTCTGGTGCTCGTGAGGTAATGGTTTTTCGTTTAATGACTCCTAATGGTAAGGGTGCAACCGGAAAACGATATGCCGTTATTGGTGATATCGTGGTCGTTTCAGTTAAAGATGCCATACCAAATGCTGGCGTGAAGAAAAAAGAAATTTACAAAGCGGTTGTAGTAAGAACACGTAAAGAGTTCCGTCGTGCTGATGGCAGCTATATTCGTTTTGGTGATAATGCGGTTGTTTTGCTTAAGAAAATGGATTCTGCAAAAGCAGAAGCAGAACCGGTCGGAAGCCGAATTTTTGGTCCCGTCCCGCGCGAAATGCGTGAGCGCCACCCAAAAGTAGTTTCTTTGGCGCCTGAAGTAATTTAAGGATTATAATTTATGATGAGAATAAAAAAAAATGATACCGTCTTGGTTCTTTCAGGAAAAGAAAAAGGCAATCAAGGCCAGGTTATTGATGTTTTAACCAAAAACGGTAAAGTTAATAAAGTAAGAATTCAAGGTCTGGGATTAGTTACTCGTCATGCAAAAGCTCGCAAACAAGGTGAAGTTGCTTCAATTAAAAAAATTGAGACCTATTTTGATGTTTCTAAGGTTATGCCTATTTGTACGAGTTGCAAGAAGCCGTGTCGTTTAAATAGTACCGTAGTTGATAATAAAAAAGCACGTGTGTGCAATCAGTGTAAAGAGGTCTTTTGATTATTAAGGATTAGTTAATGCCTAAATCTCGTTTAGAAGAACAGTATATAAAAAAAATTAGACCTGAATTAATGACCAAGTTAGGAATTAAGAACGTTATGCAAGTTCCTAAAATTTCTAAAATTGTTCTTAATATAGGTGTTAAAGAAGCGGTGACCGATAGCAAAATTTTAAAGGTTGTAAGCGATACGCTCACAAAAATTGCTGGACAAGCACCCGTTAGAACCATTGCTAAAAAATCTATTGCAGGGTTCAAAATTCGTGAAGGGATGCCGCTTGGCGTTATGGTTACCTTACGTCGTGATAGAATGTATGATTTTTTTGATAAATTAATTAACCTAGCGCTTCCCAACGTTAAAGATTTTCAGGGTCTATCATTAAAAATGGACGGCCGTGGGAATTATAATCTTGGATTAAAGGAATGGACGATTTTCCCTGAAGCAGAACGAGATTCATTTGAAAATGTGTTTGGTATGAATATAACAATACATACCTCCGCGGGTCAAGATGACCGTGCATTAGAGTTGCTCAAAGGATTTGGTATGCCGTTTAAAAAAGTAAAGAAATAAGGTGAGCAATGGCAAGAAAAGCGATGATTGAAAAAGCTAATAAGATACCCAAGTTTGCTGTACGTCAACGAAATAGATGTAAGCTTTGCGGAAGACCACGCGGTTATATCAGATTTTTTATGATGTGTCGTCTCTGTTTTAGAAAACTTGCGTTAACAGGTGTTTTACCTGGTGTTAAGAAAACTAGTTGGTAATTTGCAGGAAGGAAATAATGTCAATTGATGCTCTTGGGGATTTTTTAACCGTTATCCGTAATGGATTGATGGCTTCTAAGCGAACCGTAGAAACTCCTTATTCCAATATTAAAGTAGAAATAGTGAAAATTTTGAAGGAAGAAGGATTTATTCGAGATTATTCGATTATTGAAGAAAATTCGAAAAAAAAGATCCAAATTGCTCTAAAATATGTTGAAGGTGAATCGGTTATACATGAACTTACAAGAGTAAGTAGACCAGGAAGACGCATGTATGGAAAGACTGATAACTTAAAGCATATCATTGGAAAATTAGGAATATCTATTCTGACCACTAATAAAGGTATTATGACCGATAAAAAGGCTAAGCAGTTGTCAGTGGGCGGAGAAATAATTTGCTCAGTCTGGTAAAGGTATAGCTATGTCAAAAATTGGAAGAAAGCCGATTGAACTTAACAGCGTTACTGTTGAAGTCAAAGGTCAAGAATTACATCTTAAAGGGAAAAAAGGCACCTTAACCCACGTATTACCTGCTGTTTTAAAAGCAGAGGTTGCGGATCAAAAACTTAAAGTAATATGTGCGGAAAAAAATGAGCAATCAAATATACTTTGGGGATTGCATCGTGCACTTCTTGCTAATAGCATTAAAGGAATATCTGACGGCTTTGAGCAAAAAGTAATTATAAATGGGTTAGGTTTTAAAGCGAATGTTTCAGGACCTAAAATGGTATTAAAATTAGGGTACAGTCACGAGATTGAACTTCCTATACCAGCCCATATTACGGTTGAAGTTGATAAAACTGGTCAACAAGTAACGGTTAAGGGAACCAATAAAGAGTTAGTTGGTTATTATGCGAGTAAGATTAGACAGTTGAGACCACCTGAGCCATATAAAGGTACCGGTATTAGATTAGAAAAAGAAGTAATCCTTCGTAAAGCTGGTAAAACAAAATCTGCTTAATAGGTGAGAATAAACTATGTCATTAAAAACAAAGATAAAAAAACAAAAGCAACGACGCCAACTGAGAGTTCGTTCTTTACTAAAAAATCCAAGTGGTTTATATAGAATTGCGGTTCAGAGAAGTTTAAATTATATATACGCGCAAATTATTGATGATAAACAACATAAAACCTTGTTAAGTTGTTCTTCATTAGAGTTAAAAAATCTATCTGGTGATAAATCAGCAGTTGCTAAAGCGGTAGGGCAAGAGCTTGCAAAAAGAGCATTAGCTCAAGGAATAAATGCCGTATTATTCGATCGTGGTAGATATCTCTATCATGGAAGAGTAAAGAGCTTAGCTGATGGCTTACGTGAAGGTGGATTACAAGTTTAATAAATATGTTAGGAAAAAATGGCTGAAACCAGAGAAAAAGATTTTATTGATGCAGTAATTAGTGTTCGTCGTGTAACTAAAGTTACCAAAGGCGGTAAACGGTTTTCATTTTCTGCGTTTGTAATTTCAGGCGATCAAAAAGGAAAAATTGGTATTGCTGTAGGAAAAAGTAAAGAAGTTTCTTCCGCTATTGCAAAAGCGACAGTTAGAGCACGTAAAAATATGATAGCGGTGCCCTTACGTGAAACAACGATACCGTATAACGTAAAAGGGAGCCATGGATCCAGTCATGTTATTATTCGTTCCGCTTATAAGGGAACCGGTGTTATTGCTGGAGGACCGGTGCGCTCTATTATGGAAGTACTTGGTATTAAAGATGTACTTGCTAAATCACTTGGTTCTTCTAATCAAATTAACGTGGTAAAAGCAACCTTGAATGCACTTGCCAAATTAAGAACTGTGCAAGATGTAGCAAGATTTAGAGGTAAAACAATTAGTGAAATTATAAAGGGAAGTCATGTCTCAGCTGCTTAGTAATTTAACCCCTATTGTAAAAAAAAGAAAACGAATTGGTCGTGGTGGTGCTCGCGGTGGAACAGCTGGTCGTGGTCATAAAGGTCAATTAGCGCGAACTGGCGGTGCTTCTAAAGTCCGTGCTGGCTTTGAAGGTGGTCAAATACCGTTAGCGCGTCGTATTCCAAAACGTGGCTTTAATAATAAACAATTTGCTACTGAATTTATCATTATTAACCTGAGTGATTTGGAACGTGTTTTTAATGATGGAACACAGATTACTAAAGATTTATTAGTGACAAGTGGTTTTTGTAAAGGGATGAAAAAAAATCCATTGATCAAGATCTTAGGCGATGGAACCTTATCAAAAAAATTTACGATTTATGGTGATGCTTTTAGTAAAAGTGCCATCGAAAAAATTAAGCGTGTTGGTGGAGAAGTTCATTTAATTAAGGAAAGTTAAAGTAGTGGTACTCCTAAAAAATTTCAGAAATATTTTCTTAATTCCTGAATTAAGAAAAAAACTATTTTTTACTTTAGGTGTTTTAATAGTTTCTCGATTGGGAACTTTTATTCCAGTAATTGGGGTAAATCTTCCGTTACTTGCTGAACATATGAAGCGGGCAACAAGTTTGGGGGGTTTACTTGGTTATCTTGATATTTTTTCTGGGGGTGCTCTTGCTTCAGCTACTCTTTTTGCTTTAGGGATTGGGCCCTACATTACCGCATCGATTATGATGCAGATTTTGGGTATGTCCATTCCCTATTTAGAGCAATTAGTGAAAGAGGGTGAATATGGTAGAAAAATCATCAACCAATATACCCGCTATTTAACCGTTGGTCTGAGTATTATGTACAGCTCTGGGATGGCTGCTTATTTAGAACACCAGGGGCTTGTATTAACACCAGGCTGGGGTTTTAGAATGTTATTTATTCTTTCACTGACGGTAGGTGCTCTATTTGTAATGTGGCTGGGAGAGCAAATTTCTCTCTTTGGTATTGGCAATGGTAGCTCGATGCTTATTTTCTCTGGTATTGTAGCGAAGTTTCCAATTTATATCATTAAAACAAAAGCGCTTATAGATACTGGCAGTTTTGAGATATGGCAAGCAATTCTAATCTTACTTATTTTTATCGCAATTTCTGCATGTATTGTGTTCTTGGAAAAAGGTGAACGTAAAATTCCAGTCCAATATGCACGTCGTGTAGTGGGTCAGCGTATATACGGGGGCCAAAGTACGTATATACCATTTAAGATTAATACGGCAGGGGTTATGCCGGTTATTTTTGCCTCATCAGTACTGCAAATACCTTTATTCATTTCAGGGATTTTGTCTCAACGATTTGAATTTTTTAGAAAATTTGCTGATTGGTTTACCCAAACGGGCTTTTTATTTAACGCATTAGATTTTGTTCTCATTATTTTCTTTTCATTTTTTTATACAGCATTAGTATTTAACCCTGATGAACTTGCTGAAAATATCAAAAAAAGCGGCGGATTTATTCCGGGGATCAGACCAGGTAAAAAAACAGCCGTTTTCTTTAATTATATATTAACTCGAATAGGGTTAGTTGGTGCTTTATATTTAGCATTTTTATCGTTAGCACCAAATATTTTAAATGCCTTTTTTAGAATGCCATTCTATTTAAGTGGTACATCACTCTTAATTGTAGTGGGTGTAGCACTTGAAACGTCTGCACAAATAGAATCGTATCTAATTGAGCACCGTTATGAAGGGTTTTTGTCATCTGGTAGATTAAAAAGCAGGGCATTGCGGTGAAGTCGGTTAAGAATGTTTATATTTTTATAGGTCCCCCTGGTGCAGGCAAGGGTTCCTTATCGCAGCATTGTAAAAAAAAGGCTGGTTGGCACCAATTATCTACTGGTGTTTTATGCAGAAAGCATATTAATGAGCAGACTGATATAGGTAAAAAAATAGATTTTGCTATAAAATCTGGTAAACTTATAGCTGATGAACTGATTATTGATATGGTACATGAGTGGCTTATTACTCATGATCAGCTATTTAGTAACATAATTTTGGATGGATTTCCTCGAACGGTTACACAAGCTGAGGCGCTGCATCAATTTTTATTGAAAAAAGAAATTTACAAATTGAATATAATCAAGTTGTACATATCAGATAGCACCGTTAAAGAAAGAATTGCTGGACGGTTGATTTGTAAAAATAATGATTGCCAAATGGTATATTCTGAAGTGTGTCAGTCATTATATCCGCGCCAGGCGATGACGTGTGATAACTGCCTAAATGAATTAGTAAGAAGAAGTGATGACGCAATGGGGGCTGTACAAAACAGGTTGCAAACGTATCATATGCATGAAAAGAACTTGCTCGATTTTTATAGTAAAAATGGATTTATTATAAATCAAGTGAATGTTGAACAGCCGCTAAATAAAGTATTTGAGGAATTTCAAGCGTTGCTTGATAAAAATTAATAAGCGTTATGATTACTATTAAAGATAAATCTGGCATAGAAAAAATGTATACAGCAGGGCAATTGCTAGCAGATATTTTGGCACATGTACCATCGTTAATTGAGCCGGGTATATCTACACTTGCAATAGATTCATGGATTGAAACAGAAATAAAAAATAAGGGCTTGGTATCCCAAATGAAAGGATACCTAGGAAGCTATCACCATGTAAGTTGTATTTCAATTAATGATGAAGTGGTGCATGGCGTTCCTGCTAAATCAAAGATTATTGCTGAAGGTGATTTAGTAAAAATTGATGTGTGTGCTTCATGGAAAGGATATTGCGCAGATTTAGCCCGTTGTTTTTATGTTGGTAAGATGCCTGACGCGGTTAAAAAATTTATCGATACCACCCAAAAGGCTTTAAATAAGGGCATCGAGCAAGCGCGTGCGGGTAACCGTCTTTCGGATATATCGGCTGCTATACAACAAGAAGTTGAAAAAGAAGGGTATGGTGTGGTACGTGATTTTGCTGGTCATGGTATTGGTAAAAAAATGCATGAAGATCCTGAAATTTTAAATTATGGTAAACCGGGACAAGGTCCATTATTAAAACCTGGTATGGCTTTTGCCCTTGAGCCAATGACCACGATGGGGTCGTATAAGGTGTTTGTTATGAATGACCATTGGACGGTTAAGACTGAAGATAAAAGTTTAGCTGCTCATATTGAAGATACGGTAGTGATTACCGAGGCTGAACCATATATTTTAACACGGTTAGATCAACAAGGTATGATACGATGAGTAAGAAAAAAGAAGACGTTATAAGAGTTGATGGTATTGTTAAAGAAACATTACCAAATGCTATGTTTCGTGTTGAAATTGAGGGGGGGCATGTTATTTTAGGGCATGTTTCAGGTAAAATGCGTATGAATTATATACGAATTTTACCCGGTGATAAGGTTGCTATTGAATTATCTCCGTATGATTTAACACGTGGAAGAATTGTTTTACGGTATAAAAATTAAAAAAAATGATTAAGTAAGGAAATGGATCATGAAAGTAAGAACATCGGTAAAAAAAATATGTGAAAATTGTCGTATAGTTAAACGTGCTGGTGTAGTTCGCATTATTTGTGATAGAAATTTAAGACATAAACAACGCCAAGGTTGATAAGGATTTAATTAGAGGAATGTTATGGCAAGAATAGAAGGTGTAACTCTTCCAAGCAATAAAAGAATTGAATACGCTTTACCGTACATATTTGGTATCGGTTTAAAGGCTGCTCAAGATATTTTATTAAAATTAAAAATAGATTTTGACAAACGGGTAAGAAATCTTTCCGATGAAGAAGTTGCCGCTATCCAAAAAGAAATTTCAACAAATTATGTTGTTGAAGGCGAACTACGAAAAGATATTAGAAATAATATTAAACGTTTGCAAGATATTGGTGCGTATCGTGGATTGAGACATAAAAAGGGGTTGCCAGTACGTGGACAGCGAACCAAAACTAACGCACGTACTCGTAAAGGTCCGCGTAAAGCAGGTGGTGCTGTTGCATTAAAACGTAAAGTTACTAAGAAATAATATTATTTAAGGGAATGAATGGCTTATAAAAAGAAAACAAAAAAACAGAAAAGACACGTTGATTCTGTTATTGCACACGTAAAGTCTACGTTTAATAATACCTTAGTTTCTATTACTACCGAAGGTGGCGACGTTCTTTTAACTGGAAGTGCGGGTCGTTTAGGTTTTAAAGGAGCACGTAAAGGAACTCCTTTTGCTGCAACACAAATTGGATCCAACCTTGCTAAAGAAATGGTTGGTATTGGAGTGAAAACAGTTGAAGTTAATTTACAGGGTCCTGGTTCAGGTAGAGATGCGGTGATCCGTGCATTACAAGCATCTGGATTGAATATTTCTGTGTTGCGCGATGTAACCCCACTTCCTCATAATGGGCCTCGTCCGGCAAAGAAACGAAGAGTATAAATTAACTTATTTTGTAGGATATAAAAAATATTATGAATAATAGGAAGTCTTCTACTGCTACAAGTTCTCATGATCAAAAAATAACCACTCCTAAAAAGATGAGAAAGCTTTCTGAATATGGTAAGCAACTTGAAGAAAAGCAAAAAGTAAAAAACATTTACGGAGTGCTTGAAAAACAGTTTAAAAGATTCTTTAAAATAGCAGCTAAAAGTCAGGAAGCAGCTGGTGAACGGTTATTAAGTTTACTAGAGCGTAGGCTTGATAATGCAGTGTATCGTCTTAAACTTGCCACATCACGTGCTCAAGCACGACAAATCATTGTGCACGGTCATATTTTGGTTAACGGAAATAAGGTTTATTCACCTTCATTTCTTGTGTCAGTTGATGATGAGATTTCACTAGCAGCAAATGTTGCTAATAAGGCAGGTTTTTTAGAAAAAGTAATTGATAAAAGGCTTAATATTGGTGTTAAGGTTCCTGAGTGGTTGGAGTTGAATAAAAAAGATCGTAAGGGTAAAGTTTTGCGCTTACCAGTTCGTTCTGATATTCAGGTTCCAATTGAGGAACATTTAATTGTTGAGTTATATTCCAAATAATGAAAGCGTGAGCTTGTCATTGATGATCCAAATTTTGTGGATACAGTTTTTTCAGGAGAATATATGATTAATAAGGAGTATAAGCCTTTAACAATTCCATTACTGGGGTGGACTAAGGAAACTTTAAGCGATAGTTCAGGAGAACTTATTGCGCAACCATTAGAACCTGGTTTTGGTATTACCTTAGGTAATGCCCTACGAAGAATTTTATTAGGGGGAATAGAAGGTTCTGCGGTGACATCGGTAATAATTAAAGGCGTCAATAATGAATTTTCTTCATTACCGGGTGTTTTAGAAGATACCATGCAAGTAATCCTTAATATTAAAGAATTGGTAGTTGCCAATAAAGAAGGAAGATCAGGAAGAATGCATGTTTCTGCCAATGGTGAAACCATTCTTCGCGGTGCTGATATTAAAACTGATGGTCATTTAGAAATTATTAATAAAGATCAGATTATTGCACATGTGGCACCAGGTGGTTCTTTAGATATTGAATTTTTTGTGGAATCAGGAAGAGGATACCAACCGGCACAATGGCCTGCTGACAAACAAATTCAAGAAGACGGAAGAATTTATTTAGATGCAATGTTCTCACCGGTACGTAATGTTACTTTTGATGTAGAAAAAACGCGTGTTGGCCGTGATATTGATTTTGATAAACTTATCTTGAAAATTGAAACTGATGGTTCTGATACCCCAACGCAGGTTTTAAATTATGCAGTTTCAGTGTTACGTACCCAATTAGAGCATTTCTTATTTACGCAAGAAATTCCTTTTAATGATATTTCTTCTATACCTGAAGAAGTCAAACAAACAGTGCCAGTCAAAATGGATAGTGTTAGTTTAAAAGGTATTCCCGTTGATTTGTTATTAAAGCCTATTAATGAACTAGAACTTTCAGTACGTGCACATAACTGTTTAGTTAATGCGGGTATTAAACGTGTAATTGATTTAGTAAATGTATCAATCGATGATGCATTGAAAATTAAAAATTTCGGTCGCAAATCACTCAATGAAGTTGAAGATGCACTTAAAGCTTTTGGTCTTTCTTTTGGCATGAACATTAAAGAATCAGATTTAAAAAAGCTTATGAAGACTGAAGTTTCTGAAACTGAAAAATAGTAAAGGAAATTACCAATGAGACATCAATGTGCCCGAAAGAAATTAAATCTTAAAGCTCCTCATAAAAGATCTATGTTGCGTAATCAAGTAATTCATTTAATTACGTATGGATCATTAGTTACAACCAAAGCAAATGCTAAGGAAGTAAAAAAGCTTGCTGAAAAAGTGGTGACTATTGCACGCAAAGGACATAACTTTAATGCTCATCGCCGTGTACAATCATTATTACCATATGATAAAGCAGCGGTGATTAAGCTATTTAAAGAAATAGCTCCTGAATATGTTGATAGACCCGGCGGTTATACGCGCTTGATCCCGCTTGGACAGCGTGTAAGCGATACGGCAACTATTGCTAAATTAGAATGGGTTAAGTGAAAAAAGGGCTATTAAAGCCCTTTTTTCATTTTATGGAGGATATATGATAAAAAGAATTGTATTTTTTCTTGTCATTATTACGACACTTATAAACACATCGTTTTCTTTTCATGAATATAATTCGGTAAAAAGTTATTGCACTGTTAAAAATGGGTTATTAATTACCGGGGCCACGGTTGGTTCTGTATGTTTATATAAACTAATAACTGCATTAATGTCTCATTATGCTGATTTTACTCAATTAGTTACCCAAGCGCGTGAAAAAAAGAAAAAGAAAGAACAGCGACGCGAGAAGAATTATAAAATTGCGCAATGTATTGGCGCCCCAGCGGTAACAATTCTTGATAATTTTTATGCATTAAAAAGCTCATGGGCAAAGAAATGGGGCAAAAAGCTCTGTGCTCACCTAATTGCTGAATACTTACCTAATTAACGGTATCTTATTTCTATTCAATTTATTTATTCTTTGCTACTATAAATAAAACTAATATTAAAATCACTATTGTTCTAATTTAATATCAGTTAAACATTTCCAATATGAAAATTTTTCTTTGGGTGCATATGCATGAATATTAAATCTATTAAAAATAGCAGATCTGTTCTTTTGTTGTTACTTTTCATGTCTTTAACTAATAATTTTGCAATGAATCCGTCCGGTTCAAAAGAGAAGGAAATAGAGATTTCAGATCAAAGTTGCAACGGTAATTCTCAAGGGGTTATTCCATTTTCGCCTTTGAGGCTCGATCAATTATGTTTGCTTGCAATTGGACAGCACATCAAAGAATCGGTTGACACAAAAGATCCAAAAAAAGATATAGACTATTTTAAATCAATTTTGGAACAAGCAGATTCATGTCAGAATGCACCGATATTGTGGAATTATTTTTATCGTAATACCCAACCTACATGGCAATTAATATCTAAGCTACCGGGAGTTCATATTACGGATTTTATGAAAGATGATAAACATTTTTTTTTCATTGACAACTCAGGTCAAAATATTGGTGTTATTAATTTACAAAATGTTAGTGCAAAGTGATAAATTCCTCTTATAGCGCAAAGTAAAAAGTTCCGGTTTTTAGGGTAAACTTAATCTTGAAGAAAAAAAGAATAAACCCTAAAAATACACCGGAACTTATATGGAATATATTACCATGAATAAGAAAGAACGAGAACAGGCAAAAGTGTTTGCTCAGGTTAAAGAAGGAAAGCTGACAAAGGCAGAGGCAGCGGAACGCCTGAGGTTTACCAGGCGCTGGGTAAGGGAAAAATATACAAGATACTGCCAGTTAGATGACTTTGGCTTAGTACATGGCAATAGAGGAAAGGCAAGCCCGAATAGGTGGGATCAAGAGGAGAGGCAACTGTTAATAACCTTGTTGGAAGGCGATTGGCAAGGCTTTGGACCAACCTTTGCAGCTGAAAAGCTTAATGACAGGACTTGCGCAAATAACTTAAAGATATGATCTAGACGTATTTTAAAAAAATAATAGGCTCTCCTAAAACAACTAAATCGAAGGAGAACCTAAATGATCATTGTTAATAATATAGCAACTTATCCATTACTTACAATCCTTACCAATATTGGGAAAAGAAGTTTTGAAAATATGGGTAAGCTCATCAAAAAAAGTGGTGACACTGTTAATCGCATGTTGCGATCAGGACGTGAAAGCCTTGAACAATCAAAAAGAATTGCCCAACAAATTTTTGCTCATAAAAAAGAGCTATTAGTAATCATAGATGAAACAACTATTAAGAAAATTTACTCCCAAATGATGGATGGTACGTGTTGGTTTTTTGACACAAAAATTGGTAGATCCATTAACGCATATAAATTGCTTATTAGTGCCATTTCCGATGGTAAATTTACTGTGCCAATCAATACTGTTTTTACATTTGGAAAAGAGTTTTATCAGAATCCCAAGCAAGCATTAATAATCACGGTACAACTATTTATCATCGAAGCTCAAAAACTTTTTCCCAATGCAAGAATTATTGCAGTTTTGGATGGTGCATTTGCTTCGGTGGAATATTTAAAATGGGCTATAGAAAATAATATTGCAACCGAAGTGCGTATGCATAGTAACCGTGTAGTTGAATATAAAGGGAAAAAAAGAAAGTTGCGTGAAATTAAAGAAATACGCCCAAAGGGCCGGCAGATGGCTCGCACTGTAACCATTGTTTGGCATGGTCTTTCCCTTTACATTACTGCCGTAAGGCGCATTGATAAGCATGGTAATGAAACTATTGTTTACCAGGCTGCAACGTATAAAGCCACTCCAAAGCAACATGCTACTAATTATAAAAATCGTTGGGGAATAGAAAAATTAATCAGGACTTCTAAGCAAAGCTTAGGCCTTCAAGAATGCTTTTCCAGAAAAATAGTTACGCAATTTGATCATATCTGCGCTGTCTTCTTAGCTTATTCAATCGCTCAATTTGAAATGAAAAGAAATTCTTATAAGAATCCAGAAGCCGCTATCACAGCCTTTAAGAATAAAAATCCTTCTTCTCTAAATCGTATGTTCACTCGATTAGATCGTTATATTGGTGCTATTTATGCGTAAGTCCTGTAATGAGTTACATGGGATACAGGTAAGCCGAGAAGTTGTTAGAAAGGCTATGATCGAAGAGGGTTTATGGCATTCCAGAAAACGAAGTGGTAAACATCGTAAACGACGAGAAAGAAAACTAATGTTTGGCATGATGATTCAGCTTGATGGGTCACCACATGACTGGTTTGAAGGTCGTGCTCCAGAATGTACGCTACTTGTTTTCATTGACGATGCTACCAGCCGTATTCTTTGGCTTGAATTTGCTCCATCTGAATCAGTATTTGCTTTAATGGCGGCAACTAAAAATTACATTGAGAAATATGGAATCCCTCAAACTTTTTACGTAGACCATGGATCTGTTTTTCATGTTAATTTGAATAATAAAGATGATATTAAAAAGACTCAATGGGAGCGTGCTTGCGAATCTATAGACATTGAGATTGAACATGCCCATAGCCCTCAGGCAAAAGGACGTGTTGAACGATGCAATCAAACCATGCAAGATCGCCTTATTAAAGAGATGAGGCTTGCTGGCATATCATCAATAACTGCTGCAAATAATTATCTAAGAGCGAGTAACTTTATCACCAAGCATAATGCTGCATTCCAAGTCCCTCCAACTCAACAAGGCAATGCACATGCTGATGCTCAATCTTATGACTTAGCCGATGTATTCAGCATGCAAGAGACTCGCATTCTTATGAACGATTTTACTATTACTTACCACAATCGCATTTTTCAATTGACTCCGCATCAGAAAACAATTCTACGCCCAAAGGATATTATTGTTGTTAAGGTGCATTTAGATGGAGAAATTAAACTGTGGATTAGAAAAACAGCGCTTGCTTTTAGTGAAATTTATCAACGAGTAACCCCACAAGTTCAGGAGAAAAAAATAGTAGATTACAAACCAAGAAAGCCTTCACAGAGCAGTCAACGTTGGGTAAGCGGTTTACCCCCTCGCGAGAGTAGGGTGAAGCCGGCTGCGCCGGCCGTGGAGGCGCTTTAATGAGAGGAACTTTTTACTTTGCAAAATAGTGGAATTTTTCACGTTGCTTTGACAGTTATTAATTTACAAAAACCGCATTGTACTCGGTTTTATTCGATAGATAGATTTTTTAATAAAAAATCAAACTTATGTAACAATAAATTTGTAATGCCAGTAAGAAAAAAAATTATAGCAGTTGCAAGTGAGAAAGAATGTCTTTTATTTTCAAGAAAGTTTGACAAGTGCTTAGGTAAATTTTCTGTTAATGGAGCTACCGCAATTGTTCAATCGTATTCAGATAATATTTTAATAATTCCTCAAAAATCAGGCAAAATCCTTATTGCAGAATTAATTTCAGATACCGAGGACCATTTTGCAGTTGTAACTAAAGAAATAGAATTGCCTATAGAGGGTGAGGTTACTTTAATTACATTTAGTAGTGATGGCAAACAGTTAATGGCGAAGAATCGCTTTAATATTTTTTTATTTGATTTAACAAGCAACCCAATTAAATTAATTAAATCATTTTCATTTTCAAAGCAAGGAATAAATGTAGCAGCTAAGACTTATTGCTTACCCAATACTAATACAGTAGTTATAAAAAGTGATAATAATGATTTTATTACTACCTATGGCGGTAATATTATTCTGTATGATTTTGATACTGATCGAAAGAGAGTTGGTCAAATGGAAGGGCAAATTATAACAATAACAGCAGATCATCATATCATAACATCACCTAAATCGGGCGAATTGGCGGCTATGGATTTATCATTTAAGATACTTAATAGATATGAAATAAATAAAGAATACAAACGTTGTGGTTTTTTTAGTCGGTCGAGTAAAATAATGGGTTTAATTTTGCATCCTTTTTTTAATGATACTCAATTTTATTTGTCATATTCACCAAGTATTAATAAGTTAGAGCAGTTATTGTATAAATTAGCGATTGAGAAGGCGGGCAGAAATGGTTTTACACGTCATTTAAATGATTTACACGAGGTCCTTGAATCCTTTGAAGAAAGTGAACAATTTACCTTAAAAAGTAGAGCAATTAATTTATATAATAATATTCAATATAGTTCTAGTGTAAGAATAAAAATAATGGAAGATTTAATAAAAACTATCCTTGAACCTGCACTAGAAAATAATGATCTCCTGGATTTTATGAACATCGATGCTGAATGGCTAGAGCCATATGATGATAAATTGAGAAAAGATATTCTTGGACATTTTGAAATTCGAATACAAAGTTTCTGTAAAAATCAATTAGAAGCAGCATTAGAGAATAAATTAGATTTTATTCAATCAAATTACGCATTTAAATATCTTTGTATGAAACAATCAGCGTTTCCAGTTCGTTTTTTTACCTATTTGATCGAAGATAATAAACGAAATTTTAAAAGATTGAAACAGATTAAGAGGTTAAAAATCAGAGATGCATTAATAGAATTGGGTTGTGATCCAACTCAATTGAGTTGCCCACAGCAAGCAATAGAGAATTTGACTTTTAATGCACAACGAGCAATTGAAGAAGCTATTGGTGACTATGATTTAAATAGGCTTAAAAAATTAGTCTCTCCAGATTTTTGGCCGTGTAGTAAAAAAAGAGCTGATATTCTTAAACAGTATGCTAAGGAGCAACTCGCAGTTAGATTACAAGAATTTGCACATACAAAAAATAAAGATGATTTTAATGAGTTATATGATCAATATAGCGGCACAGATTTATTTACAAAGAATGAGCTAACAGAGTTACGTGGGCTTCATCTAGTACGTACCAAAGAGCAAGAAATTTGTGCTTGCCAAGATGCAAATTCTTGCAGATCTATTGCCAATACGTTACGAAGATTACGCGTTTCAGAGAATCAATATAATCAATTACTCAATACGGTTAAAGCGGTTATGTGCTCCGTGTATATTCCTCGGATTAAGAAGTACATTGATTCTTTGAACTTATCAATTAATACTAAAGGCTATATTAGGCACTATAATGAAGTTTCTGTAGAACTAAAAGATTTCTTAACGCAAGACCGTGATATTCTTCCTGATGATTTTGCCGGTAGAATTGGCAAAGAATTGCAAAAATTGTATGTGCATAAAAGGGTCATATATAATGATGGCGGCATGGAATATGCAAATTTTAATGCAGATCAACAAAAATTATATGACGATTCACAATTTGCCCGCAAAATGAAAGCGTGTCAACAAGAGGTAAATATGCTTGATGAAATCTATAAGACTAAGAAACCATTACCTACTTTGGTTTACTAATTCATTATGAAATACAAAGTCATCAATTGCTCTTCTATCCGATGGTGTTTCTTTTTCTTGAAGTTCTGACGGTAGTACTTCTTTGCTTCCTGGTTTTCCAACCACTATCATTGCCTCAATATCATATTCTTGCGGGATATTGAATTCGGATCGCGCTTTATCATAATCAAAACCTTCCATGACATGAACTACTAATCCTATAGATGAGCCTTGCAATGCTAAATTTTGTGTAGCGGCACCAGCATCAAAGGAATGTGTTTTAGAAAATTCTTTATTATGTTCATAATTGCGGGCCGAAAGAACCAGAATCAAAACGGCAGCATTTTGTGTCCATGATTGATTGAAAGGAACTAATAGATTGAACATCTTCTGCCAATTAGAATCTTCTTTAGTAACGTATAAAAAACGCCACGGTTGATTATTATATGATGAAGGGGCCCAGCGCGCTGCTTCAAAAAGAGATTTAAGCTCATTTTCACTAACGGTTTGACCTGACATAGCGCGTGCTGACCACCGATTCAATATAAGCGGATTGATCGGGCATGATGAATTACGCATGATTTCGCCTTTTTTGTCAGAATAAGTCATTTGATCACAACTACTAAAGGTGATACTTAAAAAAATAAGATTTGCCATAAAAAGAGCTGCATTTTTAGCCATATATTCCTTTTTAGCTAGTAAAACTATGAGGCAAGGTTAAAAATTACCAATTTTTTTGTCAAATTTATGGGTTTATGAGGGGAAATATTCCTTCTGTTGTTTATTGACAAATAGTATATAAATGGTAAAATTATACTATAAATTTAACTTTCTTATAGGGGAAAATATGATAAAAAAAGGATTACTATTACTATCTTTAGGGTTTATAACCTCGTTATATGGTATGCAACAAGAACAATCAAGCTTTGAAGCAATGGTTAAAACAGCGTTATCCCAAATCTACCAGGCTAAAGCACCAAATGAGGTGAAAAAAGGTTTTCGTACCATAATAAATTTGATTCGCACAAATCAATTAGGCGTGGCAAATGAAAAGGGATTTGTTTTTGATCGTTTTATTAAAATAAGACCGGCAATAAAAAGCTATATGATAGAGGTGATTGAAGAAACTAACTTTCTAAAAGATGCAATTTTAATGCAGTACTCAACTCTTGTAGAAAAATTGTTATCGTATGGCGTAAATCCCAATGCAGTTTTTCCTCATCCGGAGTTTGGGCAATTAACCGCCGTTGAAACGGTATTAACGGTTGAACAAAAAAACAAAAATTCGCTCGCGTGTTTGCAGCATTTAATTGATGCGTTTGCAAATTTAGAAACTCGTAATTTACAAGGACATACGCCACTTATACGCGCTGCATTTGAAAATATGACCGAAATTGCTATCACCTTATTAAAAGGCGGAGCCGATGTAAATGCAAAGAGTTCGCGTAGCCAAAAAGTGGCATTAGAATATGCATGCGATAACAATAATATTAAATTAGTTCAATTATTAGTTGGTTTTGGCACTGATTTGAGTTTAGAAAAATGGTCTACTAATGTGGTATTAAAAAATTTGCCGGCAATTGATGACGAAACGCTTAAGATATTATTAGCCGCAGCACATAACAATCCAAATATTAGAATTCCGTATGTAGATAAAAAAGATAATTCAGAGTGGTCTTTTAGGCTTATGCCAGCTCTTCATTTTCTTGTTATGAAATTCTCTAAATGTTCAGAAAAAGACAAGCTTCATAGTATGGAAATGATACAACATCAACTTGAAAGAGGCTATAACATTGATGAGCTTGATTCTTCTCGTTATTCAGCTTTATATTATGCTATGGAGCAGGCGGATGAAAATATGATTAATTTATTATTAGACAAAGGTATTTAT
The DNA here is from genome assembly GCA_963722075.1 of Candidatus Babeliales bacterium. Classification (GTDB taxonomy): domain Bacteria; phylum Babelota; class Babeliae; order Babelales; family JANWKD01; genus CAVRJM01. Next base: position 643,035 of record CAVRJM010000001.1, on the reverse strand, counting down.
TCTGTTGGTTACTCAACCTTATATTATCCGCTCAATAAAAAGGATCAAGAGCACCTTCATTTATTAGTAAAACATGGTAGACGTGCTTCTATGGCGCCTGAGATAAAAAATCTTAATATGATGATTACCTCCAGAAATCCCTTATCTGCTTTGTGGTATGTACTTATAGAGTTAAAAAAAAGAAATAAAGATTTTAATTGCCAAGAATATAATCAGTACTGCAAAATTTTAAAAAATTTGTTAGATCATGCTGTTGATCCAGGGCAGGCGGGGCCAACAATATCAGGAGAAAGAGATCGAGCAGGGAATTTTTATCAAATAGCGATGAAACCGCTCCAATTTTGTAAGGAATTAATAAAACCAACAATATTATTACAAAAATACGCCGTAAGAAGTTTAGTACATCTTACTCTTAGCAAAATGGTTTCTTATCTAATAAATAAAGATGAGTCATTTCAAAAAAATTATATTAGTAATATGGAGCCTGAGCTAAGAGAATTACTTTTTCATGAAGTTAAAATGAAAGGAGCTCCAATTGGCATAGGAGATCCATATTCTAAAATACAGTTAATTGAATTAGCAGAGCTAATTCAACAGTTAAGTTCTTATTAGCCTTGCTCAATAACACGAATTGAACTTCCCTGTGATGTTTTTTCAACATAAAAATGAACGGGGAATTGTTCCTTCATAGAAGGCAAATGAGAGACAATAATAATCTTACAAAAATTATGTTGGATTTTATAAATGCAATCCATAATATGATGTAATCCGTCTTCATCCTGAGAGCCAAAGCCTTCATCAATAATGAGCATCTGCAAGGAAGTGCCGGCACGGCGTGCCAGTAATTTAGAAATTGCCAGACGCAGCGCAAAATCAATTCTAAATGCTTCGCCACCTGAAAATAGTTCATAAGGCCGTATACCGGCCGTATCAGAAATTTTTATATCAAGCGTTTCTTTAGTGCCTCCTTTTTTGAGATCCCGTAATGATTCAATAATAATATGCGCTTGGTTATCAGTCAGTTGACTTAAAAGGCTATTTGCTTCCTGTTCAATTTCAGGTAAGGCATCTTCAATAATCAATGCCTGAACACCATCTTTACTCACGGCACTTGCGATCGCTTGGTATTCAAAAATAGTGGTATCAAGCTCAGCGATTTTCTTCTCTTGAAGGATGCATTCCTCTTGCAGCTTAACTAATTGGCTTTGCTCATTTTCAATGTACCCTTTTTTTTGCAAAAGAGTTTCTTTCTCTTTTTTAATGGTTTCAACAGATATGCGTAGGGTATTTTCTTGTTGTTGGACCTGTGCATAAGATTGTTCAAGCAAATTAAATTGCTCAAGCGAAAGCAATAATTTCTTTTTTTCAGTTTTGATAGTCCGTAGTGAAGCAATTAATTCATGGATACGATTTTTGCGTTGTTCCTGTTTTTCAACTTCTTGTTGAAACGTTTCCAATTGATTAGATTCTTGTTCTAATTCTAATTGGCGTTGGCGCAACAGTGCAAAAGTAGTGTCATCGATAGCCAATGCCCGTGCTTCTTGTTCAAGTATTTCAATTTCTTGCTGTACCAAAAGATACCCAGGGGTGTTTTTGAATGAATGCTCTTGCTGTATGAGAGTGGTGAGCTTTTTTTCTGCCTCGCGCGCTTGGATTTCAAGTTGCGTTAATTCATCGATGAGCATTGCTAACCGTTGTTGGATTGTTTTTTCTTCGGTATGCAATTTTTCTAGGTTTTTAAGAAGCTCTTGCTGTTTAGTTTGTAAAAGGGAATATTCTTCTAATTCTTTTTTATGGTGATTTAATTGTGTATGTTGCTCCACTAATAGTTGTTTAAGATTTTTAATTAGGTGAGTTAACCGTTGAACGCGCCATGCATAAAACTGTTCTTGTTTGGTAAATTGTCCTTTTAAAAATCTTTTACGTGAAGCTGATAATGTTTGCTCGCATAACGGGCAGCTGGGATTATTTTCATCATAAATAAGAGTATATTTATGTTCTAATTGATCTGCCTGCGATTTTATAAGATTGGCACTGGTAATCCACTGATGATAAAATAATTTTCGCTTTTCGAATTTCTTTTCTGCTAGTTCTATAGTAGTTTGCAGCTGTTCTCTATGAGAATGTACGGATGATAACTTTTCTAAATCGATTTGATGTTGATTCTTTTCATTCGTGAAATGGGAAAGCTGCGCCTGTAAGCCTTGAATATCTTTTCTTTTGGTATCAATGGTGAATTGGCATTGATTAAAAAGCGTTTGATGGGTGAGTAATTGTTGTTGGTATTCAATTTGGGCACGGTAAACGAGCTGTTGTTGTTCCTGTTTTTTTTGCAGTAATTTTTCTTTCAACGTTAACGCTTTTTGCGTTTTTTGCTGATAAACAGAAATTTGCTGTAAGATATCCTTTTTTTGTTGATCAAGCGATTGAGCGCCCATTACGATGATTTTTTTGTGGATATTTTTCCATTGGGTATAGCAGCTTTGAATCTGCAGTTTAAGCTGTTCTTCTTCTTGAATCTTTTGTGCCTGTTGTAATTGAATAAATTGTTGTTGATTCTTTTGCTCATTCAGGTGTGCTTTTGTTTTTTCCAAGCTATTTTTTTGTGCTGAAATACGTTCTTCTTCTTGTATTACTGCCTGTAATGATTGTTGAATTTGATGAAGTTCATTTTGTAAATGTGGCAATCGCAGTAATGCTTGCGTGTTCTTTTCTTGAAATTTTTTTAGATAGTCTAATTCGATACCTGCTTGCTTAACTTTATCTAATGCTTTTTTCCGTACCAATTCATAATGATTGAGCCCTAAAATGGCTCCTAATATTTCTTTGCGTTCTTTAGGAGATTTTTTTGAAAATTCATTTGATTGGCCTTGCCGTAAAAATGCAGAATTAATAAAGGCATCAAAATCTAAGCCAAGTGTTGTTTCAATAATGGTTTGGGTATCGCGAATTGTTTTATTGGTAAGGGAAATTATTTTATCGCCCTGCATAAGCCCAAAATCTAATGAAGCGTATTGTTTACCATGAGTACTGGCAAATTCTCGTCGAATTCGATATTGTTGTCCGTTAAATTCAAAATCAAACATCACCAGCATCTGTTGTTGACCAAGTCGCATGAGATGGGCATCTGGTTTTGCAACGCCGCCAATTTTGCGCGCTTGGCCCCAGATTGCCCACGTTATAGCATCTAGCAAGGCAGATTTGCCATGTCCATTTTTGCCGCTCAAGCAAATCAGTTGATAGGGGGTAAAATCGATCGTTTGTAAGACATCGCCATAACTTAAAAAATTCTTAAGATGTAATTTTAAAGGAATCATTATACGTTAAACTATTGTTCATTATTGTTTTTATAGTAATTAGGTGGTTAGTTTAACATGCTTGTAGGTGATATACAATGTTAGAAACCAACAAAGTAAAGTTCATAGGCAATGATACGAATATTCTGTTATGGTACTGATACATAAACTAAAAAAGACCTGATCATAGTTCCCCATAATAATTACATAAATTATTCTAGTCTAGACCCAATTTTAATTACTGCCGTAACAAAAACTTATTTTATTACGGCACATTTTTTGTTTAGTATGGACAGGTTAATGTAGCAAGGCCGATAGCTTGATCTTCGCCAGCAACCGTTCCTTGGCCACCATCAAACCACATTTTAGCACATGTTCTTACTGCAGCGGTACAAAATGGATCAAAAAGAACACTCGGTGTATACGTGCGGCTATTTCTCCATGCAACACCATCTGAATAAATAAAAATAGGATTGTCTGGATCCAATGTCCAGTTTATTCCATCAGAAGAACTAGCATGACCAATACCATGTGCATAGGGGATCGTCGTTAAAGGGTCAATTAGATCATTAGAACCTGAATAAAACATATGATAAATTCCTTGGACTAGAATAATTGAAGGGCGAAATGCATAATTTCCATCCCAAGCAGTGGCACTTCCTGATGGTATTACAATTGGTACAGAACCAAAGCGAGTCCATGTAACTCCATCATTACTGTAAGCTAAACCAATTTGCTCAACGCTTAAACCAGGCCCGGTACCTTCTGTTGATGTATCAAAAAACATAACATAGGGGAATGTATACGGTTGCCCTGGCGTTGAAGTTGAATTTGGATTATATATCACAAATCCCGGACCATATAAATGGTAAAAATATCCCGGAGATATTCCTGTAACAATTGGTGAACTTGCATCTTGCATCGCAGGTTGTGGCGTAAGCCAATTAATGCCATCGGTTGAAAAAGAATATTGAATAACGTCGGGAGTCACCCCTGCGACTCCCGTCCAAAACCAACCTCTGTAATTATAAGGCCCACCACCGAAACCATTTGGATCGTAAATAATACATGGATGAAATAAATTACTAAGTGTAGTATCGCCTTTTAACCGCCAAAAACTTCCATCAATAGAATAGGAAATAGCAATTCCATTTGGGCCTTGATGCCACATTTTGTAAAAAGATCTATCACCATCGCCATTAAATAAATTTTTATTAAAAATAACAAAAGGCCAATAATCTTCAGGGAGAATTTGGGTTCCATACGGATTATAAATTGGGTCTACTGGAAACTCTTTCCAATTAGTCCAAACTGAAGCTAAAGAAGAATTTCCAATGCTTAGAATTGCTATAAGTAAAAATTTTAACAAAAAATTTATTTTCATTTTTTTTACTCACCTTTTTTTTGTGATTTTTAGTTATATTTTTTATACATTATACAATATACAACTTAAATACAATAATAATTAATAAAATTACTTATCGATTCCCTTCTTCAGCCTGTTGTAAAAGTGTAATAATATTATGCTGTTATAATTGTTGAGCATGCCATAAGGCAGTTTTCCCGTTACTATCGTTAAGACATCGCCATAACTTAAGAAATTCTTAAGATGTAATTTTAAAGGAATCATTAGGAAAATTGGAATCGATAATTATTTATAGTTATTAATATGTTGGGTAGTTTAACATGCTTGTAGGTGATATACAATGTTAGAAATGGCAAAAAAGGCTATCGATCAAGTGATTCAAATTGATAGATTAAGCTCAAAGTAAGCTTTATAAGCCATTATTCATTTTTGTTAATCTCTTGTATCATAGATATATAAAGTATTTTTTAAAGGAGCTTATGAACGATTTAATTTTCAAACAGTATGATATACGGGGTAAAGTGGGGTCTGAACTGTTGATAGAGGAGGCTTATCAACTGGGATTAGCCTTGGCTTATTTTTTTAAGCAGCAAAATTCATTATTAAAGGCCGTATCCTTAGGTATGGATGGAAGAATCCATTCACCACTTATTAAAGAAGAACTTTCTCGCGCATTTCTTGATAGCGGTATAAATGTCATTTTTATAGGAACCTGCCCAACACCAGTACTTTATTTTTCTTTATTTAATCTAGAGGTACAAGCAGGAATTATTATTACTGCTTCACATAATGGTAAAGAATATAATGGGTTAAAAATATGTATGAATAAGGAATCGGTATGGGGTAGCCAGATTCAAGAAATAAAGCAGTTATATAAAGATAAAAAATCAGTACCATTAGATAAAAAAGGTACTTATTCAACTATAGATATGATTGAAGTTTATATACAGTGGCTTAAGGAACATTTTAAACATCTAATTGGTATGAAATTACCCGTGCTTATTGATTGTGGCAATGGAGCTGCAGGTACGGTTTTACCTGAACTTATTAAACAGATGGAATGGCAATCTGTTGATTTATTGTATCAAGAAGTTGATGGCACCTATCCTCATCATGAAGCGGATCCTACCGTAGAAAAAAATATGCAGGATTTAAGAAAAATAATAACAACAAAACCGTATCAATTTGGCATCGGGCTTGATGGTGATTGTGATAGGATGGCGCCAATGACCAAAGAAGGTTCAATAGTTGCTGGTGATAAATTGTTAGCACTCTTTTCATGTTATTTAATAAAAAACAATCCTGATGCAACCATTATTTTTGATATAAAATGTTCCTCGGGTTTACCGGAAGTATTAGATTCTATACAAGCAAAATGGATTATGTCTCCTTCGGGCCATGCAATTATTAAAAATCAAATGAAGATTAATAAGGCACTCTTGGCAGGCGAATTGAGTTGTCATTTCTTTTTTAAGGACAGATATTTTGGTTACGATGATGGCATCTATGCGCTGCTACGCCTTTTTGAGATACTCGTGCAAAGTGGTAAGAATCTATCACAATTATTGACGATATTTCCGGAAAAATATAATACGCCTGAATATAGAATAGCATGTGATCAACAACAAATTAACTTAATTTTGACGGATATAGTAAAAGCATTTGAGCATGATCGTACGGTACAATTGATGACTATTGATGGTATTCGGGTAATTATGAAAGAGGGGTGGGGACTTATACGCCCTTCACATACGCAACCAGTTATTTGTATACGCTTTGAAGCAGATTCAAGAGCTCACTTAGAAAGGATAAAGCAAACATTTATTAATCTAATGAGTCCTCATATTAATAACTCCTGTCTTGCTGAGCTTTGTTAAGGAAATTCATAATGAGAAGCGTGGGGTTAAATTTTAGAATGAATGGTACGATGCTTGACTTAATTTATCAAGCGCAGCGGCTTAATATTCCATTATTTCAAACTTTTCTTACGCATTATGAATGTGGATCATATATACAATTTAAAGAAACTGAATTATCTCAAATTCATGCGCAACGATCTGATATTCGTATTATTGCTCATGGCTCATATAAAATAAATTTAGCGAGCGTTTCTTATTATGCTGAAAGTTGTTATTTTTTGAAAAAAGAGCTTGAACTTGCATCTCAATTAGCTTCACCGTATCTCATTATGCATCCTGGATCTGTAGAAAATATAGAAGATTTTAACCATGGTATTGATATAATTGCAAAAAAAATTAACACTATTTTCAAGAAGAATGACTATCCTACGTTGGTACTTGAAAACGTAGCGTTTAATAAACGCGTTATTGGTGGTGATATTACCCATCTGGCAGCTATACGTGATAAATTAGATAAACCAGAAAAGATTAAATTTTGCATCGATACTGCTCATGCATATTCCTACGGCTATAATATTGCAGACCCATCCGGTCAAAAAGCGTTTATTGAATTGCTTGAAACGGTGTTAGGTTTTGAATCAATCGTACTTATTCACCTTAATGATACGCAAGAACAATGCGGATCATTTCATGATAGGCATGATATTCCTGGTAATGGCGCTATTGGATTAGCGGCACTAAAACAATTGATTAATCATGAACGATTAAAACAAATACCGCTTATTATGGAGCTTCCTCTTGTAACGGATGAAGAATTAAATAAGATTGTGCTTGAGGTACAAGAATTTATTAATCGATAAAAAGGGCAGTAAAAGGAGAGTAATGATGCGTATTGCTATTAATGGGTTGGGACGAATTGGTAAAACGTTATTACGTATATTAGTTTCAGATAAGCAGGCATTAGAGAAATTAACGATAGCAGCTATTAACATTGGACCTGCAAATAAAGAACTGCTGCCACATTTTTTTAAATATGATTCATTGATGGGACAATTTGAAGGAACAGTAGGTTTAGCAGATGACCATTTATGCATAAATAATCTTAAAATTCCCATATTTACGCATATGAATGCCCTAGAACTACCATGGAAAAAACTAGCAATTGATTGGGTGGTTGATTGTTCTGGTAAATATACGGACCGTACAAAAGCAGAAGAACATATTAAAGCGGGAGCGCAATCAGTTTTAATATCCGCACCGGCGCATAATGAAGACATTATGATTATTCCAGGGGTTAATGATGCTTCATTTGATAAAAAACGGCATAACATTGTTTCTTTAGGAAGCTGCACTACAAATGCTTTAGTTTCCGTACTTAATGTATTACATGAACATCTTATTTTAGAGCACGCGTTTATGACTACGGTGCATGCCTATACTAATTCTCAAGTATTATTAGATGTAATGGTACATGATGAACGGCGTTCAAGAGCGGCAGCAATTAATATTATACCTACCAGTAGCGGTGCTACTACAAGCGTCAGTAAGGTGTTACCCGCATTGGCAGATAAGATACAAGGTGTTGCTTTACGGGTACCCATTGATAAAGTATCTCTTATTGACGTTGCTTTTAAAGTAACTAAATCGGCAACCGTATCAAGCATAAATGAATTATTTAGGACTGTTTCTCAGAATTCACTAAAAGGAATTGTAGGTTATAGCGATGAATTGTTAGTTTCATCAGATTTTAAAGGAAATCCAAACTCGGTAATTTTTGATGCTTCCTTAACTCAAATGTATGGTACGAGTGGTAAGGTATTTGGCTGGTACGATAATGAATGGGGTTATAGCCAACGGCTTAAAGATTTTTTGGTAAAAATAATTTAAGGTAAAGAGCCCATTGATCTTAATTGCTGGGCTCTCATAATTAATTCTTTGTGGAAATAGATTTTTCAAGACCCTGGAGTATCATAAGAACTTCTAGGTAATTTGTCGCTTGATAATTTAAATCTTGAACGTCTTTATCGTTTTTTGCCTTAAATTGTGCAATCGCTTCTTTTTCTTCAAAGCAACCTTCAATAATTTGCCCATGTTGTTTGTTTCGTTTGTATCGCTTTGATTTTTTTTTCTGTTCTCCTGAATCTATATCCTGCTTTTGAAAATACGAAGATTCTTCCTGAAGACTTTTTTCCTTATATTGTAGTTTTTCTTGTGTAATAGGCTTTAGGAACTCAGTAATTTTTTCATTTAATGATATTTGCACATTTTGCGCATTAGTTACGACTTTTTTAGCGATTTCAAAGAGTGCTTGTGGATTTTGCTGTATTAATTCAAATAAGGCAAATGCACGATCTTTTTTTAATCTATCCACGGAGAGCATTAACTCTTTAACTTTGGGATTTTGTTCTCGTGCCTTTTCGATAGCGAAGATACCTTTTTGATCCCGATGTTCTTCGAAGCGTTTCTTGTCCTTTTCTTCAACCTTTTTATATGATTTCCACTCTTCCATTACTTTCTTGCATTCTTCTGAATTACCATCCTTAGAGCATTCTTGGAAATGTCTGTCGGCAAAACTAGCTTTTTTTTTAAGGCGATTTTCATGGAAGCTAATCGATTCATTGTTCATTGAATCCAGTTCTTGATGTAATTCTGCTTGCAATTCGAAAGATTTTTTTTTGAGCTCATTTTCGATTTCTATGAGTGTGGCAGAACGGCTAAAAAAAGTGATCATGCTTAACGAGCATAATAAAATAAGTTTTTTCATATATTTCTCTTAATTATAAAATTTTGTAGGTAAACACTTTAAAATTTATTAGAAATATGATCTTTTGTCAAAAATTATGGTTCAGGATTATAGTTGATAAACTCGGTAACAAAATTAGCATTGCCCCTTCACAAAGAGCAAATTTTACATTATCTTTAATTGCAGTTTCCCCGTTAGAAATAAATGTTCTTTCTGGCTTGAAAATGTCTAATAGGGGGCCCATAGCTCAGTTGGTCAGAGCAATCGGCTCATAACCGAGAGGTCCCAGGTTCAAGTCCTGGTGGGCCCACCATTCAAACCGTAACCTTTGCTAACAGAAAGATTTGTAATGAGCGAGTTTCCCTTTCAGCGATTTTTAGACCTAGTTCATCTGGATCAACAAATTAATAAGTTGGTATATGAGCAAAAGCAGCTTCAGCAAGAATCATTAACTTATAAAGAAAGAATAGATCAATTAAAAACTGATCTTGAAACAGTAAAAAAGCGCTTAAGCACTGCCAAAAAAGAGGTAGATGCTAAAGAATTAGAAATGGAAGAGCTTGGGCAAAAACAAAAAAATAAAGAACAGCAACTTGATCGAGTTAGTAACCAGCGAGAATATCAATCATTGACCCATGAAATTGAAAAGTTAAAACAAGCACAACATGCTTTTGAAGAACAACTGTTGCAGGTTTGGCATGTACTTGAAGCAACAACGCGTGAATATACCATAAAAAGTGAAGAGACAGCACAGCAAATAATGCAAGCTGAAAAAGCCATGGAAGAGCTCGCAAGTAAAGCACAAGCACTTACTGAATCGATTGATCAAGCACGTGCGCAACGTCCCGATAAAGAAAAGGGATTGCCGGTAGAATGGCTAGAAAAATACGCTCTTATGCGTGAATCTGTTTCAAATCCCGTAGTTCCCGTAATAAATGATAGCTGTTCAGCATGTTTTTACAGTTTGTCTGCTCAAGATTTGTCGCGTGTCAGAAGAAATGGCATACTACAATGTAAGCAATGTTATCGATTTTTATATATGGAATAACCGGATGAAACAGCTTAGTTTTTTTGATGATTGTATTCCTTCTTCTGTAATCGTTAAAAAAGGTGCAATTTCTTGGAAACTGTTTGTCGATGGTGCATCTCGAAAAAACCCTGGATTAGCAGGGGCTGGTATTTTTTTACTAAAAGAAGAAGAGCTTATTTATAAAAAAGGATTTTTCTTAGGGGTAAAGACCAATAATCAAGCAGAATATTTAGCATTGTTATTAGGTATTTATTTTGCTAAGAAACATATCAATGCTAATGATGTTTTATATATATTTTCTGATTCTGAGCTCCTAATAAAGCATATGAAGGGTGAATATAAGATTAGAAGTTTAGAGTTAAAGCAGCTTTTTAACTGTGCTCATCTGTTTTTATCTAATATTAATTATTCATTTTGTCACATATTAAGAGAATATAATGGTATTGCCGATGCATTGGCAAATGAAGGTATAGATAAAAGAACGCCAATGCCGGGTGAATTTCAAAAGATTATGCATCAATATGAGATCAGTTTATAAAAAAAAGAACATTATTTTTATAGTATTATGCCAGATTATTCTTATTTTTTCTGGATTTACCCTATGTGCTAACAGTCCCATAATAGAGAATCCTAAGCAATCAGATATCATTCAAAAAAAGCCTAAAGAGTGTACCGTTCGCGTTTTGCTGGATGAAAAAAAATACAATGGGCAATGGATTATTGAATCAGCTAGTGATCTTATTATTTGTGAATTAGGTAATGAGCATAAAAGAAAAATTTCTTCTACTAAATCCCATATTTTCTGCTTTAAAGATAAAAATCTATTTATTAATGGTAAAAAACTGAGTGAAAAAAATATTAGAGTACGTTCAGCTCAAGATCACCTACTTTTTAATAATAATCCCTATCAAGGTGATTTGTTATTTATTGTTGAAAACGATACCTGTTATTTAATTAATCAATTGCGGCTTGAAGATTATGTGTATAGTGTTTTGCGCTCTGAAAGTTGGCCTGGTTGGCCATTAGAAGTCAATAAGGTTTTTGCCATCGCTTCCCGGACGTATGTATTGAATAAAATTCTTGAACGTACTAATAAGAAGCCTTTCCATATTAAAAACACCAACATTCATCAAACATATAATGGCTACCATAACAATGAACTATTAAAAAAAGCGGTAGAACAAACTGAAGGGCTTATAGTCACTCATAATAAAAAACCTATTCTTGCTATGTTTGATTCTTGTTGTGGTGGGGTAGTTCCGGCAAATCTATCCGGTGTTGATTTCAAAAAGTCTCCGTATTTAGCGCGCGCCCAAATCTGTGATTTTTGCAAACCGTGTAAGATATATCAATGGCATTTTGAGTTATCTTTACTTGAATTTGAAAAATTATTGCAAAAGAAAGGATTTGATCTTTATGCAATTAAGGATATTGAAATAAAAAACGATAAGGCTGGATCAGTCTTAGAAGTTGTTATTAAATGGGCTAAAGGAGTTACTCGGTTAACGGGTAAGCAGTTCTATGCGCTTTCAACTAAAATTAAAAGTTACTGTTACTCTATTGAAATAAAAATGAAAAAAATTTTGATTAAAGGTAAAGGATATGGGCACCATTGTGGTATTTGTCAATGGGGCGCACGATATATGGTTGATCAAGGATGGACTTATCGCAACATTTTGCGCTTTTTTTATCCGGGAACTTCATGTATGAAATTAACGGTATAATTATTTATTAGGAGCGTATGCCGAATTATAAAAAACATTTAGCAGGTGGAGCGCTGATTTTTGCTATCGGTCTTTATTTTTTTATCGGTATGTATATTTCTATTTTTACTGCACTCGAATGGCTGGGGTTTAGTTTATTGGGTTCGCTGTTTCCTGATATTGATACCAAAAGTAAAGGACAAAAGATTTTTTATAAAATATTGTTCTTTATTATTATCTATCTTTTTTTAATTCGACATTTTTTTGAAATCGCGCTTTTAAGTATATTGGCCATGATTCCCTTAATTTCCAATCATCGCGCTATTTGTCACAATATATGGTTTATCATGCTTATGGCATTAGGTATTATTATGTGTGGATATATGATAGTGCCTGCTTTAATTCAAGTTATCATATACGATATGCTATTTTTCGTTTTAGGAGCAGCTTCGCATATTTGGCTTGATATGGGTATAAAAAAATTATTGCGATTTGGATGAATCAATATCTTTTTCTAATTCTGCTTTGAGAGAGAACCACAAATTGGGGAAGTGATCGGGCTCATATTCTAAGTAGTATTCTTGGCGTTCCTCACAAGATTCATTTTTTTTCTGTATCACCCACGTCGTGATTGTCCAATGAATTTTATTGTCTTTTTTGTGTTTTATTTTACTAATGGATACTATATGCCCTTGGTTATTATAGATATCTTTTTTTGTAATTGTAGTAATTACTGAATCGTCTGTTTTAATTTTAACTTTTTTAAGGTCTATTATTTCGTGATTTATTGCATGTAGTGGATATGATAAAAAAATTATATTGAGAAAAATATAAAAATATTTCATAGAGCCCTCAGCGGTTAAAGGTAAGATGTTCTATTTGATAACAGCTTATATTTGGCTTGATAATGGATATAAGAAAGTTATTCGGATTTAGCTGCTATATATTTGGCGTGCTCATCTTTAAGAAGACGCCACCAATAAGAGGGTGATGGTCTTGAATTTTTATTATTTTCATCAAACGTTATGAGAGACCATTCTAATTCTTTCGTTGCTATATTACGTTTTTTGCTGACGTGAATTGATTTACCTTTATATCCCTTATTGCATGTTCTAGTGATGTATTTAATTACGTAACCATCTTCATTTTTATCATTATTTTTTTCATAATGATACATGCCTTTTAATGAACAAGATATCAAAATAGTAGTTAGAAAAAGAGCATATTTCATATTAGTTTCCTTAAAATTAAATAAATGAATGATATAAAGGTATTTTAAAGTAAGTATTTGAACTATTCAAATAAAAACAGTTTTGTGGCATTTTTTGTAGTTATTTGAGCAACAGTTTCAATGCTCTCATTTCGTAATTGCGCAAGAAATTCTGCGATATCGGCAATATATTTTGGATGGTTTTGTTTGCCGCGCATTTGCTGTATTGGTAAAAATGGGGCATCCGTCTCTAAAACAATAGTTTCAAGTGGTACGGTTTTAAAAATATCGCGTAATGCATTATTTTTAGGATAGGTTAATGGGCCACCAATCCCTAATAAAAATCCCCATTCTAGTACGGTATTTGCAAACGATTGATCTTCGCTAAAACAATGAATAACTCCTTTTATATTATTTGGTATATATTCTTCAAGTACCCGCAATGTTTCATCGCCAGCATCACGCGTGTGCACAATTACGGGAAGGCAAAAGGTAAGTGCTAATTCAATTTGTGCTCTAAAAGCATCTTTTTGTCGCATCATATTATAATCTGGATAGTGCCGATCGAGGCCGCATTCGCCGATTGCCACAATTTTAAATTCTTTATGGCGGGTAGTTGTTTGTTGAAACCAACGTTGCTCCATTTCTTTTAAATCTATATGCCAGGTTGCTGTACAATCATTAGGATGTATGCCAATTGCTGCATAACACGCAGCATATTGTGTTGCTAAGGTGACACAATTAATACTCTCTCTATAACTTGTGCCAACATTAATTATTTTCAAAACGGTTGATTGTTGTGCTTGGTTAATGATAGCTTCTGCTAAAAAGAGCTGATTATTAGTAATCAATTCATCAAATTTTTCTTTAATCATCATATTGATATGGCAATGAGTATCAATGAGCATTATTAGTTCCTTGAAATTAAATATGTGTTTAAATTATAAAACAAATTAATTTGATTTTTTTTGGTACAACCTGTCCATATAGTTGGTAATAAAAATGTATCGGAAGTTGACAAATTTTTAAATCAAAATTAGTATTTGTTACTAAATATCACAGAAAAAAAAAGGCGATATTTAATGAAGTAGCAGTGTTTTAACCTCTATTAAACTTAGGAGTTCTTATGAATAAGAGTGAGTTAATAAATTCGCTCAGTGAAGAAACTACTTTTAGTAAAAAAGATGTTTCACGAGTGTTAGATAGTTTAGCGCGCATTGTACAACGCACCTTGAAAAAAGGCGATAAATTACAATGGGCTGGGTTTGGTACCTGGTGGGTTTCACGTAGACCTGAACGTAAAGGTATTAACCCTGCAACTAAAGAACGTATTAATCTTCCTGCAATAAATATTCCACGTTTTAAACCTGGGAAGAATTTAAAAGAGATAGTTAGATCAATTTAGTGGTTATATAGACTACGAAAATTTAAGATTATTACCAGTACAAGGATCGGATTTCCGATCCTTTTTGCTTTTCAAAATAGTTTTTTTACGCTAAGGTTAAGGTAAATAATACCGATTTATCATTACTAGTTACCACGTTTTGAGAGAATATATGATAGATTTATCTTTGGTGCATGAACATCCTGAACAATTTAAAAGTCTTATTAAAAAAAAAGATCCTACATTCCCTTCTGATCATTTTATTGAACTAGAAAAAGAGGTTCGAATACTCACTAAAAGGGTTGAAGAATTACGTCATCAAAAAAATGAGCTTGCAAAGCAAGGTAAAGCTGCCGTTACCCAAGAATTGCGTGAGAAATCAATTACTATTGGAAAAGAACTAAAAGAGCAAGAGCATACACTGCTTGCTACGCAAGAAGAATTTAAAAAATTATATTTGCGTTGCCCCAATATACCATTACCTGAGATCCCGGAAGGGGCAAAAGAAGCTAATAAAGTGGTAAAAGAGGTTGGTAAAAAGCCCGTATTTGATTTCGAAATTAAACATCATGTTGAATTAGGCACAGCGCTTGGTTGGTTTGATTTTCATGCAGCAGCAATGATTGCTGGTAATAATTTTGTTCTCTATAAAGGCCAAGCAGTAAAACTCATTTATGCTTTAGTGATGTTTATGCTTAAGCATAATGAATCGCATGGCTTTTCTTTTGTATTACCACCTTACTTAGTTAATGAAAAATCACTTGAAGTTGCGGGGAATTTCCCCAAATTTTATGATGATGTTTATGCCGTAGCGCATGATAATTTATTTTTGATCCCTACCTCAGAAGTTAGTTTGGCAAATTTATACAGAGATACTATTTTCTCTGCTGATCAATTGCCAATTCGCCTGACTGCTCCAACCAGTTGCTTTAGACGCGAAGCTGGCGGGTATGGTGCCGCTGAGCGAGGATTAATACGGATTCACCAATTTGAAAAAGTTGAATTATATACCTATTGTGTGCCTGATGAATCTGATAATGAACTTACTAAAATGGTAGATTGCGCACAGGAATTATTACAAAAACTTAATTTGCATTATCGAATAAGCCTATTAGCAGCGCAAGATTGTTCTTTCCCTTCGGCAAAAACGTATGATATTGAGGTATGGCTACCAGGCCAAAATCGTTACATGGAAGTTTCTTCTTGTAGTAATTGTACTGATTTTCAAGCACGGCGCGGTGCAATGCGTTATAAAAAAGAAGTGACCAGTAAAACTACGTTGGTTCATACCCTTAATGCATCTTCATTAGCGCTACCGCGATTAATGGCAGCGATTATGGAAACATTTCAGCAACCTGATGGCTCAATAAAGATACCCGATGTATTAAAACCGTGGCTTTTATAACGAGTAATCTATGATTTCTCCAGAAATACAAAAAAAGATTTGTTTATTACAATTGCTGGTAAAAAAGCGTTTGAATGGTTTCTTGACGGGTGAGTATCGTTCAGCCCATAAAGGATATGGATTAGAATTTGATCAGCTTCGTGACTATCAATTGGGCGATGATATCAGATTTATGGATTGGAAAAGCACGGGACGCCTTAACAAAATGGTCATTAAAGAATATATTCACGAGCATACCAGAACTATCTTAGTTGCCATTGATATATCTGCATCCACCATTTTTAGTTCGCAAAAAGAATTAAAAAAAGAGATTATTCAGCAAGTAGCCACGGTATTAGCGCTTGCGGGGGAATACTCAAAAGCATATGTCGGCTTATTGCTTTTTTCCGATCATATTGAATTATATATACCACCAAAGGCAGGCAAATCACATATTAATGTAATAATACAAAAAATTTGGAGCCATACACCAAATGCGCGGGGTACCAATATTAAAATGGTATTTGATTTCTTAGCTCAAAAAAGTAAGAAAGATACCTTACTATTTTTTATTTCTGATTTTATTAATCCAATGCATAAAAAAGAATTAGTATTAGTAAGTGAGCGCTATGATATGGTAATAATTCGATGTCTTGATAAGTACGAGAAGGCTATCGCACCGATCGGCTATATTCATGTTCAGGATCCTGAACATGAGGGGCGATTTTTACTTAACTTAAAAAATAATAGGGAAATTAATAACTTTCTTGAACAACGCATTAAAAAACAAGATAGCCAATTTAAAAAGAGCGGGATAGATTTTTTTGATATCTCGCTTAATTTTTCTTATATTGATAAATTAATATCTTTCTTTGCGCGCCGTCTTTTACATTAATATTTAGGGACTATAATGACTGAAATAGAACTTTATCACCCCTATGACCTTTGGTATGAGCCTTCGTGGTTGGTACGATATTATACCATTATTGGCGCAGGTGCTATTATTGTAGTAATAGCAGTTATAGCAATATACTTATTTTTAAGAAATAGGCATCGCCAAAAGCCGTGTTGGTATCATGCATTGATAGAGGTAGAAGCATTAAAAAAAACAGCAAACCTTGAAAATCATATTTTTTATGCACAATTGACTACCATAATAAAAAAATATCTAACACAGCGATATAGCTCTGATTTTTTTAGCAAAACAGAAGAAGAGATTATTAGTCATTTTAAGCAGAATTTGCTACCTGACATTCTTGAATCTGACTTAGAAAAAATTTTTAAAGGCGCTATAGTAATTAAATTTGCCCATCAACCCGTAGATAAAACTCAAATTGATGAAGATATAGCTCGCTCAATTCGAATTATTAAAAATTCTATCCCTACTGAATATAAAAGAGGTGCCTCTTGACAATGCTGGTACACTAAGAAGGTATCTTTAGGTTAATTTTGTTTGTCGTTATAATTTTGTATTATTTTTATTTAAAGGATATATTCATGGCCAAACATGTTGGTGTTAAACTTCCTGATGATTTAATTGCAGTACTAAAAAAAGCGCCGGTAGGTGTTTTAGCAACATTCTCTGAAAAAGGACTTCCGCATACAACACCGATTCATTGTGTGTATCCAAAAGGGTTGGAAAGTATTTTAATTTCGATTCATAAAGAACATACGGGGTACCATAATATGGTATGGCAGAAAAAAGTTATGCTCTGTTTTTTGGAGGAAAATAATACCGCATATAGTGTTTTAGGAAGGGCAGGTGTTGTTCGGGCTCCTTCTTCGGTGCATCCGTTAATGAATGTTGTTCGTATTGATATTATTGACATTAAAAGTGATCGTTCATTATTAACGCGTGTTGATAAAGGAGTTCAGTGGAGTTATACCTCTTGGGAAGCTGAGGAACTTTCTAAAAATTTACTTAATGAATTAAAAGAGTTATCTAAAAGTCTTTAATCTTAAGAATGATAAAGGTAGTTTATGAAACAAACGGTATTTTGGTGTTTAGTATATTGTTTATTAATTAATATTGGTATTCATTTAGGAACTGTTCAATGTGCACAGGCGCAACTAACAACTGAGGCTGCTAAACCATCAGTTGTTGCGCCATTAGCTACTATTACTACGCCAACACATCCTATGGGGGAAAGGGAAAGTGTAACTACCCCTTCGGCAATGGCACCTGCAACCCATCCAGTGAGCGAAGCAGCAGCGCCAGAACATGGAGAGGCTTCTGCGGTAACTCCAGCAAAAGCAGCGGTTACTCATATGGAAACGCCGACGCATGCAATTGAAGCAAAAACGATTGAGCATCTTATTACTCCTACAAAACCCCTTACCCCTACACCTAAACCTACTACGCCAGAACATCCTATAGTTCATAAAGAAGAAACGAAAAAAGCCGAAATACCAGCGGCTCCCGTTGAAAAAGAACCTACTGCACAAGAGCAGGAAAAAGCGGCAAAGCAAGAAGTTGCAAAAGTGCTTGCAAAACCGGCACCTACGTTTGAAGAAGAAGGAATCGATACCTACGAGCAAGAGGGTGGTAATTGGCTTTTAAAGCGTCAAGCACTTGAAAAAACAATGGATGTTATTGAAAAGATAAAAGATGTCTTTACTAAAATTTTAGAAAGCCGTATCGATTACTTAGTTAAACGAAATAAAATTGATCGCACTTTTGATCTTTTCTCAAATAAAATCGGATTTGAGCTGGGTGATTTAAATAAGCTCTTAACTACCTTAGTACAGGATCTTAAAGGACAGCGCAAGGAAGAAGGCGACCTAACTGAAGAGGAACGACAAGTTTTAGCGGCTATTGAAACTAAAATAACTGAGTTAAAAAACCTGCGTACTACGGTCCGATCAATTACTGATTTAGATGCTTCATTAGATGATACGATAATGCAGCTAGAAAAAGAGATCGATACTAGTAATAGTTATCAAACACGTGCCTGGAAAAATTTTCAAACAATTAAGAAAGTGCTCAGTGATGAAAAAGCTGAAGAATTATATCTGCAGACTGAATCATTGCTAAAAAATATGCAAGAAATTTTACGCTATTTAAAAGGAGATTTATCAACCTACTTTAATAGCATTATCAATAATTTGCGTCAAAGCATGGATAAAGTTGAAGCATCAATTAAAGATTTGGATGCAAAAGGTATTAATCTGCTTGCAGAAGTAAAGAAAATTAAAAAAGCAGAAAAATTGGCACGCAAAAAAAGGCGGCAAGAACAAATGGGAATTAAAGCAGAAACTGAAGCTGAAAAGAAAGAAGCGGCAGCAAAAAAAGCTGCGGCTGCCGTTAAAACCAGCGGATGGTATGATTATGTAAGCATGATTTGGACCTATCCGCTTTCTATTATTACGAGCACCTGGGATTATGTAATGAGCTTTTTTGTAACTAAAAAGGTTGAGCCTAAAAAGTTAACGCCAACTGAAGCCGAACAGGAAAAAGTACAACAAGAAAAGACTAAAAAAGAATTAGAAGCTCAAGAAGTTAAAAAGAAATAAAGATAAAAATTAGGAAAAAGATGAATTTACTACGTAATTTATTATTACTTACTGCTTTGATGGGAACTCATGCATCGGGGATGTCATTTAAAGATCTAAAGAAAGTACCAAGCGCCATTATGAATGGTATTACGGGAACTATTGTAGGGAATCCAATACCAAGTGCAATTGGACTTTATTATTTAATATGTGATAGAGAAGCAATTAGAGAAAATACGTTTTGGACAGCCATATGGGGCAGCTGTATGTTGAGCTCCTTTATAACAAATATATTTTCTATAAAGGGTCCAAAAAATTTTATAACTAATAATTTTATAGCGAAAACTATTTATGAAAATTCTTTTCTTAGTATTATAGCCGCTCATACATTATTATTTCATCGAAATACCATAAAAGATAATCCGTTAGGATCAATGTTAGTGGGCGGGGGTATTTTATACGAATTATCAAAAAACTACAGATCTCAATATTGTCAAGAAGGAGAAACTGAACAGATTCTGATGAAGGCTCTGAAGAAGAAGAAAATTAAAAATATTAAAGGATATTATGAAATATAAAATGATATTAACACTATTGTGCTTAGGAAAAGTATTTACTAATTATTCAATGAGTTTAGGTGAAAATTTAAAATGTTTCGATCGTCAATTTACCTCAAATACATTGACTAGTTTAGGATTAATAGGCGCTTATAATATCTATCATAAAAATAATAATTTATTATCCCTAAATAAGGATATGGGAATTATATTATCAGCAGGATGGGCGTTAAGTATGCTAAGTACATACCATGAGATTCATAATACTGCAGAACCTTATATGTGTTATTCTCAAAATCCATTTATTAAATTTATGCATATATTAAGAGCGACGGTAGGAAAGACTTCATTTGCAACCAGTTACTTAGCCTACAGTACCTATATGGATCGTACGTTAAGTTTGGATAAAATAGCGGTGGGTAGTTACGTAGGTCTCCGTTTAATGCATAATATGTATAATAATTTTATAAAAGGATGGATAAAATCTCTTATGGCTTCCAGTTCAAGCTCTTCTAGGACTTCGGGTGGTTATAAATTAGGCAATTCATAATAGCTATTCATAAAAAAGGGCTTTCAATTCTGAAGGCCCTTTTTTATGAACTAAATTTGATAAAGCCCATTAAATCTGATACATTTTGAACAAAATAAACCATTTTCAAGCGGAAGTGGTGAAATTGGCAGACACGCAGCTTTGAGGGGGCTGTGGGAGAAATCCTGTAGGGGTTCGAGTCCCCTCTTCCGCACCAGGCATTTCTAAGAGAAATGACTGGCTGGCCAGTTTATTATATTATCAATAAGGCTGGATAAGAAAATAATAAAAATTTACAGAGTAGGATTGAATAAATATACATATTAAAGGAAAACAAATTATGGATTTATCAATTAAATCATTAGCACGCTCCAGTTTTGTGGTATGGACGGTTGGCGCAGTCGCTATTCTTTTTTACCTATTTACCTTTGAGAATGGAAAATTAAAGTTACGCCAGGATCGGGTAAAATTTGGCATCGATTTAGTAGGCGGAACCTACATTACCTTAGGTGTGCAAACTGATAAAGCAATCGAAACTGATTTAACTGATAAAGTTTCATCGTTAGCAAAGAAATTTGAAAAAGAACTCAATTTTGCTCCTATATCACAAGTAATAGAGAAAAACGAAGCACGCCTTAAATTTGCAAATCCATCTGAAGCGCAGGCAGTACAAAGCGTTATTAAACGACAAGAATCTGAATTAAATGCAGAAGTGGAAGGCGATACGGTAAAGGTAAGCTTTAAGGAAGCAATTGCTAAGCGAATAGCTGATAATGCTGTTAAGGGCAATATTGAAGTATTAAGAACACGTTTAGATAGCTTAGGTGTTGGCGAAATTCCTATTTCGGCACAAGGCGAAAAAAATATTATTGTTGAACTTCCTGATATAGATGACCCGCAAAAAGCAAAAGAAATGATTGGCAAACCAGCATTATTAGAAGTGAAATTAGTTGAGCGTGAAGGAAGCAGCCCTGAAGAAATTCTTGATGCCTATGATGGCGAACTTCCTGAAGGTATGATTATTGTGCCGGGAATGAGCGGCGATGAAGGCCGTGGTAAGCATTACTATTTAGTGCCATCGCATACCGATTTAACGGGGCGCTTATTAAAAGATGCATATACCGGCTTTGGTGGGCAGTTGCAAACTGAAGTGGTCGTAAATTTCGTATTTAACCCTGAGGGCGGTGAAAAATTTTATGAATTAACCCGTAAAAATTTTAATCGCAATATAGCTATGATAGTTGATGGCGTTGTGGTATCTGCACCGCGTGTATCAACTCCCATTGGTGCAAGTGGGTATATTCATGGTAATTTTACTCCTGAAAGTGCTACTGAATTAGCACTATTATTAAAATCTGGTGCCTTTGTAGCACCCGTTACCTTTGAAGAAGAACGCCGTATTGGGCCTTCTCTTGGGCAAGAATCAATTAGGCAAGGGCTTATTGCATGCGCTGTTGGCTTGTTACTACTCTCTGTATTTAGTGTTTTGTTTTATAAAGTTGCTGGTATTTTTGCCGTGATGGCTTTGCTCTTTAACCTACTGCTTATTTTATTGGTTCTTGGATGGCTTAAAGCAACCTTAACATTGCCGGGTATTGCGGGTATGGTGCTTACTATAGGGATGGCAATTGATGCGTCAATTTTAATTTATGAGCGCATTAAAGAAGAACTTGCTGCAGGAACTCCTACTAAAAAAGCAGTACAAAGTGGTTTTTCTGATGCTATGGAAGTTATTCTAGATTCAAATATAACTACGTTTATTGTTGGTATAGTTTTATACAAATTTGGATCAGGACCGATTCAAGGCTTTGCATTAACCTTGATGGTCGGTATTATTGCAACTTTAATCACTGGATTGTTCTTTTTGCGTTCCATTTTTAACTTTTTCCTTTATACTATAGGTATGCAAACAATAAAAATTTAAATTAACGATTTATAAAGGTAAATGGCGACGTAGCTCAGCTGGTTAGAGCGGCGGAATCATAATCCGTAGGTCCGGGGTTCGAGTCCCTGCGTCGCCACCATCTATATGCAATTATCTTCTTTAAATACACCAACAGCATTAACATTAATTCGACTTATTTTTTCTCCGTTATTTTTACCAATATTACTTGTATATTTAATTCCTTTTAATTCTCTCTTTATTAATTTGTTGTTGGCACTGTGTTTTATTTTACTCAGCTTGACCGATTTTTTTGATGGGTATCTTGCTCGTAAATATGATCAAGTAACGGCATTAGGAAAAGCACTTGATCCGCTAGCAGATAAATTTTTATTGTTTTCTACCTTGATTGCATTAGTAGCAGCTCAAAAGCTTTTTTTTTATATAGCTATTGTCTTTATTGGCAGAGAATTTTTTGTAATGGGATTAAGAATGCTAGCGCTGGAGCGCGGATTTGATATTCCGGTTTCCTGGTTTGGTAAATTAAAGACAGTAGCTCAAACCATTTATATTACGCTCGTTATTATTGATGGATCGTTGTTGATTGGTAGTAAAAGTATATTTGTTGAGAATCTATTTTTAGTTATTTCTTTATTTCTTTCTCTCTATTCAGCCTATTTATATTATAGATCATTTATTAAATTTTATCCTATATAAACTAATCTAATTAATATCTAACCTATGTGTACCATATTATGGGAATAATCAGAAGAGCCTTTGTCATCCTGAGGCCTTTAGGCCGTAGGGATCCAGTGATTTATTTTTTCCGTTGGTGTTAATAAATTAAAGTGATTTTTTTCTGATTTTTATTTTTAACTGGATCCTGACGTTCCTTCTTCGTTTAATCCAGCCGCCGCTAAAAAAGCTATGGCGGAGGTAAACAACTACGCCGGACAGACACGCTACTCACAAAATCCGGCGAAGCCAGCCTTGGCGAAGTCGGACGCGTTCCTCAGGATGACAAGAGGGAATGGGTTTTCTTAGAAATTTATTCCCCAGGAAAGCCATCCGGTGAAAATCTGTTTGAGCCCGACCATTTTTGGCAGATGATCAAATCCATAAGAGAAGCCCAAGATGAAACCGCTTAAATGATTGCGGATTAGAAAACCATAGGCATAGCTAATATAGAAGTCACTACGGATGTAATCAATTTGATTACTAATTGCCGGTTCGTTGGGGGTTAAATGGGCATTAGTTAAAAATGAAGCATTATAGCCAATTTCAGCATTATGTTTATTATATTTTAGATGATTACTAATTAATAAATCGGTTAAATTACCTAATGCAAAAATAAATTGCTCCTCTAGATCAGCAAGAGGTATCTTTGTGGTTCGCTTGAAAAAATGGATACCACGTGCCGCAAAACGAAGTGATAGTTTTTCGGCGTACTTATATGCGCCATCTAATTGCCCTCCTAAACCAAGATGCCCTGTACCAAATTGTGCTTCCATTAAACTGCGATCTTTATGAGTTGGAACGCCAAGAAGCGCAGAAACGGTCATGTTTGTTTTTTTAGTTGCTTGAAATCCATAACCCGAACTAAAAAGAATATCATCAAGTTGGGTTTTAGATTGAGAAGAATGTTTTGTCCATTGCACATTATTACCCAACGCCCAATCAACTTTAAAATAAAATGAACAGGGCATATAAACATAAGTAAACATGGCGCCGCTTAAATTTTCTCGAAATGATAAAAAATCCCGTTTTCTAAATTGATCAAAGGCAGTTCCTATAGCAATATTCGGTTTTATTTTTAATTGTTCAAAAATTGATCGTTTGGTGGTTTCAGTAACTCTAAGATTGTAAACGATTGATCCAGTTCCCCTTAAAGAGTTTATTAAACATAAAAAACATAATACAAAGACTTTTAATGTAATGTTCACTTATTAATCTTTCTCTTTTATTATCGTAAGTTATATAATTTTTTTTAAGAAAAGTTAATAAGAGGTTGGTATAAATATCAAAAAATAACTCTATTAGAAAAGTTTTTAAAATTTGAGTTAAGTCTTTATATATGATATTATATTTTGTATATTCTATAATTGATATTTAAGGGTTACTAATGTTAAAGACTTATTCTTTTCTATTATTTCTTTTATTTAATTTCTCAATTAACGCTGAAAGCGCTACTCTTACCCCAGACCAATTCTTTACTGTTTATAATCAATCAGTATCATTGACTGAAATTGATGGTAGTCAGGAAATAGAAGGATATTATTATTTACGTTATCAATCTGATTTAATTGATTCGTTTAACCAATTTGTTACTGGTCTTTCGGTAATTGGTTCATATTGTCCTAATAAAAATGCATTTTATCTTCGTGGTAAACCAGATTTAGTTGTAACTATTATGATTATTTTTTGTTTATTTGATATAGAGAAGCCTTCAGCGCTGATAACTTTTAAACTTGAGCATCCGGAAAACAGATGGTTGAATATGTTTTTTAAAGAAATATTAGAATCAATTTTTATTATAAATGCATATGAAAATAAGTTTGTATTATATAATCATAAAAATGGAACAAAAATGTTATTAAAAAATGATAGTCAGGTCTTTATTATTGGAACAGAGCAAAATATACTAAAATTAAATAAAGAAATTATTAAATTAGATTGTGCTCATAATCTGGTTGCTGCTTGTAGATAATGAAATGATGTTATTATTAATTGTATCTATTATTGCTTATCTTATTGGTGCGATTCCTTCTGGTTGGTTATTAGCGCGGTATGTGGGTATTGACGATATAACCAAACATGGTTCAGGAAATATCGGTGCTACTAATGTAGCGCGCGTTGCAGGTATTAAATATTTCTTTATTGTTTTTTTTCTTGATTGTATAAAAGCGTACATTTTCTTGCAGCTTTTGATTCAATTTCAGCTACCTGATTTTGTATTACTCAGCTCTTCAATCGCCTTATTAATTGGTAATGGATTTTCTTGTTTTTTACAGGGTAAAGGGGGTAAGGGAATTGCAACTGCTATTGGTATACTATTAGCGCTTAATGGCATAATTCTATATGGTGTTTTATTAATATGGCTTTGTGCGGTGCTCCTTACTAAGAACGTAGGTTTTGCATCGGTGATGGGCCTTATAAGTTTACCATTTGTTACCCTTTTTTATAATGGCATTAATCCATCAATGATTATGCTTTCTTTTTTTATCAGTAGTTGGGGGTTATGGCGTCATGAGAAAAATATTAGATCATTTATTAATGGCTATAAAGCAGTGTCTTAATAGTTATATCATTCTTTTCATGATACTGTATGTTACTTGTCTTTGCTTTAATAACAATATATCGTACGATCAAATTAAATTGGGAGAAAAGATGTTTTTTAAAACAGTAGCACACGTGTTTGAACAAATTAGTATCGTTTCTTCAAGAACTGAGATTACTAAGCTATTAGCTGAATTATTGAGCAAGGCTTCAGCGCATGAAGCTGCCTGCATTTGTAATTTCTCCTTAGGAATGCTACGCCCGTCTTACCAGGGCGGTACACAATTTAATATGGCAGAAAAAAGTCTTATAAAAGTAGTGGCCGGATTATTAAATTTACCCGTTGATACAGTGGCAAAAAGAACGAAAGAATTGGGTGATTTAGGGCTTGTTATCGATGCTTATGGCGGATGGCATACTGATAAAGAGGTAACATTACTGCAAGTTAATCAAAAATTACTCGAATTGGAAGCTATTGGTGGAACCGGTTCTCAAGAAGAAAAATATAGCCATGTATTGCAGTTGCTCCAAGAATTAGATTCTCTATCAGCAAAATATGTTATACGTATCATTTTGGGGAAATTACGGCTTGGTTTTTCAGATATGACCCTTGTGGATGCCTTATCATGGATGGAAAAAGGGGATAAAAGTTTACATAAAGAAATTGAAAATGCCTATAACATTTGCGCCGAT
The DNA here is from genome assembly GCA_963722075.1 of Candidatus Babeliales bacterium. Classification (GTDB taxonomy): domain Bacteria; phylum Babelota; class Babeliae; order Babelales; family JANWKD01; genus CAVRJM01. The sequence goes on along the minus strand of CAVRJM010000001.1, from coordinate 616,631 downwards.
ATTGGCTATATTGCTCATACCATAAAGGAAAAGGGGATCAACTCCTTGCAGCATATGCACAGTCAAATTGGTATTCCAATTCGCATGGCTGCAGCTGAACGCTTACCTGATCCACAGGCTGTTTTTGAAAAACTGGGGCACAGTGTTGCACAGCCTAAATTAGATGGTTTTCGGTTGCAAATTCACCTTGATAAAACTGATCCAAAAAAACCATTCATTAAATTGTTTTCACGTAATTTACTAGATATGACTCATATGTTTCCTGATGTCGCACAAGAATTTATGAAACTTGATGTCAAAGAGCTTATTTGTGAAGGTGAAGCAATTGCATATGATCCTAATACCGGTGTTTTTGTTCCCTTTCAAGAAACGGTGAAACGTAAAAGAAAACATGGTATCGAGGAAGCAGCCAGTGAGTATCCATTACAGGTATTTCTTTTTGATATTCTCTACCTAAATGGGCAGGATTTAATGGATCGTACGCACCATCAACGAAGAGAAGCTCTTGTTGATCTTATTCAATCCTATGTCGGGCTTAAAATTCAAATTATCCCTGAAATTCCTATCAACTCTGTGCAAGATCTGGAATCCTATTTTTTAAAGAATATTGATGCGGGATTAGAAGGGGTGATGGTAAAGAAAATAAATTCTACGTATCAACCAGGCAAACGAAATTTTAATTGGATTAAGTTAAAAAGAATTACGCAAGGCCATCTAGAGGATACCATCGATTGTGTTGTATTGGGGTATTATTATGGGTCAGGTAAACGAGCAGCTTTTGGAATTGGAGCTTTCTTAGTGGGAATTTATAACAAACGAAAAGATCATTTTCAAACCATTGCAAAAATAGGTACGGGGCTTACTGATGAAGAATGGGTTGCCTTAAAAAATAAAGCAGATTCTTTAAAAGTTGAAGAAAAACCAATTAATATTGAATGTCCTAAAGAACTCTTTCCCGATGTATGGGTTTATCCCACTATTGTATGTACCATTTTAGCTGATGAAATTACTATTTCACCGTTGCATACTGCGGGTAAAACGGAACAGCATTTAGGATTTGCTTTACGATTTCCTCGTTTTATAGAATATCGCCTTGATAAAACGCCAGAACAATCGACATCGCCAGATGAAATAAAAGAGATGTTTGCACAACAACAAACATAAAATATTGTTTTTACTCCGCTACTTACAATATCTTTAGCTACAATCACAGTGAAAAATAAAAAAGCGGAGTGATAGTAATGAAGTTCATTAAGAATGGTATTCTTGTTTTCATGTTGTCTGGGTGGGGTGTACTGTATGCTATTAAAACGGCTCAAGATTTAACCAATACATATAATGGCATAAAAACAGAAATTAGTGTGTTAGAAAAACAGCTGGTAGAATTACCAGCATCAACGCAACAGAATCTAAGAAATCAGCTGGTAGCTACGGCAAAACAAATAGATACCACCTATAAAACAACAATGAAGCAAATTGCTCCTTGGCAGAAAGAACCGAATAACATGGACGCATTATTGTTATTAAATAATGCCGTAACACAAGCGCAACAATCGATCAATGATCTTTTGTATCCCATTAATTTAAAAATTGCTCAGGCAATTACATTGTATCAGCAGCAACAGCAAAAAAAACATGGCGGTACCATTAATTATAAAAAGGAAGAAGCGCTTATTAAAGCGCAAGAAGCGTATGAGCAAAAGATGGAGGTACTATTTAGTAAGCTCATGCAGCTCTTACCAACCTATAATCAATTAGGAGATAACATTCAGAAGTTTCTTAATCAACTTGCTCTGGGACAAGCGTATAAAGAAGCGACGGTAGAACAATTGTCTGCGCAATTGGATGCATTGGCTCAGAAGGCATATGATCTATATAAGCAAGTAATGCCTATACATGCAGATGATCGGGCACAATTATTAAATAATATTATTAAAAGGATTGGTAATTTATATAATGAAATTATTTTTCAAAATATACAGCAGATTCAAAAAGAGCCCATTAGTAATGATTATTTTAAAGCGTTAGTAGCTTTAAGCATAAAAATAAGGGGAACGAACAATAAAAAAGATACCTGGTTAGTACGTGATGGGTTTGATAAATCCTTACAAATAATAATAGCAAAATATTTTGATACGAGTACTGATCAACAAAAAATGTTTTTCAATTATCTGCAAAATAAAATAAATGCCACCTATGTAGCGTATAATAATGCATTATCTCATTTAGTGATACAAGCAGGAAGTTCGCCCACTCAAGAACAACTTTCATATGCATTACAAATATATACATTAATAATGGATGAAATTAAGCAAATTAATGAACCAAGTAATACAAATGATGCCGCACGTAATGCTAATATTAGCTTAGCGCTTTTGAATGCTAACATTGGTTTGTCACTAATGAAATCATTACAGCCAAACCAAAATACTGAACCGATGCGGCAACAAATTATTACCTACTTTAAACAAGCAAGCGTCTATTTTTCTCAAGCCAGTAGTACTGCGAGTGCACAAAATTATATTGGGTTATACACGAAATTAACGCAGGCGGGTCAACTGATAATTGACGCTCAAAATGCGTACACTAATGGTGATGAGTCAAAAGCAATCTCACAATATACCACCGCGCAACAGTATTTTCTTCAAGCGGGTGATAAAGTGGATGCTAATAAAGTAAGCATTACGTTAAGTGCTATTTTAGGAAACTATGCCATAAAAAATGGCACGGCCCTTTATAATCAATTTAGTTCAAAAAATAGTGCACTGATTAGTGAATATATTACTTTTATCAATTCGCTCGATACGTCAGTTACCATGGCTACTTTTGAACCATTGTTTAATGATCTCATTTCGCTCTATCAAAATACCTACGTTACCCTTGCACCTGCAGTTCAATCATATCAATCAGTAATAAAAAATAATCCTTCCTTACAACAATCCGCCCAGACCATTACCTTGTTGCAAAATTTAACTGAAGGGGTTTCATTAGTAACATCATTAAGTCAGGCGCAATTTAATCTTATGCAAGGAGATGAACAATTAGCGGGGTTATCTTCACAAGCATTGTTACAAGCAGATCAATATTATGAAGCAGCGCTTCAACTATTTGGTCAAGCAGATAGTTTGTATGAAAAAAATAAGCAACTTGCTAGTTATCTTCCTTATTTATTTACTCAAAAGGGAGAAAATATAGATTTTACTACTATTGCACAGCGGCATATCGCAAAATTAGGCATACAATACGCAAATACACTTGGAAGTAATCCTGTTTTAGCACTTATGTATTACAATGATGCTAATACTCGTTTTAATTATTTAACGCCTGCAGTTGATTCTTTTATTACAACGACATTGGGAATATTATCTAAAAGTACACCTTCTATTGCACAATTATATGCAAACGCTCAAGCAACAGAAAAAAGATTACAAACATTACCGGCTAGTTCATGGGTTTCTAATTCAACAACCGCGTATTATAGTAGTGATGCAACGGTGCAATGGAATAATCTTTTGCAACAATACCTATTAATTTATCATCTAGGATATATGCAAGCCAAAGATGCTTTTACTAACGCTATTACTAGTTATGCTGCTTTGTATCAACAAAAGGTACCAAGCTCATTTTTTCCTGAGATTGGTATTGCGTTAATACAATATATGAACTATTTATTATTGCTTACTCAAAAAGAAGATACAGAACCGGTAATAAAAGAAATTAATCAAAATATTACACTCTTTTTTAATAAAGCAACCGCTCTTCTCAAAACTATTAATGACCCAACTTCATTAACTACTACGGCAACGACAGATCAAGAAACGCTTATGCATTGGAGTATTATTGCAGATCAAGCAATTCAGACCGAAGAAAACGTGCGAGAATCTATGGGCTTATCATCAACACCATTGGGTACTTTACTGGAAAAAAGTGTTGATAGCCATGGGGTTATTACTTATAATGCATTAACAATAAAACAAACTATAACGATGCCTAACCCTTCGTTGCAACTAGCATCATTGTATAAACAATTAGGAGATTTATATTTAAAGCAAAAAAATTATACCCTAGCATATCCATGTTACTACCAGGCTAAACAGATCTATTTGAAAGAAAACCAGCCAAATCTTATAGCATCGTTTAATGATCAATTGGCAGTAGCTAATGCGCTTTATTTAGCAACTGAATATCGAGATTTAATAATCCCTCAAGGAGCTGTTACCATTAATGGCATACAGATACCAGATCATTACGAAATAAAAGTATATGGGCAAGCGGTTCCGGTTGAATTCACCAGTGGGGTAGATTTTAGAAATTTAAAAACGCCACAAATGGTAAGTGATTTTCTCATTTCTCTTGCTTCAAAAATGTACATTTATAATAAAATAACTGAAATGTTTCCTGGTTTCGATTTTGATACACTCTTTCCCTTATTTTCATTATCATATAATCAATTGATAAACAATAGCGTTTTTCAATCATTTATTCCTGATCAGCAATCGGCATTTATTTCAGTTTTAACAAATGCACTTCTTTTTAATAATGAATTAACAAAACGGGTACAGGCAAAAATCTCTTCACTTTCTTTACAGCCTATTGGCATCCAAAATGGTATGCCACAATATGGCCTCTATGAATATTATGTACCAATACCGCCGTTTGTTGATGAAATCACCTTTTATCAAAATTATCCGGCGGTTATTGAATATTATATTTGTGCGGCATCCTTATATCGACCTGCTGATTTATCTACTGCAAATATGCAGATTTGCCAACCTTCCTTACCAGCTGGTAATGATTCAGAACAATACGCTGCTATGATTGAGGCACAGGTACACACCTTCTTGAGCCAAGGGTACGATTTTCAAAAACAGCTTGATTCAATTACGACTAGTACTACCTGGAAAGCGCTTAAGCAAGTGCCTCAGACTGATATGAATATAACGTTAGATCCGTATATGGCCTTATATAATTCTATAAAGAATCTATATAACCAAATGATTGCGTATTATAATGGCCCAATTAGCAGTAATTTGACCACCGCACAATCAAAAGAATATGCATCAATAATATCATTATTACTTGATAGTTATAAAAATTGCGCCGATACCTTAGCCACCTTTTTAATTGGGGATCCATTATCATACAATTATACGCAAGTACTTAAAGATATGTTGGGCAACTATGTAATGGCCATTGTTACCTATAAGAATTCAGATGATCTGTATGGAACCATGGCACAATATCATATGAATGCTGGAATGATTTTAACTAACCAGAAAAAATTTTTTGACTCATTATCTTATTTCTTTACTGCAGTTAATTTATATCAGCGAATTACGGCACCTACTGATAGTATTAAAAAAAGTACTACTCAGGCTAACGTGCGTTATTATGGGGCAATGTTTAAAGGCTCTACGAATAATCTTGGCTCTTTTCAAGAAACACAAAAAGGATTGATTGATATCGTATTAAGTACTGGTGCAACAGAAAAAATATCATTTACTGATTTGATGACCAAATACTTACAATTTTTGAGTCAACAGGGCGGCGTTTCAACGGTCAGTTTGGATCCAGCAGAACAAGATATGGCTAAAAAAATTCAGAATTTCTTACTTGATGCGATGATTTATTATAGTGGGTGTAATACCTTAATCGTAAATCATGGGGCGCAAAAAACAGATCCTTCATTATTGATGACGCTTATTCCTGATGAAGGTACTCGTACTGATATTACGCAACAAGCATTAGCACTCTTACATACCTTTACTGAAAAAAACCAAGTAGCATTAGATGATCTTACTTCAGTAACAATTACGCTTAATAGAACAGATTTTCCTGATGGTAAGGATTTTGTGACATTGATGTTTAATGGATTTGAGCTGTTTAAAGAGAAAATTGAGAACGCCTCTGATGTTACTACACAAGCTATTGGATATAGTGCTATTGCACAATTATCGTTGAAGTTATATACATTCTTGGAATTTCTTTATATGGATATTTTTTTAGGAGGGCCTTCAGTTAATGCAGAGACCAATTTAGCATCGGATATTCAGATTGAAGTTAATAACATTCTGGCGCCTTCGAATCAGTATATCGGGTAAGGGTGATTAATTTTCGGTACAAATACGATGGTAAAATGCGGCTTCTTCTGCTGGATTGGATGCATCTATAATTGATTTGCCGACAATAATACCATCCGGTTTAATAGCAATAAATTTATCAATAATATCACGAGAAATTTTACCCGAAATAAAAATAGGTAAAGGGGTATTGCCACGAATAATATCCCATTTATCTAAAAAGGTCAGTGATGTTTCTTCATCATGGGGAGTATGAAATAGAAGGGCATCAACACCAAGCCCCTTTGCTTCAAGAGCAGATTGACCAACGGATGAGGCGTCTAATAAATCAAGCATTATTTTTTTATTTAATTCATGAGCGGTAGTACATGCTGAATGAATAACATTGGGGGTAGTTCCTGCCATTACCGTAATCCAATTTGCTCCTGCTGATGAAAGTGTTTTTACTGCCTCTTTAGCGCGATCACTTATTTTTGCATCAACAAGGATTGTTGCATTTGGAAAGTTTTTACGAAATTCTTCAATAGCGTGAGTTCCATATTTATAAAGAAGTAATGACCCAATTTCAATAATATCGGCATATGGTGCAACCTGACTGGCAATATCCAGTGCTTTTTCTAAATCAGTCAAATCAAAAGAAATTTGCAGTTTCATGACATTTCCTTAATGAATATGGTTAACCAATGTAATAAGTATAACAATATATAGGAATGGTACAAAAGGCTTATTGTGTTCCTATTTGTTCTGCATAATAAGTATTATTTATTTTTTTAATAGAAGAGGGTAAGGCACCAAAGAATTGCCGTATATTTAATACATTTAATGTTGGTGTCAACGGATTTATACTTTTCTTTGCATAGAGAGTCGGTAAAACGAGCTGAGGGTTATCATTAGTTATGGTAATTCCAGTAGGGACTATAATGTTTCTAGGCTTTATAAAGAGTACAATACTGGTGAGAGGAATAATATTATTGGCAAGTTCTTTTTCTGGTTGTACATCCCAATAAAATAACTTAGTCTTGTGATCTTGCTTGCGTATGACTGAATATATCTGGGCAGGAGATACTAATTCCCAATGATGAATTGTATTGCCAATCATAAATACCGGTTTAATATTTTCAGTGATAATAAGGGTCAATTCTTCTTTTTGTTGCATGCGGGGAAAGATAATTTGGCCATTATAATCAGAAATAGTTAGATACCCACCGTACGTAGCAAAAATACTGTGATGACCATTACTTAAAAACGATTGGGTAATTTTAGTGGCAACTTTTCCTGGGGTGGTGACGGTTGTTTCAAATTTATTAATAGTATCCTTATTAGTATCGAATGATACTTCTTGAATAAAAAATGTAATAATATGACTAAAGGGTAGTCGCCCGTAGGTTATACTACACAATAGATTGGATACGAGTATTAACACAAAAAGTTTTTGCATTTTTTTACTTTAGTTTTTTTGAGAGCCCGCTATTCTTTCTTATTGTAACTATATCAAATAGTAATAATAAAAAGCTATCAATTTGATGTTGTTGCTTTTTTATTATTTTTTTTAAGGAACAAAATAGATGGTTGCTTTGCACGAAAAATCTAAGCATGATCAGGAAGTTTTTGACCAATTTAGTCAAGAATATGCTCTTTCGCCCCTACAAATAGAACAGTTTAAAATGCTCTTGGCTACTATGAAAGAAGCTCCGCTTAATATTACGGCAATTGAAAATACGGCCGATATTATTGATCTCCACTTTAAGGACTCCTTGGCTCTAAGGAACTGTTTTAACATGGAAACAATAACTATGATCGCCGACATAGGGTCAGGCGGCGGTTTCCCCGGCATACCATTAAAAATCTATTATCCCCAGTTGAAAGTAGTTTTGATCGAAGTAAATACAAAAAAAATTGAATATCTGCAGGCATTAATCAATAAGCTGCAATTAGAAGGTATAGAAGTGGTTGGCATGGATTGGCGTACTTTTTTACGAAAAACGAGCTTTCCCATTGACTTGTTTATGGCCCGGGCTTCACTCCAGATGGATGAGCTATTAAGAATGTTTCAACCGTCTTCTATTTATAATAAAGCGGTGTTAGTGTATTGGGCCTCGCGCCATTTTATTCCCGAGGCTGCGGCGCAAAAGCTTATATTTAATGAATGTGAGTATACCGTCCACCATAAAAAGAGACGGCTGCTCTTTTTTAAAAGAGTTTAGATCCCCAGAGGGTCCATTTGCAAACTTTCTATATTTTAACTACACTCAAAATACTTATTTCTAGCTATAATAAAAAACATAATTGCCATGTAGAAAGAGTTTTAAAATGGATATCAATAATAAAAATCATGGTAGTTTTAAAGTTTATAAGAAAGGCGAAATAATGAAGATGCTCACTAGTTATATTTCAGGCATTCGTGATCAAACCCATGGTGAAAGCTACGCTACCATATTTCGTTATTTTGTTCCTGAATTTATCACCGCATTAGTCCTTCTTTTATATGTTTTAGATGCCTGGTGGGTGGCACATCTTAAATCAACTGCCATGTATGCAACGGCCGGAACCATTAAAGATTGGATGCATTTTATAACTAAGGTGGCAGAAGGCCTCTCAATTGGTACCACTATTATTAGTGGTCATTATAACGGTATTAACGACCATAAAGAAGTTGGTAAAACCATGGTTAATGCTTTTTGGGCTACTATTATTGCGGGTGGACTTATTGCTGCTGCATTATTTTTTGGCGCCTATTGGATTTATTATTTTTATGGGGTTCCGAATAAAATGATTGTATTAGGGGTACCGCTTTTACGGCTACGCGCTATAAGTATCTTTTTTATGTTCATTTTCTTTGCGATTGTAGGGTTTTTACGGGGTATTAAAAAACCTAAAGTTCCCATGCAGATTTTTACTATGGGAGCCTTCATATTTCTCTTTTTTGATTACTGTTTAATTTTTGGTACCTTTGGATTCCCTCAATTAGGATTAAAAGGGTCTGCTGTAGCCTCCGTTATTCAATATGGCTTTATGTTGATTGCGGGATTAGCGTACTTAGTTATCGATAAAGAAAATCGAAAATATGGCTTTCATTTGATCGCTGAAAAAATTAATTTTAAAAGAATTAAAGAAATTTTCTCTATTAGCGGTCCGATTATGCTTGATAAAGGGACATTGGCTGCGGTGCCGTTATGGTTAGGGTATTTAATTAACCCTATGGGCATTTATGCCATAGCAAGTTATACGGTTATTAAAGATCTTGAACGACTTGCCATTTTACCTGCTCAGGCCTTTGCGCAAGTTATTACCTTCTTGGTAAGTAATGCCTATGGAACACATGATTGGGAAGGTATTAAAAGTACCATTAAAAAGACTATTTTTCTTTCTTCTTTTTTCGTTTTCTCTATTTTATTCATCTTCTCATTATGGCCCCAGTTTTTTATACATCTTTTTGACCATAAAGATAAATTTACCAGCTTTGCCGCTAAAATATTTCCTGTGTTAAGTATTTTGGTATTTTGTGATTTACTGCAATTAATTTTGGCTGGCGCAATGCGCGGTGCAGCAAATGTTAATATGGTTATGTGGGTGCGGGTTGCCATCTGCTTTTTCTTTTTTGTCCCTGTATCGTGGTTCTTTTCTCGATTACCGATAGAAAATCCTTCTTTAAAATTTTTGTTAGTATATAGCACTTTCTATTTAGGAAGTGGTTTAATGAGTATTTTATATATTTACCGCTTTCGTGGTGAGCGTTGGCAACATAAATCAATTTAGGGAAACTAAAGAGCATGCACAAAATTACTAAGGAAGAACTTATTTCATTAGCACATCTTTCGCGATTGCAACTTACTGAGCACGAGGTGAATGAGTTACTCGGGCAAATTGATGAGGTACTTCATTATGCATTACGCGTTAAAGATTTAGCGCAAAAAAGTGGGCAATTAGAAAGTAACCCATTACAAAATTATAACGTATTTCGTGAAGATGTGGTTATAAAAACTGACCCAAAACCTATTTTAGCCCAAGCTCCTGAAACTGATCAAAACTATTTTGTTGTGCCCGTAATTTTAGATACACCTTAAGAATTGATAGATTTATGAACAATATTGCTTTTTCCTCTATAAAAGAGTTACATCTCCTCCTTAAAAAAAAGAAATCTCAACCCAAGAACTCGTTCGTTATTTTATTGAGCGATTTGCACAATTTGATAATGAATTAGGCTCCGCTTTAGAAATCTTTAATCTAGATTCAATTATGCAATTAGCGGGCAATGAAGGTCCTTTAGCGGGTATTCCCGGTTTAATTAAAGATAATATTTGCCAACAAGGGCGTACGGTATCCTGCGCTTCTAAAATGTTAGAAAATTTCAGATCTACTTATGATGCCACTGCAATTACCCGATTAAAGCATGCAGGAGCACCGCTTATTGGGCGTGCAAATATGGATGAATTTGCGATGGGTAGTTCGACTGAAACTTCAGCATATAAAAAAACAGCAAATCCATGGAATATTGAGCGCGTTCCTGGTGGTTCTAGTGGTGGTTCAATTGCTGCCGTGGCTGCCGGATTAGTTCCTTGGGCGCTCGGTTCTGAAACGGGTGGTTCGGTGCGTCAACCGGCTGCATTATGTGGCGTGGTAGGGCTAAAACCAACGTATGGGTTGATTTCACGGTATGGTTTAGTTGCGTACGCATCATCGCTTGATCAAATTGGTATTGCTACGCGGAGCGTAGAAGATACGGCAATTATTTTAACCACTATTGCTGGTAATGATCCCCATGATTCTTCAAGCTTAGCAGTAAAAGCATATGACTATACTAAAAATTTAGATCAAAAAATGAAACCTGGCTTGAAAATTGGTATTGTTACCAATGCATTACATGCTGATGGTATTGATCGGGAAGTTTCTCAAAAAATTGATGAAGCCATTAAAACTTTAGAGAAATTGGGTGTTACTATTGAGCAGGTTTCATTACCTACCATGGATTACGGTGCTGCTATCTACTTTATTATTAGCCGTGCTGAAGCTGCTTCAAATTTAGCGCGATTTGATGGTGTTCGCTATGGCTTGCGCGATAAAAATGCTTCCACGCTGCTAAAAATGTATGAATTAACACGCCAAAAAGGATTTGGTACTGAAGTAAAAAAACGTATTATGATTGGAAACTACGTTCTTTCCGTGGGACATGCCGGTGAATTTTATCTTAATGCGCTGAAAGCACAGCAAGCAATGCGTGCTGAATTTGCCGATACGTTTAAAAATGTTGATTTATTATTAATGCCGACTTCACCAATTCCTGCCTTCAAATTTGGCGCCTTTGACGATAATAAACTTCAACTTGATTTACAAGATTATTTCACCTGTCCAGCTAATATTGCCGGTATACCAGCGCTTTCAATTCCGTGTGGATTTTCTTCTGATAAATTACCGATAGGATTTCAGTTAGTTGGCCCACATTTGAGTGAAGAATTGCTACTCCAAACGGCATATGCGTATGAACAAGCAACCGAGTGGCATAAAATGCATCCAGCTGGGTATTAAGATACTTATTATAAAAAACAGAAAATAATCATTTTTAACGTTATTTTTAATAAATAAGCTTGTAACAGCTGCTCGCAACTTAGTAAAAAAAATCGTACATGGTTTGATGAATTAGTAATAAAAGAGGGTGTATAGGAATGAAGCAGATATTGAATAAAGCTTTGTTTTGGTGAATGAACAGTAATAAATATCATAATATGATTTACAAAAGTTCATACCAAAGAATATGAATGAAAACCAATCGGCCCATTTATAAGCTTGTTCTTTTTTTATTTGTATACCATTGAATAAGGATTGTTGTTCTTTTCCTATATGCTGATTAATAAGTAGGTGTGGATATTGAAAATAAGTTTGTGCTACTGCTTGGTCAAATAATGAAACTGGGGTGCTGTGATTTGAGCGGTTGAATCAGCACGATTAAAAAATAAATAACTACGAGCTTAATCAAGTCCATTTAATTGGCGGGTATTTCCTTGTCATACTTTACTAAATTCGCTGCATGTATTTCGATCCAATAAGTGATTGCTTCTTTAAAAATACGCAAGCGTTGTACTTTACATTCTGCTTGTATCATAAGATTTTTTTGATTAGGAAATATGTATATAATATTGTATTTACTGAGCCACTGGCACCATGAAAGATAATATTCTAAATCGTGTAATTCTTTTTCTATATCATTATTGAAAGCAAGCAAAGAAGGAACTACATTGGTACGGTGCATAGCATATTTTCTTTGAATTTCTTCAATAAGTCCTTCAGCAAGATCATGAATCGGAATAGCGCGTAGATGATGAGGTGGAACTTCTTGCTTAAATGACCCCCATCCTTCATTATTTTGTACAAGAGAACTGAGGCGATAAAGCCGGAAGTATATATATCCATAAAAAGCTGCCGTGATGGTTCCCACAACTAATGCGCCACTTTTTAAATTGAAAAGGTTACCTGGTATTACTGATGACCAGTTAAGAACGGTTGATTCTTGGGAGTGAAATGAGTGGGTAGCTTGAGGAGCTGCCATTTTATTTTGCTGAGGATTAGATGACGGTTGAACTTCTTGCATGTCAGGGGTAATAGAAGGTACGGATTTGGCGTGAATAATAAGTGGTGGCGGGGTAACATTGGTTTGTAATTCTTCTGTTGATTCAACAATACGTACTTTTTGTGTATTGGTATTATTAAATATGAAGATAGGACTGTCACCAGATAACTGCTTATATTCGTTGGGAGTTGGTAAGGTAAGATGGCTATAGTCCTTATTAAAAGTATCCCCAATTATAAATAGGCATATACAAAATAAAATATTCTTATTTAACCACATTGAACTTTTCTCTTAAATATTGGCAGTACTTTTTATTTATTGCAAAATCTTTCACCGGATCCGATTCTGTTACGTATTGGTAGGCAGCTTGTGCACCATATAATAAAAGGCTTGGTGGAAAGATTGCGTAGCCAACAACATAGCCCACGAGAACTACATCTTTTACATTGTCCGCATGTTCCTTGATTTCTTGAATCGCATTTTTTTGTTCTTCAATCGTTTGTGGCCAGGTACGTTTTTCATCTGCAGATACGGATTGTAGTAATTGTTGCCAATCATTCTCACTTATCGAATTGAGAAATTTTTCATATTGTTCAAAAGTCATGTGTTTTAAAAGTTCCTTCTTACGAAGAAGCGTAATGAGGGCAAAATATTTTTTTTGGGCAGGCAGCGGTAATGAAAAAAAACTTTCAACAAACTGATCGCCCTTCTTATTATCACATGATGCAGAAGGATCATGTGCTGAAAGATGGAAAACTAACATACAAGTAATTATAATAATTTTTTTCATATTTCTCCTTTTATAATTCAAAGGTAATTTCCATATAATTGTTAAACTCACTGTTTTTAATACTTTTTACTTCATGACGCTCATCGGTAACATACGAATGCACATTATTAAAAACAGCAATTCCCACTAGAAATGGATTTATCAGAGTCATCGCATCAGACGTATATCCTAAAGCTTTCCCGGCCGTATTAGCATATTCTTTAATATTATTTAGTGATTCAGTTTGCTCTTTAACGGTAGATGGCCATAGTTGTTTTTCATATTCTGCCAATGATTCATAGAGTTGATGCCATTCTTGCTCGGTGTATGATGTTATAAAATATTCATATTCAGCTAATGATAAATTTTTTAAAAATTCTCTTTTTTTATGGATGGGTAGCAGCATAAAAAAAGTATGCATTTCTTGATGATTGAGCGCAAAGATGCAGGAGACAAGTTTTTTCCCATTTTCATCCTCACACAAACATGGTTTGTTATTTTTTTTCTTTTTAAAAAATTGTTGAGAGTTGTCATTTATTACGGTGTAATAATTATTATTGGTGGTGTTATTTAATTCTGATGAAAAAGCTGTCGATATAATCAACATTATAAAAAATAAAGCTAACTTTTTGATCATAACTGCTCTATGTTGGTTTAAAAGTTTGTTTCATAAATTGTTTAATTTTGTTTTCTTTTGTACTTTCTTGTTGTGCATCTTTTTTAATTTTTGCAATGGCAACACGCTGTTCATGAACTGATGCTGGCCATTGTTTTTTTTCTTGATTCGATAATCCTTGGAATAACCGCTTCCATTCATATTCATTGTAATTATCAAGAAGCATAATATATTCCTTTACCGATAACTGTTCAAAAAAAATTGTTCGCTGGTCAGCTGATAATTCTATCAAAACTTTTTTGCTTTCTTCTGGTGCTAATTCAAGAATGCATTTTTTTAAATCGCATCCCTGTTTATTTTGACAATGTGATAAGGATTTTTTTTTGATTGGCGTAGAAACCAGTGATTTAGATTCTTCTTCTTTTTTTTTGGCAGTAGTAATAAGAAGGCCAATTGTCAGCATTAAGTAGAGTGGCTTAATCATCATTGTTATCCCCTTTTATTCTTTAACCATTTAGGTATAGTGTAAAATAAAGATACAAATAAAATGCAAGATTTTTATTACAGCTAAAAAATTTAATTCAAAAAAAAGGGATTATTTGATGAATAAGTATCATTTATTTTTTATATTATTTTTTTGGTTTTTATCGGCATATGCTGAGTATGGCTATATTTGTGTTCCCGTTGCTGATTTAATTGCCGAGCCTTTTGAATCCAAAACTAGTTCAATTTCAGATCTGTATAACCGTATTTCATTATCTCCTGAACGTCATAAAGATTCGTGTACGCGCATTCATCAAGCGATTTTTAATGAAAAAGTAAAAATTCTTGATTATAAAGGCGAGCAAGTATACATAGCGTTAACCAATTGCTATTCCGTACAGATGCCACGGCAAGCACCAACAGCGGTTAAAGCGTGGACGCGGGCAGATTGGGTAATCTCTATAACTGAATTACAAAAAGAAAGTATTGATCTTACCATATTTCCCGAACCATTTTGTGAAAATAATCAACCTATCCATGAAGAAGTGATTACCCTTATAGTACCGTGGTATGATCCAATTACCCATAAGACATATTCAGCAGGAACGCGCTTGATAACGGTTCCATCATTGTCAAAGGATATCAACTATACGGTGATATTGTATGATTATGAAAATAATAAAACGGTCTATGCTACAGTTCCTTATAAGGCGGCTTTTCCAACTAGTTGCACGTTGCCCCATGAACGAAAAAAAGCATTTGTTGAGTTGTTATACTACTGGTGCTCTTTAGAACAATCTATTCCATATGTGTGGGGCGGTAGCAGTTTCACGTACACGTCAGATTCTGATACGGTCATTTTAGAAGAAGGAATGAGTCATAATAATAAAATAGCCTATTGGAATGATCCTACTATCGTTAAACGTCCGTATGCTGGTTTTGATTGTTCAGGGCTGCTATTGCGGGCCGCTCAGATTGTTGGGATTCCTTATTTTTGCATAAATAGTACGAGTGTATTGCATACATTTGTACCATTATTACGGGAAGAATTGTTAGAGGAAGGCGATATTATATGGGCTCCCGGATATGTGTCTATAGTGGGCAGTATTGAACATAATGAGCTTATTGAAGCACAAGGATACAGTCGTGGCTATGGTAATGTGCATGCCATTTCATTAGAAAAAAGATTTAAGGGTATTACAACGTGGGATGATTTTATTTATTTTTATCAGCATCGTTTGCCGTTACAATCGCTTAATAGAGATGGTTTGGCAGTGGGCTATGTGCCAACGTATTTTATATTCAAGTTTGGGAAACATAAATAATTGACTTTTTAAAATTTATTTTTTGTATACTAATATAAATTAGGAGACGTTTATGGGATATCAAAAAATAATACTGCTTATTTCTTCTTTTATATTCTTCCATACTCATTCAATGCAGGTTTTCAAAGAGCATTGGGAAACTACGCCATTATGGGTTAAATATTGTGGTGCGGCGACGTGTGTTGGCGGATATTTATTGTGGGATTGGTATAAAAGTTATAAAAAAGATAAACAAATAGAACAATTACAATGTGATGTTAAGAAGTTAAAGCCAGTTGAAAATCCCACTGAGTTTATACGTTCATTATCTAAACCTCTTATGGATGATATTTCGAAATTATTTAATTCATGGAAAGAAGAGCATGAGGATTTTCAGAAACAAAATAATGCTTTACTCCTTGAAATAAAAAATTTAGTACAAGAAGTAAAGCAGATTGGTATTAAAGTTGATGATTGCGAAAAAGACTTAACAACTATTTGGTATTTTGTATTTGGTCATCAAATTGAACGTCAAATCATGACGACCTATAGAAAAGATAAGGAAAAAGAAAAAGAAGGAGAATCTTATACCGGAAGGTTAATTAGATTTATACCAAAAAATGAGACATTAGCAGGAATGATTAAAGAAATTGTAGAAGAATGTTTACGTAAAAAGGTAAAAAGAAGCTCTTCTGATGATTTAACTGATGATACTTTTGTGAATATGAGTACATCCCCGGTAAGTCAAAAACAATTATCGCCGCCTGGCAGTAAGGCATTGCAATCGCCTCGTCGCTCGAAAAGTTGTGATTTTAATAAAGTAACTAGTAAAGAAGGAGAAGATTAACAATGAAACGTATTATTACGGTATTATTGAGCAGTATGCTCTTTGGCGCTGTTGTAAATAGCGCTGCCATGAAAACTGGTAAAGATACTGAGCCACTTAAAACGATAAGTACCTGGAAGAGTATTAGAGGCTTTAGCAATGATTATTTTTTTAAAGGATGGTTGCCGACCGTAGTATTATTAGCTGGAGGTACGATTCAGTGCGTAGTAAAAGATCGACAATTTCCTGCTAAAGCATTTGAAGGCATGAAATATGCCTATGATAGTACGCCAGGTTTTGTTAAATTTCCCGCGATTTTATTGGGGAGCTGTTGGATGTATAGCTATTATAAACCGCGTGTTAATGATCTAGTGTATAAATTGAAAAGAAAAATGAATTGGTAAAAATATAATATTTTTTAATGTTACTTTAAAGCTCGGAGGCTTTCCGGGCTTTTTTTATTGTTATATCAATACAAAATTTTTTAAGCTCATTAAGTACGTAGTACCAATTTCCTTGTAATCAAATTAATATGCGTTATTTAAAGCTACCTTTTTTTGCATTACTTTTTTTTCTCTACTTATCTGCTTTTACTGTTCAAGCGCATGAAAGAAATATTTACTTTCCTAAATGTCCAAAAAAAAACTTTTTTTTTCATAGTGCCGCGCGCTTTATTGGTGAAGTTATTATTGATGCATTAATGTTGAACGTGCATGTCTTTTCAATGAACACGGTAAAAATAATGACCGGTTTTACCCCGTTTTATTTGGGTGCGCGTATGATTGATGAAGATCTTCAACTAAATTTTTATGATGCACGCGAACATAAAAATGTTAATCAATTACCTAATTGTTGCTATGAAATGGCAAAATGTGGTGTTGCGGTGCCAATTATACTGCTTTCAAGTTTGACCGTACTCGGGTGGAATGAAGATTTGCGTACAACGGCGCGGCTTTTTTTGATAGGACTTCCATTTGTACAATCGGGTAAGGATATTATTAAACAATTGCGCTTTAAAGCATGTTTGCGTCCTTGGAATGAGCGATTTAGTAAAAAAGAGCGGTCCCCGGGTGGTTTTCCCTCTGGGCACATGGCAAATGTAGTCTTCATGACCGCATTATTTGGTATGCGGCATGGGCCTGTATGGGCGATCCCATTAGGATTGGTTGGTACCTTTGTTCTGGTTGATTTTATAAATTGTAATCGCCATTATCTTTCCCAATTAGTGGCTGGCGGTTGCTTAGGATTAATTTTTGCCTTTGCTGCTAATACGGTAATTGAAAAAAAATTAGAAGCTCGGCGCTATTCCTTTGATTGTGTACAAAATAACCAAGGAGAACCGGCATTTAAAATGTCATATCACTTTTAATTAGCTTTTCATTTGTTGACATGCTTGCGAACAATCTGAGCATGCTTCAATGCATTTTAGGCATTTATCAACGCATTCTTTTTTTCCGGCTTTACATTCTTCCATACATTCTTCGCATGCATTGATACATTCCTGACACCGCTTAACGCACCAATCCATTTTTTTTATACATTCAACATTTTTGCATTCTTCACGATGTTTTCTACAAAATTGTATGCATACTTTGCATGCTTCGATACAGGCGGCGCAATCTTTAATACAGATGCCAACATGCTCAGCACAATCGATATTATCATTTGCTGAACACATATCAATTACTTGTTGAGTAGTATCGATGCATCGTTGACAAGCATCTATGCAGTTATCACATGCCTGTATATGCTCTTTGCTTAAATGACCTTCCATTAGAATGCTCCCTTTATTAATATAATTTTATGAGTATACTTGCAGCGTATCATAATGATTTTTAACTATTCAATAAAAAATTATATGATGCATTATGTCGTAAACAAATATGATGAAAGATTATTATGTTTGCCGTGCGAGTACGTTCTTTTTTGTATTATCTAATTCTCTTGAGTAGTATTGCCGCTGTTTCTTATAGGTTGTTGTATGTTCCAACTAATTACCTGCAACAGGGTGTATCACTCATACTATATCCTTTTATAAAGCTGCAACAGGTAGTATGCCAACCGATTGTTTCATATGTTAAAAAGAAAAAAGAAATGGATTTAATACAGAAACAATCAACCGTATTAAAAGAAGAAAATGAGCAGTTAAGATCAGAAAATATAGGGTTACAAGCAACGTTACATTATTATAATCACACGCAAGAAGTTATTAATTTTAAATCAAAATATAATGTGCAATATGCACGAATTTCACAAATCATTATGAAGCATTTTTCTGCTTATGAACATTCGTATCTCATTGATTGCGGTAGTGCTCACGGAGTAACGGTTGATATGATTGCGGTGTACAAGAATTGTTTAGTAGGAAGAGTAACGCATGTGTATCCTTATTATAGTAAAGTAAAACTTATTACTGATCCTGAATGTAAAATGGCTGCATACTGCTTATCATCGCAAGCACATGGTATTCATGAAGGTGTTAATAAAAAAAAGCAATCGATGTTACAATATGTGAGTCATCTTCATACGCTAAAAAATGATGATTTAGTAATTTCTAGTGGAGAAGGGTTAGTGTTTCCACAAGGATTTGGCATTGGCACCATTAAATCATTTGAGCTTCAGGGATTGCATTATAACGTGGTTATTAAGCCATTATTGAAGTTTGCTGATTTGCAGTATTGTTATGTAATTCAAAAGGGAGCGGAATAGAAAATAAATCAGAGTGCATACTTATGGTTGCCCAAAAAAAGTAAGCATTTTTATTTATTGTTCTTTTTCGTTGCATGCAAAGCGCTAGTATTTGAAACAGGTTGCTTTATCATGTTGGTTTTCTTGTGCTGGGAATATTTACTTTCACTTCTGCCTTTTGTTTTCTTCGCTTTAAAACAGTTAAGAACTAAGGGACATAAAGGTCGTAAAAAGGATTAATGGTTTTTAACTGTATCATACGCCCTTTTTCATTTCTAGTAACAAGGCCGCCATCATTTGTTGCAATTGTTCTTTCACACCCGCAACTTCTTCTCTGAGTGCTTTTGTCTCTGCTGCGAGTTCTCTGTTATGTTCCATAAGTTCGTCAATTTTTTTATCTTTTTCCTCATTTTGTCTCAAAATAATTGCCAATAATTTAGATTCTTCAGAAGTCGGTTTTGGTGCTATTTCTCTTGGCCTAATATCTCTATAGTTACGAACAAGAAGATTAATATTATCAATAACTTGCGTTACTGCCTTAAATTGAGGTCGATACCTCGCATTATTAATTTCTTGAACTGCATGCATCAGTTTATCGGTTGTATAGCGAATATAACAGGGTAAATAATCACCTTGTTTGTGTTCCTGATTAATTTTTGAAGAATAATTTTGGAGATAACGTGTTAGTGCAGTACCATTTTTCAGGTAGTGCTTATCATCATCACTTGTTATTGCAAAAAGCTCAGGATGATCTGAACGTTGATCTTCGCTCATAAGATCATGGTACATAAGCGTTAAAAGGGCATCGAGGATTTTAAAGCAAACATCAACTTTTTGAGCAGCCTTGTACACTTCTGAAGTTGGTGATTTGCAACTCATGTGCGTCATTATTTCTTGATTAAATTGCAGTCTTTTTTCTTGTTGATCTTCTTCAATCAACTGCTGAATTAACGGTAAAAATTGATTTGCTTGATCAGGGCCTCTTTGTGCGGTGCTTACGAAGGTATCGCGTTCGGCTGGATAGGGGGTTATGGGAGGAAAAGGAAAGAAGTGCCAAGACGTCATATTATTTCGTTGTATTTTAAAGAGATCAGGAGCTTTTGCAAAACGACCTCCATACCAATAATGAAGTATGTTTTCAATTGAAGAGTATTCTTGCTCTGAAGTATATGGCTTAAACATATCTAAAATTTTTACTTTTTGATTATTGTGCTTAATCGTAAAATACGACTGTAAATGAAAGACATTTCCTGTGGTAGTATATTCATGCGTTATCGTCCCCTTTCCTTTATTTTCGGCAGTAATATAGATGGAATTAAGAGGAAGATTTTGTTTTGGCAACAGAAGAATTGGAATAGTAGTAGCGTCATTTTCAGGATATAACCATTGACTTCTTCCATTACCTATCGCATTACAAGCATTGTGCGTAAGATCCAATGCTATTGATCTAAGTAACAAATCCTTTTGCGCTTCCATAAAGTGTGTATGTTCTTGGCAAATTTGTTTAAGTTTTTCGGTTGGATTTAAAACATCAGTAGGTTTCTTTTCGCCGGTGCTTAACATATGAACTTCATTGCATTCTGGTAAAAGAGGCGGAGCACGCCGGGAATGTGGGGGGTCTTTTTGTTCTCGATAATATAACCAGAAAGGATCGGATCGTTGGTACAGTATCTTATATCTATTTGTCGGTTGAGTAAAGTATGTAACATGTTCAACGCATTTTTTACATTCATACGAACTTGCAATTCTTTGTGTTTTTGATCTTTCTGCTTCAAAAAAAGCAGTATGTTCTCTGCGCAGCAATTGCGTTTCTTTTTCTTCAAAATTTGTTTGCACATGCTGAACTGCTTCTGAAAGTTCTTGTAATCCTTGCTCATAGGTTTGCGCCATATGTTCTAGATATTTTTTTTGGCCAACTCTTTTTATAAATGCGCGTACTTTTTTACCATGCTTTTTGAGAAGCAGCAATTTTTTAATATCCAAATCTTTCATGTTTTCTGTTGGTGGATATTCTTCATCAGGCTTAAGTTTTTGATCAAGCATTTGCATAATCGTATCCACACATTTAATCCAAATTAAGGGGTTTACGAGTTTTTCATGGTAAAGAAATCTACTGAGTAAATTGATGTTGGCAAATGCCGGATGTTCAAAAATATTATGCAGTGAAGATGATCTTTCAAGTACCGTTTGAATTGCAGCAGGGGAATGAATATCAACTGATCCGCCCGTTAATGCATCGGCTGATGCTCCGCTTGTTCCTTCAATATAAAGTTCATCTAAGCATCTGCTAAATTCTTCCGGTGAAACATCAGTACGCTTTAAAATGAGCAATGAACGTTCTCTTAATTTATCGATATTTTCTATGCGAAAACCATTCAAGTTATCAAGAGTCATTCTGAAATTGGTATCAACGCGTGCATGCAATGCATCAATGCCACTTTGAATCGCTCTGTGATTATCTGCTATATAAGTGTGAAGATCTTTTAAATGCTGAAGAATATTCTCTTGATCTTGATGTAGCGCAAAGAATTTTTCAAGCACGATCAAATGATGTTTGTCCAATTTTTTATGCACTTCTGCAAACTGTTCGCGCACTTCTTCTTGAAATTGATGTATTTGTTGTGATAAATGCATAATGCCGTGTGCAATTGCATCAAGAATTGCTTGTGTGCCATCTTGAGCATCATCTTCTTGAAAGAGACTAACCATGCTTGCAACTGACATAAGTATGCCGACATAGGGATGAATGCCTGCTCCTGTTAAACCTGCTTGCGCAATAGTGCGCATACTATCAACAGCCTGAATGCCGGCTGTAGCGAATGTTGCAATAGCATACGCTTCTTTCTTGTTTCCAAAAATAGAAGCTATTGCAGCAACTCCGTTAAATCCACCGGCAATGGTGCTCATTGCTTCTTGATATTCCATTTCTGACTTGAATTCTTTGAGCAATGTGTCTAATTTTTTTTGTTGTTCTACAAAAATTTTAGCACGCTCTTCACGAGCCTGCGTGGTGTCGGTTGCTGCTATGCTATTGCTATTACTACTTTTATTGGCAGTGGTTTTTTGTGGTTTTTGTTTTGCAGCTTTTTTTTCTTCTTGGAATCGTCGTAGACCTCGTTCATGCTGAGCCCAATATTCTTGGTGAGATTTTTCTAGATCAAATTCTGGGATGTTAGAGATTTTTTCTCTTTGATGTTGTGTATATACAGGATAGGTCAAGCCGCCATAATAGCTTTGGTGAAGATCATAGGATGAATTTTTAATGCCTTCTCTTATGAGTGTTGCAAACTGCATGAGCTTTTTTTCATGCGATTTAATAACTTTTCTTTTTTGTTGATCGAGTTTTTCTGCTGCTTGAAGAATTATTCCAATATTATCAAAATTTTCTTGAACGGTGCAACCAGTCTGCATAACGCTTAGAACATTTGCAGCCGGGCTAGAGACATTATTACTATCTAATTCATCAAATTTTTCTTTAAGATATTTGGCTTCTGAGCATGCCCCAAGCGCTGCGCTTGCGTAGTAGCCTATTGCTCCAGTAATAACAATATTTGCACTTACCTGTGCTAGCCCGCTAATAAAGGCATCAAAAGACGATTCATTATGTGATGAGACTCCGTCGCTGAAATTTTCAAAAAGTTCTAAGGTCTCGCCAACTGCTTTGTTTTGGTATCCTAAACTCTGGAAAGGGTTACTTTCAAGAAGATCAAGTTGAGACGGATCTTCTTGCTTTTTTTTATCTTTTAATTCTTTTTTGGGGCTGATAAACCCAGGTTCATATAATCTGTCCAAGCCAAATGCCGGTTTTACCTGCGTTTGTAATTGGCTTAAGTACAAATCTTTGTCGGGCTTATTTTGCATAGTAAAGAGGGGAAAATAAAATGAAAGAAAAATAAAGAGTAAGAGTTTTGATCTGTGTTTCATTGTGTGTATCGACTTTAAAGTTTAGAAACTATAACACGCCATATACTACCAACTTTTGTCAGGATACAAATAAAAACAGATACAGTATATAAGGTATTAATAATTATTAATAGACAAAAAGACAAAAATTTTTTACAAGCTCAAGCAGGAAGATTTGTGATAAGCCGGTTGCGAGAGAATCATGCATATGATCCAAAAAGATAAATTTTAAGGGGATCGTATACCTCGATAAGTCTTTTTTTTACTTCTTCAATAACCTCGTTAGAGATTGCCATAATTGTTCCTTCTCGTATCACTGGTGCACCATTTTATTGTTTGCTCTGAAATATGTCACTTACTCTATCAGAGTTAATTGCAACACTCCAGTTAGCTAGGAGTCTATCGAAGATTGGCTTTTAAATATTTTAATTTAAAAAAAAGACGAAACGAGATTAGACTATCTGCCTAATCCCACGAAAATTATTGCTCAATTGCCTAGTAAAATGGTAATATGATAATTAAATTACAAGATAAAAATAGAAAAACAATGAATTATAAAAAAAGAATTTACGAATCCCTGATTACAGAGTTATCAAAAATATACAAAATTATATTCTTAGTGGGAGCCCGGCAGGTAGGTAAAAGTTCGTTACTTTCCCATCTTTTCCCTTCAACCAAGATATTTGTATTTGATCCCATTCAAGATCTTTACAATGTCCGCAAAAATCCAGACCTCTTCTTAAAGGATTTTGGCACTCCCTTGATATTGGATGAAATTCAATTTGTACCTGAGTTGTTACCCTCCTTAAAACGCTTTGTTGATCTTTCTGATAAACCAGGTCAATATTACCTAACGGGGTCTCAGCAGCTATCAATTCTTAAGAATGTATCCGAAAGTCTTGCTGGCAGAGTTGTAATCATACCTATAAACCCAATGACTCCCCATGAGATGTACGATGAATTTGATAAGGATAAAAATTGGTTTTTGAACTATTTAAAAAATCCAGACAATTTCTTTAAAAATTCTCTGGAGAAGCTCAAAAACATGCCATCACGCTTAGAAGCTATTTGGCGCGGAGGCATGCCCGGGATCATTGATATCCCAAATAGTGCATTGCCCTTTTATTTTTCATCCTATATACAAACCTATGTCGAACGAGATATAAGAACATTAGAAAACATCGAAGATCTTGCAACATTCGGACAATTTTTAGGATTGCTTTCAGCATTATCTTCTCAAGAAATAAATTACTCTCAACTGGGAAGGGAGCTGGGTATTACACCCAAAACAGCCCAACGATGGCTTAAATTACTCACGTATACCTATCAATGGACTGAGTTGCAACCCTTTCACATGAATAGCATTAAACGCCTTTCAGCAAAACCAAAAGGTATAATTTTCGACACGGGCCTCGCATGCTATCAACAACGCATTTCATCACCAGACGCTCTTGCGGTAAGTCCCCTGCAAGGAGCATTTTTTGAATCTTACTGTTTTAATATGATTAAAGCTTTTTGCTCTTCATTACCACTAATCCCCAATTTTTATCATTGGCGAACCTTGGCAGGAGCTGAAGTTGATATTCTGGTAGAAATTGACGGAATCTTTTATCCCATTGAAATAAAATCAGCAACTACTGTCAGTAAAAATGAAGTGCGTGGAATTACCGCATTCAGAGAAACTTATCCCCATCTAAAGATAGCGCCAGGAATAGTCATTTATGCTGGCGATGAATGTTATCGAATTGCAGAAGATATTATAGCAGTACCATGGGATTTAAAATAAAAAATGAGCCATGTTATTTTTTAGCAAAATGAAATCTTAATCCCATTTGCTGAAAACGCTCCATAGCATTCTTTATTGTTTCTTCAGATAAGATTGTCATAGAAAGGCTGGGTGCAATTACACGAATATGATCACCTGGTTTTAAATATTCTGCACATATTTTATTCATGAAATCATTTTCTTTCGAGATATAAAATGTTTTCAAAATAGTTTTTGAGAATATTTATATGAGGGTTAAACAGATCTTTTGGTAAATTAGAAAGCGAAAAAAATTTCCACTCATAACAATAATATGGTTCCATATTTTGTATTTCGCCTAAAAAATTTTCAAGCAAAAAAGAAATGTGAACATAATGACCGCGCTCATTAATATAATCTGCTACACTAACTAATCTAAACTCTATCGCTTCTATACCTAATTCTTCTTTTAGTTCTCTAATTACGCATTCCCTAATAGATTCACCTTGTTCTAAGTGTCCTCCAGGAAGTGCCCATGTGCCTTCACCATAACAATTTTTTCTTTTTCCCAATAAAATTGTGTTGTCTTTTATTAAGAAAATTTCACAGCCGACTTTAATAGTGGTAATGTTCATATTTTTGAGTTTTCTAAGCTAGTATAGGTTCGAAACATTCTACGTCATTTGCCCAAACATGCCAACCATTTTTGAACAGAAATGCGGTATCTTACCTGCTCCGGCGCCTAAATCTAATGCATTTTTTCTTTATTAGGTATCTTTGGTGAATATGCATTTGAACAAAAATCATTTAAGCGATACCAAATGTATTTGGAAGAAAAAACATTCAAATTGGTGGATTTACCTTTGGGGCGAGCGTGGAATTGTGTACTAAAATCAGAGTGAGCAGCATTGTTATCTTTTAGTAGTAGATTGAAGTGTTGTTGCATGAATAATTTTTGCTAAAGTTTTGATGGTTGGGTTTTTTCCCTTTAAACCATAATAAAGTGTTGATTTAGGAACATTGGCTTCTTTGGCAAAACTCGTTTTCTCAATAGCATTCAAATAAACAGAGATAACTTCCATGACCCCTTCAGGATCATTGTTTTTTAAGCATTCTAACAATGCTTTTCCTATAAAATCTTCATCAGTAATTTCTTTGTGGGGGCTGTAGGGTATTAATACTACACCTTTCTTTATTTTACGTTTCTGTATATTTTCTAAGGATTTTTTTTGCTTTTGTGATGTCTTTATTTTGACCATTTTTATTTCCTCCCAGCAATAATAATATATCTAATTCTTCAAGATAGGCATAGTATAGCCTTCTTCCATTGACCCATTTTTAGCTCCCAGACATCCTTATCTTCATCCAGAGGCTTATGATCTCCCCAATGGTCATACATCTCTATTTTAGATAAGCGATCGGCAATCTGTACCTGTGATTTAGCTGTTTCATTATCCAGCCATTCTTGATATTCATCCGTTTTATAGAATATATATTTTTTTCTCATTTTTATTCCCATCACGGTACAATATATACAATTCAAGCGTACAATTTATTGGACAAACAATCAATGATTAACGCAAATTCGATGGTAAAATAATTGAACTGAGCTTATTTTAAATGAGCATCAAAAAAATTTACGGTATATTCATTAATTATTTTCATGGTCTCAAAAAATCCTGTCAAAGCAACGTGAAAAATTCCACTATTTTGCAAAGTAAAAAGTTCCTCTCATTAAAGCGCCTCCACGGCCGGCGCAGCCGGCTTCACCCTACTCTCGCGAGGGGGTAAACCGCTTACCCAACGTTGACTGCTCTGTGAAGGCTTTCTTGGTTTGTAATCTACTATTTTTTTCTCCTGAACTTGTGGGGTTACTCGTTGATAAATTTCACTAAAAGCAAGCGCTGTTTTTCTAATCCACAGTTTAATTTCTCCATCTAAATGCACCTTAACAACAATAATATCCTTTGGGCGTAGAATTGTTTTCTGATGCGGAGTCAATTGAAAAATGCGATTGTGGTAAGTAATAGTAAAATCGTTCATAAGAATGCGAGTCTCTTGCATGCTGAATACATCGGCTAAGTCATAAGATTGAGCATCAGCATGTGCATTGCCTTGTTGAGTTGGAGGGACTTGGAATGCAGCATTATGCTTGGTGATAAAGTTACTCGCTCTTAGATAATTATTTGCAGCAGTTATTGATGATATGCCAGCAAGCCTCATCTCTTTAATAAGGCGATCTTGCATGGTTTGATTGCATCGTTCAACACGTCCTTTTGCCTGAGGGCTATGGGCATGTTCAATCTCAATGTCTATAGATTCGCAAGCACGCTCCCATTGAGTCTTTTTAATATCATCTTTATTATTCAAATTAACATGAAAAACAGATCCATGGTCTACGTAAAAAGTTTGAGGGATTCCATATTTCTCAATGTAATTTTTAGTTGCCGCCATTAAAGCAAATACTGATTCAGATGGAGCAAATTCAAGCCAAAGAATACGGCTGGTAGCATCGTCAATGAAAACAAGTAGCGTACATTCTGGAGCACGACCTTCAAACCAGTCATGTGGTGACCCATCAAGCTGAATCATCATGCCAAACATTAGTTTTCTTTCTCGTCGTTTACGATGTTTACCACTTCGTTTTCTGGAATGCCATAAACCCTCTTCGATCA
Source organism: Candidatus Babeliales bacterium (assembly GCA_963722075.1). Taxonomy (GTDB): domain Bacteria; phylum Babelota; class Babeliae; order Babelales; family JANWKD01; genus CAVRJM01. Next base: position 588,981 of record CAVRJM010000001.1, on the reverse strand, counting down.
TAGCCTTTCTAACAACTTCTCGGCTTACCTGTATCCCATGTAACTCATTAAGCTTTTCAGCTGCAAAGGTTGGTCCAAAGCCTTGCCAATCGCCTTCCAACAAGGTTATTAACAGTTGCCTCTCCTCTTGATCCCACCTATTCGGGCTTGCCTTTCCTCTATTGCCATGTACTAAGCCAAAGTCATCTAACTGGCAGTATCTTGTATATTTTTCCCTTACCCAGCGCCTGGTAAACCTCAGGCGTTCCGCTGCCTCTGCCTTTGTCAGCTTTCCTTCTTTAACCTGAGCAAACACTTTTGCCTGTTCTCGTTCTTTCTTATTCATGGTAATATATTCCATATAAGTTCCGGTGTATTTTTAGGGTTTATTCTTTTTTTCTTCAAGATTAAGTTTACCCTAAAAACCGGAACTTTTTACTTTGCGCTATAAGAGGAATTTATCACTTTGCACTAACAATGGTCTCAAAAAATCCTTCATCGGATGTGATTTTTATGATATACTTTAACTATGCGCAAATTCTCAAAAAAATATAGTACCTCTCTAGATGGTCCGTTGTTGGATAAAGTAAAAGTTACTATACCTGATGATATCGACCAAAATAGTTATCCATTTTCTTTATCTATTATTAAAAATCTTCACGAAATTAATTTTTTTACTGCGGTAACTTTTTTTGTTGGAGAAAATGGCACCGGTAAATCAACTATTTTAGAAGCTCTTGCATTAAAAGCAGGTTTTGGCTTTGAAGGTGGCAGCAAAAATATTAGTTTTAGAACGGCTGACGAGAAATTCTATACTCCAATTGAAAAATTTTCTGAACGGTTTACGCTATCATGGCGCAAAAAGCCACAAAATGGGTATTTTTTTAAAGCGGAAAGCTTTTTTAACGTTGCGAATTATATTGATGTACTTGCTCAAACTGACTGGCAGGCATATGCATCATACGGTGGGAAATCACTGCATGAGCAATCACATGGAGAAAGTTTTCTTTCCTTCTTTCAAAACAGGCTTGGTAATGCTGGTTTTTTTATACTTGATGAACCCGAGGCTGCCCTTTCACCACAAAAGCAACTTACCCTTATGCTTATTATCCATGAAATGTGCAAAAATTCTTATAATGCACAGTTTATTATTGCTACTCATTCTCCACTACTATTGGCATTTCCCCAGGCTACTATTTATTCATGCGATTCAGAAGTCCTGAAAACTATTAGTTATCAGGACTCCCAACATTATCAAATTACAAAACAGTTTTTAGATAATCCAGAGCAGTATTTACACTATTTATTCCATGAATGACTTTGGGCGTGAATATAATCAGTTATTTGAGCACCTATAATAGGCTTCATTATAAATGGAGAGAAAAAATTTCGTGCTTATTAAGAGACTGGCCTGCCAGGCATTTCTGAAGGAAATGACTGGCGGAGCTGATGGGACTCGAACCCACGACCTTCCGCGTGACAGGCGGACGCTCTAACCAACTGAGCTACAGCTCCCAACATCCGCTTTGACGAGGTGTCAAACGGAGTGAAAATTTTATAATCATTTAATGGCTTGCCAGGCATTTCTGAAGGAAATGACTGGCTCCTCGGGCTGGATTCGAACCAGCGACCTAACGATTAACAGTCGTGTGCTCTACCACTGAGCTACCGAGGAATACATTTTTGGCTCGCCGCCGCTCTGCGAGCTATGGCGTGGCTGGTCTGCCCAGGCATAGCCTTGGCATTTCGCTATTCTTTTATTATTAATTTCAATCATTTAAGAAATTGGCCGCGCCAGGCGTAGTTTGCCGAGCCGGAAGGCCCGGATAAACGAAGACTGGTGGGCGGTACTGGATTCGAACCAGTGACCCCCAGTTTGTAAGACTGATGCTCTACCAACTGAGCTAACCGCCCCACTTATTAAGTGGACAGATGAAATTGTAAATAAAAAGAATATAAAAGTCAAAAAAAGAATAGGGTGAATTAGGCTTATTTGATATAAACTCAAACTTAACAAGAAAAGGGTTATGGATAGAAAAAATAGAAGAAATAGAAAGATCAGTTATGAACATTAAAAATATTAACGTTGGCTGTGAAATTTTCTTAATAAAAGACGATGCTATTTTATTAGGAAAAAGAAAAATTTGCTTGAAAGCTTTTTAGGGGAAATACAAAATAGGGAACCGCACTTTTGTTATGAATGGAAATTTTTTTCAGTTTCTAATTTACCAAAAGAACTATTTAATCCTCATGTGAATATTCTCAAAAATTATTTTGAAAATGTTTTATATCTTGAAAGAAAATAAAGTAATTTGTAAGACCGCTTAGCTGACAAGAAATATATTGTTAGTACTGAGTACATTATGCTACATATTATGCATGAACAATAACGTAATGAGAGCATTTTAAATTATAGCATTTTATAAGTTAAAATTTTTTAGTAACCCATCTGTTACAGATGGTATAAAAGAGTAATGAAGCATGAAAATAACTTTTCTGGGTGCCGTACAAGAAGTAACCGGGTCAAGGTATCTTGTCGAAGATAACGATGTAAAATTGTTAGTTGATTGCGGGCTTTTTCAAGGAGAAAAGGAGTTTGCTCAGCGTAATTGGGATCCATTTGGCATAGCAGCGGAGAGCATTGATGCTATTGTATTAACGCACGCTCATATAGATCATACCGGTTATATACCGGCATTAATTAAAAATGGTTTTAAGGGGAAAATATATTCTTCAAAAGCTACCGGTGCGTTGGCCGCTCTTTTATTACTTGATTGTGGATCGTTACAGGAAGAAGAAGCAGAGCATATTACTAAGAGATACGGTCCACAGCATCCTGGAGCAACACCCTTATACACAAAACTAGATGCTGAGAATTCATTAAAATTTTTTCACACAGTTGATTATGATACTGCTTTTAGCATCAAAACTTTACAGATTACGCTAATAAGATCAGGCCACATTCTTGGCTCTTCTTTTGTTATTGTATCGGATGGTAAGCAAAAATTAACCTTTTCTGGAGATCTTGGGCGTCCTGAACAATTTATACAGAAACCGCCACCGCATTTAAAAGAAACTGACTTTTTAGTTCTTGAATCCACTTATGGTGATAGGCTTCATGAAAAAGGGGATCCTATAAAAGCCCTGGGCCTAGTGGTGAATGAAACGGTAAAAAAAGGAGGAGTTCTTATAATACCTTCTTTTGTTGTAGAGCGCACACAAACGATTCTTTATTGTCTTTATCAATTAAAACACAAGAAAACTATTCCAGATATTCCTATTTTTTTAGATAGCCCAATGGGTATAGGGGTTACTGATTTGTATTGTAAGTTTAAAGAAGACCTTAAGTTGGCACCATCAGCATGTAAAGAAATATTTAGTATTGCTACATACGTACACACCGTGGAAGAATCCAAGCATCTTGATCAGCTTACGCATCCTGCAATAATTATTGCCGGTAGTGGCATGGCAAACGGGGGACGAGTACTGTTTCATTTACAACATTTTATTTCTGATGCTAAAAATACGGTTGCTTTTGTGGGTTATCAAGTAAAGGGAACTCAGGGCCGGTTCTTAGTTGATGGTTCAAAAGAATTAAGAATATATGGCATGTCATATCCCGTTCGTGCGGAAATAAAAATGATAACATCACTTTCAGCGCACGCTGATTATAAAGAAATTATCCAATGGCTCGGCTATTTTGAAAAGCCTCCTAGAAAAGTATTTCTTACGCATGGTGAACTAGCATCTGCTGAGTCATTAAAAAAGAAAATAGAAGAACGATTTGGTTGGCATGTGGTGATCCCAAAATATTTAGAATCTTTTGATTTAGATTAAAAATTAAAATAGTTTCTACTTAATTACTACAAAAAAGAGAATGAAGAAATGCATATTTTAAAAAGAGTGGTTGTAACTATTTTTTTATCAACTTTACCGGCAATGAATCTAGAAGCTGCTCAACCGGATGGTATTTATGCTGCTATTGATGAGAAACAACTTAACGCACTTGAAGCTCAGATTGAAAATGATCTTGTGCGACTTAACGTGCCGACTTTTTCATGGATTATACATTCAGATAGTGATGTGGGTGTTTTAGATGTCGCGATCATTGGCGGAGGCATGGCGGGAATTGCTGCTTGTTTTGCATTAATAAAGGAAGGCGTTTCAAACATCAAAATCTTTGACGAAAATCCTGAAAATCAAGAAGGCCCTTGGATCAAATATGCGCGGATGGATGTTTTGAGATCGGGAAAAAGATTTTTGGGGCCAGCTCTAGGAATTCCCAGCTTAACATTTTCAAGTTGGTATGAAGCATGCTATGGAAAAGAACGCCTCCAAAATCTTTGGACAAGTCCTACGAGGCTTTGGCACAATTATCTTTGCTGGTTTCGTAAGGTTCTTAAGTTACCTATTGAAAACGATATGAAGCTTATAAACCTACAACCGTATGAAAACTTATTAGAATTAACGTTCAATCATGGTGGCCGTACAATTATTGTGTATGCACGAAAAGTTGTTTTAGCAACGGGTAGGGAAGGATCAGGAGGGTATGAGATTCCGCCCTATTTGAACGAAGTGCCAAAACGATTGTATGCGCACACGGCAGAAATAATTGATCCACAATTTTTTAAAAATAAGCGTATTGCAATTATAGGCGCTGCTTCTTCAGCGTTTGATGCAGCAGCAGCCGCCTTGGAAAACGGTGCGCAAACGGTTGAAATGATTGTTCGCCGTTCAGCTATCTCAGCCATTAATAAGTTTGGTCAATTTGCGTACCCAGGCTTAGAGAATGGATTTTATCTCCTTTCAGATGAAATGAAGTGTTCTTTTTTTGCACAAGCTTTTAAGGCCGGTGGTGTTGCACCGAGCATATTTGCCGTTAAGCGGGTAAAAGACTTTAACAATCTTCACTTCCATTATAATAGTCAGGTGCAGCAGGTTGTTGAAGATGGAGACGCGCTTATCCTCCAAACGAATCTAAAGTCATTGCGTGTAGATTTTATTATCGTTGCGACCGGTTATAGAATTAATCTTTTCGAGCGTGCCGAGCTTGATGCCATTAGGCATACTATTTTACTGTGGAAAGATCGTGTTGCTGATGAGTTTTTACGAGAAGTGCCGATGCTAGGACTTTTTCCTTATTTAGGATCTCATTTTCAGTTTATGGAAATGCAACCGGGTAGTGCTCCTTTTTTAAAAAATATCTATTGCTTTAACTATGGTGCTTCATTAAGCCATGGCCTGGTGAGTGGTGATATTCCGGGAGTTAGCGTAGGAGCTATGCGATTAGCAAAAGGTATTGCTGCAGATTTCTTCGTTGGCGATAGTACGCTCCATCTAGAGCAGATTAGAGATTGGCAAACACCGGATTTTAATGTTGATGATTACCCGGTACTCATGAATTAAATAACGAGATGCTCCCGTAAAATTTTTTGCAAGAAAAAATTATTGTGATTGCAAAATTATCAATGGTGTAGTCAATTGAAATGATCTAAAATAATAAGCAGATGCCAGATGCTACATCGCCGCTTATTATTTAGAAAGTTAAAAGATGAAAATATTGGTTATGATTTTGAGTTTATTGAGTGTTATTTTTGGGCACGTTAGCTGTTCAGAGGTAAAACTAATTAAACCAAATTATTGTGTCGGTTGCGCTTTGCAATCAGGTGAATTTAAAGGCTTTGGAGAATTAATCGCTTCTACGCAGTATTTTGAGGTACGGCAAGATTGTTATTTATTGATTCCGGGATTTATGGTTATTTCATCAAAAAGGCATGTACAAAGTATCGATGACTTTACGCAGGAAGAAAGACATGATTTTATAGATTTTGTTTATAAAATCAGACGTCATATGCGGGAAATTTTGAATATTGATACCGTTTATTTGATTCAGGAAGAAGATTCAAAGCATTTTCATCTATGGGTATTTCCGCGCTATGAGTGGATGGAAGAAAAATTTGGTACAGGGATTAGATCAGTGAAGCCTATTATGCAGTGGGCTCAAGAACATTTAGATACAACTGATAATTTAAATCAGGTATTGGATTTTATTAAACAACTGAAACAATCATTAGAAGTTTTTATTGTCTAACTTTTTATTAATCTAGAATAATATCGTTTAATTTTGAAACCTGTTTTAAATGCAACTTTTAATGATGCGATATTATCCCAATTACAACTCCATATAGGTGTTAAGTTGCGTCGTATGCATTCATCAATAAGGCAATATACTACATTTGTTGAGTAGCCTTTTCCTCTATGATCTGGATGTGTAACAATTCCTATTTCACATAAATCGTGTCCAACACAAGCAGCATATGCTTCAGCAATAGGTTTATTGTCTTCATCAACTAAAGCATATCCAAATCCATACTTTAAAAACTGATCTGCATTGCCATAAAGAGAAGATATAAATTCAAACCAGTTACATTGGCTAAAGAGATTTAAGTCCTTAATAGGCTTAATTGCATAGCCATTGGGATACGGATTCTCATTATTTTTGTCACAAGGAAACCATTCCAGTTCAATGCGAGGTTGAAGAGTAAAGCCGTTTTTGAGAAAGAAAGATTGAATGTGTTCTTCGCAGATTAACAATATGGTTTTATAATTTGATATTTTTTTTAAAATTACTTGTAATTGGTCTTCAGTGGGAATTCCCGCTAAGTAAATATGTGCTGCTTTAGATTTAATCACAATATAAGGTGAAGAACTATCTTCGATCAATAAGATTTCATACAGATGCTTATCTTCTAAAAAACCTTGCAAGATAGGTTGATTAGGTAGTTTTGCAATAAGTTGTTTATATACTTCGGGAATCAGGAACAGTTTTTTAGATTTATGACATTGTAATTCTAAATCATTAGATGATTTATTATGAGCATCTTTTTCAATAGCAATTAATGCTTGTCCTAAATAACTTAAAAGAATGATTGATAGGGCGCAGAGATTTGTTTTAAAGTTTTTCATAGGTTAAAACCTTTTTACTTCGTAGACAAAAGTACTATTTAGGTTAAAGATATAGCAATTGTGCGAGCGGAATGCCAACGATTGAATAAAAATTTGTATTTATACATTGAGGGTTTTTATGAAAAATATTTCATTATTATTGTTGTTGTTGTTCTTATTTACTACAGAAACATTATTCTGGCCTGCTCTTGGCGCAAAGCAGAAATTACTTACCGTTACTCTTAAAAATAATAGCATGGTTGATGTTATCAAGCTTGAACCGGAAGATTTAGAGGATAGAGATATTTTGATGCGTGCAAAGGAACTCTTTATAAAAACTTTTCTTGAAGTTTATGAAGAATATTCTCCTGAGCAATTGTATCTTGAAAATAAATCTGAACTGAGACCGCTCATAGAAGTGGCTTTTGAGAGTGAAGAAAATGATTTTATAAATAAGAAAAAAGAGGCACTATTTGTTGTTGCAAGAGATGTTGAGAGCAATAAGATTATAGGATTTGTTTCTTATGATAATACTGAAACTTCTGAGAATAGAACAATCTATATTCGGCAGCTTGCTATAGATCGTGCATATAGAAAACAGGGGCTTGGAAAAGCACTTGTTCTAGATATGATTAAAATAATTGCGCAAAATCAGCCTGCAGTGGTTATGGTCTGTGCGCGCAAGATTAATGAGTCGGCTATCAGCTTTTATCATAAGCTTAATTTTCAAGATGCTTTGATGAAGGATGTCCATCCTGAATTGCCCGAACATAAATGGTGTGGATTTAAATTAAGCCTAAACGGACATTAATCAATCCAATAGAGGAATCAGATTGATAGAAAATTAAGAGATTTTCAGATTGTATTTTTTTGCAAAATTGGTATAATGATACTTATGGAGGATTTTATGAAATATTTAAAGAAAATACTTATCTCATCAATTATATTAAGTTTTTGTCTATTAGCTATACGTGCACAAAAAAGTAGTTCTTGGAAAAGTATCTTCCAGAAAGATCTAAAGATCATCTATGATACCTTACAAGAAAATCATCCTGGATTTTATGATGATCAAAATCCAAAGTTTAAAGAATGGCTTAATGATGGTTATCAACAAGCCTTGAATAAACTTGATGGCATATCGTCTTTTGCAGATTATATTTATGGTTTGAGATTGTTTGTTAATGGATTTAAGGATGGTCATCTTAGAATACAGTTTGATAAATCTTTATTGCCGGCAGAATGGCCAGGTTTTTGTATTGGTTATCAAAAAGGAAAATTCATAGTAGTTCATAGCGATAAAAAAGATATTCCATTAGGAGCTGAGTTAATCTCATGCGATGATGAATCCCCAATTGCTTGGTTGAAAAAAAATGTGTTGTCTTTTATTGATGCTCGGAATATTGAAGCCTCAATATTTGTAATGGCTCCTTATTTATCGCTGTGGGAAGGCACTGTTTTTGTTGCTAGGCCAAAAAAATATATCTTTAAAACCAATAGTGGATCACAAGAAGCCGGTCCAGCATGGCAAAAAATTAGTATCGCTGATTATTTTTCAAAGCTTCCTAAAAATCCTCAACAAAAAGCATCTATAAAAGAGCTTGGAATTAATCAAGTATGGATTAGCATTCCTTCTTTTTATCCGCAAACACCAAAAGAGGAGGATTGTCTTAATAATCTCATAAGCTCAATATCTCATTATGCAAGTTATGATCTTGTTATTTTTGATGTGCGTGGAAATGGCGGCGGCAATTCATATTATGGTTCAATGATGCTTAAAAATTTGTATGGTGAAGAATATTATAACACTACTTTAAAAAAGCTTCATGATAAAAAATATGTTGAATGGCGTGCAAGTCAGGGAAATATAGATTATTTGAAAAAATTACTCATAAAATTGGAAAAACAATTTGGGCAAAGTGAAATAGTATCTGTTTTTTCGGATACTATTTCTGGAATGCAAAAAAGTCAGTTAATGGGAAATCTATTTTATAAAGCAATGAATAGTTCAAAAGGAACTGAAGAATTGCACCATATAAGAAAGCCCCTTCATGCGCGCATAATCGCTATTACTGATAATTATTGTGCAAGTGCATGTTTAAATTTTCTTGATGAACTATTTACTCTTGATTCAGTAATACACATTGGTCTTGCAACAAATGCTGATACTAATTACATGGAATGTCGTGATGTAAAATTATCAAGTTCATTGGTAACGCTACATTTTCCAATTAAAGTGTTCCGTAATAGGATTAGGAAGCCAAATGAAGTATATATCCCCCTGTACCATATAGATGATATATATAATGACAGTGTTCTTGAAGAAGTGATACAAAAAATAATTTTGTAAAAAGAAGGCTTTATGTTTTTAACTTTAAAAAGATATTTTTTTCTAATATGGACAGGCTGCTTCATAGGTTCATTTGCAATAATACCTTTTAGCCAAACTGTATCAATTTTAATTAATGGGAAGCCTCTTGAACAAACAACTTTTTTATTATTATGTGTTGCTGCTCTAGAAGGTCTCGTTTATGGAATATTAACATTTCTTGGTCTGAAATTTTCACAAAAAATAGGTATTCACCTGTTATTATTGGATAAGAATGCAAATTTAAAACAAGATCTATTGAAGCCTGGAATAATTGTAGGAATAATATGTACTGTTTTAATGCTTATAGCAGATAGATTGCTGCCTGCCGCTCATTTAAATCTATATTACCTTGCAACTCATATGAATCCATTGTATGGTTTACTTGGCTTAATACCCGCAGCATTTAATGAAGAAGTTTATATGCGGCTTTTTCTGCTATCAGGAATTGTCATACTGCTAAAAAAATTCTTTAAGACTCTCAATTTATCTACGGTTATGTGGGTGAGTATTTTATTTACCGCGTTACTTTTTGGGCTTGGTCATATTGCAACATTTGTTCATGAAATTACACCTGCAACACCTCTTCTTATTTTGAGAATAGTGATCTTAAATGGTATCAGTGGAATTTTGTTTGGATTATTATTTTGGAAAAAAGGCTTTGAAACAGCCATGCTTGCGCACCTTACCTCTGATTTTTTACTATATGTTTTTATTCCGGTGTTTATTTGAATATAAGGGAAATGTATGAAAAAGATTTTTTTACTATCGATTGCTTTTTTTCTAGTAATTCAAAGCAGCAAACCATTTACTGAAAATGAAGTGAAAGTAATGCTTAAACAAATGGCAGAAGCAGATCAAGAGCTCCGTAAAAGAATATTGGATGATGTTCATGAAACAAAACGTTCCCTTGACGAGGTGCTGCATGAATATGGGCTTCCTAAGCTTGATACTGATAATACAAACAAACTTAAAGAAATTGTTACACTTCATGGTTGGCCTACTTTATCGAAATTTGGCCAAGAAGCATGCATGAATGCGTGGCTTTTAGTGCAGCATTCTCAAGATCTTAATTTTCAAAAAGAATGTTTAGCGCTTATGAAGCATCTGCCAAGTAATGAGATTGAAAAAAGGTGGATAGTATATTTATATGACCGTATACGAACCCACCACAACCAGCCATTTACTGAAGATGAAGTGAAAATGATGCTTAAGCAAATGGCAGAAGCAGATCAAGAGCTTCGCAAAAGAATATTAGATGGTGTCAATGAAACAAATTGCTCCTGGTGGTGGCCAGGTAATGGAATTCCTGAGCTTGATGCTCATACTACAAACAGACTTAAAGAAATTGTTATTTGTTATGGTTGGCCTACTGTATCAAAGTTTGGAAAAGAAGCGTGCCAAAATGCGTGGCTTTTAGTGCAGCATTCTCAAGATCTTAATTTTCAAAAAGAATGTTTAGAGCTTATGAAGCAGCTGCCAGATCATGAGATTGAAAAAAGGTTGGTAGTGGATTTATGTGACCGTATTCAAAATCATAACAACTGAATTCATGGCAATCTATAGCAAAGATATCGTGGATTAGGATATTTTTCTTGCATAAATGCAGGCTTTTCGGTAATTAAAACAAAACCAATTTTTTCGTAAGCAGCACACGCTTGTAAGTTTTTATCAAGCACTACTAACATACAAGTAGATGCTTCAGGAAATGCATTGATGCATGTTTTGATCAGCTGTTTGCCAATTCCTTTAGCGCGGTATGCGGCATCAATCATCAATAGATCAATAACTACGATAGTACCATCCTGTTTATGACAAGCTACAAAGCCAACACAGTTATCATGACGTGCCATGAATAAGCGTTGATCATCTTTCATTGCAATACAATCTGCAAACCATGTAGCATCAGTTTCTAGCTCAGCGGCAAGCAATTTTTCAACCTCATGCTCTTTGCCCTCATATTCCGGATAGAGCAAAAATAATGGCTTAAAATATTCATATGATATTGAAGCATCAAGGGCAAGAATTGATTCTAAATCGTTAGATGATGCTTCATGAATAGTTATGAGCGATTCATATGGCCCATTGGTTGCAATGCTTATACCAGATAATTCTGTGCAGACTGAGATACCAATAGCCCATATGGTGATAAGTAACAAGTAACGGCACATATGTATGTTCATCAGGAAGCTCCATGATTAGTTATGAGGTAATTCTACCCGTAAAATTCACCAATAAGCAATAAATGTAATGATATGAGATTCATCATTAGGTTGTTCAGGATTCAATTTTAGGAGCCAATATTGATTTTTTTGTTTCAGATGGTTTTCAATATACTGAGGATGGAAATAAAATTGCTCTTATGTATGGTAAAATTATTATCAAGAAAAGCTGAAAGGTTTTTTAACAGCCCTTAATTTACGCAAAAATAGGAATTTGTGATAAAAATTATTCATTTAATTCATAAAAAAGGAAGTATATTCGATGGCAAATAGAATTCTTAGACCCCTTATCTTACTGGTATCTTTTGTTTGTTTAGTGAACCAATTAAATTCAATGCAACAAGATGAAATACACACCAGTGGCTATAAATGTCCGGGTGATCCTACCATTTATGTGCCTTTGGAATTCGATTTTAATAAATCTGATAAAAAGCCAGTTTTAATTTTTGATGCTGATCAGGTTTTATTAGATAGAAGATGGGATATTCCTCTCACCATTCTTTGTTATATTTTTGACTCACATGATCCAATTGAACTGGTAGCTGAATTACACAACATTTTTAATATTGATTCCGATAAAATTAACTTCCCGGTAGAACATATAAGAGCGGTTAATGAATTTACCGCTGCATTTGATAAAGAAGTATGCGCTTTCGACCTCGATCCGGCTGTTGATAAACTTGTAGAAAAAAATCCTATTTTACAAAAAAATACAAAATCAAGAATCTCATTTGCCGAACGATTGAAACACGATTGTAGTTATGGCGATGCACGACAAGGATCTATAGATTTATTGCTAAAGGTACATAGACAAGGTTACCCGATAGCGATTGGAACTAATCAAGGATATAACACCTATAAGCGTTTAATGGATGCACAAACAGTTCCTAATGAAGATCATTATGTTGTTATATATACGTGTGATCATCCAAACAACGCACGCCAAAATCCGCGCCCGGGTCAATTTCTTTATGCCAAAAAACCTTCTGGAAAATACTTTAAGGGACTCAGAAAAACTCTTTATGAAAAAGATTTAGATGGTAGATGGTTTATTTTCATTGATGATAATCTTGAAAATGTAAAAGTGGCAGTAAAAAAGGGTTTTATTGGGATTCATTTTAAGTCGGTAGAACAAACTGAAAAAGATCTGCAGATGCTCGGTATTAATTTATAAAAAAATAAAACCAGTATCATGAGCTAAAGGTCAGAAAAAATCTTACCTTTAGCTTTAATTATATATTTTTTAGGAATTTTTTCAGTGATTTGCTTAAGAATAAATTTATTAAATATGGTATACTAATTAGAGGCTAGTAAAACTCAAAAAAGAAACAAAACGTTATGAAGAATTTGCCTATCGGTATTAGTGATTTTAAAAAACTAATAAGTGGTGATTATTATTATGTTGATAAAACTCTTTTGATAAAAGAGATTTTAGAAAGCGCAGGAGAAGTTCAATTACTTCCTCGACCTCGTAGATTTGGAAAAACACTTAACCTTTCAATGCTTAAATACTTTTTTGAGAAAACTGATACCGACAATAGTATTCTTTTTACCGATACTGCTATTTGGCAAGATGAAAAATATCGAAAGCTTCAAGGAAAATATCCAGTAATTTTTCTGACGTTTAAAGATGTTAAGGAAGAAAGTTGGGATATTGCTTATAGTCGTTTAATACAAATTATTGCTGATGAATTTAAGTATCATCTTCCCATTCTTGAAAAAACAATATCAGCCAATGATCTTTCCGAATATAACAATATTATAACCAAAACGGCTCAGCAAGGAATGTTTCATAATAGTTTGTATTTTTTAAGTAAACTATTATATGAGGCTTATAATGAATCAGTAATCATCTTAATTGATGAATATGATGCGCCGGTTCATGCAGGTTATAGTTTTGGTTATTATGACAAATCCATAAACTTTTTACGCTCCCTTTTAACATCGGCAATGAAAGATAATAAATATCTAAAAAAAGGAATATTAACTGGCATTTTACGTACTGCCAAAGAAGGTATTTTTTCAGGGCTTAATAATCTAAAAGTATATTCATTGCTTAATAACACCTTTCAAGACAAATTTGGTTTTACACAGCAAGAAGTAATACAACTTTTTGGTGATTATAATCTTTCATCACAATTACCTGAAGCACAACAATGGTATAATGGGTATACATTTGGATCTACCACTATTTATAATCCGTGGTCGCTGCTTATGTGTATTTCTGAGCGGGGCGCTCTGCAGCCATATTGGGTTAACACCAGTGATAATCACATAATAAAAAAATTGCTTACGTTATCTGATATAGAAGTAAAATCAGATTTTGAACTATTATTATCTGATAAATCAGTTACTAAAGCCGTTGATGAGGCAATTATTTTTCCAGGTATAGAAAAAAATGATTGTGCTTTATGGAGTCTTCTATTATTTACTGGGTATGTTACTTATACCTCTTGCACATTAATCGAAGGTGTTACTATGTGCAATCTCACTATACCTAATAAAGAAGTTAAATTATTATACAAAAATTTCATTCGTGATATAGTTCAGCATTTATTGAAAACAGCCAAAATCACTACTTTTATGAAGACGTTAATCACAGGCGACGTTGAAACATTTAGTTCTTTATTACAAGAGTTTGTTCTTAATAGTATAAGTGTTTACGATTTACCAAGTAATGAGCCGGAAAAAAGTTATCATTTATTTGTATTAGGATTATTAGTGATGCTTTCTGATACGTATCACGTGAAATCTAATCGTGAAAGTGGCCTTGGTAGATATGATATTATGCTTATTCCACATGATAAAAATAATCGTGGTATAATCATGGAGTTTAAAAAAGCTGCAGCACAAGAGACATTAGAGATGGCTGCAAAACGTGCGTTAGAGCAAATTACTACTAAAAAATATGTACATGAATTGCAAGCTGAAGGTATTAAACTCATAAAAGCGTATGGTGTTGCCTTTAAAGGTAAAGAAGTTTTAGTGGTAACAGAAGATTTAGGTTGAACGACTGAAATTTTTTATAATTTAGGAGAATAGTACATGTCAAAAATAAAAAGCATTTTTTATATGGGTTTAATTCTTGTTTTGTGGCCATCATTAAGTAATTCTATGTATCGACGGGTCAGAAATCTTGGAAGAATTAATCAACAATTTAAGCTTATTCAAAATTATTTTTCAGGAATGAGAAACTTATGCTCTCATAAATCAAATGATGTTAAATTTTTTGATGGACCTATTTTTTCTTCTGAATTGAAAGGTAAAGAACTAGAAGAATATTCAACGTATAAAGAAGCTTGCAGCATATTTTTAGAAACTCAACAACATATTGAAAAGCTGGGACGTTTACAATATTTTTCAGTTGGAGATAAGAAAGTGCATTTTTATCCTGAAAATGTTCCCACGATAGCATATATACATACTTTATTGCAAAAAAATAAGTCTCAACCAAAAAGAAATTAGTAGATGTTAAGCGCAAAATTTTTGAGTTTGTGGGCAATTGAGTAAATTTTTATCATCGCAAAATTCAATAATTTTGCCATCTTCAATATAATAAATCCGATCAAAAATCGCTTTTACAAATGGCATATCTTGGCTTGAAATGCCAATAGTTAATCCGTGTTGTGCTAACTGTTTTAAAAGCATTATGAGATTTTCAGTATTAATGGGGTCTAACGATGCCGTTGGCTCATCAAGCAATAATACTGATGGATTTAAACATAAGGCGCGTGCGATTGCTACGCGCTGTTGTTGGCCGCCTGATAATGATGCTGGATATTGATGCGCGTATGATTCCATGCCAAACTGTTCCAGTTGTTCAAGCGCCCGTTTTTGCGCTGCTTGTTGCTCTACACCGTGCACTAGTAATGGGTTAGTACAATTTTCAAGTACGGTTAAATGAGGAAATAGATTAAATTGTTGGAAAACAAAACCGATTTCGGTAGGCTTTTTACTTTTTAATTCTTGATTATTAAGAAGAATAGTCCCGCAATTAGGATTAATTACATGAGCGATAGATTCAAGCAGCGTTGTTTTTCCTGCACCGCTTTTACCAATAAAAAGGGTGACTGTTTTGGATAGTAGGGTGCATGAAATAGAATCAAGAATCGTTTTTCCATTACGGCAAAAGGTAAGATTTTTAACGACGACCATGGGAAAACCTTTTTTCAAAATATAATAATAGTAGTTGCAAGCATGCTGAAAATAATAAATAAATGGCAGCTATTGAAAAGTAAATAGGCACTGGGTTTAGTTCGCGTGATATTATATTCATCCCCGTGCGCGTTAATTCAGTAATCCCAATGGTTGCCAATAATGAAGTACTTTTGAGTAATTGTTCGCCTTCACCAAATAAAGCAGCCATGCAATGTTGAAATGCTTGCGGTAGTATAATATAACGCAATTGTGCGTGTAGGGGATATCCTAAGGTAAGGCATGCATTCCATTGACCTTTATGTATTGAATTAATTCCTGAACGAACAATCTCAGTAACATAGCCGCTGGAACAAAAGGCAAGTGCACCGCACGCAGCAATAAATCCTGGTAAGGAAATGCCTAATAATGATGGAAGAATAAAATAAGCAATTAAAATCTGTACGTATGCGGGTACTCCTTTAGCAATAAAGGTATATATTCGAATGCTTGCTTTCATCCATGCTGAACCCAGATGATTACAACTTAAAATGCCAAAGCAGGTGCCTATTACTAAACTTGAAAGAGCGGTTATAATCCATGCTGAAAGCGTAATAAAAATACCATGTAAAAAAAGGCTACTATAATTTTGCCAGGTCATGAAGCGATCTCCCATTTAGATTCAAGTGCTGAAATAACTCCTTCTTGTTTAAGTTCTTGAACAGCTTTTTCAATTTCATTAATCAAAGATATGTTATCTTTTTTAATACAAATGCCGACGCCATGTACTTGATCTTGAGGATCCAAAGGAATATCAAGAATCTGGATGTTTGGATATTTATTTTTAAATTTTTTAGCAATGGCCGGTTCAACTAATGCAGCATCTGCTTTTGCATATTGTATAGAAAGTAAGGCATCATCTACCTTATCCATTGAGAGTGGGGTGATAAATTCATATTTTTGTAATACTTTTTCTTGTGATGAAGAAGGCTCAACGGCCACGGTCATTCCCTTCATATCATGAATGGAATGTATCTGGTTTGGGATCTGTTGCCAAAATAGGAGGGGATATGAACTAGTGGTATCACCTTGATAACGTACCATTGCTATTTTTTGTAAACGATCTTGTGTAATAGACATCCCCCAGATAATTGCATCAATGCTGTCTTGTTCTAATGCCATAAAAAGGGAGGTCATAGAACCAAGATCTTTAATAACGAGTTTTTTATGTAATTTTTTTGCCACTTCTTGCATTACATCAATATCGAATCCTTCGTAATTACCATATTCATTAATGCTTACCCATGGTGCGTAACCAGCAGCAGTTCCTACTATCAAAACATCATTTTCGTTTCTGTTTCGATTAAAGAATGCATAAGTTATCACGGTGATACCAATTACAATAAAAGCGGTGATGAGTAATTTTCTCATAATTAACCTATTTTTTCCAACCATCGTCGTCACGAGGAGCGGAGCGACGTGGTGATCCAGTTATAAAATTTTCATTTGTCGCGAGCTTTTTTAAAATATGTGTATAGCCTTGATGGGGTTCATCTTTTAAAAAGCGTGCAACGCGCGTAATAGTTGCAAGGCTTGCTCCGGTAAGTTCATTAATTTCTCGATACGAAAGAGTTCCTTCATTAAGCAGTTTGCAAACGCGCCAGCGCTCAGCTAAGGTAGAAATTTCCTGTGGGGTACATAAATCTTTCATAAAACGTGCCATTTCTTGTTTGTTTTTTATTAAAAGAAGTGCCTCATAGAGTTCTTCTATGGAATCTATACTATTATTTTTTTTCATTTATCTTACCCTTTTAATGCGTTCTATTGTTCTATCATGATAGCACGTGGCAACAGCATTAGTCAATAAAAGATTTATTCCTTTGAAATATGCTGTCGTTGCGAGTATACGAAGCAATCCAGGTTTTATTAATTATGGCTATCGATGAAGGATAGTGTAATAGATTAGTGAATTGTTTCCTACTGATTTGAAAGAAGGGGAAGATCTTTCGTAGTGACAAATAAATAAGCATATTTATCATTTTTACAGGTTCCATTTTATTTACTTTAGTCTGGATTGCTTCGCAGGCTCGCAACGACGCTCTTTTGTTTTCGAATACCGTCGTCCCGAGCGTAGCGTGGGGATCCAGGCTAAAATTAAATTTTAATCTCAAGCTCTTAGTAAATTTGACCAGATCTTCATTTAAGAGAAGTTTAGTTATTAGTATTAAGAAGGGAACGAGATTATAACCGCCAAAAAGAGGTAATATGGCCAAAGATTTTAAAATAGGTGATCATGTTGAATGGAATTCAGAAGCGGGAATGGTGCGAGGCGTTATAAAGAAAAAAATTACCGCACCCATCATTTTTAAAGGGTATACCGTACATGCAAGCAAAGAAGAGCCTCAATATCTTATTAAAAGTGATAAGACAGAGCATTTAGCTATGCATAAAGGTTCGGCCTTGCGGCGATTGCCAAAAAAATAAAAATATTATTTTATGTTATATTTTGAGCACTCTTGGCCAAAATTGTGCTCAATATTACTTTGTTGGTCAATATGAGTTTGAATCTTTTTGTGCAAATCTTGTCTACTTTTTTTATCGACAGTGTTCGTTAGCTTTTGTTGATATTTAGTAATAAGTTTTTTCTTACTATCAATATTTTTCTTCCATTGAACACATTCTGCTTTATTGGCGAGAGGTTCATTGTGGGTATCAAGTTCGGCAGCCGCATATAATTGACCATAGGCAAGTAATGAACATATAACTAATTTAGTAACGTTTTTCATTGGTATCTCCCTTATTTATAAACTATTAATATTTTTTAATAATTTTTGAATTATTCCTCTATAAATATCAGCAATAAAGAATATTATTAAATTGATTTTATCAGAACTTTTGCTTATTTGCTGGCGAAATGATCCGGTAATAAAGCTAAAGTTTGAATATTGAGTTATGATACGTTTTTCAATTTCTTCAGCTTCCTTAATAAGCGCGAGTTGGACTTCATTTTTAAACCAAGTTTCTTTTAAACGATAAATAAACTTTTCAAGTTGATTTAAAAGGTCTTCAAGGCCATGTTTAGTAATTGATATCCCATTTATTTTTAAAAAAGCTTCAAACTCAACATTTGAAAAAGATTTATTGACTGATTCTTTACCGAGTGAATAGCTTTTGAAGAAAGTTCCATAATTGGGAAAAGCTTCTTCTAATTTCTTAGGGACTGTTTTTTTCCATGCGGATGGTAGTTCCGTCTGTCTAAGAATCTCATAAGTTTCCAAACTATAGGATTTAAGCTCGGTGTCTATAGTTTCCAATGTTTTTTTGAGATTGTTTTTTTCTTCTAATTTGAGTGTATTTTTTTTGTAAATTGCGTTTGCTGCGCTATAAATTGCTGTGGCAATGGTGTAATAACGAGTAAGAATATATAACATGTATTGATTATTTTTTTTGGTGTTTTGTGCGAGTTCGTAATAACAGGCAAGTGAATTTACCCAACTAATAAATTTTATTTTATTAATTTCTTCATTAATATATGAATCTACCGCAAATGTGCGAACAGATTCGGTATTCAGCCGTCTAATAAGATCTTCAGCATTTTGTTTAAGGGTTCCTGCATAAATATCTTTACTACAAGAGCCAAAGGGAGCAACGGAGTAACTTTGACCAAAGATGGCGGTAAATAATAATAAAATTAATAATCTTTTCATAAAATCACCATTACTTCTTCATTGCCTGAACAAGTTGGTGAACTTCTTGCAGTAATCGATCACAAATAAGTGCCAATACTTCTGCTTCACTATAAATAATCATTGAAGCTTTATCCTGTGTGGCAACTAATTGCCCAACTTCTTTATTACTTAAAATTTTCGGGTATATTTCTCGTATGCGATTTAAAACTTCTTGCGCTTCTTTTGCATTTTTCTTAATAAAAATAAATTGCTCCATTTGTTCCATAACAATCGCAGCATCAATTGAGTCATGAAGCGGGATGTTTTGTGTTTGTAAAAAGTAAAGAAATTTATCCGGGTCATGATTAAGAGCTGTTTTTATATTACTATAACTTTTGAAAAACGTTTGATAATTGGGTAATATTTTAGCGGGATTTTTTTCTATATTGCCGGTCCATGAAGTTGGGACCGGTGTATTGTTTAAAATGGTACTAAGTGCGGTAGCATTAATAGTATTAGCAAGGCCGCTATATTTTTCTAAATTTTTTTCAAGGTCAGCTAATTGTGCTACATCGATAGAAGAGAATATCTTTAATTTATTAGCATCAATATCAATGGTTCCTGTTTTCTTATTCTTTTTTTCAATGATTAAAGCATATTTTGTTTTGAGTTGCGGTATTTTAATTTTAAGAAATTCGTTAACCATTCTTAAATTAGTAATAGCTGTTTTATAATGAGCAGGTGATTTTTTTTGGTTGACTTGTTCTTTAATCCATTCATGAGCACATTCTAAAAGATCTTCCCAGGTCTCAAATGCTTTTTCATCATAGCCAGCTTTTATGAGTGAATCATTCCCCATGCCAAAAACGGCATTTTTATATGAATCAATAACTTGTTGCATACGTGCCGGAGTTGCCTTAGTTATCAATTCTTGAGTAGTTTTACTACAATCAGAAAGCCCAAAAACTGGGGCACTGAAAAAAGTGGTAAGTAACAATATAATTCTTTTATTCATTAATAAACTCCCCCTTTATACCTATTTATCGCTTATAACTTATTCTTTATATAAGAATACCAATTTATAGGGAAATAAATCAATAAAAATTACTACTTGAAAATATTTTAAAATCTGCTATCTTATATTATCTAAGGCGATTTGCCTAGGTGTTTTATAGGGTCTTAATCTTTACAAGAATGAGGATTTAGGCAATACTAATAGAAACCATTCCAATTATAAATAAATAGAATATAAGGAGTTTTATGAAATCATCTATTCATCCTGAAATTCATGAGATTACAGCTCACTGTGCTTGTGGTAATAGCTTTGCTACCCATTCAACATTGCCTGAACTACGCGTTACCATTTGCTCTTCTTGCCATCCTTTTTTTACGGGCGAACAAAAATTTGTTGATACAGCAGGACGTATTGAAAAGTTTGAAAAACGATTCAAGAAAAGCTTAAAAAAGGCTTAAAAAAGTATATATGAACATTCAGTGGGATTCTGTTGAAGCTCGTATAAATGAGTTAGAAAAAAAAATGGTACAGCCAAATCTGGATACCATGCAACGGCAAGAAGTTCAAAAAGAACATAGCGTCTTAAAAAACCTCTTAGAAAAACATACATCTATTGTAGTGTTACAAAAAGAGCTTACTGATTTAAAAGCGCAGCTTGGCGCCCACACAGATCCTTCTTTAATTGAATTGTATACGGCAGAAATTACCGATATAGAAGAGCGGCTTATTAAGGCCAGTAATGAACTGGAAGAGCTTTTGTATCCGCAAGATCCCCTTGATAATAGCTCAGTGTTCTTAGAAATACGAGCAGGTACGGGGGGGCAAGAAGCAGCTCTTTTTGCTGCTGATATGCTTAAAATGTACACCAATTATGGCTTATCAAAGGGATGGCAGGTTTCATTGGTTGATTCAAGTTCTACTGATTTAGGGGGAATCCGAGAAGGAATTCTTCATATTCAGGGTAAAAATGTGTATGGCCATCTTAAGTATGAAGCTGGGGTACATAGAGTACAGCGGGTTCCTAAAACCGAAACCTCAGGCCGAATTCATACCTCCACAGCAACGGTCGCGGTACTGCCTGAAGGTGAAGAAGTTGATATTGCGATTAATCCGGCTGATTTACGTATTGATACCTATCGAGCAGGCGGCGCGGGCGGGCAGCATGTCAATAAAACTGATTCTGCCATACGTATTACCCATATTCCCTCCGGTATTGTGGTAGCATGTCAAGATGAACGTTCGCAACATAAAAATCGTGCAAAAGCGATGAAGATTTTGCAGGCACGGCTCATTGCTGCGCAACAAGAAAAACATGAAGCAGAATTAAGTCAAAAAAGAAAAGAAATGGTAGGCGCTGGTATGCGTTCTGAAAAAGTACGTACCTATAATTATCCACAAAATAGAATTACCGACCATCAAGTTGATGTAACTCTTAAAAAATTAGATATGGTCATGGAAGGGGATTTGGATGAAATTATTACTGCCCTTATAGTCCATGGTCGTCAAGCTCGAAAAAAAGACACCGCATTATTTGCATCTTTACTTTCATCATAACTGAAACATAAAAGGATTTTCATGATTTCTTATTTACTTGAATATAACCGTTTTTGTAATGTCATTGGTATTTTTGTAATTCTTTTTCTTGCATTTCTCCTTTCACGTAATCGTAAAGCGATAAATTATCGATTAGTTTGTAACGCACTGTGCCTAGAGGGTCTGCTTGCTTTTTTTATGTTGAAGACAACCGTGGGTATAAGATTAGTGCAATCAGTTGCAAATGCTATTAATAAAGTTTATGTATGCGCTGATGAAGGTGCGCGGTTTTTATTTGGTAATTTAACCAATGCCACTGGCTCATGGGCCTTTATTTTTGCCTTTAAGGTGCTTCCTATTATTATTTTTTTTGGGGCCTTAATGTCATTATTATTTTATGTAGGCTTGGTGCAACGATGCGTTGGTGCTATTAGTATCGTTATGAGACCATTGCTTGGAACTTCTGGAGCTGAAACGTTATGTACCATTGCTAATAGTTTCTTAGGGCAAACAGAAGCGCCCTTATTGATTCGTAACTATTTAAAAAATATGACCAAATCGGAAATGCTGGTAGTTATGGTAAGCGGTATGGGAACCATTAGCGGTGCAATATTGATGGTGTTTGTAGCAATGGGAGTACCGGCGGTACATTTATTAACGGCAAGTGTGATGGCTATCCCCGGAACTATTTTAATTGCAAAAATTTTATACCCTGAAACGGAACAGCCTGAAACGGCACACGGCGCTACGGCCGCTGCAAGCCCGGCAACTAATATGCTTGATGCTGTTTCAACCGGAACAACTGACGGCCTCTTTTTGGCACTTAATGTTGGTGCTATGTTAATTTCATTTATCTCATTAATCGCGCTTTTTAACTATTTACTTGAATATTCTTCAACACAAGCAAATTCATTGCTTTCACAATGGGGCTATGCATTTGCATTGCCACTTATTAATCTTAAGTACATTTTCTCATGGCTTTTTGCGCCGTTTGGGTATCTGCTTGGTTTTACCGGTGAAGAAGCATTCAAAGTGGGGAGCTTGCTTGGTATTAAGGTCACCATTAATGAGCTTATTGCGTATGGTCATATGGTGGCAAGTAACTTTTCTGAGCGTACTTCCGCATTACTTACGTATGCATTATGTGGCTTTTCTAACTTTTCCTGTATTGGTATACAAATTGGCGGTATTGGGTCATTGGTTCCTGAAAAACGTCATTGGCTTACTGAATTGGGATTATTAGCAGTCTTGGGAGGATCGTTATCAAATCTTCTCTCAGCTATGATTGTTGGGTTGTTAATTTGACAGCTTTGATTCAAAGCTGTCATCCCGAGCTGGCGTGTGGATCCATTAATTTGTTTCTGTAATCATAGCAATCGTATTATTGTGAATAATAGGAAGCCCTACTGCTTGGTATTCAAGAATCTTGGTAGGACGAGAAACCCAATTAAGTATATGCTGTTCTCTAAAAATAAGTCCGCTATCGGCAGCAGCTAAATACTGGTAAATCTCCTGATGAGGTACATTGAGTACTTTGTAAAAAGCAGCATCTATATCTTTTTGTTGTAATAATTGCTGGAAAGATTTGGCATCCTGCGTGAGTACTAATAAAAAAATATTCTTATTTTTTTGCAACTGATTATAAAAAAACTCAATGGTTTGTTGTGGGCATTGCCATGCTCGTAGCGATCCATTATAACAATAAACGATGATATCATCCGATAATTGTAGTTGATGTCTGATTTCAGTTCGCCAGGATCGGAGTTGTGATGCTGGTATGGTAGTTGGGATATCGTGTTCTGCAATGGTAATAGCGTCGGGACACGCATGGTAGGTGGCAATAAGATGTTCTTTCAGTGCAATACTGACTGCTTCTATGGCGTACGTTTGTTTTTTTTTGTGTGAATAAACGTACTGTTCTATTTTTTTATATTGATGTGCTCGCCACGAGTGAATTAATTGCAGCAGTTTATTTTTGGTGTCTTGATGAACATAGTTATATTCTTCATATAATAATCCCCGTGCTTGAATAATTAATGGTGTGCGTTTTTTTGGGTTAATAGCTTTTAGACAAAGAAAGCCAGCAAGCGGCCCGCGCGCTATGAGCTGATAGTTAGAAAAAGAAGCCAATATTTTTTTTAATTGCTGAATGGCAGAAAATAAAAAGAATGGCGTAATAAAGAGCTGTTTTTTTAAAAACACAAATTGCAGCTGCGGGTATTTATCAGTTATTGCTTTATACGAATGCGCATTAATTTTTTTTTCAAAACTAATAATCGTGATAGTTAGAAGGGGATTTTGCTGCTTACGCTGCAGTAAGGGAATTGCAATCTGACTATCGAAAATTGAATTAGTTATGCTGTCATAAAGAACAAAAATGAGATGCATGCATCTCTCCTTTATTAAGCATTCCTACTTTTCATATAACGCATAGTAATAAAGCCAAGAGGTAATCCTATAGCCGCTATGGTTCCCCAAAATTGCTTCGAGTCATTAGCAAAAGCAGACGCAACGAATCTCTTAGATTGTTCGGGCCCCTTATTGATGAGCGATGTCTTCATCTTTCCAGTCCTTCCATTAACCATTTCTTCATGATCGTAATATAGTGCTTTTCGATAGCCATCAAATAAGGAAAATACTGTTATAATTCCTAGCGTAGCAAGGCCGGGTTTAATTAAATCAGCCCATTCTAGTTTAGGCAGAGAACCTATGCGTGAAGCACCGACTATAAGGGCGCCGATAAGCAGACTTGGTCGCGATGCATCTTGGAAGCCTTCGATTGCTGCCTCAACATTGCTTAAGTTCTGAATTACCGTTTTATTCTTAATATAAAATGGGCTGAGGTGATAGCTTATGAATCTATGAAGCATATTATAACCAAGTATAGAAGCTACTGATAAAGCAAAAATCTTTTTTGCAGAAGCAGATTCTTGCCACAAATCACTTATGTGCATCGAATTGAGGTGAGATGTATTTATAAGCAATAGTAAAAAAATAAGTTTTTTTATTTTAATCATATAATGCTTTCTTTAGGTTATGAGAATATAAACAATTTAATGGATTCTAGAAATTATTATAATCGAATTATCGTATTTTTAAATATTTTTTCTATTACCTAGAAATCATTGGGCATTGCTTTGTATATCTTTTTGTATTTCATCAAATAATGCATGTACTTGTGCATACCAGGCATCTAAAGCACTTGGATTAGCAGCGCTAAAAGGAAAAATCTTAATACCGCTTTCAGGGTTTAATCCGCCATTTTTATCGGTTGTCATGGGGATACAAAATTCTAATTGATCAGTATCTTTAATAAGCTCAGGAGATTCTTCAATTGTTTTCAAGATTAATCGGATATCATAAGTATAACCATGTCCTTTAATATCTACTGCACGCTTACCGCCGCCAGATACAGCCGTATAGAGATGTTTATGAATGGTTGATTTTGGTACAGCAATTAAAATACAGGTACCATATTGGTTAAGTGATTTATATTCGTTATACAATTGTCTCAAACGGCTTTGATACTTAAAATATAAATGTTCAATATTGTTATTTTTAAAAATTTCTTCAAATGATATGGATATAGCGCCTACGTTATGGTTTTGTATGATATAATGAGCAGAGTTTGACCCGGAATTTGTGTCGTTAGCAAATAAGGCATAATTTACAAACAGAATTCGTTGTCTATCTTCATCATTATTTCTACCATTAGCAAGCAAATATTTTCGTAATTTCTTTTCGGTTTTTTTATCATTAACTTCTTTATTAACATGTAAGTAGAGGAATTCCGGATTATCATTTGAATGTTGTTGCTTTAAAAACGTATAAAGATGCTCAGCAAGTAAATAACTACTTCGTTGCCCATGTATAAATGTATAATAATTCTCTTTTAATGTGTTCTCTTGAGCAATAATGGCATTCACCATTCTAGTTAATTCAGTATTATCAATATAGTTGGGAACAATAAGACTGTTAACCATATGTTTATTTTGATTTAAATGTTTGACCGTCATAGTTTTAGGTAAACGATTCAACAGCGCATTATCGTTTGGGCAGCTGCTGCTATAGGCTAATAACTTCATAAGTAAAGGAAAATCGATTATTTGATCATTTTCAGTATGATTAATCAAATTATTTTTAAGATGTATATTACAAGGGGCTAACTTATTCAATGATTTTATTACCTTAAAATGTGTAGTGTAATCAATATTTTGTAAAAAAAAGTCGAGTAAAGAAGGTTCTAATGAAATAGCATTTTGTAATAATAAATATGCATAAGGTTTCGTATGTACCGAGTTCCATTGTTCTTTTAATCGCCTAGGAAGGCTTTGCAGTAATTGATGGATATCCGGTGAATATCCCATTGATTTATAGGTATGGGATAATTGACCGAAAAAGTAATAACTTTCTCGTATTAAATACATTAATTTTTCTGTTTGTGCACAGAGTGCTAAGTTATCAAATAAGTATGGTAAAAAATAAGTTACTGACTGGTAATCAGAAGGTATAAATGCATTATCTATTACACAATGCCCTTCGTAATCTGATAAAAGATCTTCTAGATGGAGCGCTATCTTTTGTAGTAGATTTTTTTCATTACTTTTTTGAATAAAGTATTTAAGAAATAATAAAAATTTTTGACGATGGTTGCCCGTAAGCAATTCTTTAAAATTGTTACCAATGAGCGATTCATATTGGGTTTGGATGTCATTATTTCTTGTTGCTTCATCAGCAAAGCTTTTGTTGTCTAAAGATTCAAGATACTTTATAAAATTGTCTAAAGTTATCGGGATATCTTCCGGAATAAGAGGATGCCATGCATAATTAGAACCTGTTACAGGTTCACAACCTAAGGGTCTTTCATCCACTGCATATGCATGCTTATATATCCCTAACCCCAGAGCAGTACCTATAGTGAAAAATGTTTTGGATAATAAGGTATCTCTTTGATAAAAACGACTTAATGGGGTTCTTGCGTAATTGAAAAATGACCTTCTAGGAGTAATTTGATTTCCCTTGAACCCATAGTTCTCGTGTTTATAAACTAACGAAAAAAGTGATCGCGGTGTTAGCTTCTTTTTAGCCCAATGAAAATAATTCATCGCAGGTAATGATGAACCACAAGAAATAATAAGTAATAAAATTATTAATTTTTTATTGAGCATGTTGTTCAATATCCTTCTTTATCTCATCAAATAATGCATGCACTTGAGCGTACCATGCATCTAAGGCGCTGGTGTTGGCAGCGCTGAATGGAAATATTTTAATACCGCTTTCCGGGTTTAAGCCCCCATTTTTATCAGTAGTCATGGGTATGCAGAATTCAAGTTGATCAGTATCAATGATGAGCTCGGGTGCTTTTTGAACTATTGCCATGATGTCCCTAATATCATGAATAGAAGTGCCAGATTTCAATGTAATAGCCTTTTTATAACCGCCTGGAATTGCTAAATAAACATGTTTATGAATGGTTTCTTTTGGAATTGCAATGAGCATACAAGTGCCATACGGAGTAAGCTGCGAATATTCTTGCTGTAGATGCTCTAAACGTGTTTTATATTTGTTATAAAAATTTTCAGATAAATGATGGTTTTTAAAAATCTCTTCAAAGCGTAATTGTACATTGCCTACATTATCATTTTCTAAAATATATCCTGCTGTATTTGATCCTGGATTTGTTTCATTACCAAAAAGAGCCCGATTGGCAAATAAAAGATAAGGCCTATTGTTACGCCCTCTGCCATTTTTTAAAATTGACTTACGTAATTGTTTTTCAGCCTTTGTGCTTTTATTTAATTCCTTAACATGTAAATAGATAAAGTTATGCTGGTCATTATCATTATTCCTAATCTTATAGAAATGAGTGTTTAATAATTCGGGTAATAAATAACAACTCTTTTGGCCATGTACGAAGGTGTAATAGTTATTTTGCAGAGATTGCTCATATGACATTATTGTATTTGCTAATGCACTTAATTCTTTATTATTTGCATAAGCGCTCAGTACAGGGCTTTTAGATAAGGTGCTTGGATTTTCAGTAAGATGATTTTTGGTTGAGCTGGAATTAATTTTAGAAATTAATGAGCAGGAGTCCTTAGTACAATAAGCATTATAGCTGAGTAATCGTGCAATTTTTTCAAAATCATGGGCATAATCGTCTTTTGCTAGTTGTTTTAATGATTTTTTTATATTTTTATCACAAGGTGCGTATCTGTTGACCACTTCTATAAATTGAATAGAGGAGGTTGGTTTGATCTGCGTACTGAAAAATGAAATAGTAGATGGGTCATGAAGAATACAGTATTCAGCAAGCTTATATGAAATAGGCGATTCTTGTATCTGATTCCAATGAAGCACTACTTGCTCACAAAAATGAGGGACTAAATCAGCTATTAGCGGCGTAATCAGTCCAAGCAATTGAGGGGCGGAATGAGCAGTAATAGCAATATTATCTACAAGACTAGTGAATAAATTTTCAAAAGCATCGACTAGATCTTTACAAACTTTATCATTATCATATTTTAATTTTAAGTCAGGGGGGAGCCTACCTATTATAAATAAAAAATAATCAAACCATGATAAACGACTTTTAAAAATATTGTGTATAAAAGTTATCCCGGGGCTTGGGTAATCATCTATTATATATTTTAAATTTGTTATTATTGAGGTAAGGAAATAATCAATATTATCCCTATCGTTGTGGATTAGATTAGTGATTACTGTAAAAAGATTATTTCTTTGTTCGCTGGTTATTAATTCATAGAAATGCGTATTAATAAGATCAATATATTCTTTATAAAGAACTTCATCGTATAATATTGTTTGTGTAACCTGATCAGTATTATTTAATTCCATTTTTAATTGTCCCAATGAAATTTTTTTATGAGAATCGGTAGAAGTGGGTGATGTTGCAATAGTGTATCCCGTTATTCCCATACCCAGAGTAAAAAAAGGTTTAATATAATCAGATTTTTTAGATGAAAAAAAATACTTTGTTTCTGCTAATTTTTCAAACAACTTTTTCTTATTGAAAATACCGGAAGAACTGGAACTAATCCCAGATGAAAATAAAGCGCGCATTTTGGTAGCATTATGTTTTAGATAGGTGCTAAAACGGCCAGGAAAAGTGACGGAATAAGTAAGCCCAATAAGGGTAAAAAGAAGAATAAAATACCTATAATTCATGAAAACCTCCATAATATCTATTTTTTATTTTACCAGTAATTAAGTAATAGTCAATTAAATATTGCTGGCAGTTGCTTAATTATTGACAAGCAGAAATCATTTCATCTCATGTATTGATGAGCTACCAGAAGTAATAATATTAATTGTTGTGGCCATGATTTTTAATATCCTCCGATATTTCATCAAATAGCGCATGTACTTGTGCGTACCAGGCATCTAAAGCTGATGGATTAGCTGCGCTAAAAGGAAAAACTTTGATACCGCTTTCTGGGTTTAAGCCGCCATTTTTATCGGTAGTCATGGGGATGCAAAATATAAGTTCATCAGTGTTTTTAATAAGTTCTGGCGACTTTTCCAATTTTTTCATAAAAAGTTGCATGTCATTAGTTGTAATGCCATTTTTAAATTCAAGGCTATTTTTATATCCCTCTGGCAGTGTTAAATAAACATGTTTATGTGCGGTGACTTTTGGAATTGCAATTAGAATACAGGTGCCATAGGGAGTCAATTGTAAATATTCTCGTTGAAGATGCTCTAAACGAGCTTTATATTTATTATAAATATCATGAGGTAAATCATGATTATAAAAAATTTCATCAAAATTTAATTCTACATCAGTTTGATTAGCATTGACTGCAATATACTTCGCTGTATTTTCCCCTCCATGCATTTCATTACCAAATAAAGTGTAATTGGTGAACAAGAGGAAAGGATGATTACTTAAGCCCCTTCCATTTTTTAAAATAGATTTGCGTAATTGTTTTTCACTTTTCAGATCGTTATTTAATTTTTTAACGTGTAAATAGATAAAATCCTGATGAGTATGGGTATCATATTTAATTTTATTAAGGAAGGTGTAAAGAAGTTCCGGTAATAAATAACAACTTTTTTGGCCATGTACAAACGTATAATAATTATTTTGTAATAATCCCTCATATGTCATTATAGCATTAGCAAATGCGCTGAGTTCTTTGTTATTTGAATAAAAAGAAAGCACTTGGCTGCTTAAAAACAAATGTTTATTTTGAATAAGATGTCTTTTGGTTGGACCCGAAGGAATTTTGGAAAGTAATGAGTGTGAATCATGGGTACAGTAATAACTATAACTAATAAGTCGTGCGATTTTTTCAAAATTATTAAGACTATTCGACTCCATTACTTCTTCTAATTTGTTTTTTAAATCCTTATTACCGGAAGCATTTATGCAAACAACTTCTAGATATTGAAGATTGGAGGAAGGTTTAATCTGTGAAATAAAAAATGGAATGGTGGTTGTATCATGAATTATGCAGTGTTGAGCAAGCTTAAAGGCATAGGGGAAATCTTCTATTTTATTCCAAAAGTTAATTATTGTTTTGCAAAACTGAGATGCTAATTGAGGATTATTTTTTAGGTGACTAGTAATTAAATTTGCTAGTCCTGGTGATTGAGCTGCGAGCGCAATGTTATCCATAAGAAGAGGAATTAAAACACTTTGGTCATTAGGCTTAAGTAGCCGATCAATACATCCCTCTGTTAAATAGGGCATCGGAATAGATTTTTTTATGGATTCGAGAAACATTTCTTTGATTAAAACTGGTGTTTCTTCATTGATATGCTTAATCACCCATAAAATTTGGGCTAACCATGAGACCCGTGGTGTATTTATTAATAATCCATTAACAATTTCTTTTAGCTCATGATGAGTAACTGTTTCCTTTAAGTAATCAAGGGGTAATCTATCCAGATAGGGAAAGCAATAATCATTAAACCTATTGAGTTTCATAAAAATTAGTTTACCGGCTTTGTTTGAGATTTCTCCTTCAATTAATAAGAAATCCCACAAGATCCTTATACCTTCCATTGATCTATATAAAGCGCTTTTAGGTTCAAAACATAATTCTACTAAATCATTAATAATGGCATCATTATCATACGTTGAAAAATATGTTTTTTTGCCTTTATTGTATGACCCACGATCAATTAATGTTAAACGACTTTCAATAATATTTTGCAGAAAAGATAACCCAGATTTGGTTTCCACTATATGGTTAAAATTAGTTTTAATTGATTCATAAAAATAATTAATATTATCTTTGTCATTCTTAATAAGAAGGTCAAGCACCTTAAAAATATTGACTCTTTGGCGACTGGTTATTAATTCGTAAAAATTAACATTAATAAATTCAATATATTGTTCGTAAAGATCTTCATCATATAATATGATGTGCGCAACGCGGTGCGGGTTTTCTAATTCTTTTTTAAATTGTTCCAATGAAATCTTTATATGAGATGTATCGATGTAAGGTAAGGTTGCTAAGGAATATCCTGCGAATCCCACACCTATAGTAAAAAAACGTTTTAGATAATCAAATTTCTTTAAGGAAGGTTTTATTTTCTTCAATAACGAATTACGGAAAACGCTGCTAGAAATAAGGCTATTCCGAGATGAAAATAAAGCACGCATTCTAGTATTATTTTTTAGGTAGATATTAAAGCGGCCTGGAAAAATGACAGAATAAGAAAGCCCAATGAAGGTAAAAAGAAGAATAAAATACCTATAATTCATGAAAATCTCCATAAAGTTTTATATATATATTATTATTTTATCAATTATTTAGTAATAGTCAATTAGTCATTAATGGCAAATTGCTTAATTATTGACAAATAGAAATGATAGTTGGTAGAGTTATAATAGAGATCAGTGATATCTTATAGCGGTTATAGCTTAATAAAATGAAGGTTATTCCTGCTTATTTGCCATGAAGATTCTATAAATTGGAGGTATGGATAGTTTCCAAAAATGTTTGAAGCAGCATGCCGTTTGCGTATACATTCGTCTTTTGGAGGGTTGTATGTAAAGACTAAGCATGTAGAGACTTGAAGCATAAAGGAAAAGCGTTTGTACCTCCTTAAAAAATTAAAGGGAAGTTGATATTTTGTCATCACGAAGTGCATTTGGGCACCGTGGTGACCCATTTTCTGGATTACCACGGCTAAAAGCCTCGTAATGACAAGAGGTATATTTTATCGGTAATCTTCCTTAGACCAAGTAACATCATTATCTGAAAGAGGACCGGATACTCGTTGTTCTTCAACAATAACAACTTCTTGGCTGCTTCTTCTGCAACCAACTGATAATGTTATTATTGCGAAACTACATAGTAAAAATAAACCAGTGTGTTTTTTATTCATAAATACTCACATGCATTTGATATGTTAGACTAATGCAATAATTGTAAGAAAAATCAGTTTTTTTACAACTTTTTTATCGTAAAAATAAAATGCATGAAATAATTAAGGTAATAAATACCGGCAATTTTACCGGTTTAAAACCCCAAATTTTGTAAGCAAGATTACAAATAATAAGCATAATCAATGCTGGGTATGCTGCATTAATAAATGGTCTAGAGAATGCTAAGATTGAGCCTAGCCCAAAGTTGGAAATTATGGCAGTAACAGACAGCACTATTAATAAGGCATTAAGATAACTTATTTTGTTTTTAAAAATAGTATGCTGTAGATACTCAGAAACAACAGCAGTTAAAGCGACTATTGTTGAATAGCATGCCATGAATACCGCTAATGCAATAATAATTGCGCCTTGACAACCTAAAATTCTAAATGAAATAGCGCTAAAAAGTTCTCCTTCATTTAAACTTTCTAGACCTGATCCGTGAAATACACCTAAATAGCTCATACCAACATAAATAATTGCAAGCAATGAAACACCGATAAGACCCGATTTAAGACCCATAATCGCTAATTTCTTTAATGATTTTTCTGAGTGATCTTTTAGATTTTCTTTTAAAATGGTGATAACAATTGAAGAAAAGAAAATAGCTCCAATAACATCCAGCGTGTTATACCCAATTTTTATACTTTCTAAAAATAAATTTATATTAGAAAGGTAGGCGGTTGTTGCTTGATTATGAATGAATAATCCTTTTATAATAATTATGGCTAACGAAAGTAAAAGCAGTGGGCTGATGATATACCCAAGTAAATTGATGATACGGCTTTCTTTATAGGTACCTAAAAAGGTTAATAGCAAAAAAATAGCAGTATAAAGCACTAAAGAGATATTACCTAGAAAGGGTGCAACCATAATATGAGAGAAAGTTACAATACGTGGCATCGCAACCAGCGGGCCCATAAAGAGCATGCAAAAGAGTATAAAGCAGTCGCCGGGAGCTTTTCCTAAGCGATGAAAAAAAGCTTTATAATCACCATTAAAAAGAATAATAACAAGCAATCCCAAGAGCGGTAATAAAACACCGGTAAGAAGAAAGCCAGAAATTGCCCATATATTTTTTTCACCTGCAATAAGACCAACTTTGAGCGGAAAAATTAAATTACCTGCCCCAAAAAACATGGAGAAAATAGCAAGACCAGTAGCTATTATTTCCGATTTAAAAAAACGTTTCATAAAAAAATATCCTTTATAGGTTTAAATGAAAACCTTGCATTATCGATTTAAATTAAAAAATAGAGAAAAAAGAAAATTTAATAGGCGTATGATAAGGCGCCGTTGGTTATACTGGCACACATTGATAAGGAGCACATACTCATTGAAGAAACTAAAATAACTGTATTAATGATAATAGTTTGGGTAGTTTGAAGGGTGTGAGAAAAAGGAAAGATACGAGATGAACTATGATTCATCAGAAGCTCCTTACTGTTGAGGATGTAAAATAAGTAAAACACTAAATAATATCATTAATAATTACATAATTTTAACAATTATTTGTTTCTTTGTAAATTGTTTTAATACTATTAAAAGTAAATTGTCAGAAAGTTAAATTGAAAGGGTGTGTATGAAAAAACCAGCTATTGTGTTAATTATCATATTAAGCATATTACCAGTGAATAATCTTAAAGGAGCTCCTATGAAGCTTATCAGTTCAGTATTTAATGATGGGGATCGGTTGCCCAAAAAATATACCTGCGAAGGTGATGAAGTTAATCCTTCCTTGCAATGGTCAGGAATTCCTGACGGCACTAAAAGTTTAGCGCTGATCGTTGATGATCCAGATGCACCCGGTGGTACGTGGGTACATTGGCTGGTGTATAATATTGAGCCTACCGTTAGCAATTTACCAGAAGGTGCTAACATAACCAAACCAATGCAACAAGGAATGAATTCTAGTAACCAAATTAAATATCAAGGCGCGTGCCCGCCTAAAGGGCATGGGACACATCATTATTATTTTACATTATATGCGTTAGATACTACATTGAATCTGAAGGATGGAGTCACTAAACAAGAATTATTGAGTGCAATGAACAATCATATACGTGAAAAAGCAACGCTGATGGCAACGTATGAAAGGTAATAGACTTCGATGAAATTTATTAAATGGTTCGATGAAATACGCATAAATGACACGGCATTGGTTGGCGGTAAAACAGCATCATTAGGGCAAATGACGACGCAATTAAGTGATCGTATCAAAATTCCTTTTGGTTTTGCTATCACATCTGCTGCGTATTGGCGTTATATTGAATTTAATAAACTTCATGATCACATAAAAACTATTTTAAATGCCGTTGATATTACTGATTTTCAACAACTTAAAAACGCCGGATTACAGCTCCGGCGTTTGTTTACTACCGGTAGTATGCCCAATGAATTAGCAGAAGAAATTATTGCAGCATATAACCAACTTTCACTGCATTACAAGCAAAATAACGTGGATGTAGCAGTACGCTCATCAGCGACTGCTGAAGATCTGCCGGGGGCTTCATTTGCAGGACAACAAGAAAGTTTTTTGCATATTCAAGGCACTAAAGAATTATTAGAGGCGTGCAAAAAATGTTTTGCATCACTATTTACCGATCGTGCTATCATTTATCGCACAACCAAAGGATTTGATCATTTTAAAGTGGCGCTTTCTATTGCAGTACAAAAAATGGTGCGCTCAGATTTAGCAGCAGCAGGCGTTGGCTTTTCATTGGATACTGAGTCAGGTTTTAAAGATCTTATTATGATCAACGGCTCCTATGGATTAGGTGAAGCGGTGGTACAAGGAGCCATCAATCCTGATGAATTTCATGTTTTTAAAACGACGCTCAAAAAAGGATATAAGCCTATTATAAAAAAAATGCTTGGCAATAAAACAAAAAAGTTGGTCTATGGTGCAGAAAAAAAAATTGAATGGGTAACGGTTCCTGAAGATAAAATAAATCAGTTTTGTTTATCAGATGAAGAAATACTTGAATTATCTAATAATATCATGATTATTGAGGATTATTATTCAACTATTAATGGTCAATGGACTCCGATGGATGTTGAATGGGCTAAGGATGGCATTGATGGCTTTTTGTATATTGTGCAAGCTCGTCCTGAAACGGTTCATTCAATAAAAAAACAACGTGGGTTTTTAAAACAATATATGCTCAAAGAAACGGATAAAAAAATACTGTTAGAAGGGCAAAGTATTGGTTCTAAAATTGTTTCTGGTGTTGCACGTATTATTAAAAATCCTAAAGATATTGGCCAATTTAATAAGGGTGATATTTTAGTTACCTATATGACCGATCCTGATTGGGTACCGCTTATGCAAAAAGCTGGCGGTATTATTACTGAATCGGGAGGGCGTACGTGTCATGCGGCTATTGTGAGCCGTGAACTGGGTATTCCGGCAGTTATTGGGGCATTTAATGCAACGCAAAAAATAAAAGATGGGAGCGCTATTACTATTGATTGCAGCCAAGGCGCGCAAGGATACGTATATGAAGGCGCGGTTCCTTTTACGGTCCAGGAAGTTGATACCAAAAATCTTCATAAACCGCCCGTAGCTATTATGGTAAATGTTGCTGACCCGGCAGCTGCCTTTAGTGTATGTCAGTTACCGCTTATATCAGGAGTAGGGTTAGCACGCATAGAATTTATTATTGCCCATACGATTAAAGCGCATCCGATGGCATTTGCCCAACCAGAAATGATAACTGATGCTCATATTAAGCAGGAAATAAATGAGCTGTCCGCAGCATATGATAATCCACGTGATTTTTTTGTTAACTCCTTAGCACAAGGCATCGGTTCAATAGCGGCAGCCTTTTATCCCCATGAAGTAATTGTGCGGTTTTCAGATTTTAAGACCAATGAATATCGCGATTTATTAGGTGGCTCTTATTTTGAACCAGTTGAAAGTAACCCGATGCTGGGGTTACGCGGTGCTTCGCGCTATTATAATGAGCTCTATGCGCCAGCATTTGCGCTTGAATGTGCAGCAATGAAAAAAGCCCGTGATGAAATGGGGCTAACTAATATCATTCTGATGCTTCCTTTTGTCAGAACGATGGAAGAAGCGTGGCAGGTTATAACCATTATGAAGAAAAATGGCTTAGTTCAAAAAGAAAATGGATTAAAGATTTATATGATGGTTGAAATACCTTCAAATGTATTGTTAATCGATGATTTTTGCACCCTTTTTGATGGCTTTTCTATTGGATCAAACGATTTAACGCAAACCACACTGGCAGTGGATCGCGATTCGGCATTATTAGCGCCGTTATTTGATGAGCGGGATAAAGCAGTAAAGAAAATGTGTAAATTGGTGATAGAAGGGGCGCTTAGGCATGAAAAGCCTATCGGTATCTGTGGCCAGGCCCCATCCGATTATCCTGAATTTGCACAATTTCTGATTAGTCAGGGGATTACATCACTTTCTTTAAATGCTGATTCAGTAATCCCATTTTTAATGACTGAGTGAAGGTTATTTCATATTTGTCATTGAGCTATTCTCTATTTTTTATAATAATGTATATTAGTTTACAAAATTATAATTACTGTTATGCTGTAATAAAGGGCTGCGGCTCAAATCTGATAAAATAATTTCAAATGGAAATAAAAGGTTATGAAAAAAATACTTATCTTCTTATTTTCTCTTCTTTTAACATCGAAGGTACATCCCATGGAATTTCCGGAGGGTATAAGGAATATAAATGGTGAAAAAGCGGTAGTGTTAGAGCTCAGTGATAAAACAGAGTATAATTTATCATCTGAAAAAGCGATGCTGTGTAAAACCATTGTTAATATTAATGATGCCTTAGGAGGGGAAGTTTCTGTAAACCTACCTGAGTTTTTTAATTTACAATTGCTTGCGGATTTAGATGATTTACTAACGCATTATTTTGAAAATAATAAAATAATCGATCCTTGTTTTATACATGATAATTTTAATAAAGAGCAGATTATTATGCTTCTTAATGCATTAAATTATTTGGATGCAGAACCAGTTCTTGATCAATTGGCAGATTATTATGCTCTTTTTTGTATTAAAAAATATAATAAAACGGGAATGAATTATCCTTTTTCAAAAAAAAATGGTGCTGAATTATCTGACGATATGAGTATTAAAATTGCGATTAAAATAGAGAAAATTCTACAGTTAAAAGAAAAGTTGAAAAAGCCTTTTTTAGTACATACGCAATTAATTGATTCTATTGATGATTGTAATATTGCTTCTAATGGGTATCTGGCTATCACTACAAAACAAAATGAGAAACCGCTTACTATTTATGACCTTACTGGTATTCAAGTTAGACCTATTTTTTCGCGTAGCAGTACCTTTTATTCTTTTTGCGATAATAATCGAATTGCATTATACAATGAAGATACAAAACAGCTTAAAATAAAAAGTCTTATTAATAAAAAAACATTAGAAACGATCGATATTAATTGTCCAGATATTATTATTAATATTATTGTCTCACCGGATACTAATTTTTATGCTCTTTATACTAATAAAGGGTTGTATGTATACGCTAAAAATAATGCTGAACCAATCGTTAAAGAACAGCATATGTATGGGGTAACTGTTTTACCAAAAATAACATTTGCTCCTGATGGTTCGTATGTGGCGTATGGATATAAGGATCGTTCCAGAAAAGTAACACTAAAGCTTATTACTTTAGAAGATGAAAAGGCACCAAAAAAAGAGTATCATCTTAATTTATCTGATCTTACTCGGATAGCAATTTCTCCCAATGCACGTTATATCGTAGCATACTCAATTATTGAAAACGCGGTAGAAGTAAGGGACTTTTTAAAAGAAGCCGATTCTGAAAATGATGAATCATCGGCGATCTTTTTAGGTAATTCTATAAATACTGCTTATGGCAAATTTATCGATATTATTTTCAATAATAACAGTTGTGCAATAGCAACTCCTATTTATTGGGGTTTCATTAATTTAGAAACTAATAAATGCTGTTTAAGGGGAGATTCTAACTCTTCTATATGGTGGTGGTATGGGAGTTATTCTCATTATTCAGAATTTAAAAATATTCAATTTCAAAGATTTAATGATCCTTATTTTGTCTTTACAAATCACCAAAAACCGGGAATGTTACAGAAAGGATATGATCAATTATGTGTATTTAAACAGCTAGAAATAAATTGTTTAAATAAATTGACCATAAAACAGATGTTATTGATTAATGAAATAGTCAAAAAGAAAGCTACTATTTATGTGGACAATAATTCCTGTCCGTATCATAAAGATGATATTATTTCGCGTGATTTTAAATCATTAAAAGAAATTGATGATCTTATTCCTTTATACAATGAGCTCGGAAAAATTGTAGAAATTAAATCTTGTAATGATTCATGTAATCGACACGGCAAATTATTATTCTTAGCCAAACTTGGTAGTTTTGGATTTGGTGCTTTATTGGGGGGGAGTTTAGGTTACCTGGGATTAAAATATACCGCGCAAGCGTTAGAAGATTATCCGTTTGGAGTAACTGTTTCAACGCTTATAGGCGGTTTAGCTGGATTAAAGCTATTTTCATATCTTAGCGGCCGCTTCCAGTAATGATCATATCTAATTCATTATCAAATTCAGGAAATTCATAAAATTCTGGTGAAAAGAATGGCGGCGAATTTTTTTGAACCCGCGCAACACATGCAGGGCAGCCTTGTATTGAAAAACTATATAATACTATAATGACACAAATTAAATACTTCATAGAAATTATCCTAATTTTTAGAAGTTTGCTCATGTATTAGTATACGTTTTTAATTTTTCAGATTGCAATAAAAACAAGATTTAATTTTTTACTTTTTTTGCATTATATGGTAATTCATAAGCAATATGGATATGTACAAAAGGAATATACTTATGAAACAAAGAATCTTACTATTATTAACGATTTTATTTTTAATAAGTGGATCTAACTATTCAATGGAGAAAAAGTTATACCCTAAATGTGAAAATGTTGGCGTTATTAATTCTTATATGGAATCGATAAAAGGTGAGCATGATAAATCAGATTATTCAACGATTGATATA
Source organism: Candidatus Babeliales bacterium (assembly GCA_963722075.1). Taxonomy (GTDB): domain Bacteria; phylum Babelota; class Babeliae; order Babelales; family JANWKD01; genus CAVRJM01. The sequence continues at coordinate 549,652 of CAVRJM010000001.1, read as the reverse complement.
TTAGTAAGAAATAATAATATAGAAGTTTTGCTTGCAGTTGCTGATCGGATTACGCCAGCAGATGAGCTTCATAATAAAATAAGCAATGCAATTAATATTCTGTTAAATGCTCAAGAAAAAGGAGTAGCTGAAGAGACAGAGCTTTTTACTGAGAAAATGCCTGTTCTTTACGGACCCATTTTATCAAAACCAAAAAAGCAATATTCTTTTGCAGTAAAACTTCTTTCTAGCGCCGGTATTTGTATGGGGGGATTAATAGGGGGATGGCTTATATATAAAGTATATAAGCCAGTAGTATTAAAAGATATTTTCAACAATATTAACTGGCTGATACATAAAGGAATCCATTAACTCTTTATCTTCTAAGAATTTTCTAATGTGTGGTTGATACTGAGGATCTTGTAACGCACACCCAATAAGAGCTTTAAGCCAACCAATAGGATTACCAATATCATAACGTATGCCTTGTACTTTATAAGCAAAGACCTTTTCGTTATTAAACATCATTTGTGTAATGGCATCGGTAAGCTGTAATTCACCTTTATGATCAGTTTCAATGCTTTCCAGCGCTGCAAAAATTTTATGTGATAATACGTAACGACCGATAATTGCTAAATTTGAAGGTGCTTCTTTTTGATCAGGCTTTTCAACAACATGTGAAACTTGGAATAAATTTGGCGTAATTTGTTTTTTTACGGCAATAATACCATACTGTGAGGTTAATTCTGATGGTACTTCTTGTACGCCTACGATGGTTGCTTTTTCTTGACGTGCAATTTTTATAAGCTGGGCAAGAGCAGAAACTTTTGAGATTATAATCTCATCAGGAAGTTGTACGCAAAAATATTCTTTACCAATATTATGTCGTGCAAGCCAAACTGCATGACCGAGTCCCATTGGCTCTGGCTGACGAATATAGGAAAAAAACGTGTCTTTATTAATTTTTTTAAGGCTTGATAATAGGTCTAATTCACCACGTTCTTTAAGGATTAGTTCAAGCTCTAAATCTGAATCAAAATGGTTTGCAAGAGCATGCTTATTTTTGTTGATGATCATGAGTATATTTTTTATATCAGCATGTACTGATTCTTCAACGGCGTACTGTATGGCAGGTTTATTAAGAACCGGTAGCATCTCCTTTGGCACTGCTTTAGTGAAAGGAAGAAAGCGAGTTCCCAATCCTGCTGCTGGTATCACCGTTTTCAAAATATCCATAATACTCCTTTTATGTATTGCAAATTACCATATTTTATTCAAATTGCTTTAAAAAATCGATTTTTCCGCTGGAAAATAGCCGTATGTCTTGTATATTATATAATAACATTGCTATACGATCTACGCCGAGCCCAAACGCAAACCCAGAATATTTATGTGGGTCGAGCTTACAGAATTTTAAAACATTTGGATGTACAAGTCCAGCGCCACCCATTTCAATAAGTTTGGTTTTTTTGCATATGGAGCATCCGGTTGAACAAAAAGGACAGGTGATGTCTATTTCAATTCCCGGTTCAACAAAAGGGAAGTAACTAGGGCGTACTTTTAAATCAAGATCTTTTCTATTAAATAATGTCTGAAAAAAAGTTTTTAAGGTTGCCAGTAAATGCGCTAAAGAAATGTCGGTACCGATTACTAACCCTTCTATTTGATTAAAAAGAAAATCATGAGTAGCATCAGTTGCTTCATGGCGGTACACTCTTCCTGGTGCTATGAATGCGAATGGCGGTTCATTTTTTTCCATACCATGAATTTGAACGGACGAGGTATGCGTGCGTAATAATAATCCAGGAATAGTAAGCCAAAACGTATCAAAAAAATCGCGTGCCGGGTGATCTTTTGGGATGTTGAGTGCCTCAAAATTATAATATTCAGTTTCTACCTCTGGTCCCTCTATGATACCGTATCCCATACTAATAAAAATATCCTCTATTTTTTTATAAATAACGGTAATTGGGTGTAAACTACCATGCAGGGTCTTAGGAACATAGGCGGTAACATCAAAGTTGCGGTCTTTTCCAAGCAGTATTTGTAAAAGTTCTTGTTCAATAGAGCTTTTTTTAGCATCAAATGATTCTTGTGCAAATTTTTTTATATTATTTAAAAGAGGACCGATTGTTTTTTTTTCTTCTAAGGAGAGAGCCTTTAGATCATGCATTGCTTGAGCTATAAGACCGTTACGTGATAAAAATTCCAAACGAATCTGCTCAAGTTCCTCTAGTGTGGTAACTCGGGCTAATTTTTCAGAAAATTCCTTTTGTAGGAGATCGATACGGTTTTGATTGATACTCATTTTAATCAACTTTATGGGATTCTAATCCTACCACTGTAACAAAGGAAATAGAGGATGGCAAGTTGAAAGAAGGTAAAAAGTTCTCTAAGGCTGCCCAGTCTTCGCTTGCGATGGAATGTCGTTGAAGTATAGCTGAGCTTCCGCCTACGCTTATCCACGCCTTCCGGCTTGGCAAGCTTCGGACAGGTCTTTGGACAATCTTGTGCTTTTCACCGTACTAATAATGTTAACTTCATTTAAAAAGACTGCCTGCCAGGCATTTCCAAAGGGAAATTACTGGTGCCGAGGAGTGGAATCGAACCACCGACACTGTGCTCTTCAGGCACATGCTCTACCACTGAGCTACCTCGGCATAGAATGTATGGTACAGATATACTATTTTTTGTCAATAATAATCAGTAAAAAAACGGCATACTTATTTATTACTGGATTCTTACGGCCGAATGGCCTCAGAATGACATTGAAAGTAGAATTGTCATCCTGAGGAACGAAGTGACGTAAGGATCCAGCGAAATATTAGATGAGGCAAATTAATTGATTAAAAATAGTGTCTTGGTAAGGAGAAATCAACTTTTATACCAAAAAACTTGTAGATCAATCCTTCACATGTTAGGGTATAATAAAATTGATTATAAAATTAAGAGGGGTAATTGATATGAGGCAGCTTCCATCAGATAAATACAATGTAGCATGGTTTAAGCTTGCAGAATTTGTAGCACGTGGTGAACGCGAACGAGCATTAGGTCTTTATAAATTACTCATTCATTCCTTTGATAATCTTGCGCTTGCCCATCAATTAGAGGGGGATTTATTACTTTCATTTAATGATACTAAACAAGCATGTCAAAAATATGAGCAAGCAATAGAAGCATATAAAGCCCATAATAAAATAATTGAAGCAGCTGCATTATATGAACATTTAATTATATTGGAACCACAGCACATAGATCATATTATTCAAATTATTTATTTATATGATCAACTAGAGCAAGATACTCGGTTAATGGTACATCTTGAACAACTATGTCGTCATCTTATTGAACAAGAAGCATATGAACAGCTCAATTTTTATGTTAATCAATGGGAACAAAAAATTTATCATTGTAATGGTGAGTTATACAAAACAATTACCGTATTATTAATAAAGAAAAAAGCTCTTGCATCGCATGTTAAGGAATATCTTAAAAAGACAATGGAATGTTTAATCATTAACAACAATTCGACGGTATTACAAACGTTTTTATCAACTATTGAAACACTTCATTATGGTTATTACCATGAAGCAACACTTCAATTACAAGAATTATAAGGCCAGCGTAAGAGCTATCTTTATATTATTGTTCTCAAGTTCAGCAAGAAATGCGGGATCCACGGTTATCTTTTTTGAACTTTTTAAATAGAGACGCTTTCCATTCTCCTGAAATATAAGATGCAATGCAGTAGTCCCATTATTCATTTTTTGATCTATATGTTGAATTAAAGACTCATTAAATTCCACCGGTAATTCTAACACCGTTTTTTGGAGGTATTTGTGTTCATCAAAAATAAGCTCAAGAGGAATCAGTTGATTTGCTTTGATTTTACATTTTTGTGCTGAACTGATATCAAGGGTTCCTAATATGATAAAAACAGTGTGTGTTGATAACCATTGTTCGGCGGTGCTATATAATTTAGGGAATAATATTACTTCAGCACTGGTAGTACGGTCTTCAACCGTTAAAAAAGCCATTTTTTCACCTTTTTTAGTAAAAATTACTTTACTACTTTTTACTATGCCGCATGCTATCACTGATGGCTCTTGGGCAGAGTTATCTTTTAATTCGGTACTTAATAATTGGTTAAAGGAAGGTATGTTGAACCATTGTATCTGTTTTTTGTAGATATCCATCGGATGAGCGCTTAAATAAAATCCTATTACTTCTGCCTCTTTTTCTAATTTTGTTTTATTATCCCAATCTACTACTGAGGTAAATTGGAATTGATCTGCGTTTGTTATGGAATTGCTGCGACTTGCATCAAAAAGGCCTAATTGACCGGTTTCTACATTTTTTTTATGAACAATTGCCTGTTCCATTATCTTAGGAAGATCTTCATATTTTTGAGCACGGGTGCCAGGTAGTGAATCAAAGGCGCCGGCGCAAATAAGATTTTCAATAACCCGTTTATTTGACGTTCTTAAATCAATTCGTTTACAAAATTCAAATAGATCGGTAAAAGCGCCCTTTTGCCGCTCATGTAATATGTTTTCTAATGAAGCAAGGCCTAGATTTTTTATGCCACGTAGCCCAAATAGCAAGGCGCCATCAACAATGCTGAAATCAATTTCAGAACTATTTATATCAGGGGGGCAAATAGTGAGTCCGAGCTCTTTTGCTTCCTGTAAATAAAAAACCATATTTTCAGCATTACTTGATTCAAGAGAAATAAGGCATGCCATGAATTCAGGAAGAAAGTGCGCTTTTAAGTAAGCAGTTTGATACGCAATTAAAGCGTATGCCGCTGAATGGGCTTTATTAAAACCATACCCGGCAAAGTAGGTTACTAGATCAAAGAGTTCTCCTGCTTTTTTTCCATCAAATGATTGAGCTACGGCGCGTTTTAAAAACAGATCGCGCTGCTCTGCCATTACATCTGCTTTCTTCTTTCCCATTGCTTTGCGTAAAATATCTGCTTCGCCTAGAGTATACCCGCCAATAGCAGCTGCAATTTTAAGTACTTGCTCCTGATATACAATAACACCATACGTTTCTTCAAGGATTGGTTTTAGTTCAGGAAATAAATAGTTAATTTTTTGTCGGCCATGTTTTCGTTCTATAAAATCATCAACCATTCCTGAGCCTAATGGCCCTGGTCGATATAATGCGTTTACGGCAATAATATCTTCAAATTTTTCTGGTTGTAGTTTTTGCAATACTTCTTTTAAGCCACTGGATTCCAATTGGAATACGCCGGAGGTTTTGCCCTGACAAACTAAAGAAAATGTTTTGGAATCATCAAGGGGTAACGTATCCAAATTAATCTCAATTGCTCTATTTTTTTTAATCAGTTGAATAGCGCGTTCAATGAGCGTTAAGTTTTTAAGCCCTAATAAATCTATTTTTAAAAACCCTAATGCTTCAAGTTCTGTCATTGCATATTGCGTTACTATTTCATTCGTTTTTGGTTGCACGTAGATGGGAAGTACTTCATCAATGGGATCTGGCGAAATAACAATGCCAGCGGCATGTTTGGATGCATGACGCGTTACGCCTTCTAATTTAAAAGCAATATCAAATACTTTTGCAACGTGCGTATTATGATCAATGAGCTCTTTTAACTTAGGTTCTTGATCAATTGCTTCTTTGAGGGTTATTTTTAATTGTTCAGGAATAAGTGCTGAAATCCCATTAGAATCTTCAAAAGGCATCCCCAGAACGCGTGCTACATCTTTAATGACGCCTTTTGCCATCATGGTACCAAAAGTAATAATCTGACCTACCTTATCATGCCCATATTTTTCACGTACGTAATTAATGACTGATTCTCGTCCTTCTATACAAAAATCGATATCGATATCGGGCATGCTGATACGTTCTGGATTTAAAAATCGTTCAAATAATAAGTTGTATTTGAGGGGGTCAATATTAGTTATTTGAAGTGTCCATGCTACTAATGATCCTGCTGCAGATCCTCTGCCGGGTCCAACGGGGATATTGTTTCGTTTCGCCCATTGAATAAAGTCACTAACGACCAAAAAATAACCGACAAATCCCATTTTGATAATTAAATCACATTCAAACGTAAGGCGATCCCAATAATCTTGTTGTTTATCGCTGTCAATTATTCCCTTATTTATTAAGGTAGAAAGACCCTGCTGACATAATTGGTTAAAATATGAATCGGTGCTATGGTTTTCGGGGATTTTGAACTCAGGAAAATGGAGTTTTCCTGATGGAAATTCAAAGTTACAGGCATCAGCAATTACACCACTATTCCAAATTGCCTCAGGATGTTGGGCAAATAATGATAACATTTCGTTGGCTGTTCTTATGTGGACACGTGCTTGGCCAAAAGTAAATCGATCGGGATCGGTAATTTTATGCTGTGTTTGAATAGAAAGCATAACTTCATGTGCTTCACGATCATCTGCATGAATATAATGACAATCGCCGGTAGCAACCAATTTAACCTGGTATTGCGAACTTAATTCATATAATTTGCTATTTAAAGTGATTTGATCTTGTTGATCTTCTGGTTGAATTTCTAAGTAAAATCGCTCAGGTCCAAATACATTTAAAAACCAATTTAAGCGATCGATAGCTTGTTCTTGTTGATTATTCATTAATAAGGAAGGGATATGGCCTCCCAAACAAGCACTCGTGACAATGAGACCTTCTGAATGCTTTTCTAATTGGGTATAATCAATGCGCGGCTTAAAATAAAACCCTGATTGATAGGAATATGATATAAGTTTGCATAAATTTTTATAACCGATCTCATTTTGTACTAATAATATAAGGTGGTAATATTTGCGATCGGCATTTTTTATGGTGGCATCTTCAGTAAAATATGCTTCCATACCCAGAATTGGTTTAATACCTGCTTTTTTACATTTTTGAAAAAATTTTACTGCACCAAATATGTTGCCATGATCAGTTATTGCTAATGCTTTAAAATTATGTTGCTTGCCAAATTCGATCAATTTATCGATTTGAATCGCCCCATCAAGGAGTGAAAATTCAGAGTGGAGGTGAAGATGAGTAAAATGCTGGTTTGACATAACTATATGTAATTTTTTTTATTCTGTGTAACAAAATCTTGGGAAATAACGTAAATTTGCAAGAGGACGTCGTTGCGAGTTTACGAAGCAATCCAGGTTTTCTTTGAAAATTTTCTGCAATAAATCATAATACAAATTTACTGATGAATAATATTAGCCATTCCCTATTTGTTCCAGATAGTAGAGATTTATTTTCTTACAACACTGATAACTCATTGAGTCTTATTCTATTCTATTTATATCAGTTTTTTATTTCTTTTTAGCCTGGATTGCTTCGCAAGCTCGCAACGACGGTTTTTCAATGCAATGACTTTTTAGCCTTGAGTATACGTTTTTGTACACATTCTAAATAATCTAATTAATAAATGATTGCTCTTTAGTATAAAGAGATTGCAAAAAATATAAAGATCCTTATTCAGCAATATTAGCCGTAAAGTTAATTGGCGTTGCTACTGTTGGTGAAACTGATACATTGGGAACGCCAATGTAATCAGTGGTATTAGCGCTTGCAAAATTTGAATATATTTTATTGCCAATTCCTTGATTATTAATCCCTACGGTGTTATTAACCAGTGAATTATTTCGTACGGCATTAAGTGACGCAGTGTTACCAAATGTGCCCGTAACTGCTAATAATATTCCTACACTGGTGAGCGTACTTGCGCTCGATTTATGGGTATCAATAACATTTGATAAAATGACATGAGCACTGCCATTAACATTAATCCCATTTAATCCATTATTTATTATATGACAATTTTGTATTTCTGATCCAGTGCCAGTGAGTACAATACCATTACCCGAATTGTTTTTTGAAACACAGTCTAAAATGCTATTAAAGTTACCAATGGTTTGAAACCCATGCGAACCATTATTCAGGGCATGGCATTCTTCAAATTGATTACTTTGATTTGCAGTTCCTATAAGGTTAAAACCGGTATTGGTATTATCATTAGCTACTGAATCTGTAATAGTATTATTTGAGCCGTTGATTTGAAATCCTGTTAGATTTAACGATGAAATGCATTGACTAAGAATTGATTGTTGTAATTGAATATTAAAGCCGATGTTATTGTTTTGTTGTGCAATACAGTTTTTGAAAATATCATCTTGGCTGGTCAGAGTACCATTAACTTGTAGAAAGCCTGTTTTATTTCTATTTGCTATACAGTTAATAAATTGAGAACCAGCTACGCCAACAATATTGAAACCATTATTTGAATTGCTTTCTGCAAAGCATGATACGAAAGTAACTGAATTAGCATTTTGCACGGTGAAGCCATTTACCGAATTGTTATTGCTTATACAATTGGTAAATAAGCAATTGGTTGCTTGATTTACGAAAAATCCCGTGTTAGTAGAAAAATAAGCACGGATATTATTGGCAACTAAGTTAAAGGGATTAGCGGTATTCAAGCCGATACTGTTATTCATCAAAGTGATATTGCTAAGAATAATGGGACCAGTTTGTTGATTAGCAATGTTATTAAAGGTAATCCCAGCAAGCGTCATAGCACGAACGGTACCATTGCGAATAATAACATTTTGTACGCCATTACTAATCTGTATTCCTGTAGCACCGCCTTGGCCTTCTAAAATAGTGTCATTAAAATCAATAATAACATTACTGGTGCTAACGGTAATGCCGGTTCCTGAGCTTACCACTAGCCGTCCGGTTTGGCTTGGGCTTATTGAAGCGGTATTGGGGGCTAAACAATATAAACCCGGATTGGTAATGGTAAAGGGAATATTAAATTGGGTAATTTGTTGAATTGAAAATGAGCAGTCGCGTGTAATAGTATCTTCGACTGATGCAATATATGATTGCAGATCATAATCTTCTACTATATCTAATGCATAAGCAGCCATTACCGAGATTGATAAAAATAGAACAATAATTTTTTTCATTAAAAACTCTCTTTTTTTGAATTTAAACAATATTTTGTGCCTGCTCCCTTATTTTTTCTAATTCTACTTTGATGGTGATTGCTAAGGAACCAATTAAAGGATCAGCCGTTTTAGCACCAATGGTATTAATCTCTCGCGTTAATTCTTGCAAAGTAAAATCAATACGGCGACCTTTTTCTACTTCTTTTGAAGCAATGAAATTATTTAGTAACGTTAAATGACTTTTAAACCTAATAATTTCTTCATGAATATCCATCCGTTCTAATTCTGCATAGAGTTGATGCTTAGTTAATTCAATAATCTCTGCAGAACTTTGTTCATATTTGGCTAATTTTTGTTGTACCGCAAGATTATTCTTTACTATCAATTCGCTTGCTAACGTTTCAATCTCAGTGATTTTTGTAAGAATAATAGCCAGCCGCTGTTCAATATCTTTTTGTAACAGTGCGCCTTCTTTTTGTTGGGAATCAGATAAGATGGTAATAAGCTCTCGCGTTGTAGTCATAATAAGATTATGGATCGCCTGATCAAGTGTCGATTCTTCTTCAATAAAAATATGAGGAAGTTTTAAGAGATCGCTCATGGTAATGGTGCCGCTAACGCCGTACTTTTGCTGAATATTTTCTATTGCTTGTAAATAATTTTGAACCATATAAAAAGAAGGTTCAATGGGGCCACTAAATATTAACGGGTTGCTTACGGTTACATTAAAAGTAACCTTTCCCCGATGGAGTGATTCTTTGAACATTTTTATAAATTCAATTTCTAGTGGTTGCAATGCATGCGGCAATTTGCACGAAGCCTCAAAAAATCGTGAGTTAAGTGATTTTAAAATCAGTGAAATAAATGCTTTATTATTGTTACTGGTGTGAACTTCTATAATTTTTGATGCAAATCCGGTCATACTTGCAAGCACAGTTATCCTTCGCCGTTTAGATTCGTGTAAATATTTTGCACATCTTCATGATCTTCTAATTCTGCCAAAAATTCAGCAGCTTTTTCATAATCATTGTGTGGAAGTACAACATAATTTTGCGCGATTAAATCAAGCTCAGCTCGTTCAATTTTCAAACCAGCTTTGCTGAGAGCCTCTTTTACTTTTTCTAATGATTTGGGATCGCATATAATGGTGTAGGTGCCATCATGATGCTTAATATCCTTGATATCATAATCAAGTAATAGTTCAAGTAATTGATCTTCTGAAGTTGCGCCGGTTACTTCAACAGCGCCAGCGCGTTGAAACATCCAACTTACTGACCCTGTTTCAGCAAGTGAGCCATTATGGATAGAAAAAAGACGACGTAATTCTGCCACTGTACGATTTTTATTATCGGTTAATGAATCAACGACTACGGCTATGCCATAGGGGCCATACCCTTCATAGGATTGCTCTTCGTAATTGACACCAGGCATTTCACCCGTACCGCGTTTTATAGCGCGCATGGTATTATCATGTGGCATATTAATTTCTTTAGCTTTATCAATTAATAAGCGTAATTTGGCGTTACCAGTTGGATCACCGCCTCCTAAACGTGCTGCGACGGTAATTTCTTTAATAAGCTTGGTGAATTCTTTTCCTCTTTTGGCATCAATGCTTGCCTTTTTGCGTTTAATGGTTGCCCATTTTGAATGTCCTGACATGAATCTCCTAGGAATTAAAGACCGTTTTTTGGCCTAAAAATTTGCTTTTTAATAACGGTACCATATGATGCGGAATTTGTCGACCACGAGCTGTTTTTTCTAAAAATCCCTTACGAATTAAATAGGGCTCGTATACCTCTTCAATGGTATCTTTATCTTCGCCTAAAATACTGGCAAGTGTTTCCAGCCCTACCGGGCCGCCATTATAATGAATAACAATTTTTTCAAGTAATAAATTATCTTGTTTGCTTAAACCTTGTTCATCAATGCCCAAGAATGTTAATGCCTGACATACCATGCTATCATCAGCAATATTATTATTGGTAACTTGCACAAAATCGCGCACGCGCCGCACAAGCTTTTTTGCCGTACGCGGCGTGCCGCGCGCGCATTGGGCAATAGTAAGCGCTGCCTCTTGTGAAAGCGATAATTGTAAAAAATTAGCATTTTGTAGCACAATTGCCTGCAGTTCTTCGTCAGTATAAAAATCTAAGCGTTCGATAATGCCAAATCTGCTACGCAGGGGCGCCGAAAGCATACCGCTTTTGGTAGTAGCACCAACTAACGTAAAAGGATTGATTGGTAAATTAATCGATTTTGCACCAACTCCTTGGCCGATAATAACATCCACCCGAAAATGCTCCATAGCGCTATAGAGCACTTCTTCCACTGCCGTTGGCATACGATGGATTTCATCAATAAAGAAAATATCGCGCGGTTCTAAGCTTGAAAGGAGTGCAACTAAATCACCAGTGCGTTCAAGCATGGGGCCGCTACATATTTTTATCCCGACGTTCATAACTTGAGCCATAATATTTGAAAGGGTGGTTTTGCCCAGACCCGGAGGACCAAATAACAAAAGATGATCAAGCGGCTCGCCGCGCATTTTGGCTGCTTGGGTGAATATTGCTAATTTTTTTTTAAGTTCTTCTTGCCCTAAATACTCATCGAAGGTTTTAGGGTTAAATGATTGGATTTGTTCTTCGGGAGATTCTTGTTGCAATAACAAATTGATGGTGGGTAATTCGCTTAATATAGTGGTATCTTTTTTTTTTCATTCATAGTTATCATCTTCATATTTTTATTTTAAAGCAATGCTTAATGAAATATGAAAGAGCCAAATAATAATAGGGATTTTTTTTATAGCTGGATTCTTACGCATTCGCTCAGAATGACAAGAAAACCTAAATGTCATCCTGAGATGCGTTAGCATCGTAAGGATCCAGTTAATAAAATTCTCTTGTTGTACCGATTCATTTTAGCATTAAAATAATTATAATGAGATTATGATTAAAACGAAATAATAAATACTATTTAAATTATGGATATCATGAAAAAAACAATATTTGCTTTTATAATTGTGCCATTTATGTGTATGGGTATGGATCAACAAATGAAAAACAATTTATCGGCTAGCTCATTAATTACATTACCTAAAGAGTTGCAAAGTTTTGTTGTTGGTTTTTATTCGCAACAACCGCCCTATTCAATTGTGCAAAGCCGTGCTCAGGATAATACCTATTATGCATTAACTACTAATGAAAACCCTTTTACACCACCGCAAGAAGAAAATCCAGGTAATGAAATAGTGTTAACTCAATTTCAACAAGGCTATATTTCTCCGGTTAATTTAAATCCCTGCGATGTAAGTTATGATGCGGGAGCCAAGTGTAATTTTTTTTCTTTGCAATGTTGGCGGCCTTTTGTGGTAACGCAGCAAGGGGATAAAGCAAGAATGCTTAAAGTGGATGATGATGCCAATAAAAAACGATTTTTAACAAGGCTATACTTTGAATGCGAGAAACTCTGTTTTGATGGTCCTAATGATAATAATTTTTTTATAATGACCGGTAAAAAAACAAATAAAGATAAAGATGCCTATTTTTATTTATTTAGAAAGTACACAGAGGAAATTGTAAAACAGTATTATGAAAAAAGTACATTATATCTGCCGGAAGTTTGTCGCAGTGAGGGTGATTGGAAATATGTTTCTAGCTATGATGATTCTTTTGATCACGAAGTAAAAACCTGTGCGTTGTGTAAAACGGTTGAACGATATGCATTGGTTGATGAAAAAGATATTGCAGTTTATGAAATGCCAATTAATACCTTTTGGTATAGCCCCAAATGGATAGCGCGTGGAAATTTTGAAGAAGAATTACAAAAAGTAGCTTTTGTTACTCCCAATACCTTACTAGCGCTTTCGCAAAAGGGCAATCTTTTTTCTGCAGCAATTAAAGATGGTAATGTTGTTTTACATAAACAAATTATCAAACAAGATCAACAAGTTCTAACATTTAAAAATTTTGCTGTTGATGCCCATAATCCTCATTATATTATTTTGCAGAACGATTTTGATGATATTATATTCTGGGATCTTAGCGGTTGTAATAAATCGCTTAAAAAGCCATTTATACTCCTAAAAGATAAAAAAGCAGATTTTATGTGGTTTTCCAATGGAAAAATTTGTTTAGCCAGTAAAGCATATGGTGCTGCAATAGAAATTGCTACTGCTAAAAGTAAGTATTTAAAAACTCCTGAATTAGTTACTGAACATTACAGGATGCATGTTTTGGAATAATTACCGTACTCGAGCATGTTTAAGGGCATCTAATTCAATGCTCCATTCAGAAATTTTTTCGCCATTTTCAGTAACCGTTTTGCGCGGATTAATATAGGCATAGCAGGTGTTGCTGTCAAAAGGAGGTAAAGCTGGTCTGTATTTTTTAAATTCCCACGTAATCATAGCATTGTGTACAAAAATGGTATTTTGTTCTTTATACAATTCCCATATAAAAATAAGTGGATCGGGATCTCGCCGCCACACTGCAGTTACTAAGCATGATGTATTAAATGTTTTTAACCGTTCAATACCTTCGTGCCATTGTTTTTTATACGCTTTAATGTCCCAATAGTTTAAGGGGATATCAATATATTCTTCATAATCACCAAGGGTGAGGAGAACAACATGGAAGGGAACTCCTTCATATTTTTCGGGTGTATCGGTAAGAACCATTATTTCAAGTGTTTTCAAAATTTTATCTGCCAATTTGATTCCCATCTTCATCTAAGGTTGCTAATCGTTCACCAGTTTTGCCTTCATAGAGTTTCCATTGGCCATCATTGCCACAAATTTCGAGAGTGATTCGGTTGTGAGTGGTAGGATTTTCATATGCCACTCGTCCCACAGTTAGTTCTCCTACTTGAGTATGTTTTAGATCCTTAACAGAAATACCTCATTCAGCAACCTTCTTTCCAGCCGCAAGTTTATTGGCATTTTTGATCGTTTCACGTTGATCAAGATATGAATAACAAGTTTCTGCGCTAAAGGGAGGAAGGTTGTAGGTTGATCGTGTTCTTTGTAACAAGTGGCTATCAAAATAATGTTTTTGTATAATAATTTTAGTATCAACTTTATATAAAGCCCAGAGGAGCACTTCTAAATCATTGGGATCTTTTAGTAAATCTAAAGGGGCGGCCTCTCTACGGATAAAAGTAACAAAGCAACTGGAATCATGAGTTTTGATGCGCTCAAGTGCTTCGTGCCATTGTTTTTTATAATCTTTAAGTCGCCAGACAGTGAGAGGAATTTGAAATTCTTCTACAAAATTCCCAATAAATAATTCTCCCCTGTGAGACTGCTCACCATTAATAATCTCCGGTTCATCAGAAAGTATATTAATTTCAAATCGTTTCATTGATTAATTATTTTGATTAATTATTTTCGTTTAATTTTAAGGAATTTATAGCCATTTTTTCAGTTTAAGGTAACACTCTTCATTTGGAGGACAACAATCACCAAATTTACCTACTCGAGCATGATCAAGATTTCTAAGCATAATGTTCCATTCAGAAGGCTTTATTTGTGTCGCTTCTTCTTCCGTAAGATCATTAATATTACGACCTAAGAATAATTCATCTTCTTTTTTGTTGCGACCTGGGGTTCTTTCTCTCACATATAAATAGCAGGTTTGAGCATCGAAAGGCGGAAGGTTCTCTTCATAAACATCCATATGAAGAGTTGCATGTTCCTGAAAAAAAATACGTTTTTTTACTTTATAGGCGACATACATAAAAACATATGGGTCAGACTCAGGGCTCCATACTTTGGAAACGAAGCATGATGAATCATGTGCTTTAATTCTATTAAGGCCTTCTTCCCATTGCTTTATATATTCTTCTATGGACCAATAATCTAAAGGAATTTGAAAGCGTTCCACGAAGGTTCCGATAGTAATCTTACCAAAATGAGACCATGTACCATTAATTTTTTTTGGTTTTTTGGTAACCAATTCAATTTTGAAAGTTTTCATAAATATTCTGCAGAATAATCCAATTATTATTTTTCTTTATAAAAAGAAAAGTTGAAAGATAAGGTTGTATTTTTAGGGATGTTAGTTAGAAGAAATGTTTGGAGTCATGATAAGGTCTCCTGCAGAAAAATAAATTATAAATTATTATTTTAAAGTGTATAGTAAAAATTATTTTTGTACAGTTAAATTAGAAAATAGGAATTTTTAATACTTGCCTCCTACTTGCGCATGCTTTAAATCACTGACACTGATACTCCATTCAGAAATCTTTTCGCCTTCTGGGGTAACTGTTTCTCGAGGAGGAAGATATGAGTAACATGATTTTGCATCGAAGGGAGGTAATTTTTTGATTTTCCTGGTTTCTCTTAATCGAAGCCAGCCAAAAAAACGATTTTGAATAAATATTTTATTACCAACTTTATATAATATAAATAATTGTAAATCCAAATCGTCTGGGTCATTGATCAAATTCTTAGCAGTAGCATGTATAGAAACGATAAAACAGCTTGAATCATGGGTTTTAATATGCTCAAGGGCACTTTTCCATTGTTTTTTATAATCTATTAATCGCCAGAAGCACAATGGTATTTGAAATATCTCTTCAAAATTACCGATAACTATTTCACCAATATGAGAGCGTTCATCTCTGATAATTTCTGGTCGATCAGTAAGTATGTTAATTTTAAATTGTTTCATAATTAATTAATCGCCTATGGGATTAAAATCTTTATCCAAAGTTTTTCTATTTTTGCCTCTTCTATCGAACTTCTTCCAAACACCTCCATTATGGCCATCAACATCAAGAGTAATCCATTCCCCGGTTTTAATATGTTGATATGCTGGTTGTCCATGCGTATCAAAGGGGGGATCTTTGCGATACCTATAGCCGTGTTTTTCAAGTTCTTTTTGCACGTTTTTCTTAAGAGTTTCCTTCCAATTTTCTCTTTTTTGTTTGCGTTCGTTCTTTTCACGTTCCCTTTTCTGCTGCGGAGTTTCCTCCTTTTCTTTCCCCTTATCTTTTTTTGGTTTTTTAATATTATTGTTTTTCTTAAAATCAAATGGCGCAAACATCCATGGAACGCGTTCTCCTGGTTGAATTACTATATCATTCGCCCAACCAATAGCAGGAATCAGCGTAAAATGGACAAAATGAGCAAGCTGATTTTGCGTATCAAGTAATAATTCTTGTGCGTAATTAAGCACTATAGCGCCATCTTTAAAGAAGGGTAGATACCGTTCCCATCCACTCAGTTCCGTCTCAAACTCCTGCATTAATTTGAAAGCACCGGCGGCAATACTAAATAGTTTATTAGAAAGAATGCAGGAAGCAAAGTGCTCCTCAGCGGCTTTATCAGGATTATTTATAAAAAACTGAGCAAGATAATGGTGCAGACAATGATTGAACGATTCGAGGGTTGGTTTGTCATTAATACCGGCCATGCAACCAAGTAATCGTAAATTAGCCGTTACTTGCGCAGCGCATCCGGGCAATGGTTTTTGTTGTTCTAAGAAAGAGCAAATTTCCTTTATATCCAGTAATGAGTTGGGCAATTGAATGAAATTGTCATCATTCCCTAAATTGTAATCTAATAATTGTATTGCTCTGCGCAGTGGAATAAAGGCACTGATTGCATTTTTAAGCGCGGTATCAAAAAGCTCTCCACCACTTATTTTTTGGTGAGCCAGAGCCCAATATACTGGAAGCGTTACGTATTTGCTGACCATAAGCTGCGGAGCTACTTGAGCAAAATTGAGAATGTGTTGTCCGATGCTAGTAAATAGTTCTGCAAAATGATTTGTTTTATTTTCCGGGATATATAAAGCAGCAATTTCTCCACACTGTATTGCTATCGCAGCTGCTTCTCGCTCATTTAAGAGCGGTGCTCCATACCATAGAAGTAATGCATCTTGAAAGAGCTCGATAGTAGAATTAAGTGTATTATAAAGGTTAATTGCTTTGATGGTATTAAGGCTCGGTATTAATTCTTTGTCTTGCCGGTGAATAGCAGCTTGTTCATACTGATTAAATTCAAAATTGCTTATAGGCCCTATATGCAATGTAATGAGTGTAGTGAGACTATCATCCGCATTTACTAATTCTATTGATCTTTGAGATGAATTAATCGGTATTGATGATTTTGAATGGGGAACTATGTATGATAGTTCATCAAAATATAGATGTTCTGCAATAGAACAAATATCGTCGCACGCTTGTCGTTGTGGATACTCATCTTCAAGTAATGCATTTTGCCAGAGTTGACTTTCGGCATAAAGGGCATTATCAATAGTTGCTTGATGCGAAGAAAATAAAGAAGGTTGATCAGGATTGCGATCATTATTGATCCGGATGAACATAATAGCTTGCTCAAGTAAAAATTCGTGTAGTGAAAACAGATCGGATTGTTCCGGTAATAGAAAAGAATTACAATTTAGAATCGCTTGCGAAGTATGTTTATGGGTTAATGCATAATATATTGCAGCGGCAAGAACGGTATAATTATAGGACCGATCTGGATTTTTCACCGCTGCTTGTAGATATGATAATCCGGTAATTATTGCTTGTTGAAAATCAAGGTCATTTAGATGTGGTGGGCATTTTAAGGTAGCGAACTTAAAAAGAAAAGATCGTTCGCGTAAATGTTGCAAAGAAATGATTTGTTCTTTTGCAGCAAAACCCTGTGATAAGGCTTGTTGATTATAAGAAAAGCACAAAGGCAACCCATATTCATTACATAATGCTTTGTATGCTACCATACATTCGTGTTCAAGCTGATCACATGGATAAATTTCCATATCAGCTTTTTTATACCAATAATTTTGTGGTTGGGTATATAACGTCCTAAAGAGTAATTGAGCGGTACTATATTGATCCCGGTCTTTGGATAAGCGCTCCATCATACCATGGCGCATAAAATAAATAAGCGGCGAAGTAAGTAATCGAGGATCGATTGATTTGAGTGCTTGTAATGGGGTTGAATTGGCTATTAATTCTTGTGCAAATGCATTTAAAAATTGTTGTTTTAAAGGGTTATCTTTTTTTAAATGCTCGATAAAAGCATGTGCTTGAGCAAATTGTTCATTTTGACATAACTTTTGAATACGTTGTAAGTTTTGATTAAAGGAATTTTCAAGAATTAGTTTTTTTCGTTTTTCAAAATAATCACTTGATTGCACCAATTCTTTAAAAGCAGCTGCAATCAATTTGAAATTGAAAGCAATAGGTTCTAGGCGTCCTGTTATGTAGCGTTCAAACTGCTTAAAATATGCTAAATCGGCACATTCACGATGAATATATTCGATAAGTTGTTCATCAGTAAGGTACTGCCTCATGTACGTGCATAACACTTCTGTTAATGGATAGTATTCTTTTTTATCAGGTAAGGTTGCGGCACCTTGCTTATCATAAAAGGCATCACAAAACTTTGAGATGGTTGTTTCCAGAATCTCGTTCAATTGCCGAGAATAAGATGCATCATTCAAAATATAACGTGAATGAACCAAATTAAGACATGCAGTAGGGGATTTGCGTAATGCCTGGATACAATTGTTGACAATTTGATTTCGTTGAAACTGATATTGAGCATACAGCGAATCGGAAACGCCTAAAGAAACTGGCCCACGCTCGGGAAGCTGAGGGTTTTGTAATCCTTGCATAATATCTTCTGTAATGAGATGCTGCTCAATTCGTTGTTGTTTTGTTATCGATGAAGGCTCTACACATGGCCTATAAGACATTGGTTGTATGGTAAAGGAAAAATAACGTCCTGAATCATGCAAGGAACTAAAGGTAAGCGGGTCAGTATTTTGCATTTGTGAGGAAAACATGCGGTGCATGTCTCTTGTAAAATACGGTGTTTGTGGTGTTGTAGGTGCTAGTTGGGGTGTGGTTTGAGGTGCGTGAAAGGTGCGACTAGGAACATCAATAGTAACATTATAGCTTCCGTAATCATTTTGATTGAATGTATACCATGCAGGTAATGCAATAAGAGTTGGTGTGGCTGCAAAATAATTAAGCAATTCGGCTGCAATTTGCATAGCAGCGGTATTTATAGGAGTAAAAAGAATAATGAAAAAAAAGCGTATTAGGTTTTGTTTGATATGATTCATAAATATACAGTAAGTAATGTCAAAAATTACTTACTGTATACCAAAATTTTAGGTAAACGACAAGGAGGGACATTCTTTAGAACAAGTTTTTTAGAATATTATCTGTATCCCATCATTCTTATTGTCATACCTGTTACATAAGCGCAAAAACCAATTCCAGCTACAAAAAGGACGCCGGCCATTGTCCCAATAGCAATTCCAATTACCTTAAACGCTTTTTTGAATTTGGTGCCAATAGAAGATTTTTGAGAAACTGCTACTGGCTTGGTTTGTACTGATGGCTTGCTATAGTGCGAAGTATTTGACCGTTTTACGGGGAAAATAGGCCTTTCTCGGGCTTCACAGGAAAAAAAATTAAGAAATAAAAAAGTAATGATCGGTACTATAAAAGTCATAATGGTTTACCTTATATAGGACATGTAAGTAGTATTGGAATAACATGTGAATAAATGAGTGCTTGTGTCGCTACACCGGATGTACGGGACATATTACATTCATTGGTATATTCATAACAATTAACTACTTCATTCTTTATTGCAGTTAAGGAATCTATTAATGAATAACATTCTACTTTTAATCTTTCTAATTTAGGTAAATATCCCTTATGATCATTTTTGCCATCCTTTATTCTATCAATGCGACGTTCTAATTTTTCTAAAATCGTTATGCATTCATTGATCGAATCTCTTAAGTCGTTCTTGCATGTAATGAATGGATGCCGCTCCTCATAAGTATTTGTAATTGTTTTCTTGAAATTGAACTCCGCAACCATTCTTTCTTGACCTTCAGGAAGTTGTGAAATCACCGGTTGGCATAATAAAGCATTATGTATTTGTTTAATACGCTTTAATGCATCGCGCGATTCATTAATAAGTTCCCGTGCCGGCTTTTTATCTAAATAATAACATTTAATAAACTGATAACCCGCGCTTACTAGGCCGATGGTTGCAACACCGGCAATGGTGAAAGCTAACGGCTTTAAGCAACAATTATCAAGAGGAGATGGCTTATCATATACCTGGGTTTTTTTAAATAAAGTAAATTCTGCGCTGGAAGAGGATATTAAAGAAAGTGAAATAATAAGAGTAAATATTTGTTTATACATAATGTCCCTATATAGTTTTATATTTTTTATCGACGTGGAATATTTAAAATATTTTGTTCAATTTGATATTCATAACTATGTTCCACTTCATTTTTTATGATTGTTAAAATATTAACCAATCTATCGTATTTTAGTTCTAAAGCTTCCAGTTTAGGGATATATTCATCATGATCACTTATGCAATCTTTAATTCTTATAATTCTTCTTTCTAATTGTTCTAAAATGGTTTGGCATTCGTTGATTGATTTTTCTAAAGATTTTTTGCAATTGACAAAAGGATAAGAATAGCCGTTATATTCTTCAATAACGATCTTTTTAAAATTATCAGATGAAATCATTTTGTGTTGAATATCTATGCCTAAGGAGCTATTAGGTTGTTCTAAAAATGCATTATGGATTTGTCTAATTCGCTTTAAAGTATCTCTTGATTCTTGAACGAGGTCGCGTGCCGGTTTACAATCAAGCTGATATTGTTTGTAGCATTTATATGCATAATACCCGGTAACAGCTATTGCTACACACCCGAACTCGATTCCAAGGAATACCAACGGGTTATAATCCTGCTTTATGATTTTTTCAATCTCAACTTTTGGTTGTTCCCTAAATAGGGTAAATTTTGCATCTGAAGAAAAGCACAAAGATAATGAAATAAGAATGGCAAATAATTGTTTATACATAATGTCCCTAAGAGATATATTAATAATGATATTATTATAATGGATGGTAATTTTTAGTCAACATTAAGTAACTATTTAAAATTTATACATTTCTATATAATACAAAAAGAAAATTATGCAATGGCCGTTATATAGAATCGGCGCATGGCAATTCCATTAAACCAACCTAAGCTAGCAAGCGCAATCCATAAATGCGTAATACCATAACTGATAAGTGGTAAAGGAATTCCAACAATTGGTAGCAATCCGATAACCATGCCGATGTTAATAAGGGTCGAAAGTAACAAATGAATAATAAGACCAACAGCAAGCAATTGTGCATAACAATTTTTTATGGTGGTAATAATATAAAAAAGACGACTAAAAAGAATTGAAAAAAGAAGAATGAGGAGTAATACGCCAGTAAAGCCGTATTCTTCAGCAATCACTGAAAAAATAAAATCAGTGCGACTTTCTGGTAAAAATTGCAGCTTATTTTGGGTACCGCGTAAAAAACCTTTACCCAGCACTCCTCCTGAGCCAATGGCTATTTTAGATTGCTCGATTTGATAGCGTTCCTTATATTCATCACCATATCCTAAAAATACCGCTATTCTTTTTTTTTGGTACGGTTTTAAAAAATGCCAACTGAGGGGTGCGGTTATTAATATTATTAAGAAGCTGCACCAGAAAAATTTTTTTGGTATACCGGCAAACCATAATAGCAGTAACCCAGAAAAAAGAATAATAAGAGCGGTACCTAAATCGGGCTGTTTTTTAATTAAAATAAAGCTAATAATAATCATAAGAATCATAGGCCAGAATTGATGCAAGGTGAGCCTTGGAAAGCTTTGTTCTGTAAAGCAATGGTAGGTAATGAATGCTGGTAAAAATAATTTTGCAAGTTCTGATGGCTGAAATTTAAAGAAGAATAAATTGATCCATCGCTGAGCTCCCATACCGATGCTTCCTTTGATAAGGGTAAATGTTAATAAGCCGATAATAAAAAAATATAAAAAATAACCCCAGCGATACAGGGTACGATAATCACTGAAACAAAAAAGAAAATAAATAATAAAGCCGCTTACAATGCCAAAAAGTTGCTTTTTAAAGAAAAGTGAATAGGGCGTATCTATTTTATAGGTAGCGCTAAAAACAAAAATCAATCCTATGGCGCACAAAAAAGTGGTGATAAAAAAACTAAGCCAATCAAAATATCGTAAATAGCGGCGATCAATCAATAACATGGGGCAATAATTCTACTCGTGCTTGGGTGGGAATTATTCCTTCTTCATTAAACATGTTGAACATTGAAAAATCTGGGATCTGTTGGGTTAAGTAAGCAAAGAACGCTTCATAATAAATTTGATCGAACAAAATACTAATATATAATGTCATTTGATAAGAACGGTGGACATCAATAATAGCGTTGAGCTGTGTTTTAATTTCAGAAGTAAGCATTAAAACAAGACGTTGTGCCAAATCGTATTTATTTAAGGTTGGAAAGCTGCAATCCGGTTGATTGAAGGGTAAAACGCCATCTATAATTGCCTGGAGGCAATTACCGGTAGTTGCGATATGAGAAGCACTAGCAAGTATATTTTCTTTTTGGTCATGCAATGCGGTGTTAAAATATTCGCTTTGTTGTTGCAAATAATGCTCAGTGAATGTTAATCGTTCAATAGCTCGTTGTGCAATAAAATCAGCTATTTTTTTCTGCTCAGGTGCATTTAAATATGCTTCAATGATAACCCATATTTGATTTAATTTTTTATATTCTAGTTCAGTGCGTTGTATCTTTTGTAATAACTTTAATGCTTTATTATGAGCGGGCTGCTGTGCATGGGGATTAGTATCCTGTGGACCCATATAATGCATAATTAATTCTGCAAATCTATATTTATAATGCTGTAATAAAAACATTTTTTGAGTGAGTTGATAAGAATAGAAAAATATATTACATAGAATCTGCATTTCTATTGGTGTTAAGAAATGCCCTTCTATTATAGTATTAGCATTATGTATTACTATGTATTTTACTTCGTTAACTAGTTCCGGTTCTTGCTGAACAAGTGCATAACTATTTAGAAAAAATGTGCAGAGTACTATAAAATATCTATAATTCATGGTATTTGTCTTGGGTAAAAAAGTTAATCGGTTTTGTCATGGTTAATGGGCATGTTTGCTAACTGTTCAGTAAAAAATAATTCCACCATTTTCTTTTTTGCTTCTTGGTAGGCACTTACTACTGTTACCATAAACAGGGGACATATGAGATCAATTTTTGTGTCAGTAGAATTATCATAAGGCTTCAAGATATTCATTGATTGTATATATGAACCGCATAGTAAAAATATCAGAAGGAATAACCATTTAGTGGTTGTTGCTACCATACTAATGCCCCTATTGCAGCAGATGCCAAAATGGCATTGAGAAAAAGTTGATTGCGGGTATTATTTTCTCTTAATTCCATTTTATATTCATAACAACTGGTTATTTCATTTTTTAAACGTTCTAATTTAGTATTTAATTTTTGTAATGACGTTTTGAGGGCGGTCAAAATAACGATACAATCAGCATGAGTACCATTCTTAAGAGTTGCATCAGTAACGGTGCTTTTTACGCTAGTGATTCTTCGTTCTAATATAGAAATTGTTTGAGTAATAACAATAAGGGCTGTTTTAATTTCGTTTACAGCCTCTAAGAAAGGAAAAAGAGCAGTAGATCGCTGCAACAGCGCATTTTTAAATATGATCTTTTGTTGCGTTGTATGAGGATTGGTAAGATCATATGCATCAATATGATTTAATAAAACGCTAAATTGGCGCGAAAATTTATAATGTATAGCATGAGCATATTTAATAATATATTGATCTGATTTCTTATTGAAACAACAATCGTTCAGATATGTTATTGTTCGATGTAGCGCATATACGGCACCAAGTACTCCAACTAGTGCTGTAGCACCTATAGCATATGATTTAGAAGCAGTAAGCGTATTTTGTGATAAATAGGAAGAATTAAGAGCTGCAAATGGGTTTTTAATATAATCGTTAACAAAATGAACTGAAATTAAAGGGGAGAAATACAGTGAAATTATTAATGAGAGTAGAAGCTTTGTATTAATGGAATTCATTATGCTTTTCCTAGAAATTGGGTGTAGGAAAAAACTGGTCGGGGCGGCCAGACTCGAACTGGCAACCCCTCGCTCCCAAAGCGAGTGCGCTACCAATTGCGCCACGCCCCGATCTTAATCTCTAAAAGTAAACCCTACTTTATACCTTTTTTTGTCATTTCGCAACTAAAATTTTTTATCATCATTATATGTTTTTTCTTTTTTGCATATGTTGAAGCGCGTATTTTCAAGAACGATATGCATACCAAGATATATCAGGGTAATACCGCAAAAAAGTGGCCATAGCGGTATATTAAATTTAAAAATAGCTTTTAAAATAGTTGCTATACCAAAAGCTATGAGCAATATGCCAAAAAAAAGTTCGTCAAAATGTAAACAAAAAATATTATACCACATAAATTACTCCATTATTGAATTTCAATCTTGCACATCATTTCAAACCGATAGCGGCGCCCAGCCGTCGCTTTCCGTAAGCTTTCACTAACGAAGTGAAGAAAGCTATGGCGGGCAAGCAGTCTTCGCTTTTCGTTGTGCTAATAATGTCAATTTCATTTAGATTGGCGGTGCCAGGCGAAGCTCCGTAGGAGCGAAGACTGGGGTGAGTGGTGGGGATCGAACCCACGACCCTCAGAGCCACAACCTGATGCTCTACCAACTGAGCTACACTCACCACTAATGCTGACTAACGTACCGTAAATTACTGATAAAATCAATAAACTTTAAATTTTTTTGTCTGATTGTTCATTATCATCGTCATCAGAACTATCCATTTTCTCTGGATTGGAAATTGTTAAGAATTGTTGTATTTGATCGGTGCGGGCATGTAAATAAGATGAGTAAAATAAACCTTTATATAAATTTACTAACCCTTTGTAAATATGCTTACTGCTATAAATAGCTACTAGTATACCACCAATAGTAGCACCGGTTTTGATACCAACATTTTTAAAGCTAAATGGTTCGGTATTAGTATAACCATAATTGATAAGCCATAGCCCTGTTGCCAAGAAGCCAATCGAAGGGATGGTATGTAAGCAACCACGATTCGTTTTGTGGTTCAAAAATCGAGTATAGGGCTTTTTATTAGCCAAGGCATTTTTGAAGAATGTTAATTGGTCCAGTTTATTTTGGGCTAATTCTCTTAACTCAGTGAGGGGCTCAGCTTTTTTTGCTTGTATCAGATATTTTCTTCTATTATGAGCTTCATGGGAATGGTATGAGGCATCTTTTGCTTTCCATGCTATAGTGACCGCTTCTTTTAAGGTAAAATCATAAATTTTTTTGTGCGCTTCAGCTCGTTGAATAAGGCCTATTAATAGTATGGTTAACAATTTTTTGAACGCCATAGCTCCCTTTCTAATTTTTTTCTTATTTTATGGTACTCTTGTTAGTAGTAAGGGTCAATAGTTTAGGAAATTATAGCAAATGGTCCTACCTTGCAAAATATTACAAATAGAGTATAATAATTAAGCGGGGCCTCGAGCCCCCTATCAAAAAAGTTAATAATTTAAATGGAAGCGTATGAATATCATAAAAAATAATAAAAAAGGGGCCGGATGGATCACCATTACCGGTGCCCGGGAACATAATCTTAAAGATATTACCGTGGCAATCCCTAAGGATACCATAACAGTAATAACGGGCCCTTCAGGGTCAGGAAAAAGCTCCTTAGCCTTGGATATTCTTTATGCTGAAGGCAAGCGGCGTTATATGGAGTCACTTTCTTCGTATGCACGGCAATTTTTAGGAATCACCAAAAAGCCTGATTTTGACCGTATTGATGGGCTGTGTCCTTCAATTGCCATAGAACAAAAAACAGTAGGCCATAATCCCCGCTCTACGGTGGGAACCATAACCGAAATTTATGATTATTTGCGGGTGCTTTTTGCGCGTATCGGTAAACCTTCATGCCCAACCTGTCAGGTGGCTATAGCAGCCCAATCCCCTGAAAATATAAGCGCAATGGTTCAAGAAAATTTTAAAGGGCAAACCATCTCTATAGCAGCTCCTATTGCGGTGGCAAAAAAGGGGGAATTTACGCATCAATTAGTACAATTATATACTAGTGGCTATTATCGATTTATTATTGATGGCCAAAAGATACGCTTTAGTAATCAGCATGAAATAGAAGCATTACAATTGGGCAAAACGTATAAACATTCTATTGATTTACTGCTTGATATGATTGAAGTGAAGGCCCAAGAGCAAGCGCGTCTGCAAGAAGCCATAGAGCATGCTTTTAAACAAGCAAACGGCTTTTGTAAAATTATAGTAGGTAAAAAAGAGTATACGTATTCGGCTCATCGGATTTGTTTAACCTGCGCTACATCCTTTCCTGAACTAGAACCACGCCTTTTCTCTTTCAATTCTCCTATTGGTGCCTGTAAAAAGTGTAATGGTTTAGGTACGCTTCACGATTGGGATCGGGTGACCTTTGAAGCTCAGCAGATAGCTGATAGTAGTTTTTTTACTGATTATTTAAAACTAAAGAAATGTACTGAGTGTGATGGTAAACGATTAAACAAGTATGCGTTAGCAGTATGGATTGGTGATGCCAATATTGATACGCTTGCCCGTATGTCGGTAAAGGAATTATTGCTATTTTTTCAAAAACTTTCTTTGTCAGCGTACGAAAAAACGATTGCTAACTCGTTGTTAAAAGAAATAGCTAATAGATTAACCTTCTTAAAAGATGTGGGGCTTGATTATTTATCACTTGATCGTAAAGCAATGACCTTATCAGGCGGTGAGGGGCAACGTATACGGCTTGCCACACAAATAGGTTCTGCCTTAAGTGGCGTTCTCTATATTTTAGATGAACCCAGTATTGGTTTGCATCAGCGTGATAATGATCGTCTCATTGATACCTTAAAAAAATTGCGTGATCAAGGTAATACGGTGGTAGTAGTTGAGCATGATACCGATACTATGCGCCAATCAGATTATCTTATTGATATGGGACCTGGCGCCGGTATTTTAGGCGGCACCGTGACCGCAGCTGGTACGCCAGCACAGCTAGCTAAAAATGCGCATTCATTAACCGGTGCATATCTAGCGGGCAAAAAGTATATAGCAATTCCGGATATGTTGCGCAAGCCAAAAGGATTTATAACACTTCATAACGCCACCCAAAATAATTTAAAAAATATAACCGTATCGTTTCCAACCGGCGTTTTTTGTTGTATTTCAGGCGTTTCAGGATCTGGCAAAAGCACCTTAGTGCTTGATCAATTGGTACCGGCATTGCAACGGGATTTATTAAGCAGAGGCAGATCAAAGTTAGTAGCGCCACCGGCAGAAGATATAAGCGGTGCGAACGTAATAGAATCATTAGTAGTTATTGATCAGTCTCCTATTGGACGCACCTCACGTTCAAATCCAGCTACCTATTTGGGTGTCTTTGATGAAATTCGTGGCTTATTTGCGCAACTTCCTGAAAGTAATGCGCGTGGCTATAAAGTGGGCCGCTTTAGTTTTAACGTTCCTGAAGGCCGCTGTGCTGAATGTAATGGCGAAGGTACCATTACCGTATCGATGCAATTTTTAGCCGATGTGGTAATGACCTGTAAGGTATGCCACGGTAAGCGGTACAATAAAGAAACATTAGCAATTACCTATAAAGGCAAAACAATTGCGGATATATTGGAATTATCAGCGCTTGAAGCAGTTGAATTTTTTGCAGCACATAAAAATATCGTAAAAAAACTGCGCTTATTATGTGATGTTGGGCTTGATTATCTAAAACTTGGCCAGCCATCAACTACCTTATCGGGCGGTGAAGCGCAGCGTATTAAATTAGTTGATGAACTTGCAAAGCGCGGTTCTAAGACTTTATATGTGCTTGATGAACCGACAACCGGGTTGCATACCAACGATATTGAGAAACTTCTTATTGTTTTAAATCGCTTAATTGATAAAGGCAATTCGATGATTATTATTGAACATAATCTCGATGTATTAAAAGTTGCTGATTATATTATCGATTTAGGGCCAGAAGGTGGTGATGAAGGTGGGTATGTAATTGCACAAGGAACACCACAGGAAATCAGCAAAAATAAAAAGAGTCATACGGGTAAATACTTGAAAAAAGCAATCATATAATAAATTAACTTTTGAAAAATTATTGCAAATATTTTTTGTTTGTTATGATAGTTTTTTTTATTTCTTCTGGACAAAAAGAAAGAATTCCGCAATATTATTTTAATAATCATTATATACAAAATTAGGTTGTTATGACTAAAAAAATAATTAATAAATTCATTCTTTTTGTTTTATGTACTCAAGTACTTAGTATGCCATTATCATATACCATGGATAATAAAGGTGTTGGTTCTTATCTTGGCGATTATGTAGGAACGGCTGCTGCGAATCCAGAACCATTATGGATGAAGGGGTTAAAAGTGGGGGCCCATATAGGATTGTACTATGGACTTCCTTTGGCATTTAATATTGCAGCTCATACTACTATGCTTTCATATAATACGGTAGTTTCTCAGGCGTCTGCTGAATGGTACCATAAATGGAAAACTACCATACAAACAAAACTAGAAAAACCTTCGATCGATCCTGCTTATTATCTTTCTAAACCAATCAAGGATATTATTAAGAGTATTATTCACCTTGATATTAATCAAACGACTATAAATAGTTCTAATGAATTATATCAACGCAGAAAACATTATTTATTAAGCGGCCCTCCAGGATTAGGAAAATCAAGCATAGTAAAACAAATTGCTGCCCAAACTAATTCTTATTATTTGGAATATGAAGCAACAGATTTTGCTAATTTGCAGGTTAATGAAGGGATTTTTTTTACCAAAAATATTATTGATAATATAGAGAAAGTTGCAAAAAAGGCAAAAGGTGAAAATAAAAAAGTTATTGTATTACTAGATGAAGTAGATGGGATTGGTATGAGGTCGGGTGATTCAAAATCTGATACAAAAAGCCGTAATGTAATTAGTAGTTTGCTAACTAAACTTCCTAAATTATCAACGAATGTTACAATAATTGCATCAACTAATTTTCCTTTTTTATTAGATACTGCATTTTCTCGCCGGTTTCGAGAAATTAAAATGAAATTACCTAATTATAATGATCGGAAAAAGGTGCTATTACAATTCGCTCGATTATATCCTATGTATTCTAGTGCTTATGAAGAGCTTGAGAATTTAACTTTTTTGACTAATGGTTTTGCATATAGAGATCTTTCTGATCTTTTTAATGATGCTGATGATCAAGCTAAAACAGAAGGATGTGGTGGAATGCAAATTAGACATTTAAGAGAAAATTTTATCAAGTTAATGCCAAGAATTAAAAAAGATTTAATGCGCCATGCTAATGGCTATGCAGAATTAATTAAGAAAAAAGAAGGTGTTTATAATAGTGTTTCTTTAGAGTATTGTAAAGAACAGCAAAGAAGAAATTGAAGCATATGTAAATAGTCTTAATGAAGCTGAAGAAAACGTTAAGGCATTAATTCTTTATGATATTAAGAGAAAAAATGATCATGCAAAATATAAAGGAGTAGAAAAAAAGGATAAAGGGAAAGAAAAACTATTAGATGTTGCGGAAATTGCTTCATTGACTGATGATGAAGAAAAGGAAATGTTGCTAAAAGCTGCTCAAAGCATATTGGAACCAGATCCTTGTCCTTCCCTTGAAGAAGCGCTGATAGCTGGTCAAAATATACTGGATAATGCTGAAGCTTCATCATCTAGTACCAAAGAGCCCCGTAGGCGTTGGGTAGTCAGGGAAGCAGGAGAGGAAGTTATCCAGCCAGAAATATCCTTTATTAAATCTGAAGAGCGATTAACTGGTTATAGGAAAATTTTATTTCACCCTTATATCTGTGCTCCCGCACGATGGAGTAAGAAGATCTTTCTCTCTACGCCTGCACTTATGACATATACCGGCACAGCTGGTATAGCAGGTACATATTGGTTTATGAAATATTATTTAGGAATGAAGGCA
The DNA here is from genome assembly GCA_963722075.1 of Candidatus Babeliales bacterium. Taxonomy (GTDB): domain Bacteria; phylum Babelota; class Babeliae; order Babelales; family JANWKD01; genus CAVRJM01. Next base: position 519,767 of record CAVRJM010000001.1, on the reverse strand, counting down.
GCAACTAGTAGTTATTACTAACAATCGGTGTTTTCAATTAGAGATATAAATTCCTTATACGTACTTGATGAACCAACAACCGGATTACATACCAATGATATCGAGAAATTACTTATCGTTTTAAATCGATTAATCGATAAAGGCAATTCGATGATTATTATTGAACATAACCTCGATGTATTAAAAGTTGCTGTTTATATTATTGATTTAGGGCCAGAAGGCGGTGATGAAGGTGGATATGTGATTGCACAAGGAACTCCACAAGAAATCAGTAAAAATAAAAAGAGCCATACGGGTAAATATCTGAAAAAAGCACTCATTTAATAAATTAACTTTTGAAAAATTATTGCAAATAATTTTTGTTTGTAATGATATTATTTTTTATTTCTTCTGGACAAAAAGAAAGAATTCCGCAATATTATTTTAATAATCATTATATACAAAATTAGGTTGTTATGACTAAAAAAATAATTAATAGATTTTTTCTTCTTATATTCTGTATTCAGTTATGCAATCAGCCGTTATCTTATGCAATGGATTACAGTTCTTTTCAGAAAGATATTGCTAAAAAACCAGATTTAACACTTTATTCGCCTGTTGCTATGACTGTGCGTGATTTGTTTACTTATTCAACAGTAAATACGGGAATTTCTTTATTTGATATTTTGAAACAACAGACTATTCAAGTTGGATCGACTGCAATATTGCAATACTCCATAAAGAAACTAATGGAAGTAAGTGAAGGATATAAAACTAAAGTTAAGGATTGGTATATTCCAAAACAGGATACTACTTTTGCTATTCCTTCCGAGGGCGCACTGCGTTGGTTTCTTATGTTAGAGAACCGTATACAAAAACCTAAGACATTATGGCAAGTGTATAAGGAAAGAAATGATAGTAAATATCAGGATTTTGGTCATGATCTTCCCCCTGGAATAATGGCCTATGGTTTGCCGGGAACTGGAAAAACTACCGTAGCAGAAAAAATTGCTGGGCGTTTACAAATCCCCTTTGTTGCGTTAAAAGGTAATGATTTTACCACTAAAATTTTTGTTGGCTCCGATAGCGTTGCTTTTGATGATATATTTAAAGAACTAAATCATTTAGCGGAAGAAAAAGGCGATACTCTCGTTTTAATAGATGAAGCCGATTCATTGGGTTCGCGTGATAACCAATCTGCTTTGCATAATCATAATGGAATAAATAACTTTTTGGATGCTATACCACATCGATTATCGCCTAAAGTACATCTTTTTTTTGCAACTAATTATTTAGCTCGAATTGATCCTGCGTTATTTCGCGAAGGCAGGTTAGAATTAGTTAAATTTGGACTACCCGGGCCTAAAACACGATTGAAAATTTTAAAGTCGCAAGCGCGTTCACGTATAATGTATAAGAGCGCTTATGAATTATTACCCAAATTAGCTTATTATTATACCTGTGGGTTTACTGCTGCTCAATTGGGATCATTAATTAATGAAGCAACTGGCCTTGCAGAGAGAGAAGCCAACCATATCCCCCCAATTGAACCTGATAAAGAAATATATGAAATTGATAGGGATACCTCTTCTTTAACTATTAGGAATAATATTGTGAGTTTATCGGGCGAAAAAGGAAAAGGGAAGGAGAAAGAATCATCTACCGATGATGAACAAAAAATACAAGAAGTTGACCTTACTTCCCAAACTGATCAAGACCAATCTGGAAGTGAGCAGGCAAGCTCTTCAAATAGCCATTCAAATTTAACTGACAATCAAAAGTTAAAGGGGGTCGGAATTCCACATTTACAAAAACGATTATTGGAAATGATTCCTGACCGTATCAAGGATATTGAAAAACAGATAGTTCAAAAAAAGAAAGAGATAAAAGATTTGCAAGATGGTGGATATGATTCGGGAACTATTGATTTTGCTGAGGATGAATTGAGTAAATTGTTAACAAACAAGTTGGCTTTAGAACATTCTAAAACAATTGTTACTTGTAGTTTAAATAATTATATTTTTGATTATGATGAACCACTTTTTGATTTTGAAGCCCATGAAGGAGCAGTAGGCAATAAACCATCAAGATGTTCAAAATTCATAAAACAAAAATATACCTATTATATGAAACCTCTTATAAAACCTGGTTTATATTCGCTTAAGAAAGTATTTAATTCTTATCCGGCCTATGGGTTTTACGTAACGAGTGCTGTTGCTTTGGGTTGGTATTTAAGAAATAATTATTTTGATAGAAATATAACAGTACCTCTTTGGGCTGCTGGGTTATTAAGCGTTCCTGTAAAAATTCAATAAGATGATGTTTACAACATTAAATTAATTTCATTTTGAAATTATGCGGTATTGCAAAGGCTCTTGAAAATAGTAACTAATTTGTCAAAAAGAAGAATTTCCTTTAATCTAGTATTATTATTTTTGTCCGATTATGTTGAAAGAATAGTATTTTATGAAATTGAAGGTTATTTTTCTTTTTTTATCTCTATTTGTAACGTCTGTTTATTCTCATGATGAAATTACCAGAATAAATCTTACCAATATTATTACTGCGCAAGAAGCAGTAAAAAAAGAATTATATAATCATCTTATCTATCAACGGATCACCAAAGGTGCTGCCATTACTGGGATAGCTGCCGCACTTGGTTGGGCAGGATATAAATTGTTATATGCAGCTCCCATTGCCATTGCAGGCCCTGGTTACATAACCGCTGATGATGTACAACTTTTTCGCGCGTGTATGTATTCACTTGTACAAAAAGCACAGACAGAAGGTTCCTTTATTGATGGTATTCCATTTGTAGGTTGGTTTAAGCAGCAAATGATGGCAAACATGCATACTTTTTTGGTGGGCGTAACCGTCGCTGCAATGTTTAATCTCATGAATAATTCTTTAGGCCCCATTTCCAGATATATCAATCGTCTTGAGGGGATTGCTGATCGAACATACTCAAGTTTGTTCCATAAGAATAACCTTGAATGGTATATAACCACTCATGTTGATCTGGTGACTATTTTTAATTTTATAGAATATAATGCAGCGCAGCTTGAAGGTAGAGCAATTCAATTACCTACTAATCCGTTACTTGCCAATGTGGCTATTACGGTTAATTCGCCTACTGAAGTATCTAGTCATGCAACAGAAAAGATGGCATGCCATGATCTTACTGGCTATTGGAATTTATTTGTGCAGCATATAGAAAAAGTATTGGGATATATGGAGTATACAATTTCGGTTCATACTAATGCCTTAGAAGTTGAACGAATGCGGACAATTATTTCAAGAATATCAGCGATAGTTAATGAATTTGCCCAATTGCTTGAAACGAAGCTTAACACGCTGGAACAATCTCATATTAAACAATTTTTATATGCCGAAGTTCAAACCTTACGTGCGCAGCTGGGGCATGAGATTTCATCATTCTCGTTGATTGAATCATTAAAGAAGCATGATTTTCTGAATCCAGTAAAAGATACAGCTGCTTAAATTATTTTTTGCCACCATATGCTTTTTTCTTTTGCTTTTCTAATTGATATTGCTCTCCTGCTAATTCTTCTTCAGCAAATTCTTGACCGGGTGGTGTTTCTTCCCATTCTGATTCCTCCCTCATAATACTATTCGTTAAATCAATAGAAGCACTTAAATCTTGTATTCTTTTATTGGATTGTTTCAGCTTTTCCTGAGCTTCTTTTTTTTCTAATTCTAATTTCATCTTTTCTGCACCGGTTTCTAAACCGCGACCAAGCGCATTAGCACGTGCAATTCTATCTTGTAAGTCTTTTTGTTTTTGTTCTTCCATTTCTTTATCTTTTTTACTTACTTCATTAAAATATCTAACACCTTCTTCGTCCATTAAATTTACACTACTTCCTAAATAATTCATTCGTTTATCTAATTCATTTTTTAAATGTTCTTGCAGAGACTCTTCTTGTGATGCTTCTGTTGTTTCTTCGTGGCCCCATATAAACTGTTTTTTTTCTTCGAGCGGTGTGGTTATCGGTGTTTCATAAATTGGTGTTTCAAGGGATGTTATTGCGGGTGGCGGTGGTGTAGGTAATGGTCCTCTTGGTTTACGGCGGGGAGTACGTTGAGCTCTCTGTTGAGGCTGCGGTAATGGAGTTAATTGTGCCAGCGTGTTTAATATATCATCTGCTTCTTTTAGTGCTTTATCTATTACTGCCTTTGTTTGTGCTTTTTCTCTAGCACTGCGTGGACGGGGGGGTGGAAAACTATTTTTAAGCTTGATTAAATTTTTTTGAAGCGCAACGAGCTCTGTTTCTAAACCATCAGCGCCATAACTATTGAATGCTACAAGAAAAACTATATATTTTATATATTTCATATTATATATCCTTTTTTAATTTAGTAGTAAATTAAAAAAAGGGAGATTATAAAATCAAGAATTAGTTTTTTTGTGAGAATATACCAATTTTTTGCCCCATTTTAATGGGTGTTTCTTTGTTTTGCTGAGAATGAGTAATAATATGCTTATCAATTTCTACCGAGCCTTGTTTAAAAATAAGCACAATAGTTGAACCGCCAAAGCTAAAATAACCTGATTCAGCACCTTTTTCATAGCGCGTATTAGGTTGATAGGTTTCAATAATTTTTCCCACGCATAATGCGCCAACACTAACCATAAGAATATTATCAAAATCATCCTTTTTTAATGTATATAGCCGCCGTTCGTTTTCAGTGAGTGGTTGGATACCTGTATAGTAAGCAATAGGATTAACCGATTCAAATTTCCCATTAATTTTTTGCGGGGCTGCTGGTAAGCAAGTGCATGGAAAATGAAAACGATGATAATCCTGTGGAGAGATGCGAATAATTACTACCGTGCCATTAGCAAATTCTTGGGCTAATTGTTTATTATCTAAGAATTGTTCTAAATTAAAGGTAACGCTCTTAATAGGGAAGGTTGCTCGAGTAGAACAATGATGAAAAACAAGAATATTGCCATCAGCGGGGGAGATAATTGAATGAGTATCTGAATCAATCGGGCGGGCATGTTCTTTTAAACGGCGGGTAAAAAACTCATTAAACGTATTAAATTCCTGCGGTTGTAATATAGCTTCATTCATGTTGATATTATGAGTTTCTATAAAAGATGGTATATGATGCTTGCTAATTGATTGGTCACAATAGATGCCTGCAGCAATACTAAACCATTTTTTAGTTAGCCCATACCGAATTAATTGGCCTGCTTTGGTGGTATACAAGAAGCTAAGAATACTGTTATGAGGCTGGTCTACCATGGGTACCATCTCCGTTTGAATCTTATTTTGGTCATACAAAAACCAATAGGTATATACCAGCTGTATGGTAGAGCAAAGAAGTATAATACCCAGTATTGGTTTTTTAACTATATTCATTTTTCACTTGTTATTTTTTGAAGGACTTTTTATAGTGATTATACTTCAATAATATCATAAAATAGTATAGTTATGAATAAATTAATGCAGCTACTTTTCTCTCTATATCCCGTAAAGGGTACAATTCAATCTTAATTTGATTTGCAATGTTATTGGTTAATTAACATATTCTAAAATCATAAAAATAAGTAATAAGGTATTTTATGTATTATCAATTTGTAATAGTTTTTTGCGTGTATTTGTTAGCCGTCTTTATGATCGGTTTTATTTCTTCAATCAAAGCTCATGGGCTTAAGAAAGTAACAGAACAGTCAGCTGATTTATTATTGGGTGGGCGCTCAACGCATTGGTTTTTAACGGCACTCTCAGCGCATGCAGCTGATATGAGCGATTGGTTATTTATGGGGTTGCCGGCAGCAGTATATATGTGCGGAGCCAAAGAAATATGGATACCTATCGGCTTATTGGTTGGTATGTTCATGGCGTGGCATTTTATTGCAAAACCATTGCGCAAAAGTTCTGAGGAATATAACGCGCTTACTTTAGCGTCTTATTTTAATAACCGCTTTCATGATACCTCAGGAATTCTTATCATTATTGCAGCACTTATTTCCTTTTTTTATTTTACCATTTACTTATCGGTAGGATTAAAGGGTATTGGATACGTGTTGCAGGCGGCCTTTAATCTTAATTATCATATTGGTATAGCATTAGCATTAGGGGTAATTACTACGTATACGATATTGGGTGGGTTTGTTTCTGTTGCGTGGCTTGATCTGTTTCAAGGAATTTTTTTATTAGCGATGTTGCTATTGGTACCAATATATGCATTTTTTACGGTGGGAGGAGCGTCTGCTATTATTCAAAGCGCAGCTGCTGACCATATATCGCTTGCTTTAGTACCGGATTTCTCCATAGTTGGAGTTCTTTCAATATTGTTAAATCAATTTGCATGGTGCTTAGGGTATATGGGTATGCCCCATATTTTAACTAAATTTATGGGATCTTCCGATGCTGAAAGCCTTCATAAAGCAAAATACGTAGGGCTTACCTGGCAATTTTTAGCTACTTTTGCAGCAGTTGCCGTAGGGTTAGTTGGTATTGCGTATTTTAGTACTGGCCTTGCAAAACCAGAATTTATTTTTATTCAAATGACAAAAGAGCTTTTTAATCCCTGGCTTGCTGGTGTTATTTTATGTGCTATTCTAGCGGCAACTATTTCTACGGTTGATTCACAATTACTAGTGCTTGCCAGTATTATTTCAAATGATTTTTATAAAAATATTTTTTGTAAGCAAGCTAAGCCCTCGCAAATATTAAGAGTGTTTAGATTCTCATTATGCGCCGCTGGTATAGTTGGTTTTGCTATTGCTTCTAATGAACAAAGTACCATTATGGCATTAGTTAAATATGCATGGGCAGGGTTAGGAGCTTCTTTCGGGCCATTGATGATCTTATCGGTGTATTCAAAAAGAATTAATAAATATGGTGCTATCGCCGGTATTATTACCGGGGCAGTTATTTCTGCTGTATGGAATTTTATCAATCCGTTTATTACTACTATGCCAATATATGCCATGGTTCCGGCCTTTATGAGTGGCTTACTAGTAATTTATGGTGTTTCATTAATGACTGAGAAATGGTAATTGGATTATAGGACTCATAATTGTATTTTTGATTAAAATGCTATAAAATTTACGCAAAGCAAAATAAATTATGTACATTCAAAATGATGTCGTTGCGATCCAGCCTTCGCTCGCCGAGCTTCGGCGGACATGGCTCGTCGAAGCAGTTCATTAATAAGGTAATTTTATAACTGGATCTTTACGCTATCGCTCAAGATGACATTTTACTTCATGTGTCATCCTGAGGAACTTGCGTCCGACTTCGCCACGGCTACGCCGGATTTCCGTAACAGCAAGTGCGTGTCCGGCGGAGTTTTGACGGAGACGGAACGTAAGGATCCAGTGAATAAATTGAAAGCCATATAGATTAAAAAATGAATCCCGAAACACAACCAACCACCCCCTTAATGCAACAATATGCTACTATAAAAAGCCAATTTCCTGATGCTTTATTATTATTTCAGGTAGGTGATTTTTATGAGCTTTTTTATGAAGATGCTAAAAAGGCTTCAGCTTTTTTGGCTATAACGTTAACGGCACGAGGAAAAATAAATGGCGAGCCCATCCCCTTATGTGGCGTGCCAGTTCATACTATAGAACATTATATTGCTAAATTGGTGAAGGGTGGATTTAAAGTAGCGTTATGTAATCAACTAGAACCAGCTACGCCGGGTAGGGTGGTGGAGCGTGGTGTGGAACAGGTATTTACTCCTGGAACGTTAACTGATTCAAAACTACTTGATGAGAAATCAGCTTCTTACCTATTTTCATTTTTCCCGACGCAACAATCACTGGGCTTGCTTTTTGCAGAAATTATGACGGCGCAATTGCATGCTACCGTTATTCAACGCGGTGCCGATAAAATTCTTGATGCAGAGTTGGCACGCTTTTTACCCGATGAAATTTTAATCCCTTGCCAATCTGCAAACGAATTTCAATCATCATTTTCAAAAAAAGGCTATTTTGTAACGCCAATAGCTTTGGATTTGTTTAATGGTACTTTTGAATCAGAGTGGATTCAAGCGCGATTTTCTTCAGAAACCCAACAACAACTTACTAATTATGCGCCTATTCGTTCTTCTATGAGTTTACTGTACTCATATCTAAAAAAGAACCAAGAACAAGCGCTTGCACATTTTAACCATATTCAATTCTATAACCCAGAAGATTTTCTTATTATGGATTGGGCTACTCAGCGTAATTTAGAATTAATACAAAATATGCAAGATGGCTCACGTAAAAATACACTGTATGAACAACTTGATTATGCAGCTACGCCAATGGGCTCGCGTATGATAAAAAAATGGATCATGCGGCCACTCATATATAAAGATGCTATTGGTGCGCGTCAAGAAATGGTACAGGAATTGGTAACTGATATTAGTTTGAGTCATCAACTTAAAAAATTATTATCGAGTATTGGTGATCTAGAACGCGTAGTAGGACGGTTGCTATTAAAACGAGCATCTCTTATAGATTTTAATACATTGCAACGGGCATTATCCTTATTACCATCATTACAATCGATGTTGAATATGCGTTCAAGCTCATTGATGAAACGTATTTATAGTCAATTGGGTAATTTTTCTGGATTACAAGCGCTTTTAGAACGCGCGCTTAATTGCGATATGATGCAGGAATGGGTCATAAAAACGGGTTTTGATGAGCGACTTGACCAGATACGGTTACTAGTAGAGCAGAGTACTGTTATTTTGAATGAATATGAGCAACAAGAACAACAAAAAACAGGAATTAATTCATTAAAAATTCGCTACAATCAATTATACGGTTATTACATAGAAATCACTAAAGCAAATAGTCATTTGGTTCCTGATTACTTTATTCGATCCCAATCATTAGTAGGTAAAGATCGATTTACTACTATCCATCTTAAAACTATAGAAGCGGATTTATTATTAGCTCGTTCTCAAATTCAACAGTTAGAAAAAGAGATTTTTGAGTCAGTTAAACGGGAAGTATTAAAGTATGGTGCTGAATTGCGTAAAATGGCCGCAGCGCTTGCTCATTTAGATGCATTATTTGGCTTATCAGTGGTTGCCTATAATAACGGATATTGTAGGCCAGATTTTAATGAATCTCAGGAAATTACTATTCATCAAGGAAAACATCCCATTATTGCTGCTCACTTAGCGCATCGTTTTATTCCTAATGATACGATATTAAATGATAAGCAGTATTTATTTATTATTACCGGCCCTAATATGGGGGGTAAATCTACCTATATGCGTCAAGTTGCTCTTATCACGCTTATGGCACAGATTGGATCATTTGTGCCAGCACAAAAAGCATCCATTTGTATTCGGGATAAGATTTTTACGCGCATTGGCGCTGGTGATAACGTTGCAGAGGGTAAAAGTACTTTCTTAGTTGAGATGGAAGAAACGGCGCATATTTGCACGCAAGCCAATGAGCGGAGCCTTATTATCTTAGATGAAGTGGGACGCGGTACCAGTACCTTTGATGGGTTAGCATTAGCGCAAGGGGTTATTGAATATTTATATACGCAGGTAAAAGCGCTGTGCTTATTTGCCACCCATTATCATGAATTAACAGCGCTTAAAAATCAATTTGCGGGGATTACCTGCTATTATGCGGCAAGTAAAAAAATCGATAATAAGATTGTTTTTCTATATAAAATCATAGAAGGGATTGCTGATGGTAGTTTTGGTATTGAAGTTGCCAAATTAGCAGATCTGCCAGTTTCCATTATCGAGCGTGCAGAACAAATTTTGCATACCTTGCAACAAAATGAGATTACGGTACTGCCTGCGGCAATGGAATCTTCTAATGTTACCTCCCAAAAAAAGATTGATGAACTTACTCAAAAGATAAATAACTTAGAAGAAGTGCAGAAGTTGATTGATAGTATTGATATTAATGAGTTATCGCCCAAAAAAGCATTTGATTTGCTATGGCAATTGAAGCAGAAGGGATTATAAAAAAAGGAATTTAACTTAATCATGGATGGCCACGCAAGCTCGCCATGACATATTTTTGCCCATTGTCATCCCGACCCGCCGAAGCTTTTAGCATAGGCTGGGGTGGGAATCCATTAATAAAATGAAAATACCGCATTAATGGATTGCTTCGATCAACAACGATTTTTCCCACCTCCCGTCGTCACGAGGAGCGTAGCGAACGTGGTGATCCAGGCTTTTTTTAGCTTTGAGCTAAACATTGAATTTTGAAAAGTTAACAGAATTAATCAGTCTCTACCTGAAATTTCCCCAATTACTGAATCAATAAGCTGTTGAGCGCGTGCATCGCCTTCATTAGGTTTTAAAACCGGCGTATAATATTTAATTTGTTTATAAGCATTATAAACAATGGTATAAAGCTTTTCGGAACTTTTAGTTGGCAAACCTTTTGCCAAATCATTCAGAGCGTTGATTAATGAACGTTTATTGGTAATCGGGGTCGTTTGCGCAGATTGTAAAGTGCTACCATAAATCTGTTTTACGTGCATTAATGCTTGTTCGCGTTGTATAGAATCTGCATAAATAAACGATGCTATTCCAAATGATACGCATAAGGCTAATAATAATTTTTTCATGACTTATTTTCTTTCGAAATTTTATTAGAATTTTAAATAGAAAAAGGAGCTTTTTAACAAGCTCCTTTTTCTATTTAACTAAATATTTTATTTGCCTTTAAGTGCGATTCGGCCTGCTTCTGCATTAGTAGAAACATAATGTTCAGAAATGATCCCTTGTGCAATGTAAGTTAATTCTTCGATTGCTTTTGCCATAGCTTGTTGATCTAATTTAGGCATTTTTTTAATATGTTGTACAGCGCTATAAACTATATCAAATATTGGTTTTGAATGCGGACTTAAATTTCCACCAACTCCAAGAAGGGCTTTTGCGCCTCTTAGATTTTTGAGGTCTAGAGTTAACTTCTTAAAATCAGCGGTGCTTATAGGAAAACCCTGTTTTTCAAGCGTTTGAATTTTCATAAAAAGACCTTCAATGGTATTATCGTAAATGTCTGCAACGCTATCCAATACCATTTGAGACTTCGATGGTGCCGCGCCTTTTGGCTGCGCTTGCATTTTCATACTAGGATTTTTTCTTTGCATATATACCGTAGCAGCGTCTGCTGATGAAATGCATAATGCAACGGCAAAAACCATTAACAATTTCTTTTCCATATGAACAACTCCTTTAAAAAAAATTGGTTATAATTTTACTATTAATAATAATAACAGCTTGATTTTGGTTAATTCAATATTTTTAATAATTCTTTATTTTTTACGAGGTGAACAAAATAATATTATTTTACCAACGGCGTGTTCGGCAAATTTTCGAGCTACCCCATTATTTTTAGCGTTGCTTTTTTGCGCCTGTAATAATTGATTATATGATTTTATAATTGAGCTATACATTTGCGCTGCAGTTGGGTTTTTTAAAAAAATATCAGTGTGGGGCCTATCTGGGCAGAAATATCCCTTTAATTTGTTAATGAGATTATTACGATCCATAACGGTTAACGATGTTTCTTCAAGGTGCTTTTGTAATTGGTTTATAGCGTTATTGTATTCATCTTCAACTGGTTTGCGGCGGCAAATAGTAGCAGATTCCATCGGTGCAAAGGTAAAAATAGTAAAGTAGAGGAAGGTGCTGATTACTAGGTATTTTTTATTCATAAAGATATCTCCTGTTTTTAAGGTATTCATTTAATTCCTGTGTACTATAATTCACCTTGGTTCGGCAATATATGCTAAATGGTGTGACCGCGCCCAGGCCTTGCAAAAAGAATTTATATCATATGAAGTAAGTACCAGTTGATTAGCATCAAAAGCAGGATCATGGCACATTATTCGTTGTTTTTCTTTATCCCAACCAATAACTAATATAAGATGTCCATTTTTAAATTCCCGTGGCGCCCCTTCTAAGGGACCGCGTACACTGACAACAACGGGAATCGATTGCTTCAATTTAGTATATAAATCATCAAAGGAATTAAGGCGCGTTACATAAAATAATAATTTCCCCTCACAGGCTTGATATGCTTGTGCTATATTAAATGGCCAGCTGCCGAATGAATCAAGCCCTTCATCATATACATTTAAGGCAAATTCCAACGGATTTATATGGTATTTTTTTAAATAACTAATAAGCATAGATAACGATGTTGGTGAGCACATATGCTCGGCTCTTGGGTGTTCTAAGATCATTTGCGATCGTTGCGGAATATTATTAATAAACAATGAGGGGTGGTTATAATAGTGCTGACTCTGCTGATTAAAGGTATTAAAATTTGCGAGCGTTACTGAAAGTGATTTCATTGCTGATAAATCAGCTTGATTATTGGGAACAATTTTAATACGTACGCCATCAGCAAGCACATCTTTTGGCACTTCTAACCGCACATGGGAGTATTGGGTAACCGGCCCTTTATGTAAATACGATTTTTGAATGTTGTTGCCCCATTCAATCATCTTGTGCCAGATATGCCACTCACGTGTTTTAGCATCACGTACTTGGGCGTAAAAGGTAAAATGACCCTGTGCTGGTTTAACGCTATTCCAAGAAAAAATCATTTGCGAAAAAAAGGGGGTATCTTCTTTTGCAAGCAGAAGATGGTTTCTTTTTTGATTATTACGCGTTTCAATTGACGAAAATTTTTTAGTGTACAGCCATGCCCATTGTTGAGCAGATGTGGTATTCATTAAAAAGAAGAGCATAAAAAAAGAACATTTTTTTATCATAGCCATATGCATTCACTTTTTTTAAAATTATTACTAGCAAAGTAAAACTAGTATAATCCTGTCTAGCAAGAGCACAAATTTCGTTCTTAAGTATATATATTTTTATTTCTAATAATCAATAATTAATAGATGCTATAAAATAAGCCCTATTTTTTGCCGTATATGATTGCCAAAAAGAAAATCATTTCAAATTTCTTGAAAAAATACTTTCCAATAGTCAATAATAAATTATATTGCAATATTTTAATTGCCAAGGAGTTAAATTATGAAATTTATTATTGCTCTAATAATGGCATTTTCTTTAACATCGGTAATTGCTAAAGAAGCTGCATATTGTATTGTACCCGTCGTGGATCTGGTAGGGGATGCATTAGCCAAAAAATATTCAACAGAATCTGTTGCGCAGCTTTATAATAATTTACCGTTATTTAGCAAAAATATAGCAGATTGTTTGCGCGTTCATCAGCTTCTTTTTAATGAACGAGTTACTATTTTAGAGCAAAAGGGAGACGAAGTATTGATTCAAATCGCCTCAGTTTACTTTGAATCGGAAAAAAATGATGAAAAGAACGATACCTACTGGGCGCTTAAAAAAAATTTTATTACGATCAGCGCATTAGAATCTTTGGGAATGAAGGTAGAGCAGTTTCCTGACTACATCGATTATAATTATCCTCAAAAACAAGCAAGTAAACCAACGGTAGTTCTCATAGAGCCTTTTTATGATGATGTAACAAAGCAATATTTTTCAGTTGGAACGCGTTTTGCGCTTGCTAAGAATAAAAATAACCGTACCAATTATTGCGCATATGTATTTAATAACAAAACGAATGCACTGGCGAGCGTTTGCATCCCACGCCATCTATGTCTTGATGAAAGTAAAAGGATAACTAATAATAAAAAAATTGAAACGTATGTAGCATTATTAAAACGATGGGCCCATACGACGGGTATAATTCCCTATGTATGGGGAGGATGTAGTTTTACGACTACCTGTAAAAATAATACTTTCACCTTACAGCATTCAAATGATCTGCAAAAAAAATTGTTTTATAGGCGACCTGAGTTAAAAGAGTCTCCAAAAACAGGGTTTGATTGTACTGGTCTTATGGTGCGAGCAGCGCAAATTGCTGGACTGCCCTATTTCTTTAAAAATTCTACTACTATTAAAAAAAATCTTCAGGCCCTTAATAATAACGATTCAATTGCTGAGGGTGATGTTTTATGGATACCAGGGCATGTAATGATTGTCTCAGATATAGTGAATAATAAGCTTATTGAAGCACGTGCGTACAATGCAGGTTTTGGTAAAGTACACGAAGTATCTTTAGCGGAAGTGTTTAAAGGAATCAATTCATATAGCCAATTAAAGGATATATTTCATCAAAAAAAACAATTAGAGCGGCTTGATAGTAAAGGAAAATCTATTCAGATTATCGATGAATTTAAAATATTAAAATTAAGCAGTTTATGGCAGAAATAATTAAAAGTGAAAGTACTGTTTGCCCTGAGAGTAGGCCCAATGCAATAAGGAAATGAGTATATATCCTAATAATATGAGAAATATGGTGGGCATATGCAGTTTCCAGCAAATAGTTATTATTAACCCGAATAACACCAGATAAAAAGGTGCTACATAGGGATCAATTTTATAGTTCTTAAATGAGGGAAACGGAATAGTTGAAATCATCAACAATGATAAAATAAGCACAACAATACACATACTGGTTGGGTGCAACAGCCAATTCATATAATGAATTTTCATCCAATCATAATATACAATAAGCGATGCCAAAAAGAATGCTGAAACGGGGGTAGATAACCCTGAAAAATAACCATAATATGCGGCAGGAGTAGTATTAAATTTAGCAAGTCGAAACAAACCTGCACATAAATACATTCCTAAAATAGCAACGCCAATAACGCCAAAAATATCTTGATAAAAACAATACAGTAAAATAGGCGGTGCGCAGCAAAATGATATGGCATCACACAAGCCGTCAAGTTCTGCTCCCAAGTAACTGCATGATCCCAATGCGCGCGCTAATCTGCCATCAAAACAATCCATGCAGGCAGCCAGCCCTATATACGAAGCAGCTAGGATAAAATTTCCTTTTAGGGCGGCAATTACTGAAAGAAAGCCAAAAAGGGCATTAGCAAAAGTAAAAAAGTAGGGGATTATAAAAAGTGATTTTTTATATTTGTATTTTCGTTTCTTTAATTGAGCAACAGCTTTTAACGTAAATCCCATAAAACCACCTCATATGTTATATAAATCCTTTATTAGTGTACGTTTTTTAGGGTTGGTTAGGCAAGTAATTGGGCTATACCCATAGTTTATATCTATGGCATATTGATAGTTTTAGTAATTTTTGCAAAGATCAGTTAATTCTACAAGGGTTAAACAGCTACAAACTGCTGCGCCTGCAATTGCTCCTATAAGTCACAAATTACACAGCCTTTTTTTATAGAAAATTTTAGCATTTTTCTTCTCACTTTCTGAATAAATTGTTCCCACCATAGGAGATATAAGTGTCCAATCCATTGGACGGCCAGCATTTTGTTCTTGGCCCATAAATGCATTGGTTGCGTTATGGGAGTTACTCGAAGCTTGATAATAAATATCATTTATAGGCTGCTCCAATGCATTGCCATAACGAAATAATGCGATTGCAGAAGCGGTAAAAAAAACAGCGCCTAATCCTAAACCTGCTCTAATAATAGTATCAGTTCTATTTGCTTGTAACGGTGCGAGCATTGATAAACAACTTATTAGTACTATAAATTTATGTGCCAATTTAATATTTCTAATCATTATTTTTCTCCAAAATTACTTACAATATCTTTTAAAACAAGCAATCGTAGATAGCGGCGCAATGTTTTATAATACATTTGTGTAGCATATTTGGTTGATATCAACGGCCAGAAAGAAGAAGTATAGGTATACTTAATATTTTTTATAAACGTATAATCAGGATGTTCTTTATTTTCGTACTCTTTCTCTTTTTCTTTTGGACGAGCTGCTGTAGCCTCTTGTGACTGTGTACTATAAACATTATTGTTATTATTTTCAATGTTTATAGGCCTATACAGTATTCTATCGATAATTCCCATATTTTCTTCAAGATAGGTTTTTACATTATCGATTAATGATTCAAAGTATTGTAATGGTTCAAAATATTGTGTGCTTTGATTACAATGAACAAGAATTTTATTAGATAAGCAATCATTATCAACATCAAAAAAGCCCAGTTTATTATTTGCCGCTACCAATAATAAATGGGGAAAATTCGTTAAATTTGTTAGATATTCTAAATCATTTTCAACAGCTCTTATTTCTTTGTTAATTTGATTTTTAACATCTTCGATCTTTTTGAATTGAAATTCTTTACTGCTGAGTTGTTTTCCTAATGCTTCTTTGACCTTAGGCGCATAGAAATAAAGTGAAGAAGCATCCTTATATGTATCTTGTAGCCAGCCTGAAAAACGGAAATCGTTATTATTTTTTACTATCGGAGATGAATTGGTAAGCCAATTATCGATCTTATGTAAATTATAATAGTGCTTAAGGGCATATAAGCCATATAATGCTATGGTTCCTCCGATTATCCCTTTAGTAATATTAGAAAATGAAAAAGTATTGGTTGAAAGAGTGGGGGTAGGTATTGGTTGGGGATTTATAACATTATTGAAGAATTGACGGGGATTAAATCCTAAAGGATTGCTGGCTGCTGATCCAGTTATAATGCCCGAAAAAAGTAATATAAATATAGATAGCTTAATAATATTTCTCATTGTAATTTTCCTCCATTATTCTTAAGTATAACAGAAATAAAATTATCTTCAATCCTCCTTCCGACTTCGCTTGCGATGGAGTAACGTTGAAGTATAACTGAGATACGACGGACAGGTTGCATGAAGGACTGTTTATTAATAAGTTTGTGGCCTGCCAGTCATTTCCTTCAGAAATGCCTGGTGCGCCCGACAGGATTTGAACCTGTGGCCTACAGATTAGGAATCTATCGCTCTATCCACCTGAGCTACGGGCGCTTAAATATATACAATGGATTTATAGTATTAATGGATACAGCCTTCGTTAAAAACTTCGGCGGATACATTACCACCCCCCTTGCTAGTTTATCAGCATGAAGGCAATCTATGTTCATTTTATTATAAATCATTTAAGAAACTGGCCTGCCAGGCATTTCCTTCAGAAATGACTGGTGCGCCCGGTAGGAATCGAACCTACAACCTACGGATTCGAAGTCCGGCGCTCTATCCGTTGAGCTACGGGCGCATTTTTGTGTTATTTAGTATACTTTTTATCACAAAAAATACCAAAAAAATCTGCAAAAAAAAGGCACTCTTTTATAATGTAAGAGTGCCTTTTAATGTTACAAAAAGTGAACGATTATTAATTATTGATTTAATCCAACTACCTCTTTAAGTCTTTTTTGCTGATCTTCAATATTGTGAGAAGATTCTGCTAAAGTAACCTTATCTGCGATATATTGTTGAACTTGATGTTGTAGTTCTTTATTTTCAGAACAAAGACCATAAAGTCCTTCAAATCCGCATAAAATTAAATGGTTGTACATATGAGCACTTTTATTGAGAAAATAATCAGGATTTGCATTGCAACCTTGTTCAATATTTGATACAAAAAGATTATCATTTTCGTCAATGTATAAGTTTTCAAATATCCCAGAGGGGTATTTGATCAATTGCCATCAATAGTTCCTTAAATGATTTCCCATCAACATCTTGCATACGATCTTTATGTTCATGTATGGCTACTGCAGTTGCAGGAAACGTTTGCTGTACTACAAAACAGTTGTTATCTGAATATTGAGTTTTATCTTGGTTTTCCGCTAATGGAACTAAATAAATTGCAGGGATAGTGAAACTAGTAAAATTATATTTTTGGTTAAGATCTAAATACCGTAAATAATTAGCAAATCTACTTACTGTTTGAAATGTTGGGGTTTTTTCAGTTGCATCAAGTTTTTCAGTTGCCATATTTTTTTCATTAAAATTTTGAGCGCGTTCTCGTATATTACCAACTCTGAGTACCGGGCCTGCTATTTGTACATAATAGTTATCATCAGTTGGTAATTCAAAAATATAACTCCAGGGGCATTTACTTTCAATACCACGCTCTTTTAAATCAAATTTTATTAGTATTAAATACTGCTCTATAATCTGAATTTTTGTAAGTAAAATCAGTTAATCCTACGAGCAAAGCCTTATTCTCATCGCGCCATTTTTTTATGACCAATGCATCATGCTCAGGTGCTTGATGTGCTAAGGCCAAAGAGCCAATAGTACGGGCGTCGATAACTTGCCCTTGATAAGTTTGATATTGTGGTGTATGGTTTGACGTTCCTGCGTAGGTGCTTCCATTGCTGATGCCGATAAAATTGGCAAATGATGAAACTAAAAATAATCTAGAAATTAGATTTTTCATATAAATACTCCTTTAAATAAGTGGTGTTCTTAATATATCAATTATATCCAATTTGTCAATAAAAAAATAATAATTATACCTAAAATAGGCTAAAAACTCCTTATTTCCCTCTGTGCCCAGAATGGGGGATTCGATAACTCCTTGAAAATTAAACCCATATTCAGTGACCCCTTTTATAACATGATTCACCACCTTTTCATGAATAGCAGGGTCCTTTAATAATGCCCCCTTTAGATACTTCTCCCTTAGCTGCTTCAAATTGTGGCTTAATAAGAATAACCAGTTGTCCATGTTCTTTTAAAACGTTACTAATGGCAGGGATTACCTTAAGTACGGAAATAAAAGAAAGATCTAAGGTAACCACATCTACCTTTTCTGGCAGGGATTCCAAATGGCGCAAATTAGTGCGTTCCATTACAATTACGCGCGGATCATTTCTAATCTTTTCATGCACTTGCCCATAGCCAACGTCAATGCCATAGATTTTAGCGGCGCCAGATTGTAATAAGCAATCGGTAAACCCGCCAGTAGAAAGCCCTGCATCAAGAACAATTTTATTATGTACATCGATCTTAAAATGTTCTAATGCTTTTTCTAATTTAAAACCTGCACGAGAAACATATTTAGGTTCATGGGTATCAAGTGTAATAACCGCATCTTCTTTGATTAAGATTCCCGGTTTGGTAATGGTTTTATCATTCACCGTTACCTTTTCTTGCATTATAAGGCTTTGTATGTAATTTCTCGAGAATTGTGGGTATCGTTCAAGAATTACTTGATCCAATCTTCTTTTAGTAACCATTTATTTATTTTCATTAGTACATCGTTAATAGGGATCTAAGTGGTGTCTGCAAATCTAACTCTTTATTGTTACTAACTGCGGGGCTAGTGTTAGCTTTTTGTTTTTCTACTGCATCAACTAATGCTTTGACTCCTGGTGTAAGCGGATAGAAGTAATCTTTTGCTAAGCGTTGATCTTCTTCGAGTATTTTTTTGAATGATAATACCACAAATACTGAATCAGTTGTTTCAATAGAGACGATACCACTTTCTAAACTTTTAAATAATGCAGTACGTAACGAATCAAGCGTAGTAACTTTCATGCCATTAATTTCAGATAATACTGAGCCTGGCATTAATGAACGGCATCGTTGTGCTTGTGAATCAGGGAAAATATGAGTAATAATTAAAGCAGGTTCCATTTGATGTTTCATTTCAGCATATTTGGTAAGGCCTGGTGCAATATTAACGAGCATTGGTAAATGGTTAGTTGTTAATGGTTGTACTACCATACCTGCAACTACTTCATATTCAATAGGTTCATAACCAGGATATATCTTATGGATCGGTAATGGTTGAGGATTATTAAAAATAAATTTAATTTCTATGCGTTTTCCTTGCCTATAAGCAACTATTGAAATTTCTTGGCCAATTTTAAGCTGCGAAACATAATCAATAATAGAAATACGATCTTCATTCCATAATAATTCGCCATACACATCTAATTGATGACCATTAATTTCATAAATCATATCACGTTTTTGAATACCTGCTTTATGCAATGGGCTATCTTTGTATACTTCCACCACGTATACCCCACCTGGTAATGGATTACCAAGAAATTGAGTGAGCGCTTCGCTTGCGTTGTTATAGAGGATGCCTAAATATGGTCTTTTTAATAATTTAAATTTTCGCAAATCATCTAAAATAATTTTGAGTTCATTAATAGGAATAATATAACCAACATTTTGAGCATCAGGTGCATATAAGGTATTAATACCAATTACTTCGCCTTTTAGATTAAGGGAAGGGCCACCGGAATTGCCTGGATTGATTGCTGCATCAATTTGAATAAGATTTTGCTCGCGGCCACTCACAACCCCAGTAGTACTTTTTAGCCCTTGTTGACCTAATGGGTACCCCAGCGTCATAATTTCGTCAGCACGATGTACAAAATCAGAATTACCCAACGGTAAAAATTTGATACCACCGAGATCTTGTTTAAATGCCTCTAACTCTTCATCTTTTATTTTTAGTAAAGCTAAATCTCTATCGGGGCTAACGCCAACAATATCAACATCGATTTGCCGTTTGCCCAGAGAAGGGACTTGGATCCATACCGCTTTCGATTGATCGACCACATGGGCATTGGTAATAATTTCCCCCATATCGTTTATGAAAAAGCCGCTCCCCGTTCCTTGTCCTTGAATTGGTGTTCTATTGGGTTGCAATAAATCAATCACCGCTTTTTGGGCAAATATTTGTACGACGGTATCTTTAACTTTAGATTGTAAATTACTCCACGATTGTTGAGCTGAAACTAATTTTTCTATGATTGGTGCGCTTGTCTTTAATTCTTTCTTGTGAGTTACTAATTCTAAAAGTTCTTGCTGGTTTTTATTAAATTTAAATACAAAATAAGAAAGTATAATAAAGGCTGCTACAAATAGAGCAATAAGTGTTGTTTTAACAAATTTATTAATATGCATTATAAACCTTATAATAATTGCTTTACTTAAAAGTTAAAGAATAAGTTAATAATATAGAAAATTTAAAAAATAGAAATACCAATAGCTGTTTGGCAACAAAAGTATTTATTTTTGAAAATATTTTATCATAATATTATTTATAATTATTTATAATATTCATTTTAAAAGGAATAGTATGAAAAAGATTTTATTGTTATTACTAGTACTTCATAATGTGTGCTTTGCTATGAATAAAGAAAAAGAAAATAAGAATAATAACTCATGTGACGTAAAAAATGGTAAAAAAAGCAAAGTAGAAGTTTTATTAGCCTACGTAGAGCAATTAGATACGGAGGAATTTAAGCTAGAGCCTGTTATGCGATATTTACCATTAAGAGTTGACGAACAAGAAAAAATAAATGAAAAAAGAGTTATCCAAATTGCTGCTTTAGCCAATTCTGGTAAGTATGAACTGCACAACATTATCGAAGAATAACACGAAGAAATAGTTTATTTTGTAATACTTTGATCAGGATCGCTTACAGCTTTTTTTAAGCGTGGTAGTAAATCCGATGAACTGGCGTGCTCGTTTTCTTGATCTGGAATTGAGTTATGATTGCTTAATATATAATACACGTTATTTCGTGGTTTATTTAAAAAGGTCATTTTAAAAAATGCACGCATATCTTTAGCTGCATCGATCATTTCAATATCTTTTGCATTTTTAGATTCATAATCTTCTATTTTAAATGGTGAAACACCATGACATATATTATAAACAGTGTGTGCAATAATCCAAGATGGTTTATCAA
Source organism: Candidatus Babeliales bacterium (assembly GCA_963722075.1). Taxonomy (GTDB): domain Bacteria; phylum Babelota; class Babeliae; order Babelales; family JANWKD01; genus CAVRJM01. The sequence continues at coordinate 498,295 of CAVRJM010000001.1, read as the reverse complement.
TGGTTAATGTACCTAATTGAAAAGGATGTGGGAATGTGATTCTTGTTTCCTCTTCTTTAACCTTATCATCCTCTTCGCTATCACTACCGCCCACTAGAGCCCTCAGCTGATCAGAGAGTGATTGATGTTCTTCATCTTGATCTCTTACTGAATCAATAGCAGGCTTTTTATTTTTTATACTTTCAATAATGATAACACCACTCTGGATAGCAAATATTAATTGATCCATTTTAGCATGTTGGTAAAAAAAATCAGGAATAAAAAGTTCTTCATTTGGTTTCAAATGAAAAGAAGCATGCATATTTATATTATTAAGTAATAATAGCCAAATTTCATTGGTATCTATATTACGTATAAAATATCCATTATTTAACTGTGCATTTCTTAAACGTATGGTATTAAAATATTTGGTTTTAAGGTTTTCTAAATGACTAGTATATTCTTTTATTTGCTTGGAAAATTCTGCGCTCTGTAGATTCATTATAACTGAATAAACAAGAATTTTTTTAAGATTTATGGTAATTTCTTGATTGAAAAACTGCTCGTCTGATCCTTTTATACACATGGTGCATGTCTTAATTTTTTTGTCTATTATATAACTATTGTCAAGTTCCAATTGGCAACGGGGTTCTAAGATCAGGCCATCAACAAGAGTATTATCATCTTGATCAATCATCTTGATAATAAGTGATTTTTTATCAATGTTTCTAAAAAAATAACCAGCATATGAATTAAAAGGCAGCAGAAGAAAAAAGAATAATATGATCATACGTAACTTTCGACTAGAAAAAATAAATACATGATAATGTTTTAATTACAAATATAATATAACATTAAATTTAATAAAATAAACTATTTTTATTATAAATATAGAAATAGCCTTATTATAAGAGGGTTGCTAAAAGACAAATTCATCATTACCATTATTGTTTAAACATTTTGCTTATTTTTATTGGCAGGAGTTATTGATTTATGGAATCTTCAACAGTAGTAACACTTGATAAGATAGTAGCGTTGTGTAAGCGACGAGGTTTTGTTTATCCTTCAGCTGAGATATATGGTGGGTTAAATGGTGTTTATGATTTTGGCTATATTGGTACGTTATTAAAAAATAATATTAAAGCTGCTTGGCTTAAATCAGTTAGTGAAGCAAAAGCACCAATATTATTGTTTGAAGGATCTATTTTAGGTCCTGAATCGGTATGGGAAGCTTCTGGACATATTTCGAATTTCCAAGATCCTATGGTGGATTGCTTATCATGTCAGCATCGCTACCGTGCTGATGAATTAGATCTTAATGAGCCGTGCCCACATTGTGGTAAAAAAGCATGGACACCCGTTCGTCAATTTAATTTAATGTTTAAAACACAAGTGGGGGCCTCAACAGAACATGCAACGCATGCCTATTTGAGACCTGAAACGGCACAGTCTATTTTTATTAATTTTAAAAATATTATTTCAACTAATCGCGTGAAACTTCCTTTTGGTGTTGCACAAATTGGTAAAGCATTTCGCAATGAAATTACTCCCAAGCAGTTTCTTTTTCGTGTACGAGAATTTGAGCAGATGGAGATGGAATGGTTTTGTAAACCTGAAACGGCGGCTACAGATTTTGCATTTTGGTGCCACGAGCGTGAAAAATTTTACACTGAAGTATTAGGGTTGAAAGCTGAGCATATTCGTATTCGTGCTCACGAAAAAACAGAATTGTCTCACTATTCGCAAGGAACCTCTGATATTGAATATCAATTTCCGTTTGGCTGGAAAGAATTAGAAGGCATTGCAAATAGGGGTGATTTTGATTTGATGCAGCATAGTTCATTTTCTGGTAAAGACCTTTCTTATTTTGATGAAGCGGATAAAAAATCAATCATCCCGTACGTAGTAGAAACATCAGCTGGCGTAGGGCGTATATTTTTGACTATGCTTTTTGATGCATATCAAGAAGAAACTATTGAGGGCGAGCAACGTACTGTTTTGCGCTTTAAACCATCAATGGCTCCCATAAAGGCAGCGTTTTTACCGCTTACTAAAAAACAAGTAGAGCCGACCTATGCACTTTATGAATCGATTAGAAAATCAGGAATTATGGTTGAGTTTGATGAGGCTGGCTCAATAGGCAAGCGTTATAGAAGATATGATGAAATTGGGACACCTTTTTGCTTTACCTATGACTTTGATTCGCCAACTGATAATTCGATAACGGTGCGTTATCGCGATGCGATGAATCAAGAGCGAATAGCAATAGATCAATTGGAACTATTTTTGAAAAAACAGCTATTATAAAAATTAAAGGGAGATAGCTATGTTTGCATTAAAGAGAATGTACCATTGGTGTGGCCAACAGGTGCATACGGCATATGCAGTACCATTATTAGCGATATTGTTTTTTATTGAAGCTATTTTTTTTGTACCCGTTGACCCGTTGCTCATTTTGTATTGTATTGAAGATCGTTTAAATTCTTTTTACTTTGCTACCATTGCAACCTTTTCATCAGTAGCGGGAGGGTTGATGGGATATCTTATTGGATTTGCTATTTGGGAATCGTGCGGTAAATTATTGGTGTCATTATTGTTTAAGCCAGAAACATTTGATTTTGCCATTTATCAATATAAACAGTATGAATCATGGGCGGTATTAATTGCAGGATTTACCCCATTACCCTATAAGGCGATAACGTTAAGCGCGGGTTTTTGCAAATTGCCGGTGGTCCCTTTCATTATTTTTTCGTTAATAGGAAGAGGAGCTAGATTCTTCTTGATAGCTCTAAGTATTAGGTTTTGGGGTGAGCAGATTAAGCAATATATTGACCGCTATTTCAATCTCCTTGTAATCTTATTTACAGTAATTGTTATTGCAACCTGTTGGCGGTGCTTTTTACACAAGTAACATGTAGCATTTCTAAGGAATTTATTATATGCCGCATTCTATGGCGCACGTTTCACCTGCACGATTAATATTTATGTTTACTTTAATAGCAATAGCATGCGGAACAATACTACTTAAATTACCCTTTTGCCATACCGGTGTAATCTCGTGGATAGATGCCTTATTTACTTCAGCAACATGTTTGTGTACTTGTGGATTAACTACCGTACCTTGTATCGAATTTACTTTTTTGGGTCAATGTATAGTGTTGCTCCTTATTCAAATTGGTGGGTTAGGAATTGTAACTTTTTTTTTCATATTATTTTTTGTTAATCCATCTTTTTCAACCCAAGTTATGGCTGGACAAGTGCTTGACTTGGAATCATTAAGAGATATTAAAAAATTTATTTATTTTATTATATTTTTTACTTTTTTTATAGAAGTACTTGGTACCGTTATTTTCTTTTTTAATATTTATAATGACTATTCTTTTTTACGAGCTCTTTTTTTATCTTTTTTTCATGCAGTATCTACGTTTTGTGATGCAGGAATTTCTTTATTTCCTGAAGGTATGATTCCCTATAAAGATAATTTAATATTATTATTGGGTAACTGTTTTATTATGTTATCTGGCATGCTAGGATTTATTGCTTGGAATGAAATTTTTAACTATATGAAAAGCATTGGTAATAAAAAAAGATTTCATTTTTCATTACAAACAAAAGTAATGGTATATATGACTATTTTTATAGTTGTAAGTGGAGCACTACTTTATTGGATGTTAGAGCATCACAATACCTTTGCTGAAATGAATCCCCTTACGGCAATAGTAAATGCTCTTTATAATGCCATTTCAAGTCGTGGTACGGGGTTTACTACAATTCAAACAAATCAATTGCAATTAGCTACAATCTTATTGATAATAATTTTATCTTTTATTGGTGTAGCACCTCTATCAACTGGAGGAGGTATAAAAGTTACCACATTTGCACTATGCATCGGGTTTATAAAGGCAGCAGTGATTGGGAGAACAAATGTTTCACTTATGGGGAGGTCTATTGCAATAGATCAGTTATATAAAGCAATTGCAATTACATTTCTTTCATTAATTTGGATTATTATTACAACATTCTTTTTATTAATTACTGAAAAGGATTGGTCATTTATAGAAATTTTATTTGAAGTTGTTTCTGCTTTTGCAACATTAGGACTTTCTTTAGGTATAACGCCTTATTTATCAGCTATAGGTAAGATTTTTATAATTTTGACAATGATTATAGGGCGTATTGGTGCTTTAGCATTTGTTCTTGCATTATATAAACGTCATGAATTGCCAGAATTTTCGTATCCTGAAGAACGAGTATTAATTGGTTAAAGTATAATAAGGATCTTACATGAAATTTTGTGTTATAGGGTTGGGTAGATTTGGGTATCGGGTTGCTACCACATTGGCAGATAATGGCATGGAAGTATTAGGTATTGATAGCAACGAATCAATCGTTTCCTCTATTCGTGATCAAATAACTCAAGCAATTTGTTTACGGGTGAATGATGAAGCCGCATTGCGATCACTGGGTGTTGAGGAAATGGATATAGTTATTGTGGCGATGGGTGAAAATTTTGCGCAATCTATTTTGGTAACCGCATTATTAAAAAAACGTCTTAATATTCCGATGGTTATTACCCGTGCCGTTAGCGAAATTCATAAGGAAATTTTAAAACTGATTGGCGCTGATCAAGTAATATTACCAGAGCAAGAAGTTGGCGTTCGCTTAGCCGATAGTTTAAGCTATCCATATGCTCAATTGGTACGCATAACTGCTAATTTTGGGATTATTCAAATTACGGCTCCTGAAAAATTTGTGGGTAAAACCGTTCAATCATTAAAATTATTTGACCGTTATCAAGCGCGTTGTATTGGTGTTAAAAAAGGCGAAGATATTATCCCTATTAATTCCGATTATACTATTAACGCAGATGAAACAGTAGTATTTGCTGGATCGATTAATAAACTTATGACTATTGCTAAATTATAAAAAGAGCATAAAAAAAGTCATTATACTTATTAAACTATTACATAAGATAAGTATAATGACTTATATTTTTTTAGATTGCTTCAATTCGTACTACGGTAATGGATTGACGATGTCCTTTTTTAACGCGTGACTTTTTGCGACGTTTGAATTTAAATACAACTATTTTTGGTCCGCGCATCTGCTTAACAATGGTTGCTTTAATAGCGTTTTTCAAGAATGGTTGACCAATTTGAATATCGGCATCATTTGTTTTACGTAACAATACATCTGTAAATTCTACCGTGTCGCCTTGATTCCCCTCAAGTTTTTCAATGGCTACTGTTTTACCTTCTATTGCTTGATATTGTTTGCCGCCAGTCTGAAAAATGGCATATCGCTTAAAAACAGGTACGGCTTGCTTTTCTTGAGACATTAACATTATTCCTTTGGAATTTATACTATATATATCTTTAAATTGAGCGATATAGTTATTTTATCGTATTTAAGGGTTATTGACAAGCTCGTATCATATATTGGCTGTTGAGCTCATTTTATGGTACGTTAATTACTCAAAGAAAGGTTTTTAGCATGGTTAATTATATTTTTAGTGTACTTTTACTAGTCTTTTTAAGTATAAATGGTACCGATTCTTTATTGCTATTAGAAAATGAAAAAACAGCTCGTATTATTAAGGAATATGAAAATAAAGTAGTGTTTAACAAGGTGCTTGATCAAATGGAGCAATTATGCCCTATCCTTATTGAGGTATTACATCAGTTCCTATTAAACACCCATTACTGGAAAAAACAGCAATTAATGCCGTTTAGCTATTTTCTTTCAAAAGATCCTAGCAAATGGATTTACCGTAAAAAGGAATGGCGCAAAATTGATGAATATTTACAGTACTTACAACAAGAGCAAGAGCACAATGCCTATTATTTAGCGCTCTTTAAACACTACATTCAAACGGCGACTTATTCTCCTGAACTAGCAGATGCTATGATTGATGCTCTTGAATCCTGTTTATTTCGTTATACTGTTATAAGCAATAAAACCGCACAAAGTGGTGTGGTTGAAGAGCGGCTTAAACGCATTGAATTATGGATAAAAAATTACAAAAAAAATGCGTTATATTCCTGCGCGCATTGTAGTAAACCTAATCATTTTCAACGGAATTGGATTGCCTATTTTCTTCTGGTAACAAGCTCATTAGGAATGGGTTATTTTATTCATCAAAATAAAAATAATTTAAAAAACTGGTCTGATATGGCTTTTGATGCGGTTAAAAAGTATTATGATGAGCACATATCCGCGCCGATTGTAAAATCACTAAAGGCGCTTTTGCGACGTGATCGTGATCCGGTAATAACTAAAAAAGGTGTTCAATCTTGTGGAAATTTATTAGAACTTCAGGTGCGCTCATATATAGAAACCAACAATTTACCATATTCTTCTGAAGAAATTGAAGGGATTATTAAAGAGGTTAAGACTGGCAATATTGAATTTATTATGAATGAATTAAATGATATTGTTCAAGCTATAGATAAAAAACAAAGTGATGTTGAAGAATTAAAGATAGAACTAGATTCATATGTGAAAGATGATTCGTATGGTGCCAGTGCTCTAAGATGGATTACTGGAGATAAAAAATCTATTGAACGGTTTAATGTTGCTATAGCAAGGTTGGAAATAATTACTAAAAAAGCTTCCGAAATTGCAGAACTGTTTCCTCAGGTAAAAAAGATGGGAGTTTTATGTTATATGTTATTTCAAGCATCATTATTAATGGGAAGTAAAATAGCATTAGAAGGAGAAACGCAATTTAATGCTAATAAATTTAATTTTGAAATAGCTGCCATATTACCATCAGCGTTAGTTTTATATGGTACGTATTCCCTTGCTAAGAAACTTTTTGTACACATTATGCTACAAAAAAATACGTATGAGCCATTACGCAAAGCATTACGAAATTTAGATATTATTTACAATAAATATTTAAGTGATGTATCTGCCGTTTCATTAATTGATCAAGGGTATTGCCATTACTGGCTTGAACAATTTAAAAAACATACTTCTCAAATGAATATTGACGAGCAAATTATGATACTTGAAGATATTGCTCATTTGGAAGATGCTTCAATGAGCGTTACTCAAAAACTGCATACGATTCAACGCATGTATTTTAATTATAATTTCTTACTTCCGTCTAGTTAGTTGGTATTTAGAACTTTTATACCTTAAATATAATTCACTAATGGATGCTGAATTTTTGCATGATGATGTAAATTTACGAATGTATGTCGTTGCGAGCTTGTCGAAGCAATCCAGTATTTATTAACATTATTTGTTATTTTTATATGAAGAAATTTTTGAATTGTTTAATAATTTAACACAACTTTATTGGCCTTCTATAACTTGGTATCATTTAATTTAACCTGGATTGCTTCGACAAGCTCGCAACGACGTACTTTTTTTTCGATCGTCATCGGTCCCGATCCAGCCTTCACCTATAGGTTTCGGTGGACAAGGCGTTGTGGGGGACCTGGGCGTCGAAGCTTTTAGTGTAATCGGCTCAAGGCCAAATTAATATTCTTCATTTTAATTTATCGCGTAACATTTGGTGCGTTTGCCCGAGTTCCAAGTGGCCTTGGAGAAATCCAATAAGATCGCAACGACGTCTTTTGCTTAATCACCTATTATTTGTTTTCATTCACCTCCCAAGAAAAGTACTTATCTGCCAAATTTATTGACTGTTTGAAATAAAAGTTGATACCTTAAATATATCTTATGTCTATTATTAATTTGTTTTATGAGGGGAACGGTCATGAAATTAAGATATATGTACGGTATACTGCTTTGGCATTTTATTTCTGTAGCCGCGCAACAATCCAATGAGATCACCAAAATTTATTATCATAAGGGAACGGTTACCGATCATGTGGTCTGTTATTTTTCACAAGACCCCATTTGTAATCAATTGCCACAAAAACCTACCGAAAAAAAAAGTTCGCAGGCAATATTTTTTTTGCCAAGAACCAGTATTGCAAGCATTGAAGCAAAGGATATGTTAAAAAAATTACATCAAACAAAATCGAATCATTATACGATTTCATTTCAAGAGGTAAAAACCCCTATTAAAGGAATAAAAATTACGCTTAATTATGATCCAGAAACTATTTTCTATGAGTATCAATCATTTAATGCAATTACGGGCAATAAAGGAATGGTTTTTTCACTTCATAATAAAAATGTATTATCGAAAATAAAACTAACTACTGATCCATTATTGCAATATGCGATGAATTTGCAGAAAAATAAAAAACCCAAAATAATGTTAGATTTAGGACATGGCGGTTGTGATGAAGGAAAAGTGGGTTGTTTGAATATTCAAGAAAAAGAAATCAACTTACAAGTGGGAAAGAAAGTAGCACAGGTTTTACATAAAAATGGTTGTGATGTATTATTAACGCGTGCTGATGATTCATTTGTTGCATTAGATGAAAGAACGACGTTAACTAATAAAAAAAAAGTTGATTTATTTCTTTCTATTCATGCAAATGCAGGCTCACAAAATGCGTGTGGTATTGAAACCTATTGGTTAGATAGTAGCTTGTTAAAACGCATGGGGTCTTTATCACATCAACATGTTGATCAATTACGAGCAATGCGTAATAGGCTAAGCTCTTTATTTGCCCAAGCGGTACATAGTGAAGTAATAGCAGCAGCTCAAAAAGTATATAAGGTGAATGATCGTACGGTGAAAACATCGGTAGCGCAAGTTTTGTTGGGTATTGATATGTTGGTACCGGCAGCATTAATTGAAATAGGATTTCTTTCGAATCTTCAAGAAACAAAACTCCTTGTAGATGAAAAATATCAAATGATCTTAGCGCAGGCAATTGCAAAAGGTATCATAAATTATCTAAAACAATGCCGGGTCTAATTAATAAACTTTTGGTTTTCTTTATCTCTTTTTTTAATTTTTTTTAAATTCTAGACTTCCTCAAAAAATGTTGATTTGCTAAAGTAAAGTAATAATGAATTCATAGTATAGTAATGTCTTTTTGATCCTTTTTAGAGTGTTGTTATTGTGATTGATTCAATTTGGGAAGAATTTTTAAAAATTGTTGCTCAAGAAGCGGGGAGCCATGTAGTTCATACTTGGTTCAAAGCGGTCTGCTTGTCACAATGGGATGCATTTGAAAAAATTGTGTATCTTAAAGCACCAAACCTATTCATTAAAGAATGGATCAAATCTAATTATCTTAATTTATTTCAGCAACATCTGAGCAGATTATTAAATGTTGATAAAATAAGTGTTATTTTTCTTGATAATCATTATCCTGATGAGAAAATGGCAGCAGGTACAGAGCCTGCTATTATACCAGCAGTTGCTACACGTGATTTTAGTATTACGATAAAAAAAAATAGTTCGTTAAAAAAGCATTATGAAAAACAAAAAAGTTATATTAATAAAAATTATCAATTTGATAGTTTTGTGGTAGGCCCCAGCAATCAATTGGCCTATGCAGCAGCTCATGCCGTAACTGAAAAAATCGGAAAACTGTATAACCCGCTATTCATTTATGGCGGATCAGGTCTTGGTAAAACACATCTATTACATGCTATTGGTAATGAAATTAAATTGCGCAATAAAAAAACTGAAATTTTGTATCAAACCGCTGATCATTTTGTTAATGAATTTATAAATGCTATTCGATTTGATAAAGTTTCTCAATTTAAAGAAAAATATACTGAGATTGATGTCTTACTTATTGACGATGTACAATTTATTTCTAATAAAGAACAAACCCAAGAAGCATTTTTTCATATTTTTAATATGCTCTATGAATCACATAAACAAATTGTATTTTCAAGTGATTCAGATCCTGCCTGTATTAACGGTCTTGCTGAACGATTACGTTCTCGCTTTGAATGGGGATTGGTAACCGATATTCAGGTACCTACGACTGAAACCAAAATAGCGATTTTAAAAAGAAAACTTGAAATGCAAAATCAAGAAATATCGGATGACGTGCTCTATTTTATTGCAGCACGGGTGATGTCTAATATTCGTGAATTAGAAGGGGCCTTGATTCGCATTACGGCATATGCGGCGCTTACCAATCAACCGATTACCATAGAACTCAGTAAAAAATTATTAATGCGCAATAATGAAGCTAAAGAAATAATAGTAGATTTTAATAGAATAATTAAATGTTTAACAAAACATTATTCCTATTCTTTACAAGATCTGCGTTCTCAAGGTCGTGATAAAAAATTATCTTTAGTGAGGCAGCTTGCTATGTATCTTATGAAAAAATTAACAAACAAATCATTGCATGAAATAGGCCTTTTTTTGGGGAGGAAAGATCATACTACGGTACTTCATGCAATCAATAAGATAGAAAATTACTTACAAAATGATGTAACCTTCAATAAAGAGATAAAAAGATTGGAACAAGAAATCAATCGATAAGAAGGGACTATTATGAAAGCCAAATTACATTTTTTATTATTCTTATTTTTTTTCTATCCATTATATTCACTAGATTTTATTGATAAAACAGTTGATGGGTTTATAAAACGAATAGTTGCGCCAGATGATGCCCCTGAATTCAAACAATTCTATCTTGGCGTGAGTGAAAAGAAAAATGGGTATATTCATAAATTAGAGAAACTATCCCAAACAAATAAAAAAAATGAACTACAAAAAATCCGTGAAACCGCACTGCATAGTTTAGAAATTAAACATCCGGAATGGGCACAACAACTAAAACCATACGCTTTTTATGAACGAGATGAAAAGGTTGCCCAAGCAGATCAGCTCAAAGATATACGTCTTTTTTTAACCCGCTATGCAGCCTATGAGGAATTCTTAAAAGAACGAGCATTGGCGCACTCAAATATGTGGAATAAATTTAAAACATATACAAGGCATGTAACACAGCGTTGTGTTCATTGGATGGAAAATTGGCGTACCAAAGAAGTGGCATAAATTCAATTTGAAATATAAATCAATAAATGTTTGTATTATTAAAATTTTGTATTATTATAATAAATAATGCTTATTCTTTCTAAATTATTAAATGGTGGCCTTATAACATGAAAATGTATTTAACCCTACGTTTTTTTTCTTTTATTTTTTTTATTTCAGCAGCTTATACAAAAATTAATGCAACTCAAATAAACAAAGAGCAAAGAAACTTGTTGATATTGAACAGTCAAAATGTTGAACGTATTGGTTCATCAAGTCAACGATTGTTTGCTTCTGCTTTTTTGACTGCGGCACTTCATCAAAAATCAGTTCCAATGCTTGTATCTACGTGTATATGGAGAAATTTCCTTGAACGTAAACAAGAATTCTCTTTACGCTCTCAAATACCCAATACTAAAGAAGCAAAATTAAAGGCTCATCATGAGGCAATACTTAATAAATTAAACATCTGGACTGATTTTTTTAAAAAACAAACGACTAATTTTTCCGATATTAAATTATTAGTATCTGATCAGATCACTGAAGAATTTTGTAATGAGAACGCATTAACACAACTCAAAGATGAAAAGCTGTTGCCACAAGATAATAATGAAGAGTTGTATGTTAATTTTAATTTTTATTTATTTGAATTTAATGAAGCAGATTGGGATGTATATCAAGTAACTGATTTTTATTATCTATTTATACCAAAGAACTATATACAAAAATTGGCAAAAAAAAATAATAATCAAGAAGTTCCGTTAGCCGGTAAAGACTATGAACAACTTTTAGGGTTATCTGTGAACTCATTGGAACGAGTTGATGATCCGTGTGATAGTTCGCTTGTTAGTTTTGAACCAACGGCTCGCCCAGAGGGCGATTTTTTAACGGCAATAGAGCGTATCTTTATTTCACCATTTAGAAGTAAGGCACAATATATCTGGGATATATTTTTAGTTGGCCATGGGTATAACATGGAGCCGATTTATCCTAATAATAATGAAAAATTTGAATTAATCGGTAATTTATCGGTGAGTGAATTTAAAAAGTTTCTGCTTTTTATGAATAATAAAATTACTATGGGCGTTTTTGGTTATTCTACTTGTTTTGGTGCAGGAGCTCATTTGGATGAACCATATTGCACTGATGGCAAACCAGATTGCTTTAATTTTCCTATTATTATTAATAATAGTACCGATATTCCTACGTATTGCACTAATAGCGGATTTGTTTTACCAATAGTAGAGGAAAATAAGTTTAATATTGATTATTATGAACTAGATCAGCTATCAAATATGTGGTCATTAAAATTGCTCCTTAATATTAACATTAAAAAGTTTTTTAGCATGATTAATCGTATTGATAAAATTAATGAAGTAGAAAAATTAGCTAATAATGAAATATGGCGGCTTATTAGTCCGCAATTTATTGAAACAGAGCCTAATATACGTCCTATAAATGGTACTCATTTTATGATTTATCAAAGCTCTACGGTATTTAAAATCAGTCCGTTATTGGCGTGCTTAAAACAGCAATTACAATTACCCATACAAATCACCGATCATTATAATGTATTAATAGAATCACCGGTAATATCGGTTCCCCTTATTATTAAATCTACGAATAATACCCCTTATCCTCGCTTTATTTCGGTTTTACCTGGCTGCGCATCTCACTATATTGAAAAGATTGAAGCGCCTCAATATTATGCTATCGATTTATTAAAAGGCTTTTGGCCGCTGTCACTGAGCTGTTTTAATAAATCGTATCTTATTAATGAGTTTGTTCTTGCCAATGATCCTGATTCAGTTGAGGCAAAAATCCTCAATGCTGGTGATAATGCAGTAACGGTATATGACATGCTGGTGCAAATAGAGGGAGATTCATTAGTTAGAATCTTCTTTAAGAATAAAGAAGGGGCATATTTTTCTGCTCATGGTCGCTATATGCAGGGGCATGAAGAACCGAGCTTAAATTCTTTAGCGGTTATGAGTCAAAAGGCAGTTACTAAATATAAAGCATTTTACGATACCACTAAAAAAGAACTGTTAGATGCTTTTGAACATAATGAGCTTCACGCTAACATTGGCAAAGCACTTAATCAGATGGCTGTGCTTACCACAACTACCGCTGCATAAACCTATAATTACCCCTGTTCTTATTTGACAATTAGTAAATTATGCTGTATTGTATAAGTAAAATAATTCTAATAGAATTGAGGGTATTTATATGAAAAAAATAGCATTTTTAACTGTTTTAATAGGATTTCAACTAGTCAATGGTGAGCAATCTAATAGTTGGATAACACTTTTGGGGATGAAAGAAGTCGCCTATCAATTATCAAGCCCATTTAAGTATGCTCAACAATATCAGATTAATTCTGCACTTAAATCGAATGATCAAGCTATTCAAAGCCTAGATGATGTATCTGAAAAAATTAATGATGAGAAAAAAAATTGGCGTCGTCCTGCGTGGGAATTACTAAAAGGGTTTTATAATGCTCCATGGGTTGATAAGCAAAAAAACGATATCAAAGAAGATATAAAAACCTCTCATGAAAAATCTCATAGCCATGTTCGTTCATTGTACGAACCTACACCATTATATACAGGAAAAAACATATCAAAAAACAAAAGGCCAAAAAAATCGCCAACTGAAGCGTTGATCAAATGCCAGTCTATAAAAAATGAAAATGCTGACAAAAGACAATATCCCGTATTGATTGCGTTAAATGCATTATTAAATGTAAAAAAAGGAAGGCATTTGGATGTAGTAATTGATAATTTTCCAAAACGATATCAAATTGGCAATGTAAATGAAGTTCCTCGAGAAAATCAATTAGTTGAGGGAAGTAGAAGTTTTAAAGCAACTTCATGGTTACATTTTATATTCAGCAATAAATTTTTAACCGGTAATTTATCTAAAAGAAAAGAAAAGCTTGAATTATTTACTTATGCGCTCATAAAATGGGGCGCTGAAGTAAATAAGAAGGATTATAGAGAGCGAATGCCTTTGCATATGGCTTTAAAAAATAAACATAGTTTAAATGCGATAAAAATATTAATTGAAGCAGGAGCGGATGTAAATGGACAGGATGGTAGAGGAAATACGCCATTACATTATGCAATGAAGCATGAAAATCATGCCGCAGTAAAATTATTATTAGAAAAAGGGGCTAATGCAAATATTCAAAATAATAAAGAAGAAACACCTTTATTATTTGCTATTAAGGCTATTGAAACCCTACAAGCTGCTGATGATAAGTCTGCACATGTAAATAATGATCCATTTAGTCGAATGAATGTCGATTACGCAAAATGTATAAATGTAATGCTTAATACTTCTTATAGACCTATTCTTAATTTTGACTTAAAGGATAGTAAGGGAGATAGCGTTAGATCTATTTTAGAAAAAACTAAACGATATACCAGTAGAACTTATCCAGATACCATTCGTGCTGATATTATGAATTATGAAAATTCGATTAATAATCTACTTAACAATTTAAATGATAGTAGCGATTTTTGTATGATCCCTGGTAACTTTATACCATCGAGTTCGACTTCTTCGGCAAGTTCCAGTTCTTCTTTAAATCAATCCACTTTAAATCAGACAGATTTAACTAAATCTATGTGGTTTGAATAAAATAGGGTGGGGAGAAAAGACCTATAATTGAGCAGGGCACATATTTGACAATTAGTAAGTTGTGTTGATATATAAAATAATTAAGAAAAATAGAGGTATTAATATGAAAAAAATAACTATATTCGCCTTTTTAACGACATTTCAAATCGTAACGGCCGGATGGGTTGATTGGATTCCTTTTATAAACCAACAGCAAGGTCTAAATAGATTTTCAGAAGTTACAAAAATATATAGTGGATTAATAAGAACGCATCAACAAAAAAATAGATCACAGATTGCTTATAATTTAGCTAAAGGATTTGAAATACTTTGGGAGCATGAGTTACATAAACCTGCCATATTTACCCAAGCACGCAATAGATATATTGAAAGTTTAATGCCAAAAAAAGAAACTATTGAAAAATTAATAACTGAAATTCCTGCAAGAACGGCTTTAGGGGATTATTTTAGGGATTATTATGGATCTAGATCTGTAGTAAAGCCTATAGTTTTAGAAAAATTTTTAAAACGATATTCAGCATATAAAATTACCGATGTTAATAAAGATGTTTATAATAACAAATCTCATAAATTACTTCATTGGATTCTTACTAAAAAATGCTACTCTGATTTTGATATTAATAATAATAACCATAAGCAAAAAGTTGTGCATGCTGTTACCGCATTACTTCGCTGGGGAGCAAATGTTAACAAGCAAGATTTTCGAGGAAATACACCATTACATTACGCAATTAAAACTGAAAACTTAGAAGCGCTGAAATTATTATTGCAAGCTGGGGCGAATGTTAATATACAGAATAATAAAGGCGATACACCGCTGCTTAAGCTTGTTAAACAAGTTGCTATGGTAGATCCAGATAAAGAAGAAGATGAAAAAGAGTCTTTTTTTGAATGTGCTGATGCGCTTCTAGCTTGCGCGCCTGATGTCTCAATTGCAGATAATTGTGATAATTCATGGAATGTTTTATTAAGTGATAAAAAATGTGAAGAAATATGGCAATGCAACACTTTAAGAGCGAAGTTACTTAAAGAGCATCAAAGACAAGAAGAACAAAAAAATGAACAGGAAAAACAAAGATTAGTAGATAGCTTCAAAAGTGGAATTATATAATATATAATAGTATCCTGAATTTAATACCAAGAAGCACTCGATTTAGAGTGCTTCTTTTTTTTATATAATTGGTTTAAATGGCTTATATTGGGCTTTTCTTCGATCCTCTTTATTTTGAAACAGCAGTCGTTTTACCATTTTGCCTGTTAAATGGGTATACCATTCAAAATAGTTCTTACAAATACAATTTTCTTCAATGCCAACCGCCGTTATAAAATGTTCATAATCAATAGGAACAATATGCCCCGTTTGTATTTCAATACCAAAATTATTGATATGCGAGTCTATACGTTGGCCTAAAAAATTGCTTAAGGCAATAGCCTGTTCACGATCTTGCGGATCATATAAGGTAAAGGGCTTTTGCCAAATGATTTTATCGCAAATGATGCCATAAATTGCGGGGATGGTTGTAACGGTATTCTTTTGAGTTCCAATATTAGTTCCTTCAATGGTAATCCATTGAGGATTTGTGGGCAGCCAAAACCACTTGCGTGGAAACCCGATTTTAGTTGCCCATTGTTGATCTGCTTGGATAATATTTTTTATATTTTCTAAATTTTTTATGCGTGAAAATCCATTAAAATGTCTGCTTAATCCCGCTAAGTAATAAAAGCAAACAGGTTCAAATCCTTTATCGGTAGGTTTTACGATTCCTTCGGGTGTTTCTACAAACAGTTTTAAAATGAATGGGTAATCCTTAAATTCTACCACATAAAGGCCTGTATGATTTTTTTTATTAACATCACGTATTTTAAGCATGTTAAAATTTTTAAATACTATTTTACGTTGTCTTTTTTTAAGACCTTTAATTTCAATGATGAGTTCTTCAATAAGCGCTGATAGAGTGGCTCCGGCAACTGTTTTTTCTGGTTCATAGCGGTAATTTACTGGGCCACTGGGAAGTAGCCGTTGGGTAAAATATGCCGGTTCATAAAGTTTAAAAATAGCTTCAGGTAAATGAGCATCGCGAAAATAATATTTTTTTATTGAATCATGAACCCAATATACGGTAATAAAAGGGTCATGTGGATCGATAGGCCGATGTATACTGCGTCCCTGAGCAAATAAAAATAATAAACACAAAAATAACGTTGGATACCACTGTTTAGTTTTTATCATATATTTATCAATTAAATGGTTTATTCTTCTAGTATAGCATGAGTTTTAATGCTACTAGTAGTTTTATATTATTTTCAACGGTCTGTACCCTTTAGTATAAAGCATATATGCGCGCTTGTTAAAATTTGATTGCTTATCAGGCTCTAACATAGTATGGTGATCTACAGAAGCAAAAGTGGATACTAAACCTAAAAAGGAAGCGGTATGGAGAAAAATAATAAGAATAGAAATTACAAAGTTCCCCTTTTTTTATCGAGCATGCCTGGTAAAATAGTTTCTCTTCACGGTAGGGAAAATATTACTGAATTTGTACTTCATGATTTAGCAAGTAAATCATGTTTTAATTTAGCAAAAGCAACCTATTTAGTAGATAATCCTGATTTTGATCATTTAAAAGGGGTTGCCGGGTATTTACATACTCAAGCATTTGAGCATGGCGATGCAATTTGGGATAGTGCTGATACCTTTTCTCGCCATATGGAAAAAGCTCCTTTCAATAAATCGGTACGCTCAATTTTAAAGCCAAGTCCTAAGCGGGGCTGTTTGCAAGCAGATCAGGTTGTAGAAGCGGTAGCTGATGAATTAGGCATGGATAATCCTAAATTTTTTTGCTGGACCATGAAGCATAATAATCACGGGTTATTTGTTTATGAAAATATGAACGGACATGCCGAGTGGCAAGATGATGATTTAATGAATGGGCTGCATTTATTGAGTCTATGCCCCGTATTTTAATTAAAGATATTGTAATCCTAGTAATTGCTTGCCAGTCAGATAGGCAAGGGTAGCACCGCCACCGGTTGAAAGAAAATCGATCTGAGCGGTAAGGCCATATCGCTGAACTGCCGCTACCGAATCCCCGCCACCTACCACGCTATAAGCTGCTGATTGCGCAACACATTGCAATAATGTTTTAAGTGCTTCTTGGGTATGTGGTTGTTGAGCAAATCCCATCGCTGCATTAAAAAAAATTGTTTGGGCATTTTGTATTAATGGATGCCATAATTTTATTGTTTCTGGTCCAATTGCAATACCGATTCCATTATGTGGAAATTGACCTGAGGACACTACTTCTAATGGTCCATGTATGGAATCTAAGGCAATTTGGTAATCAACGGGAAAATGAAACATATTATTTTTTTGTGCTTCATTCATAAGCTGCTTTGCTTGCTCAAATTGTGCAGCGTCAATGAGCGATTTTCCTACCTCTTTATGCTGTGCGGCTAAAAAGGTAAAAACAAGGGCAGGGCACAATAAAATAGAATCTGCTAACGGCAGCATTCCTTTTATTAAGGAGATTTTAGTTTCTGGTTTTCCACCACCCAGAATTAAAAGAAAGGGATGTGCCGGATCGTTTTTTAATGTGTCTAATGCTTCTAACTCTTTTTTGACTAAAAACCCGATTGATTTTTTATCTTCTGGAAAATAACGAGCCACTAAACTTACTGAAACATCTTGCCGATGTAACGTTGCAAAAGCATCATTAATATAATAATCAGCGCATGAAGCAAGCTGCTGCGCAAAATTATCGTCTTGCGTTTGTTCGCCGGCATAAAAACGCATATTCTCAAGCAAAATAATTGATGATGAAGGATAATTGGTGTTAATTGCTGTTGTGAGATTCGGTTCAAAAATAACCTCGTAGCCATGTTTTTTAAACCATGGCACTAAATGCTGGGTAGAAAGTGCGGGAATTTTTTTGCCTTGTGGGCGACCGATATGCGTTGCCAAAATAATAATAGCCTGATGTTCAATTAAATAATTAAGCGTAGGAAGAATGGCGTGTAAGCGAAAATCATCCATAATGTTTCCATTATGAATGGGAACATTAAGATCAACGCGTAATAAAACGCGTTTATTAGTGAGGTGAAAAGATGGAAGTTTGAAGAGTTTTTGCTCTATGGTAACCATATGAAATATTAAGCAGTATGTAATAAAACCATACTGCTTTTATATTAGAATTTTATTTTAAGCATGGGAAAAAAGTTTTTGTTTTATAATATCTATAAGTATCGGACATCCTTGAGTTGCAAATTTCCAAAGACCAACTATAGTAACTGCTCCTGTTAATTGACATCTCTCGCATCCAAAGGTGCACGTTTTGATTTGAGCAGCTTTCTTATTTACTTTAACTATTTCAGCTGCTTTTTCTTCTTCACTCTTCTTTGTATCATCTTGTATCTTTTTTATTTCTTCATTTCTCATACGATCAACCGTGCTTGGATGAGGACGAGAACAGGTAATATATTCTCCCAGATCAAATGAAGCCCAACTTAAAAATTCTTTTGCACGAGCTGTGTGTGTGGCAACAAAAATAGATGCAATTAAGGGCGCTTTCCAGGCAAATTCGCGGAAAACCTGGGAAGTATCTTTATTCGTAAATAAACTAGCACAGAGCAAGCCCCCTGATAAATTAATAAGATTGCTCAGTGCTTTTGGGTGAACATCGTAACTTTTACATATGCCTTTAACCCTTTTATTTTCTGAAAGTTTATGCGTTGTATAAAGTAATGCGCAAGCACCTAACCCTGTACCAACTACTTTTACCATAGTATTATTTTGTAACGTTTCCATACTATGCACCGAATTATTACTCAATGCACCTACAGCAAACGCTGCAAATATAAGTATTTTTTTCATACATTCCTTTTATGAAAAAGTGTTTAAAAATTGTGTCCATCCGATAGTACAAAATTTGTTATTGAAAGTAAATTATCAAGGATTATTTTAATAGATTTTTTTTAAAAATTATCACGTATAGTAATATTACCGTTCAAAACGTAATACATCAGCGATGTTAATGGTATGAGCAGCACACGTTGCTAGCCAAGTAGCGCACATACTAATACATAAGACAATTAAAAAAACCATACCAAAAATTGAAGGTTCTAATGCTATAGGTAAATTAGTTACAAAATAGGCATCAGGAAGCTCTATGATAATATAATGTTGTAATGCTACGCCCAGTAAGAAGGCAATAATAAGTCCTATAACCAACGCTGAAAGCGTAATAAAAATTCCCATGTTAAAAAAAAGTGCCCGTATTTGTTGAGTAGAAGCGCCGGTGATTTTTAATATGGCAATATCGCTACGCTTTTGAAATATGTGCATAAATAATAACGATAAAATAGTCATGCTCGCAATAATAATAATCAATGTTAACACAATTATGCTGGCATATTTTTCTAGGGTAAGTGCAGCCACCAATGCTGGATAACGATCTTTCCATGAATATACTGGCAGATGAAATCTTTTTTTTAATTGTTCTTGGATTATTTTTTCATCGGAACTTTGTTTTGGGGTGAAATGTATGGCGGTGATACCGCTTTGGGGAAAAATAGATTGTAATTGTTCAAGCGAACAAATAATAAGATTAGCATCAAATTCTTCTATGCCGGTTTTAAAGATACCACCAATAGTTAATTCAAGCTGCTCTAACGTAATTTTTTTATTGTCTTGTTCATGATCGGGCACAAAAAAAATGGGAATGGTATCACCACTTGTTACATTAAGTATGCGTGCCAGCTGATGGCCAATGAGAACGCTTTTATTAAGTGTTGCATGAAATGTTTTTTGATCAGGAATTATAGAATCAATTATTTTTTTTTCTAATTGCGCCGTATACACTTCTTTATCAGCATCAATGCCTCGTAATGCTACTAAATTACTTAAGGTACCAGCATGATCTTGTACCATTATATATTGTATATCACTGGGACTACAGTAAAGATGCGGAAATTCTTTTTGAACAATTTTTTCTATGGCTTCAAACGCTAATTGATTACCATGTGATTCCATAGTGAATGTTGCATGTGATCCTTGTAATGTTTGATACGTAGCACGTTCAAAGCCACGCATAATACAAGCGACTAGGGTAAGGCATATAGTTCCCACCATAATTCCTATAAATGATATTGTTGCCATGGTACTGATATTTTTTTCATACTGTAGAGCGCGTAAATAGCGCCATGATAAGAGTAAACTAATGCTTTTCATTTATTTATTTTGGACCTTGTAAAATCGTTTTCTTTTATTTAGGATACTAGTATCCTTTGTTTGATTACAAAAATAAAGAGGCATTGATGAAGCAATCCTTGTATTATCTATTTTTTTTACTCATCCTTATACCGTTTCCTGGCTGTTATCGCTATATTTATTGGGGACAAAGCATCGTATGCCAAGGAACTAAAATCGAGACCTGTTTTTCTATTGTTCAACCCTATATTCGTTCAGCGCGTGCCTACGATCAATTTACTACGCTTGGATTATTTGATGCATTATGGATTAATAAACAGGTATTACAAGCATATGCCTGCTCGTATGGTTCTAAATATGGCTTGAATGCTAACCAATATGACGAATTTTTACAGGATCAATATGATGAGTTTGCACCGTATATTTCATTTTATATGTTAGCAGTAATCAACGGAAATGTAGGTGCTTTATTAACTGATGAAAACCCCCAATGGATTGTGCAGCTAAAAATTGGTAATAACTATTATGCGCCCGCTAAAATTAAGCTAGTTGAATTGCCACATGAATTTCGTTATTTTTTTGGCAAATATCTAACGGTTTTTAAAAAGCAGTACCTTATTCAATTTAATGCACATGATGAATATGATAATGCAATTTTATACCCTGGCGTGAGCACTATAGAATTGGTACTACGGCGGGTTGGCTATGAAACAGCTATATGTTGGCCATTGGATATGGCGTTACACGTTATTGATACGCATCCGCTGCAGGAAGATATTCTAGCGTACGATTTAAAAACGAACATATAATAACAATATGATAAAAAAAGAAATAATAATTGCCGTTGGCGCTGATCACCGGGGTTTTTCATTAAAAGAGAAATTGAAGCAACAATATAATTCTGAATTGTTTGCGATTGCATGGATCGATGTGGGTGCTTATACTAATGAGCGCTCTGATTATCCGGAATTTTCTATTGCCGTATGCCAGAAAATGTTAAATAGTGATGCGCAATGTGGCATTTTATTATGTGGTACGGGCGTTGGCATGGCAATAGCAGCAAATCGGTTTACTGGCATTTACGCAGCAGTTGCCTGGAATACAGAGATTGCTCGGCTTTCTAAGGAAGATGATAATAGCAATATATTAGTAATTCCGGCAGATTTTATTGAATACGATCAATTAACAAGCATGGTAACCGCGTGGTTACATGCATCATTTAAACATGATCGTTATGAGAAACGAATTGCTATGATTGATGCGATTACAGTAGATTAGGTTCTATTGATTTTTATGAAGCAATAATATACTCAAATCATCAAGATATACGTAATTTAAAATAGCTGTCGTTGCGAGCTTGTCGAAGCAATCCAGATTTTGTTAAATGTTATTGGATTTATTCACTGGATCCTTACACTTCGTTCAGGATGACATTCATCGTTCTTTTTGTCATTCCGAGCTTGCGTGGGAATCCATTAATTAATAACATCCTTAGGCAAATTCAACATCAGGGATGAGCGCATTATCAGCTTCTGTAAAAGAAGGAGTCTCATCTACTACTTCTTCATCAACTTCTTCTGAGCTATCCTGTTCATCAGCAGTATCATCCTGAGGATGCCCGTCTTCCTCTTTTAGAAGCTGCAATATCTCTATAATATCGGTTGCCAGTAATGTTTTTTGTTCATACAACATATTGGTAATAACAATGAGTTCTTCTTTGTGCTGCGTTAATAGTTCTATTGCTTTTTGTTGATACTCTTTTACCAAATCATATGCCTTCATCAGATATTCTTCACGAATTGATTTTGGCATTTCTTTGTCTGGAATGCCCTCAAAAACAATATGCTTAGCAATATTTAATGCGTCTTCATTATCATGACTATGATAACTATATCCGGTTGCATCAAAAAGTAATTTTTCTGCCACGTGACCTGCTAAGCTGATGAGTAATTCATGGCGTAAATCCTGCGCATTTTCAAATTTAAGTGCGCCGGTATCATGAGCAGTAAATACTTTACCATATTCAATTGTTTTGGTTTCTTTTTGATCTTTTTTCTTATTATTATTGTCAAAATATTTAGCAATTACTGCTTGTTCATTAACTTTAGCAGAGGTTGGCTTGATCGTAACTTTGGTTAATTGTAGCCGCGCATTACTTAAAATACGCATATAAGCATGTCCAGCTTGATGGGCTGCAATAGTATATTGTTCTGCTGGCGGTAACATATGGTCATCTAAGATAATTTTATTAACATCTTCATCAAATGCTTCGTCTAAATCGTTCCAGGTGAGTACTGATCCTCGTGATTTAGCTTTTTGTAATGCCGTTACAATAACCTCATGCAATGCGTCATAGGTGGAATCTTCACTTTGGTGGGCAAGTTTATCAATATATTGTTCATCGATAAGTGCTGAGCGTTTTGATAATTCACGGGTGAGATATTCTTTGCGTTCGGTGAACGTTGGCTTAGTGAAGTCAATTTGTTTACCAAATCGTCCTGGTTCAAGAAGTGAATAATCAAGATTTTCAGGTTTATTGGTAGCTGCTAAAATGATTACTTTTTTAGATTTATCTCTATTAAGGGTACTCATAGCCACTTGCAGTTCACCCAATGCAGCAGCATCACGTTCACGTTGGAATCCACCGCTATCAATTTCATCGATAAAGATAATAATAGGGGCAAAAGTCTTAGCGCCTAAAAGAATATTGCTAATACCATGTTGTTTTAGTTCTGCGGTAGTAAGTTCTAAGTAACGCATTGTTTCAAAATTACCACTTTCAATCAAGCCTTTTTTGATGGTGCCCGCTAATGCTTGCGCTAAGTATGTTTTACCAGTACGTGGCGGTCCTACTAATAGAATGCCTGTTTCTGGTATAATTCCTTGGCGATCGCGGTTTTCATAATCGATAATATAATCAACAATACGCATTAATATTTTTTTGGCATGTTCATTGCCAATAACATCATCAAAGGTAATCGTAATCTCTTTTTCTGCCCAAATATCCATCTGACGCCGTACCGGTCCACCCCGTAAAAAGGCGGTAACATGCTCCACTTTGGCCATTAACCAATTATAGCTACCGGTTCCCCATTCTTTAAGGGTAGGTTTAAACAGATCAAAAAGGGCAATGGGGGTGAAGGCGAACGTAAATAATTTTAAATGACGTTCAAAGAAGTTTTGTGTATAAGTTACCATACCACGTTGCTCAGGTGGGATAGCCTCGATACCAGCGCGTGTATCAGGAACTCTATTACCAAGGAAATTTTTTAATGATAAAATCCAATTGCCCCACATGCTTTTAGATGTAGCAGTTTGTTGTTGCTGTAACATTTTCTCACGAAGCTCTTGCTGTGCAAGCCATTTTCCCTGTACTACACCTTTTCCAAAATCTACTCCTTTTTGAAAATCAGTAACATCTGTTGGCATATTGCTAGTCTCAGAAGGGCTCGATGGTTTAACTGATGCAACAGTGGGTTTATTATTAGTAACTGCGGGAGTTACTTGATTAGAGGTAATTAATTGAGTAATGGTGCTTGAATTTTGTGGTGGGGAAGTAGTTAATAAGGAGGGATTCAATACTGTATGAGAAGGTTCCGGTTGTATATTAAATAATTTATTCCACCATTCTTGTAATTTTACTGAAAACGCGCGATCACATAAGAAATCAAACCAGAGCAACGCCAATCCCACCCCAGCTGCAATGGTTAATTTATGAAGAATCTTATATTCTTGGTTGAGTTTTTCTAGTTTTCGATAAAAAATATGAAAGCTATTGAGCCCAACATTTTCTGAATGCGCCTTCAAGGTACCAAGGGTAAGCGTATTTTGCAGTGCCATTTTTTCTAATTGTTCAAAACCATAGGTTGTTGGTAAAGATACCCGTGTAGTTGGTGCAAAGGCTTTTTCAAAGTCAAAAGGCTTAAAATTAACAAGATTCGTGGTTAAAAGATATTGTACATGGCTTGTTAATTTTTGAGCAATTTCAATCAGTTGAGTTGCTTTATCTGGGGTATTAATAGAAGCAATATTTTGTATGATCATACCTACTAAAGAGCGAATTTTAATAATTTCATCTAAAATTACATCTTTTGTAGATAATTTTCGTATTTGATTATTATTAATTACTAAGGCGATTTGTTCTAAGATAACATCTAATTGTTTAAAGTTATTTTCTAATGTTACCACTAACACATCAAGCTGCTTTTGATTTATGGTTGAGGCCTGAGGAGTAACATCCTCGATTGGTTGTGCGGGGCTTTGTGGTTGCGGTGTTACCGGAAGATGAGGGCTGGCGGGTGACAAATTTTCAAATTCTTGCTCATCAATAAAAACTTCGTCAATTGCTTGAGTAGGATTTTCTGCTATTGCTAAGGTGGAACAAATATACAGGAAAATATATATATAGGGACGATATACGTGAAAATTCATTGAAATTTGACCTTTAGCGATGAACAGTTAGTGAATATTTCATTATTATTTGATTATATCAATAATAAAATTCCTTATAAGGCATGTCAAATAATAATAAAAATAAATCTTTATCAAAATAAAATAGAATCAATAAAAAAATTACTAAATGTTAATAATAATTTAACGGTATAAAATATAAGCCTGACAAATGTGCCAGGCTTATATTTTGTTAACAATATTATAATGCAGCAATTGCCTTTTTGGTTGCTGTAACTAAAGAATAAACGTCTTCCTTAAAAGCAAGACGCATTTCCTTTAAGAAATCTTTAATTTCATCCAAGATTAAAGAACCCATTACTAATTTAGGAAGTTCAACTAAGGTTTCACCTTGTTCTGATGGGTATTTCTTTTTGAGATAAGGAGCTACATATTCCCAGTATAAAATAGCAAATATAAGGGAAATACCAACTGCTGAAAGCTTAGCATAAGGTACTTTTTTAAGAAGAGCGGCTAGTTGATTTAAGGCAGAAGATTCTTTCTTATCTTTATGAGAAATTATTGCAATTTCATCCAATAATTCTTCAAATTGTTTCTTCTCAACGGGGTCCATACTATTAAGTAAGGATGTTAATTGATCGGCTGTCGTAATTTCTATAGCCGGATTTAGGTTATCGGTGTGGGCTCTTAAAGAGACAGGAGCGGCAATAAGGAGGCTTAATGATAAAAAAAATATTCTTTTTGTATTTAACAGGGTGGACATACTTTTCCTTTATAAAAATTAAGGTTATACTATAAAAATAACGTTTACAGTATGAGTTTTTTAGGTTTTTTGTCAATTTATTTTTAGAATAAAAATAGTAATAAAGGTGTTATTAATGCAGAAATATATTAAATTTTTATTAGGGGCTTTGTTTGTTTTAACTATTGGTTTGAGTGGTACTTTCTTATTGTTGCGCTCTAACCCCATTGATATGACGGCGGTAATAGGTAAGAAAAATATCGAACCCATCCTTATTATCGGTTCAGGTTGTGCAGGATATAGCGCGGCCATTTACGCAGCGCGAGGAAAAATCAAGACAGCAGTTTTAGTAGGTTCTCAACCAGGAGGACAATTAGGAAGCACAACCCGTGTTGAAAATTTTCCTGGTTTATTGGATCAACTAGGTCCAGATATTATGTTGAGTTTACAAAAACAAGCGGAACATTTTGGTGCTGAAATTATTTATGATAGCGCCGCGTCTATTGACTGTTCTGTATGGCCATATAAGGTTATCACTCAATCAGGAAAAACAATTAATGCATTAACAATTATAGTTGCTGCAGGTGCTTCACCAGCAAAATTAGGTATACCCGGAGAAGATGAATATTGGGGGAAAGGGGTAACAACGTGTGCTATTTGCGATGCACCGTTCCATAAAGATAAAGACGTTGTTGTAGTTGGTGGTGGTGATTCAGCGCTTGAAGAAGCATTACAGTTATCATCATATGCTAAAAAAGTTACCATTTTAGTTCGTAAAGATGCTATGCGTGCTTCGGTTGCAATGCAAGATCGCATTAAGGATGTTGATTCTATTGAAGTACTCTATAATAGCGAAGTTAAAGAAATATATGGGAATGGATCTGAAGTAACGCATGTTCTGATACATAATAATAAAACAAATGAAACGTTTACAAAATCTGTAAGCGGGGTCTTTTTAGCAATTGGTCATAAGCCAAACACTACTTCTTTATGTAATGGTCAAATTAAAACTGATGCAGATGGTTACATTATTACTTCTGGTAAAACGCAGGCTACTTCTAAACCCGGCATTTTCGCTGCGGGTGATATAGAAGATAAAATATATAGGCAAGCGGGGGTAGCTGCAGGTAGTGGTATTAAAGCGGCTTTAGATGCCTTAGGATTTTTACAAAATCATGGATTTAATGTAAAAGTAGCAAAGCAAATAGAAGCTAATTATTTTGATATAAAAAAGCCCGAGATTGATTCTGTACCTAGCAAGGCTATTTTAGCGGTAACATCTAAAGAACAATTTGAATCCTTACGTAATGAGCGAGCAATATTGATTGTTGATTTTTATACAACTCAGTGCCCAGCATGTAAATATATGCTGCCAGCTTTAGAACAGATTGCGTCTGAAATGGGTGATCGCACGACATTTATAAAAATTAATGCTAACGAAATCCCTGCTCTTGCAAATGAATACAAAATTACGTCGGTACCAACGTTACTTGTTTTCAAAAATGGTAAACTTGTGAAAGAACAGGTTGGTAGCTTATCGTATGAGGCGCTTACAGAATTTCTTAAGGACCTTGCTTAATTATTGAAAATAAGAGCGCCATTTATGTATGCTTAACAATAGTTAAGCCCCGTTGTATGAGCACGCCTCACCATTAAATTAGGGGAGTGTAAATGGCTATGGTTACGCATAAAAAGGCATTTCATCTTATTTTCATATTAGTTTTTTTTAGCCTCTATTCTATTGGCTATGCTGTATTGCCTGATGATCAATCGGTTCCGGCGGTTGATCCAAAGGATTACCCAATCGAATCTCTCTTTAATAAAACTGAAATTGAACCGGTAGTGGTCATTGGGTCAGGGCCTGCTGGATTAACAGCGGCAATGTACACCTCTCGAGCGAAGTTCAGAACCCGCGTGATTTCAGGATCTGAAATTGGCGGACAATTAACGGAAGCAAGTTATGTAGAAAATTGGCCTGCCCGCCAAAAAATGCCTGGTCTTGATATTATGAATGATTTAAAAGCACAGGCACAACATTTTGGGGCTCAATTAGAAGAAGTTGAAGTTTCGCAGGTGAATCTTAATGAATGGCCATTCCAAATCACCTTATCAAATGGTACAACTATACAGGCGTTAACAGTTATTATTGCTACTGGTGGTTCGCAAAGAACATTGGATATTCCGGGAATAAAAGAGTTTTGGGGCAAAGGAATAGGGGTATGTTCCATTTGTGATGCTCCTTTTGATCAGGATAAAGAAGTTGCCATAATAGGAGGCGGCGATGCCGCCGCAGATCGCGCGCAACAACTATCGGCATTTGCAAAAAAAGTTACTCTTTTGGTGCGTGGGCCTGAGATGCGAGCAACCGCAATAGTGCAGGATTATTTAAAAAAGAACAGTAAAATTGAAATTAAATATAATATTGAGGTGAAAAGAATACTTGGTACTGAGCGGGTAGAAGCAATAGAAGTTATGGATAAGAAAACTAATAAAACTACTCAAATGCCAATACAATCGGTTTATTTTGCCCTTGGATTCGTGCCGCGTTCTGCTTTATTCAAAGATGCTTTAGAGCTTGATGAGGAAGGATTTATTAAAGTTTTTGATCATACCCAAGTAACCTCTAAAAAAGGGGTATTTGCTGCCGGTACGGTGGAAGATCCACGCTATCAAAAAAGTGTTACAGCGGCCGGGGATGGTGCAAAAGCGGGTATGGATGCTATAGAATTTCTACAAGCTATTGGCTTTACGCCTGATTTTTCTAACAAAATCGAATCTCGGTTTTATCAACCGTCAAAAAGTGATGCATAATTGCATATTTGTTTCTATCTGAAACAATTATATAAATTTTATTTTATATAAAAACGCCGTTAAAATCAGCGCTTTTTTCAACCAATCAATTTGTTGTTGCAAATAGAAAATAATTACTGATACACTCAATAATGAGCATTGTATGGTCACTTAAAAAGAATCCATACCATGTAAAAAGATAAGAGATAATAGCGACGGAAGTCGTCACGAGCGTATCCGACGTCGCCAAGGCTATGGCGGACAAGGCGTGGTGATCCAGCTTTTTACCAAAAGAAAGGATAGTTAATGAAGACAATAAACATAATAGCACGATTCATATATCCTTTCTGTTTTATTTTACTCAGTTATAGTTATCTCTTTTGTATTGATCAAAACACCTACGAAGCTATGGCTGAATTTTTAACCAAAAAAAACAAATATATTCAACCCGAAGGTTCATTAGAAAAAATCTCCTTTAATTCGCTTATGGACCAAGATTCTACTGAAACAATTTTACGTCATGGTTTTCTATTAAAACGAAAAAATGCCCGTGGCATCGTATTTATTTTAAATGGATTTATGTGTGATAAATTTGATTCCTCATTTATTCGAGCATTTTTGTTTCCTGATTTTCACGTAGTAACGTTTGATTTTAGGGCCCATGGTGAAAATATTGATGAAGCGCAATGTTGTACTTTTGGTAAGGATGAAGCCCAAGATGTAATAGCAGCAGTGAATTATATTAAAGAACGGCCTGATTTAAAAGATTTGCCGCGAATTGCCTATGGTTTTTCTATGGGAGGCGTTGCGGCTATTGAAGCACAATCTGCCAATCCAGATCTGTTCCATTTAATGATACTGGATAGTGCGTATGATAAAAGTAAGAATGTGATTAAAAAAGGTCTTGAGAATATGCAGTTTTCCTTTTTTGGTTATTCATTTGGCTTGCCTGGATGTACTTTTTTCCAAAAATATGCGTTTCACCCCTATATTCAAAAATTATTAAAAGCATTATTAAAAACAGTAGCTAATATGGATGCGACCGCTACTAATACGTATATTTACCCCGTTAGCCCGATGGAATCAATAAAAAAAGTAAAAGTACCATGCCTTATTATTCATTGTGATAATGATGAAAAAGTATCAATAAATGCAGCAAAAAATCTTTTTAATAACGTTGCGAGCTTTAAGCGGCTTTGGATTACGGCAGGACGTCGTCATTTCGATTCCTTTTTTTATAACCCAGAAAAATATATGTACATCGTTAAAAAAATGATTGATAGCTACTTAGATGGTTCATACATACAAAAAAAGCAACAGAAGGTTTATAAAGATGATTACAATACCTTAAGTTTATAAGAATTGTTATAAAGGCATTATATGAAAAGACTGCTTATTTATGTGATGGTATGCCTATCCTTTTTTTCATGCATATATTCTCGTTTTATAGAACTTAATTCCCGTAGCAGATTCTTTTCGCGTATAAATGAATCTTATTTATCGGTAGTGCAATTTTATAGTACTGATAATGCCTGCGCTCCTAACCAGATCAGTTCAAAACAAGCAGCAAAAGAACTTAAAAGCAGGTTTAATTCCGTAAGTCAAAATAGCAGTTTTCGTCAAGCAGATATTGATTTTATTATGGTTAATTGTGATACCGATTGTTCTATTGCGCGCGATTTGGGTTTTTCGCGCTTGCCTATTATCGTGATTTTTGCTGGCGGGATCCCCGTTCCTGGTGCACGATTAGATGGTTTTGTGCATGAATGTGATATCAATGCTTTTATTGAATCGTATCTTTCGCAGGATATTGATACTATTATTCATAAAAAAAGAAAAGAATATAAACAACGGCAACAAGCACAATGGGCAGCATGGGCGGCATGGGGCCCGTGTTGGTATAATTGGGGTGGTTGTTGCAGGCCTTGTGGTTGGGGCTTTTATGGCGGCTGGGGCGGCGGTGGCTGCTGCTGGTAAGTTCTAGAAGGAAAAATGATGATTTGTTCTAAAAAATGGTTCTATTTAGTAACTTTTTTTTGCGTTCTTCAATTGAAAGCAGAGTTATCTTTTATTGATATTAAGGGGATCCATGCGCTCATTTCCCCTTCTAAAGAATATGTATCTCCGCTCAATGGGTTGATCTGGTGGAATAATAATATGGTGCAAAACCTGTATCGTTACGGGAATGAAACGCAAACAACCATTCAATTAATTAAAAATATGTTTCATTTACAATATGATGGAATTACCTTTGGGACTACTGTATTGCCACGTAATGCTGCTTACTATTTTAAACCGTCTACCATAGCAGTAATTATTACTCATTTAGATAAACAGATGCGTGGGCAGTATGCCACCATTCAAGAGTTTTATACTAGTTTGCTGACAGATATTATTCACAATCTTCATTATAACCGCTTATTAAAAGAAGCGGCGGAAAAAAGAAAACAATTAGAGATGGAAATGAGCGAACGATCGCCGGTAGTTAGACAATACCTTACGGTAGTAAAACTCAATCAAGAAGTAATTCAATTAGCCAATGATGCTAAAAAAGCGAGCGGACAAGAACGAAAGGCACTAGAAACGTTATTAGTTTCTAAAAAAAAAGAAAAGGCAGCGTTACCTTCATTGGCACAATTAAAAAAAGAACTTGATGTTAAAGAATTTTTAAAGCAACAGTATAATCATGATTTAACTAAAGAAAGTTTAATTAAACTGGTAACAAATATTGTTAAGGCACAGTATGAATGTAGCGCTCCTTATTACTTTTATTTGCCATTTACCGTGCATCACCTCCTTTTAGCTTTTTTATGGAAAAAGGCACAATCTCGGCAAGATTTTAAAGATTTTGCTCAAGAACTACATAATAGAAATCCAACGCTTATTAACAAAAATGCACTCGATTTATTTACTGCTGATGATCGCTATACTAAAGAAGATTTTATTAACATTAAAAGAAGGCTTACAGAAGAACCAATTCAATTGGTTCAAGATTATGAAAAGATAATTTTTTATTGTTATTTTAGCCGCATCGGTAAGATTCCACCAATTATTAAGCCAGATGATGCTGTTTTTAAAGGGCATGAATTTCCTGATTGTGTAGAAACAGCTATAAGAAATTTTTTCAATATAGTTCTTTTTGATGAGACACTTGGCATATTTAATATTAATTATTTATTAGCAATGGCTGAAAAATATCCTGAATTAATGATTAATCGGTCCCTAGTTACATTTTACCAAGAAAATAATGATCCATTTCAAGCTCAATTAAAAAAGGTGCATAATCAATTTGCAGCGATTGTTTCTGAACTTGCTCGTGTTGCTTATAAAATTCCGGCTGACGCGTCTATTTGCGAAATAAAACCTACCCTCAATAATATATTAGCCGTTATTCACCACTTGATACTGGATCATAATGATTCTTTTGAAAAGATGTCTGAAACTCAAAAATTAGAAATATTAGAAAAAGTTCTTTCATCGGATAATAAATCTATTGAAATTAGTAAAGAAGAATCAGAAGATATCACCATTATCCTCAATGATCGTTATACATTCGATTGGTATATCACTCCCGAGGCTAATCATTCCTTTATTGAATTACAGGATACCCAGGAACATAAAGAAAATACCATAATAAACATAATTGCTAAAATACCTGCGCCAACCAATAGTATTTTGTATTTATTATATAATAATTGTATTTCGTTTATTCCCGAAAGTTCTTTATTTGATAACTTACGAAATTCATTACCGATGTCGGGGTGGAGAAATCAATTAATGTTTTATTTAAATATGAATAAAAGAAGTGAATTTGAGAAAGCATTTGCTTATTTTGCACAGCATTTTGATACTAATAAATTAATTATAAAGAATTTGTTAATCGAATCATTAAAAAAGCCAGCAAATATTAAGGAATTTATATCGTTAATCATAACCAAATTTCAAACCAGCCAAGATGTTGATTTATTTTTACCGGTGCTTGAAAAGAATCTTAAATCAATCCCCTTTGAAATATTGTTAGGTAATCCATTTTTAAAGCCGCTTATAGAGAAAAAATTGTTCTTGGACACCACGTTAGAAGATCAAATAACCTATTTATTAGAATTAGAAGATATATGTGAAAATAAAAATTGTGAATTTATAGCAGAATTTGTGCATATACCAAAATTATCTAAGATTCAAAAAACATTTGATGCCATTGAGCGTTTTAATAAAAAAGAACTATCTGAATACCTTTCATTACAAAATATAACTAATAAAGAGATACAGGAAAAAATTAATAGTTATTTTGATTTGTTTTCTTCTATAAAAAAAGATATAAGGAAATTGACTCGTCTGGTGCCCGGTTTATTAAAAAATTCTACGCGGGCTTACCTAAAAGGGATGAAAGTAAAATTTGAAGATATGGATGATAAAATTGAGCAGTTGCAGAAGAATCTACCATCTTCTTTAGCAGTATCGGATACTGAGCAGCTTGGTGGTTATTTACACCATCTTACATCTATAATTGCAGATACTATTCATTTTATTGATGAACAGTCTGTATCTTTATAAGAAGGCGTTTGTCTATAGTCCTTATTTAATTCAAATAGAAATTTGACAATTTTCATAGTATATGATACATTAAATACTTATTAGTTGTTGGAGGTTATATACTATTGAAACGATTATCTTTATTTCTTATTCTTGCTCTCTATTTTCCTTTACAAGGCACTATAATTTACCCTGAAAATCCAATTTCTCATGATGAAGATACATTACCAGTACTTATGTGGGATGTTGATCAAGTATTATTAGATCGCGGAAAAGCTGAAGAATCGTATATTAGTTTTATTTATAATTTTTTTGTCGATGCTACCAATAAAATAGAATTAGTTAAGACGATTCCTGCTTTAGGTGTTGAATTTAAAAATAACTTTAAAAGAGAAGTTGACCAAGGAAGTTTTGATATTTATTTGCGGCAGGTTGAAGAAAAATTTCCTATAGTGGCGCAAGATACTTATTCATCAATTCCTTTGATGGAACAATTGCGGCGTTATATAAATTAAGCAAAAGCGTATAAACATTCTATTGAATTGATGCTAAACCTGTTTGAGCAAAAATATCCTATTGTGATTGCTACCAGTCATGAAGAATCAACCTTTAAAGATTTAATGAGCAATGGGGTGGTGCCATCGGTAGGGCATTATTCATTAATTTATACCTGCGATTATAATACTGATTATTCTTATGAAGATTCTTCAAAAAGCCATACCTATATTATCTTAAAAAAACCAGATCTTGCCTATTTTACCAAATTAAAAGAAGCGATTGGTAATAATCCTGAATTGAGAAATCGCAAACTCATTTTTATTGATGATAAATTAAAAAATGTAGAAGCTGCAGCGCAAGAAGGTATTATTGGTATTCATTTTAAAAATGCGGATCAATTACTAGAAGATTTGCAAGAACTTGGAATTACAATTAATTAAGAATATTACCGCAATGTAACTTGCTACTGTAATAATCCTTCATTAAATAAGTTAATTACTTATGAATATCATTATTTTCAGTGAACAGATATAATATGCTCTTTTCATATTTATTTAAGCGTTTGCTAATTCTAAATTCAACCCTCCTTTACCTTAGAATTTTATAAAACATTGAATTTTGTAAAATCGCTCTTCTATTATAAAAAATAATTATTAAAAAATGAGACGAAGTTAGTAGGAGTTTAGGTATGAAGCTTACTAGAATTAGCTTTTTTATATTTCTAATTTTTTTATTGTGTGCCGAAATTAATAATAAAATTTGTGCTATGGAAGGTGTTGGAGAAGTTGCTGAAAAAGCACTTATAGAGGGACTCGGTGAAGATGTTGTCAGTAAATTGGGACCAGAAGCTGAACAAGAACTTGTTGGAGAAATTTCTGAACAAATGGGTAATTTAACAGGGGATAGATTAGCCAATTTACCAGAAGCAGAACTAAACGCAATGACTGAAGAAATTGATTCGTGGGCAAAACAACTGAAGAGCGAAATTCACGAAGTTGAGGGAGGAAAACTAGAAATTGATATGGAGGCAGCCAATAAACTTGCGGTGGAAGCAAATACTGGTTTTATAGATAAATTAGAAACAATTGTAAAAGATAATGGTATAAGTATTCAAGAACAAGCAGTTTTAGAAGATTTTCCCAATGCTAGTAAGGTTATTAAGGGTGCTAAAGTTGTTCCTCATGACGTAGTTGACGTTCCTGAGCCACTTAAAATAAGTTTAGATAAAGAATCGCCAAAAGTTGTTGCGCGTGATATTTCTCACGATGACGTTTTGCAAAAGCAAAATAATATAAAAGAAATATATAAGGGCGGCCCAGGTGATCTCACTACAGCTAAAAGTGATTTAGATGCAGCACAAGAAGTTTATAACAAAAATGCAAAATCATTAAAGACAGAAGCGCAAGATAATGTATTAAGTGCGCGCAAGGAAACGCTTCAATCAGAATATAATTTAAAGCGAGCTCGAGAAGCTGGTGATGATGATGCTATTGCACAACGCAAGGGAGAGCTTACTGAAAATAAGGCGGCTGCTAAAGATGCTGAAAAAACAAATCAGGAACTGATAAAACGACAAGCAAATCAAGAATATGAACAGGCAAAAGGAGCTCGTGACTTAGCTAAAAAAAAAGTAAAGTATTATGAAGGTCTTCATGGTAAAGGTTCTAATGCCACGGAATTGACTGATGCTCAAGGAGAGCTTAAAGAAGCTGAAGAAGCAGTTACTACTTCTCGTAAAAAGTTATTAGATAATTCCGGCTGGTTTGAAAATAATAGCGTTCGCATGGGAAATGTAGGTAGAAAGCTGATTGAAGGTTTCAAAGCATCTCCTGGATTTTTATGGACTCATTTTGGTTCTCAGCTTATTGGAGGCATTCTTTTTGGCTTAGGGCCTATGGGCATGCAAGCTATTGAAGATGTTTTTAATAATATAAGTCAAATAAATAATCTTAAAAAGATTCAAAAATTTGGCGGTATTTTAATGAAATTGCCAAATGAGTTTATTAATAATGAACAGCCAGCCAATTCTAAATTTGTCTATGTGGGTGTTCCTTATGAAGGGCAGCCTTTAAATGATGAATTTTTAAAAACAGCAAATTATTATGCAGCCTTTCCAGAGTATGGTACTGTTGCAAGCAGCGCTATTAATGATGCTAATAATTTTCCAAATGTGATGATTCATTTAAACACCGGTTATGTATTTGTGGGTGATGGGCAACCGAATGATCCTGATAATATGACGGTGCCATTACTTGAAGCCACGGGCAAAACTCAAAGTTTAAAAGAAATCTTAGACGCTCTATCAGGAGAAGTTGCAAGCGGTGCCAAAGGGGAAGTGTATCAGTATTATCAACTGAATCGTTCAACTGGTTATAAAGGAAACCCGTTTATTGGCAGTTTATTTGCAACACCAGCGGGGAAAGGGGAGAATCTTTATCCGCCTTTATTAAATCAAACTATAATGGCACTTCAAAATGGTCTTAAGTTTGGTAACTATTCAGTTCAGGGCATTCGAGGCCTTAATGGCACTCCATTAGCGAAATTCATTGCCCCTTCAGAACAACTTGGTACTGATGAGCCTTATGTTGCCAAAGGTGTTCATATTTATCAAACAAAAGATACGCCATTTATTCAAAACATTCGCAGCTCATTGTCTCCTGACAATCCTGAAGATAAAGCAGCTCTTGATAACTTAGTGGATTATGTGGTATTTATGGATGACCAAGATAATATAATACCGTTACAAGTTCCCATTCCGCAACCGCCGTATAATTATGCAACCTATATTTTAAATCCTGAAATAAAATATATGGCGAGCTTATTGCAGGAAGAGGGATATTTATATACTACGAGCGGCCTTACCACGTATAAAGCTCCTGCCATAAAAATAAGTGACCTTGTACAAGGCGATCAAATGCTTGCAAATCAAATTGATGTAATTAAAACATATTGCTCGGAGCAAGCAGTAAAGGGGCCATTTAGTTACGGATCGGTTACTTTGACTATTGATCCAACATTGCTTGCGGCAAATACATTTATTTATAAGGCGGCTGATTATTTAGGTAAGGGAATTGATGATTACTTTATAGGTATAGATGCGAAGAAAAATATACTTCAATTACCATCTGCCGATTTGGTATTGTTTGTAAGCTTAGTAACTAGTCGTTCTTATAATGCTGTCTTGCAGCCCTATGGAAATCGCACGTTGACCAATACCTTGCTCCCCCTGTATATTTACCAAACAATTGGTGACGACAGCACCTCCGGAACCCCGTTTGTAACCAATAGTGTACCGGATGATGTAACCAAATATAAACTTTTATATACTGGTAAATCGCCGCTTTATACATTATTTATGGAATATCCATTTAATCCATTGTTTGGTAAAGATATTCAACCACCGATACCTGCTGCTGCACGTACAGCATTTGGGCAGTATTGGGCACTTAATCAGTTAAAAATGGGTTCAAATACCGTTAAAACATTTTTAGGAAAGTCAGCATTGTTAACTGCCATATACACCACGCATGATAAATGGATAGCAACACTTGATAAAAACAATCCTTCGTATATTACCGATCAAATGGGACCATTTGATTTTGCGCAAACTACCTTAGGGCCTATTCAAGTGCAGGCAGTCAGTGATGATGCAATTGCAAAACAAAACTATGTATATGTTTCTGATAATTACCCTGATGAATATTTAGTAATGGCGGATGATCCTACCGGTAAAAATATTGGACAAGCGTTTGGTGGGCAGTCATATGCCATAAGTTTGAGTAATGGTAATGTATATGCAGCGGCAGCACAACCGACTGCAAATAAATTACCGGGTAGTAAAGTAAGTCAGCCGCCATTGAATGTGGATACTTTAGTAAAACGAGCGCATATTACCATTTCAAGTTTGTTACAAAAAATTACTGATTCGCAAGCAGCATATACTGCTTCAATTATTAATAATTTGTATGGGCCAGGAACTGGCTTTGGTACGGTCCTTTTATATTTAAATAAACAAGATTATTTTGCTGACCAATTTATTTATGCTGATGTTACTAATTTACCAAGCCCGTTGGATGCAAAAGGAAATGAGGTGGCATCCGTAATACAACAAGTGAACGATTATTATGTATGTGTGGAACGTACTGCAGCACTTGATTCTTCGAATAACCCAATCAAAGATGTGCAAGGTAATACGGTGTACAATTATGAATTTGGTACGCAGTTAGGTGCTAATACGTATTCAATTGTGAGTTTAATTTCCGGTGCTACCTTTGATCGTACCGGTAATTATCTTGGTTCCTACGGCATGTTTAAAATCAAAGATACTATTACCGATGTGCTCGGTTTTGCAAATCGAACCCTTGGTATAATCGCACAAAAAACGGCGCCGTTGCCATTACGCTCCGATCTGGTAAAAAAAATTAAAACGTTAGCGCAGCAAACCGTTACTAACATTAAAGCGTATGGTAAGCAAATTGCTGATCAGGAAGCTGCTGATAAGAAAATATATGCACCCTTGAATAGTGACGTGATAGCACAATTAAAAACATTGCCGTTTGTTGATAATCCTAATTTGTTACCGCGATATTTAAAGCAATATAAATTAGGATCTACGTTATTAAAATATTATGTTATGACGCCTGGGTATGTGTTTAGTACGCCGCCAGCAAATACCCCAGCAACTAATTTTGGTCCTGATACTACTTTCATCGATTTCAATATTACTCAAACGTACGATTCAGGAATGGGCATGGTATATGATAGCACTGGGCAGGCAACGGGGTTATTGACGGGATGGGCATTGCTACAAGCGCGGAACTTTGCAGGGGTTGTTGTTAATGCTCAAGGGCAACAACAACGCATGCTTGGCGTAACGGTGTCAACATTACCAATGCAAGGTACTAAAACGAAAGACAATCCAAGCGGGCAATTTATGATACCTGCCACTGGCTTTGAAAGCATTAAGGCTGGTGCGCAGTTTGATTTTTATTATCATACGCAGATAGATGCATTCTTTGTAAAAGTTACTTCAGGGGTGCAATCATACTATATCGATTTAGCTTCAGGCTATGGGTATAACCTTGATGGTACGCCACGTTGGTTTGAATCGGAGGTTTATACCGATAAGACAGGGAATAAATTACTGATCGGTTACGATGCTGATGATGTTAAAAAAGTTGCCTTAGCGCCAAGTCAAGCTGTTGGTAAACCGCTGAGCCCGTATGGCTTTTATACGATGGTTGGTCAATTTGCTGCTATGGAAACCAAGGATTACAAGGTGCAAGGAACCTACTTTGAAATGGTTAATGATGCTAATCCTGATCAGAAGATTCGGGTTATGTGGTGTACTACCAATTCAGATGGCAGCAAAATAGATGTGCAACATCCTGCTATGACGGGAGAAACGAATCCCTTTTATTTAGTATGGAATGTTTCTGCAACTGGTCAATTTACCTTGCTGGGTAAGTATGATAAAGATCCAGGCTTATATTATTCGCTCTTATTATACGCTCAAACGCGTGATACGGGCCAACCAGTAGAACAAGGAGTATTCAATACCACTGATAATTATATTACTGATATCGATAATATTCCATTAACGCCAGCACGTCCTAAAACATATGGCATTGTGTTTGATAAACAACATACGCTCTTGGGCGTGCTTTATCAGAACCAATTGTGTATGTTCAACCCCGGAACTATGACCACTTTTTATAATAAAACAAATACTACTGATGGTAGTGTAACCAAACAACAAATTACGGTGAAGATAAATAAGCAGTCGATACAACCAAATGCATCTAATGGTATTGGGTTAATGGCTACGTGGTTAACCATTCAGGATGGCGGTACTTCATATGATTTTGAATTTGATTATTATTTATTGAACCCTGAGTTTGAAGTATGCGATGACTCGACAACCTTCCATTTAAATCTTGCACTCTTAAAACAAGGAAGCATATCTCAATTGCAGAAAAATAATTATTGTGAAGGTGGATTTGGTGGTCTTAATGTCAGTAGCTTTGTGCCATTTGGCACCCCAGTAACGGGCGTAGGACGTCGTGCATTGGTATCCCAATTAAATGCAGAGAAGAGCGCTGGAACGGTATATTTTCCTGCTTCTGTGCCTACTAATTCCTCATTGAGAACGGTACCAATGAAAAGTGCAGGGAATGTTACCTTGGATAATACCGGTAATATGTTCATTTATAAGAAGGTGAAGGGAACCATAAACCGTTATGTGTATCCGCTTGGCCAACCGCAAGATGCTGGTCAAACATATTATACGCCAGAAAGTAATGGCTGGTCGGTGGATATCAGCAATGGTATTTTATACGATGAAACAGGGTTCCCAACAGGGCAATCGCTCAATTCATCCCAATTATTAACATTGCTTGATTTATTACAACTTTCCGTGGGTTATGATAAGAATGGCCTCCCATATCGATTGGAATATCGGTATGCTGCGCCGCCCGCTGCACAAAAGAAATAGCAAAAATAATTAAGGGCTCGTATCGAGTATACGGGCCCTTAACTCTAGTCATACCTCGTATTATTTTTTATAATTACATAAATAGTTAAAAATATTTAATAAGAGATTTTCTATGGAAATAACATTTTCTGATAAACCGCTTTTAACTCATAAATCTGAAGCGACCGCTCTGTTTCTAGAGCAAGATTTTTCAACTACACCGCAATTACAAGAAATTGCTTCAACCTATTTCCCTACGTTGCTTGATTTCATGCATGAATCATCATTCACTGGAAAGAATGGTTCATTATTGATTGTCCCTTGCTCGGTAGGTAAAAAAAATCACACCCTATTTTTTGCTGGTTTAGGAAAACCAGTTAAAGGGGTGATTGATATTGAAGTATATCGGCGCGCGCTTGGTAAAATGGTTAAAACGGTACAAAGTCGCAAATTAAAACATACGGCGATGGTATTGCCTTCAGCGACTCTTTTTGGTGTTACGCAGCACTATTTAGCACAGCAAACTGCAGTTATTGCAAAAATGGCAGCGTACCAATTTGATTCGTATATCACTGATCCAGAGCGCAAAGTTGATCATAATATTATGATTACTGGTGTTGTTGAACCGGCTCTCATTAAAGACACTCAAGAAGGTGCGCATGACGGATTAATTATTGCTCGCGCGGTAAATGATGCGCGTAATTGGGTTGATTTACCACCAACTGCATTACCGCCAATGGAGCTTGCTGATAAAGCAAAACAGATTGCGCATAATCATGGCCTTGGTATTACCATTTTTACTGAGCATGAAATTAAAGAAATGGGGATGGGCGGACTTGCGGGCGTTTCAGCAGGATCTGATCAAGATGCAAAATTAGTGATTATGGAATATAAGACCACCAAGCCGCATGCGCAAACAATAGCATTTGTTGGTAAAGGAATCACCTTTGATTCAGGTGGTTTGAGTATTAAACCAGCGGCTTCGATGGAAACCATGAAAGAAGACATGTCCGGTGCTGCTGCGGTGATTGGTGCTATGCAAGCACTTGCTCATTTAAAGCCACCAGTAAATATTATTGCTATTGCACCACTTTCAGAAAATATGCCAAGTGGTAAAGCAACTAAGCCAGGCGATATTTTACGTTTTTATAATGGCAAAACAGCAGAAGTTCGTAATACTGATGCTGAAGGGCGTTTAATTTTGGCTGATGCGCTTTCGTATGCAGTAAAGCATTATAAGCCTGATGCCATTATAGATTTAGCAACGCTTACCGGAGCATGCGCCTATGCATTAGGGCCATTCTTTAGCGGTATGATGAGCCAGCATCAGGAATTAGCAAATAAGGTGCAAGAAGCAGCAAAAACATCAGGTGATCGCGTATGGCCACTGCCATTTGATAATGATTATAAAGCAGCAATTAAGTCTCAGGTTGCAGATATTTGCAATATTGGTAGTTCAAAATATAAAGCAGGTGCTATTACGGCTGGATTTTTTTTACAGAATTTTGTTGGCGAAACGCCATGGGTGCATTTAGATATTGCTGGAACTGCTTTTGATGTTCCTGATATTAGTTATTATTCTACCGGTGCTACGGGCGTAGGCGTTCGCTTGCTTGTTGATTTAGCAATGCAATGGAAATAAAGTGATTTTTTTGTGTTGAGTCTTAAAAGCATAATTGTACACAAGACTTAGAACGTGTTTAATCTATCACATTGATCTGCACCAGGTGATAACATAAGCGCGGAAAACCGTCGTTGCGAGCCTGTCGAAGCAATCAAGATTAAAATAATACAATAAGCATTTGTAAAAAGTGATAGGCTAAAGTTGAATGAATTATTAAAAGGTTTAAATTTAAAATATAAGTATTATTATTCACAAGCAAAATTGATAAAACTTTGAAAAATTTTAAAAAGACTGGATTGCTTCGACAAGCTCGCAACGACGTACATTTGTACGTTTATATCAATTGAGCAAATTTTTTTGCATTAGAAGTAATTAAAGATATAAACTTAATAGAATCTAGAGGAAAACAGCAGGAATAGGATTAATGGGCTATACAGCTCTTAAAAGATTCCACTCATATTCTTGAAAAAATATAATAGGGCATTATACCATATGCTCATGAACATATCATTAAACCGCTTACTCATTTGTTTTTGTATTTTGAATTCTCTCTCTGGAGTTTCGATGCCTACAAAAAAAACGCCGTTAAAAGAGTATCGCAAGAAACGTTCTTTTAAAAAAACGCCTGAACCGCGCGGGGTAGTTAAAAGAACTAAAAAAAAGAATCCCATTTTTGTTATTCAAAAGCATGACGCTTCTCATTTGCATTATGATTTTAGGCTTGAAATTGATGGCGTATTAGTTTCTTGGGCCGTGCCAAAAGGACCTTCCACCAATCCTAATGAAAAGCATTTAGCGGTGATGACGGAAGATCATCCCATGGATTACGCAACCTTTGAAGGGGTAATTCCTGAAGGAAATTATGGAGCAGGAACGGTTATGGTGTGGGATATCGGTACCTTTGAAAATGCTAAAGAGCCCTATGGCATTTCGATGGAAAAAGCATTGCTGGATGGGAAAATCGAAGTTAATTTAGAAGGTAAAAAATTACATGGCTTGTACGCATTAGTTCGTACTAAATTACATGATGATAAAAAAAATTGGCTTATATTTAAAATGAAAGAGGATAAAAAAATTCCGGCCATAAAGAATAAAACAAAATCAGCGCTTTCCGACCGTACGTTAGCTCAAATAAAAAAAGAAGCACAAGTTGAGGCTAAGTATGGTAAAAAATAATATTACCATTAGCGGACATACTATTGAGCTTACTCATCTTGATAAGATTCTGTTTCCAATGGATAAAATTACTAAACAAGAAGTAGTTGCTTATTATTACCAAATTGCTGCTACCATGATACCGTATATGAAAAATCGACCCGTTTCTATGCTGCGGTATCCTAATGGCATTAATGAAGAAGGATTTTTTCAAAAAAACGCGGGAGAATATTTTCCTAAGTGGATTACCTTAGAACCGATTAAATCGGAAGAGGGTAAAATTGTTCATTATGTTGTGGTTGATCAAAAAGCGACCCTAGTTTATTTAGCAAACCAACTTTGTTTAACGCCTCATATTTGGCTGAGTAAAATTGATAAGCTCAATTACCCCGATCGTATGATTTTTGATTTAGATCCTTCCGGGGAAAAATTTGATTTTAATCAAATCAGAAAAACGGCGCTCCTTTTTAAAGAATTTTTAGAAAAACTTGGCTTAGTGCCGTTTGTAATGACCACCGGATCGCGCGGATTGCATGTGGTGGTTCCGCTTGATCGTAAGCAGCCTTTTGAAAAAGTGCGTGCATTTGCCTATGATATTGCATTTTTTTTACAACAAGTTGATCCTGATAACTTAACGCTGGAGCTGCGTAAATCAAAACGCGGAAAAAAAATTTTTTTAGATTATTTACGTAATTCATATACAGCAACTGCAGTAGCACCTTATGCTATTAGAGCGCATCCAGGTGCTCCCGTTGCTACCCCCATCGATTGGCATGAAGTTGATGATGCCAAATTAGATTCTCAGCGGTATTCAATTTTTACGGTGTTTAAACGCTTAGAAAAAAAGGGTGATCCATGGGAAACAATGAAGAAATCCGCACGATCAATAATTAAGGCACAAAAAATTTTTAATGATATGAAATGATGACAACTGCGTTGTCACCTATTTTCTGATACGCAATTGATAATAAGCCCTACCATGCATAAATTACATAATAGTGCTGAAATTCCATAACTGACAAAGGGAAGCCCTATACCTTTAGTGGGAACCATTCCGGTAGTAACAGCAAGATTTATAGTGGTTTGTAAGGTGATAAGAATAACAAATCCCAAGGTAACTAATGAAGAGAAATTATCCCGTAATTGCCAAGCTATACGCATACCAAAATATAAAAAAAGAAAATAAAGGGTAATAATAACGAGCGATCCAGCAAATCCCGTTTCT
Source organism: Candidatus Babeliales bacterium (assembly GCA_963722075.1). Lineage (GTDB taxonomy): Bacteria > Babelota > Babeliae > Babelales > JANWKD01 > CAVRJM01. Next base: position 454,135 of record CAVRJM010000001.1, on the reverse strand, counting down.
TCAGCAATAATGGAAAAGATGAAATCTGTGTGCTGCATGGGCAAATAGAAAAATTTTTGCTTTGAATGAGAAATTCCAATACCCAGTAAGCTGCCAGATCCGATTGCAATCAATGATTGAATAATTTGAAACCCAGCACCTTTTGGATCATTCCACGGATTTAAAAAGGTCAGGACTCGTTGCCAGCGGTATGGTTGTAAATATATCAATGCGCCAATGGTGGGTATCAACGTAGTTGCGGTTAAAACCAGATGTTTTGTTTTGAATTGTACAATAAAAAATAATAAAAATGATGTTATTAAGATAGTAAGTGCCATGCCAAAATCAGGCTGCTTAAGTAAAATTATTGCTACTAAAGCAATAATCGAAACAAAAGGAAGGTAGCTATATTTAAATGAGTAGCCATATGATTGTTGTTTTGATAAAAAATAGGCAAGAAAAAGAATGAGTGCCATTTTTAATAATTCGCTCGGTTGGAAGCTGTACCCATAGCAATAAAGCCAACGGCGAGATCCATGAATACGTTCGGAAAAAAAGGGCACTAAAGTTAAAAGCGTAAGCAATAATGAGGACCCGAAAAATAGCGGGCATAAGCTTTTAATAAAATCAAGTGGAAAGTAACGCGCTATTAATAAGCCTGCCATACCGAGTATAAATCCAAAGAACTGTTTTTTTACAAAATAACTGGCAGTGCCGAATTTTTCTAATGCATATACTGAGCTTGATGAATATATAAACAGAAAGCCTAATATTATAAGGCAGGTAATAAGTGAAAGAAAGATTTTGAGGTCGGTATATAATTGTTTTTGATCATAAAACATATGGTTTTTTTTCTTTTTTTACCTGGATCCTCACGTCGCTTACGCTCCTCATGATGACATTCATGGGTAGCATTGTCATCACGAGCTTGCGTGGTGATCCATTAATAAATATTCATCATTATTCTATTTTTAATCTGGATTGCTTCGACGAGCTCGCAACGACGTCTTTCTAAGTGTGTATATTTTTATGCTTTAATTAGTACTTACAAACTGAGCAAAACAAAACCCAGATTAATATATTTCTAAAAGCCGTGTCAATTTCTATTCTGGCAATACATTATCTAAACACGCCGATGGTTTATCTATCGATAATTTTTCTGCTATAGTAGGTGCAAATTGTGTCATTGATACGCGCTTATTAATAGTACGTCTCTTTTCTTGTACTGGTTGGTATATTACAAGGGGCACGTGCGTTGTATAATCATAACAAGAAACGTGGCCGGTACCAACTTTATCAGTTGTCATGTACGTATAGGGGAGTGTTTGATATAAAATCGAAGCAGTTCGCCCAGGAAATAATTGGTTTTTAAAAAATGAAGCAATATCAGTGGGAGCTGGATTTTGATTTTCTAATTCCTCGTACGTCCATACTTGTTTTACCCCTTCTTGTTTTTGCATATGGGATTTAATTGCATCGATTAATCGTCTTTTTTGCACTGTTGTGAGTGGTTCTAGGTTTTTATGATTTAAGTAGATTGAAGAGCCATCTATTCCTTGAATGCTGGATGGCACCCCAAATCGATCTTCCAATATATCATTTAATTCGTCTTGTATTTTGTTAGTAAATAATCGATATGCCAATGTAAATTGCTCTTTTTGCAACAGTTCAACCAATGGGGCACTTCCATGATCGGCAGTAAATGCGAAGGTGATTTTGGTTGGAGAAATACTATTTTTGATACGGTTCATAAATGATTGTAAGTAAGTATCAATATGATAAATCGTGTCGATGTATTCTAAGCTATCGGGCCCATATATATGACCAATTTTATCAAGGCTGCTCATGCTGATCCAGAGTAATATTTTATGCGGATTTTGTGGTAATGCTTTTTTTAAATACTGTTCAGCTAAATCAAGTAATAATTTATTTGATTGTGGGCTATAGGAAATAAAATTATACGGATGATGATGCTCTTTATGTTTGTCTTGTTTAAAAAATTCGTGTGTTAATTTTTTGTTAATAATCGAGGGTAAGCGAGCGGCACTATAATCTCTTTTAGCCATGGCATAGGCGGCGCTGCCTAAAGAATAGATGGGCTTCCAAAAAAGTGCATTGGTACTTTGCATATTACTCATCTGATTAAATTCTTGAATCCACGAAGGTAAGTGACGAAAATATGCCTTACTTGAGGTGAATGCACCAAGTTCAGTTTCAAACCATGCTGCTTTTCCTAATCTGCCTGCAGAAAATATGGCAGCACGACTTTTTAAAGAAACTGCTGCCACCAAATTTTGTGCAATAGTAGTTGATGCAAGCATCACCTGATCGGAAATGCCGTCGGTTGCAAGATTGCGGGGGGATTTTCCTTTTTTAGGATGCGCATATAAAAATTGAGCTGCCCTATCTGGCGTATCATAATCGCATGCTATTTTTTTTCCTTCTTTGTTGTACCAATAATTGCCAATGATGCCATGGTTATAAACGCCGGTATTTAATGTTGCATGCCCCGGGCCGGTTGAGGTGTGTGCATGGTTAAAATGCGCATCGGTATATATCACACCGTTATCTAATAATTCTTTTATACCGCCTTGTAGGAACGGTTGTACTTTTTTTAATGCACTATAGGAAAGTTGATCCACAATAAATACAATGGCAATTTGTTCAAGCGGATAGACTGGCATTACCATGCATAAGATGAGTACGAGACTTTTGATATTATTTTTCATTACTTGTCCCTACATATCAAATTATTTTCAATGGTACTTTTAAATTTAAATCATAATTAAAAAAATAATCAATAGATTGGTTGTGTCTGATAATGCGAGTGTTATTGTTAATGCTGTCATTCTGAGATCTTGTTTTACAAGATCGTAAGAATCCATCGGAGCCTTGGCGAAGTCGGACGCGCTCAGGATGACAATATGGAAAGCTAAATAAGTAATCTTAGTCTGTTGATGTAGATAATTTTAGCGTAATTATTTAATGAAAATTATGTAATGAGCGTCTGTACGATTTTTTTGAAATGTGCGCCACGCGCTTTATAATCAGTGAATTGATCATAGCTCGATCCGCCGGGTGATAATATAATTTGGTCTCCGGGGCATGCAATTGAGTAGGCGTGGTTCACCGCTTGGTCTAAGGTATTTACCGATATGCAAGGAATATTATGTTGTTGAGCAGCATGATGGAGTAGGGATGATTCGGTACCAAAGGTTATTATATATGTTACTTTGTGTTGTAGTTCTTTAATTTTTGATGAGCGGTCGGCACCTTTGCTTAATCCTCCTAATAATAAAATAATAGGCTTTGATTGTAATTTATTAACGGCGGCAATGGTTGATTCCATAATAGTTGATTTGGAATCATTGTAAAATTCTATGTTGTTTGCTGATTCAATCTTTTCTATGCGATGTTCTGGTATTGTTATCTGAGTTGTTGTTGGTTGTGGTAAATTAAGAATATATAAGGCTGCCTGGATAATGAGCCAGTTTATAGAAAAAGTCCCTTCGGTATGCAATGGTGCTATTTTTTTTACTGTTTTTTTTGAAAAACAGACAATATTATTTTCTTGGATCCAAAATATCATGCTCATTGCTGGCATAGTATGTAAAAGAGTATCCGTTGGTTTTTCTGGTGAAAAAAAATGAATGCGCGATTTGTAATGCATATTATTTACGTGTGATGCAAGCTCTATGGGTATCAGGGCACTTTGCGATTCATTTTGATGAGCAATTATAGTAGCTTTTGCCTTAAAATATTCTTCCAATGATTGATGTCTATCCAAATGATTTGGATAAAAATTGGTCCAAATTGCCAACTGCGGAGCAAAGCACGTGCAATGTTCTAATTGAAAGCTGGAGACTTCTAGGAACATCATTGAGCATTCATCTTGTTTTTCTATGAGTTCAAGCATTCCCACGCCAATATTGCCACCAGTTACTATGGGCATATGGTGCGCTATGAGAGTAGACAATATATGAGTAATGGATGTTTTTCCTACGGTGCCCGTAATTGCCACTATTGGTTTGGTAAATAGCTGCTGTATAATATCGAGTTCGGTAATAAATTTATGGCGATATGCATGGTATGGCTGGGTATTTATACCCGGGCTTGGGATGATGAGATCGTTATCAATGAAAAAATCTGAGTTGTTAGTCTCGGGGATAACGTGCGCTTTATAGCGTTTTAGTAGTATCAGATCCTCATCTGATAATTCTTTTTTATCCATTATGGTAAGATTGGCAGTATAGTTACTAAAGAATTTAAGGGCGGCTTTGCCGACAACGCCAAATCCCCATATGCCTATTTTTTTATTGATAAAACTCATAGTTTTTTCTGATAATTTTATATATATGTAAATATTCCCATAGCTTTCTAAACTTATTATACAGAACTTAGAATAGAGTAAAACTAAATCTATCTACATTATAAATAGAATTTAGTTTTACTCTATTCTTTTTGTACCGCTGCGTAAGTTACGTTAATTTTTATGTTTTGAAGGAGCTGTGATATACTAATAAGTATTATTTATTATGTATTTTATTAAGGATTATTATAAGGGTTTTTTATGGCAGCGCAAAGCGATGTAAAAACACAAAAAAGTTTTAAAGATACACTTAATTTACCGCGCACCGATTTTCCTATCCGTGCAAACGCTGGGCAAGAAGACCCGATTATTTTAAAACGATGGCAAGACGATGACCTTTATAATAAAACCTTTACCCATAATAAAGGGAAACCTTCCTTTATTTTCCATGACGGCCCACCCTATGCAAATGGCCATGTCCATTTGGGAGGGGCATATAACAAAATATTAAAAGACATCGTATGTAAATCACAACGAATGTTTGGTAAATACGTTCCCGTAATACCCGGATGGGATTGCCATGGACTCCCTATTGAATTAAAAGTAGTAAAAGAATTTCCCGATCTTGCGCCGGAATCAATTAAAAAACAATGCCGGCTGTATGCTTCTAAATGGATAGAAATTCAAAAAGAAGAATTTAAAAGGCTAGGGGTATTAATGCATTGGGATAAACCCTACCTAACCATGAATTATGATTACGAAGCAACCATTATACGTTCCTTTGGTATTCTATTTAAGGAAGGATATATTGAAAGAAAAAATAAAACAGTTCCTTGGTGTATGTATGACCAAACCGTACTTGCGAGCGCTGAAATTGAATATAAGGAACGTAAAGATCCTTCAATATATATACGATTTAATCTCGAACCAAAAGACGTTCACCGGCTACTACCTATCTGTCAAGGTAAACCAGTAAGCATATTAGTATGGACAACGACCCCCTGGACACTGCCTCTTAATCGCGCCGTTATACTTAAACCCGATACAGAATATGATGTATTAGATTTTAATGACGAATATATTATTGTCGCCTCAGCATTATCTGATACCATCTGCAATCTTAAAGAAACCCCTAAAAAGGTGGTAGCAGTGCTCAATTCTGCGTTGTTGGAAAATAGTAACGTGCGGCATCCTTTTATTGAATCATTAACCGTACCGGTGATTTTGGATCATTCTGTTGGATTAGAAGATGGAACAGCAGCCGTCCATTGCGCACCTGGTTGCGGGCCAATCGACTATGAAATTGCCCTTAAACATAATTTAGAAATTTTTTCTCCCATAAGCCCCGATGGGAAATATACTGTTGGCATTGACCCGGAAGAGCTCCAGGGTATGAGCGTTACCGACGGTCAAATTTGGGTCATTAAAAAAGCGGCACACAATGGCTCATTATTCTTTAAAAATACTATACGCCACTCGTATCCGCATTGCTGGCGTTGCCATAACGGCCTCATATTCCGTGCCACCAATCAATGGTTTTGTGATCTTGAACATAACAATCTTAAAGAGCATGCGCTTGAAGCGATTGAAACTATTGCCTTCTTGCCTGAAAAATCAAATAACTATTTGAAAGCAACGATTTCAGGGCGCTTGGAATGGTGCCTTTCTCGGCAACGCGCGTGGGGCGTTCCAATTCCTGGGTTATTATGCAAAAATTGCAATTATGTATACACCAGTTCCGAATTAATTGAGAAAGTTGCCCGTGGTGTTGAACAAGAAGGGGTAGAATATTGGGATACCGTTTCAATAGAAGCACTAGAGATTGATCCTGCGTGCCCACAATGTAAGGCGCGTTCATTTGTTAAAGAAAAAGATATTCTTGATGTATGGTTTGATTCGGGAATAAGCCATTTTGCGGTATTATATAAAAATCCTGATCTAGGATACCCTGCAGATTTGTATCTTGAAGGGCTTGATCAGCATCGCGGCTGGTTCCAAAGCTCCTTATTGACCAGTTTAGTGCTTGAAAAAAAGCCATGTGCCCGTACTTTTTTGACGCATCGCTTTATTGTTGATGAGCAGGGTCAAAAAATGTCCAAATCACTGGGCAACGTGGTAGAGCCAGCGGAACTTATTAAAAAATATGGTACTGATACGGTACGCTTATGGGCATCCAGTATTACCTTATCAAATGATCCGGTTGTTTCTGATGTATTATTAAATAATGTAAGCCAGGTGTTTCAAAAAATTCGCAATACGTGCCGCTTTTTGCTTGCTAACCTCTACGATTTTTCTTTTGAGCGTGATGCTATACCAGTAGAAAACATGTTGATTATTGATCAATATGCATTAGAGGAATTGTATGAGATTAGTTCAACCATCCAATATTATTACATAACTAATGATTTTACTTCCGTATATCACACGCTCAGCGATTATTGTACCGTCACCTTAAGTGCGCGCTATCTTGATATTATTAAAGACCGTTTATATGCCGATAGGGCAGATGGCCATGAACGGCGATCAGCACAAACAGCATGTTGGCTCATATTGGATACCGTAACAAAATTAATGGCCCCGATACTTTCTTTCACTGCTGAACAAATAGCTGATCATTATCAACCTGATAAAAAAGAATCAATTCATTTACAATCATTTAATGAATTAGAATCCGTGTGGCAATCATTAAAAGTGCGTTCTGAACGGGAACAATGGGAATTCGTGCCGTGGCATTTCCATATGCAGCACCATACCTTAAACTCTATTGCGGCCTTAAGCTTTGTTTCATTACGTAAGCAACAATGGCAGTTGTTATTAGCAATCCGTTCTGCATTACTCAAGGCAATTGAATTGCAACGAGAGCAGGGGATTATTAAGCATAGCCTTGAGGCACATATCATATTCTACCTGGATTTGCCTACCCAAGAAAAAAAATTGTTGGAGGCATTTATTGCAGACTTACAAAAATCTGGGCAAACATTTGGGCAGTTCTTAAAAGAATTTATGATCGTCTCACAAATTACTCCGGTAGCTGATCCGATGGATGATTTAAAAGAAACAGAACATCCTGGGTTATATGCACGCGTAGAACATGCGCAAGGGACTAAGTGTCCCCGTTGCTGGCAATGGGAAATTACGCAGGATCCTGATGGATTATGTAAGCGCTGTGCTGCAATTGTTAGAAATTAGTTTAATTGGGAATCAATCTTTTCATATTAACAAAAGAGGCGCGCTGTGTTTTACAGCGCGCCTCTTTTGTTTTCTATTAATCTAACGAATCTTAATTTGGAATAATCGGTATGGTAGAAGGTAATACCGGGCGATTATTAGCTGCTTGTTGTTGATTACCAATTGGTTGCTGTGGCACTATATTAATTGGTGCGGGCCCTGCAGGACGAACGGGAACAGATCCCGGTGCGCCTTCTTCTTTATAGCCAATTAAATCACGAAACTTCTTATAAGCTGTACGTAAACATTTAATAAGCGGCTCGGGATTCTCTTCGCCTTCAGTACATGGTTGCCCAGTTGTGTTTAACACCAATGTTCTTTTTGCTGGGTCTATGTTTGCGGGATTTGTTTGTGTTAGAAAATCGCCTGGCCTATCAGAAGCTTTTTTTACTAAAATATTAATTGATTTAAATTCATCAGAATCTTCAAACTTCTTATATGCCTTTTGAGCTTCTTCTTTAAACTTCTTCTGGTCATCTCGTTTAGTTAATGTTTCATCTAAAGTCTTTTTAACGAACTTTGCAATATCATTATATTTTTTAGTGAGGTCAACTATAAAGGCAATAAGCAGTGCATCCTGATCACTTTTTATCTTAGCAGTTGCTGCCGCGTCAGCTCCTGCCGGGTATGGTGTAGTAAGAAAATGCATCAATCCTTCACCTTCATTAATAACATGGCCCGGCTGTACAATAGCGGCTCCTTTAACAAGCCCATTATTTTTTATGAACTCTTTTAAATCGCTAAGCTTCTCTTTTAAGGAACCGGTGGCAACTAAAACGTCCTTAGATTCTTTTTCAGCTTTCCCTTTACCTTTTGCAGCGCCTTCTTTTTCGCCTTTTATCTTCTTCTCTTTTTTTTCTTCTTTTTCCTCTTTCTTTTTTTTCTTATCTTCTTCGCCATATTTCCCACCAGATGGTTTTGTGGTTGGCTTAAATCCACCGCCATAGGAAGGCTTCATTCGTTCAGTAGTTGGAGCGCCGCCACCGCCGCCAAATCCGTAATCATATCCGCCTCCCGCACCGCCGCCAAATCCTTCTTCTTTAAAACCTTTTTTAAACTTTTTAGAAGCAGGTGGCATTGCAAAAGCGCGAGTAGTAATAGCGCGTTTTTTGATAAATGCTTCTTGTTTTTTACGCGCCTCAGCTTCTACTTTTTCTTGTTCTTGTTTGAGTTTAAGTGCTTCTGGTTCGTATTTTTGTAAAACGGTCCGCGCTTGCTCGATAACCTTATTAGTATCGATTGCATTACTGATTGCATCAAGCATCCTATCAAGAAGATATTTTGATTCTTCTTTTGCGCGTAGTGTATCATAAGCACGGTTAATTGAATCAAATATTTTTTTTGCTTTTTCCACTTCTGTTTTAATATCCTGATCCGATTTTCCATCTTTAATAAGCTGTAATTCAAGGGTATCAGGATCAGTTATTTTGGTTATTTTGTCATAAGCCTGTACGATTTCATTTGGTGTTGCGGAACGAGACACATTTAATATTTCATAAGCATCTTCCCCTTCTAAACTAAATTCAGCAGGAGCAAATTGCTCATTTAATTGCATAAGTTCTTTATACAGCTTCTTAGCATTATCAATTAATGGCGCAAAGCTTGGATCATTTAAATATTTAAGCATTTTTTGGTCAGATAATTTAGTAAAGTAAAATACTAAGTCGTCTAATCGATATTTGAATGGCAGTATGTCATTAGATAAATTAATATCTGATACTGTTTTTTGCATAATAATTGGAATGATTTTGGCAATGCCAGCAAACACATCTTGTGCTGTTTGTGCTTCTGCAAGTGGTGCAACGGTGGTTGAAACAGGTTTTTCTACTTTTGCTTTCTCTGGTTGAGGACCGCTTGGTTTTTTCTTTTGCTGTTCTTCAAAATCTTGCTGCATTTTTGCTTGTAACTCTATATATTCAAAAGGATCGATACCTAATTCATCCGCTTCTTTAATAATTTCTTCGCCAATTGCAGTAAGAGCATCAATAGTTTCTTGATCTAAACTATCAATGAATTCAGTAAACATTTTCAATTCTTCTTCAGACATTCCAGGAGGCAATGCAGGCTTACCACCAGGTCCGGCGGGTTTGTTTTGAGCGGGACCGCTTGGTCCGGTCGGTTGTGCATAACTATGGTGAATAATTAAGCCATTAATGATAAGCGTTAAGAACATTACTAAAATAGTTGATTTATATTTCATACGATCCTCATACTAAGTATGGGTTAAATAGATTTTATGTTAGAGATAATAGATTTCACCTTTTAGAATATGGATTTTTTAAGATTAGTAAACTGGCGTAGATGGCTAAAAAGAATTTAAGGCAAGGGTTTTTATTAATAGAACTCTTAATAGGACTTCTTTTATTTTTGGTTTTTATCTATATTATGCAGCTCTATCAAATGCATATTATTAGAATAAATTATGAAGCTATACATCGCTATAAAGCGTTAATGCTCATTAATTCATTTATGAGCACCATTATTTACCAGCCAGAAATTCTAAACAAACAGCAATATACCCATCCTGATGGTATAATACGGTGGTCAAATGAACCATTTCCGTTTGATGTGCCGATAACAAATCCCCCCTTAGTAAGCAAAGCGCGGTGTTTACATCTTACCGTATCCTGGCTTGGTTGGCATAAGGAACAACGTTCACTATCAACAACAGCAGGAATTATTATATGAGGCTTAAGAAAAGAGGAGAATTATTTAATGGATTCCCACACTACGTTCGGAATGACAATCGAAATGAAAGTTGTCATGGCGAGCTTGCGCGGCCATCCATTAATAAAATCATTCATAATGGTTTTTTTATCATTGAATTCATGATTTACTTAACTATTTTTGGTATAGTATCAATTTTTTTTATGCAGGCAGTAATGCAAATAATAGGCGGTTTAAAAAAAGAAAGTAAGCAGGTACAAAAAGAACTTATGTGTTTAAACGCGCTGAATACCATCCGTTATGAGCTTGAGAATGCTGATGCTGATAAAAAGCAGTGGCACAAATTGGAAAAAAATTGTGTTTTATGGCACTCATCTAAGCAGAATAAAGATTATTGTATCACAATCCAAGACAATAAGCTGGTATATATAACAGGAACCTATTTCCCGCATCAGCACGTATGGGGCTCTAAGCGTACCAATATTATTATTGATGATATTCAATCACTTACTTTTCATTATCACTATAATGCATCTAAGCATATGCTTACCTTAATTACTAATTCAATAACCGTTGATGTAGGCTTATCATCACCATTTAGCGCTGAACAAACTATCTGTTTTAATAATAGGTATTTATGATGCTATATAAAGATGGTTCAGCTTTATTAACTATGGTCTTACTTACGAGTATCTGTATGATTTTTTGTCTATTATGCTGGCAATTGACTATAACGAGTCATGATTTGGTTATTAAAAAACAGGAGCAGGATCAACAATATCAAACAAGCAATGCATTGCTTGTTTGGGCGCTGGATTTATGTAAAAATAATTTTGAAATGATTCACTATTATAAAGAGAATTATAAAAAGAATCTCTCATTTGAATTACCCGGTTGGGTAGTACAGCATAAAACGTATAAGGGTACGGTGTTGTTTACTTCCAAAAATGATACAACCATTATAATTAAGATAACCATGCGAACACCATATCCATATATACATTCTTGCAGTCTAATACGCGAATTCAAAGAAGGTGTTGTAGACTATAAAATTAGCGATTATGTTGTTGGCAGTTAGCAGTTCTGCTTTGCTTGCAGCTCTTGCCTATATGGTTCCTTCATACGGCGCTGAAGCTATTATTCTTTCTTTTGCGCTACTTTTTTTTGCATTAGCACAAGCGCCACTTACCTTTAAAATGGGCTGCGTTTGGGGTATCCAATTTTATTCCTGTATACTCTCGGATTTCTACTTAATTATCTGGTATCGCGGTTTTGGCATAGGTCGCTGGTATGCGCTTAGTTTTATTATACTATATACCGCATTAATAAGCGGTACTTGGTTCTTCTTGCTTGAAAGCAGCAAGGCACTATCAAAAGCTTTATATTCTACCTTATTAGCAATAGCGGTTACCTTTGGTTATTGGCTATTCATGGAGCACTATTTTTTTTGGATTATCGGAGAAAGGGCAGGGATACCTATTATTAATCCAGTTATACCCTTAAGTATGAGAGAACTGTGGCGGTTAATACTGTTATTACTCGGGAAAAATGGCGCTCTTTTATGTGTTATTTTGTTGTCAGCATTATGTTTTTTAATGAATAAACACATGAAAGGAAGATATTCGTATCCGTTACTCAGTTTTTTTCTCATGGTATCGCTCTTTTTTTCAAGAAATCGCAAAACAGAATTGCCGGATATTACTCAAAAAGTGGGCTGTGTTTCTGCTATGAGTTCTATTAATCCGGCGGCTGATCAGGCTGAAAAAATTATGCAATTGCTGATAACGCTCAAAAATAATCATCCATTAGTACAGACTATCATTATGCCAGAATCAATGTTTCCCTATCCATTGAATACCATGGGCCGCTATGCAGGCATGTGGGATGTAGAAGGGGTTTGCGATATCATTATTGGTAGCCACCGCAAAGAAGGAAAACATATTTACAATACCTTATATTATATAAAAAAAGGGGAGATTTATCATTATTATGATAAGCAGCAACCGCTTTTTTTTACGGAGCGGGTGCCTAATTTATTCTTAACAAATGAATGGGCAAGGGAACTTTTTTTTAAAGAAAGTGGTCCTTTTACGGCCGCGAGCAGTGATAAGGTTACTTTTGATGATACTATTGGTTCTAATCCGCTTATTTGCTCTGAGCTTTTTTTTAAAAAAGAACGACTTCCTTCAGATACCATATCCGTATGCATAATTAACGATTCCTGGTTTTATGGGTCTTGGATTGCACGCCTTATGTATTTATATGGTATTATCGAAGCAATCCAAGGCAAAAGTAAGCTTCTTTATTGTAGTTATCAGTATAATTCATATATTGATCCACAGGGGTACGAGTACCTGTTACCAAGCGTAAGATAATAATACGCATTTTCAAGGCCTTTTTTTTAGGCTATAATTTTAATAACAGTTTTTTTACGAAAGAATCTTATGAAAGTGTATCTATTAAAAAATATCGAGCGTATCGGTTTAGCGGGTGAAATTTTAAAAGTAGCTGATGGCTATGCACAAAATTTCCTCTTTCCTAATAAGCTTGCCGTTCAAGTTACCCCTCAAAATGAACAATTTTATGCGGGTAAAATTAAACAAGTTGAGCAACGAAAAGAAGTTATTGCGACGGTAACCTCCATGCTTGCTGAGGATATAAAAAAAACAAACCTAACCTTAAAGAAACGTACTCATGATAATGGAAGACTCTATGCTTCAATAGCGCCTGCTGAAGTGGTTGATTTATTAGCAAAAGAAAAAAAGATTTCCATTTCCAAAAGTCAGGTACATTTTGATAAGTCTATTAAAACAGTTGGCACCTATGAGGTGACCATTAAACTTTCTTCTCGCTTACAACCCGTTTTAAAATTAAAAGTTATTTCAGAATAAAAAACATCACTATATAGGTTCATCAATGAGTAAGGACACCCATGCATCTTATGCCCAACGCGTTAAAGAAGAACAAATACAGAAAGTTATTGGACAGCGACTTCCCTTTAGTGAACAAGCTGAACGGGCAGTATTGAGTGCTCTTTTACTCAATGATGAATCGATAAATCAAATTGCTGAGATTTTGATTCCTGATGATTTTTATAATGTTCATCATAAAGTTATTTTTAAAACAGCACTTGAACTTACTCAAAGTTTTAAAAAATTAGATCTTATTACGCTCCAGGATGAGCTTGATAAAAAAGGACATTTACAAGAAATAGGCGGTATTACCTATTTGATTTCTTTACAAGAAGATATTCCTTCGGTTGGCCTTATTGGGCAACATGCCCAAATTATTAAAGAAAAAGCAATATTACGTGAACTTATTCATTCTGCCGCTCAAATTATTACCAATTGCTATGATCAAAATGAAAAAGAGATAGAAGCAGTATTAGATTTAGCAGAGAAAACTATTTTTCAAATTTCTAATAAGCGATCACAGCAAACGTTTGTACAACTCAATATATGGCTTAAAAAAACGTTCCAACATTTATCGGATATTAAAAGTCAAATAAAGGGCATTACGGGGATCACCTCTGGATATAAAAAATTAGATACCATGACATCGGGATTTCAAAACGGCGACCTTATTGTTGTTGCAGCACGTCCTTCCATGGGAAAAACAGCGTTATCACTAAATTTTGCAATAACGGCAGCCTCCCAAGGATATACCGTTGGCTTTTTTTCATTAGAAATGGCCGCCGAGCAACTTACTCTACGACTTCTATCCATGCAAACCACCATTGCACACCATAATATTAGAAATGCAACCATAAGCTCTGACGAATGGTTTGAACTTACTAATGTTGCCGGACAGCTTTCTAATTTGAATCTCTTTATTGATGACACGGCCATGGTAACGGTGATGGATTTGCGTACCAAAGCACGCAAATTAAAAGCGGAGCATAAATTAGATTTTCTTATTATTGATTACTTACAATTGTTACATTCTAATCGTAAGCATGAAAATCGTCATCAGGAAGTTTCAGAAATATCGCGCTCACTTAAAGCGCTTGCAAAAGAACTTAATATTCCCGTTATTGCACTTTCACAATTATCCCGTGCCGTTGATAGCCGCATGGATAAACGCCCTATGCTATCAGACTTGCGTGAATCGGGAGCAATTGAACAAGATGCCGATCTCATTATGTTTGTCTACCGAGATGTAGTATACAATCCCGAAACAGAAAACCCATCACTTACTGAGCTTATTGTAGGTAAGCAACGTAATGGGCCAACGGGTACCGTATTTCTTAATTATGTGCGCGATATTGTGCGTTTTGAAGATACCGATTATGAAGAATAATAACTATATTTCATAAAATCCAGGCCGTACTTCTGACTGTATTTTCTGTATACGTTGGCGAATTCGTTCAATATTATTCTTACCTTCTTGAGAAATGAACTGTTCTGGATCATCATTTCCATGCAATCTTATTAATATGGGATAGGCAAAGAAACCACTTTGCTCATCCTCAATAAGTGGATATTGAACATTTGACTCAGTAACGATATAAATATAAAATAAATTTTCAATATTATTATAAAAATCTTTTGCTTCTTTTTGTACATCAGCAATAAAAGCACGAGCCGTAACATAATCTATCCAAAAACCTATTTTTGCAGGATTCATTGGATCTTTCAATGGCTGTAAATCATAACCTGAAATTACATTTAATTTATTTAAAAGGTACTGTTCTGTTTTTCCGGATCTTCCTTCGACAAGATTTGAAGCAACTTGAATCGGTTGTGCTTGATACAATAATTCAGGAGCAAGCTTCGTCATAAATCCTTTTCTTTGTCTTTCACGCCGCTCTTTTGGTTGTTGCGATGGTTGAGGTAATGAGCCTTGAACACTTTCAAAGAAAGGAGCTTGCATCATTCCTGGCTTGGTTAAGTTAATTTGTAATGCTTTGAGTTTGTTGTTCAAGTCTCTTAATAAATCTTCAAGTCCAACACTATATAATAATTGATGACTAATAATTAATAATAATAAAATGATTTTCTTCATTACATTTTCCTTTTTCTCATGGCAGATTGAAGTTCTTCTATAGCTTGTTTACCGCTTAGAACAGCATTTTCAAAAAAACCTTTACTTATTTGACTTGGCAACATTTGAATATATTTTTTTGTATTATTATATAAGGTGTCATCCTGTAATAGTTTATTGAGCGCTTCTTCCGGTAATGTTCGCGGCCAATATGAAAGCCAAAAAATTATATCCGCATTATGTGATTGCGCAAAATTAATAAGTTGATCAATCTTCTCTATGGAAAGTGTTGTGCCAGCAGGATCTGGTAATTTTTCAACCCAATCGTTATGTGGTAACATGCCAAAACTAACGAGCCGCTCATCTGGCGTTTTTTCTCCTGGTTTGATTTTTCTTAGCCAGCGAATCTCACGAATATCATAAAAATCACCAGTCTGGTTTCCAGCCAGTTGTTGTTCTAATGCCTGGTATGCCTCATCAAATGAGGTATATTTACTGATAGCGTACCATAGATTTTTATTTTCGTTGGTTTTCTCTTGAGCAATAGTTGGTGCTACAAAGCGCGACTTACTATTTTCAAGGGGTAGGGCATCATAATTAAATGAAAAATTGATATTGGGAGTTGGCCTAAATTTACTGGCAACTAACTCCTGAGCAAACTCTATTAAATTATCGTATGCAAGAATAATTATATTGTGTTGGCCAGAAGAGGATATGGTCGTTCTTTCTCCGGTTAAATAAGTATGTAATGAAGAAAGCTTTTCCTTTAAACTATTTAAATTATCTTCAAGCAAGGAGCCTTTTAAAGAAGAAAAAATAAATAATAAGTAAAAAATATTTCTCATATTTTTCATTTTTTTCCCTTGCATATACCTGTTTTTTATGTAATTGATAGTAAACGAATAGAAATGAAAAAAACAAGATTTTAATTATGAACAATAAAACCATAATTTTAGGCATTGATCCGGGATTATCTGTAACGGGATATGGAATATTAAAAAAAGAGGGCCACCAAGCGCAGCTTATTGATTATGGATATTTAAAAATGTCATCAACAAAACCAATTCCCGAGCGCATAGGAATTTTTCATAGATTTTTTACCCAGAAGATTCAATTATTACAAATAACAACTATAGCATTAGAAACACCGTTTTTGGGCAAAAATGCACAAAATTTTTTAAAACTTGGCTATTTACGCGGTATTGTTTATTTATTAGCAGATACCTATCAATTGAATTTATCAGAATTTGCTCCCCGAGAAATTAAATTATCAGTAACGGGATTTGGTGGTGCCGATAAAGATCAAGTAGCGCGCGTTGTTATGAGACTATTTCCATTACTTAATGCCCCGGATAAAAAAGATGTTACTGATGCGTTAGCCGTTACGTTATGTTGCTTATGGAGTCAGCAAAGGAATAATAATTTATTAAACCGATAATGCATATTATGTTAAAACAATAGTATATATTCAACGGAAATAATTTTTATTCTTGCTCTTGTTGAAGTTCATCTATTACCTTATTAGCATAATAGTTAATAATTATACTTAAATTTGGTTTTTTATTCTTTAAGGCCCATTTTTGATCTTTCAAGCATTGTTTGATAACGGTTATAATATGGTTAAAATTTTTTTCAAAATCATAATTAACAATCTTCTTTTCTTTGATGGCTCGAGCAACCCAAAGCATAAATAATGCCGTTCGCATATCAACAACGCCATATAATGAACTGTCAAACCATTCAGGTGTTCGGCCCAATTTGATCGCTGCGTACATACATACCTGTAAAATTTGTTCTTTAGTAAAATCATGTTGAAATTCTGCCAAAATAAGCGCCAAAAACCCCGACATGAGTGCTGCTGCCATCGATGTCCCACTCATGCATAGATAGCCATTTTCTTGTTTATAATTGGTGTACCGTACGGCAGTACTAATAATTTCATCACCTGGTGCTACAAAATGAGGTCCCATTCCCTTTTGATATTGAGAAAATGGGGCAACGGTATAGCTATTACCATGATATGCGTATGCGCCAACGGTCCACGTAACTGGTAATTGTGTTAAAGAATACGGGAGCGATCTTCTTCTTGTAGTATCTAGCTCATTGCCGCTGGCTGCAATACTGTAGTTAAAAAACCGTAATTGGGCTGCCAGCTCATTTAATGTTTCTTTGTTTGTTTCGTTAATCTTTAAGCTTAAGTTAATAATATCGGGTTGAATAACGCGCGCTTCTTTGAGTCCTTTTAATAATAATGCGGTATCGGTTTTTCCCATTTCTTTAGCTATTTTATACATAACGCAACGCGCATTGGGTGCAATACCAACCACACCGCATGATGATATCGGTTGCGCATTAATTAAGCCATACATATGAGTGCCATGGCTACAATAAATATCATGGTGCTGCGTGCTAAATGCAATAGGCAATAGTTCCAAAATTGCTTTGCCAGATGGATTTTGCAATTCAATTGGCGAAAAAAAGCGAATGGCACCCCCCGGTTTAATGCCCCGCCTTCCATGTACGATTGATTCAATAAGATTTAGCGGCTTGTTGTGCATAGTAATAAAATCTATCATCGGTTTTTTACTACCGTTTATGCAATATTCATTGATCCATGATATTAATTGGGTGTTTTCAGGATTGATTTCTGTTATTGATTCAATATAAGTAGCTAACGATTCTAATTCGTATGTTTTGGTTATATTTAAATAGTTATTAATTAAATCTTGAGGAAACACCAGTTGTGGATGGCGTTTGCACCAGGTATGTTCCGTTTGGAATGCTGCTACCCCCGTATCAAATAATGCAATAGTAATACCAGCACCTTTTTTAGGGGCTAATTGCCATAAGCTAAATAAATGCGGTGCATAAGAGGTTTTAATTTTTTCTTCTGATACTAAACCGGTAGTGGGACAAGTAATATGCCACAGCGCCTGTGGGTTACGCTTTTGATATTCCTGTAACTCATGGCAAGAAAGAAATGTTGATTTTGGTTGGGCTCTAGTAGGATTTTCTAAATTCAATAATCCAAATATAACTATCCATACAACTCGATAAGGAATTAGTTCTATAACTGGATTCCTACCCGTCTTCGTTAAGCTTCGACGGGGCAGGCGGCCCTTGTCGCGCCTTAGCCTTGGGCGATGGCGGATCAGAATGACAAGAAGACCTGTGAATGTCATCCTGAGGAGCGCGCGTCCGACTTTGCTAAGGCTACGCCGGATTCCGTAATAGCAAGCGCGTGTCCGGCGAAGTTGTTTACTCCGCCATAGCTTTTTTAGCGACGGCTGGATTAAACGGAGACGGAACGTAAGGATCCAGTGAATAAATAAATTAAGTATCATAGTATGATTAAACATTTTATAACATTGATTTACATTCGTAATTCACTTTACTATTAATACAAGGGATATTTATATATTTTTTATAAGGGGATTTTATGAAAGCAAATAACTATTTTATATTCATCATGATTTTACTAGCTAACAAGAGCTATTCTCTTGATAACACTGCTGAATGTAAAAAAATTATTGATCAGTACTATAATACTGTTAGCGGTTTTGGGATTTCAAAAGAAGATGAAGAGCATATTAAAAAAAACGGGTGCGCTTCAACGTATGGAGAAATTACCTGCGATTCAGTAGAAAAATTAATTAATTATCTTCAGCCAAAGAAAACAGATGTTTTTGCTGACGCTGGATGTGGTGTAGGAAAATTAGTTATCCAGTTTTTGCTTTCATCGCCAGTAAAAAAAAGTATCGGCATAGAGCTTTCTAAAGAACGGTATAATAAGGCGCTCACTGTTAAAGAGGCATTGCGCAAAGATAAAAAGCTACCAGACAACCGTATTCTTGAATTTTATAATGATAATATCCTTAATGTTAACTTAAATGAGGTGACCATTTTTTTTATGTGTTCAACTTGTTTTTCTTCAGAATTGATGCAACAAATTACTGCGAAATTAGCAACTTTAAAACCGGGCCTACGAATAATTACGTTAAAATCGTTACCCGATAACAAAAATTTTAAATTAATAACTACGATGAATTTGCCAATGACCTGGTCCAGTTCCACTCCTGTTCATATTTATGAATTAGTTAAATGACTGCCTTTAAAGTATAGAATTAAAAGACTTAAATAGATTACTGGATCCAGCCTTCGTTAAAACTACGGCGGACGCAGTTGCTTCTCCTGTCCGAAGTAGCCTTGGCGAAGTCGGATAAACTCGCAACGACGTTCTTTTGTTTTTGGACCATCGTCGTCCCGAGCGTAGCGTGGGGATCCAGTAAATAAATAATAAGTCATTATTTTATAACAGGATTCTCATCAGTCTTCAAATTATTGAATAATTGTTTCTAATTGAAATGATCTCTGCGAATATCGTACTATAAAGCGGTTTTTATAGTTAAAATAAAACCACCACATTGACGTAAGTCAATGTGGTGGAAAAAAGGAGAGTAGTAATGAAGCCTAAGTAATTGTTGTTATCGACTTTGCAGTATGTTCAATTTTAATTATGGATAAAATATAGAAAATGTCAATATGTATAATTTAAACATAACGCTATATTAAGCCATATTTTCAGTAATTATTACTAATAATTTATCCTGTTTTTTTATAACTGTCAACTAACAAAAAACTATAATTGATTAAATAATTATTATTGTTTCAGGGAGTCAATTCAATATGCTGAGCACGGCCACTCTGAACCAACTCCTCTAGATACCCTCCCCGGGTCGGTCTAGTAATAATAATTTGATGGGGTAACTGCGTTATATAAGAAAGTAAGGTACGGCCGCGGTGTTCATCAAAATCAGTTAGAAAGTCGTCAAGTAATAATAGTAATGGACCAGATTGAAGGGCAACCGCTTCCATCTGAGCTATTTTAATAAGCATTATGAGCAGCTTTTGTTGTCCTCGAGAAGCGTAGGCGCGGGATGTCTTATTGCAGAAATTAATAGAAAAGTCATCTAAGTGGGCACCAAACAATGATCTTTTAAAGGCTCCTTCCATGGACCGCATTGCTTCAATATTCATCCAAAAATCTTCAAATGATTGTCCGATTTCTGTTTTTTTGGCATGGTACGTAAATGAAACCTGCATTTCTTTGTCAAAAAGTTCATGCAGTAGCTGTTGTATTTTTTCCTCTAAATTAGCTAAAAAATGCCTTCGTTGCTCTTGAATGGTAATACTTTCTGTCCACAGCTGTTCCGTCCATATTTTATAGGATTCATAATTATACGGTGGTTGTTGTAAAAGCGCGTTACGATTTTCAACGATATGGCGATATCTCTTTAATGTGCCTGCTAATGATGGATTTTCCAACATTAATGCCTGATCAAGAAATAAGCGTCTAATATCGGGAGATCCTTTAATAAGAACTAAATCATCTTCGGTGGCAGTAATCACCCGGTAATACGCTGCAAGCTCTTTATATGATTGTACCGGATGCTGATCAATTTTAATAAGCCGCTTCTTTTTTGAAAATCCTACTTGAAGCTCATGATCAAATAGTGCATCTGCCTGGCTATGGAGCTTAATTTTAATAAAAAAGTTTTCACTGATAAAATTAATAAGCTCACGGGGCAAATGAGTGCGAAATGAACGTAAATAGCAACAATAGTGCAGCGCCTCCAAAAGGGACGATTTCCCTGACCCGTTTCGACCGGTAATTACTATTAATGGCTCGTTAAAATCAAGCGAAAAATCAGTAAAGCAACGAAAATTTTTCACTTGAAGATGGTATATACGCACAAGGTTACTTCTTAAATGGTATTAAGCGGTAGGAGACACCGGCATGACTAAATAGGTCATTTTGCAGTTATCGCTATCAGCTTGGAAAATAATTGGTTTGGTTGCATTTTTTAAGTAAAACAATAATTTTTCTTCAGAAAAAGCCTGCAACCCATTCAGAATATAGGGAGCATAAAAACGTATATCAAGCTGATCGGCAGTAAAGCCTTCAATTGGTAACGCTTCTTGTAATTTGCCTACTTCTTTATTTTGTAAAGCAACGTTAAGCAACTCTTTATTGAATCCAAACGTGGTTGCCAAAAATTGTCCTGAGAGTAAGCATGCTGAGCGCCGTAATGTTTTAATTAAATGGGTACGATCAACGTATGCAGGCAAAAAATCATCCTTATTTAAAATAGTACGATACGCAGGAAATTGTTCAGATAATAGTTTTGTAAAAAAATTGAATGATTCTCCGGAGAATACTAATTGATTAGCACAAATTCCTAAGAAAATAGTTGTTGTTTCTGAGCTTTCTAATATTTTTTTAAGTTCAAATATAGCACGGCGTGGTAGTAACCATTTTTTTTCTTGCTCAAGGCATATGCTGCTCGATTCTACTTGTGCAAGGCAATGCCCATCGGTAGTGGTCATGGTTAATCCGGTAGCATTAACTTCTAAAAAGAGCCCGTTTAATGCTGAGTTTGCATTATTTTGCGGAATTAAAAAAGCAACTTTCTCTAATAATGTAAGAAAAAATGCAGCATCTATATGCATTAAGTTTTCAATACGTTCTGGAAATGGTGGAAACCCTTCTGCCTCTTTTACATTCAAAGACAATTGTATATTATTTGCTTCAAGCGAGAGCTGATTATTTTCAAAATTAAACGTTATTTCGTCTTCTAATTCTTTGACTAAGTCAAAAATTCGCTTACCTGAAACTAGAAAAGAATATTCACTATGTATATTTTGATAAGGCAACATACAGGTTGATTGCAGCGCGATTTCTAAATCGGTACTTTTTAACACTAATTCACGATTGCCAACGTGAAATAATATAGAAGTTGTAGTATCGAGGGTAGTTCTTTTGGTACAAATCGGTTGCATTGCTGATAATACAGAAAGAAGCTTTTTCTGATCAATGGTAAATGTGGTAGCCATATAGCTGTTTTTTCCTTCTTTTTTCTATTTTATTTATTGGTCGGTTAGTTGAAAATAATGCTATAT
This sequence comes from Candidatus Babeliales bacterium, assembly GCA_963722075.1. Lineage (GTDB taxonomy): Bacteria > Babelota > Babeliae > Babelales > JANWKD01 > CAVRJM01. The sequence continues at coordinate 432,009 of CAVRJM010000001.1, read as the reverse complement.
TCTTTTTAATCACAAAAATCCTTTAACCCCAAAAAATATAAAATTTATAATTTTGTAACTATTATTTCTCTAAGAAAAGTTTAATCATTGCTCATTAATTTACAACAAATATAGACATTTTTGTATTCAAAATAGTTGTAGTAGCACCAAAGTGAGTTACGAACGCGGATGTTTTTTATCATAAACAGTACGCAAATAACTTAATTCAATATGCGTGTATATTTCTACCGTAGACAAGTTTTCATGTCCCAACAACAGCTGCAATGATCGTAAATGGGCGCCATTTTTTAATAAATGAGTGGCAATAGAATGGCGTAATACATGGGGCGAAATAGGACGATTAATAGTTGTTTTTTTACAAAGTTCTTTCAACATCATCCAACAAGCTTGGCGTGAGAGCGGCTTTATTTTGCCTGCATATATGGTGGGAAAAAGGTAATCAGTTGCTTGATGAGCAGCAACAAATTTTTTATGTACACTATCTAAATATTCTTTTAATAATTCCATAATGGCATGCGGTAATGGGACAATGCGTTCCTTGGCCCCTTTACCATGCACTTTTACAATACCCTCGGTAAAGCTTATTTGAGGTATACGTAATGAAGTGAGCTCAGAAATACGCAAACCTCCTGCATATAATAAATACAAGAGTACAAAGTTCCGTTTTCCATTTTCCGCGGTGTCATTTTGAGCAACTTCTAATAATTCTTGCACTTCTTCAGGAGTAAGAAATTCAGGTAATTTTTTTTCTATCTTGGGAATTATAAAATTGGTTGCTATATTATTCCATTGCAATTGATCCTGTGCCCATTTGTAAAATAATTTTAATGAAGAAATTTTACGTGCAATAGAACGACTGGTTATATTCTTTTTTTTGAGCTCTTTCAAAAACAATTTGATCGTATCTTGATTAGCGGTCATTAATGTTTGTTGATTAGTTTGCGTAAATAAAGCGAACTGTTTTATATCAGCAACATACGCATGTACACTATTAAGAGCAGCGCATTTTTTGGTGACTAGATAAGCTTCAAATTTATTTAAAATAGATTCCATAATTATTCAAATAGCCTGCATAGGCAGTAACAGATTTATTATGAAGATAATAGTATAGTAGTATAAATACGGTTGCAATAAAATAGAAAAGGATCGATGCATGAGTACTCAATTATCAGGCGTTCGTATAGCCTTATTAGTAGCCAATGGTTTTGAGCAAGATGAAATGACTAAGCCTCGTGCAGCATTACAAGAAGCAGGTGCGCGTGTTGATTTAATATCTCCCGAAAAATCAACCGTGCGAGGTTGGAAAGATAATAACTGGGCCGATACATTTGATGTTGATATTTATTTATCCAATGCGCATCCAGAAGATTATAAAGGACTTTTGTTGCCCGGCGGCGTTATAAATCCTGATCGTTTACGCATGATTCCGGAAGCAATAGATTTTGTTAAACATTTTACCATTGCTGGCAAACCAATTGCGGCAATTTGTCATGGCCCATGGACACTTATTAATGCACAAGCAGTACAGGATCGTACCATGACTTCATGGCCTTCTATTAAAGTTGATCTTATGAATGCTGGAGCTCTTTGGATTGATAAACAAGTAGTCCGTGATGGCAATTTAGTCACTAGTAGAAAACCTGACGATATTCCTGAATTTAACCCTGCTATTATTGAATTATTTAGCGGAGATTAATACGATTTAGCTACTAAAATATCACTAATCGATTTCTTATTGCAATTAAAACATACTGCCGCGGTAACTTCATCAAGAAGGCAGCGGATAGTTGCTTTATATTGCTTAAGAAGCAATTCGCATGCAGCATCGCGACACCAGCCTGTTTGCCAAAAACCGCCCTGTTCTTCTATTTTGCTACCAAATTCAGTCAGTTTATTGCCCATATGCCATTGTGTTTTTAAGCGTTCTTGGGCACGCTCAAACATTTTCTGCTGCACCAATTCAAGGCGGCCTTGTACCGCTTCAATAATAGCATTTACCGGTACTGTCTCTTTAGCAATGCCGATTCGATCAGCAAGCACTACCGTACCATTTTTAAGATCGCGTGATCCAATTTCCACACGCAACGGCACCCCTTTAAGTTCCCAAGTATAAAATTTCTCACCTGGGCGCATATGTTCATTATCATCAATAGTAATACGCGCAATAGCTTTTAAACGCATCGCCACATTATTTACCATATCAAGTAATGCTTGTTTATCATCATCAGTTTTATAAATAGGAATAATCACCACCTGAATAGGAGCAACTTTAGGGGGTAAAATAAGTCCTTTTTGATCGCCATGCACCATAACAATAGCGCCAATAGAACGCGTGGTAAATCCCCAACTGGTTAAATAAGGGTGATCAAGATTTCCTTCACGTGTTTGATACAAAATGTTAAATGCTTTTGAAAAGTTGCGAGAAATAATATGAGAAGTACACATTTGTAATGCCCTACCATCTTGCATCATTCCTTCAATGGTGTACGTAGTATCAGCACCAGCAAATTTTTCACTTTCTGATTTTTTTCCTTTTACAACAGGGATTGCCAAATAGTTGGTGAACAAATCATAATACTCGTTAAACATTAATTCTGCTTCATCTTGCGCTTGCTGCGCTGTTTCATGTGCCGTATGGCCTTCTTGCCACAAAAATTCTGTGGTACGCAAAAAAGGCCGCGTGCGCATTTCCCAGCGCACTACATTTGCCCATTGATTTATTTTCATGGGTAAATCGCGCCACGATTTAATCCATTGGGCGAACATATAATGGATCATTGTTTCTGAGGTTGGGCGAACTACTAATGGCTCTTCTAAATCTTTGCCACCAGCATGCGTTACAATTGCAAGCTCAGGCGAAAAACCTTCAACATGTTTTTCTTCTCTTTTTAAAAATTCTTCGGGAATAAATAAGGGAAAGTAAGCATTATGATGTCCCGTATCTTTAATTCTTTTATCAAGAGTATCGCGGATGTTTTCCCATAAGGCGTATCCATAAGGACGAATTATCATGCAGCCGCGTACGGGTGCTTGATCTGCTAGATGCGATTTGTAAACAACATCTTGGTACCACTCGGGGAAGTTAGTTTTTATATCAGCTAATTTTTCACTCATTGAAATCCATTATAAGGCTATTTATTTACTCAATATAATTAAAGATAGCTTAATATTCATACGCTTATTAATCAAATTTTTAGTTTGAAAAAATAAAAATTACACCTATATTAATAGTTATGAAGCATATAATTATTTTTATACCTATTATTATTTTTTTAGCAGGATGTAATTCATCTGATCATCAAAAATATGCGATACCTGCATCTCAACAAATTGAAAAAAGTGATGCAGTAGTCGATTTAAATAGTTCTGCTAATATTATTGTACAGCTGCTCAAAGAACAAAAACTAGCAAATATATTGGCGCCTGAAGCTAAGAATGCACCCGAAACTATAGATGTTTTAATGAAAAATTTTAGCCCGGCTGAAATGGCATTTGAATCTGAAGTACTCAATTTCAAAGGCCCAAGTATGCTTCTTTTTTATGATGAAACGGATCCGATAAACATGCAAGTACTTAACGGGTTTCATCGTATGGCTGAAAACAATGCTGACAAGGCAAAGTTTGTTATCATTGAAGTATCTAAATTATTTAAGATTGCTGAACAAGGTGATATTACTGCAGTCCCAACTTTTGTGTTAATAAATAATAGAAAAGAGTTAGGGAGGCTTGAAAATCCACAATCAGAACTTATCGATACTGAATTACAGAAATTAATAGCAGATATTAATCGTCAATAATAATTACTACCGTTTTTTTGCTTTCATAGCAGGCTTTCTTGGGCGCGAAGAAGCGCGTGCTACCGATGCCTTAGTTGCGCGTGCTTTTGGCTTTTCTATACTTGCCCGTAATGCAGTAAGCAATGCAGATTCATGTGTTGTCTTGCGTGGTTTTTCCTCAGGTAATAATTTCGTTTTACCTCCTTTTTTTATCACGGCTGCAAGACGCTCGGCAAAATGATCTTTATATTTTGATAAATCGAAACTTTTTTTTGTTTGCATATCAATTAATTTAAGTGCCAGCTTAAGTTCAGATTCGGTAATTTTTGGTGCAGCATCTTTGAGCGTTTCAATAGCATCCATATCTTTAATTTCATAGGCATAATTTAAGGTGGTCAATAATAACCCGTTTAAATAAGGCCATATAACACACACATGCTCTTTATCACGCATAACAAAAATGCCAACTGCTACTTTTGCAGCAGCATTTAATGCTTTAACAAATAAAAAATATGCTTTTTCACCAGATTTTTTAGGTGCCAGATAATAGTGCTTTTCTAAATAAATCGGTTCAATTAAGGAAACATCTACAAATTCTTGAATATCAATGGCATCGGTTTTGGTTGGTTTTAATTTATGAAGATTTTCTTGCGTCAGAATAAAATAGGTATCTTTCTTTATTTTAAATCCTTTAACAATATTGTCCCAGATAACTTCTTTTTTGCAGTGATCGCACCATCTTTTATAATGAATTGGGTTTTTACAGGTACCACACAACATAGTAAAGCCAAGTGATTGCGTTTCAATTGCTGAATAAAGCCCCACGGGAATATTGACCATGCCAAATGATAAGGTTCCCTGCCATATCGCTTTCATACTAACGTCCTTTTTTAGTTACTTTTGAGAATTATGCTTTTAGAATAATTAACCAAAAAACAAAAAGTAAAGTATAACGCCAGGAAAACTACCCTAATGTTCTAAGCGCGAAAGTCCCTTGCTTTTACTTTTTTCAAATGAGTAGTTAAAAAAGACTAATGAACCGCATAAATACAGTATGCTTAATAAAAAACTTATAAGTAATGGCTGAAGCGGTAAGGCATTGTGTAAAATAAAGGTACGAAGCGCTTCAAATAAATATGATTGCGGAATAAGCGCTGCAATATATTGTGCCCATTTTGGAAGTACCGTAACTGAGTAAAAAATACCACTAAAGGGTACAAAAGCCCATACACATACCCATACCAATTCATGTACACTTTTGCCCCAATAAACAATTCCGCATGCCGTTAAAAATCCTACTGCCCAACCAGTAAGCGCAATAAGCCCCAAAAAGGGAACCAAATACCAGCCAAGAGTAAGAATATTGACGCTATACAAAATAAAAATCATAAGATTAGCAAAAATAAAAGTGATAATTGATTTTAAAAATCCTAATCCCACAACCGCCATACTCCATTCAGCAAGAGTTAAGGGTGTGCTAAAAAGACTCGAAAAATCATGTGATTGTATCTCATCAAATAAGTTAATACAAATTTCCATATTAAGACGAAATAATATTTGCCAAAGCATAAGCGCGGTTAGTAAAGCTAAGGTTACTTCTGCTGGTTGATGTTGTGTTTGCTCGTTCCAAACACTATTAAAACCCCACAGTAAAATATTAAGCAGTGGCCAATAAAATAAATTGATAACGTTTCCAAAAACACGAAATGATAATAATAAATGACGCAGCATTACTGCTTGAACTCTATATAATTTCATACAATTTTCTTATTCATAGCGTTCTAATCGAGCTAGCCCATATATTTTAGTTTTTTCAAAGGCATATTTAAAAATAATAATCGATACCAATAAGTAGACAAGCGATAAACAGAATGCGCAAATAATCATTGAATAGGGAATGTTCCCTGTAGTTATAAGGGATCGTATACCTTCAAAAAGATATGACATGGGAGTTATTGCTGAAATTTTCTGTACCCAGGATGGTAAAATTTCAATGGGATAAAAAACACCACTAAAGGGTGCAAAGAACCAAATAACGGTCCATGCAAGCATTTGCATTTTCTGTCCCCAATAAGAAATAGCCGCGGTAGTTAAAAATCCTATGCCCCAGCCAGAAATAATACTAATGATAAACAAATAAAAAATGGTAAAACCGAGTTTAAAAACATTAATTGAATATAAAAGCCATACTGCCGTAATACCAAACCCCATCGTAAAAAGACACTTGAGAAAGCCAATAATCATAACTGAAGTAATCCATTCACTCAGATGTATAGGTGTTGAGAAAAGATTAGTTAAATTATGTGACCAAATCTCATCTAACAAGCTAAAATTAATTTCCATTTGAGCTCTAAAAATTACTTGCCAAAAAATAAGTGATGTAAGCAAAATAAAGCTTACTTGTATGGTATTAATTTGATTTTTTTGAATCCATTGAGTAGTAAACCCCCAGATAATGATATCTAAAAGTGGCCAATAAACTAATTCAATAAATCGATGTAAATCGCGAAATGTTAAAATGAGATGGCGTAATGTTATGGCATTAATTCTATATAATTTCATAACATGCCCTTTCCCTTATTGCTTTGCAATATGTAAAAAATAATCTTCAAGGGTTGGTTTTTCAATCGAAATTTGGGAATAGTTAACATTGCGCTTAGCTAAATCAGCTAAAAGAGATGCGATTCTTTCCTCATCAACTTGAATTTCAATAAAATGCTCAGTGATTTGATAGCTCAAATGCTGTTCTTGGGCATACTGTTCTGTTTTTGTTTGATTTTCACCCTTAACCATAATGCTTAAACGGGTTTTAGAGATGCTTAAAGCAATTTCCTCAGGTGTGTTATCAGCTATTATGGAACCATTTTTTAAAATAAGAACCCGATCACATATTTCTTCTACTTCCGCCATATTGTGAGAGGTAAATAGAACCGAAATATTGCGATCACGTTGTTGCTGAATAACAAAGTTGCGAACATCATACGCTACATCAGGATCTAATGAAGCGGTTGGTTCATCAAGAAGCACTATTTTAGGGTCAGCTAAAAATGCTTTGGCAAGCATAACGCGTGTCGTTTGCCCGGCTGATAAAAGACCTGCCGGTTTATCACGCAAACCCCACATGCCAAAAAAACTTAAAAATTCTTTTATTTTTGCTGCTCGCATAGATTCCGAAAGGCCAAATAATCGCCCATAAATATCAAGATTTTCAAATATCGTTAATCGGGCAGGTAATTTGGTATAGGCGCTTGCAAAAGCAACATCTTGTAAAATTTCAGATCTATATTTAAAGAAATTTTTACCAAAATAGGTAATTCTACCAGATGTAGGAGTCATAAGACTGAGCAAAATTTGAATGGTTGTTGTTTTTCCAGCGCCATTAGGCCCTAAAAACCCAAGTATCTCACCTTCCTGCAATGAAAATGAAATGCCGTTTACCGCAATAAATTCTTTTTGCTTACCAAACCAGCCTTTTTGACTAAAAATTTTTACTAGCGAATCTACTTCAAGAACCGATTTTTTTGAATGTGACATAGTGTATACCTTGCTCAATAAGTATACCTAAAAATATATATTTTTATATTAAAAATGCAATAAAAATATTTGATACTATCATGATTTTTTTATTTTAACAATATTTCTTGAATTGATTTTATAGGAGTTGATATCCTAAAAAAAAGTTACATCAATTTTATATGTTTTTGTAACATTTTAGGGGATAGTAATGTGCATTCAAAAAAAAATTAATTTTTTTTGGGTTATAATAGTTTTATATTCTTTTTCATATAGTGCAGAACCAAATATTACCTTTCATGAATGCTCTTTATTATCACCAGAAAAAATCGGGTACATATTTGCACATGGTCTGGGAGCAACCCAAGAACAGGCCGCTCTTTTTTTAGCAACAAGCGACCATTGGGTTATCAATAAACCAGCGGTTTTATTTGATTTTCCTGATTCAAAAAATAATGTAATGGATTTTCATTATGAACTAGTAAATTTAGGACAAAAATTAGATATTGAGCGCTTAGATTTTACCCTTACTATTGCTTTAGAAAAATTACAAAATCATAAATTTATTTTATCAGGTATTTCACGTGGTGCTTCTACTATTCTCAATTATACTGCTTTACATAATAATGATCATATAGCTGCATTAGTACTTGAATCTCCTTTTGACACCATTACTAATGTTATTAAGCATTTATTAAAACGCTTCCATATAAACTGGATTCCCTTTTCAAAAGAAATAGGTCTGAAATTAGCTAAAAGAAATTTTCCCCTCTTAAATATTAATGGTATTTTCCCGCTTGATGTTGTACATAAAATACCCTCTCATATTCCCATTTTAATTATTCACACTAAACACGATAAAACTATTTCAATTAATAGCTCTCGAAGCCTGTATAAAGCATTGCTTCTATCAGGGCATGCTAATACGTATTTATTAGAATTAGCCTCGGGCGATCACGGTAAATTAATACTCGGTCCTGAAGCTGATTTATATAAGTGCGTTGTTCATGCCTTTTATAAAAAATTTAATTTACCATACAATAATGCGTATGCGCAGCGCGGGCAAACAATGCTTTTATATTGCCAACCGACACTTGAAGAAATTACTAAAAGGATTCAAAAAAATCGATTCAATATGGATGATATGAATGATGACGAGTTTGGTGATGAGCAGTACCTTTCACGCAAAGCGCTTTCTAATAGTGATTTAAGAGTTGCTCATAATAATTGGCTTGATCTCAAATTCTTTATCAACTTGTAACGAATTTACCAAATTAAACTGGCAATATTTAAACCGGTTAATTGATCATGCAATTGCTGCAATGAATTTTTTAATTTAGATAAATAATCTTCAATGGAAGATTTTTCCACGACTAATTTCCCTGGTTGCATAATATTATGCATTAATTTCTTAAATACACTTACAAATAATTCATAGTCTTCTAACGTATATAAAACAAAATAAACTTCGGTAACATTTTTAGCGCCTTTATGGGCATATTCAATAGCTGCTTCTAATTCTGCTTGTGCGGCTTCTTTTTTGGGGCATGCAAATATTTCACCGCTAATAAAAGGAAAAGCAACTGATTTAAACCCAATATAGTCGGTATTCAATATCGAATAATAAAGATCATGGAGAGTTTTTTCAAAGCCTTCTTTTTGCTCAGGAATTCTACAGTCAGGGCCTACCGCATGGATAATATGTAAAATCCCCTCTTTAAGCAAAGCAAAGCTGGGCGTTACTATATAAGTTCCTAAGGGAATCTCAGGCATCTGATTTTCTACCATATATTTGCTTATAAAATTATTTAATGCAGAAGAGTTTCCTGGACCAGGCTGATGTGCAGCTCTAAAAATTTTACCCGAAATGCCACCTTTCACTCTTAAAACATCGCTATTTGCTGCATTTACAATAGCGTGTACTTCTATATTATAATCTTTCTTTAGAGTGAGAATATCCCCTCTAACAATAGTGATGGTGACACCATTAATAGTAGCAAAAACAGGAGTGGGATAATTTTCCAAATGCTGTTTTGCACCTACGAAAGCACCCATTAGGAAATTATTATATAGTAATACCATGCATACAATGATTATTTTATTCTTCATTCTTTTTCCTTTTTTTATACTTTTTTTTATTAAAAACATACTGTGTTAAAAATCTAATTGCAATAGTTATGCATGCTCAAAATAACCCAATCGTTTTTCTTCTTTATAAAAGATATATGAACCAATGGCTAAAACAATCATAGAAAAGTAAAAGCTCCAGGTAATCGATTCATTCAAAAATGCCCATCCATATAATGCCGCAAAAAGTGGTGTTGCCAATTCCCCTAAGGTGACAAAGGTAGCTGTATATTTATGGAGCAAATACCCATACAATATATAGCAAAGTACATTGCCGACCATAATTAATAAGAAAGCCCACAGCAAAAAAGGCATAATATTTGTCATGGGTATCCAAGGATGTATCCATCCCGTTGCTGGTAGATACGGAATCTGGAAAATGTATGTGGTCAATAATGCTGCTACGCCACCGATAATCATTCCCGATCCATTAACAAAAACCGTTGGAATAAAATGACGCTTAATTGCTTTGCGCATTACTACCCAGCCATAGGTAAATGAGATTACTGCTGCAATAACGCCAAGTTCTGGCCAGGAAAGAAAAAATATACTACGCGTTTCAGAAGGCTCAGGCACTAAAAAAATAGGCAGAAAACTTAATAAGCAAATTGCTAAGCCAATTATTTTTTTAACGGTCATACGTTCATTAAATACCACATAAGAAAAACAGGCGGCAATTACGGGAGAAAGATTATATAAGAGCGCTGTCTTTGAGGAGCTCATATATTGTAATGACCAAAATTCCATTGCGTAGGCAAAATAAAAGCTGGCAAATGAGACTTGGGCAAGTACCCAGTAATCATGTTTATGAAGTGATGGCAAATGGCGATATTTATAGTAATAATAGAGCAAAAAAATAATACCCGAAACCAAAAGTCGTATACCTATTAAAAACATAGGAATGGTATATTGTAAAGCAGCCTTGCCTACGGTAAAGGTGCTTGCTGAAAATGCGCATAATAATAGTAATAAAATACTCATTTATTTATAATAGTTTATGTCGTTATAATGATAATAACTACTATTTTAATTCATTATAGGAAAGTTGGAACAAAAATCACAATTATCTTTTGGATTTTCTAGAAGTTGCTCTGCTACCTTAATACTATGCCAAATAGTGCTAACGTCTTGTTTTATAGTTACAAAATGGGGTGAGTAAGTATACTTTTCTGATCCAATTAACGCTGCCTGAGCCATTATTTGTTCTGCTCCTTTAATATAACTATGCTGTGGATTTTCTTTAAAAAGTATTAAAAAATCCTTCGCCGCTTTCAAAAGGTCATTTTCAAGTACATCTAATTTAACTAAATAATCTTTTTTCAGTTCAGCAACCTCTATTTCATGAAGTTTTTGCCTCATTAAGTGAAACTTTTTATTTTCTAACATTTTTTTTAGGCCTTCTACACTCTGTTGCAATTGTTGCTGGCGATAAAAAACTGGGCCTATTCGATCTTCAGAAAGCTTATTAAGGCTATTTAATTCATTTTCTTCCGCATCAAATATTTTTTTAATTTTAGCTAAAAGTTCTTGTTTTTCTTCTTTTTTTAATTTTTTTGTTGGAATTTGTTCTTTTTGTTTTTTAAGCAACTCAGATTTTATTTCGGGCAGTTGTTTAAAATGCTCTTTTAGCTCTTCAGCCTTTGAATACGTTACATTAGATTGCTTTATTATCTGTGGGTCAACGAGTGGAACAACTTTTTCCTGGAGATCTTCTAACTGCAATGATATTTCCATTAATTTACCATCGTTTTCTTCTTTGCTTTTATTATACCTCGCTGCTTCCTCAAATGCTTCACTTGCTTGATTAAGCTTTGTTTGTGCATGGTAATAAAAAACCAACGTATAGAAATTGGTGCTCGATGAATGGCGAGCGGTTTCAATTGAATCGGATGCTTCTCGCTGTAAAGTTACTCCCTTATCAAAATAAAAATGCTGGTAATACTTTTCATTATCTTTTCTAATGCGTTCTTTATAATTACGATGTTCAGAACCTTTAAGATTATTTCCCGTATCAAGCATTCTGACTAATTCATTTAATAAGTTAAAAATATAGGGTGGATGAACGGGCTTTTCTCCAAGAAGCATAGCCAAATATTCCTTATGTAATTCTGATTGAGTTAAAGCGCTTTTTTTTACTGGAGGAAGATAAGTAAGTAGATCAACTGAAGAGCTATAAAGAATCCGATACTGATCTGGTAATGCTGAAATAGAGGCTGATTCTTCTTTCTCCATAGCACATAGTGAAATTATGCAAATGAAAGCACTATACTTTATAAAGTTTTTAGGTAAAAATATCGAATTCATCTAATTTTACCTTGATTAATAATTTGGCACAATTGAGTTTTTCCATTAACGATTCATATTTTTCACTATTATCAAGAGTACTTTTATCAAGATTCATTCTTTTTTTTTGCCATTTTTGTGCTCGTGTTAAAGCGGTATTAGCTTGCACTAAAAAGGTAAGTTGTGGATTACGTTCTGAAAAGAAATTAACCCATTGGAGCGCTAACTTATAGTAATAGTCTTCTGATTTTTTTAGCAATTCAATAATTCTCCATTTAAGTGCTTCAATTTTATATTCCAGTAGTTTTTTCAATAACGATAAATTATTTTTCTCTTTTTGAATTGTTTTTAATTGTTCAATTTCTAACGATAAACGATCCTTTTTATCTATATCAGATTCTTCTGAGAATTCTTTTTGCTTATTAATAATAGCTTGCGTAACTTTGCGCCGAAGTTGTTGTTTTTTGATTTTAATTTTTTTAAGTTGATCTAATTCTCGCAAGGCACTTTTTTTCTTTTTATATTGCTTTTCAAGCTTTTCTATTACCTTATTATTACGTTTTAATTGTTCGCGCATGGCATCGCATTGTTTATAACAATCTTCTTCTTGATTTTTATAACTCTTTTTACCGCTGACTACTTTATTAATATAATTTTCAATAGAACCAATAGTTGTGTTCATTTCTTCTAACATATCCTTTACGCTCTTATTTTCTGTTTGGCCTGCGAGCATGAAGAATCGTTTAGCTTGTAATGCGACAGAATATGCACAATTAAAAAATAACAGCTTATCAAAATGTTCTATTAAGCTATGTGCTTTGTTATTTAACAGTTCGACAAAATGCTTAAAATGAATTCCTTGCTTGTAATAATAAAGACTGTAATAATTAGACCGATTTGCTTCCGCAATATCTTTATATCGTTCAGCACATAGTTGGTTTTCTTTATTTATTTCTTTGGTGGCCGATTCTTTAAACCTACTAACTAAGTAACTTTGTAAAGCTAATTTTTCTAATTCTATTACATGAGGATGATACCTCTTATCAGAATCTTTTTGATCATCACCAAGAAGGTCTTTATAAATAATATCGATCCATATTGTTATTTGTTCAACCCGTTCTATTTTTTTAGGAGGTATTTCGTGTCCCAAACTCTGAACTAACCATACAAAAGTAGGCTCATAATCAAATGCAGTAAGTAAATCTACCTCAGAATCGCTTCTTAAAAACGATCCGGTAGAATTACGTTTATTTTTTTTCAAAAGATCAGGAGAACTTGAAGTAACGATTTCCGCTGGACGAATAGTAAATGAATGAGATCGCTTTGTCTTCGGTTTTGGAGACGGTGGCGATGCCTTGCTGATCGTATTATAAATTGTTAATTGATTAACTCGATTTTCATATATAGAATCTTCAAATTTTGAAGAAGAAGGCCTTTCCATAGCTACTGCCTGGCAGGCCAAACATAAAATAGGTAATAAAAGACGATTTTTATTCATAGTTAACCTTTTCCCCTAGCTTTAAAAGGTTAGCTATAGTTTACAAACATGCTTCTTAATAAGTAAATAAAAAGGGGATTTGGTAAAACAAATCCCCTTTTTATAATGCTAAAATGATTTACAATTCATTTAGTAGATTTCCACCACCATGCAAGGCCAACAACACCCGCACCAATACCAAATGAACTTAATACTGAAATAAGTGGATATTTTTGAATAAAACTGACTCTTTGATTTATCTTACCGCTCAGCCTATTAAATGCTGCTAAATATCCCGCTTCAAAAGAAGATAGAATGAGTGAAGAAATATCAGTACCTTTTTGTTGAATAACTGGTAATTGTAATAGGTAATGATTATCACAATCGTAAATTACTTGATCATCAGCACATGTTGCATAATCTTTATGATATTGGCGCAGATCTTTTCCATATAACCGAGCGTAGTAATCCAGAGCGAGGGCTACCTCAGCGGTTTTATCAATCTGTAAATGAATTGCTTCTTGCTTTCTTTTATTGCTATGAAAACATGCATATGCATATACTTGTTGTGAAACGCTTTCAATAATATTTTTAACATAATTATTGAGTTCTTTATCGTTCATTTGACCATCTTGATCACACCATTTATTATTGGGCGGTATGGTAAGTATTAATGATAGTGTCTCATTTTTACTGGGGTGATTTATATCAACAGAAACATTTGCAATCGTTGCTGCCATAGCAAATATACCGATGGAATAATTTAATAAAGATGCTATTATAACACTTTTCATAAAATTCATAAGCAATCCTAGATTAGAAATATAATTAATTATTAGCATAATTTTGGTTTATGCAACAATCAATTTAGCAAATATTAGTTTCGATATGAAATTAAGCTTTAGTTTTCCACCACCACGCAAGCCCTACCGCAGCAGCTCCAATTCCTAAAGAGCTTATTACTGATAAAATAGGACGTTTTTGAATAAAATTAAGATCGTTCCACGCCTCTAGATATCCGGCATGATAAGTTGATCCTATCACCGGAGATAAATCGATAATTCCTTGTGGATGAACTTGGCGTTGTATCCGGTAACATTCATCAAATTCTTGAACAGTGTTTTCATTACCTAATACTTTTGTATCACCTGAATATATTTTCCATTTGCCATTTTTACCGAGGGTTTTATGGTAAAGTCGCATTGCACTCTCGCTTGCTTGAGTTTTGCAAATTTCCAATTGAACTTCATTTTGCCCATCATCGTATGCTTGAAAGTAAATAGTATAGGCCACATGGCGCATTATTCGTTCTAATTCTTTTTTATAAGCAGGGTCTATTTTATTAGTATTCGTATTATATTTATCTTTTAATACAGGTACAGTGACTGATAGATGTCTCTGTTCGTCATTCATTACTGCACTAATACATACAGCTTCATCTCTATACTTCTCTTCTGCTTCCATCGTAAATAGAGAAGAATAAAAAAATAATATTACAAAAAACAATTGGTAAACCATTTATTGTCTTTCAAAATAAGTTATTCAGATTTTTCATCAACAACTAATTCATTATCAATAACTCTAAATCGTTCAATTGCTACCGCTTTACCAGTTGCTGGATCAATATCAATAACAACGCCAGATAATACAAAGGGTCCTTTGGTTTCCACTACAAAGCGAGCAGGCATTTGCGTAATTAAATGCTGCAGAACAACATCTTTATTCATGCCAATCATTGAGTTAAGCGATCCGCCCATTCCTAAATCAGTAATAAATGCAGTGCCGTTTGGCAAAATACGCTCATCAGCGGTTTGTACATGCGTGTGAGTACCTACTACTGCCGAAACTCTCCCATCTAAATAAAACCCCATGCCGATTTTTTCAGAAGATGCTTCAGCATGAAAATCGACTAAAATAATCTTAGTTTTAGCACGTAAAAAAGTAAGCGCAGAATCAGCTGCTTTAAAAGGACAACTCACCTGCTCACGCATAAAGATTCGTCCTTGCAAATTCATCACACCAATAGTAAATCCCCTCGTTTCAAACGTTGTTACGCCCGACCCGGGACATTCGGTAGGAAAATTATCTGGCCGAATTACATCAGTGTGCTGATCTAAATAGTTATAAATTTCTTTATTGGCCCATATATGATTGCCCGTGGTTATAACATCAGCGCCATTATGCCTAAAAAAATGAACTATTTTTGGCGTTATACCACGCCCATTTGAAGCGCTATTTTCACCATTAACAATAACGGCGTCTATTGAATGCTCTTCTTTTATTTTTTTGCAATATTTTTGAAACAATGCACAGCCCGGTACTCCCACTACGTCGCCAACCATCAATATTCTAAGCATGCCATTTTTCATAATTACCGCGCATATTCGATCGAACGTTTTTCTCTGATAACGTTAATTTTGATTTGGCCAGGGAATGTCATTTCTTGTTCCACTCGTTGTGCAATTTCTCGCGCAAGGCTTGCAGCGCGATCATCATCTAAAAAGTCTTCTTCTACAATGATCCTAATTTCTCTTCCCGCTTGCAGCGCATAGGCTTTTTTAATACCTTCAAATGAATGTGCAATCTCTTCAAGCTTTTCAAGACGTTTTATGTAGGCTGATAATGTTTCTCGGCGTGCTCCGGGGCGTGAGGCAGAAATAATATCGGCAATTACCACGATAATGGCATAAATAGAAGAAAAAGGAACTTCTTCATGGTGCGCCGCAATCGCATTTACGATTGTTGGATTTTCACCACATCGCTTTGCAATATCAGCACCTATTAAAGCATGAGGGCCTTCTACTTCAGCAGTTACTGCTTTACCAATATCATGTAACAGCCCACATCGTAATGCCATGGTGCCATCAAGACCAAGTTCTTGAGCAATCATACGAGAAAAGATAGCAACTTCACGACAATGCTCTAGTACATTTTGTGAGAAACTTGTTCTGAAATGTAATTTACCAAGAAGCGTAATAATTTCTGGATGTATTCCTTGGAGATTAAATTCTAATACAATCGATTTACCATATTCTTCAATAATTTCATCAATGTCTTTTTCACATTGCGCTACTGTTTCTTCAATACGCGTAGGATTAATACGGCCATCAGCTATTAATTTTTCTAATGCTCGTTTTGCGATTTCACGTCGAATGGGATTAAATCCAGAAATGGTTATAATTTCAGGAGCTTCACCAATAATAAACTCCATCCCGGTCGCCATTTCGAGTGCTTTAATATTTCTTCCCTCTTTTCCTATAATTCTACCCTTCATTTCTTCATTGGGTAATTGGACTACCCCAGATGAATGAGGCGCAATTTGATCAGCCGTATAGCGTTGCATTGCGCTTACCACTAATTGTATAGCGCGCTCTTTAGCGGTTGTTCGTGTTTCTTCTTCTATTTTTTGCATCCATTTTTCACTTGTTAAGCGTACTTCTGATTGTAAGGTGTCAAATAAAACGCGCCGCGCATCATCGCACGTCATATTGCTTACGCTTTCTAATTTAGAAACTAAATCAGTATAGAGCGATTTAATTTTATTTTCATTTACCCGAAGACGGTCACTGGTACGGAGCAAATTACGTTCCTTTTGTTGCAATTCCTGACTGAGATCTTCCAACCGCTGTTCTTTTTTCTCGATAATCTCGTATTTGCTATTTACCTTTGTTTGTATACGCTCTAATTCTAAGCGTTCTTTTTTGACGTCTATTTCAAATTCAGTACGTCGCTTATGCAACTCATCTTTGAGTCTTAATGATGCTTCTTTCTTTTCATTTTCAATATCACGTTTTACATTGCGCATTTTTTCTTGAGATTCATCAAATGAACGTCCTGCTTTATCTAATTTTTTCTTGGCATACAGCATCAAACAGCAGCCGATAAGTATAAGGCTTAGCGCAACGGCAAAAAAAATGATTGTTATTAATCCTACCATGAATATCCTATTATTTTTCTTAGTATTATATATATCTGAGTTATCGTATCATAGATTACTCATAAAATTGAGCTTTTTTATGAAGCTAGAAGGGATATTATATCCAAGAAAAAGAATAGAATTGAAATATCATTAATTAATGATGAGACGGCTTATATTTTATCTTCAATTTGGTCGATAATTTTTTTAATAACAAAGTTATTATTATTGTACTCTGTTTCTAAAACAAGGTGCTTAAGTGCCAATTTTAAACCAACTAAAATAGCCACATTATAATTGCTCAGGCTTGGCATTTTTTGTACAACTTCTTTAATGAGTTCATCAACCTGCAATGCCGCTTTTAGCACATTCACTTCTGATTCATCGCTCAGTAATGTATACGTATCGCCAAATATAGAAACCGTATACTTTTTTACTTCATGTTTCATAGTGAACTTGTGTTATTAACTAAAGAATCAATATTTTTTATAATTTCATCAATTGCTAATCGCGCAAGTGCTTTTTCTTCTTCTATATGTGTTTGATCACTAATGTGTGTTGTTTTAATTTCTTCTAATTCTTCGGTAAGCTTACTTTTATGTTGCTCTAATAATGCGTTTTCAGCCTTTAATATTTTGATTTCTTCTTGAAGCTCTTTAACCAGAGTAACTAACTGGATTGTTTTTTGTTCAAGAATTTGTAATGTTTCCATGCGCTCTCCTTTTTTGAACTATTTTCTTAAAATTAAGCTTATGGAGTTACATTAACTAAAGTCAATAATTATTTTTGGCTCAAATGTACGAGCTTAGTGAACGCTTCTGGCTCAAAAATAGCCAGCTGGCTTAACATTTTACGATTCAGATGAACTTCTGCTTCTTTTAAACCATGCATAAACTTATTGTAAGAAGTTCCGCGTTGTTTACACGCTGCACCAATACGGGTAATAAAGAGCGCGCGCATATCACGTTTTTTCAGTTTGCGGCCTTTATAAGCAAATGCCATCGCACGTAGTAGGGTTTCTTTTGCTCGCTTAATAATGTTCTTACGCTGACCCCAATATCCTTTTGCCAGCTTTAATATTCTTTTATGTCTCTTTTTGGTTACTGTACCGCGTTTTACACGTGTCATAATAAAATCCTTGCTATAATTAACTATATTAAATAAATAAAGCATATTGCTTTATTTAAGCAATATGCATACCTTCAATTGTCATCGTTGCTTTTACCATCAATAAGGTAACATTCTATTAACGGCACTTTGATTAGCGCTATTAACATATGCTGGATGGCGCAAGCTTCTTTTTCTCCGTGCTGATTTTTTTGTTAATAAGTGGCGACGTCCAGCACGGGTTAATTTAACGCGACCGCTTTTTAGTTTTTTCAAACGCTTACGTGCGCCTGAATGGGTTTTCATTTTTGGCATATAATCCCTATTTTCCTGATTTCATATAATAATTTCTTGACCACAGTTGACCAAGTTTAAGATCTTTTTCCTGTACCAGGTTAACACCTGATTTCAAATCATTTTCTTCTAAAAAGCTATTAATTTTATCAAATATCTGAGATCCACGTTCTTCTTTTGATAACATTTCACGTCCTCTAAAAGCAACCGTGATCTTTACATGTTTGCCATCTTTTAAAAATTGAAGGCATTGATTCATTTTAGTTAAGAAATCATGCTCACCAATCTTAGGACGAAGCTTTATTTCTTTAATCTGAATAGTCTTTTGATGTTTTTTAGCTTCTGATTGCTTTTTCTTCTTAGCATATAATAGTTTACCAAAATCC
Organism: Candidatus Babeliales bacterium; assembly: GCA_963722075.1. Lineage (GTDB taxonomy): Bacteria > Babelota > Babeliae > Babelales > JANWKD01 > CAVRJM01. Next base: position 413,130 of record CAVRJM010000001.1, on the reverse strand, counting down.
ATGATTTTAGTAACGGGGTACCCCTCGCTGCCTTTTTCTGCTATTAAAACAAGGTCTAACCCAGCCAATTGAGCCGTTCTTAATGCCTCATCGCGAGAAACAACGCCAATATTTTGGCCGTCGTGAGTAATTAATTGAACCCGTGGAAAACGGATGTTTTCATTAATCGGTTGAACCACTTTTTCTGGTTTGAGATTTTTCAAGTTAATGATCATTCCTTACTATACTTCATGTAAACTGACAACATCTTCACTATTATTATTGAGCATATGAGGATCGGCAGTAGTAGAGGTGCGCACTACTTCTTGAGCTACTGCATCCGTCCACTCTTCATGATCCTTCAAATAGGTAAGTGCCTGCTCTCTTCCTTGAGCAAACTTTTCACCTTTATAAGAGAACCATGAGCCTGCTTGGGTAATTACCTCGTATGCTAATGCTGCGTCTAAAAGATCAAGTTCTTTACTGATTCCTTGACTAAACAGCAGATCAAGCTCAACCCTCTTGAAAGGAGGAGCCATCTTATTTTTTACTATTTTTACCGCAATTCTATTACCAAAATGTTTATCATTCTTTTTAAGGCTTGCTATACGACGTACTTCCATACGCAAGGACGCATAAAATTTAAGCGCATTACCACCCGTCGTCGTTTCCTTGCTTGCAAAAGGCATGCTATTAAGATTACTACGCGTTTGGTTTATGAAAATTAAACCAGTTTTTGATTTATGCACGATAGGAGTAAGCTTACGTAATGCTTGTGACATCAAACGTGCTTGAAGACCCATATGAACATCTCCCATATCACCTTCTACTTCTGCTTTAGGAACGAGCGCTGCTACTGAGTCGATAACGACAATATCAACCGCGCCAGATCTAATAAGCATTTCTGCGATATCAAGCGCTTGTTCACCATAATCAGGTTGCGATATAATCAGCTCATTAATATTGATTCCTAAGTTCGATGCGTACGTAGCATCTAAAGCGTGCTCTGCATCGATAAACGCGCAGATACCGCCTCTTTTTTGCGCTTGTGCAATAGAATGTAACGCAAGCGTTGTCTTGCCTGAGGCTTCAGGGCCGTAAATTTCAATTATTCTTCCTAAGGGGAACCCACCAATGCCGATAGCATTATCAAGCAGTATTGAGCCGGTTGAAATGGTATCAATCTTAATATGGGTGTTTTGCCCCAGTAACATTACCGAGCCTTTCCCGTATTCTTTATCGATCTGGGAAAAAGTAACTTCTAAGGCTTTCTTTTTTGATTCTAATTGAGTATGTTGTTCAACTTTTTTTTCTGCTTTGGTACTCATAAGCTATTTTCGTCTTGGATATTTAACAATGATTTTGTAAGATTTATTGTAGCATTTCTATATAAAGAAGCAATAAAGCCTTTTTGCACGATCTTCTTTTGCTCATCATATAAGAGTGCTTTGATCTTATCTTTATGAGCATCAAAAGATTCTTGCTTGAAAGGTTCAACCTGTCCGACACTTATGAAATACCCATTATTTTCATGCATTATGGTTGTACTATGCCCTTCATTAGTTATTGAATCAAAAACCGATACGGGCACCCCTTTGGTCGCCAAATCATTTAATTTCTCATTGTCATCTTTTTTAAGAAGGTCGGTTTTTTGTATCGTAACACCCGGGTATTTACTTTTAATACTATCAACCGGTTGATTTTTAGCTTCTTCCAGATCCTTTTTAATGAGAGCCATTGCTTTCTCTTTATAGAGATCTGCCTCTACTTGCTTTTTTACAACAGCAAATTCAGGTTTATGGCGTTTTTCGATTGCAGTGATCATAATCACTAAGCCATCATTACCAGAGATAAGATATGCCCATTCACCTTCTTTTAGCTTAAATACTCGTTCAGCCAGCGGCGATCCATCGGCTTTGAGCGATAATTTTTCGCTAGAAGCATGTTTATTGGCTACAAATTCTTTCATCAATTTCTCTAGTTGGTCCTTTGGCTTATTCAAAAGCTTAGTAACGTCTTCAGTAAATTGCGTTTTAAATTTTTGATCTTTTACCGCAGCCTTAATCTCTGCGCTTACTTGTTCTAATGGCTTGTAGGTAGTTGGCTTGCGTGCTACACGTTGGATAATTTCAAATCCCTCATTGGTCGAAAATACATCAGAGATATCATTATCATTTTGAAGTCTAAATGCTGCTTTTTCAAAAGAGTCATCTTTTTGGCCCTTTTTAAAGAAATCAAGAAGACCGCCTTTTGGTGCAGATGCTTTATCATCAGATGATTCTCGCGCAATTTTCTCAAAATCTGCCGGATGCTGCTGTAATTGTTTTTTAATGCTTAATGCTTTTTCTTGTGCAGCGGCAGCAGTTTTTTCATCAATCTCATTAACTTTAATTAATATTCTACGAACTTGTACTTGTAATGGCGATTCAACATATCTATTTTTATGAGCATTATAATAATTACTTATATCTTGATCAGTTACCGTAATACCATATGATTGCGGTGAGAATTTCCATTGCTGTATGTTTCTTATTTCAGGGGTGAAATAGTTTTTTTGTTGTTTGTCAAAATAGGTTGCTAGTTCTTGCTCTGGCAATGGTTCTTTTTGTACTTTTTTTAAATATACATCAAAAGGAAAGGTAACAATGGTATATTCTCGGCCTAAAAAGTTTTGCGCAAAATAGTTTTTTACTTCTTTAGAAGAAACGTAGGCACTATTATCGGCAATTGCAAGAACTATATTACGTTTTATCTGATCTTCAATATGTTGTTCAAATTGTTGCATAGAAAGCCTATTATAGCTTAGATATCTATTGAGTAAGGTCATATTAATACCCTGCTGATCGATAACATAAAAAGGTACTACTTCGGCAAGGTCGGTAGCAACATATGAAGGATCATTAATTTTTCTTTGAATAAATTCAGGAGAAACGCGTATATTGAGCGTATCAGCAACTTCATCGAGTAGCGTATCTTGAATAAGGCCATTAATAGCCATTGTTTTGGGGTCAGCGATGCCCAAGCTTTTAAAGATGATATCTGCTTGTTCACCAAATTGTTGGCGGAAAAGATTTAAGCGTTCTGTTTCTTGAAGTGCGCGGCGTTCAAAATCGATAAATTCTATAATCCTTCCATTAATAGTTGCCAAGGTGGCATGGTATCCTTCTCCGCCTCGTTTAAATAAATTTGGTATAAACACTACAATCATTGATGCTAGTGTTATCCACAAAACAATTTTAAATCCAGTTCCTTTTAACTGTTTACGAATCTCAGTAATCATAAATGCCTTTCGGACAAGTACCTATGCTAGTTGTACTATTGTATTGCTCGTAACTTTAATATTTTCTAATTTTTTAATACGTTCCACTACTTTTTTAAGTTCCTGCTCATTATCAAACGGTGGGGTAACTGCTTGATACCAATGAACCGGATTACCATGAGCTGTTCTTCCCGTTCTTTTTTTTACTATAACCGTAATTTCTTGCTTCTGTAAGCGCGAAGCAAAAGCAGTGACATCTTTATGGGAGCCTCCCATTAATTGAGCAGCCCATTTTTTTTGTGTTACCACTACAGGAGTAGTAACCGTCGCTTGTATTGGCTGAGTCTCAATCAATTGTATTTCTTCAGCTTCAGGAGTACATGGCGTTGGTACAGATGGCTGTTTATCATATGCCGCGGTTAGCGCAAAATTCAGTTGATCTGAAAAGCTGGTGCGCTCAACTTCCTGACAAAAATCATGCGCAAGCTTTTTTTTACCCATGAAATACCCAGCGGCAAAAATAAAGAAAAAAAGTAATAATAAGCACGCAACACTAATACTGACTGTTTTTTTAGGAATAATTAAATAATCAGCGTTAGTGGTACAAGATTGACACAACGCGGAGCTTTCCGCTTGGGAACAAGAATATTTATCATCAAATTTCATATACGTAACTCACTTCTTTTTACCTATAGTATTGCACATTTGGTTAATAATAGTTTTGCTACTGTTACTAGTTATATTATAAGAAGTAATACATGATGCTTGAGTATTAGTATACTCAGGAGTTGTAACTAAGCAATTGTATATTTTTTTTTCTAACCGGCGCCAATATGTTTCTTGACGTTTAGCATAGTTTCTCGTTTTTTGAGCAATGAGGGCGCTTACTGTTTGTAATGATGATACATCATTATTCTTACAGTAATTGATTAAATCGGGATAGCCAATAAATTTTTTCTCCATTACAAATTGTTCCCATGGTGTATTGAGTATCATATCACGTATTTCATCAAGCCATCCTGCTTGTAACATACTAGATACGCGTTGGTTGATCCGGTCGTATAGATCATCTCGTTCTCGTTTTAAATAGATATATTCAAATGGATAGAGTGGATTAAAGACTGGTTTTAAATCGGAAGGCCGCATCCCTGTTTGATGCCATTGCTGTAAAGCGCGTATGATACGGTATCGATCATTATGATGAATATGTTGAGCGCGTAACGCGTCAATAGCGTTAAGTTCCTGCCATAAATCGTTAGTATCTTTTGCATTATATGATTCTTTTGATACAACATTATTTATTAAAGAAACGTGTGGTAATTCAAAAAAAAGTGATTCGACGTAAAAGGTAGATCCACCTACTAGTACCGGAACATTACCCCGCGCTATAATCTCATCAGCTATTTTTTTGACCAGCAATCGAAAATTATATGCGGTAATTAAAGAAGGAGTGGTAACAATATCAAAAAGATGATGTGGTACTGTACTATTTTTCCAATCTGGTTTTGCAGTGCCAATGGAAAAAGGCTCATAAAACTGACCAAGGTCAGCGTTAATAATTTCTATAGGAGCGCATTGTGCAAGCTCCAAAGCAAAATCAGTTTTACCAACACCGGTAGAACCTACTATAACTATTATTTTCATACATAAAAAAAGATAAGGAGAATAAAGCTATTCTCCTTATTAATAACTATTACCTTTTATAACATTTTTTGATCTTTTGCTACCATACTCTCCAAGGCTGAATTAAACATTGAGCGAAGATATTCTATTGTTTTGTCTGCTTCTAATTTTCTGACAATTGAAATCTCTTCGGCAAGCAAATTTTCGGTTTGATTAAGCAAGTTTTTTTCACCAAATGAAAGCTCTTTTTGCTGCGAAATATGCTTTAGATCTTTATAGATTTCAGATATTTCTTCGATATTTCCGGTACGTAATTTTAATTGATATTCCTTATTGCGCTTGTTCCAATTATTAGCAAGTAACTCATATTGCTTAATTTTTTTTGCTGGTTGGGCAAGTATTTTAAAAATATTATCGATTCTATTGGTTGAGCTGAGCGGCCTAAGGCCAATACCTTCGGTATTTTCAATGGGAATTAAGACCGTCATATCTTTATTTAAAAATTTCAACTCATAGAATGATGCAAGTCTTCCTGCTACTATCTTCTCAACGATTCTATTTACTTTAGCAACACCATGACCAGGGTAAACAACTTTATCATGTAAGCCAAACATAGGGCAATCCCTTTTTTTTAAGAAAACCCTGACTACGATAAAAGCTTACCAGTACTAAAATAGTATATCATATAAAAAAGAATTTAAAACCGTTGAAAACTAATTACAGAAGGTTCAATCAAAATCTGCAAATAAAATTGCCTTAAATTAAAAACAAAAAAAGATTTTTGATATTGCCCCCGTTGCTCGAGGGCAATATGATTTTTGACATATAAAATGCGTTATTAGAGATTATTTCATTTTAAATTTTCAAACAAGCAATCATATTATTTTCAAATTTTAATAGCGATCTCATTTGAAAATTTAGAAACACGTTAATTTTTACTATTTTTTTTATTTTGTAATAATTGGAATTCATCTTTGCCAAATATCTCTTTGCGGACTACTGTTAACTTCCAATCTTCAAATGATGCTGCAGTTTTTAAAATTCCTACCGTAGCAAAATTAAATTTATGTTTAATTTTAGAGAGAACACCTTTATTTACAATGCCCACATTTTGGTAAAAAGTGCAGGGACTAACATTGATTGTGCATACCAAATTAGGCCATACTGAGTGCGCATGAGGAGGCGATTGAGAAAGCCACAATTTGCTCACCCCTTTATTTTCATAATAATCGTTCGATGCAAGATCAATCGCTGATTCTTTGGTCTGTTTTTGACCAAATGATTTTTTCTTGAAAACACTTTGCATCATTTCATCCATATGCGCATTATTATGTTGATGACCGCGTATTACGACGCGCACTTTGTGATGCTCTGTACTATATGCTTCTAAAACCAATTGATTAAAAAGTTCTCCTATTATTATACCTCTGCCAGGATAAATTTTTGCCCACTTAAAGCCATCCTCATTATTCCGTTTGTCATCGGGCTTAACATAATAATCATTCCATGCAAATCCAACGTCTGGTAATATTTCAGGAACAAAACTATTAACTCTAAAAATTTCTCTTTCTAAAGCCTCTACTGCACAAGCATTTAATGCAATTAATTGCTTATAACGCTCTAGCGCCTTTAATTTATTTGCTTGAGTAACGCGATCAATAGTTTTTATTTGTTCAAATGTAATAGCTTTGGGATGAGGAAGAAGATTATGGGTATCAACTCCCATCTCTACCCCGCCATGGCACAATAAAGCATAATTAGTTATATTGTTGGCATCTGGGACCCCATAAAATATAGCAACCGGTAAGCATTCATACATTTTTTGAATTTTATTACGCAGTTCATCATTTTCTTTAGGGAATTTTAAAGGAAGCTCCCCACTTCCAAATGCTTCATTACCGCAAATGGTCCAATCTTCATGATTACCACGTACCAGCAATACATTATCAAAGTTGAGACATTTTAAATATAAAATTAATGAAATAACCTCTATGCCATAGATACCCTTATCTACATAATCCCCTAAAAAAGCAAGATAAAAATTATCTTTTATTATTTTGTAATTATCATCTAAATATCCTTTTTCTTGCAATCCTTGGAGGGTTTCCAATAATGAATGAACATCGCCGTGCAAATCACCTTGAAAATTTTTTTCTGACCCCGGCGCAACTACCATTTTTTGCATATAAGGCCTAAAGGGCACTTCTTCTTCTTTTTTAGCAGAAAGAATTGAATGAAAAAATTCTTGAGGATTAGTATTATCGCTCCAATTTGTTTGCTGGCTAACAGGATTATTTTGCATCCTATAAAAAAAACAAGTAAATAGTTTATCTAAAAGGTCGTACGATAGTGGCGTTTTTTTTGGGATATAACTTTTAAAAGCAGAGGCGCGAAAATAATTGCCATCCATCATGAACTTATCCAGCTTAGCATATTGAGGAATAACTGCTTTCATCTCATCTATTATATCAGCCATATCAATTGGCGTTGTATCAGCCTCCATACCATATGATGTTAATAATGATGACAGCAATAAACTTAGTAAGCATATTCCATATAATTGCATAGCAAAATCCTTTCTTTGATACAGTAATTGACGATTATTGGCAATTAACGATACGCCAAAAGCAACAAGCCGTCAAACATCTTCTGTTTGCGGCACTGGATCGCTAAAATGAAAAACAAATATAAAATATGATTAAATTTGAATGAAAAACATAATTTTGATACGCAATATTATTAATCAGTTAATTCTAAACAACAAAATCTGATTAGCAAATTACCATAATACTAATTATAAATTTTCAAATAGATGTGTTTATCGAATTTAAAAACTTAAAATCATTACGCGTATAAAATTCGCCATATGAATGAATTTCTATTGTTGCTTATTGTTTTGGGCCTGCAATTCTTGAAAAACATTTTTATTAAATATTTTTATGCGACTTACGTCTAATTTCCAATCTTCAAATGCTGATGCAGTGGTAAGCATCCCAAGTGTTGTAAAATTAAACTTGTGTTTAGTTTTATCATTTTTTTTGATAATCCCCGCCTGTTGGCAAGTAGTACATGGGCTTACATTAAAGGTGCAGACAATATTATCCCATAATGCATACGTATTTGGCGGCGCGCTTGAAAGCCATAGCTTACTCACTCCTGCATTTTCTTTGTAATCATGCGAATATTCATCAATCTCTGACCCCGATGTTTTTGAATCAAAAGAGATTCTTTTGAAAATACTTTGCATCATTGGATTTTCAATCTCAGCAGCATGCTGATGCCCGCGAAATACTCCACGAACTTTATGATGAGGAGTGCTATATCCTTTTAATACCATCCAATTGAAATATTCCCCAATCTGAAATAACCTGCCAGGCAAAATAAATTTAAAATTACTGGTAGCAGATTTGCGCTCGGCATCAGATTTTACAATATAATCACCCCATACAAAAGAGATAGCCTTACCATCATCAATACCTCCTGCAATACTGCTTACTTCATAATCGGGACTATGTAAGTTGAATGCCGTATTATTTCGCTCATCGAGATGCACAAAATCATCTAACTTTTTAAAAATTTCATCATTGTGCATTAAATTATTTAACTCTGTTTTGCGGTTGAGCGATTTTATTTGCTCAAATGCAACGCTATTATTATGACTCAGAAGATTATGAGTATTTACACCCCATTCAACTGCTCCATGGCATAACAAAAGATAATTGGTTGTATTGGTGGTATCACGCACTCCATAAAATATAGCCACTGGCAAGCATTCATACATCTTTTTTATTTTTTTGGTAATATTGGCGTACTTATTGCCAATATCATTATCTTCATCAAGCTGGAACTTGCGGCATATTTCAGCGTCAAACATGTCAGTCCCCGATATATACCAATCTTCATGATTCCCACGCACTAAAAGAACCTTATTAAAGTTAAGACATTTTAGGTACATAATTACCGAAATAACTTCTAAGCCGTATATGCCTTTATCAACATAGTCACCTAAAAAAGCCAAATAAAAATTATCTTTTATTATTTTATAATTTTCATCTAAATATCCTTTTTCTTTTAACGCATCCAAACTTGCTAGTAACGAATGCACATCACCATGCAAATCACCCTGAAAAGCTATTTGGGATCCTGGGTTTACTACTATTTTTTGCATAAACGGATTAAATTGAGGTTCTTCTTCATTGTTACTAAGATGATTAAGAAACTGTTGCGGATTGGTATGGTTTATCCAATAATCTTGTTTATTAAAAACACTTCTTTGCATCATGCAAAAAAAGAGATCAACCAATTTATCAAGCGTTTCATAGGCAAGTGGCGTGGTAGATGGCACCATTTTATTTATTTTATATGCTGGATATTCATTAGTAGGAAGAATAAATTTTTTTAAATTTTTATATTCATTAATTATCCCGCTCATTTCATTCAACAACAACCGTTTATTACGTTCTTCTCGTTTAGACAACAAGTCATTTTTATCAACGATCAAAGGACGCCCCAATAATAAGCTACGAAGCTCCTTTTTTATTTGAGGCTGAGACTGAGGTTGCTGGTAAGCCTTACGGTATAAGCTATAACCACCATATATACCTCCAAGGCACGCTAATGCGCCTATTCCTAAGTAAGTGTATTTATGGTTCAGTATATGTGATACAAGGGCTGATGAATGCTTAATAGCATATGACTTTAGGTCCATGCTTTCCATAAATTGAGGACATAAAAGTCCCAACAAACCTATAGACAGTAATAAGATTTTACAAAATTTCATATTTTCCCTAATTTATCCCTGATTTTAATTTCTATTATTTAATTATGATATAAAAATCAATATTTGGCAACCGCCCTGGCCTCATAATAATGAACAGCAATTATAACCGTTCGCCTGATAACTGCACAAAATAGCGTACGAAGAAAAAAGCGCGCGGTTTCCCTTTTTCAGAAGTTTTAGTAAAAATATTACCTAATAATCATGGTTTTTTAAATATACATAACTATATATATCTATTAATTAACATACAATATATAGCATAAATAATTCGTACGATTGGTTATTAAATATACTGAAAAAAATAGTAACGTGTATTGGTTAGGGATTAAAAAAAGGAGAGTAGTTATAAAATAAATTCCTTATTTTTTGGTTGCTTGTAAATACTGATAAGGGTCCTTAACATTTCCTATATATTGTACATATTTATTTCTATATCCTTCTTTTTTGCTAATAATATATGTTGCATTCATATCAGGATTAGTAATAGTAGCGTTATCTACACCGGCAGCGACAATCTCAAATGATAAAATTGTATTAACTGGAATACTTACTGTTTTTTTATCGCCTTTTGCTAATGAGATCCCATACTGAGGTATTACATTTATATCTAGTCCACTATTGTTTTCAAAGTTAATTGGATATAGCGGCGCCCATATTCCACAGAGTACCATAATTGTCGTATACGCTTTTACATTTCTAAGCATTGTTCGATCCTTTTTATTTACCTGCTTTTTTATTTACTTGATTTTAACCACTCTCCCTTATTAATAGTAACCAATGGTAAATTAGCATAGCAAGTTTCCCTAATGAAGTGTGAAAACCCTTTAATTAATCCTCTAATTAATCCTCCTTTAATTAATCCTCCTTTTTTATTTACGGAGTCAAGAAAGATAATAGCTCTAAAGCTTTATTAAAAAAAGCTTAGAGCTATTATCTTCTCGCAGACGGAGTGCCCTGCGTCATCCTGCCTTCCTTTCATATCTTTATTAACAATAACCATAAAATTATGCGACAAAAATAAATTATACCCACGCCCTATTAAATAGAGGTGCAAAAAGTTGAGTGTAATAGACTCAGATTTTTTTAAATAAAAATTGACATTTCCTTCATTTATACTATAACTTATATACCAAAAAAGCAGTTAGAATAAGCCAAAATTAGATTAATAAAGGTTAAAACCATTGAAAGGAATTTATGGGAAAAATTATAGGAATAGATTTGGGGACCACCAATTCAGTAATAGCATTTATGGAAGGCGGAACGCCAAAAGTAATACCCAGCCCCGAAGGAGCTAATACCATACCATCAGTAGTAGCATTTACCAAGGATGGCAAACGACTTGTAGGAACTTTAGCAAAGCGCCAAGCAATTACCAACCCAGAAAATACCATTTACTCTGCAAAGCGTTTCATAGGCTTAAAATATGAAGAAGTTGCGCAAGAAGCAAAAAATATGCCTTATAAAATAGTCAAACGCGCCAATGGCGATGTTGGCATTATGGCACAAGGAAAAGAATACACCCCGCAAGAAATAGCCAGCGCCATCCTCAGCTTCATCAAGCAAACAGCAGAAAACTATTTGGGTGAAAAGGTCACCGAAGCAGTTATCACCGTACCAGCATATTTTAATGACTCACAGCGCCAAGCAACCAAAGATGCAGGCAAAATCGCCGGATTAGAAGTAAAGCGTATTATCAATGAACCTACCGCAGCCGCATTAGCATATGGAGAAGATAAAAAGAAAAGTGGTACGGTAGCAGTATTTGATTTTGGTGGCGGTACCTTTGATATATCAATTCTAGATATCCATGAAGGAGTTATCGAAGTTAAATCAACTAATGGAGACACCCATCTAGGGGGTGACGATATTGATCAGCGCCTCATGAACTATATCATTGATGAGTTCAAAAAAGAGCAAGGCATTGATCTCCGATCTGATAAAATGGCATTGCAACGCTTAAAAGAAGCCGCTGAAAAAGCAAAAATAGAACTTTCTACCGTCCCAGAAACAGAAATTAACTTACCTTATATTACTGCCGATGCATCAGGCCCTAAGCATCTTACGCTGAAAATCACCCGCGCAAAACTTGAATCACTATGCGCTGATTTATTTACACGCTTGCTTGAACCATGCAAAAAAGCAATGGCCGATGCTAAAATCTCGCGCGATGCAATTGATGAAGTTATTTTAGTGGGCGGATCAACCCGTATGCCAAAAGTACAGCAACTGGTTAAAGACTTTTTTGGTAAAGAACCCAATAGATCGGTAAATCCTGATGAAGTGGTTGCTATTGGCGCAGCAATACAGGGCGGTGTATTAGCAGGTGAAGTCACTGACGTGCTTTTACTTGACGTAACACCGTTATCACTGGGTATTGAAACATTAGGCGGTATTGCAACAAAGCTTATTGAACGAAATACCACCATACCAACCAAAAAATCCCAGGTGTTTTCTACTGCAGAAGATAATCAAACCGCAGTTGATATTCGCATTGTGCAAGGTGAACGTGAATTAGCAAAGGACAATAAATTATTGGGGCAATTCCGCTTAGAAGGATTCCCACCAGCACCACGTGGCGTTCCACAAATCGAAGTAACGTTTGATATCGATGCCAATGGTATTGTGAATGTATCAGCACGCGATAAAGCAACCAGCAAAGAACAACGCATTACTATCACCAGCAGCAGCGGACTCAGCAAAGAAGAAATTGAAAAGATGGTACAAGAAGCTAAATCGCATGAAACTGAAGATAAAAAAGTACGCGATACTATTGAAAAGAAAAATAGACTCGATGGTCTTATCTTGGATATAGAAAAAACCCTTACAGAAAATAAGGATAAAATTGGCGAAGCCGATGTTAAAGCAACCGAAGATGCATTAGCAAAAGCAAAAACTGCATTAGTTGAGCATGCAACTAATCCAGAAGAATTACAAAAAGCAACTGATGAACTTATTCAAGCTTCGCATAAAGTTGCAGAGCTCCTCTATAAACAGGCCCAAGAAAAAGCTGGCAGCGCCGGTGAGCAACCAGAAGAACCACAAAATGATCAAGGCCCAATTGATACTGAAATAAACGAATAAAAAACCTAAGGGAAGGCATAAAGAGCCTTCCCTTTATTAATTAGGGTCTATTGAGATTTATGGCTTTTGAATGTCTGTAAAAATTTTGCTCAAATTGACATAAGTAATGTAAGGTGATGTCGTTGCGAGCTCGTCGAAGCAATCCAGGGTTCCTTGAAAATTTCAGCCTGGATCACCACGTTCCGTCTACGTTAAAACTTCGACGGACAGGCGCGCTTGCTTTGACGGAATCCGTCGTAGCCTTGGCGAAGTCGGACGCCGCTCCTCGTGACGACGGTTTTTTGCTAAACAATAATCTTATAAAGCTGAGCCTAAAAAAATATATTAAATTTTTTGAATTAATTATTACCAAAACTTGCAATACTTGCTTGAAGAAATTATCATCATGAATAAAAAACTGGGTACAATAATATTGTAAAAAATAGAAAACCATGAAACTGTTCAAAAACTCTTTAATAACTATTTCCCTCTTAATAAGCACCGTAATAATCTGCATGGAAACAAAATATATTGGTTATAATCCTAAGTGCGAAGGCTCCTTCATACTACATTCTCCGGAAGATAAAGAAGTTACACCGCATATATATTTAAAGCAATCTGATCAAAATAATCATTTAACACCCGAACATAGAAAAGCAATAGAAAACATACTATTCAATAAAGTAGGAATGTTTGGTAATGGCATTAATAATCGCATTTTTGATCTTACAAGAATCAATCCTATCAACCCGTTATTATATACGGTATATGCTGCTGGATGGAAGGCTAAAAAACATCATGTTAAGGCAAAAATGGGGTTACAAAAACCGTGGTACAAAAAACAGCCATATACTACCATCATATGGACCTCATTAAGCCTATCAACAATCCTTGCCATAGGATATTACACCTCTTTTTTAAAAATTAGCTACCCTTACCAATAAAACACCCATTAGGTATAAAAATTGACAAATATAAATTAATATTTATACTAAAAATAAGCTAAAATGTTAAAAAATGGAGTTAATATGGTAAAAATCAATAAATTATTCTTATATAATGGCTTATGCGCTCTTGCAGCCATCGCAGCCTTAATTTGGGCTAAATCTGACCATAAACCTACCCTTATAGAGCCAAAAATTGTTAAAACGTTTAATTTGGCTCAAAATGCCCTTCTAGAAGCCCCTTCACTTACTTATTATCAAGAATGGCTTACTAAAGAGGAACAAACAGTATGGCATGAGCTACAAAAAGCTATAAATCTTTCATTTGAACAATGCGAAGCATTAAAAACAACTTCTATAGAAGAGTATACTACCTATATAACTTCTATGATCAAAGATTATGCGGCATTAGATAAGAAAGTATCAGAACAAACAATACAATTAGTACATACTATTATGAAGGATTTTGGCATCGATCCTAAGGGAATTACTATATATGCGTGGAATCTTCCTTCAGCAGCGGCGGCATGCGATACCTTACTTTTCATTAACGAACCCTTACTTATTGAGCTTTCACCTGCTGCACAAAAATTTGCCATAGGCCACGAGTTGATACATTTAATTAAAAAAGATCATTCAGCTAATTATTTTATTGAAAAAGCCGCAATTAATGCCGATCCCAACTCACTACACAAACTTTCACAATTTCAGGAATTGCGTGCTGATATCTTAGCGAGCTTACACGGAACTGAATATGCACAAGGTGCCGCTGAATTCTTTGCTCACTTTATCCAAAAATATGGCGATCAAGAATCAAGTTCGCACCCAAAGCCATCAGCACGTTTGGCAATTGGTAAAAAGATTGTGGGACTTTTAGAAAAAAATAATACAACTACTTAAACTATAAAATGGAGAATACAAAATCATGATTTTTAAAACTAAACTTAATATAGTAATAGCGTTTGCCTTTCTTTCTTGTGCAACTCATTCTGCATGGGCAATGAAGAGACCCAGACATGAATTAGAACGAGGTACCAATAGAGCAAGCTCAAGCGCGAAAGAAGCCAAATGCCTTAGTGAAGAACTCAGTGAACCAATACAAATAAAAACCTTAAAAAAATTGGCAAAAAAAGCATTGGTAAAATATTTTAAAAGAATACCGGGCACATTAGCAGCAGCATACCCTCGCTTACCAGTGGAATTACGGATAGAATGCAATCAACATTCTCATAAGAAAGATTCCAGTCTTTTACATAAATTATTTGATCCACAAGATATAAAGGCATTTATCAAATTAGCCATTGAATCTAATCAAATTCCTACTACCAAAACTCATAACAATGAAAACAATAATAACAATGATGAAAATAGCGCAACAGAATATAGTATAGTACCCAACTGGCATACAGCATTATATTCTCGCCTTATACAAAGACAACCAGCTATTGCAGATACCTTATTAGATGTCGCCCAACAAATAGAGAAAGAACAATTAGCCCAAGAAGAAGAAGAGGGTATGGTAAAATTCAATGCTGCCTGTTTAATTGACAACGTCCTTAACCCCAACAACAATCATCCCTTATTATTGGCGTTATTAAACGGTTATAAAAAAATTGCTGAAAAAATTATTACTATTGTTGGCAATAACCCTGATCAATTGAGCAATTATCTTAATAAACCTAATAAAAGTGGGCAAAACCCTCTCATTGCAGCAATCGTTAATGTCCCAAGATTAGTACCATTACTTATTAAAAACGGGGCAGAAGTAGATTTTAACCACTTAAAAGCTATAGCTCAAACAGATGACCCTCTTCTATTTAAGCAACTCCATCAAGCTAACTTTGATTTCGATCAAAGCGCCCTTTATATTCCCGATATTAATGAAATAGATGAGCCCTGTAATAGCGAGTTTACTTGCTTAATGTTAGCAGTTATGCATAAACCCAAAAATATTACTCGCCTTGTACGTGAGGGCAAAGCCGACGTTAACGCCTGCGCTGATAGCGAATCCCCTTTATCATTTGCAGCTAAAACCTATAACATTTCTGCCATAAAAAAACTCATTAAAGAAGGCGCAAATCTTAATGAAGAACAATCTACTGGCGGTACCGTTTTGAGTTTCATTCTTGAACAATATATCGAAGATACATCTGCTGACTCAGAAACTCTTTTGAAAATAATTAAGTTGTTACTACGCAAAGGCATTACTATCTCAGCATATGATAAGGAAGTTGTACAAGCAGATCAAAAATTATCTGATCTTCTACAAGAGTATTATCAAAAACAAGAGCTTGAACGATTAGAAAAGAATCAATAATAAAATTATTAATTAAATGGAGAAAATAAAATCATGCAATTCAAATACATACTTTATCCCACAATTTTGATAGGAATTATTGTTATATATGCATCCAAGCATGTACAAAATACAAAAATAGAACCTTCAATAGCCAAACATTTCAACATTAATGCCGTCAACTTTGATCACGTTACTACTGACAATCAACTACTCGAATGGCTTGATACCACCCAAACAGCATTATGGCAAGAAATTAGCGCTGTATATCCAATGACTGCTAATCAATGCCAACAATTACGCAATGATCCTCATTCTGATTATTGGGCAAGTATTCAAGATATGAAAAAACATTATAATTCTAATCAACTCATTTCGGCAGATACCGTCCAATTGATTAAGGATATTATGGCTGAATTTAACGTTGATAGCACTCAGGTTGAAATGATACCATGGAATATTGAAATACCTGCTTCTTCTACTGATAGCATTATTTTTGTAAACGAAAGTATGTTCAAAAAGTTATCGCCAGAAGGACAACAGTTTATTATAGGACATGAACTTATTCATTTGATTCATCATGATCATTCTACGCGTTATTTTATACGCAACTCAACTCCTTATAAACCAATTACTGATCAGAAAAATAACCCACTTAATAAATTAATTCAGTTTCAAGAATTACGGGCAGATATTTTGAGCTGCATGAAGGGTAAAGAATATACAGAGGGAAATGCTTATTTTATGCAACAACAAATAGACAAATTTGGCGATCCTTACATAATTACCTATCCCAAATATTCAGTACGAATGAAAGTAGGCAAAAAAATTTCCGCCCTATTAGAAAAAAAATAATACAATCGCTTAAATGGAGAAAATAAAATCATGACTCATAAAATTAAATTCGGTCTATTTTCATTATTAATATCTTTTGTAATTTACCCTGCATGGGCAATGAAAAGATCACGAGAAGAAACTAAAGAAGAAAAAAGTATTACAACAAAAATTATAAAAAAAATTAAAGAAACTGAATATAAAAAGTCAAATAGAGTCAAAAGTTTAAAAGAATTAGTTTTTACCCAATTAATAAAATATTTTAAGCAAAAACCCTCAATAGTATTTAAATTATATCCAAAAAAACTTGTTCCATTGGCAGAAGCATATGCTAAACTTCCTATTGAATTACAAGATGAATTTAATAATTATCGCTCTCGTTTTAACAATACCGTTTTACATTATTTATCAACCACATCAGATTTACAAGCATTCATTTTGTCAAATATTTATAATAATACTATGGATAATATAACCGCCGTAAATAATGACGGACAGAATGCCTTTCATCATTGTATCGCACATGGTAAACAAAAGCGTGCTATTGCCTTTTTAGAGGTAATGGAAACATTATCAAATAACGCAAGTCCAATACCATTACTAAGCAATTATGATAAATTTAATAAATCCCCTTTACTAACTGCATTACAACATAATTATGAAATGGTGGCTAGAAAGATAATTGCTATTCTTGGCGATGATATTCAATTACAACTTGAAGATAATGAAATCGGTGAAAACGCTTTAGGCATATCGCTTAAAAAATTCCCTGAATTAGGTGTCTCGCTTATACAAAAAGGCGCAACGTTATGGTTTGAAGATTTATTAATAATTGTTGATTTTAAAAAACCACATAATTTTAAACGAATGTATGAAGCGGGCTTCGATTTTAATCAAAACTTTCACCCAAATGATTTGGAAGGAAACAATAATGAGTCCGAAGTACCCGAGGCTTTTTCAGAAGATCCTTTTAATATTTTATTTGTAGCAATTCTATATAACCCCAAAAATATACATCATATTGTTCATCAAGGAAGCGCCGATGTAAATTGCACAACTGCTGAAAACGGGCTATCAGCATTACAATTTGCATGCATTCACGGTCAAAGAGAAGCAGTAAAAAAATTAATTAAATGCGAAGCCGATATTAACTATAAAGAAAATCTTAATTACTCCGCTTTAACATTTGCGCTGGAAAACATACCTACACACGATCATTATCAGTATAATAATTACGTAAAAATAATTAAATTATTACTGCGTAAAGGTGCTACTATTACTCTGAATGATTTAACCATTAACCATTCTAATGTTGAAATTACCTCTCTGCTACAGGAAAACTATAAAAAACAAACTCATTAACTGGCATCAAAGAGCATATTTTCTATTAGAAAACTAATTTGACTTTAATAGTAAGAAAATGGTATACTTATAACTATAAATAAATTACTTAATAAAAGGAGCTATTATGTTCAAAAATTATAAAATAGCCATTACTTTTTTACTCTGCTTTATATCAATGAATGCCCATGCAATAACCTCTAATAATCCAACTACCGTTGCTCTTTCCTTTATTCACAAGCTATATGGCCCCTATAAAATAAAATTGCAACAAAAGCGATTAAAATTAGAAAAAATTAATAATAAATTGGTAATCATTGAAAATGATATTATTAATCAACGAATCTCAGATAAACAAGTAGCACTCACCACCTTAGAACATAAAAAAGCTAAAATACAAAAAATTCTCAATGATCTCACCAATATTATTACTGCCGTTGATCATTGTCCTGCCAATATAAAAAATGAAGCTATTCAAAAGAAACTAGCTATAATCGGTAATCGATTTCTAGGCAGTGACCATCCAACTACTATTCAAACCCGCGCTCAAGAACTACTAACATTCATTGAATATTTGGAAAAAAGAATAGTTTAAGAGCTTACCAAATAGAATAAATTCACTATCGAAATGCCCACCAAATAAAGCGCGCATTTCACTTTAGTACAAACGTCTCAGATAATAAGCATTTAGCCAAAAATATTTAAAGGATATTTAACTTTAGCCTGGATCCAGCATTATATTTAAGCCTTTTTAATCTGATGTTTTAAATGCATTTGTCCTGACTTCCCTTACCCGCATATACTTTTTCTAAATATCATATTTTTTCACTCAATTATACGATAATACCCCTCTTTAATTTATTTACAAATAATATATAATTATAATATTAATATAATTGCTTATTATGGGTAGGTTTATATGTATAATTCTTATAGAAATGTTAAAATTAATTTTTTGTGTACTCTTTTTATCATATGTTGCGGTGGTTTTACCTACAGTATGCAAGAAGAGACAAATACCGTATCCTCACATCAACCGATTAGAGCCTTCTTTTTTATTAATACGGGCGAAGCTACAAAAGATGAGAATCCTCATAATATAGATAATAATAATGTAATTAGAAAGAGCTTAATAGATCAACTTTGTACCGGTAATGCTCATCATATTTTTATTACCTACGGACTTCTTGAAGCATTAAAAAAAGAATATAAAGAAGCACAAAATTTCTTTAATGAAAACAATATTGAAGACCCGTTACAACAAATTATTATTAACCCCAGTTACCATAACATTTTTTTACCAAAAGGGAAGCGAATTGCTCGAGCAATGCCACCAAATCGCGTAATGATCTTTAAACATCCAAATGAGATTACTGATCAACCTATAACTAAATATAATTGTTCCCATTATCAATTACTAGAAGAAGCTACCGAAATAGTAAAAGATGAAAGCGGAAATGAATATACGGTATTAAAAGAAGAACTTTCTTCATTACTTGCGTTTTATAGATTTTTTAAAATTATAGTGGGGCTTTCTAAATGGGATTGGTACGATACCCATCTTGGTCTTTATTGCCTTACTCAAAAAAATGATTTCAAATCACTCAATTTAGATACCTGCACCCCCATACAGTCTCCTTTACAAGAACCTATTAAACCAGATTCAAATAATTGGGTTTCTAAATTATCAACCCTTATTAATACACATAATAATAATCAAGAGTACCGCTGGGCATTTTATTTAACGGGCCATGGGAGCAGAGCAAATAGAATAAAACCCATACCCATAACGTTGGGACTTTCAGAAATTCATATTAACCAATTATTTACTTATTTTAATACGCTGCGCCCAGATCTGGTTGCTATTGATTCATGCCATACGAGTACCGAACGTATATTAAGAACAGTTAAAAAACATTCTTCATTATCCATGCTCCATTACCCCCTTTTTAGCCTTATAGACAATGATAAGGAAGAAGCTTTTGAATGTGGAACAAATGAAATCGACACCTACTATCCACCATGGTATGAATCTGATAACCATTTAACGATAGCGCCATCCCATCTTATTCCCTATCTTTTAAAACAGATTCAGGAACAAAAAATGCATACTAAAGATGATAAACAATTTGGTCAATTCTTAGTATCATTTTTAAAAAAACAGCCTTGGAAGCCTATGCCATCATTATTGCTTGCTGATACTGAACAGCAAATTAGCATTATATGGGATGAACCGGAAGTTACATCATCCGAATCTGAATCTGAAGAATATTATGATGATAAATATGAATAGGCATAAATCGATAATTTTACTTTTTTCATTCTTTTAAT
The DNA here is from genome assembly GCA_963722075.1 of Candidatus Babeliales bacterium. GTDB lineage: Bacteria > Babelota > Babeliae > Babelales > JANWKD01 > CAVRJM01. The sequence continues at coordinate 392,683 of CAVRJM010000001.1, read as the reverse complement.
AGGATAGTTATAGGTATCTATTAAAAGGATTGTTATGATTTCAATTGTTATTTTATATGCACTCTGCGCCAGCACCTTTACCATCTGTAAAGCATTACTTGAATACGTAAAACCGTTCTTTTTTATTGCGGTGCGGATGCTCGTAGCCGGAGGGCTTCTTCTAGCTTATTCTTTTTGGAAAGATCGTAATTGCTTTATTATAAAAAAACGTGATTGGCTGCTCTTTGGTCAAATTATACTATTTCACGTTTATTTTGCTTATATTCTTGATTTATGGTCATTGCAGTATATAACCTCGTCTAAATCATCATTCTTATATAATTTATCCCCTTTTATGGCAGCGCTTTTTTCATATTTTTATTTTTCCGAAAAAATGACCACTAAAAAATGGCTTGGGTTATTAATTGGCTTTTGTGGCTTTTTACCCGAAATGATCATTAAAGCATCCTCCAGCTCCCTAAGCGCCACCCTATTTCTTTCATTCCCCGAATTGGTTCTCTTAATAGCAGTCACTTCAGCGGTATATGGATGGATTACGCTGCGTAAATTAGTCAAAGATGGTGGATACTCCCCCGTGATGGTCAATGGTATTGGTATGGTGGGCGGTGGATTATTAGCCTTACTTACTTCGTATATAGTGGAAGGATGGCAGGCAAGCCCAATATTTGATTTCTGGCCATTTGTTAAATTAACGGCGCTCATTATTCTAGTATGTAATATTATTTTTTATAACTTCTACGGCTATTTACTCACCAAATATACGGCAACATTTCTTTCTTTTGCCGGCTTTATTACTCCCCTTTTTGCCGCTCTTTTTGGCTGGCTTTTCTTGGGAGAGCTGGTTAATTGGACCTTCTTTTTATCATTTATTGTAGTTTGTATTGGGCTCTACATTTTCTATCAAGAAGAGCTACGCCAGGGCTATAATGTACAATAGTTTTTAGGCTTTGATGAGCATAAATAAAAAAGCTAGATAACGATTATTTTTGTATCATTATCTAGCTTTTTAGCTTTCTAATTTTTTTAACAGCTTATCGGCAAGAACCGGAACTGCATGATCCAGAACATCCTGGTCCGCAGCCACAATGAGATTTCATGCACCACATCACTAGCATCACTAAGCTGATTAATCCAGCTATACCAACAATATAGCCAAGCGGACGTGCATATTCAGCAAGCTTCATGGGATCAATGAGATTATATCCCATTTCCATCAAACCTATGTGAATTGCAGCTAATGAACAAATTAACATTGAAATCTTTGCAACGATCTTCATAACGGGAGAACAATGCATCGTAAACTCCTTTATCGACATGATCCGGTGGTGTCACAATGAGACTTCGTACACCACAAAATAAGCATCACTAAGCTGATCACACCAGCTATACCGACAATATAACCAAGTGGACGTGCATATTCAGCTAATTTCATGGTATCAATAAGATTATATCCCATTTCCATAAGACCCATGTGAATTGCAGCTAATGAACAAATTAACATTGAAATCTTTGCAACAATTTTCATTGCTGGAGAACAATTCATCATATACGAAACTCCTTTATTTAATCCGTAATACTACAACAATGATAGCATGCCATAAAATATTTTTTATTTGCAACAATTTTTACTACTATTATCCGCCACCAAAAATTCCACCATTTCCGCCTGTATTGGTACCACCACTTTGCGATTGTAAAAGCTCTTGCTGTTTTTTATTTAATGCATCATCTAATTCTTTAATTAATGCTTGGTAATCTTGAATAGTTTTGATCTGCTGCTCTGAAAGATACAATTTATTAGCTGCCATAGAAATAGTTATAAAATCATCAGAAACTACCGAAATATTTTTTATATTTTTAGGAATCATCGCACGCAGACCGCTTTCTAGGAATGCCATTTCACGCCGCGCAGCCTCGAGGTAATCCAATTTTCGATCACGTGCTGCAAAAAGATCAATAATTATCTGAGCTGCGGAGGCTTTTTCATCAGTAGCTGCTGGATCTAATGAATCCCAGGCTTCAACAACAAAGTGTATATTTCCTTGTACTGCTTGCAATGTTTTTTGGGCTTCTTGTAATACTGCCATCATATCACGAGCACTCGTAAATACATCACCAGCTGCTTTTTTACTTCCATTTTTATCTTCTCTAAATTTCTTTTCCATTGCAGCACGAATTTCCTCAGATGTACTTTCATCAGTAACACCTAAATATCTTAAATAAAGATCTCGCTGCGTCGTATAATTATTCATCGCCGCTACATAACGATCGTTTAATCCCGTTTTTGGTGTCGTAAACTTCGTACGTAACCAACTCAACATTTTTTGGAAAAAATCTTTAAAAAAACTACTATATGTTTGCACATCAGTTTCTGATACCACAGGTAGTGCTTCTTTTTCTTTATCAATTAATGCTTGCGCTGTTTTAATAGCTTCTAATTTACGTTCGAGTGCCTCATCAGGGGGCGTTACGTCTTGCGCCGCTTGATCTATTTTATTACCCACTTCTTTTGCTGCTTCTGCAAAACCATTAAAAACTTGTCCGGCAGACTGTATTCCCTCAGCAATTTTTTTTACAACATCGCTATGAGCAAAATTTTGAAGCTCTTTAAAGGCACTTACTACTAAATTTGCTACTGCCTGCCTATCCTCAATAGTCCCCGCTTGCTCAATAATCCATAAATTTGCTTTACCTAATCGATGCGCATTTGTATTTTGCTCTAAATCAGCAAGAAATTTTTGTGTAGATTCTATTACTTCAGGCGCTTGTTCTAAATAATCACCGACAACTTTTGCGCCACCGCTTATTATTTTCATCAGTTCACCTTCTCGGCGCAACATAGTATCAACAACTTTATTTAATGAATCAAGCGTTTGGCCTATCGTTTCTGCCATTGATTTTGAAGGTTCTTCCTCTTCTAATCCTGTTTTTCCTGAAAAAATAGTTGATAAGAAACTACTCACATCATTATATACTGTTTCTGCAATGCTAGGCTGATCAAGTGCCTCATTTACTTGCACTTGTAATGCAGTAATAGGATCATTCATCGCTATGAAGCGTGCCTGATATTCTTCATCTAAATCATATAACTTACTTGCATCTATTAAAAGCCCTCTCATTGAATTCACAATTTCTTGTAATTTTTTAAGTTCTGGCTCTTCCCATGCAAATATATTATCCCCATTGGCAAATTGCCGCTGCTCTTTAAATACATCCATAATTTGTGATTGAATAGAAACAAATTCATTTTCAATTGCCACGATTTGATCAGCAGGGATTTTTTCATTCAGTTGTAATTTTTCAGCTAAACTTCCGGCTGGTGGCACCGGCACTTTTTGTCTTTTTACTGCTTCTATTTGGGTAATACGTTTTGCAATCGCATCACGCGCTATCCTAATGTAATCTGCCAATCCTTTATACTCATGCAAACTTGGATCTTGTAATGCCGCATCTAAATATTTTAACCGCCGCTCTTGCTCTGCATAGGTCGTTACGGAAAGCGCGTCATTTAATACCCAACTAAAAAGACCAATGCGCTCACTATCATTTGGTAAGCTAAGCGCTATCGAATTGATAAAAGCTGGGGTTACCGTACTATTTAAGGCAAAAAACTCTTTAAATGAAATACCATATAAAAGAAGAATCTGTTTTAAATCTCTCAATGCCTGTTGCCGATCAGAAGCTTCTTTATATGTCGCATTGAAGGTTTCGGGTCTCAAGCGATCCTTAAGTAAAAGTAATCTATCTGAGGGCAGCTTATTGGCCACATTAAGCTCTTGGGCTAACTTATTGTTGCGAAATTCTGGACCTGGCTTGAATGCTTTTATTTCTTCTATACGCGCTTCTATATTTTCTTGTAATGTTTTTGCTTGGGGACTGTCTAAACCATTATCAACAAGCGCTTGTTGAAATTTTTGTAATATTTCTTTTTGACGCGCGAAATCAGTAACACTATAGTCAACATCAGCTAATAATGTTGATTGTCTTCCTAGTTGCATGCGGTTAAATTCATTAGAAAGTGCGAGGTATTGTGAACGTTGAATAGCAACCTCATTAGGAAGCGATTCTTTAATATCATTCAAGCTTTTAGTTAACTGCTGATTAAAATCATAAGCAAATTGCTGTAACACCGTTCTTTTCTGTACGGCCTCAGAAGGAACAAAGGAGCTTTCAAATGCTTGTTGCGCTTGCGCTAACAATTTTTGCGCCTCAACTTTTTGCGCTTGTGCTGTTGCATCATTAGGATTGGCTTTTAACTTATCTTCAGCCTTACTAATTTCAAGCACTGCAATATCTGCTTTCAATCGTTGATTCTCTAAATGAGCTCGAGGATCCCCAGCACTTTCATGGTCAATTGCCTGTTGGCGCTTTTGAATCTCTTTTTCAAGTGTGCTTCTTTCAGCCTCAGTTTTAGGCACTTCAGGAGCTTTCCATTCCTCGCCTTCTTGAGCTATAATGATCGGAAATGTAAAAAATAAAGGTGAAAATATAAAAAAAACAGTAAAAATAGCCTTTTTATCTATAAACTTCATACCTCAACCCCTTTTTATAAGATTCTATCTGTATTAGTAGTCAGTATACCAAAAGCAGCCATCCTACTTCAATAATTACAAATTGAAACTTTTTACACAGGGCAATATACCAGCTTGATAATTTTATAAAAAAATATATATTAGTAATTATATATAGAAGATGATAATTATAAATGGAACAATAGAATATGAAAAAAATATATAAAAATATAGTAATTCTACTCTTATCATGCACTCTATTAAACATCAGTGCAATGGAAGCCCCTGAAGAAAATAAACAGGTTGAAATTATACCTCAAGTCTTCCCCGCACTTTTAAGCCATGCTCCCCAAGTAGATGAAATTAATATTCCAAAATTATTACATTTTTCTGGTTTAAAGAAAGATTATCCATCCTACTTACAAAAACTACAACTATTAACCAATTTATTGTATATGCGTCATGAATCGTTAGCCTTTTTTCAAAAAATACTTTATTACACTAAAGAGGCCTTAACATCTTCTTTTCCAAATGAAATATTTGGATTCGATATAACTGCAGTGATGCCGCCATTTAACGAATCAAATGAACCAAAACCACATTACCACAAAAGCGTTCCTATTATTCCAGAAAATGAAGAACTTATAAAAAAGCATATTCCTATAACCACATGCGAAGGTCGCTCGATAGGATTCCAGTTAATTCCCTTATCAAATAATCCACAAAAATTTAACGCTTCAAATGAAAACCGCTATAAAAGATTATTTACCCAATTACTAGATAATGAAAATGAAGAAGTCAAAATAATAGCAAAAAAAATCTATAACACTTTTTATATGACCCTTTGCGCCGACGACATTTCACGTTTTACTGATATCTTTTTATTTTCATTACTATTCATCGACGACACCGCGCAACCTCTTCGTGTTAGTGTTCAGACTGCAAATAACATAATTAAACAAACTGATCTACTCTTAAAAATAAATGAAATTCTTGATAAGCACGGTATTTATTCTGCAGTTACAGAAGTAATGCCGCAAGTATTATCTCTTTTTGCACAACTCAAAGCAATGAAACATGGCTATGGATTTCTCAATAATAATCACGATTGCTTATTAACAGCTGAGAACGTTTATTACAATGATCATATTGCTTCACTTATTAAAACTATATCCGCTACTCATCAGCAACATGCTGCGCTTTATAAAAAAATAATGGATGAGAAAAATAGAATTTTAAAAACATTGCCATCTCAAGAACGACTCGAAGCTATAAAAAAATATAAAACAAAAATCTTAAAACGTAACGAATTGTTTGAGCGATTACCTGATGAATTAATTACACAAAGTAAGACAAAACCTATTGATGAATGGATTGATAAAAAATATCATCAAAAACCAACACCAACCAGATGTACAAGTAAAAAAAAGAAGAAACAAAAGCATCCCCATTCAAAAAAAGCAACTACTACACGTGATGAAGAACCCGAAGAAATCATTAGTATGGAAGCTACTGTCGAAGCTCCAATTCCAGAACCTATTCAAGAAAAAGAAGTTGAACAGCTTATATTACCTACCTACCATGTCCGTATCTTACGGTGGTTCGATGAAGATTTTATTTCTGCTAACAAACCTAGTAACAGCTCTATCGAATATCATACCATTAACCCATTAATCGATCATTTCTTGCTCTCTATTGGGCAACAACAAGAAATAACAAAAGATAATGGGCAAAAAGAAATGCGATACTTACTTATTGGAGAAATTAATTACCATTCAAATAAGAAGAAATTAGTATGCTTTTCTTGCAGTATTGATGAAAGAGGAATTTGCTATCATCGCGGCTATAATAAGTTAGATGATATAGAAGTTTCCGAGATTCTTATGGGTAATGCATATAAGGTACAATTCCCTTCGATGCAAGAACAGGTATATGAAACCAAAGAATTTGAGTCGTTATCAGACATAATTATAACCAACAGAAAATATACTGAAAATCAATTTTGCATACGCCTAACTGATCCTAAAAATAAGATAAAAGAGATTGTGCTTTATAAACCGCTGGAAGATATATAAATTATTCTTTTTCCTTCGGCTTTTCTATCGAGTGCTCTTTTTCAATTTCTTCTTTAATATTTAAAATTGAACGGGAGAAAAACTTAATATAATCTTCTTCTAATGAGCTATTTACCAAGAATAAACGAAATGATTTCATTAAATTTAAATGATATTGTTCTTTATTTTCTGTTAAATGTTGAGCCCAGGCACTATATTCTTTTCTTCTTTTTTTCGTAATTTTTTTAGAGAGTTTAGATACGGTTGTAACCCGCTTATCATCTACACAATCTTGTTCGAGACTAGTTTTTTTAGTTAATTTTAGAGACATATTGCGAAGCATAACTGAATCTTGATTATAACCAATAGCTGATTTTTGAAAATATTGAATAATACTATCTAATACAAGTTCACTTGTTTTATCTGCAATTGCAAATATCAAATCCTGAAATTCAGACTTTTCCATCGCGTTACAATATAATCCAAAATTGATTATAAAAATCAGAGAAATGCGTTTATATATACTATACATTAAAACTCCTTTGAAGATTATTATTTTCAGGGGATCAGTATAATAATTTGTATCTTTCTTGCATATACGGCTTATTGAATAAAATCGATTTTTAAAGCACACTCAATTATAGTTATTAATAAAGCATTATGAAGGAATATATGAGCATAAAAGCTGGCCTGGTAGGCTTACCCAATGTGGGTAAATCTACCTTATTTAACGCCTTAACTAAATCATCAGTACCTGCAGAAAATTATCCCTTTTGCACCATTGACCCGCATATGGCTATTACTGAAGTCCCCGACCAACGAGTATTACAATTAAAAAACATATACAATAGCCAAAAAATAATGCCCGCTACCGTAAGCTTTGTTGATATCGCCGGCTTGGTTAAAGGAGCTGCTTCAGGAGAGGGTCTGGGCAACCAATTTTTAAGCCATATTAGGGAAGTTGATTTAATTTTGCATGTGGTACGTTGCTTTGAAGATGCCAATATAATCCATGCAGGCCAAGAGATTGATCCTATAAATGATTTTGAAATCATCCAATCAGAATTGATGCTGAAAGATTTGGAATCAGTCCATAAAAGAATAGAAAAAGTTAATCATCTACTCAAATCAGCAAAAAATAAGCCTGCTGAATTTAAGCAACTGACTACTGAATTGGAACTACTTAATGCCCTTAATCAGGAATTAAATGCAGCAAACGCAACAAAAGTATATGAATTAGTTCATGAGTCACCGGTAGAAACAATTCCGCTGTTATCAGGAAAAAATTTCTTAATTATCGCCAATATAGCTGAACATGAAATAGAAAATGAGGTTTATAAGGATAATCCCTTTTATAAATCATTAATTAACCGATTTGGTCAAGATCGTGTTATTGCAGTATGTGCCCGTTTAGAATATGAATTATCGCAATTATCTCCAGAAGATGCTGCTCAAATGATGGGAATGCTTGGTTTACAAAAAAGCGGTCTTGATAAAATTATTCAACAAACCTATGCGCATTTAGGGCTTATAACCTTTTTCACCTGCGGTCCTAAGGAAATTCATGCCTGGCCTATAAAAAAAGGCTTAACCGTTCGTCAAGCTGCTGGCGAAATTCACTCCGATCTTCAACGAGGATTTATCTGCGCCGATGTTTTTAATTGCAACGATCTATTTGAATTGGGAACAGAAGCAAAATTACGTACCAGTGGCAAAATGAGAACTGAAGGTCAGGATTATGTGGTGCAGGATGGCGATATTATTAACGTTAAATTTAATGTGTAATTATGAAACGAAAGCCAATAGCTCTTTCAGTGTACGTGTATTGTCACACGTTTTAATAGCATAATTTACTGAATCTTGGTATAAATTTGTAAGCTTAGCGGGATATAATTCTAAGCGGTTAAAGGTTTCCTGACACATTGAAAGATGTTCTAATGTATCATTACTACATAGTAATTTTGCCTTTTGGACTTCTTCTTGCAACTGAATAAAATCCATTTCCGAATTAAAGGTATGTTCGCTAAACGATAAATAAGAGTATAAAAGCGGATTTTTTACGCGTACCACGACTTTTTCAATTTCAGCAACGAGCGTGCTGAGCATTTTTTTAACCAAAGCATATTGAGCTGTTATTTTGAATTCTTGTTCATCCCTTCTTTTTTGGGCCTCTAATGCCCGATTTTTTCGTATTTCTTCCCGTTCTGCATTCAAAATCGCCTCTTCATACTGCTCTTGGCTTACCTTTTGGCCATTTACCGCCCAGATCTCGGTTAATTTACCGTCAATCAAATCAGAACGACACAGAAATCGCGTTTCATTTATCCGTTCTTCAACGGCCAGTATAGAAAACGATTTTTCTATGGTTTTACCCCATACCTGCATATAATTCAAATTGAATAATAAAATAAAGGCTACAATTAACTTCATGTCTTTATAATCCTCTGAATATACCTACTTAATAACCATATTATAGGGTATCATACTTCTTTTTTTAGGGTGAAACAAAAACTACATGATTTATCAAAAAATTTATGATAGGCTATATGGGTATTCTCTTATGAAGGTTTTAAGGGATATAAAGAATGAAAAGAAAAAAAGGCTATTATTCAATTTCTGCCGTTGCCAAAATGTTTTCCGTGCATCAGCAAACCATTCGATTATATGAAAAAGAAGGGTTAATTGTTCCTAAGAGATCCGAAGGCAATACCCGCCTTTTCTCCGAAGAAGATGTTGATAAGCTTGAAGAAATTATATATCTGACCCATCAGCTCGGTATTAATTTAGCCGGTGTCGATATGATTTTAAAATTACAAAAGAAAATTAAGCGGCTACAAAACGAAATGAACAAAGTATTTGATGATGCGCATGATGAATTAACGCACGAAAATAATGTCTGCAAAGAAGCAGCACAGATAAGTGCAAAAAAGTTAATTACTATCAAGCACGATAATTTAAGGGATATAGCCCTGCAAAAAGAACCACCTTCTAAGGACTTTCAAGAATCGTTGAATATAGTCCAATGGGAAGTTGATTATGATGAATGAAGGAGTTATTTATGATTTCAAATACGATAAAAACAATATTGTTACTTACTTGTTTAAGCGGACTATTTTTAGTTTTAGGATCCCTTCTTGGCGGACGCCAAGGATTGCAAGTAGCGTTTATTATGGCATTAGTAATGAACTTTATTGCTTATTTCTTTTCTGAATCGATTGTATTACGATTATACCGCGCACAGCCACTAGATCAAAGTCGTTATAATGCTATTTATACTACCGTACAAGATCTATGCACTTCTATGAATATACCAATGCCCAAATTATGGCTCGTCAATTTACCTATTGCAAACGCATTTGCAACGGGCCGCAACCCGAAGCATGCTTCGGTTGTTTTAACCAGCGGCATATTAGGTCTATTAGATCATGATGAATTACGCGGCGTTTTAGCTCATGAGCTTTCTCATGTAAAAAATCGTGATATTTTAGTTACCACCATAGCTGCCACCTTAGCTACCGCAATCGGCTATGCAGCTCAAATGATGCAATATGCAGCGTTATGGGGAACAATGCAACAAAATGGTAATGATTCCCGTAAGCGCTCTAATCCGTTGGCTATGCTTGTTGCCGCCATTGTTATGCCCATTGCTGCAACGTTATTGCAATTAGCTATTTCCCGATCACGCGAATATCTTGCTGATGAATCGGGAGCACATTATTCACGGGAACCATTAGCTCTGGCCAGCGCACTCGCTAAAATATCAAATTATAAGCAATACGCACCCGCTCATGAAGCTGTAGAAGCAACCACATCCCCGTTATTTATTATTAATCCCTTAACGGGAGCAACGTGGATGTCATTGTTTTCTACTCATCCACCCGTAGAGCAGCGTATTAAGCGATTACAAAATATGGCACTTACAAAATCTTAAGACAAAGGGTTATCTATGATGAACGAAAAAGATTTTACTATTCCCGCTGAAGGCCAAGTTCTTTTAACCTATGAGCTGCTTTTTTTATTACAATGGCTTATTGAACATGAATCTGAGGCGCTTAAAAAAATTATTGTACGTGCTTTAAAAAATGGCTTTAACGATCCTGATTTTAGAAATCATGAAATGGTAGAGATGCATATTAGCGATCCTAATATACATCAATGTATTGTTGATTTTTTAGGGCTTTTAGATGCTCTTTTAATTGAATCAACGGCAGAATTATCCGTACAAAAAAATGTAGAGCGTAATCTAATTCCGGCATTAAATCATATTGATTCTACTGTATGCGATGATGAGACAGTACAAGGAAGTTTAAAAAAAGCAACATCTCTTATACATCATCACCCAGAACAAAATCCACAAGAAATTCTATTGAAGGAATTATTGAAGCGTTGGAAGCCGGACAAAAAACTTCAAATGAATTAATTATATGCTTAAAAAAGGTATTCTCATCTTTCTTTACTGCTTATCTATTGCAGAATTGCGCAGTAATCCTGATTATGCCATTATAGCTAAGGAGATTCTTCGTAAAAGCGTTGGATTTTTTGCTTTGACGGCTGGTTTTTATACCACCGGGATTGGTCTTTTTAAGCTAGGCAGTTTATTGAAGATTCCTTTATCAAAACCAAAAGTCGCAATGGGCAAAATTGGATTTGATCATAAAATATGGCTTGAATTCGATAAATATAGTAACTTTGAGTATAAAAAGCTCAAGGAACAATTAGCAAGCAGTAGCATATATTTAACCATCGCTTGTGCCTCCTTTTACACAAGCTATAAAACTTTAAGTTATAATGGTGAAGAAAAAATATGGTAAAAAAAATTAGTTTATTATTACTCTGTTGCTTCTCAATAAATTATAGCAGTTGCAACTTTGATTTGCTAAAATGCGCGCAAAACGTAGTAGAATTTCCTTTAAAAATTTCTAGAACTACGGAAGCTCCCTTAAAGCTTTTCGCCATAGCTGGTTTAATGGTAGGTACCATTATTACGTTAATTTCATTTGCTGACGTCTATACTTATTCTGAATTTTTAAGTGGATCACATAATCCCTTTGAAATGAAAGTTGTTAAATCTAAACGGCGTGAGGCAATTTTGTTGGTACTGCTGCACTTTTTGTAAGTGCTGGATCATTAGGCGCGTATCAATACCTTACTAAACAGTAATCAAGTACTCTTTTTTCACCAACTCATCTTTCAACTGATCAGAACCAACAAATAAAAGTGGCGCTATATTTAAATCAGTTTTGCCGGCTGCATCAGTATGAGATTTATTACTATCAACAAACAGAATTTCAGTCGCATGGGTAGTAGGAACGATCTGATTAACATAGCTTCTTAATTTTTGATAATAGGACGGTGCGGCTTTATCATCATTAGCAGAATAAATTGCATTAAAGGAGTTATAAAGATCTGATTTTTTTTGCTTATTATAATTAAGCTGATCAAGTGAGGAATCATTAGCAAGCACTAAAAAAACACCTTGCCGCTTTAAACTATATATAAGTTCTTGTATACCGGCTACGGGAGTTTCGCGTGATAATAATTTATAGAGCTTAGTTTTGTATTTTGCTAACGATGGGTAATCAGTAACCAATTGTTCAACTGATACTTTTTTATCAAAAACAAGTTTAAACAGCGGCGCTAATAAAATAAAAAAATTGCTTCGTAATTCTTCTTTTTTCCATAATAATGTAACGATTTTTTGCGCAATAGCTACATCTTGCCGGATGCCAATAATATCTGCTGAGGAAAGCGCCACTACTTTTTTATAAACAGGTTCTTGGCACAATGAAGAAGCACTGATAAGAATAAGGGATACAAGAATGAGATATTTTGTTATTTTTTTACTATTCATAAAAAACCTCCTATAATAATGTATTATTATATTTCATTTTAGATATACCTTACCTATTTGTCAAAAGGTTACCCTATGGCAGGTCCTGTCGCTCATATCATAGTAGCACTCTCATTACTACCCTGTTTATCAGAAATTACCCAAAAAGAATATATAATAGGCACCAGTTTCCCGGATATACGTTATTTAGGTATCATTGAACGGGAACAAACACACAATCCCCATGCCAGCTGGCAAACCATACAAAAGGAGCATTCTTCATTTAAAAAAGGAATGGATGTGCATGCCTTACTAGATATTGAACGTGAACGTTTTTTTGAAGAGCATGGTATGTATGAACTAATTCCTGAATTTCCTCATCGTGCTTTTTGTATGAAAATAGCAGAAGATCGGCTGATTTATGAAATGCTCACGCAAGATCAATGGCAAGAGATTGGCGATTATTTTGATAATCCAGATATATTGGAAATGGCTATCGAAGAAAAATATATCAAAAAATGGTATGGCATACTCAAAAAATATTGCGCACAAAAGCCATCCTTAGATATGATAGCTGCCTTTGCTCATTTATTGCATCATGCAGATGTTACAGAACTTAAAAATAATATTGAACAATTAGAAAACAATGAACAGTTCAAAAAAATCGTTTTTGAATTCTATAGTAATGTAAAAAGAATAATAGGGTGCAATTAATTGCACCCTATTTACCATTACTTAGAAGATTTTGAATGGGATGCTTTATGCGGGGCAGGCGGTACCTTAGCACCTTGTTTACGCGCTTCTGAAAGACCAATAGCAATCGCTTGTTCACGGCTTTTTACTTGTTTACCGCTATGGCCACTTTTTAATTCGCCTTCTTTATATTCATGCATTGCTTCTTTTACGCTTGCTTGTGATTTTTTACCGTATTTAGCCATGATATTACCTCCTATTTTTAACGTAAGGCTACTTTTATACTACTATATTAAAATAACAAAAAAAGGCTTATAAAATCAATAAAAACCACAAAACGTCATCACGAGGCGTTAGCCGTGGTGATCCATTTATAAATGAAAAATCTTATTAATGGATTCCCATCCATCTACGTTAATCCGGCCGTCGCTAAAAGCTATGGCGGTGTAAACAACTTCGCCGGACAGGCACACTATCATTGACGGAATCCGGCGGAGCCCCGTGGCGAGGTCGGACGCGCTCGGAATGACAAGTGCAGAAATATTGCTTTCAAGGTTATACTTCGGTATTTTAAGTAAAAAAAGGAAAAAATAATGAATAAAAACTTTTTACTGCTCGTCCACTTATTTCTATTCAATTATCTGGGGGCCTTAGAAACTGAATTAAATCACTTACGAACTTCATTACAACAATTACACACCGCTCTCAGCACGCCCCTTACCACGCTCGCAACAATCCCATTTAAGTTTACGCTCACTACCTGCAACATGTTGTACGAACCATTTTACGTTCAATATCTAAAAAAAAATAATGTATTAATAGATATACAAAATCGCCGTGCCGCCTTTAGAAAAAGTTTACAAAATAATCATGCTTTGCAAAACGTTGATATTCTTTGTTTTCAAGAATGGCCATACGGTGTAGGTGAATTACGCCAAAATAAGAATGATGTTATTTATATTAATAAGCAAGCTATAACTAAGAATAATTATTTTAATTCTATCAATGCCTCTTATTTAAAATTTATTGAAGATCTTGCTGATGCATATCCTACTCAGGCATACGAATATATTTATGATAACTTAGCCCCGTATGACACGGTACTTACCGTAATAAATAAAAATAAATTTCAATTATTATCATCACAAACCATTACGCTTGATATATCAAAAAGAATCTTGGTTACTATTATACAACCAAAAAATCATCCGCATACTATGGGAGTTATAAATGCACATCTACCGTATAATGCACAAGCAAATTTACATGGCTTAAATACTATTAAGAAGATAATCGCTGATAATAGTAGCGTTACTTATTGGATTGTCTGTGGAGATTTTAATTATGATATTTTAGATCTTCAATATCATTATTATTTAGATCAAACACTTTTTAACCAGTTAGCAAACCGCTTTCCTCATTTTAACAATGTGGTTTTATTACTGGGACAACAGGAAAAAAGCGGATATTATCTCCCTGCAACGGCATGGGGCGCTCATAATTATCCAGAGCATGACGATTATGTATTTTTTAGCAACACGATGAAAGTGCTTAATGCGTCATTATTTCCAACTGCTGGTCAATTAATTCATCATGAAAATCAAGATCCTAATGAAAATGATTATTTTTCGGATCATGCAGTGATACGAATAGAATTTCAGCTATGAAAAAGTGCTTAATTATACTGTTCATATTTTACAATACCATGTATTCTGAAGTGCCGTTGACGTTTTCTACCATAGGCACCACGTTGTGCGCTGGCTTAACGGCTATTCAACTTTATAGAACTATTATATCGTATACAATTTATAAAGAGGCTGCTGATAAAAATAAGCCACTCATACTTTCAAGCTTAAAACCATTACAAGGAAGTAAACAACAACAAGCAGATATAAAAGAAGAAAATAAATTAATAGAAGAAGGTAATGAATCACTTAGGCAGCAACATGAAGCAGCAAAAATTAAACCATTTTTGCAAGCCAAAAAACATTTATTTAATAATAGCGCTTTTTTAACGTTGGGATTTTGCTGTACATTAATTTGCTATAACTCTCAATCCATAAGCAGTCTATTAAATACTCTCGCTAAAAAATCCCATTTTTTCTAAGGCTTGCCGCACCTCACATATAGGTAAACCAATAATGGTACTATAAGAACCCGTTACGGATTTTAAAAATTGCGCCCCATACCCTTCAATATACATGGCTGCAGAACAACTTAATGCGGGTACATGATAAAGATATTGTTCAAGCCATTGCTCAGGCACATTAAATATACAACTCGATTCTACTACCATTATAATTCGTTCTTGGGTCTGCCAGGTATCAAAGCGATAAATTTTTTTATCTAAGCAAAATGCCGTAGCAATACGAGCCCCTGCGCGCACTGCGCGTAGCATTTCAAGTGCATGGGATCGCGATGTTGGTTTACCCAAAATCGTTCCTGATAGATCTTGCGTTAAGGTATCAGCCGTCAACACAAAAATCGGTTTACTATCTGTGTGACGCGGTAAAATAACCTGTTCCATTTTATGCTTAGCGATTGAAGTAACTAACTGAGTAAGTGGCATATTCCAATCGCAGGCATTTTCATCAGCTGATTGTTCTAACAATACAAAAGGGATAGCTGCTTGACTGAGTAATTGACGACGCGAATATGATTGAGATGCCAATAAAAGAATATTATTCATAATAAAAATATAGAAAAAGTTTTATAAATCTTTATATGATATAATAATAACAATTATTTAAGAAATGATCCATATGAAACGATCATCAGCCTCAACCATAACCGCTGCCACTTGTAATGTGCTTTATGAGCCTTATTACATTCAATATGTAGATCAGTATCCCATTGCTATTAAAAAAAGATGTTCTCTTTTTAAACAAGCATTACGACCGGGCCATATCCTTAATGGGTGTGATATCCTTTGTTTTCAAGAATGGCCCTATAACCCAGGGGAATTACGTAAACAATTTGAACAAGAAGTTGTTATGGTAAATGGCCATAAGGAAACTAAATACGATTATTTTAATAATAATAGAGAAGTACAATATAAGAGGTTTAATAACACCTTATTAGATGCATATTCACCCAATGATTATTATTATATTATTGATAGCATTGCACAAAAAGACGGCGTACTCACACTCATTAATAAGCATAAATTTACTATTCTTTCCTACGAATTTATGGTGTTTACTCCTAATAAAAAAATGATGGTTGCGCATTTGCAAACTAAAAAAAAGAAAGCAATAGGCATTATCAATACGCATATACCTTTTATGCTCAATGAGGATCATGCAGATCATTTTTCTATTATTAAAGATACAATTGATCGCGCGCCAAAAAATCTACCATGGATTATATGCGGAGATTTTAATTACTCCGTATTGCAAGGCACTGATAAGTTAAATAAAAAAAAATATAATAAGTTACAGCACTATGTGCATGAAATGAAAAGCAATGCTGATATGCTTCCATTAGTACCAACCTCAACCGGCGCGCAACAAGGATTTAATCTTAATGATTTTATTTTTTATAGTAAGCAGTTCACGGTAAAAAATCTGATTTATTCCCCTGAAAATCCCAATAATTTACTCAGACATGTTAATCAGGATATTAAACATATTAAGCATTTTTCTGATCATGCCATTATCAAGATGGCATTAGAATTATAATAGAGGTCATTACTATCAGCACAAACGCATCAAATGATAAGTATTTAAGCTAAAAAAATTAAATCATATTAATTTGGCCTGGATCCCCACGCTTCGCTCGGGACGACGATAGCCGAAAGCAAAAAACGTCGTTGCGAGCTTGTCGAAGCAATCCAGCATTTTATTAAACTCTTTTGAATTCGATATTTTAAATGCTTTGTCCCGATTTAAATACATAATTTATTGACTTATTCTATATAAATTATTACAATTAGAATATACAGATTTTTGATTAAAATGGAGAAACCATGAAAAATAAACTGTTTCTAGGTATTTTTATTATTTCTTTCTTCACTTTTTCTATCCCAATGGAAGAACCCGAAGAATCGGTCGAAACTATACAACTTGCCCCTATTCCAGAAAAACCTTCATTAGGAACATTACCCTTTGAACTTATTTATAAAATAGTCTTGAATTTATTGCCAAAAACTATTAATTCCAAAGATCAATTAATTCAATTTATTAAAGAATTATCTAGACTTTCAATGACTAATACAAATTTATATGTAGTATTACAAGATAGTGACTTTTTAGATCACTTATCAATTGAAATTGCTCGTCGGTTTGATTCTATATCTAACGGCATTTTCATTACAGATAATGCATTAAATTATCTAAGGGAATATCAGCCAGTTCTTTATGGCTCAGTTGAAGATTGGGTAGAAATAAACGTTAATCCATTATTTATTTATATGTTAGGTAATACGGCGAAAACCTTAAAAAATGTAGATAATTCCATTAAGCAAAATAATGCAGGTGAGTTACAAAAATTATTAGTTGTTTTAAATAATAAAGAATATGGTCTTTATTTATTACATGCATATATATATACAATAAAACCAAAATTATTTACAATATTATTAAAATTCACAAATCCCTCAGCAGCTATTTTTAAACCTTATATTTCTAAGCTTCTACTTCCTTTTTTTACTTATAATTACAATATAAAAAATCACCCTCAAGCTGCGAATAACGATGCTAACGATGCTTATAAAAAATTAAAAAAAATTATTAAACTTGGCCTGAGCCCTAACGAATCAATCCAGGACCCCGTTGCCACTTATTCTATCAACGGTCCTTTATTAAATGTTATTATGGTTGATTCAGTAAATAATTTAAATAAAAAATATATAAAATTAATCTTTTTTTTATTAGAACGTGGTGCAAATATTAATGGAATCGATTCATCAGGAAGTACACCACTTATTTCATTATGTAGAAATAAACCTTCACCACTTATATATAAACTTGTTCAATTATTTTTAAAACACGGCGCAAATGTTAATGTAATTGATAAATTGAATAGTTCTGCCTTTAGCTTGGCTGCACATCATGATAATTTACCAATAGTAAAGCTACTTCTACAATATGCAAATCCTAAAACACTCAATCCGGAAATCATTAAAAAAGTTATATCTATAGCAGTTAATAAAGATGATGAACAAAGCAAGCTTATTTTAGAAGCCATAGATACATGGGCTATAATAAATAATTTTGAATACTGATATATTTCTTATATAACTGATCAAATGCTGTTGGCTATGGAATTGGAAATATAGTTACTATTTAATTTCTAAATCAATAAAAAAGACTTTAATGGGAGATTTTTTTATTGCTGCCGCTATTAGCCGATGAACATCATCAAGTTTAATATAATGTATTAGACCTTCTTTATCAGTTACTATTGCAAACCACAATCGGACTTACACAGGCACGTGTTCTCAAAAAATTAACGCTATCGATATCTTTTTTTCCACGAGGACGGTCATTTTCGGGGTATGCTTCTTGCGCATTTTTTGCATTTTTATATTTATTAAGACGTTGATTTTCAACATTTAATGCTAAAAATTCATAGGCTGACATTGTTTGGTACGATCCGTTTTTTATGGCTTTATCAAATAGGTTACGATTTAGTAATGGATTAATTTGTTCACGAAAAAAATCATTCCAAGTTCCCCAACTATGTTCGATCGTATCCTATGACAAATTAATTGCCCAGTTAATAGGATGTGTATTAGAAGAAACTGGTTTATTTTCCATCGATACAATTTGAGTAGCCCCAAAAGTTATAAAACTAAAAAATAAAACTACTTGAATAGTGCTATTCATAAAGAAAAAACCTCTTCTTTTATTCATTAAAAATATTTCTTATATAATTTATTAAATGCTTCTGGCTGTGGATGAGATTGCATAAACGCATCAATTTGTTGTGCAATTTGCTCAGGCGTAAGATTTGATGTATCAATTTCTAAATCAAAGGTTTGTGGTTCAGTAAATTCTTTGAGCATAAATAAACGTTGTCCCGCTGATAATCCTTTAAAACCGCCACGCTGTAATTCGCGTTGTGAAGCGACCTCAGGAGAAACCGTTAGATTAATAAAATAAACACGAAATGAATGCAACTCTTTGAGATATTCTTTTAAATAGTTTTCTTGTAACTGTTGATCAATACCTGAAAATGCAAATTCAATAATTAAATTAAAGCCATTTTCTACATACAACTTATATAATTTAGGTAATAACATACCGCCCTTTTGCGAATAGGAACCTGTTTTTACCACCATTACCTGCTGACCATCATACGTGATCGGTTCAATAACAATGCCTTGTTCAGCCGCTTCAACAGATGGCTGTGCATTTGGATCAAAATTTACCAGCCGTTTTGGTGTCATACTGGTAAATGCATCTAAATCTGCATAATTATAATACTCTGGTAACACATCTTGTAATTTTTTTGCAACTGACGTTTTTCCTGCCGATGAAATCCCATGTAAAAATATTATGGTTCCTGGTTTTTTTGATTTTTCCATTTCTTTGCATGAAGGAAAAAGCGTAATAATAAAAAAGGAACAAATTAACGAAATAATATGTATAAGCATTCCAAAACCTTTAATGGCAATTATCATAAACTTTTTATTTTATCATCTAATTCATGCTGATAATATACCGCAATTACTTTGAGATAATTATTTAATTCTATAACTTTATCAATAGAAATGCTCTTTAATTTCTTATAGGTATAGCGTGATGTTTTACCTAACAATAAATTTTTCATCAACAAATAAACCGCAGGCAATTCAAAATCATTGGGTAAAAACTTATTACAATCTACCTTAAATTCCTTAAGAAACTCTCTGAATCTAAAAGGGGCTCCCCTTCTAACAACGCGCTCAATAATCCGTAAAGTATCGCTGCTCAATGGATCAATGTGAGGCGCTTCTTCAGAAATAACTAATCCTTGTGATTGCGCTTCTTTAAAGGATGCCTCCCCTTTTTTTAACCGTTCAATTTGATTATCAATATGGCGCAATGATTCAGTAGTTTTCTTTTTAAAAACATTGTTTAATTCTTTAATAGTATCGATTGAAACATGTGGCAATTTCCCCGCTATTTTTTGATCGATAAGAACATTTAATAGAATATATAAAGATGGTTGACTCGTAGCTACAAAGCCAAATGGATCATGATCTTTATAATTGCATTTAATATCTAAAACTTTGAATAGATCTTCTAAAGAAGGCGAAGGTGAGACTTGCCCTAAAAATCGGCCTATAATATTCTCCAATGCAGATATCTTTACCAATGAAGTCATGCGGCATGCGCTACCTTTTGGTGCTTCCATAGCCTGCATAACGCCATATAATAAGAACGCAAGTATTAAAACGCTACTATTTTTCATAAAATCCCTATTTTATAATCCCTATAACACTATCCTTCTATGTTATCATAAATCGTAACATAAAGCAAGTCCTTTAATTTCAGATTGAATTTTTCAATGTAAAAAATCCCATTAAATCTAATGATTCTCGTAATTCATAAAGCGGAAGCCCTATTGCGCATCCATAAGAGCCGTCAATGGTTTTTAAAAATTGAGCTCCATATTCTTCGATAGTAAGTCCACCGGCAATAGAAAGATATTCGGGCACTTGATCAAAATAGGTATCGATCCAATGATTGGGAATGTCGAGCGAATAACCGGCGCTCACAAATTTGGTAATGCGATCAACTGTATGCCACCTATTATCTCCATACTCTTTTTTATCAAGACAAAAGGCAGTGCCTACCTGGCCCGGATTATCACGCAATGCTTTAATATATGATCGTGCCACTTCTTTAGATGAGGGTTTACCATATATTTTCCCCGCACCATCTTGCACCATGGTATCCACGGTCAAAACAAATTGAACAGGATGCTCAAGATTAGCATGCATAACAATATGATTCATTTTATGAATAGCAATTGATTCTAGAAGGGATCCGAATGGAAGCGTATAATCACAAATGCTTTCATCAGCATTTTGTTCGATAATTCTAAAAGGGATGCATGCTTGTTCTAGTGCCGTTCGGCGTTGGAGTGATTTTGAAGCAAGGAGCAAGATGTTTGATTGCATAGTTAAAAATGCCTTTTTGAAAAAGATCTACCAGAACCAGATTTTAAGTAACGTTCAAAAGCGATTGCCTTTTCTTTATTCTCAAAATATATGTAAGTCCACAATTTCCATGGCTTGTACTTGTTCGTATGTATACATTCACCAGCATTGTGTTCGTTTAGTCTATTTTCTAGATCAATTGTACAACCGACATACATACGATTTTTATCAATAACTGAATTTAATATATAGACATAATACATTTTAAGAAATCAGATAATATAACTATTATTTAAAATAGAGGAAATTCGAGTTATAGTCCGCCGTCGCTTTTTTCTCGGGTATAACTTTGAAGCATAAGCTAGGGCGTGACAGCCTTCGCTCTTCACTTTTCTATTATGTATATTTCATTTAAACAACTGGCTTGCCCAGCCGTAGCTCTGTAAGAGCGAAGGATGGCTGGGGCGGAAGGATTCGAACCTCCGAATGCCAGGACCAAAACCTGGTGCCTTACCACTTGGCGACGCCCCAACAATAATTCAAATAACTTTATATTACTACTTTTTATTCTTCAGATTCAGCGGAGGTGCTAAAACCCATTTTAACCGCTTTATTATACTCACCAATAATAGATTCTTCAATCATCTTGCGAGTATCAGCGTTGAGCGGATGGACAATGTCTCTAAATGAGCCATCTTTGCGGCGACGGGAAGGCATTGATACAAAGAGTCCTTTTTCCCCTTCAATTACTTTCAGATCACGCACAATAAAATCATTATCAAAGATTATCGTTGCGTAAGCTTTAAGCCTACCGTTTTCCTTCGCTGGATATACTTTTACCTCTGTTATTTTCATTTCTTGTGCCCTTAAAAATAATCTTTTTACTATCTCATTTTATTGGCTTGATATAACAACTATCAAACAATACACCATTAATTTACCCATGCACCCCTTATTTGTCAAACTATTTTCATACATTTTCCTTTAATTGCGCAACACGCAATTTTGCTGAACGAGCAGAAGGATTTTCTTTAAGTTCTTCTTGGGTGGCAACAATTATGTGATCAGTTACTATTTCCACCAATGGCGGTGTATTAGTATGGTTTTTAAAGAACTGTTTAACCAAGCGATCTTCTAAGGAATGAAAACTAATACAAAGAAGCCTTCCACCCGGCTTTAAAACACGTAAACTTGCATTTAAAAAGGACTGAATATTTTCTAGCTCCTTATTAACATAAATACGTAAGCCTTGAAATATTTGGGTAGCTGGATGTATATTTTTTTTCTTACGAGGTATTACGCCTTCAATAATATGGGCTAATTGACGAGTCGTTTTTATCGAATATTTTGCGCGTGCTTCTACAATTGCCCGTGCTGCTTTTCTAGCATATTGTTCTTGCCCGAGCTCCTTAAAAATATCATAAAGCTTTTTTTCAGTTGCCTTATTTACCACTTCTTGCGCTGTTATTTTTTGATGAGCTGGCGACATACGCATATCAAGAGGACTATCAACATTAAATGAAAAGCCAGACCGTTCAAGCAGTTGATATTGTGAAGTACCAAAATCAGCAATCACACCATCGACAGGGCCCAAACCTTCCTTCTTTAATTTCTTATCTACTTGCGCAAAATTGCCCCATAACAAGGTAAGCCTTCCGGGAAATTCTTCCTGAAGGGCATAGCCATTCTTTTCCAATGCCTGCGCATCCCAATCAAGCGCTATTACTGAGCAAGTGGGCTCAGCGGTTAACAATGCCCGCGTATGCCCACCGCCTCCAAACGTAACATCTAAATATACCCCATGCGCTTGGGGTTTTATGTATTCAATAACTTCATTAACAAGCACTGATTTATGGTACATATCCTCACAGTTGTTCTTTTTCATAGGTCATTTCATTTATTAACTTATCCAACCCTAATACCCGCGAGCCTTTTACTAAAATGAGGTTTTCGTTACTCATCTTTTCTTGCAACACGTTAACCGCTTCTTTCCAATTAGCAACATGTTCCATTGAAACTCCCACCGGAAGTGTCTTTTTAGTCCATTCAACTAATGATCCAACTAAAATTACTCTTTTTAACGATGGCACTTTTCTCAAAAAACGGCCTAGTTGTCTATGCCAAAACGGCCCGTTAATACCCAGTTCAGCCATATCACCCAAAACGGCTATTTTTTCAGCGGATGTTTCTATTTTCTGTAGAGCTAACAATGCTGCTTTCATACTTTCAGGGCTCGCATTATAACAATCATTAATAATAACGCCCTTCCCATTTTTTAACAACCGCTGCTCAAAGCGTCCAGCAACAATAACTGGCATTTGAATCGCCTGAATAATAGTTTCAGTGAGAATACCTAATAAATAAGTAGCCGCTACGGCAGCAAGCGTATTAAATACCGCTCCGTTATGATTTGTTTTTAAAACAATACGATGCTTTTCACCATATAATTTTAAAATAAAGGAAACGTAATTACTTCCCTGAAATATTTTACGTGCTTGTATTTGATTTGTTGTTTTTGATCCAAATTTCACCACAGGATGACTATAAGAGATATGTGAAAGTAATGGTTGATCGCCATTGATAATACCAATATTACTCTCTTTAAATAATGAAAAGATATCTCGTTTTTCTGCCGCTATATCAACAATAGAACCAAGACCTTCCATATGCGCATGACCAATATTGGTAATCAATGCCATAGTCGGGCGCGCCATCGCAACCAATTGTGCCATTTCTCCGCGCTTATTAATACCCAATTCAAAAATAGCTGCTTGATGATCTGATCGCATAGAAAATATAGTAAGCGCCAATCCTATTGCCGTATTTTGGTTACCATATGATGCTGCATATGAGGTGCCATGAAGATCCAAAACATTGCAAATAATTTCTTTAGTAGATGTTTTTCCTACTGAACCGGTTATGCAAATTACTGGGTAATTAAATTGATCACGCCATGCCGTTGCTAAGGTAATCAACGCACTACGGGTATTTGAAACACATACAACCAATAATTGTTCAAGCTTATTTTTTATACTATTGATTACGTAATCTTTTTTATGCTCTGCAATAATTAATCCTGCAGCTCCTTTTTCTATTGCTTCAGTAATAAAATCATGACCATCGCACTGTGATCCTTCTAACGCAACAAAAATATCTCCTTTATTAATTTTTCGTGAATCAATACTTAATGATATGTTTTCAGGAAAAATTTTGTTGACAAAACTACTCCCAGGAAGCGCGTTTTTTATAAAATTTTCGTCCAAACGCATATTTCTCCGCCTTTTAATGTTAAAATTTACTAAAAATGCTGTACTAATACGTTGGAAAAAATGTCTGCTTTTTGAACATTTGTCAAGTATAAAAAAAAGAGTTTTTTAAAAATAAAAAAATTTTATTTTAATTTATCGAATCACTTTTCGTGTTTTACCACCCGGCTCCTGCATAATAATTCCTTGAGATTCTAATTTATCGATAATGCGTGCAGATCGATTATAACCAATTCTAAATTTACGTTGCAGTAATGATATAGAAACTTCATCAACCATTTCAATAAAGCGTAAAACATCATCATATAATTGTTCATCAATATCATTATCATCAAAATTAGTTGCTTTATTATCTTCTGGTAAAGGAATATACTCCGGTGCTTGTTGCAATCGAATATGGTTTACTACCTGTCCTATTTCTTTATCGGAAATATACGGCGCATGCGCACGAATAAGCCGTGATGCAGAATCCAAAAATAACATATCTCCCTTGCCTAATAATTTGTCGGCACCCGTACAATCCAAAATGGTACGTGAATCAATCTTAGAAGTTACTCGAAATGAAATTCTGCTGGGGAAATTAACTTTAATCAGTCCTGTTATAACATCAACTGAAGGGCGTTGCGTTGCGATAATCATATGAATGCCAGCAGCACGAGCCATCTGCGCTATACGCGCAATTAAATCTTCAGTCTCTCTTGGTGCCGTCATCATAAGATCAGAAAGCTCATCAATCATTATTACAATAAAGGGCATTGCCTTTTTTTGCGTATCTTTACCTACTAAACGATTGTAATCAAAAATATTTCTTACATTATGTGCTTCCATAATCGCATACCGTTCTTCCATTGTTTTTACCACCCATCTAAGCGCTGCTGCGGCCTTTTTTGGATCGGTAATAATGGGGAATAGTAAATGTGGGATATCTGCATAAGAAGCAAATTCTAAACGCTTTGGATCGATTAAAATTAACTTAAGTTGATTTGGTACACATTTATACAACAAACTAATAAGCATCGTATTTAACGCCACCGATTTTCCTGAACCAGTAGATCCTGCAATCAATAAATGCGGCATCATTGTCAAATCAACAATAATATTTGAACCAATATTATCCTGACCAATAGCAAGCGGTAAATTCGCTGCACAGTGCTTAAAATCAGCTGATTGTAATAATGATCCCATCTGTACCGTATGTCGCTTTTTATTTGAGACTTCAAAACCTACTACTGAACGGCCTGGTATGGGCGCAATAATACGAATGCTAATGGCTTGTAAAGCCAATGCTAAATCATCTTCCAATGCAATAATTTTACTAATTTTTGAATCTATCTGCGGCTCATATTCAAATAAGGTTATAACGGGACCTTTTTTAATGGAGAGTACTTTCCCATGAATTCCAAATCGCTCTAATTTTTCTTCCAAAATAAGGGCCCACTCTTTTTGTTCACCGGCATCATCATGGTTTTCTTGCTCCACTTTTACGAGTGAAGAAAGTGGTAATGCATAAGATATTTTTTTGGGTGGCTCGGCAATCAAAGAAGGCATTTCATTTTTTTCTTCAATGGGAGCAGATTCCATCAGTGTTGGCTCTTGAACAGCTGCTTCTGAAGCGCATTCAAATTTATCCCAAAATGCGTCTTCTTCAGGAATTTTTTCATATTCTAAATCTATCACCGATGGCATACGCTCATTGGTAAATATCAGTGCAGATACCTTAGAAATAAATTTTTTCAGGTATATTTGTATATTCTCATAAGAACTCGCTAAAATAGCCTTACAATCATGGTACAATGCCAAGCGCCTCATCATTACTTGTGCCCTTATAACTATTTTTATTAACACCAATCGTGACATTAGAATAAAGGCGCTCGTTGTTATAAAAAAAATAAATACCGAAAATAAAAAGGAATCAAAAAAACGTTGAAAAAAATCGATTAAAAAAACACCACATAATCCACCACAAAAAAAGGTACCGATATCAATTTTAAAAAATGCAGCATACGAGCAACTACAAAAAATAAAAAAAAATGCACCAATTAGTTGATCTGCATATTGTTTAAGTGGTGATTGTCTAAGCAAAAAAAAACCTAATAACAACAAAAATAAAATGCATGATAATGACCCAATTCCTCCCAATATAAAGAGCAATAATGCTGCCGTATGCGCTCCAAAACTGCCAAATATATGTGCAATAATTGGATCGGTAGATTTAAAAAAAAGCGAAATATCATGCGGATTATGCCCCATAATTGCAATCAAATAAAACAATGCAATTGCTAAAATAAAATATCCCATTATTTTTTTTATCGAACGCTTAAAATGAGGCGAAATGAATCGTGACAACATCGACACCATATTATATTCCTACTTATAGTGGTATACACAAAAATGAAATCATTATCAGATAAATCGAAAATAGCCATATATAATTATAAGAAATTATAACGCGCATGATCCATAATCCAATTAATGCAGCTATAATTGCTGTCATACTAATCATTAATGTGCCAGAATTAATCACGTACCATAACTGATTTTTTTTATACAACTGATATGTTCCTAGCAAATATGCCCCAACAATAATAGGAAATTCCAGTAAAAAAGATAGTTCAAATGACTTGCGGTTATTCATTCCACACCATCTACTTGCTGCAAACGTTGTACCAAAGCGTGAAATACCCGGCAACAACGCTAATGATTGTACTATTCCTAATAAAATCGCATTTTTATAATTCCAACTTCCTTTTATTACAATTGGACAAAAACGCAAACTCGCTAATACCAATGCGGTAATTAAAAATCCAATCCATACAGGGAATAGACACAATTTTTTAGCATACAAAAAATAGAATCCAACCGTGATTCCATCAGTCAAAGCTCCTAACAAAAAGATTTTTTGTATTATCGCCTTATTTCGTAGTAACGCCCAAACGAGGAGCTTCCAACGATTATAGAAAAAAAGCACTAACACCATAACCGTAAACCCATTCAAAAATAGTAAAACATCAGGATTCATATCAGCTGCAATATTTTTTTTTGATAACAATTTTTGCAATAACAGAACATGCCCAGAACTACTTATAGGAAGACTTTCTAAAAAAATTGCAAAAAAAATTATTAGATATGTGTACATAGAAATCAAAAAATCAAAATTAGAATGTTAATTTATTTACTGTATCCTCACGTTCCGTCTCCGTTAAAACTCCGCCGGACACGCACTTTGCTATTGAGGAATCCGGCGTAGCCATGGCGAAGTCGGACGCAAGTTCCTCAGGATGACCGTGTCGTATGTCATTCTGAGCGAAGCCTAAGAATCCAGGTTTGCGTAAATCTATAATGTTTTTACAAAACTCAACCATACCATAAATTATACCTCTTTCAATATTGACGAATCATTGGAAATTCAGTAGCGTGTGATCAAATGCAATGAAAACATTCGATGGTATGCCCAGCTTTAAAAACAATAAGGAGTTTTGTAGATGAAACCAACTATTAAAAAATTTTTATTTCTCTTTTTATGTACCTCTTTTGGATTTATATATGCACTTGATGATCCATCTAGTAAAACATTTGGCCATACATTTTTCAGCCAACGACCACAATGGTCTAATCTAGCAAGACGTTTAGTAGGAACAACAGAATTTCTTGTACCCTGCGACATAGATTGTCTCAATGGATTTCTGTCCTTCACCCCTGAGTATACGCGTTCATTTGATCGCGATGAAATAGGAAAATACCTTTTCTATAACGGTACCAACATGATGACATTTGGCGCTGCAGGCGGTACGGGCGTTGATGTCTTTGCAGAAAATTTTTTCCTTAATGATAACTTTAACGGAACCCTCACCGCACTTCCGCGGGTAGAAAATGCGCTTTTAGATATTCAATTTAGACTTAATTTAGATGAATGGGTTTGTGGTCTTTATTTAGATATCCATGCACCATTAGTATGGACTCGTTGGACCGTTAATTTTGATGAAAACATTACCAGTTCAGGTACTACAATCGCAGCAAATGAATTGGGAAATACGAGCGCCCTCCCTTCACCCATTGGCAGTATTTTAACAGCATATAATGGGCAAACATTAGATACCATAGATTTTCCCCTTTTAAAACAAGTTTTACAATTTGGTCGCGTTGATACATCTGATGCACTGAGCGGTTCAAGTGAAGCAAGCGGCAAACAAACTAAAACACGACTTGGTGATATTGAAGCAGCGCTTGGATATAATTTCCTTTGCCATGAATGTTACCATTTAGGCGCTGATTTCCGTGTTGTTTTCCCTTCCAGTAATCGTCCGAATGCCGTGTTCCTTTTTGAACCAGTTGCTGGTAATGGTAAGCATTATGAAGTAGGTGCTGGCTTTTCTACACACTATGAATTCTGGAATAACTGCTGCGATTCAGCATTTAGCGTATGGGCAGAAGCAGATATTTATACCGTGCTCAAAGGCCGTCAGCGCAGAATATTTGATTTAGCTAATGCCGATGGCACGCAAAATATTGGTAGCAGTAGATTATTAATTAAAAAATTTACCGGTGGTGCCACCCCAACAGCGCTGTCTGAAATTTTATTTGGTCCCAATGTGTTAGCATTGCAATGTAAAGTCCGTAATTCTTATCATATTGAAGCTGCATTGCTTTTTGATTATTATCGTTGTGGTTTTACGCTTGATACTGGTTACAATCTCTGGACTCGTAGCGAGGATAAAATTAGCAATATCGAAATGATTCAACCAAATACCTATGGGTTAAAAGGACAAACACTCTCTGCGGGCCCTGAAGCTCTTCAGACACAAAGTACTGCTCACATTAATGGAACCGGTGGCCCATTTGATAGCACGGCTGTCTTCATTAATAATAGCCAACTATTTATTGATTCAGCAGCGCATCCGCGAGCTATTTCACATAAATTCTTTGCTCATGCCAGCTATGCGTGGGAAAATTGTGATTATACCCCATTTTTAGGGTTAGGCGGCGAAGTAGAATTCTCAGGCGATCATAATTTTGCACTTGACCAATGGGGAATTTGGATTAAAGGCGGCTTCGCATTCTCATAAAGCATTCAACGTAGATATAATTTAAACGAAAAAGCGCGGAAAATTTTCCGCGCTTTTTGTCTTTTTGCTATAAGGATTCATTTACTTACGTGAATCTAGAAAATTCTTTACCTTTTGCCCAATAGTTATAAGATTTTTTGTTTCGGATAAAATTATAAGCGCATCTAAATCTGTTGATAAGGAAATTTTTTCGCGCATAAGACTCGTTTCAATAATATAACGTTCATTAAGTGCATCAAAAATTTCTTCTAAGTCATTAATTTCTTTCTGCAGTTCTCTTTTACTATACCAGGTTCTTTTTTTATCTGCTTCTAAACGGTAAATAAGTTTATCTATTTTGTCGGCAAAATTATTAATAGCTTGTTGTTCATCTTCTCCTGATGCGATTCTTTCAAGATTCTTCACAAAATCAAGAATTTTTTTATTATCAAATGCACTTTTTTTCTTTAATTCTTCATAGGGCAATAACAAGCTTATTTTGTAATGGGGGAAAATATCTTCTGCAGACTGTGCTAAAACAGCGCTTTCCCAGTCTAACGGCGTATCTACTTCTTCATTAATAACCTGCAATGCATTGCTATAAATATCTGCCAATTCTTTTAACATTTTTCTTAATCTTGTTTGGTCAGGTACTCCATTGATTTTTTCGACGGTATCTTTAATTCTATATTTAGCAAACACTAAGATATCTTTATCTTCTTTGAATTCCGAATTCGTTATTAATTCATGAGCACAATCAGTATAAGCGTCCCAGCTTTTCCATGCTTCGGTAAAATAGTAATAATTTTTCATATTTGCATTTAAAACGGGTATAAATAACTTCTGAATATTTTCATATATCTGGTATGGTGCTTTTTTATCTTTGTTAATTTGTTGGCGTGTTTGATAATCACACACCATTGCTTGCGCACAGAATGGCAGCAGGCAACTAAGTATTATAAGCTTTTTCATCATTCTCTCTCCTTTAATTATTATTTATTTTTTTCTAGATAGTTTTCAATTCGTTTTAAAATTCCTAATAAAGAACCTGCTTCAGCAAGTAAAATTAACAATGCTATATTTTGGGAAAATGATATTTTTTGATACATCTGTGAGGTCTCAGTAAATGGATATTGTTTAATTAAGGCCGCAATTATTTCTTTGCTATCCCCAATTTTTCGTTGCATATCCCCTTTGCCAAACCACGCTTTTTTACTATTCTCTTCTAACTTAATTATTGTTTTTTCTAATGCATCAACAAGAAAATTAATACTATTTTGTTCCTGTGGACCTTTTTTGATAAAATGCTGATTTCGTACAAAATCTACTATTCGCTGTGTGTCAAAAACGCCTTTATATTGTGCAAATTGTTTTTTTGTAGCTTCATAATTTTTAAAAAACTGTTCATGCCCAACAAAGAAATCTTCAAGTGTTGAAGCTAAAACATCTTTTTTCCAAGAAGAAGGGGTCGGTACTTCTCGATGAATTTCACGCAAGGCCGTAATAAATAACAAATCCATTACTTTTATTAATTGTTTAATATTTTCAAGATCTATGGCATTGGTACGATTCGTTTGTAATTTGATAATTGATCCCAAAGCATATAATTTAGCTTGCTGTACTGCCACTTTCATGTCAGCATATGCAGGATTATTAATGAGTGATTCTGCGCAATCGGTGTAATTGATCCATGCTTTAAATGCATCTAATAATTTTGGATTTTTTAAATCACCACTAAGAGGATTTTGAATTTTGTGATATACTGTTTGCGGCTTTTGGATATCAGTAATCACCATTTTTTTAGTCACCTCATCGCAGGTAGCATTTAAGAGCGAATTACAGCTCATGGCTGTTAGTAAAAAAAGTGTATTATATATTTTTAATTTCATAACTATTTTCCTTTTAATAATAAAGCATTTCTTTTTAAAGCTTGCAGTTCTGAAGTTAATGCCGCTGATTCGGCAAAAATAAGCAATGAAGTAGCATCTTTTGTGCGTGCTAACATATCCATATAGCGCGGAGATAATGGGAACACGAGCAATAATGCGTTCATAATTTCATGAGTGTCGGCACTAAGCTTTTTCAAATACGCCAATCGTTGTTTGTCTTCTCTACTGGCAATCCAAGCATTATCTATACGCTCTTGAATCTTTTTAGCCTCATCAGAAACGCGGTAATCAAATTTTTCTAATTTATTAAAAAGTGCGGTTGCTAATTTCTGTAACTCAAATTCATATTCTCTTTGATTTTCTTTATAGGGTGCTTTTATCAAATTTGAAATACGTAAAAAATAAACTAATTCTTCCGGGCTCATATTTTTAAATTTCTTTTTTGCCTCTTGATACGTATCGAAAAAATAAGGAAAATCATTAAAAATTTCATCTAAAGAAGAGGAAACTTCATTTTTCCATGCAGCAGGGTAACCAGCTGCCGTCACTATTTCTTCCAGCGATAAAATAAAGATTGAATTTATTATATTTTTATATGAATCTATTTTTTTTATTAGAAGTTCAAGTTCTTTTTTATCTGCTGCTGATAATGGCCGATATGATTCAACTGTTTTAAGTTTAATATTTTGGCTGACAATAACATTTTTACTATAAAGAGCATTTAATAACTTAATGAGTGCAAGAATATCTTTAGTGGTTGATTCCAATTCTTTAAGATACGTTTTATAGATAGTTGGCGCCTTTTTTAATGCAATTTGCTCAGTGATATATTTATGAGTGCATGATATTAATGAATTCCAGCTATTTAATTGTGCCACTGAGGGAATCGATTTAAAGGGGTTATCTTCAGCAAAGGTACGTACTTTTGCTGTATCGATAAACCCATATAAATCATAAATATAACCCGTTTTAATTCTAGCAAGTAATTGGTCAAACGTTTTTTTATCACATTGTGCATAAGATAACCCTGCAGTACTGCATAATAGCATAAAAAGTATTTTTTTTAGCTTCATTACCATTTCCCCTTTTTATAGTCTTTAATCTGACTATATTATTAGAATACTCCAGTTAAAGGCCGTTTTTCAATGGTTTTTATTCACCCTGAAAATATTTTATTTTTATAAAACACTAATCTATAGGCATATTTTTCTATAAAAGAATTAATTGATTGATTTCAAAAAAAATATTACCTTAAAACCATCATAAAAATTTCCTTGTAAAAAAGAGGCCTGTATGAAGTATCTACGTACCATTATTTTCGTCACTCTCTTCATTCCTATTTATCTTGTTGCCGATAATCAGTTTAACGATAATCGCGATGTGTTTGGCCGTACCTTTTTTCATGGACGTTCTATTGGTTCAAACAAAGCACGTGAGAGTGCTGGTGTAGGTTACTTAATTACCTGGGGCTATGACGATTGTTCAAATGGCGTACTCTGGAGCACCGCCGAGTATTCAAAATCATTTAATAAACATGATATTGGTAAATATCTTTTCTTTAATAATACTGACACCATGCAAACAGGAACGGCAGCAGGCCCTGGCATTGATATTTTTGGACAGAATTTCTTGGTAAACGATAATTTTAATAGTGGCATCACTGCACGCCCCTCAGTACAAAATGAACTCATAGATATTAATGGGTTCTACGGTTTTGATATTGGATGTTATACGTTTTACCTGGCCGCGCATCTTCCTTATGCACGCACTCAATGGTCAATCGATTTTAAAGAAACAGTCAGCACTTCTGGAACGGCAATTCTAGCAAATGAATTAGGAAATCCTACTGATACCCCTGCACCATTTAATTCTATGATAACTGCATGGGACGGCCAAGCAACCTTTTTTGATGTAAAGCAACCACTCCAATTTGCTCGGGTAGATGGTAAACGAAAAAAATCATCTTTTGCTGATTTTGAATGTGCTTTAGGTTGTATATTTCTTAACGATGAATGTAATTATTTTAGCGTTAATGTACGCACTATTATACCCACCGGCAATCGACCAAATGGCGTTTTCTTTTTTGAACCTATTGTGGGTAATGGGCATTATTTTGAGGTGGGAGCAGGAATATTAGGTAATTTCTTATTATGGGAAAATGGTTGTGATGAGTTTTTAACCGGATTCATTAATGGCAATATCTATACCATGCTCAAATCAAGACAAATGCGAACTTTTGATCTTAAAAACAATGGTATCGGCAGCAGATATCTATTATTTAAACGATTTAATGCTGGCGCGTACGCTGGAGAAATTGTTCGTGGCCCGAATATTTTAACCTTGCCAATTAAGACTAAAAATAGAGCTCATGGTGATCTTGTTTTTATGCTTGAATATTTACGTTGCAATTTCATCCTTGATGCTGGCTACAATTTATGGGGCCGCACGCGAGACCATATTGATGTAATTGGCCAAATTCCTGCGAATACCTTTGGTATTGCTGGATTAAGTGGTACTGCTGGTGCTGGCACCAATACAACAGCCAGTTTAACTCAAATTGATGGTACAAATGCTTCTATTCTTGATGCATCCCCGGTATTCATTTCTAATAGTGACCTTAATTTTGAATCTGCGGCACATCCAGGCGCATTCTCTCATGGGTTCTTTGTTCATATCGGCTATTTATGGGATTGGTGCTGGAGCCAACCATTTGTTGGTCTTGGTGGTGGTATTGAATTTTCTGGCACTAATAGATCATTTAAAATGGGCCATGTATGGGCAAAGGTCGGAACTTCGTTTTAGTCCGCCGAAGCCCCTTGGGCGAAGGCTGGATCGCAACGACGGCTTTCGAAGCATACTATGTCTATAGAGCATATTATTTAACCAGAAAACACCATATACCTAGTATTTATTAACCTATCAATAAATACCCTTATCTTCAGTAAATTATACCTGTTCCATAGGTAAAGCCATTCAATAAAAAAATATCTATTTTAAATTATTTAGAAAAAATCATTGATTTTTAATTTCTATTTGTGGGATACTGAAAATAACTATAAAGAACGGTCTTTATAAGAATATATGTTTTAACCAACCTTTATAATAAAGGAGACCTTATGAAAAAGGTATTATTAGCTACACTTTTAGCCTTCCTTGGCTTGGCAGTAGTAACTGATGCTTCTGCATGGCCCAGAAGAGGCGGATATTGTGGTTCTAGAGGCTGTGGATACAGTTCTTGCGAACCTCGTTGTGAAACTCGTTGTGCACCACGTTGCAACGACGTTCCAGTTGCTGTAACCCGTGTTGAAGAAAAACCATGTGGTCCAGCTCCATGTTGCTTAACTGCAGTTCAAGTTCCTGCTAACTTAGTTAAACACGTTGAATACTCATGGGAATGTCCAACTGGTTGCGTAGCCAACCCTGGTATGGAAGGTGCTTACTAAGTTTACACTTTAAGTATCTGAAAAAAGAGAAGGACAGTTTTGTATAAAGTTGTCCTTCTTTTTTTTATTTAAAATGGAGTCCTATGAATAAAATCCAATCACTATTCTTATTTTTTATTATCAGTTTCATCACGCTTACCAGCAACGCATGGAATAATCGTTCTTATTGCGGCTGGTATAATAGAAATTGTAGCCGCGGCGATTATCGACGATGTTTATATAATCGATGCCGTTGTTATAACGACTGTTATGCACCATCAATTAATTATTACCCAAAAACCTATGGATATCATTACTGTAATTAAATTTCTATTTGAATTTTAAATAAACAGATAAAACCGTTTGATTTTCAATTTATAAACCTATACGCTAAATATTAGTTCAATAAAATGGTGGTTTATGAATAAAAAATATATAATTTCCCTACTTATTTCAGTTTTTATTGTTTCAACGTCAGTTGTATTCACTTTGTATCAATACAAATATCGTATTAAACAGCCTACCCCTTCTTTTTTATCTATTCCCATAGATCCTAAAAAAACGGTAGCAGAATCATATAATAATTGGTTGGAAACTGAAGAAAAAAAGATTTGGCATGAGCTTTCTTCCCAAATACGTTTATCGCAACAAGAATGTTCTCAATTAAAAGCACAATGGTATGAGAATTATAAAAATGGGGAACAAAAAGTACGCCATTCTGAGCTTAATAAACATCCACTTTCAACAGCTACCCAGCAACGGGTGGCTTCCATTTTGGCCGATTTTAATCTTTCTTATATTCCTCTTGTTTCTTGGAAGGATAGTTCGGTAGCTTCTGCAACTGATTCTTTTTTATTCATTAATGAGAGAGCATTTAACAAATTATCACCCCAAGCACAAAAATTTATTATAGGCCATGAGGTTCAGCATTATATACATAAAGATTGCTCCACAAATTATGTTATTAAGCGTTTTTTTAGAAAAGCATTAGGATCACTTCCTAAAGAACACCCCGTTAATAAACTCTCCCGTTTTCAAGAAATACGAGCTGACGTTAAATCTTCTATAAAAAACAAAGAATATGCGCAGGGATATGTAGAATTTATGCAATTATTAATGAAAAAACGTGAAAATAGCGGTATAACACATCCAAAAAACTCATTACGGTTTTCAATAGCTCAAGAATTATCTCATAACGTTGCTAATCAAGTTCTTATTTAGTACGAATTTTTTGAATTGCCTCAACAGCTTGCCCTACCGTTTTGATCTGCTCTGCTTGTTCGTCGCTAATTTCTATGCCAAACGTTTCTTCTAATTTCATAATAATTTCTAGCATATCGAGTGAATCGGCACCCAAAGAATCAAACGTTGAATCAGCAGTAATAGTACTTGGATCTATTTTAATAATAGCGGCTACTATAGCCACTACTTTTGCAAAAGTATCTGGTGAATCATAGTGTGTCATAATAAATTCCTAATTTTAT
The DNA here is from genome assembly GCA_963722075.1 of Candidatus Babeliales bacterium. Lineage (GTDB taxonomy): Bacteria > Babelota > Babeliae > Babelales > JANWKD01 > CAVRJM01. Next base: position 356,403 of record CAVRJM010000001.1, on the reverse strand, counting down.
TTACTAACAACATTTTTGAGTTCTTCAATATCCGACATTTTATTTATAGAAAAGACTTTTTTTTCTGGATATTTTTGTTGAACAATCTTGGTTAATGTTGTTCCTGGACCAACCTCAATTATAATATCCCAATCGTATATATGCGGTAAAACTTTATTCCAATAAATAGGTGCATGTAATTGTTTGATTATCCGTCTTTTAACCAACTCTTTTTTTAATATAATTGAGCCATCAACACTTGCAATAAGTGGGATCGATACATTTTTAAAATCGATCTTTTGCAAATACATTACTAATTGATTAACCACCGGATCCATAAGATTACTATGCAATCCTTTTTCAATCGAAATATCACGCGTTGTTATTTTTTGTTCTGCACACTGTTTTTTAAGCGCCTCAATCGCATTCTTATTACCCCCTACTATATGCTGATCATCAGTTTCATATACAGCAATAGAAAGGGAACTATCATTTTGTTCTTTTAAAAGCTGCATAACTGTTTTTGTAGTAACACCTTCTATTTTTAGCAATGAAACAGAACAGGATTGCAATAATTCGTGATAAAACTGAGCAAATTTATTAAGAAAATAAAGGCCATCGGGAAAACTTAACCCTTGCGCTATACAGGTGGCACTTAATTCACCTATGCCATACCCAGCAACTGAAGCAGGAATAATTTCTTCTTGCTTAAGTAATGCCGCCGTAGCAACACTGATTAAAAAAATTGATACATACGCATTCTCTGACTTAGCAAGCTCAGCATCAGAAGAAGCAAAACAGAGCTTAACAAAATTGATATTTAAGCAATTGAAAGCCTCTTCAAAATATTCTTGTATAAGACGCGAATTATCATACAATTCTTTACCCATGCCTACAAATTGGCTTCCATAATCTGGAAAAAGCATACCAATTTTCATCGTTTACCTTTTTTCTATTAATGTAATGAATCTTCTCAACCGACTGACTGTTTCATCTTTTCCCAATAAAGCCATAAGTTCAAATACGCCAGGGCTTGCTACCGTAGCTGTTAATGCAAGTCTGGCCGGTTGTGCTAATTCCACTAAAGGCACATTTTCTGTTTTACTAAATGTCTTAAAAAACTGTTTAATCTGTTCTGCATTGTATTCAGGCATCGTTTGAAAATATTCAATACATTGTTGTAAAAAATGTACCGTATCTTCTTTAAGCCATGCTTCTAATTCCCCGGCTGGTATTTCTTGATCATGAAAGTACAATGAGCGAATTTTATTACTCAACTCTAGTAAGGTTACACAGCGCTCTTTATAAAGACCAATAAATCCTATTAATTGGTTATGGCTCCATTGTGATAAATCCGCACAGAAAGCATGATCCACATCACGCTGAATAAGATTAATTATTTCTTGATTATCCGTTTTTCGTAAATAAACACCATTTAGCCAATCCAATTTTTTATGATCAAAAATTGCCGCTTTTTTATTTACCCCATCAAGGCTAAAATAAGTAATTAATTCATCTACAGCAAAAACCTCTTGATCGCCATGAGACCATCCTAATCGCACCAAATAATTACATAAGGCTGCCGCTAAATAACCATTCTTCTTATAATCAACCACCGCCGTTGCGCCATCCCGCTTACTTAATTTAGAACCACTGGGACCTAAAATTAAGGGTAAATGTGCAAACGCAGGTATATCATATCCCAGTGCTTGATATAATAGAATTTGTTTTGGTGTATTTTGCAAATGCTCCTCACCACGAATTACATGCGTAATTTTCATAGCGGCATCGTCAGCAACTACCACAAAATTATAAACAGGGGTACCATCCGATCGCGCTATAATAAAATCATCAAATTGATCAAGCGCAAAAGAAATCGGTCCATAAATAAGATCACTAAATTCAATATGTGTTTTATCAGTCGGTAATTTTATGCGCACTACAAATGGCTGATCTACCGTTACCTGCTCACGCATTCTACAAAAAGAACCATATCGGTAATAATCCATATTTTCAATATCGGTGCTTGGCGGGCAGTAACAACGATATGCTTTCCCTTCATCGAGCAATTTTTGAATAAGCTTTTTATGAATTTCTATGGAATGACTTTGAATATGCACTGTTTCATCACTAGAGATGGCACACCAGTCCAACGCTTCTAGAATTGAATACACAAATTCCGGCTTTGATCGTTCTAAATCGGTATCTTCTATGCGTAAGAGAAATGCCCCTTTATTATGACGTGCAAAAAGCCAATTAAATAAGGTCGTTCGTAATCCGCCGATATGTAAATGCCCGGTTGGCGAAGGAGCAAAGCGAACGCGAACATGGTGGTTTTTGCTTGTATTCATGATGCCTGCTATTTCCTTTGACAAGCGATTAACTATTTTTGCTGAGCTTTATTAATTATTAATGCTGCCCACGGAGACATGGTAGAATCCTGTATCACCGCAAATTCATTAATTAATTTTTGCCATGCCTCATGTGCATTTGCAGCATCATCATGCGATGCATAATATTCCCCCAAATAATACAACGCTTCATCGCGTTGCTTATTAGCGGTATCTTCAGCTAATGCTTTGAGCTCATTAAAACCTTCTGTTTGTATTGCTAGATCTTCAGCATCAAGTTTTATGCGCGCAAGTTTAGTTTTAAATAAATAATAAAAAGGAGATTTAGAACCCATCTGATTAAGGGCATCCTGTAACAAATTAATCCCTTCTTTTATATTATTTTGCTGTAGTTGCGCCTCGGCTTCGAGTGCTAAAAAATAAGGCGCCAATGAAGAATTTTTGTACGTGCGATAACCCGTCTTTGCAGCAAGAGTAGCATTGGCCCATGTTTGCTCATCTTTTTTAGGATGTAATAATTCTGCAATTGTTTGAGAAAATGCTATTTGTGCTTGTTCTTGCTTTTTTGAATAATGGTCATGATAAAAATAAATACCAACTGCACCAGCACCCAAGCAGCAGCCTGCTATCATAAGTTCTTTTGTATAGTTTTGTACAAAATCTGTTAAACCTTTAACCGTAAATAAATCTTGGATTACCATATCAATCTCCGCTTAATATCTTATTAATAATGAAAACAGTAGCATACTACACCAAAACACTCAAGCGCGCCTTAGCATAAAACCATTGATTGTGCTGGCTCAAGAGATTTTTTTACCGCCTCTTCATGATCCAACAAAGTAACTAATTGTTGATTAAATTGTTCTACCACCCTTGTTTGTACAATATCATGCGCATAAAGAATAGCATTTTCAAATGCTACTGCATTAGAACAGCCATGAGCAATAATCAATGGATAATTAACCCCTAATAATAAAGCGCCCCCTACTTGACGATAATCCATTTGCTTTTGCATCTTTTTTAAAAAGGGAGTTGCTAGTAAACCGGCACACTGGGAAATAAAGGACTCTTTAAAACTGTTTTTTATCAACTGTTTTAAATGGGCAGCAGCACCTTGTACTCCTTTTAATAAAATATTGCCCATAAATCCATCGCAAATTAAAACGTCAGTTACTTCATTAAAGAGATCACGCGATTCTATATTACCAACGAAATTCAATGAAGAATGCTCCAACAGATAATATGCTTGTTTAATAGCGGCAGACCCTTTTCCGCGTTCATGCCCATTAGAAAGCAAGCCAATGCGTGGATTCTTTATTCCTTTGTGCTGTTGTATAAAGGAATGGCCCATATAGGCAAATTGCAATAAGTAATCGGGTTTACAATCAACATTTGCCCCGATATCCATTAAAAAAACTGACCCATGGGTAGTTGGAATAAAGGTCCCCAGAGCAGGCCTCATGATTCCTTTTAACCGCCCAAAAGCCATGATACTTCCTACTACGGCGGCTCCTGAATTTCCTGCAGAAACAACCGCAAGCGCCTCTTTTTGTTTAACATCATAAAGCGCCCGCATTAAAGAGGAATCTTTTTTGAGTATACTGCGGGTTGGTTCTTCAGCCATACCAATAGCATCAGAGCATTCAATGATTTTAATAGGAAGTAGCTGCCAATTTGGGTCAATTTTGGTTAAAATATCCGCTACGGTTTTTTGAGGACCATATAAGGCAATACTTATTTTTTTACGGGCTGCATTATATGCCCCGCGCACCGTAGTTTCGGGGGCAAAATCGCCACCCATAGCATCTACTGCTATCATAATTACTCTTGTGGTTCAGTTTTTTCAGCTTCTTTAGCCTTTTTTGCTTTTGATTGTTGTAATTCTGCTCGTTTGACGGCACGCTCTACTTTAGTAGATAAAACCTTACTTCCTTTATAATAACCGCATTCTTTACATACTTGATGCGGTGCAGTAGCTGATTTACAATGAGCGCAGCTAGTAATTTGCTTAGGTTTTAACCCTTTATTAGCAAAGCGTTTATCTCTTCTGGTTTTAGACCGTTTTCGTTTTGGTACTGGCATGACAAAATTCTCCAAAAATATAGAAATTGCATAGTAAAATGTATATTCAGAGTACCAAAAGTAATAAAAATTTCAATTTTTTAGTCGACCAATTAAAAGAATCACCGATACGACAAAAATTACTATTTGTCGTATCGGAAATCTAATTAACGAGACAAGGTAGAAGTAATCATAGTAAGCTTATTCCTTAATTGTTCGAGTAATTGAGGCAAATTAGGCTTATTACCTCTTGGTCGTAACTGTTCTAATCGCGCTTCAAGTTCTGCTTGCTGTTGTTCTTCTTCTCTTTCTTCTGACGTTTTGGCCAATTCCAAAATATCAGCCAATTCAGCAGCTCTTTCTTCTAATCTTTTTCGCTCTTCAGCTTTTCTTCCTCTTTCTCGCGATTTTTCTTTTTCTATTTCCCGCCTCATTCTTTTTGTAGCTTCTTTTCTTTCTCCTTGAGGCAGTCTTCGTATTTGTTCAGCGCGCTTTTGCCGTTCTTGTTCTTGTTCTATTTTTAATTTTTCCGCTGCTAATTGCTCAAGCATCCATTGCTGCTCTGCTTGCTTTAGTTCAGCTTGCATTTTTTCATATGCTAATGCTTTTCGACTTTCCTCTCGTTCAGCTCTTCGTCGCTCTTCCTCTGCCGCCCTTCTTGCTTCATCTGCTTGTAATGTTAGTTCTTCAATTTTTCTTTTTTCTTCTGCCTCTCGAGTTACCTCTTGCTCTATTTCTTCCAAGGTGATTCCTGTTTTCTGTTCAGCCCTACCTCTACTTTCTTCAAGAAATTGCTCCCAATTATGAATATGCTTTTTCATTTCAGCCATTTTTTCTTCTCGCTGCAACTTTTTTTCTTCTTCCCTTTTTTCTCGGGCACGTTGTTGTTCGCGACGCCTCTCTTCTAATTTTCTTACCTCAGCTCGCTCTTCTTCGGCGCGAAGCCACTCTGCCATTTCACGAGTTTTCTCTTGCTCTCTTCTTTGTCTCTCAGCCTCTATTTTTGTCTCTCGAGCACGCTCAGTCGCCTCTTTTTCATAAAGCAATGCTTGCTTAAAAGCCTCTTGAAGCTCCTTTTTTCCTGATGCTTCATATTCTTTTGCTAATGGCTTCTGCATGCTATATATAGTACCTAGTAAACTAATAGACCCTATGGCTATAAGTCTTTTAAAGTTCTTCATTATTTCATACTCCCTTAATTACTTTTCCATTATCACCAATAAACTATCTAATTTATCTTTTAAATCAGTCAATGAACCGTGCAAATCTTCAAAACTGCTTGGTTGTTCTCCCTGCAACATAGGAATAAGCTGAGTTTTTAATATTCTTTGGCGAGATTTAATTTCTTTTTTAGCTTCTTGTTCTTTGCGTTGCCTTTCTTCTTCTTCGGCTTCTTTTTGTGCAGCTTCTTGTTTCAAATGGCGCTCGGTCGTTTCTTTTACTTTTTCATGTAATTTCTCAAATTCTTTCTCTGACAAACCCTTTTTTTTTGGTGAGGGGTTTTTCTTTTCAGCTTCTTGAGATTCGGTTGCATACTCTTCTATTGTTTTGGTAAAATCTTGCAATAATTTCTTTATTCTTTCAAAACAATACAACTGATTATTCATTGAAAGAAAAACTAATAACCATAAAAACGGATATTTCATACAGTACTCCTTTTTTTACCTATAATAACGGCGCTCCCAAAATAGGAATCGCATTTTGTTTATTTTTATGACAGCATAGTTGATGCTCACGCAATAACACTAAAAAAGAAAAGAAAATAATTTGCTTCATATCATGCCTTTCCATATTGGTTAACCTTAACGGATCAGGCAATTTTAAGTCAATATTTTAAGCGTTAAAGCGCTTGCCACAAACCAGCAAAATTTTGTTCAATTTTACCGTCAAGTTGTAAATGGAACAGTTTTTCTTGCAAGGCAATGCTTGAAAGATTGGTATGCACAAGCAGTTCTTCAAATGAAGTAGGCCTTTTGCATAAGGTTAGAAAAGGATCTGATATAGTATCAATTTTTGGGCTTGGTGCAGGTACTTCCGCTATTTGTTCATTAAATTCTGAAGCAATATCAGCAGCGCTGGTTACCAATTTAGCACCGTGTTGGATAAGTTCATGGCATCCTGCTTGCAGCGGATCATCAAGAAGGCCGGGTACAGCAAAAACATCTTTTCCTTGCTCAAGCGCGTATTGAGCAGTTATACGGGCACCACTTTTGTGCGCAGCTTGCACCACTAAGCAACCGATACTTAATCCTGCAATAATACGATTGCGTGCCGGAAAATTGCCCGGCAATGGTTCAAATTGTAGGGGAAACGGGCTCACTAATGCACCGCCGGTTGCCACTATCTCATTAAAAAGCTTTTTATTTTCGCGCGGGTATAAGCGTAATAAGCCAGCACCTAAAACGGCAACGGTGGTTCCTTTTTGTTGCAGCGTTAATTGATGCGCAATAGTATCGGCTCCCAAAGCCCCACCACTCGTAATCATCCAACCTGCCTCAATAAGGGGTGGTAATAGTAGTTCGACCGCCCGATGTGCATAGGAGCTTGCTTTGCGCGAACCAACTACGGCTAATGATTTATGTGCTGGGAGCGTTCCTTTACTATATAAAACCGCCGGTGGTAAATAAATCTGCTTTAAAAGTGCGGGATATGATTCATCCAAAATAGTTACCAGCGTAATAGCATGCCGCTGTGCCAATTCCAATTCTTGTTCTAGCAGAGCTTTATTTTGTAATGCAGCTACTACTTTTATAGCAGCTGCTTCACTCAATCCGGCTTTAATAAAATCATGTGTAGAAAAAAGATAGACATCGCTTTCAGCATACCCCGCAGCATAATTCATAATAGCGGTGATTGCTGCAGGCCCGATGCCATCCACCAAAGAAAGATGTATCAGCAGATTTTTCATAGATTAAAATTGCAATTTATCATCTGATTGAAATTCATTTAAATCAATCTCAGCATCATCAGTATCAGATTCAAAATAGAGCGATTCATCCATTGCATATTCAATAAATTGTTTTTTTGGCTCTACAGTATTAGTAACTGTTGCTGGATTAGATTCTTCACTATGATTATTATTCTGATCTTCTTCAAATGAAACAACTGCCGATAGCCGTTGATGTTCATCTAATTTAATAAGACGCACGCCTTTAGCTTGACGTCCCATAGTGCGAATTTCTGATGGCGATAAACGAATAATTTTACCGGTTGTATCAATCAATAATACATGTGAATTATCAGTTACTATGGTTAATCCAATAACATCACCATTGCGTTCGGTAGTTGGTATGGTACGCACGCCATAGCCTGCTCGATGCGCAACTCTAAAATCTTCTGGTTTTACTCGTTTGCCATAGCCATGAGCAGTTGCAAATAAGATATCATGCTCCCCAGAAATAACTTCTAATCCAACCACATAATCTTTTGATTTTAAGCGAATACCCATAACGCCGGCCGCCTGCCGGCCCATTTCACGAACTTCCGTTTCTTTAAAACGGATTCCTTGCCCTTTGGCAGTGGCTAAAATAATGGTATCTTCACCGGAACTTAATTTGCAAAATACTAATTCATCATGCTCACGTAAGGTAATAGCGCGAATTCCTGACGTTCTAATTTTTGCAAATTCTGCCGCATCAGTTTTCTTGATAATGCCATTTTTAGTTACCATCACGAGGAATTTATTATCTAAGTCTCGAGTAGGAAGCAATTTCACCACGCGTTCATCGGGAGTTAATGGTAATAAGTTAATGATAGCGCGCCCTTTAGCAATACGAGATCCTTCAGGAATTTCAAATACTTTCAAGCTATATACACGCCCAAGGTTGGTAAAGAATAAGAGTTCATCATGGGTTTTAGCAACAAACACATCTTGCATAATATCACCGCTTTCTTCTAAAGCAGCCATACCCATTTTACCCTTCCCACCGCGATGCTGAACACCGTAGGTCTCAACCGGAACTCGTTTTATGTACCCTTTGGAAGTTAACGTAACCACCACATCTTCTTCAGGGATTAAATCCGCTTCGGTAAGAATATCAAGCGGTCCTTCAATTTTAGTGCGGCGTGCATCACCATATTGCTCTTTAATTCCTTCTAATTCTCGCTTAACTTCATCTTTGAGGACAGCCCTGTCATTAATAATTAATTTAAAATAAGCAATCAAGCGCTTTAATTCTTCCATTTCATGGAAAATCTTTTCTTGTTCAAGACCGGTTAAACGTTGCAAACGCATTTCAAGAATTGCTTTTCCTTGCTCAGGCGTCAGCAAGAATCGTTTATTTAATTCACTGATAGCTTGTTCAGCAGAGCGTGATTTTTTAATGAGCGCAATTACCTCATCAATATTTTGTAAGGCTATAATGAATCCGGCTAAAATATGCTCTCGCATCTCAGCTTTTTTAAGATCGTAAACGGTACGCTTATAGACAATTTCATGACGATGCATAACAAATTCATGAATCAATTGGCGCAGGGTAAATACCAACGGCTTATTATCAAGTAACGCAAGCATTAAAATAGATACCGTACTTTGCAATGCGGTAAATTTATAGAGCTGATTAAGCATCACTTGAGGCATTTCGCCTCTTTTAATTTCAATTACTAAGCGCATTCCCTTTTTATCAGATTCATCTCTAATATTAGAAATGCCTTCAATAATTTTATTTTTAACTAAATCAACAATCTTAATCGCAAGTTCTGCTTTATTAACCTGATACGGAAGCTCCGTAATGATAATGGCACTGCCTTTTTTAGTTTCTTCGACAGTAGCAACGCCTCGTAAAATAAGGTTGCCGCGCCCCGTTTTATATGCCCGAACAATGCCCGCACGCCCACAAATAATGCCCCCTGTTGGAAAATCAGGAGCTGGGATAAGCTCGTATAATTCTTCATCAGCGATAGATTCATTATCTAAATACGCAAGGCATGCATTAATGACTTCAGATAAATTATGCGGTGGCACTGCCGTAGCCATACCCACTGCAATACCAGAAGTCCCATTAACCAAGAGATTAGGTAATTTACTGGGCAAAATAACGGGCTCAACCGTTGATTCATCAAAATTGGGTACAAATTCCACCGTTTCTTTATCTAAATCAGCAAGAATTTCGGCTGCTATTTTAGCCATTCGTACTTCAGTATATCGCATAGCTGCGGCATTATCGCCATCAACTGATCCCCAGTTACCTTGACCATCAAGAAGCGGATAACGCTTGGAAAATTGCTGTACCAACCCCACCATACTATTATAGACCGCTTGGTCACCGTGAGGATGATATTTACCAAGCACGTCACCGACAATACGAACTGATTTATGATAAGGCTTATTATGATAAAAACCCAACTGGGCCATGGTATATAAAATTCTTCTATGTACTGGCTTTAACCCATCGCGCACATCAGGAATAGCACGGCTTACAATAACCGACATTGCATAATCAAGAAACGAGGTTTTTAATTCATCCTCAATTAAAATCGGTTTAATATTAGTCGGTAATTTTTGGTGATTTTCTGGTACCATAGAAATGACCCTTTAAAACCAGTGATTTAGGTAATATTTATAGTTATTTTTATACATAATTAAGTATAGCTTAGGTATCCTGTTTGCACAAGGCGGCAGTTTTTGAAATGGCCGCCCTATTTGACAAAATTGCTAATTATAATAATATTATAATATTACTATTATTTAATTAATTGATTAGGTCTAAATATGAAAATTATTTATGTATTTTTCTTTTCAATACCATTATTTTTATTTACCTCTATCAATTGTATGGAAAAAGAAGAAGTAATTGAAAAAACAGTTCTTGGCTATATTACTCTACACGGGCAAAATGGATGCGGCGGCGAGGATTTTGATGATAATGCTCTTTTATATCTTCCCATTAAAAGATGCAACACAATAAAAGGATATAAAATTGATTTAGGCCAGGGAAATTGTATTAGGCATTTTAATGATCAATTAAAAAACTTTGCTTGGAATTTTGAAAAAACTAAACCAGAACTCGTAGGCAAAAAAGTATTATTTGGTTTTTCTCAAGGAACTGCAACAATCATCAATTGGTTAGCTCAAAAAGAACAAATAAATCAAGATAAAAAGGTTGCTGCCGTTGTTTTACAAGCTGTACTTGGCAATGGCAATAATGCTATATTGCATAATGCTGAAAGAATGATAAAACCAATTACTTACCTTCCCTTCGCCCGTTTTTGGATTCCGTGGGTAACTAAAGCATTCTTTCCTACTTATAATCCATGGGGCAAACAAGCACTTTCATCGGCATCGAAACTATCACCAAACATACCAGTCATTATTTTGCATGATCAAAATGATCCTGAAACACCTATTAATGATGCCCGTAAATTATATTGCGCTCTTATTAAAAATCGAGAAGATAATAATGTTTATTTAATTGAAACTAATAACAGATATATTTCCCATGTAAATATTTTATACAGTATGACCAGAGAAAAACGTCATGAAACCGTTGGCATAATGAACGTAATTTATAAAAAATTAAATCTTCCTTACCAAGATAAAATTACAATTCGAGAAGAACGTGACCATAACGATCTCTCAAAAATTATCAACCCTCAACAAGAGACCCTAATAGATTTAGAGAAGGATTTACACCCATTTCAACCATCAGTAGAAGAAGTAGAAGCTCGCATAAAAGCTTGCCCGAGCACTAAAAGAGGAATCTTTAGAAACGCCATAGATATGCTTAGCGGAACGGCTTTATTAGGATCCTTGGCTTATTATACCTACTATAAGTGGAATAAATAGCGGATCGCCCCCTTCATTCCATTGAAAAAATTAATTATTTCTCTATACTAAAAGCTACTTATTATTGTTTATTTAAAGGATATTACTATGTCAGTTACCTATAAGCCAAGCCGCCTCAAAAGAAGCAGAAAACACGGATTTCGCAAAAGAATGGCTACCAAAGATGGAAGAAAAATAGTTAACCGCAGACGCGCAAAGGGCAGAAAACGCCTCACCGTTTAAGGATATTTTTCCTTTGTCTTTCTTCAAATCGTTAAGCAGTTTTAAAAAAAAAGAGATTCAAGAACTATTTAAAACTGCTCGAACTATTCTCGTTGATCACGGATTAGTAATAAAGGGCGCTCCTAAACAGGAACCATCCGCCCGTATTTTAATCATAACACCCCGCAAAAGCGGGAATGCTCCAGAGCGAAATCGTATCCGGCGCCGTTTAAAATCTATCTTTTACCAGCATAAATTGTATGAGGGGCCCCGTGATTATCTTATACTGATATCCACACCAGCTATGACTCTTTCTTTTAATCAATTAGAAAAAATTATAACGCATGCCCATGAGAATAGTTAATTATCTACTGGTTGAGCTATTAAAACTTATGCGCCCTTTTCTGGGCATCGCATCATGTCGCTTTCTTCATTCATGTGGTGATTTTGCACTCGAACAACTACGTCAAAAATCGCTATTTAAGGCGTTGTGTGCAATCTGCAAACGGCTACTTTCTTGTCATCCTTTTAGTAAAATTAATGAAGAATAGTATAAGAATTTCTTGTGCTTTTATACGTCTTTAACATGTTACCTTGCTCAAGTACTATAAACAACAGCACGTCGTTGCGAGTTTACGAAGCAATCCAGGCTAAAAATAATAAGTGAAGAAAAATAAGAGAAGTATATAAGCAAACTCTTTACAAAAAAGAATAATTTTTTTATTAATTAAGATCACATCAACAAACAACAATTTATCTTAACAAATAAACTACAATAAATTTTTAAATTGAAAAATTTTAATAAAACCTGGATTGCTTCGTAAACTCGCAACGACAACTTTTTACATGCAAATATTTTTACCACTGTGAGTTTATAATATGCCACTTCAAAAGAATTACCAAAGCTTAATTAATACCACATCCCTCTTTTGAATCTTTAGGAGTAAGCAATTTAGTTTTACATTTAGTGGTCGCATAATCTTCTGCGGTTTTACCGTAACTATCTTTTATATCCAGCTGCGCCCCTGCTCTTACTAATGCTTTTGCAATCTTATAATCTTTAGATACTGCAAACATTAAGGGCGTTCTTCCTAGAAAATCAGTAGCATTAAGATTGAATTTACCTTCCTTTATGAGGAACAGCGCACAATTATGTTTATTACGATCAATTGCATTAAATAGCATCATAGAACGAGGAATGCAAACTGCTTGCTCAATATTTTTTTCAAGTAATTGGCTGAGAAGCGTAGGCTTATCAAATTCCAGTGCTACATCCAAAGGGCGCAATTGCCACACTCTTCCTTCTTTATTTTTAATCTGATAATGTTCTTTTAATAAATTAAACGGTAACCCTTCAGGATATTTTCCCACCGTTTCTTCATCTACTGCTTTTTGTAAAAAATTTCTCATTTGCATGTGCTGTTCTTGCATAATTTTTGGATCAATTTTTGGTGTTTTGCTAAACAACATTCCTGTATAGAGTATAAATACTATTAGTACCCTTAAGTTCATATTCTCCCCTTTTTTTTATTATTTTAATTCCTCATGCAAGTTAGTTAATTTTTGTTTTAATTGTATTAATTCATTTTCTAAATTAATTTTCTAATCTACATTTATTTGTACCAATTTTTCTTATCGCATTACAACAATTTACTTGCTAATTCACTTAATGGGCTTCGCTCGCTACTTTCTAAAAACACCGTTGCCGCAATTGATTCCCCTTTAAATTTATTACTAGCAACTACCAATCCATTACTACTAAAATCTAAATACTGTGCATCAATTTGGTATGGATCCCCTGCTAATACAATCTTACTTCCCTCGCCCACACGGCTAATGAGTGTTTTAACTTCATGGGGGGTTAAATTTTGTACTTCATCAATTAAAATATATTGGAATGGAATGGAGCGACCGCGCATATAGGTAATTGCTTCTAAGCTAATACGTCCTTCACGCGTCAACTGATCAAGCGGTGCAAGAACCCGCTTATGATTAACCTCTTTTACATGAGCTTCTTTTTTGCGTCGTCGATTTCTATCCTTACCGGTATAATACTCCTGTCCTTCAAAATGATGCGCTATTTGTACGGCTTTATTAGCTGAATAGGCAATAAATTCCATATTATCATACATAGGCTGCATCCAACTATGCAGTTTTTCTTCAATAGTACCGGGAAGGTAGCCAATATCAGGCCCAAGGGGAATCACTGGACGCGAAATTAACATTTTTCGATATAAATCCTGCATTAACACTTGATGCAATCCGGCCAGTAACGCTAGAAATGTTTTTCCTGTTCCGGCTGGGCCTACCAAGCATACCAACGAAACGGTCGGATCAAACAATAAATTTAGAGCCATCAATTGCTGCGGGTTACGTGGTTGCAATGCCCAACGCAAATCAGGAGCATGCACCGGTATAAATTGTTTATCGGTAAAGCGATAAATTTTATAATTATATGGATTATTTTTACTATTTAATAATACAAATTGATTCTGAATAATAGTTTTTTCTTCTATAAGCTCCGGTAAAATATCAGGGAAATCTTTTTTTAATTGAATTGATGGAACATCAAACTGCATCCATCCTTTATAAATTTTATCGTGTATATTTTCTTCTTCTTTGATATAGTCACTTGATTTAATACCTAAGGAATTTGCCTTCACGCGTGCATTGATATCTTTAGAAATAAAATCAACATTATAGCCATTATTTTTAAGCCATAATGATATTTTTAAAATTTCATTATCAGCAATATTTAATTTAAGCGGAGAGGGATAGGGGTCGCTGGGCAAAAATAATACTTGAATGGTACCACCACCTTCTAAATGAACCCCATCTTTTAAAGAACCACGCAAGCGCAACTCATCTAATTTACGTATAACCTCTCGCGTTGACGCACCTCGCTCAGTATTTTCTGTTTTAAATCTATCCAATTCTTCTAAAACTATTATTGGAATTCCCACTAATGCTTTATCAAAACTAAAAAGCGATTCTGGGTCATATATCAAAACGCTAGTATCCAAAAGATAGATTTTTTCTCCAGTCATTACATTTCCTTACTCTGGTTAAATGGTTCATATATTTCAATAACTCTACGGGTACGTAATTGATACCCGTGCAAACGAAGTTAATGTATGTGGTTTACACGCTGTTTGGCTAAAAATATCTACCACATCAATGCCATGAATTAATAATGCATCGCCAATCAGCGAACGATGACAGCGCCATGGAACCGCTTCCGCACACATAATGACCACCGGATTTTTTTGTGCATATTTTATAAGACGTGCAAGGCTACCCGCAAATTCTTTGGTTTGCATATAATCAGCAAAACCTCTAAATGAACTATTGTGCCATCCTTGATTAATTGAATCTTTTTTAGGGTGACGCAATCCACCTAATCCTTTTATATGCACATAATGAGATTTTAATAACTTTTTAAGATGATCGGTATTAAATTGCGGATTATGACGCGATTTTGGAATCGTACGAATATCAATTATTTTTTTAATAGTATACTGATCGAGTATCTCTATAAATTCTGTTAACGGACGTGTCGAATGCCCAATAGTATACACCCGTGGTCGCGAATCGCAGGAAGGTATAGTTACTTCTTTTTTTTTCATAGTTAATTCACCTAATTACCACTCAATTTTAACATAAAAAGAAAAAGAGATCCCTTGCAATAGTTAATTCTATCCATTTAAATGAAATACTATTTGATAAAAAAATAGGTATTTGTTATTATATACGTATATGCTACTTTAATCCTAAAAGGAGTTTTTTTATGGATTATTACAAATCACTGTATAATTCCTCTATTTTTTCAAAAGCTGTTTATTTCCAAAATACGCTTTACATCACCACTCCTTTAGCTACTACTGCCTAAGGCAGTATATTCTATTTTTTCTTACCCTTTATTGTTAATAACCAGATTATTTACTAGATTCATTCAAAATAATCACTATATAATTACATACTATACGCCCATTCTCAAATGAGCGTAAAAAAGGAACTTATGGAAAATAAAGAAAAATTACAAATCTTACGCCATTCAGCGGCCCATTTAGCAGCACACGCCGTTTTAGAATTATTCCCCGATACCATTTTAACAATTGGTCCAGCAACTGAAGAAGGTTTTTTTTATGATATGCTACCAAAGCGTAATTTTAAAGAAGAAGATTTAGCGCTTATTGAAAAAAGAATGCATGAGCTTTCAGAAAAAAATTATCCCATAACTCATGAAGAAATTGCTAAAGACAAAGCGCGAAAGCTATTTGCTGGAAATCCCTTTAAATTAGAATTAATCGATTCCATTCCAGGAGAAACGGTGGGGCTTTCATGCCAAGGCGATTTTTGTGATTTATGCCGCGGCGGCCATGTTGCTTCAACCGGCGAAATTAAATATTTTAAACTCCTTTCCATTTCAGGATCCTATTGGCGCGCTGATCGCTCTAAGCAAGCATTGCAGCGTATCGCCGGAACTGCTTTTTTAACGGAACAAGACCTTATCAATTATGAACTACGCAAAGAGGAAGCTTCCCTGTATGATCATAGAAAATTAGGTAAGCAATTAGATCTTTTTTCGTTTCATGAAGAAGGTGTTGGATTTCCTTTTTTTCACCCTAAAGGCAAAGCTGTTATTAATATTTTAATTGAGTATATCAAGACATTTTTAAAAAAAGGCAATTATCAAGAAATTGCTACTCCTATATTACTAACTGACGATTTATGGCGACAATCAGGTCATTACGCCCATTATAAAGAAAATATGTATTTTTGCTTTATTGATGATAAAAGTTATGCCATTAAGCCGATGAACTGCCCGGGCGCCATATTATTATATAAAGAAAGACCACGTTCATATCGTAATCTTCCGTTACGACTGGCTGAATTTGGCTTAGTACATCGCCATGAACTATCAGGAGTCTTACATGGTCTTTTTCGTGTACGTGCCTTTACTCAAGACGATGCTCATATCTTTTGTACGCCAGCGCAATTAAAAGACGAAATTAGCGCCATGATTAATTTGGTATTTGCCGTATATAAACCATTTAATTTTAAAAATGTTCGTGTAGCGGTTTCAACTAAACCGGCCAATTCAATGGGAAGTGACGAATTATGGCAGCAAGGAACACAGGCGCTCACTGACTCCTTAGAACAATTACATATTCCTTATGAAATAAAAGAGGGTGAAGGTGCTTTTTATGGCCCTAAAATTGAATTTAGTATTAAGGATTCAATGGAACGGGAATGGCAATGCGGCACTATACAGGTTGACTTTTTTCAACCGGAAAGCTTTAACCTCAGTTATATTGCCCCTTCTGGTAATAAAGAACGCCCTATTTTGGTGCACCGGGCAATTTACGGCTCCTTAGAACGATTTTTTGGAATTCTTCTGGAACATTTTAAAGGGCATTTGCCTTTTTGGCTTGCTCCTATACAGGTTCGCATTTTAACCATTACTGATGAACAAAAACCCTACGCACTAACCATTCTTACTGCTCTAAAAGAGCATGATATACGAGTAGAGATGGATGAATCATCAGATCAAATCTCCGCTCAAATTAAAAATGCTCAACTTGATAAAATACCATGGATGTTAGTATTGGGTAAAAAAGAGCAGCAAAATAATACTATAACACTACGTTTTAATGACGGAAAACAAGAACAAGGCATTACATTAGAAATGTTACTTCAAAAGGCAAAAAATGACGTTACAAACCTGTAATTTTATTGCAAAGTAGAAATTTTATAATAAAAAATTATTAAAATATTTCAAATTTGTTTTAAAAAATGTTGACTTATGGCGCGCATAACCGTTACATTTAAATTGTAGGGTTAATTAAATAACTATTAATCTCAAATAAGGAGATGCAATGGTAACAAAAAGAAAAAGCGCGAAAAAAAGCACAGCTAAGAAAACAACAAAACGCGCAGTAGCGAAAAAAACCACAGCAAGAAAAACTGCAGCTAAAAAAACTACAGCAAGAAAAACTGCTGCAAGAAAAAAAGCTACGCATAAAAGAAAAGCAACTGGATTAGCAGGATTAGCTGCGTTCATGGGAGCAAAAACACCAAAGCGTCGTAAATCAGCAGCAAGCAAACGCAAAACGACAAAACGAGCTTCTCATAAAAGAACTACTGCTAAAAAAGCAAGCCACAAACGCAGAACTACTAAACGCGCATAATCGGCCGCTTTTTACGCAAACAACATATGAAATTAAGCACATTAAAAAGAATGGGCAATGAGCAACAATCATTGCCTATTTTTTTTTATATAAAGTCGATTAAAATCGACTTTATTTCTTGATAAGCTAAATTTGGTTTAAATCGATCTTATTGGGCGATTCAGTCAAAAGCTAAATATTGCGATACGTAAACAGAGCGAATAATCCTTTTAGCTTAAATAACTCTCGTAAGGACTTGTCATCCCGATGACATTTAGTACTATTTCCAGTTTTAATTTATATTTCTTAGATCAAATTTTTTCTTCTTTAATAAGTAAATCGATATATGATTTACAAATTCTGCTATGTTGCCCACATTGCACTAATAATCTGCTATATTCAATCCATTGAGAACGCGGTAAAATACTCATTAACATTTTTTCAGTTTGCTCAGGGGTTTTAGTAGAAACCAATCCTAATTTATTAGAAAGCTTATGTACATGCGTATCAACAACCATCGCCGGAATATCAAAAGCAACGCCTCGAACCAGATTTGCCGTTTTTCTTCCCACTCCCTTAATTGAAAGAAGATCTTGTTCATCAGAGGGAACTTTGCCGTTGAATCGCTTAAGAATATCTTTACTTACCTCTTTGATACTATGAGCTTTCCTTCGATAGAAACCAATGCGATGTATTATTTCTTCTAATTGATGTAAGGGCATATCAATAAATTGCTGCGGAGTACGGGCTTTTTTAAAGAGTTCCTTACATACCGGATAGGTTACCGTATCACGAGCCCGTAAACTCAATAAACAGCTAATTAAGATCAAAAAAGGATCATTATGGTACTCTTTCTTGATGAGATTACTCATAGGTTCAGGCAAATTTTTGGTTGCTTTTTTAAGAATTCTAATAATCTGAGCAGCGTATTTTTTCTTTTGTATTAATGAATCAGAAACCATTAGATCCTATTTATGTAGTAATTATGCAATCATTTGTAGTAAATGTATCAAGATCATAAATAACGGCAAGATCTTAGAGGTAATTCATTTATTGAAAAATAGCATTCAATTAATTTTTTATTAATCAAACTTACAGGTTTTGTTGAGTTTTTATTTAAGCATTATAAAATTAACTCAAAAGTATTAAAAATTTAAACATTTAGAAAAGCCGTCGTTGCGAGCCTGCCGAAGCAATCCAGGTTATAATAAATGATACGAACTTATAGAAAATAATGGAATAAAGCTCAGTAAATTATTGAAACAAGTAAAAAGTTATTTCGTATAAAACTAATAAATAGTTTTTTTTCATTGAATGAATGAATCATTATAATAAATAAATTTATGAAATGAGCTGTAAAATTTTAATGAATGCTGGATTGCTTCGACAAGCTCGCAACGACGTACATTTATAATTTTATATCATTTGAGCAAGATTTTTTGCATACCTCCAGATTTTCTTGCATACGTTAGTAAATTAAGGTTTAAATATGAAAAATAATAAAATAGATAACTATATTTATTCATGCTTATCTAGGGGTAGAATTATGACCTTAAAAGATTTTGAAGAAAAAATTGCAGAATTCATTACTTTTAATGAAATTGAAAAAAATTTATCAGAAAATACATTACGTGCTTATTTAAATGATCTTACACAACTTTTGTATTTTTGGCAGCGAATCATAAAAGAACAATCCGCTGAAATTCCCTTTAAACAAATAATAGAACGTTTATTAATTTCGTTATATCATAAAAAAATGAGTAAAAACTCTATTGCCCGTAAATTATCTACCTTTCAATCTTTTGAAAAATTTTTATTGAAGCAACATATTGCGCTTAATTTACACCTAGTTCGCCCTCGTCTTGAAAAAAAGTTACCGATATATCTTACCGTTGATGAAATTTTCCATTTATTAGATGCCGTAAAAGAAACTGATTTACCTACCAAAAAACCATTACGTGATAAAGCTATTTTTGAATTATTATATGCTACGGGAGTCCGTTGCTCTGAATTAATAAATATAAAAATTAACGATATTGATTTTAATAATAAAATTATACGAATTAAGGGAAAAGGAAATAAGGAACGGTTAGTTCTTTTTGGTTCTAAAGCGCACGTCAGTATCACTAAATATATAGAAAAAGAACGCGTCTCTATTACTGATACCCATAATTATTTATTCGTTAATACTGCTAATGAACCACTCACCAGCCGCTCAATTCAACGAATTATAAATATGTTTGGCAGATGCTTAAAAACAGAACGCTCAATTAGCCCTCATAAATTAAGACACTCCTTTGCTACTCATTTATTAAATCAAGGGGTTGATTTACGCGCTATTCAAGAGCTTTTAGGACATAAAACATTAGGAAGTACCGAGAAATATATTCACGTATCAGCGCAAGAATTAATAACGCTGTGTGATCAAGCACATCCATCTCATCAATTTACTTTTAAAAAAAAAGGATCAGGTAATTAATGGATTTTACCTATCATTTTAATAAGAAGGTACGCATTATTATTTACTGGGTGGTGCTAGCACTCTTCATTATTATTGGTCGCCTTTTTTACTTACAAATCATACAAATGGACGTATTCTTTTTAAGAGGGGTGAAAAATTTTCTAAAGAATGAACCAATCGCCCCGCCCCGCGGTAACATTTTAGATTGTAATGGCATTTTACTTGCTACCAATCGCCCCGTAACTACCCTTTATTGGAAAGGTTCAGGAAATAAAACAATTTCGCCAAAGCAAGCACCTATTATGCAACAACTGGCTTTACTTCTTGAACTACCCGTAGAAAAAATAATGGAAGCAGAAAAAAATGGCTCAACCGTAATAATTGCTTCAGATGTAACTTTTTCTCAATTAAGCAAAATTATTGAACTCTTTCCCAATAATCCCAATATTATCATTTCCAATCATTTTAAACGGTATTATCCCTATCAAAAGATGGCAAGCCATATTTTAGGACATTTAAGTTCACTTAATACCCTTGAACCAATTGGTAAAATGGGATTAGAAAAAATAGTTCATGATCAGTTGCAGGGCAAGCAAGGAAAACTAATTAAAACAATTAATTCATTAGGGGTGAAAATTAAAGAAAACAAAATTACCGCTGCGCTAGCAGGACAAAATATTATTACGACCCTTGATATTAATTTACAACAAATAGCTGAATCCTTATTTCCTGCCGAATATAATGGTGCTTTTATTTTGATGGATCCAGAATCAGGAGCACTTAAAGCATTGCTGTCTCGACCTAATTTCGATCCCTCCATCTTTTTAGATCCTATACCCGTCAATGAATGGAATACGCTTAAAGAAAAAAATATTTTTTTAAATCGTGCATTTTATGCATGTTATCCACCTGCTTCCATTTTTAAATTAATCACTACCAGTGCTGCGTTAGAACATAATATTATAAGCATGCATGATCACCTCTATTGCCCCGGTTATTTTCGCTTTAAAGGCAGATATTATTATTGTGATCGCCGCTCAGGTCATGGTCAATTATCTACCAAAGATGCATTAGCAAAATCATGCAATATTCTTTTTTATCAAATTGCAACTAAAATGCCAATTGATATTTTAGCCGATTACGCCTTTAGATTTGGGTTAGGACAAAAATTAAATATTATGTTTCCCGAACAAGAAGGATTAGTTCCTACCACTCGTTGGAAAAGGCAAGAAAAAGGCGAACCGTGGTGGCCTGGCGAAACGTTATCATGTTCTATTGGACAAAGTTATTTACAAGCTACCCCTATTCAAATTGCGTGTATAATTTCAAGTATATTTCAAGGATATTTAGTAAGGCCTCGCATTCTAGAGCATGAACCGGTGACTATTAAACCCCTCAATATATTATTTGCTACGCGAAAATTTTTGCAAAAATCAATGAAATCAGTAGTTCGTATTGGTACGGGTAGAGAAGTGAGTCATATTGAAGATATTACAGTGTTTGCAAAAACCGGGACTGCTCAAGTTACAGAACTTTCTAAGCAAAAGAGTGATTCATATTTCACCTTACCGCATGCGTGGTTTGTAGCTTATTTTAATTATAAAGACCATAAACCTCTTACGTTGGTAATTTTATTAGAACATGCCCGCAATACGCAACCGGCTAAACGTCTTGCAAAAAACTTCTTGATGCATTATCGATTATATATGAATAAAAGGGAACAAGAATTTTGATACTAGTTATTTTGAAATAAATATCATATTAGCTGGATCCTTACGCTACGCTCAGGATGACATTAAAGTTTATTTGTCATTCTGAGACCTTTAGGTCGTAAGAATCCAGTTATAAAATAAAGTCAAAATTTTATAATGAGAAATTTAGAATTCTAATTTAACCAATTATGTATGTATATGATAAATCCGGAAAATCTATTTGGAAGGAGAACATCAAAACTTGCTGCTGTTCAGCTAATATTGATCTAATTGATTGCATAAGCGATTGATCATAACTATTGATTATTTCTTCAAATGACTCTATTGCCTTTTGAGCAACTGCAAAAACCTCATCTAAAAAGAGCGCAAATCTTACTTGTTCTTCCTCTGTGAGCTGCATACTAAATGTACGAATATCACGAATATTTAATAAAATTTTTTGCGCGTTATCTTTTACTGTATCTTCTTCTTGCATATCTCTTAGGCCAATGTTTACCGAAAACTGTAATCGCTCAGTTCCCTTAAATTCTTTATAGCGCTCAACAAATTCTTTTCCTTTTTCATTTAGCTCTTCATTGTACAATGCCCCATCTAATAACTCGCCCAATCTATAAAAAAGCTCGCTAAATTCCATTGTATGTTGTTCAGAAAGTTGCAAAGAAGCAAATGCTTCATGCTGTACTAAATTATCGTGCAATGATTGCATTGCCGTAATCATGCCATTCGGGTGACAAACTTGTTGCATTAGTAAAGCAACAATAAAAATTAATTTTTTCATCATAATCCCTTTCGTTATGATTGTCGTCCCGAGCGATAGCGTGGGGATCCAGGCTAAAATTTTCAAGAAACCTGGATTGCTTCGGCAAGCTCGCAACGACGTCCTCTTAATAATTTTCATCAATAGAGTAAATTCTTGCGTTTATTAAGAAATTAAACAAATAAAACTGAACAGACCTAGTTTAAATAAATAAAAAAAAATTTACTAACGCCTCGAAACAAACGGATTATCTTTTATATAAAAACGCCAGGGTACTTCTTGCCCTTTACTAATACCAATTCGCTCGCCCGAAATAATAGAAAATGGAGTATATGATTCATCACTAACAATATACAGCGGCCCTTTATGAGTAACGTCAACACCATACAGTTCTTTAGTAATATGTAACGCTTGAGCTAATTTGCCCGGGCCATTAGTTAGATTTTTTATACTGGTGGTAGGTCGAAATTGCTGCATTATTTCGATGCCTTCAACTGGCTCTAATGCACGGATTAGAACACCACCCGCTTTACAGATATCGGCACGAGAAACAATATTAAAACAAAAATGATTGCCATAAATAAAGTAGATATACGCGTGCCCTACCGTTTCAAAGAGCGCGTGATTTGCTACCGTTTTACCGCGAAATGCGTGGCATGCGGGATCATTAATTTCGTATGCTTCAGTTTCTACAATAATACCACTCAGAACGGTATCATTAATTACCCGCACCAATTTCTTACCAAGTAAATCACGTGCTACCTTTGCAGTAGCACGTGCATAAAATGATCGTGGTAAGATTTTCATCATAATTTATCTACGAGAAAGAATAAAGGCCGCACCAACCACCAAAACAGCCGATGCGCCCATTGCAACACCACCTAGAACTATTGCCATTAAAATTGGGGACGAATCTTCTTTTTTATTTATTTCTTCCCGTAATTTTTTTAATTCTTCTTTTTGTTGAAAGCGAACTGCCTTTTTAAATTTTTTTAAAAATATCAACTCTTGTCCGATATTTTTATCCTTATCTTTTGTTTTATCTTTAATTGAATGCGCCATTACAGGATTTAATCTGCCATCTTTTTTCATATATTGTAAAAATTCTTCAACCCTTTCCTCAGAAAATTCGCCAAAATTTAAATGGCCCTGGCTATAAGAAAGATAGGCATGCGCACTCGCTTTACCATTTTCTGATTTTTTTTCTTGATTTATTTTTTCTTTATCATTGGCGTTTTCTTTTGCGTTCGTTTCAACTGGTTTTTCAAATAACGTTTTTTTTATGTTATCTGCAGCATAATTACCTGCAATACCAGAAATAGTTAATAGTAACATATAAAATGTATATTTATTCATAAATAAATCCCTTACGTTGTAATTATTGTATATATAAAATCTAATATAGATTACTATATGTATATCTTTTTACAAGCTTAGAAAAAATTATTACCTAATTATATTTATAATAGCTAGGATTTATTGAGTTTTTGAATAGCATATGCTCAAAGCTTAAAAAGTCTGTTTTTAAAAAAACGTCGTTGCGAGCTTGTCGAAGCAATCCAGGCTAAATTAAATGAAATCAGCTTAATCTTCGAACATATAAGAAACGATGATTGCACAACATAAATTTCTAATCAAACAATAAATAAGGATTATACTCATCAAATCAATAAGATTATATTATCTGAACAATTATAATAAAAGTCATAAGAGCTGAAAAATGTTAAAGAACCTGGATTGCTTCGACAAGCTCGTAACGACGTATATTTGCAAATTCATATTATTTGAACCAAGTTTTTGTATATTTGTAGATATTTAAAACCTAAACAACAGTACCTATAAACTAATCATCCTACCAATACAAAATACAAAGTACGCTATAGCCAAGCCACACGCTCCGACACATACTCCTGCTCCTATTTTAATTGGATCGAAGCTTGGTTCTGATAATGTTTTGTAAAAAAGAACAGTCTCGGCATGCTCGTAATCATTCTCTTCTTTTAACTGTGCATATGATCTGGTTAAAATAGTTGGATCTTCCTTTATTTTTGATAAAATCGATTCAAAATTTTTTTTACGAACCGCTTTTATAAAAGAATCAACTTGTTTTTGATGAGGATTTTGCGTTTGATCTGAAGCTGCAAAAGAGTAACTAATACATAAAAAAATTATTATTATTTTTTTCATAATGATTAATTTCCGGTACCATTAGTTGCTTGTACTGCAGCACCGCCAAGTATATATACTTTAAATAACCAGGCACTTCCTACCATAGCGGCTCCAGTTGCAACTGATAAAACATGTAACATAAATGGATTCCACCGGTTAGCTTCATAATTTTTAATAATCGCTTTTCGGTAATTATCACGATTATCAATTTCTTGAGCGATTTTTATCTCTCCTTCTTTTAATGCTTTATGCAAATCGCAATCTAAATTAGGATCTTTCTCTGATATTTCATTAAAAATATCCCAATCCCCTCTTTTTAATGCTTCATATTTAGCAGTGGCACCTTCTTGCTCACATTTATTATCCAACTTTTTTTTAGTATCTTTTTTCTGTACAACATCTTGCGCCACTGCAGTAGCTTCTTGTTCCTTAGCAGAATTTAGTTTTTCTAAATCAGCTTTCTCTTCTGGATTGAAAACATTCATACCCTGCATATTCATCATCACACAACCACTTAATATCATTACCATACCAAATTTTTTAATCATACTTCGCCTTTCATCATTATCATTTATTAACTTGATTAATCATTTTATCAAGGTGAATTAATTTTACAATAAATGATAATTACTATAACAATGAATTATGTATCCAACGTCACTATTATAAAATAACGCGCATTAATTCAGCTAATGAGATAATCCCCTGCCGCATCTTATACGCAGCATCATAAAGCAATGTTTGCATGCCACTCGCCACTGCTTGTTTGTGGATGGTTTCAAAATTAGGATTTTTAATAATTAAATGACGTAGTTCATCATTCATAAGTAATAATTCAAATATACCGATACGACCTTTATAACCTAGATGAAAACAGAAATCACAGCCAAATCCTTTGTATAAAGTTTCTATAGTAAATGGTAATTTATTTAAAATTTCTTTTTCATCAACTGAAGGAACATATTCAACACGGCAATTGATGCAAATTTTTCGTGCTAATCGTTGTGCCAAAATGCCCGTAACAGAGGCATTAATTAAAAAAGGCTCAATGCCCATATCCATAAGACGCATCACTGCTTCTGGTGCACCATTGGTGTGAAGCGTACTAAAAACTAAATGCCCGGTAAGTGCTGCTTCAATAGCAATATGGGCCGTTTGTTTATCTCGAATTTCACCTACCATTGCAATATCAGGATCTTGCCGCAATAATGCACGCATTCCTTTTTCAAAGGTAAAACCAGCTTCAGTATGTATCTGACCTTGCGTCACCCCTTCTACATGATATTCAACGGGATCTTCCAACGTGATAATATGTTTTTCAGCACTATTAATAGTTTTGAGCGCAGCGTAAAGTGTTGTAGTTTTACCTGATCCGGTTGGCCCAGTAACTAATACAAAACCATAGGCATGATTAATAAGCTGTTGAAACTGCTTTAAAATAGTTTCTTGGAATCCTAAATTACCAAGCGCAATTGAATGATTAATACGATCTAAAATCCGAATAACAATTTTCTCGCCATAAATAGAAGGAAATGTCGAAACACGCAAATCTATGGTATTGTTTTTGTAGGTTATTTGAAATTTTCCATCCTGTGGAAGGCGCTTTTCAGCTATATTGATATGAGCTAAAATCTTTATTCGTGAAATAATCTGTAATGAAAATAATGAATTTATGCGTTGATAATCGTTTAAAATACCATCAATTCTAAAGCGAATTAAAAAACCATGTAACTGTGATTCCAAATGAATATCGGAAGCATTGCGCTGTACAGCTGCAATAATAATGTCGTCAACTTGTTGAATGATTGAGGATGTGTCTTTATTGGCTACTACCCCAAGCATGGTGTTTAGTCCTCAGGGCTTTCATCAATCATTTCTTGCGCTTCTTTTTCAATTTCTTTTTGTTTTTCAGGCACTGCCTCATCATCAAGCGGCAAATCTGTTAGTGATTTATCATAAAAATCTTCTACGCTTTCAACAATTTCAGAAGCAATGGCCACCCGAAATTCAATATCGTAGGAAACATATTTCCCTATAAGCGGCAGTAAATTTTCATTTGAAGGATTATTAGCAGCAACCATTAATATAGTATCTTCTAAGACTTCAATCGGTATTATTAAATTTCTGAGTAAGAAATCTTTAGGGAATTTCACTAATAAATAGTGATCAAAGAAATAGCCAACGGGATCAATGTATGGAACCTGATAATAACTACTTAATGCTTTTAATATGTCTTCTTTAGTAACCAAGCCTTCTTCCAGTAAGAAATCATCAAAGGCTATTTGAGATCGGTTTGCAAAATTTTTTTTTAAATCATTTGCTTCTTGAGGAGAAATAACCTTATTTTTTTGTAAGATTGAACAAATTTCATCTACAAACCCTTTGTTCATTGTATGTACCTCTATCCTACTCTATAACCAACAAGAACGCCTATGCAAAAGCTTACTGATAAAATCATATGATTTTTTATCCAATCAAGATATATATTTACCACATCATATAAAGTGGCCTTATACGTGAAACCTAAAAAAAATTTTATTTTTTCTAAATTAACCGTAATAAACTCAAATTGTTCAAGACCATATAAAGAAAGTGCTGTAAGAACAATACCAATAAAGATTAATGACCCAAATTTTTTAAACGAAATACCAAGTCCAAAACCAATTCCTGTTGCAATTGCTATACGAATCAAATTTTCATTAGAAAAATCAAATGATTCAAAAAAATTAGTGATTTTATCTTTCATCACATCAAACCAATTTGCTTGTACTTTAGTAGCGCGGGACATGCAATAATCCTTATTCTGGCAATTTACTATAAAAATGAGGTATAGTTCGAAAATTTTTATCGATCTATATTAAGCTATAGAAAGTATACTCACAATTATCAAAGAGTTGCAATAAACAAAAAAAAAGAGGAAGAATAAATTTTTTATTCTTCCTCTTACCAGCTTTTGATTAACTAAATATTTTTATTTAGCAACTAATCCTTTAAGCTCTTTTCCTGCCTTAAATTTAGGAACTTTAGTTGCAGGAATTTGCATTTTTTTACGGGTTACTGGATTCACGCCCATACGAGCTTTTCTTTTCATTACTGAAAAGCTACCAAATCCAGTTAAGGTAATTTGCCCATTTTTTTTCAATACTTCACCAACTGCATCCATAAAAGCTTCTAAACATCTTTTAGCAGTTGCTTTAGATTCTTTAGATAATTTCGCCATGCGTTCAACTAACATCGCTTTATTCATATGCTTTCCTTTGTAAGCTATCAGCTTAAATTTATTTATTTTACCTTAATTATTACGGTGAAAAATATTAGTACTTATTTGTACAATAGTATGTGTAATAAATTTGTCAAATTTTTTTTTAAAATTCGTTTTTTATTTGTTCTTCACGCACTAAAAAATTATGACGGACAGTCTTCGCTCATTTTGAGCTATGGCGTGACTGGCCTGCCAGGCATTTCTGAAGGAAATGACTGGTGCCGAGGGCCGGACTCGAACCGGCACGGAGAAACCTCCGAAGGATTTTAAGTCCTTTGCGTCTACCATTCCGCCACCCCGGCTAATAATTCAATGATTTTACTTCTACATGGAGGCGGCACCCGGATTCGAACCGGGGATCAAGGATTTGCAGTCCCATGCCTTACCACTTGGCTATGCCGCCAATCACCTTTTACCCACGCAATAATATCACGATTATGGTTTTATCGCAAATTCTTCCATTTTTTTCTTCAATTCTTCAACAGAAATTGTTGCAACTGCTTGACGTTCTACATAATGTTCAGGTTTTTTATATTCTTTTAAATACGGTTCACTACATGGTCCTTCCACTGG
Source organism: Candidatus Babeliales bacterium (assembly GCA_963722075.1). Classification (GTDB taxonomy): domain Bacteria; phylum Babelota; class Babeliae; order Babelales; family JANWKD01; genus CAVRJM01. The sequence continues at coordinate 327,923 of CAVRJM010000001.1, read as the reverse complement.
AATGCCAGCTTCTTTTGCTTCGGCAGTACCGCCTTCAAAAGCCCACACATTTTTAAAACCTAGTTGCGATACTATTTTATATCCTTCAAAACTTGCACCGCACGAATAGTTGCTGCAATGAATCACTATTTGCGTGTTATCCTTATCCCAATATTGTAGTGCATATTCTTTTAAATCACCAAAAGGAACATGTACTGATCCCTTGATATGACAATCATCAAAGTATTCTTTATCAAGCACGTTCACAATAACAAAAGATGGCGCTTTTTTGGTATCAGCATTTTGGCATCCTGATAAAAAAAATGCTAACACCAATAACAGTATGTTATTAATACATGAAATAATAATCATCAAATCTATCCTTAAAAAAGTTGTTTAATATACAAATTGGAAGAATCGACTCCAGCGCACGCGGGTCCAAAAATCGATTGGATGTTTAATAAGATCACTAATAAACCATGATTCATTACTATCGATTGACCATAAGCGAATAAGAATTTTGCCGTGTACTAATTTTATATCTAATGGTCCCCAATAGCGTGAATCATAGCTTCCTTTTCGATTATCACCCATTACCCATATTTCTTGAGCGCCCAAATGTACATCAAATTCATCAATATTACGATACCCATCATAGGTTGGTGTATATGGTTTTCTCATCCATTCTTGCTCATATCGTTCCATCAATTTTTTAGCTAGTTCTACATCAACCGGACTCATTCTATAATATGGTTGTTGTTCAAAACTATACGCTTCATCATATGAGCGTACTTCCCACGGCGGCATTTTGCCTTCTACATAAACACCAATTAACGGAAATTTATTAACATATGGCTCATCAAGTTTTTGACCATTTCGATAAACAACCGGCTTTCCATCTTCCATTACGCCTTTAATATGATCTCCGGGTAATCCGATCAACCGTTTGGTCCAATTAGAAGGACCCCATACATAGCGCTGGAAAAGATCCATATAATAATTATCCGAATAATCAAATTTTGGGTCATTAAAGGTAATAATATCACCGTGTTTAAGTGGCGTAAAAAGAATAGTAAACTTATCGGCAAAAAAACGCTCACCAACAAGCATAGTAGTTTCCATAGAACCTGTTGGAACTTGATACAACCCATAAAAATAAGTTCGTATTACAAATGCAATAGGAACAATAATAACAATTGTTTCAATATATTGTGCTATCTTTGATTTATTAGGACGATGCATCCATTTCCAAAAACGATGAATATAATTCATTATGCTCTTTCGATTATTATTTTGTATAAGCTTTGTTCTAGCTCATTAATACGTTCATTTAATCATTCATTTTAAAATATACAAAGGATTAATACGCTTGCCAAATAGATCTATAACCTCAAAATGTAAATGCTCAGGCTTCTTACCTTTTACCAATCCCGTTTTGCCTACACTTCCAATAGGCCGTGCGCGCGTAACCCAGTCTCCTACTTTAACATACATTTCATGTAAATGCGCATAACGCGTTTTACATTTCTTATGATCAACAACAATTGATTTACCATATCCTTTGGGGGTATATGATGCCTCAATAACAACGCCTTCACTAGCAGCATACACGGGCGTTCCTTTAAGCGCTGCTAGATCAACGCCAAAATGAAAACTGTTTTTACGTGGTCCATAATGGGAACTAATCCAAAATTGATTTTTATTAATAGGCCATGATAGGGTAAAATCAACCGGGTAATAATTTACCGATTCTTGTTTTATTTTTACTTTCTTGGGTTCACTTTCCAAACGATGATTAATTGCTTGCGCTACATAACTAGCATCCCAACTACATCCTTCATACAATGGCTTAATAACTTTTTCTAAATTGTGTGTTTTACCAAAGGCAAGCGCTGATTTTTTTAGATACATTGCTTCACGATTAACGAGATTAATGTTATTACTTTCATCGGTAACGATCTCTTTTTGAGCACCATCATTTTTTTTTTGCTGCGCATATAAATTTTGTTTAAAAACACCAATATATTGTTGATAATCTTTTTGCAGTTCTTGCATGCGCCGTGATTGCTCTTTAAAAAAACGATATTCAAAAATTAATAATCCCGTTATGACGAACATTACACTTGAAAGGGAAATTACAAAAATAGGTGAAAAATATTGCGTTAATTCTTTATAATTCATTGCTTAGCATACTCAAATAAACTCAACATTATTATTTAAAATCCATCCAATCTGATTATCAACGGCTACTTTGCACCATGATTGATTCTTTTCTTTAATAATAACTTCTTGCCCCGGTTTTAATGCTCCTATTTTTGAAAACTGTTCGTCATTACCCGCCACTAAAAACGTATCGCTTATAACTATCCCCGTTTGACAATTCCGCTCTTGCCATCGAACAATTAATCCTATTCCGGTACTATTGATCACTAACAAGCAAATAAAAATCAACCATTTTTTATTCTTTACCCCATATAATACTAATAAAAAGCCATATAATGAGCATAAAAAAATAAATTGCCAGAAAAAAAGGGAACGTCTATTAATTTCCTTCGTTACCCAATCCAAATATCCATACGATTGCTTTATTTCAAGTTTATCATAAGCACAATCACTATTTGCATTAATAGCATCTATCAAATGAAAACCATCATATTTTAATGCTCGTTTCCATGCAATAAGCGCATCAACATATCGATTCAGATGGTAATAGGCATTTCCCATATTGTACCAAACAGCCGCTCCCTTATTATCAATAGCATTAAATGCATCAAGCGCTTGGCTAAAATTGCCTTTCTTATATGCATTATTTGCTTGTAAAAAAAGTTCCTGAGCAGTGGCATTACATGAGCTATAAGCAGTAATTAGGATAAAAAAAACTAGTATTAACTTCATAATTTTTCTTCAAATTGATCAATCCAAACATATGCTCGATTTAATAAATCTAACATAAGATTTTTATCTGTCTGTGCATTAAAAAATGCCTGCTGAGCTAATTCCTGAAAGAATCTATTCCATTGCTCAAGAGCGGGTGCCATAAACCCCGCTGCTTTCAGTATTTTATTGATACGATCAGCATCAATTTCTGCCAATGCAACGTCCGATCGACTAGCAAAAAACTCAACAAAAATAGTATATAAGTATGCATAATTCTTATTTTGTTTTATAGCAGTTAATTTTTTTTTAAGCGCTTTAATTGCAACACGTTTACGATTATTAAACCAATACCCATTTGGCAAAAATAGATATTTTTTAACGCCATATACACTAATTAATAGAACCCATATAAGAAGCGCGAATACAAAATAGATATGAGATAATGAGCGCATTCCATGATAAATAATCGGCCCATCAGTATTTAAGGGAAGATACGAAACGTCTTGCATTTCTTGGGGACTTCTATCGTCTAGTGGTTTCATTTTTTTTACATTAGCAGTAATAGAAAGCGCAATTTTTTGTGTCTTCAACCTACGATAACTTTTTTTAATGGGATCAAAAAAAATAAATAATTGCGCAGGAATTTCACAATCACCCGATTCTAAAGCCTGCACGATATATTCAAATGATTTTTTAAGCATACCATTGGAGAGTGTTTGAATTGACGATTTTGATTCATAATATTTGAGGCAAGAGGGTAATTCAAGCGGCAATGAGATGACGTCTGCTACACCTGTTTTTCCTACCAAATGCAATGTCACCACAACTGCTTCTCCTACACATGCCGTTGCATGATCAGCATTCATAGAAAATGAATCAAAATTACCAACACCATGCACCGAAATAGAAGGATCTGGTAACGGTTCAACATGAAATGAAACCATTTCTTCTGAACGAAATAATTGTTCTTGCATATTAGTATATGATAAACCAAATCCCCACATCGAATTTGTTCTTTTAACGGGTACCGCTGCTGTTATTTCAATGGGAGGTACTTTATATGAACCTGCTTTAGAAATAATAAATTCTAAGGCAAGTTCATATTGTTCAACTCTTTTACCATCTTTTATTATTGATGAATGCGTTAGTTCACTTGCCTTTGTTACTTTACCTAGAGCAGGATCAAGTTGAGGAATTTGTACACTCACCAGCTGAATTTCCTTGGGTGCATCGATTACTATGGTGCCCCCAATTCGTTGCCCCACATAACAACGCTGCTCGTCTATTTTTAATTCAATATGTATCGGCGACTGTTCATTTTTATGTACCTCTAATGAACAAACATTTGAAGTGACTATGCTGCCATTTGAATATGAAACTTCGATAGGTCCGAGCGTAAAGGATCCTAGTTTATCAGCACGAATAACATATTCATAAATAGTCTTACTGCGGGACATCTCTTTTATTCTGCTAGCTCCGCAAAATTCAGAATAAAAGTGTTCTAACCCAGGAATGGTTATGGTTGATAGGTTTTGATTACCCGCCACTTCAATTTGTAAGGTGTAAGGAACTCCCATACTCAGTTGGGTAACTGATTGGCCATTTTTATTAATGACACGAATCACTAATTCCTGATGAGCCGACAGCATAAAAAATGGTATAAATAGTAAAAAAATAGTTAATTTACCAATTTTTTTGACCATATGGCAACGCCTCATTATTTAATTGTTGCTGCAATAATAATTTTGACATACGCGAATCTGCTTGTTCAACTGCTTGCAATAAAAGCGTTTCATAATCGGCCTTATTGGTTGCATCTTTTTTATCTTCTTGAGCATTCATTGCTGACATCCCTTGATCTCGCTTTTGATTACCTGCTTGATTTTTATCAGGCTGGCCCTTTTGCATATTTTGCTCTTCTTGCTTTTTTGATTGCTTATCTTGTTCTTGTTGCTGTTGTTTTTGATTATTTGCTTGATTACTATCTGGCTCATCCTTTTTATCTTGCCCTGATGATTGGTCATTGCCACTTTGTTCTTTTGACTTATTTTGATTTTCTTTGTTTTTGTTTTGCTGATTTGTGTCTTGATTTTCTTGGAGATTATCATCTTGTTGCTGATTTTCATTATTTTCTTGAGATTCTTTTTTATCTTCTTTTTTGTCATCATTGTTATTATCGTTATTCTCTTTCTCTTGCTCTTGTTGCTGCTTCTCCTGCTCGATAATTTGTTTTATACGCTCAACAGTCTTTTTTGCATACTCATTATCTGGGTTAATAGTTAATACATGTTCAAAAGCAGTCAATGCCTTTTGCCATTCTTTTATTTGTGCATAGCTATTACCTAAATCAAAAAAAGCCTGCTCTTTTAAACCCGAAGGAGCTGTTTTTATATGCGCGGCTTTTTCAAAATAAGCAGCTGATTGCGCAAAATTCTGTTGTTTATAAGCCAATTTTCCAGAATTATATAAACCTTCATAATGATCAGGGTTTTTTACCAATAGAGTATCATATAATTGTTGGGCACCATTAAGATCATTGTTATGATAAGCTTTCATTGCGCGATCTGTCTCAAACACCGCTCTAACAGATAAAAAAAATAGTAACGAAACAATCATAAAAATAAATTTTTTCATAGCATCCATTCAAGCAAAAAACATATAAACGCAATAGCACTAAAATAATGGTATTGTTCTTGCAATGTCTGCACCTTTTTATCTTCAAATTTTTCTTTTTCTATATGCTCAATATAAGAAACAATCTTTTTTAAATCAGTTGCATCGCTGGTTACTTGAACATATAATCCATTTAAATTGTGTGCCAAACTATTTAAAATACCTTCATTTAACGCCGAAATAACAACTTTACCTTTTTCATCAAGTTGATACCCTCGCTTTTCTTGATTTGCATCTAGTAATGGTATGGGTGCTCCTGCTGAAGTCCCTACTCCCACGGTTATGATGCGAAGACCCAATCGCTGTGCTTCATCTTTGATAGCCGATAAATTGCTGGAAAAATCTTCCCCATCGGTAAATAATAGTAATACCTTATTATGAGCTTGGCCTTGGTTTGTATTAAAGAGCTCTAATGCTTTTTGAATTGCTTTATCAATCGCCGTTGTGCCTGATGAGATCGTATTATGATCTATTTGGTTTAAAAACATTAAAAAAGCATCATAATCAGTTGTTAAAGGACATTGAATAACCGGAGATCCTGCAAAGAGCATTAATCCGATGCGCTCACATGAAAGCATACTCATCAATTGTTTTATTTTTGTCTTGGCCGCCGTAAGTCGATTTGGCGATACATCCTCAGCAAGCATACTTTTTGAAATATCAAACGCAATAAAAACATCCCTTCCCTTTTGAGTAATTGGCTCCTCTTTTTTATGCCATTGTGGTTGTAACAATGCCATAAATAACATGCATAAGCCTATAATGATACACGCTTGTTTAATATAGTGACGGCTTTGCGAAAAATGCGCGATTAAAAGTGTACTCCATGCTGGGCTTGCCAGTACGCTTATTGCATAATGTCGTTTGTAATATTGCCATATACTAATGCCTATTGCGATTACAATAAGCGGCAGGTATTTTATATTATGTGCTGATGCCCAATGCACTTGAGAAAGTAGCTGTTTCATACCGTAAACCATATAAATGAGGCTAATAACAATTCCACAAAAATGGTAAGAAATACCGCAATTAAAAATGGTTTAAAAAATTCATAGTAATGATTAAAGATCGTTGTTTCATAATCTCTTTTTTCTAACTGATCAATTGTGTTATATATTGCTTGCATATCTTCAGGTTTTTTTGCTTCAAAAAACCTACCACCAGTTTCTTGAGCTATTTTTTGTAAACGTTCTTTATCAACACCTTGTATTGGTTGCGGCCCAAAAGGAGTATGAACATACATAATCCCATCATGACCGATTCCAATCGTATAAATTTTTATACCATATTTTTTTGCAACTGCAATCGCTTGCTCTTCAGTTTTATCATCACCAAAAGGAGTTCCATCGGTGAGTACTACCATTACTTTAGAAACACCTTTTGCATCTTTTAGCCTATTCACCGCCATTATAATGCCCGTATTTAATACGGTTCCTTGTCCGTCAATGGTGCCAATTGTAATATCATTAATAATCGATTTTAGAATATTTTTATCAAGCGTTGTCGGGCAGCGGGAAAGCGCAACTTTACCAAAAATAACTAATCCAATAGGGTCAAACTCTCTTTTATCTATAAATTTTATTGCCTCTTGTTTTGCTACTTCTAAACGAGTTTGTGGATTTGAAGGATCATCAACCAAATGCATGCTATTAGAAACATCAAGTACCAGCATCATATCAATGCCTTGCCCATGAATTATTGATTGGTAATCAATAAGACGCGGTTTTGTAATTAACAATGCTAACAACAATAAACTTATTACGCGTAAAAAAAGAACTACTTTATGAAAACTACCACGTGATGCATACCCTGCTGTTAATAACGCCCCTGCTACCGGATACAAGTAGGTCACTGGTTGATATAATCGCAGCCGATACCATATGGCCGCTATAATAATAAGTAGTAAACTAGCAAAAATTTTCGGGTACATAAGCGAAAATAGCAATTCCATGTATTATCCCTTTGGATTAATAAACCAAGTACTGATGCGGCCAATAAACTGCTCATCAGATTCATCAGGTTCTAATGTATACGGTTTACCAACTACTACGGTTATCGGATGATAGTTCATAAAAAAACTTCCTGCAGGGTATACCTTATATGCATCCTGAATAAGCACCGGCGTAACGGGAAACCCCGTTTTTCTTGCAATAATAGCAAATCCCCATAAAAATTCATGTACCCTCCCATCAGCATACCGACCTCCTTCAGGAAAAATAATAAGACTTCTTGAAGTTCCTTTGATTAATCTAACTCCGTCTAATAAACTAACAAGTGCTTTGCGCGGCGAATCCCTATCCACCGCAACATTCATCCTACCTGCCATAATCCCATACAGCGGTATTTTAAGGAGTTCTTTTTTAAACATCCACAAATGTGGTTTATATCCTAAAAGAGCACCGATTAACACAACATCTAAAGCTGATTGATGATTAGCAATTATAATGGAACCATCAACAGGCATATTTTCTTTGCCGATTACCGTTATTGGTAACCAGGTACCAAATAAACAGAGGCGATAAAAAAGATGCATGAAGAAAAAATATACTTTATTATCATACCGCTTTGAAGCAGGCAATAATGATAAGAAAAAGCAGGGGATCAATGCCACTACCACCGCAATAATAAAACAGAAATAGAAAAATAATGTTCTTATTATAGTCATATACCTACCTTACTGTAATGCATATAAGTCATAATGATCATGCACTTGCTTAGTATAAATGGTATTAATGAAAGATAAAAAAATTGGTGCAAAAAAAGCATCAGCAAGTGTAAATAGGCTGGACATCAGCGGATAAAACCACCATATTATTTCAAAGTATTTTGAAGCATACATACATAGTACCAGCATAAATATTGAAATAAGATAAAGAATAATTGTCGCTAATACAATGATCATTACATAGGGAAATGTATAAAAAAGAAATAGTAATGCACTCCCCATTCTTTTTATCTTTAATCTAATGGAAATTGTATCAAGATAAAAAAAAGTGTAGATGCAAAATAATGGCACCACCAAAAAATATAACAATAGTATTGCCCAATAACTACCTTCCATATAGCTTAACCACAAAAATTCCCAACAGGTTAAAAATCCTGTGGTTATAATAATAAAAAAAATATAATTAGCTTTAATAAAACTACGAAAATAATTGTAGTCCTTTTTACATAATGAAGCGCGTATTAAAAGAAAAATAATAAGAGCCATAAAAGTCCAGGATAAGAGCCATAAATAACTGGTCAGATTTAAAAACAGGTAGTTCCAAACCAGAAGCTGAATACCCAAGCATAACGCTATAAGCCACCAGAATTGGTAAAAAAGCACCTGGTAGGTCCCCAAAGCCGTTTTTAAGCTTACCAACCAAAGCTTCTTATTAAATAGGTAAAAAAAGGTCTCTTTCCATATACCCAGCAATTCCCTAATATTACTAGTAATATTAGAAACATTATTACCTGAATTTCCATTTGCAGTTAACATTAGCATTTCCCTCTTTGTTTTTTACAAATATTTGACATTTTGAAAATAATTAATTTATTATTAAGTAAAAAGAGCCTATATTGATTGAAAAAAAATTACAATATTGTTTAATACGCTAAATCTATTATTATATATAAATTATTTTGAGCTCTTAAAAAAAGAGGCCTATGAAAAAATTATTAATTGTAGAATCACCAGCAAAAATTAAGACCATCTCTAAATTTCTGGATAAAGACTTCAAGGTAATGTCTACTATAGGGCATATCAAGGATCTACCCTCAAAAGAGCTGGGTATTGATATGAACGATGGCATTACCATAGATTATGTGGTTTTAGAGAATAAGCAAAAAGTCATTAACGATATCTGTAAAGCTGCTCAAAGTGCTGATGAGGTTTTTTTAGCCCCCGATCCTGATAGAGAAGGTGAAATTATTGCCTGGCATATTGCACAGGAAATTAAAAAGGTTATAAAGAATAAGAATAAAATCCATAGAATCACTTTTAACGAAATAACCAAGCCTGCCATTATCGAGGCTATTGAACATCCTTATGATATTGACATGCAAAAGGTAGCCGCGCAACAGGCACGACGCGTTCTTGATCGCTGGGTAGGCTACGAAGTATCGCCAATTTTATGGAGAAAAATAACCAAAGGGCTCTCAGCAGGACGCGTTCAATCGGTTGCTCTTAAAATAATTTGCGATCGCGAAGAAGCCATTCGCGCTTTTAAACCCGAAGAATATTGGTCAATTACCGGGTTATTTGGTTATGAAAAAGAAACGTTTTCAGCCGCGCTAACCCATATCAATAAGAAAAAGGCCGAGATACCCTCTGAAACAGAAGCAAAAAAAATTCAAGATCAACTCAAAAAAACGTCTTTTATCGTTGATAGTGTTGAAGACAAACAGCGGCTTAAAAATCCTAATGCTCCTTTTATGACCAGTACCTTGCAACAAGCTGCCTATAACCGCTTGGGTTTTGCGGTAAAGAGGACCATGCAAGTTGCCCAAAATTTATATGAAGGTATTCCGCTTGAGGATGAAACTACTCCTGTAGCGCTCATCACCTATATGCGAACCGACTCATTGCGCATTTCAGAGGTCGCTCTTAAAGAAGCGCGCACCTTTATTGATAAACAATTTGGCAAGAATTATTTACCCCCTAAAGCGCACGTATATGTTAAGGGTGGTAAAGCACAAGATGCACACGAAGCAATTCGTCCAATTAATATTGCAATTACACCCGAATACGCAAAAAAATATCTTTCTTCTGATGCGGCAAAATTATATGAACTAATTTGGCAACGGTTTGTTGCTTGTCAAATGAAACCTGCATTATACGCACAACGAACGGTCACTATAATTGGTGATAAATTTACCTTTAAAATTACTGGTTCTACCCTTTTATTTGATGGTTTTTTAAAGGTATATGGGCTTGATGAAGATGAAGAAGAACAAAAAGTGGTGATACCAAAAGATATTAAAGCAAAAGCGCCGCTTGATTTGAAAAAAATTACCCCAAAGCAGCATTTTACCCAACCACCGCCACGCTTTACAGAAGCTTCCTTAGTTAAAGAGCTTGAAAAAGAAGGTATTGGGCGCCCAAGTACCTATGCGACTATTTTAAACACTATTAGAACACGCGAATATACTACGCTTGATAGTAAAAAAAGGTTTAGTCCCACCGAACTTGGTATGACCGTGGTTAAAATGCTCACCGAAAATTTACCTAAAATAATGGATTATAAATTTACCGCGATTATGGAAGGTGATTTAGATAAAATTGCCCATGGTACGCTGGAGCGTGATACTTTATTAAAAGAATTTTATGATGCTTTTGAAAAAGATCTTGATACCTTCCGTGGTGAAGCTAGACGTCCAGCTGAACCTATTGGCATGAAGTGTCCTAAATGTAAAACGGGGGACCTGGCTATTCGTGTTGGTAAAGCAGGCCATTTTATTGGGTGTCTTAATTATCCTGAATGTACTTTCACGAGTAATTTTAAACGCAAAGAAGATGGCTCAATAGAATTGGTAGCAATGGAAGCACCTAAATTATTAGAAGAAAAATGTCCCCAATGCGGAAAACCATTGCGCACGGTGGTTGGAAAATATGGTCCTTTTGTAGCTTGTTCAGGATATCCCGATTGTAAGTACATACAACAAGTTAAAGCATCATTTCCTTGCCCACTTGATGGTGGCGAAATAATCAAAAAGCAATGGAAAGGCAAACCATTTTGGGGCTGTAAAAATTACCCTAAATGTAAATTTGTTATTTTTGATGATATTGAAGAAATAGAGTGCCCACAATGCAAAAGTCCTTATTTACTTAAAAAATATGAAAAGGACGGTTCAATTACCTTGCAATGTCCTAATAAAGAATGTGGTTATAGCACTAAAAAATCAACATAATGCGCTAACGCCTCTCATTCTGAGCGTTAGCGTAAGAATCCAGTTATAATGTTTTAATTTTATTCACTGGATCATTACGTTCCGTCTCCGTTAAAACTCCGCCGGACACGCACTTGCTATTAAGAAATCCGTCGTAGCCTTGGCGAAGTCGGACGCAAGTTCCTCATGATGACATTTTCTATATTTAACGTAATGCTTGCCGCAAAGATTGTAATTTCGTACGCAAAGAATCTAATAGCGCCGTAAATGGCAATGTTTTCTGTTCAGTACCTAATTTTCTTCTTACTACATGAGCGCGTCTAGGTTCTTCAGGAATAGCCAAACCGGGTTCTCCGACAGCTATTTCATAAAGTTTTTTACGAAGTTCTTTATGCGCTTGTTGCCAATTATTTTGTAAAATTTCTTTTATATCATCATTAACTTGAATATTATCAAGAGTAATCATACTTATTTCTCGGCCTACCCCCTTCAATACAAGATCTTCAATCTTGATAGGTTCATTATTAATAATATTATCAATTGGTATAAGGGCAGCTGCGTTAATTATATTTCCACCTTCATAAAGCGCTTGCGTTAGATTATTTTGAAAATTTTCAGGTAATGTTGCCAATTGAAAATATACAAAATACATTACATCTGACTTCAATTTGATGGGTACTCCCCATTTCTCTAAATACTCTTTGGTCATATTGGTTAAATCAAGCGTTTGTTTATTATATTCGCCAATAATAAGCTTTACCGCATCCTGCCACAACAAACCGTGCGCGTAAAAATCCGTCCACCCTGTTTGCCAATCAGCACTTCCCTTTTCATGGCCAAATAATCCATACCATACGCCTTCATAATACGTAACCGGCAATAAGCGTACCTGCCATGCATTCATATGATGGCTAAAAAAAATTAATGTTAAAAATACCAGTATTTGCTTCTTCATTAGTATCCTTTTTTATTGAAATTGCCCAGCCCACTGGAACAAACTGAGCCAACCTCTGCTTTCTTCTTCTTCAGGCTCTTCCAGTTCTTTCATTTCTTTTTTCTTATATATTTCTGGTTCATACTCAGGATAGGATAGCGTGGGTAATGCATTATATAAATCATTTAAGCTTGATTTAAGTCTCATCAATTCTCGTTCTATTGGGCTTTTCACCATTGGTTTTGTGCTGGTTGGTTTTTTAGCCTCAATGGGGAGTTCACTACTAATTCCTTTATTTTTCCAATCTAATTTTATAATCTCTGGACGTATTTTGGACCAATTAAGTTGCAAAATATTTTTGATATCGTCATTAATTTGTGCATTATTAATCATTAAGGCAATTTCTCTTCCAGCAATAATATCTTCTTTTCTTCGTAGTGAGAGGGATATTTTTTTATTGTTAATAATTTTGTTAATAGGGATAAATGCATATAGATCATATTGGAATTGTTTAGGTGTAAGTAGAATTAATGTTTCTTGTATTTTGTCTAATGTATAATCTTTTGGCAGCTGGAATTTAATCACATATAACAAACTTTTTTCTAGCTCCACGCCAACAACCCATTTCTGAAAATATTCTTGCGTTATGGCCAAAGTATAATTCGTTTGCTTATTAACAATATCAATGGCCTGTTCTTCATTGTTGCGAGTATCATCTTTTAATCCCTTAAAGTCGGTCCATCCTTTATTTAAATCAGGCTCTTTTGATTCATGAGCAAATAGTCCATACCATTCCCCTTGAAACAGCGTCACCGGTAAAACGCGTATCATTGCCGCGTGCATTGAACAATTAATGAGCAATGAACATATTATTAATAATTTACTATTCATACGATATCCTTTTAACTTCTAGTAACTCGCCATAATGAATAATGCCCACGACTTGATGAACTAGATCCTGTTAATAAAGCTAGCAGATTATTGAGTGCCGATTTAAGAGTTGTTAATTTTTTTTCAAGTTCACTTTCTTGAGGCTGCATCCGCTGCTCTGTTTGCGGCCTCGTTACAATACCCGCAGTACATACCTCACCATTACTACCAGCAAAATAATCTGCTGCATTTGGGTAACATATAAAATCATCTCCTGGATCAACAACACCTTGTAATTCAGCACGCACGCGCATCAATATCTGACCCAATACATTTCTTCCTTTGCCATCAGCACCGGCACCATAAAAATTATCATGTTGGCCGGCATTTTCTACTATAGTAACGTTCCCCGTATCTACTAATAGTTTCTGTAACGTAGCATGTTGATTAAATTTAGCACGTACTGCGGTTAGCATTACAGAAATACTGCGATCATGCCAATCGGGGTCAATTTCATTTTTATGCCTACGTGCAAAATCTAATGCTTCTCGTGGCGTTTTTAAGTTTCTTATTTTGTTTTGCAAATCCGGATGATGAATAAATTTTTGAGCTTGATAATAATGTTCAGTGGTAGGCCACTGCTCACCATCAAGTACTACTGGATAGCGCGCAAAATTAGTAAACTCAAAATACGGTTTACCACTTTCATAAAAATAAATAGCACCGGGAATATTAAGCCAGCAATTTTTAGCAGAAGGCATTGCTTCAATTGGCTCCGTTAATGCTGCTAATATAGCTTCATAATAATTTTTGATAAATTGTAAAATTTCTTTAGTTGTTTTACCTACTTGTATTGGCTTACCGCGCGGTGTTTGTAGTAACTTACCAGCAACAATATCTGCTATAGCCACCCATGCAAAATCATCTTTAGCCGCTGTGCGGGCATTTTCATAAAGTTCTTTACCTCTGATAAATGGAACTTTAACAAAATAAACCCGTCCACGCTTTTCTTCTATTATCGGAAAATATTTTAAATCTGCCGGGTTAACATGATACATATTATTGGTTTGCACTGCTAATGCTTGAGCCGCAATTACATTTCCTTTTTTACGAGAGCCAGTACCATCCTTTCTGAAATCACTCCAAAGAAGCACATTTCTATCATGCACTAATAAAATTTTCCATAGACCATTATCAAAAGCAATAGGTATTACATGTCCTTGCCAACTATAAGTAAGAGGAAACCACACCATAACAAACAGCAATAACTGATATGTCATTTTTTTCACAATACTTCCTTTTTTTTATATGGTAATGCCGACTTATGTAGAAACGTTCCCCTTAATCATAATTATTTGATTCTTTTTTTCATTTGGAGGAATTTCTCCTTTAATCATAACTAATTCGCGTTTTTCATTAGGGACTTTCCCTTTGATCATAACTAACTGATTCTTTTTTTGAGTTGGAATATTTTTTTTGATAGCTACTTGAGATTTTTGCTGTGGTTGCTTTGGTTCCTTAACCGGTGAAGCTACCGGTTTTTTGTGCGGCACACTGTTGGTGCTACTCATTTTTTTACTCACTTCATAACGTCTTTGAACATTTTTAGCAGCTAGATTCATAGGTTGATCTTTTAAAGGCGCCATAGGAGCGGTAGCCATTTTTGGTAATACGGTAGTATACCAATGTTCTTTAAAATATTTTTTTATATCCAATTCCAACATATATGCTATCGATCGACCATGAGCCGATTTTACTATAGTGCGCCGCTGTAATATCTCATGTATAGGCAACCAGACAAAATTATTTTTAGTAACAGTTAGATCAGATGATTCATGTGCCTTTTTATTAATTAATCCTGCTGAAATATACGGTACTGGAATATAGCAAATAAGATCTCCATTAGATAAACGAAAAGAGCAGCATTTTTTTTCTAAATCTTGCGCGCTATAGGCATATGATCCATTGGTAGCAACAGAAAAAAAAGTACTAATTTCGGAACTGTTTACAGCCTCCAATACCATTGGCTTACTTAATTCCATACAGCCATAACGAAGATCATGACATAATAAAGCACTCCACTCCCCTGTCATAGTATCTTTGGTAAGGGGAATAAGCCGCAATTGCCAGGCATTACCATATGCGATAAACTGTAAATAAATTATAAAAATAGCTATTGTGAGGGTCTTTTTCATTGTATCCTTCTACTTTTTTACTTTTAGTATCTACGATAGTAACGGCCATTAGTAAAGTCAATGAATAATATGAATACTAAAAATATTCCCAAAAATATACTCGCCCGCTATATGCCTGCCAATCCCATCATTGTTGAAGCAGGTGCTCATATAGGCCGTGATTCCATAAAAATGGTGCAGATATGGCCCACAAGCACTATTCATGCCTTTGAACCAGTCCCAGCCCTTTTTACACAATTAGCGACAAAATCAGCATCTTATTCCAATATTTATTGTTATCAATTAGCCCTTTCCAATACATCAGGTATACGTAATTTTTTCATGAGCAGCGGCAGATCGACCGCAACAAGCTCCTTACTGGAACCTACAGATCTTCTTTCTCCTGAAATAGTTTTCACCCCCATTGAAGTAACTACTATTACGCTCGATCAATGGGCACAACGTTACAAAATTGATAAAATAGATTTTTTATGGCTGGATATGCAAGGCGGCGAGCTTAGTGCATTACAGGGCGGCATTGATCTCATTAGAAAGACCACAGCACTATACATTGAAATTAATTTGGTACAACGATACAAAAATGCACCATTATATGGTGAAGTTAAAGAATGGCTTAATACCCAAGGGTTTCATGTCGCGCTTGAAGCGTTTGATGGTTCTGCATGGGGAAATGTGCTATTTACAAAATAATAGTATCGGCATCATCATCAGGTAAATTTAAATAAAGCGTAGCTTCATATGATGCCATAATACAATCACCAAGTTGGTTTCTTAATTCATTTATTTTTAGTTCATCACCCTGAGCTGCTATACTATTAATAAGAATTCCGGCCTCTTCAAACAAGCCTGCTTCCATTAATTTTTGTACCCCATCATAATAGAGATTAAGAATCATTGATTTTGCATCATTTTTTTGCTGATCATCCTCTTTAATGCCTATGGTAACACTTCCATTAAGCACTTCAGGAACGATAATCATGGTAGAAATTCGACTGATTACCTGAAAAGCATCTGATTGATAATTAAGTAATGTGTTTAAAGCATTTTTTAAAGATTCAATATCCTGCGCATTCTTAAAATGTTCTTTTATAATTGCATTGAATTTTAGTACCCATTGATATGCTTCGTCATTTTTATTTTTTAAATCACAAATCTTTGTAAAACGATCAATGATATGAAGATCCTCCATCCATGCCTGAGAAAGAACACAATTAATCAGCGTTGTAAATCGTTCAATATCATTTTGTTGGAATAACTTTTTTGTTACTTTATAAAAATGCTTTAGAGCTTTTTGTTGATAATCCAAGGAAAGATCATCATTATTTCCGCACTCCGCCATTAAAACATCTGCAATATTCTTAAGATCCGGGCTCGTTTTGCTGATTGGAAATTGTTGGCCCATTGCATCTATTAGATCTTCTACTTTTTTTCTTTGTTGTTCTTTTATTTCAATACATTGTAATTTATATTTATAAATTTCTTGCGTTTCTTGCAGTTGCGTCCATATCGAGTTAAATGGTAATCCACGTTGACATATATAAATAATGCATTGAAATGCAGTTTTACTATTATAATGAGTAAATTTTTCTAATTGATATTCAAATAAAGAAATTGCTCTACAAATACTAGCGAGTATTTGTGCTCTTAAACCCTTTTCTTCTTTTTCTTTTTGCTCAGGAAGATCATCAAATAAATCGATAATAGTATCTAATGATATGGTAACCGTACTACAAAATTCATTCAAATTATAAGAGGTTCTTTTTAAGTAATTCTTTAATGCAGCATTTTTTTCCTTCAAAAAATTTACATCATCAACTTTATTTTTTTTAACAGATAAGCAAGGACTTTGCGTAGCTTTTCTTTTTAACAATCCTTTTTGAACTGATGCCTTTAATTTTTGACTGAGCTTGTTTTTTAATTGATCCAATTCATGTAATCGCAAATCTCCTTGGCGTATATATTTTACTAGAGAATCAATATAGTAAACCGCTTTTTCAAGCATTTCCGCTTCTTTATGTGATGCAAATAGCTTAATGATGCTAAAACCATTTTTGATTATTTCCTCTGCACAAATAGGCGCAATTTGCGTACCTCTGCATAACTCACCTTGTTTATATAACCATTCGTGTAGCGACTTATAATAATCTTCAAGTTGTGTACAACTGAGCTGATTATCATAATAAAGGGAAATATAATGCTTTAAATTATTAGCATACATTTCCATGGTAATAATTAATTCTTTTTTGGATTGCTCTTCTAATGTATAATTATGAAAAGGATCTTCCATGGCATAACAGGTAATGTGCAGTAATACGAGAATAAATAACCTTCGCATCTATGTTTCTCCATTATCAGAAAATCTTTTTATTCTTTACTTAAAAAATCTTTAATATCATTGAAATCCATTGGTGGCTGACTTTCAAGTTGTTTATCTAATTCTTGCATTTGATTAATTAAATCAAATTGTTCTTTAAAGCGATCCTGTGTTTCTTTATCCAGATCGTATTGACAAATTACGATATTAATGAGCTCTAAAGCTTCATTTAAAAAATGAGAATTAATTAACAACTGAATACAATCATAATAAAGGTTCAGTAAATCAGGGTTTGTGGTTGTAAAAGTACTATATATGAAATTCTGAAATCGATGAATAACACAGCATGAAAGCGAATTTTTCAATCGATCATTATTATTAATAATATTTTGTTGAACAGCAAGCGCTGCATCTGGCGAATTTTCTTCCAATTTTTTTCTATTACTTTGACAAAAATTCGTTACAATAATCGAATAATAATTTAGCTTTGTAAGTAGATTTTTTATTTTCTCAATTGTTTGGTAAATACCATCTATATTTGACCATCTCAAGTATAGTGCCCTATTTAACAACTCAACTGCTAGAGCTCGTTCTGATTGCTTTAATAACTTCTTGGCAAATTTATAAAAATGCTTTGCGGCTTTATCTTGCATTATAGGATCTGCTGAAATTATTTTGTTTTCATAATCGTGAAGTACAAATCGCGCATCTTCAATTATATTCGAGCTTTTTGAACGAAGGTGATAATCTATATTCCTAATTTTTGAATGCAATATCTCTTTATCAAAATAAGAATTTAACAAAGAAAGCTCCTTAACAACCGCTTTGTCTTCATCATCTGAAATTGAATAAATAAAAAACGCTGAACTACATAAATTTTTACCCCATCCACAGGCCATGATCCAATCAACTTCTTTAAATTCAGTGTATCTTTCTTTTAATAATAAAATGGCCTGGAAAATATGTCTCAACATGCTATTACGCAACTTATATCCTAAAATTAAATTTTCTGGAATTCCTGTTATATATGGTTTAATAAAATCAATTTTTTTCTGTACCATATTGGAAAATTCTTGATAGGTTAAAACGTTTTCTTTCAAAAAACTTGCTTGCGCTAAATAATCGCTAAAACGTTTATGTTCTTCAATTATAAATTCGATTCTTTGTTTAAACTTCGAATCAACAGTAGGTTCAGTTGTTTTTACGCGCTTAGGATCAGCTTGTTTAGGACCCTGTGGTGACGGTCGTTTTGTTTGAAAAGCAGTATGTTGTTGAGTATATGGTTGCGATCTGGGTGCCAATTTTTCTCGGGCGCGCGTTACAGCATCTGCAAAAAACCTGTAATCATTTACTCCTAAGTATAAAGACTGCATAATTTCTTCTGCATGGAGTAGTACATTACGAGCCAAATTTTGATCTTCTTTCATTTTTAATAGTAATACACCAATGAATAATTGTGATACATCTATTATTGTTTTCTTAATATCGTCTCTAATAATTGAGTATTTGGGCATTTTTAATAATGAAATACATTCTTGAATTTTTTCGTTATAATATCCTTCTAATTCTGATAACCTGAAACTATAGGTATAAAATTCAGTAATTAAGTTATTAATGATCTTAGTTCCCGCCTCAAGATCTTCAAGAACATTCTTTATATCTTCTTCCGATTTTGACTTGGCTTCGTCTTGTTTAGGAGTTTGTGATGACCTTTTTGCGGTGAACGCTGTTTGGGTAGATTGTTGCTGGGCCATGGGTTCTTCAGCAGCACGCCGGTTCTTTTCTTCCTGAGCAATATAACTTCGGACGTATTTTAAACCAAAATCATCATACATCTTTCGTGTTTTATTATTACTTAAAATTTCATATACTTCTTTAATTTTTTTGAAATGCTCTTCAGCTTCTTGCTTTGACATACGATTGCGTATAGAGCTTTGTTCATATTTATCTGGATGATAAATAAGAGAACAATCTTTATATGCTTTTTTTATTTCTTCTCTAGTTGCATTATTTTGAACATTTAAATAGGAATATAGACTTATATCAGATTCTTGCATCCCCTTTAAAGAAAGAATTATAAGTGGAATTACTAATAATAGTTTAATTTTCATTTTTCTTTTCCCCCATAATTTGTTTTTTTAAATCAAGGAATTGTTCTTTAGTCGGTTGGCTAATTGAGTATTGTAATACTGGGTATTTTAATATGTTCTCAATCAATTCCAAAGCGTCATTTTGTTGATCAGACTTAATTAACTTTTGAACACAATTAGAAAGCAATGCGATAAAAGTAGTAAAAGGTGTTTGCGATTGAGCCCTTTCAGATGGCCCCATATAACCGCGAAGGGTATGTAAACCTCGTTGAATTTTTAGATTACTACTAAAAATATTTGTTAGTTTTTTAAATTTAACCGAAGAGCTAATAATAGTTTGTTTAACCGTAGTTATAGATTCTGCATCATCTGTATTTAATTTCTCTTTCATTGCATTACAAAATTCACGCATTTCTCGCATGTCAGGAATAAATGATTTTTCAAAAAGAGAATTAATTTTTTTAAATTTCCTATAAATACCACTCAACGTTATATTTTGTGAACAATCAACCCATTTCAATTTAGCTGCTGCCATATACATCAGTTGTTTTGCTACCAATACAGAATACTCTGATTCATTTTCATCGAGCATTCGTTTAGCAATCTTATAAAATTGTTTTAATGCTTTATTTTGATAGTGAGGAGCAAGGGTATGAACATACTTACACCTATTTATAAGTATCTTAGCTAATTCTAGGGCAGATTTTTCTTTATCTTTTAAAGCCTTATCAAGTTTCTCTATTTGCTCTCCCAGCGATCTTCGTGCTTGTTGCGAGTAGTTATAATTAAATGAATAAAGAGCACGTCTTAAATCGTGAAATTCATAAGAATCATATGTTACCTGATCTTTACCAAAATGGTATAATGCCGCACCCAATGTATAAGCATTATCTTGATTTTGTGCATCAGATTTAAATAAATGAAACTGATCTCTCAACAAATCAACGACTTGAATAATAAGCCCTGAAAATAACTTATCGCATTTTGATCTAATATACTGACTCATACCTTCTGGAAAGTCTCTCATAAAGGTTAACCGCTTAGTAATTTCAGTGTAAAATTCTTCTACGGTAAGCCCATTGGTTCCATCTGTAGTAAAATAAGATTTTTCTTCCACATATTTTCGGATCTGCTCAACTTCTTTTTCAATTTCCTTTGCTCTTCTATAAGCTGCTTCCCTTTCGTTGCGTAATTCGTTAGAAGACTCCCTTAGTCGCTTTACTGCATTATTTACTCTATGTTTGTCATCTATTGACACAAAAGGTCTTTTTGTTCCAATTGTTCCCGCTTCTATATTTTCTTGGCACCCAGAACCAGATCCCGAACTTTGGGTAGATTGATACTGATTTCTTAATTGGGTAAGCTCTTGGGCTATAATAGAATCTTGCGCATCATTTAAAGGAAGAAGTTCTCTCACATAATTTAATGCTAGATCAATATATTTAATTATTTCAGCACTATTTTGCACCTGATTATTGCTGTGAAGAAATTGAATAACGTTATATGTTGTAGTGACAACGGCCCGCTGTAGCTCGGGTACAACATCAGTATTTAACCAATCATTTAATTGTTGGATCCAATATACGCATAATTTTTCATGATACGGTTTTATTTGTTCACGATATTGTGGCATATGACAATAAGTAATAAACCCATTTAACGCTTCAGTTCCTTTTTTTATACCATCTAATAAATCTTTTTTTCTATTTAAAAAATCCCTCACCCGACTTAACCCAAAAATATCGTACATTGGACGCAGGGTTTGATCTCTTAAAATTTCGTATGCTTCGCTCATTTTACTGAAGTATTCTGCTGCTTGTTCTTTATGCATTAAAGCTTTTACCGGACTTTGCTCATAATTAGCCGGATTATAAACAGGAGCCATAGTTTCATAGATAGTTTTTATATCGTCAGTGCTTATTGTTGGATTTGATCCAAAGTAGAAATAAAGACTTATATCCGATGGTTGCATCCCCTTTAAAGAAAGAACTATAAACGGAATTGATAATAATAGTTTAATTTTCATTTTTCTTTTCCTCCATAATTTGTTTTTTCAAATCAATAAATGTGTCTATAATCGATTGTCTAATAACTATGCCAGATGCAAAGATGGAATTTGTTAATAGATGATCAATCAATTCTATTGCATCATTTTGTTGGTATAGATTATTTAACTTATTAATGCAGGTAATAATTAATTCTATAAAAATTGAAACTTGTTCTTCATTATTTTCATCTCTATTAATACTTAAAGAAGCACTAATGGAGTGTATGCCTTGCGCAGTTTTTATGCAGACGCGACCCCGAGGATCTGTCATCCATTTTTTTATTTTTTTGGAAGAATTAATAATACGTTGTTTAACATTCCGAATAGATTCTGGTATATCTGCATCTAATTCTTCTTTCATTCCTTTGCAAAAATCTCGCAACAAATCAGAATCTGAAACAAATAATTTATCAGCAAGAGCAATAATTTTATTAAATTTTCTAAAAATACCGCTTTCAGCTATATGTTTTGAACAATCGGTCCATTTGAACATGAGAGCTCTTTGGAAAATCCTTTTGGCTACCCATTTCGGTTTTTTTTCTTTTAATAGTCGATTAATGACCTTATAAAAATGTTTTAATGCTTTATTCTGGTACTGTGGAGAAATAGCATCAATATATAAATCATTTAAATACTCTAATCCCATATATCTAGTTAATTCTCGGCTAGATTTTTGATTAGCTTTTAGGTCTTTATCAAATTTCTCTATCGCCGCTTCCCGCTCGTTTTTGTTTTTTTCTCGTACCTTAAAAAAATCAGTATAACATTGTAAGTCTGCATGATTTACCATCCTTGCACCAAATTCACATAATGTTATGCCTAATTTATAAGCATCCTCTTGATTATGGGCATCTGATCTAAATTCACGATACTGATATCGCAACAGATCTAACGCTCGTTTAATAAGGTCTAAAAATAAATCCTCACATTTTTTTTTATTATCTAATGAAATACTCTTTGGTAAATCATTTATAAATACTAATCTCTTACTAATTTCGGTATAAAATTCTTCTACCGTAAGACCATCAGTGCCAGTAGTAGTAAAAAAAGATTTTCCCTTTAGATATTCCCCTACCTGCTCAACTTGTCTTTCAAATTCTTCATTTTCTTTAGAAGCTGGTGGATTTCTTTGAGGCGATTTATCAGCCCCTTTGAGACGCTTTACTGCATTGTTTTTATTTTTTTTATCTATTAAAGGTCTTTTTACAACCATTACTGATGGTAATGAAGAAGACGCAGCACTTACATTGCTTCCAGATCCACGCTCTATAGCGAGATACTGATTTCTTAATTGAATAAGCTCTTCAGCAATAGTAAGATCCTGTGCATCATTTAAAGGAAGATCATTCGCATAATTTAATGCTAGATCGATATATTTAATTATTTCAGCACCATTTTTATTTTGTGCATAATTGGTATGAAAAAATTGAATAACCATATATGTTGCATTAACTACAGCCCGTTTGAGCTCAGTTGCAATATCGCTACCCGCCATTTCAGTAATCCAAAACGTGCATAATTTTTCATGATATGTCCTTAATTGTTCATAGTATTGTGGGATATGACAATGAGTAATAAGACCTTTTAACGCTTCAGTTCCTTCTTTAATACCAGCTAATAAACCTTCTCTTCTGATTAAAAATGCTTTCGCACGCTCCAATCCAAAAACATCATACATGGCGCGAGCTGTTACATCTGATAAGATTTCATATGCTTCGCTCATTTTACTGAAGTATTCTGCTGCTTGTTCTTTATGCATTGACGCCTTTATGGGACTTTGCTCATAATTAGCTGGATTATAAACAGCAGCCATACTTTCATAGATAGTTTTTATATCGTCAGTTTTAACTGATGGATTTGATCCAAAATAGAAATAAAGACTTCTATCCGATTCTTGCATCCCCTTCAATGACAATGTCATCAAGGCGATACCTAATAATAGTTTAATTTTCATATAATTATTCCCTAAAATATCTGAGATCATTTATAGTTACTTATTAGTATAAATAAAATTTCGTATTTGTCAATTAAATCTACAGGTTCAAAAGAGATTATTTCAGCTTATTTACTCTTATTTATATTATTAGGTATCCTATAAAGAGCGTTAAAAAGAAGGATTATATATGAGCAGTTATAAGTCAGAAATTGACCAAAAAAACCGCTATTTATGGCTATTTTTACTTATAGCTCTATGCGTTAATCTGCTTTTCCTGGTTATCCTTTTTTTAATCACTACTGATTATCGCCCTTGGCATACTCTCACTGATTCGGCCAGTGCCCCCGTGGTTTTTGAAGAAATGCCAAAACCCCCTCCCCCGCCGCCACCTGATCCCCACGAAGTTGCCGCCTTAAAGCCGGGAGCTTCTCAATTGGGCATCCCAGAGGATTTTAAAGAAGAAGATTATTTTGAAGCAGCCATTCCACCAGATCCGCAAGATGCACCATCAGAAGAACCAATGCAACAAGCTCCACCCCCACAAGAAACACCGATTATGAATACCAGCGTACAAGCTGAACAATCCATTCAAAAACCAATAACAGACCCTATTACCATCAAACAAGTAGAAGCTTCATTCTCTAAACAAGCAAAACAAGAACAACCGCCAACCCAACAAAGCGATTCTCCTAAAAAAACAAAAGGGCCAATACAAAAAGAGCTACAGTTTAATGATTTAGCCCGCGGATTTTTAAATTCGCTTAATGAGGGGGGCAATGATCTCATGGAGCGCAAAGGCAATGAAAATATTCGTCCAGATTTTGAAGAGATGCGCTATTTAAGCTATATGCATAAAATTATTTGGTATATGCAAAATGAATGGCGACGTAATCAAACCTTAATGAACTCACAAGTGCCGCCGCTGGTTATTACCGGGGTTTCTGTAACCATTAATAAAGATGGCGTTGTACAACAAGCTTCAATCATACAAAGCTGTGGCAATAATCAGATTGATGAAGCAATCATACAAGGAATTCGAGCAGCAAGCCCATACCCGCCATTACCTGCACATTTTAAAAAAGATATTTTTACGGCAGAATTTGGTATAAAACACGTAGGCAACTATTATCGATCTCAGCCACCAGGGCAATTACGATTATCATTTTAAAAGGAATATATGAGACAACAATATTTTATATTCTATTTTTGCTTTATAATTATGTATGCACTGCAAGCTGCCATACAGTGGCCTACCGATAAAAAAATAGATAGCAACCATTCATTTAATCCACACAACACCATTATTGTTTTTGATGTTGACGGCGTTTTACTTGACCGCCCTATTGCATCATTAACTCATTTAAATAGCATATACAAAATGAGCAACCATTTATTATCAATATTTTGTGATGCAACTCATAAATTAGCACTCTTCAAAATTGCAGCCCGCGTGCTTTATGACCGTTCACTTTTAAAAAAACAACTCAAAATATACAATGGTGAGCGCTTTATTGATTGGTTAGTGAATCATTATCCTGATTTACAACAACAAACAAAGTCAGGGGTGAGCATTGCTGAGCAGCTAAAAGTAATGATCTATGATGCCACACCAAAACAAGATACCATTGCTTTATTAAAAAAATTACACCAACAAGGGTATTCGATCGCCATAGCTACTAATCAATCCAGTGTTTCTTTTAACCGGTTTGTAAAACAGCATATAATACCTGATTTTTCAACATATATTTTTGTGTACACCAGCGATTATGGGGTTGATGAAACGGCAGTTCCCCCCCAATCACTGATAAAAAAGCCAAAGAAAAAATATTTCAAACGATTTAAAGAAGATCTTAATAAAAAAGGATACCATGCAAACCATTTAGTTTTTATTGATGATAAATACAAAAATATTATTAATGCCGCAAAAAAAGGACTTATTGGTATTCAATTTAAATCAGTACCACAAACCATAGCGGATTTACACTTGCTTGGTATTATGTAATAGTAATAATAAATAAATATTGAACCATGTATAATCCGATATCATTAAAATATAAATTTTATTAAATTTCGCTGAATATGATATGCTAAACTTTAGCTTATAAAATATAGAATTTAGATAGCCGTCGTTGCGAGCCTGCCGAAGCAATCCAGATTAAATAATGATTTAATATTAGCCTGGATCCCCACGCAAGCTCGGGATGACATATTTTTTCAGAATAGTACATCTTCTCAAGATTATCGTTTATGTCTGAGAAAAATGTAAAATTTCATAAAGTAATAAAAATATGAATACCTTTGAACAATTAAAAAACTCCTTCTACCATTTTTTAAGTACCACATTTAACCTTACTGCCCCGCAGTTAAATACCATAACCTTTACCCTCAATAGTGACCCGGAAAAGCAGGCCTTTGGTGATATAAGTTCTAATGCGGCTTTAGTAATAGCAAAAGCAGCTAAAAGCAATCCCGTAGCCATTGCTCAACAAATTATTGGACAGTTTAATAGCCCTGCAGTAGAGCGCATAGAACGCGCTGGGCCAGGATTTTTAAATCTGTTTTTATTTCCATCATTTTTTACCACCACTGCACAAGAACTCTTTGAAAAGAAAACCAATTATTTTAAATTGGATAATCAGGATAAAAAAGAACATATTTCCATAGAATTTGTCAGCGCTAATCCCACCGGACCCTTGCATTTGGGGCACGGACGTGGCGGCATAATAGGCGATGTATTAGGCAATGTTGTAACCTTCTTGGGGCATAATGCGGTAAAAGAATTTTATATTAATGATGCCGGGTCTCAAATAGAAAAATTAGGTCTTTCACTAAAAATTCGCGTTCAGCAAGCATTGGGCCATGTAATAGAATTACCCGAAGATGCGTATCATGGCGATTATTTAAAAGGGCTCGCGCACGATTTTATAAAAGAATTTGGACCCAACAGTCTTACGCAACCGGATATCATTTTTGCGCAATTCGCTCAAAACCGCTTATTAACTGCTATAAAACAAACATTATCCAATTACGGTATTAATTTTGATGTATGGTTCTCAGAAAAAACATTGCATGACGATAAATTGGTAGAACAAGCGGTTCAAACGCTTGAAAAAAAACAGTTCACCTATAAACAAGAAAATGCAATCTGGTTTACTTCCACGCAGTTTGGCGATGATAAAGATCGCGTCTTACAGCGCGCTAATGGCCAATATACCTATATTGCTGCTGATATTGCATATCTACAAAATAAATTACAGCGCGGGTTTACTAAAATTATCATGGTACTCGGGCAGGATCACCATAGCTACGGCAACCGCATGCAAGCAATCATGAATGCTTTAGGGCATTCAGGCGATAATTTAGCAATTATTTTATATCAACTGGTTTCAATTAAAGAAGGTGGCCAACAATTACGAATGTCCAAACGTGCTGGCACTATAGTAGATTTAGCAGAAGTTATTGAAACAGTAGGAAAAGATGTCGCACGATTCTTTTATTTGCATCGCAAAGCGGATGCCCATTTAGATTTTGATATTGAGCTTGCGCTCAAGAAAACAGAAGAAAATCCCGTTTATTATATCCAATATGCCTATGTTCGCATTAATAGTATTTTACAAAAAGCAAGCCTTAATCCTGAACTACACACCATTACCGCAGAAGATTTAACGCTAATTGATACTGATGAAATTACCTTAATTAAAAAAATTATCGAGCTTAAAGAATTACTCATTTCGATCAGCAATAACTATCAAACTCATTTACTCGCTTATTATGTTATGGATTTGGCGCATGCATTTCATCGCTATTATAATAAAAACCGTATTATTAACCTTGAAGCGCCAACATTAAGCCGTGCTCGGCTTGCCTATACATTATTGCTCAAAAACTCTTTTGGCTTATGCCTTGATTTACTGGGCCTTAGTAAACCAGAAAAAATGTAATTGGTCAGTTTGTCATATTTGGTATTTCTTGCTAGAATTAATAATAGGAATCCGATTCCCTTTGACTCTTTTTCATTTATTCAAAATGTCATCCTGAGCGTCAGCGTAAGGATCCAGTGAATAAATAAAAGCCTTATTTTATAACTGGATTCCTACGGCCTAAAGGCCTCAGAATGACAAATCTTAGATAGAATTCACCTTTAAATATATTAAATATTGTACTCACTATGAAACAAGACTATTATGAAATACTAGGCGTTTCCAAAAGCGCAACGCCTGAAGAAATAAAAAGCGCTTATCGAAAATTAGCGCTTAAATACCATCCAGATAGAAATCCTGATAATAAAGAAGCTGAAGAAAAATTTAAGGCTGCTGCTGAAGCATACAGCGTGTTATCTGATCCCGAAAAGCGTAAACGGTATGATCAATACGGCACTGCAGATATGGGCGGCACGGGCGGCTTTGGCCAAGATATGAATATGGAGGATATCTTTGAGAATTTTGGCGATATCTTCGAAACCTTATTTGGGGGCGGCGCCGGCAGAAAAAAAAGTAGTAAAAAGGCAGGCCCAACGCCTCGTCGCGGGCATGATCTTCACAAAGAGATTACTATCAGTTTTAAAGAATCGTTTATTGGAACTAAAAAAGAAGTTAGTTATTATCGATTTGTGGTATGTGACGTCTGCTCAGGTAAAGGCGCAAAACCAGGCACTTCAGTAGAAACCTGTACCACGTGCCAAGGAACTGGACAACAATTTTATCGCCAAGGCTTTTTTAGCTTTAGCCAAACATGTCCAACCTGTGGCGGCCAAGGATTTACTATTCCTACTCCCTGCACAAATTGCAAGGGCCAAACGCGTATTCAAAAACTAGATACTTTTGAGGTTACCATTCCTGCCGGTATTTTTGATGGAGCGGATTTGCGTGTGGCAGGTAAAGGGGACGCAGGGATATTTGGCGGTCCGGCGGGTGACTTATTTGTACGGATCAATGTACAGGAAGATAAAAAATTTAAACGCTTTAATGATAATTTAGAATGCAATGTGATGGTAACCTATCCTGAGTTAGTTTTTGGTTCCCAAGTTGAAATTGAAAGCATCGATGGCACCAAAGAAACCATTAAGATTCCTAAGGGGACGCCAGTAAATCATAAAATTACTATATCTGGTAAAGGATTTGCTCGCCTTAGAAGCAAGGGTAAAGGCGATTTAATTATCACTATTCTTTGCCATATACCAACATCTCTTTCTGCTGAATCCAAAGATACATTAAAGAAATATTCTGAACTTATTGGCACTCAAATTAGTGATTCCACCAATGGATCGATCGCGGGATTTTTTAAGAAATTTTTAGGGTAATAAAAAAGCCAGAATAATTCTGGCTTTTTTAATTCTTTTCTATGATTACTTCTATTTTTTCTTTTCCTGAAGAGATATCATTTTTAATTGATCAACAAACAAATCATTGTTTGATCTACTTTGCAATCTTCCAATCATTCTTCCACAATCATATGCGATCTTTTGCCGTCCCTGATTTGTAGCGTCCATTTTTAATGCATTCAGTCTATTGATCCCATCATTAATATCATCTATTGTCTGCGCATTTTTAAAAGCTCGAACAAGATTATGATATTCGCCAATCGTTACTAAAGGTACATTCTTTTTAGGGCTCGCAGGCGGCGTTTGCAGTTTTTGCATCGCACTCAATAATGCCGGCATAAGAACAATTGTTACTATTAATTTTTTCATACATCGTTCCTTTACACTGTTTTTTTAATTATAAAAATTATATCGCTCACAGTATATGAGCCAAATTTGTTTTTTTCCAATTTTCTTATAAAATTAATATTAACTTACACTTATATAAAATTGTATTAAAATTCAATTTGAAATTTTAACCCACGAAGGAGTTTCATGAAACTCAATACTTTTCTTTTATCTTTTATCATTTTTTTTGGTCTCAACACAACACACTCATGTAAATCGTATGATACATCCACCACAACTGATTTAGCACATGCCGCCGTCTTTGGCGCTATTGTAACAACATGCGGATATAGCATTTATAAAGTAGGAGAATGGATTTTTAGTAAAACAGATGAAGAGCTCTATGATGAAGCATGTGATTATTACGGTAAAACAGAACATAAGTATCGCCAATTAATAACCACCTATTGTCAGGAAATATATTGCCCAACCATCGAACATTTATTAACACGACTTCCCATCGATAAAAAACTATCATTTGAGTGTTATTTGTATCAGATGCAGTCATCAATTGAGACATTAAAAGACTATAATAATCAATTAGAATGTCGAAAATGGAGAGCCACTACTCCTCTTTTAAATTCCATGAACAAGTTACAAAAACGTATCGACTGTTTAATCAAGTCGCTTAATCCTATTTATAAAATGCTTTCAGATAATAAAGCCTATTTTATTGCGAAACAATTATATAAAAAGTCTTTAAAAGAATACGAAAAATTCATTCATATTTATCAAAATTGTTATTTAGATGACTCCTCCGCAAGAACAAAAAAATTAAATAAACTGTTTACCCCTTTAATACAAGATGGAAATTCGTATCGTCGCCCTTTTGGTATTTTTGTAAGTCATCTAGGAATAGATATAAAAAATTTACAAAAAACTCTGGAAGGCCTTTATGGTTATCCCATTTTAGAACAAAAAGTTTCGGATTTAATAAAAAATCTTAAAAAAATTCGCGCTATTGTAAAAATGAATAAAAACTACACAAACGAAAAGAAAAATAATTCTTATTGCTCTCATAGCAATACCAAACCGTCAAATACGTATTCCTATAATGATTACAAAACCTCGAAAACCAATAATTATGTATACGTAAGCCAACCCACA
Organism: Candidatus Babeliales bacterium; assembly: GCA_963722075.1. Classification (GTDB taxonomy): domain Bacteria; phylum Babelota; class Babeliae; order Babelales; family JANWKD01; genus CAVRJM01. The sequence goes on along the minus strand of CAVRJM010000001.1, from coordinate 297,323 downwards.
ACCATAACAAGTTACTCGACAACCACGTATAAACCCGCTATTAAGTCAGAAATATCATCACGTGAAACCAACAAAAATGAAATAGATCACGAATTAATGTTACGCAGAATGGATCAATATCAATATTAATCCCCCAGAAAGGACCTCATATGTTGATAAGAAAATCATTATTATTAGCTACTATTTGTATCTCTTTTAATGCAACTAAACCTAAATCAAAGTCAGATTGTTCTAAACCACTTGAAACAATTGCAAAAGTAGGTGTTTTCACCACCATTGCAGCTTCATGTGGATATGGCATCTATAAATTTGGTCAATGGCTTTTTACTAAATCAGATGAACAAATTTATGAAGAAGCGCATCAAACATATCGACGCATTCATAAGCATTATAATAACCTTATTATCCATTGGCATCACAAAGTTATTCATCAAAGCTATGAACATTTTTTAAGGAGTCTTTCTTTAGATCATAATAAATCTTTTACTAGTTTTTTATTAGATTTAAAATATGATTTGATTGATTTAATGAAACAAAAAAAATATGTATATGAAAGCATCCTTAATTTTACCTATGATCATCATACTCGGTTCCTTCTTGAAAAATTAAAAGGGATAGAAAAAGAAGCAGATTTGCTCATCGACGAACTTACGGTAATTTACAAAACACTCTCAAAACATGAAACATATTTTCTACTTACTCAAGAAGTTCAAGACTGTTCAAAAAAATATCAACAAGAACTAGCTCTTGTTTTCACTAACTACCATTCCAAAAGTATCTTCACCGGTAAGGCCCTAAAGAAAAAATTTACTAAAGCATGCGTACAAATTATTATGCGTGATGCCAAAAATACCTATACGTTCATAGCGTATATTGAGTCTCTTGGTTCCCATATAAATTCACTACAAAAATTATTAAAAAAAACATCTCAATACACATACCCGCTTATTACTAGTAATGCAGCGGCGTTGATAGAAGATTTATCATTTATTCATACAACAATTATTGATCACCCTCGTTACCATAATGAATTACTTGAACGAAAACGTGATAAATTGCTCGAACAACAATTGGAAAATCAACGCGAAATTACTCGATTACAGGAACAACAAATGCATGCAATGAATTGCCAAAATATATTAAAGCAGCAAGAAATTTATTTGAAGGTACAGGAATTGCAAAATCAAGAACGCTTATTATATAGAATTTGATTCCCGCAATGAGGGCCTAGATTTCTTTATAGTTTTGATTACTCTGTATATGAAAATCAAAACATTACCAAAGGAAGTATCATGAACAAAACTATTTCATATGTAATCATTGCGCTATTACTACCAATACAATCAGGATGTACTAACCAAAAACCTCAAGAAAAAACCTCATCAGAACCAAAAACAGAATTACAGGAAACTAAATCAATGAACCAATCAGAACGTATTACTTTACCAAGCGGCCTCCAATATGAAGTAATAAAAGAAACAACCGATACTAATGCAAAAAAACCTGTTAAAGGGAACACCGTTACGGTACATTACACCGGCTGGCTTGCTGATGCGAATGGCAATGCTATAAAAGATAAAAAGTTTGATAGCAGCCGCGATCGCAATCAACCATTCAAATTTACTATCGGGGTAGGGCAAGTAATCAAAGGATGGGATGAAGGTGTAATGGATATGAAAGTTGGTGAGAAACGTCTTTTAATTATTCCTGCAGACCTTGCTTATGGCAATCGCGCGGTGGGAGGAAATCTTATTCCAGCAAATTCAACGCTTGTTTTTGATGTTGAATTAATCGATACCAAATAGACCAAAATTCTGCCTATTGTTATTACTAATTTTAATATGGTACGATAAAAAAAGTTGGTAAAATAATAGGTAGTAATATGAATAGCGTAAAAAAAATAGTACTTTTTTTTATTGTATTTCATATGTCTTATTCTGCAGGCATGGAACATGAAGATGAATCAGATAGTGAGCGTGATTGGTTCTTTATTAATAAAGACGACTCCACTGCTGCTGTGCCAGCCATTAATAACTTATTAGGCGTTATCAAAGTACTAAAGGATCGTATCAATTCTTTAGAAGCTGAAAATAAACAATTAAAAGCTACTCAAAATAATGTATTGGAATGGGTCACTAAGCATGGTGGCCCACCAAAATGTCTTAAATTATTATTACCTAATGAAGAAAAAAAAGAGCAACGCGAGCACGCATTGCAAGAAGCAAGAAAGCAGCATGTGATACGAAACGGCAGTAAATACTCAATTGAAACTGCAATTATTTCCGGCAACCTTAATTTTACTAAAGAATATTTTCCGCCAACTAATCTCTCTCAATCATTATCCTCTAATGAATTTAAAGCGATGGCATTTTATATAGCTGCTTGCAATAGAAGCTTAAAAATAGCTCGCTATTTAGCTCAAGATGAATTTCTTTTTAATAATCAGAGTATCATGCTTCTATACACATTAATGCAGGATTGCATAAAAGATCATACCATTGATCCAATAATTATTATATTTACTACGAACGTATGCCTAAAAAAAAGCGAATGGGATCAATTACTCAATTCTGGCATAGAAAAGGCAAAAGAAGGTCAATTTACTGAATGCGTACATTATTTAAATACTATTAAATTTGAAAATGCACTTTTTAATAAAGTAATAGACGCCGCTTTACCAGCAATTACTATGACTCAAAGTATATAATTCTCTGACTCAAATTTTATATTACTTAATACTATCTAAATATCTTTTAATCTCGTCAGGTAATTTTTCATACAAATCTCGATTATAAAGGAAAATTTCCATTTGAACCGTTATTGGATCAGCGCTTAAAAGATACCCAAGCCATAATAGTGTTTCTATATCCAAATCAGCTAATATTTGTTTATCAATAAAATTATAAATATATATGACATCTTTAAAGTCAACGAAAGCTCCACCAACTTGTAGAAGGAAACATTTTGGAAGACAAATGAATGATTCTCCGTCGCTATTAAAAACGAGTGAACTAATAGATCTATTAGTAGGACATTGAATTGTTTTGATATGTTGACCAGTTTGAGAGTCCCATAAACAAATAGCCCCGGAATTATTACCAGTTGTTGCAAGTATTGTTTCACCAGGAGAAAATGCAAGTAATTTGATACATTTAAAATAATTTAAAATATCACGACTTTGTAAATTGTAATATTGATTCGTTTGAAGATTAAATAGCTTAGCTGAATTTCCTCTATTATATGCAACAAAATTTTCACTTAATAAGCAACCATCAATTCTTTTTGTATAAAGCATAATGCTTTTATCAGTTTCAAGATCCCACAATCGTGTTTCATTAGTTGCGCTGGATATTAACCTTTTACCATCATCGGAAAATTGTAGCAAATTAATTGTCCCCTTGCTTATTAAATTTTTAATACCATTAGTTTCCATGTTATAAAGCTGTATCGTTCCATTTTCAAAACCTAACGCCATAATCTTTTTATTAGCATTTACTGCCAATGCAGAAAGTAAATCATTATTCGTAAAAGTATATTCTTTAATGCAAGTAGCAGTATCGCAATCCCATAAACGAAACGTAGCAGAACCAGCTACCAGTGAGTTAGTAATTAATTTTTTTCCATCACATGAAAGAGCCATTACAAAAACAGGACCTGAAAGCCCTTGCACTTCCTGAAGTAATTTACCTGTTTTGCAGTTAAATAATTTAATAATATTATTTCCCCGCTCTTGTAATGCAAGAACATTTCCATCAGAAGATAAAGCAGATTCATAGCTAGGGCCCAATAATTCAAATTGGGTAATTAATTTTGTAGCAGCTTCTAGTTTTAGCAATAATGCACGAAGTGCTTTTGAATTATTTACAATATGATTTCTTAATGCTTCCATTTGTGTTGATGATAAATTAAGATTTTCTAACCACTGAGCTGTTGCTAAAAAACTTTTTTTATTTTGTTCTTGTGCTTCTTGATATAATACACCTAAACATGAATTTTCTATCGTTGGTAATCTCGGTTCCAGGGCAAAATCAAAAATCCTAACAACACTCTCCGAATCATAAGAACCTGATTGTACATTTTTTGTAATACATGACGTACACAATTGTATTAACGATGGTATTTCTTCACCATCCACTTTTTGTTTTTTGGGCTCTGCTTTTTTATAGAAAGAAGTATCAGATTTTCTTTTTAGGGCATACCCACGCGTAGCATTTTCTGCTACTAATTCATTAATATGAATTTTGATACGATCACATAATTCGACCCATCGTTCATCAGTATTATACAGAATTATAATTTGAGATAACGCCTGAAGATGCTTTTTATTGATAACAGGACTTACGCATTGGTCGAAAGTTCTGATTGGGACTTGAAATAAATAAAAAAGGGTGCTTCAATTTTGTGAATTAAACAACAAAAGCAAAAAAGAAGGACACCCGAAATGAGAATAACAAATACAAATGAAGAATCAAGCACACCAAAATATGTAATGGGTTTATTAAAAACAACGGCACGAAAAGTTTGCACAAATATTTCTGAAACACTGGGAATAATGCATGATGTGCTCAATAGGGAAGTTGAAAAAGCAGCCCAGAATGCAGCAGAAATAACAAGCTCATTACAAAATGTTGCTCTAGAAAGTCTTAGCAATTGCGAAAGATATTTGATAATCGATGATACTCCCGTAAATAAGCAATATGCTAACGATATTGAAGGATTAGAAATTGTTTATGATAGTAGTGAGAAAAGATCAGCTTTGGGATTACGGTCTGTAATTGGCATGATCACTGATACCAGAGTAAGAATACCGATTGATGCGGAGATTATGATAAGCAAAGTATTTGGAGAAACCAATTACAAGACAAAAAGTGAAATTGCTTACATTATTATAGAGCGTGTTCTAGGATCAATTCGGTTTAATTGGTTAATTGCAGATGCCCATTATGCGACTGAATACCTTCTGCCAAAGCTTTTTAACAGGTCAATAAAATTTCTGATGAAAATTCCCAGAAATCGCGTTGTTACTATTAACAATAAAACAGGACAATTGCAAAAAATTTTACGTTTGAAAAAAAATAACAGATTTGCTTGTGGATACGGCACTATTTTTGGTCTTTCCTGTTATTTCTATGTGTTAAAAATTGATAAGGAAAAAATTATGTATCTTATCAGTAGCCATCAGCTCGGCAAAGAGAAGCTAATTTCTACATATAAGATTCGTTGGCAAATTGAATGCTTCAATAGAACTGCCAAACAACTTCTTGGATTCAGCGAATGCCAAATGCGTTCTTTTAACATGCAGCGTGCGCATTTACTTTTCGTGTTATGGGCTTATGCTTTAGCCGACATAAGGCGGGTAAAAGATAATTTCGACAATACTGAACAAGCTGTCAGATCCTTTCGGGTCGCAAAACCCCCTACACCATCTAGTTTATTTTATGCTTTTGAAGAGAACTCTTATGCTCTTGCGTAAGTCCTGTGATAAGAAAATCAACAACGGACACCATGCGTTTTAAGACATCCTGATATATTTCATTATTTTGTTCTTGTTGCGTTATTGCGGTAATAATTGTTGAACACAAATTTGTAATTAAATCACCATTTTCAACTGATTGTATAATTTCTATAATGCGATCAAGCTGCTCAATAAAGCTACTATCCACAGCTGTAATTGAAGCCAATATCGCTTCAAATTGCGCTTGATCTTGTTGAATAAATGCTTGTTCAAGTTGCTGAGCAATTTCTACGCTCGTTTTTGCTTCCTCTTCTTCCATTGAATAAATAGAACTATAGCCACTCAGAATAGAAAAAATAAGTAGCACTATGCTTTTTTTAATAAATTTCATAAAATCTCCATTTAGTTTGTAATCCACAGGTATCAGGTAATGCCATAACATTTGTAAAGATTCAAAGTATTTAACTATTATAATTTTACCGTATCAATACATTCAACTGCCTTTTAAGCTCATCCGGCAATTGTGCATATAAATTTGTATTATTGTAATAAATTTCCGTAAGACGAACGTATAAATCAGCTGGTATCATATATTCAATCCATAATACTGCTTCTAAATCTAAGTCAGCCATTAGCTTTTTATTTATAATAAAATTATAACGATAAACGCTATTTGTTCCTGATATACACATAAATGATTGCCCGTCATCGCAAAAAGCACCTTCATAAATACTCTCATTTGGTCCTTGTATTGTTTTTAAAAGCTGACCTGTTTGACAATCCCACAAGCATATCGAATGCCGATTATTAGTTGCAATTATTGTTTCATCGGGAGAAATAGCAAGCAATCTACTAGAATAACGATCCACTGCTGCAAATAAATCATTACATTCTTTTCTTTCAAAGTTATACACTTTATTTGCATTGTTAGAAGTCTTAAATACAATGAAGTGTTCACTCAGTATGCATTCATTAATTGGCATGATGAATCGTGCGATCTCATCCCATGTTTCAACATCATATATTTTTGTGCCAAGATAAGTACTTATAACTAATTTTTTTCCATTAGAAGAAAATTCTAATAAATTAGAGGAGAATTTTGGGAGTAATATGGACCCATTTATAGTTATCGGTAAAGATTCATATGTATCATTTTCAATATCGTATAATTTAATGTTACCATTAGGAAAACCTACTATTACTTGCTTCTTATCAGCATTCAATACGATCAGATTAAAATATCTACCATTACCATCTAGTAGGCTTATGGTTCTTTCTTTAATACATTCACCCGTTTGGCAATCCCATTCACAAATAGTAGCTTCTCCCGTTAACGAAGTAAAAGAAATCAATTTTTTTCCATCAGAAGTAAATTTCATTTTAAAAATGTGAGGGGTTTCTTTTTTAGCTAAAACAGAGGTATTTGTTTTCCAATTAAAAAAAGTCAGGCCTCCTTTTACGGGAATCTGTGCCGCTATAAGGTTACCAGAGCAAGAAGGAACCATACCAAATATGGTGGTCACATCAAAAGGCAATTTTAATTCATTGCATGTTGTTTGTAATTGGGCCTTTACAAGTAAGCTTTGAATAGATCTTGAATTATTAACAATATAATTTTTGAATGCTTTTCGTTGAGTTCCTGACAAGTTAAGCTCATTTAGCCATTTTATAACCTTTCCGAATCCCTTTTTATTTTTCTTTTGCGATTTTTTATAAAGAAGCGCGAGACATGAATCTTCTATCTCAGATAATTTCGCTTCCTGTGCAAAATCAAAACTGTTAACAAAAGTATTATCTTCATATCTATTTGATCGTATATTGTTTACCACGTGAGAGGCACATAACGCTACTAACGATGGAATTACAGCCGGTGGCGCATCCGCTTCGGCTTTCTGCTTCTTAGTCTCAGGTTTTTTATAAAAAGAAGTATCTGATTTTCTTTTGAGTGCATAGCCACGTGAAGCATTTTCTGCCAATAATTCATTAATACACATTTTAATTCGATTACACACTTCAGCCCATTGCTCATCAATATTATATAAAACGATAATTTGTGATAATCCCGGCAGCTCTTTTTTTCTAATAAGAAAATCTACCACCGGCACCATATTTTTTACCGCTTGATTATATAATTCACTGTTTTGTTCTTGCTGAGTTATTGCAGTAACAATAGTGGAGCATATATGGGTAATTAGATCCGAATTTTCAAGTAATGGTATGATTTCGGCAATAGCAGCTAAATGTTCAATAAAATTATCAGGAGATAAAGAAGCTATTAAAGCTTCAAATTGGTTCTGATCCTGTACAAATGCCTGCTCTAATTGATAAGCAATTTCTACGCTTGTTTTTTCTTCCTCTTCTTCCATTGGATAAATAGAACTATAGCCACTCAGAATAGAAAAAATAAGTAGCACTATGCTTTTTTTAATAAATTTCATAAAAAGTCTCCACTTTTAGGTTTTTTCCAGGTATATATTATTATATTAAAAATTTACAAATTGTCAAATTTTATATTAATGACTAAATTCTACCCTGAAATCGATAGATTTCAGGTTTGCTGGAGGCTTTGCAAAATGATATCATTGCAATAAATAAACTCTTAAAATTCGTAGATTATTTTATCCGTAAACCCTTCTTTATCCTTAATACAATTTGACAAATCTGAAATATTGCAGTACAATACTTATAAAGCTATAATTACTAAAACGGAGTTTATATGCCTTATTTTTCTCAAAATAACGTCAACTTCAACAACACACATAATTCTATTATTTTCTTTTCAAAAATTTCTGAAAAAACGGCTATTCCTTTTCTTAAACGCTCAAAGCGTTCTTCTTCTCATAATTATCCTAAATAAATAATCTTTTAATCCCCAATCAATTTTTTTAAAAAAAACTTAATTTTTTTTTACGAATTTGATCTAAACCAGAATCAACTCTCAAAGCAAATTTTGTATCAAATTCTATGCAGGTTTTACTTGAAGGAAAACTATGAGTATTATTCGAAATCAACTTTTATTATTACTTTTTACGCTTATGGTAATAAGCATTGATATGTACACTAAACATACTATTTCGAAAGGAAATAACATGGCTAACATGGCCAGCCCAGCAAAAAAAAGCTTTGCCAGCGATAATTATGCGGGCATTCACCCCGCTTGTTTACAAGCTATCATCGATGCTAACACCAATCACGTAGGTGCGTATGGCTCAGATCCTTACACGCAGCAAGCAGTAGAACTATTCAAAAAACATTTTGGCAACAATATCCAAGTCTATTTTGTGCTTACTGGCACAGCAGCAAATGTACTCGGGCTTGCAAGCGTACTCAAATCGTATCAAGCAATTATTTGTGCTCAAACTGCCCATATTAATGTTGACGAATGCGGCGCGCCAGAACAATTTCTAGGAAGCAAATTACTCACTATACCGTCTGCAGACGGTAAAGTTACGGTTGCAGATATTCAAAAACTATTAATCGATCGCGGCGATCAGCACAAAGTACAACCCGCGATCATTTCAATCACCCAAGCAACCGAATTAGGAACGCTCTATACACCGCAAGAAATACAAGAAATCACTACGTTTGCGCATACAAATAATATGCTGGTGCATATGGATGGTGCACGTCTTTGCAATGCTGCAGCAGCACTTAATGTTTCTTTAGCGGCACTGACACGAGACGTTGGCATTGATATCCTTTCTTTTGGTGGTACAAAGAACGGTATGATGCTTGGCGAAGCGGTTATTTTTTTTAATAAAGAAATGGGCCATGATTTTAAATACATCCGCAAACAGGGAATGCAATTAGTTTCAAAAATGCGTTTTATTGCGGCACAATTTAGTGCGCTCTTATCAAATGATCTCTGGTATTCTAATGCAACGCATGCCAATGCAATGGCACAATTACTCGCCAAAGAGTTAGCTCATATTCCTGAAATCACCATAACGCATCCGGTACAAGCAAACGCCGTCTTTGCCCGCCTTGATAAACAACTTATTGCACAATTACAAGAAAAATATAATTTTTATATATGGGATGAGGCGACATCGCAAGTACGATGGATGACCTCTTTTGATACTACCGCTGAAGATATATATGAATTTGTATCATATATAAAAAGTTTACTAAAAAAATAAGAAAACGGATTTAACGATGCATCGCAACCATTTACTATCACTACTTAATATCTATATTCCTCCTACAATAGAAGAGCAACAATATAAACACCGTATTATTCAATTTATTGAGAATAATCCGTCATGCTTTGAGCGCTCATTGGCAATTGGTCATCTAACTGCTTCTGCTTTATTATTAAATAAAGATCATAGTAAAGTGCTTCTAATGCATCATGCAAAATTAAATCGCTGGCTACAACCGGGTGGTCATTGTGATGGTAACAACAATCCACTTGAAGTTGCCATTAAAGAAGTACAAGAAGAAACAGGGATAACTACCATTATCCCTGTTTCAATGGAGATATTTGATATCGATATTCATTTGATTCCCGCCCGTAAAGATGAGCCTGCACATTATCATTATGATATTAGATTTTTACTGCGCACCCCTCAAGAAGAATTTATTAAAAATCATGAATCAAAAGAATTAAGATGGTTTAGCAATAATAAGGAACTGTTCCCCACCCAAGGACCTTCTGTACTACGCATGGTTGATAAATGGCTCAATTGCAAACTTTAACTTACTTTTAATAATTACGATCAAGCAATATTTGATTTGACAATTTGTTAATTTTATATAAAATTAATTATATATTATTTGATAATTAAAAAAGCAATTACATGAATAAATACTTATTATTTTTATTTTTTATAATCTTTTTCCCAACAGTTAATCAGGGTATGTATCGTGTTTATATTGAGGATGAAGTTGTCGCTGAATACACCCACCCGCTACCTTTCAATAAATTAAAGAGCGCACTGTACATTAAAGAACCTCCTCCTGAAGAATATGATCCTACTTCAGTTCTCTATCTGCGCTTACCCGTAACCCAAAATGCTTTTACTCTTATTACCGACTGGGCTTTACCCACTCATTCTCCAAATGGTAGAGGAAAATCTATCACCGAATATATAAAAGAAGAATATAAAAATTGTAAACAATCTATACCTACTGACCAGCTTTTGTATGAAGTGATGATAGCATATCAAGAGTTGCGTATAAAAGAGCGAGTCGCCGAACTCTTTACGCAAGAAAACATAGAATTGGTGAAGCCCTATTGCAAAAGAAACCACCAAATAATTGGTTTTCCCTACTATTTATATGAAACTGAAGAAAATACTAAAGAAAATGATACGTCACTCAATAATAAGAATATACCCCTAGAAGAAATCCTTCAACATTTAGAAGAAAAAAAGAGCAACAATTAAGAGATATTGGCTAGCTTGAGCAATTATTTGAACTACTTATATAAAAAATAATCAGCGTACCTGTTCTTTAATATATTTTTCTGCATCTAATGCAGCCATACACCCTGCTCCGGCAGAAGTAATTGCTTGTCGATACCGATAATCAGCAACATCGCCAGCGCCAAAAACACCCGGTATTGACGTATGCGTATGATTACTAAGCTTTAAATAACCATTCTTTTCTAATTCAAGCTGCCCTTTATAGAGCTGTGTATTTGGGTTTAAGCCAACGGCAACAAAAACAGCACTCGTTTCAAACTGCTCACGTTTTTTTGTTTGCTGATTTTCAATAATTGCTCCCGTCACATGCTTATTATTCCCCAGCATTTCAACAACGGTGCTATTATATATAATCTTTATTTTAGGATTATTGATTATCCGCTCTTGCATAGCTGCCGAGGCGGTTAATGTACCTAGAATATGAACAAGCGTAATTTTATCGGTAAAATTGGTCATAAAAGAAGCATCTTCCATTGCCGTATCGCCACCACCGACAATTATTACGGGCTGATCTTTGTAAAAAGCGCCATCGCAAACAGCACAGGTAGTAACTCCTTTGCCCCAATAGGTATCTTCACCCGGGCATCCTAATCGTTTAGCGGTAGCACCGGTGGCAATAATAACGCAATGGCTTTTCATAACGGTATCATCGGAAAGCGTTAGCGTAAACGGCTTTTGGGAAAAATCTACTTTAGTAACCATACCAGAAATAATCTGGGTTCCTAAATCTTTGGCATGATCTCTCATATTCATCATCAGTTGCGGGCCTAAAATTGATCGATTCCCAGGCCAATTTTCCACATAAGTAGTTCCCATCAATTGGCCACCTGGATCTTTTCCTTCAACAATAATGGGATTTAAATTAGCACGCGCTGCATAAATAGCCGCTGTTAACCCCGCTGGTCCTGACCCTATTATTATTAATGGTGCGATAGTATTTTTATTCATTTTTTTGTTAATACGTAAATTATATGATTCAACGTTTTTTCACGTAAACAGCATTGCCCTAAAATTACTGATGAAAGCGGAAATTCCTGCCCATCAACCTTACTATTTGGTAAATTAAAGTACACAAATTCTTTAGTGCGCGGGCGTTTAACTAAGTTAAGATATCCCAAAAAATCTGTTTGCGAAAGAGCAATATTTTCTTCATGAATCAATTGGTCAATAAGCAACATTTCTTTTGCTTGCTTGATTGCTAATTGACGTATATTTTCTTTAAAATTCGGTTGCGTTTTATATACATGATAATCAGGATTAGTGCTTACTGCTTCTAAAACTATTTTTTGTTGCCGTAACACTAAATAATTAGGTACATCAAAGGGGTGCTTTGAAATTAATAATTTTAATGATTCTTCTGCCATTGCTCGTCGCAATGAAAGATCATTTCGATACGAAAAGATTTCAATTAACTTTTGATGAACCTCTTTATTAGAGCGCAATTTAAAATGATGTTTCAAATGATCGATCGAGAAAAAACCATGATGAACAATATCTTTAATCTCAATCAGAAACTGATAATTACTATTTAGTGAACTGGTGAAATAATCCTGCAAACATTTTTCAGCGCTATAAAAAGATTCACCCTTTTTTCTACCAATAAATAGTTCTTGAAATGGAATATCTGCCTCTTCACTACCAATTTTTAACCATAACATCTCCTGATAATCGCCTAAAATAGCTTGGTTTTCCTCATCAGTTAAACTGATGAAGAAACAAACCCAATCGCCAATTTCTACCGCATCGGTTTGATATTTTTTTAAATTATTTTGCTCTTCTTTGATAAATGATTCTACTTGCCGATCAATATCTTTATAATTTTTGCGCTTTGGTGCTTTAAATAATAACATTTTCCATCGGCTTAAATCCATGGGCACCGTCAACGATAGTTCAAAATGATACTGGGCATCTTCTTCAGCAGTTAAAATGATATCATGTAATCGTGGTTCTCCTGCAATACGAACTTTTTGCGTTAATAGCTCTTGGTATAGGGAACTCATAACAAAATATTTGAAAAGAAATTCTTTTACATGATCAAGTAAGGTCGCTTTGTAATTTTGTTCAATATACGATAACGGCGTAGCACCTTTTGGAAATCCATACGTAAAGATTTCATTTTTTTGCGCTAACGATGCGCGCTTGTATAAGGTTGAAACATAGTGTTTGGGAACAATTACTACTACTTTTGCATAATTTGGTTGGATGTGATCGAGATGCAGTTGAATTGCACCCGTATTGCTTCGACTCACCGACTCTCTCCTTTTTTATTCCTCCATAGCTTTTCAAGCTCTGGCAGAATGTATCGCTTCAGTGTATCAATTTCCAATCATCGCCATTATCTTTTAACTGGCCTGCCAGGCATTTCCGAGGGAAATGACTGGTGCAAGAGAAGGGACTCGAACCCCCACTCCCTTTCGGGAACTGGATCCTAAGTCCAGCGCGTCTACCAATTCCGCCACTCTTGCTTATCAATTTGGTAATTGTATAATTTTACTCTGCTTCATAAGATAATTCAATTTTTTATTTTGAAAATATCAACTTCTTTGTTGCAGCAAGCTATGCCAAATAGTCTTGCGCTTTTCATTGTACTAATAATGTCAACTTCATTTAAAAAGCTGGCCTGCCAGTCATTTCCTTCAGAAATGCCTGGTGGGCCGCATTGGAATCGAACCAATAACCTGCAGATTAAGAGTCTGTCGCTCTACCAATTGAGCTAGCGGCCCTGTCAAATTCTATTGCAAGTTTAGCACAACAATTAAGAAAGGGAAGATGTTTTACACCGTTTTAATCTCGTTTTCTTTTTTCTGTGCCATCTGTTCAACAATACCAATAAACTTATCCGTTATTTTTTGCAACGTATCATTAAGTCTACGGGTATGATCTTCTGAAATCTTTTTAGTTTTTTCAGTATCTCTTACGAGATTATGGTAATCTTTTCGTACATTACGAACTGCAATACGAGCATCTTCGAGCTTTTTATGAAGCACTTTAACTAACTCATCACGACGTGAAGTTGAGATTTCAGGCAAGCGTAATCTAATTAAATTACCATCATTAAACGGCGTAATTCCTAAATCAGAATTGCCAATCGCTTTTTCAATATCAGGAATTAAACTTTTATCCCAAGGCTCAATAACAATCATCTTTGGTTCTGGCGCTGTTATTAGTGCTATCTCTTTTAAATTTTTTACGGTGCCATAACAAGCAACTTTCAGTGCTTCTACCATAGCAGGATGTGCACGCCCCGTACGAATAGTAATCAATTCTCGCTCAAAATGTTTAAGTGATTTATCCATTTCGGCGGTAACTGATTGTTCAAATTCTTTTAAATTATTATCAGTTAATTTTAAATTAATCATCGTTAATAATCCTTTAATTTATATTTCATAATAACCATCATTCTACAATACTTCCCATATCCTGTTGGTGTGCTGCATTAATAAGCGCATCCTTCTTGAATATATTAAAAACACGAATTTTTAATCCTTGTTCTTTAGCAAGAACAAAAGCAGTTGCATCAAGAATCTTTAAATTATTATTAAGGGCTTCTTGATAGGTTACACGCTTTAAGAAATGCGCTTGAGGATCTTTACGAGGATCAGCAGAAAAGATACCATCCACATTAGTTCCTTTCCACACACAATCTGCTCGCATTTGTAACGCTCGTAAGATAGCATTTGTATCAGTAGTAAAAAAAGGGTTTCCGGTACCGCCGGCAAAAATTGCACATTCACCATTCCCCATAGCATTTTTTATAGCCTGCTGTGATATGGGCACTGCTATTTCAGATGAAGGTATTGCCGAAAAAAGTGTTGATCGAACACCTTCTTGTTCTAAGATGTCTTTTACAATTAACCCATTCATCATGGTTGCAAGCATCCCTATTTGGTGACCAACGCTGGGTGATAAGCCCAAATGAGCGCCTTGTTTATTACCCCGAAAAAAGTTCCCACCACCAATAACAATGCCAAAATAATGCGTTTGATTAAGTTGTTGAATTTGCTGTGCTATAGAGCGCAGATAGACGCCATCAATCTGATGCTGAGCATTTACAGGTAAAATTTCACCGGTCAATTTTAATAAGATAGTTTTTCTTATATTCATTAAAAGGACCTATCAACCATTAGTTGCCAATTTCAAAACGGGCAAATTTCTTAATTTTTATATTTTCACCTAATTTTGCAATAATATCCTTCAAAACATCATCTACGGTAATTTTATCGTTTTTTACAAATGGTTGTTGTAATAAACAGACTTCGGTGTAAAATTTAGCAATTTTACCTTCAACAATTTGATCTATAATTTTTTCCGGTTTACCTGATGCAGCTAATTGTTCTTTAAAAATAGCGCGTTCTTTTTCAAGCAACGTAGTATCAACCGATTCAGGAGAAATATATAAAGGCTTCATTGCAGCAATATGCAAACAAATATCAGCAGCAAATTGTTTCAAAGCATCTGTACGTGCAACAAAATCAGTTTCGCAATTAATCTCAAGCAAAACCCCTACTTGGCTACCGGGATGTATATACGCATGTACCAATCCTTCTACCGTTACATTAGCGGATCTTTTTGCCGCTATAGCTGCACCTTTTTTACGCAATAACTCGACCGCTTTTTCTAGGTCACCATCAGTTTCAGTTAATGCTTTTTTACAATCCATCATGCCAACGCCGGTTCTATCACGCAGCTGTTGAATGAGTTCCATGGTAATTTTGGCCATATATGCTCCTATATTAACGTTTTAATATAGTATATAGTGTGCCAAAATCAGTTTTTTTAGCAATTAAGAGAGGCGAAGCGAATATATTTACTAATTATGGATTCAATTTAGTTATTCCTATCCCCCATTTGCCACCCTCTGAGTTATTTATCCACAATTTGGCAGCACCATCAGCACTCGGAACATAGGCTCGCGGTTGAATGTCAGAACTACCCCAATGATTTTCATTATGATAAAAATCAGCATTAGAATAGGTGCAGGTAGTTCCTACTGGCTTAGTTACTGTACCTAAAGAGTACATGGTTGCCCCGGGTAAATCAAACCGAATAGTTCTTTTAGCAGGATAACATGTCCTGGGCACACTATGTAAGTACACCGTTACCGGATCTTTGCTTTTATTCACTATAGTCACGTTAGTATCCGGAATCATTGGATATATTTGCATGTTCAATGTTAAAATAAAAATTAAAAATAGCATTTTCTTACCATAAATCATGAAATTCTCCTCATTTTCATCAAATAAAATCTCCATAAATTATTATAGCAATATTAAAGGTAAAACAGCAATAATTATTGCCAAACTGAAATAAATTATGTTATTTTTATAGTAATGGAGGGCTTATGAATAAAAAAATTACCTATTTATTACTAGTATTTTTATCAAACCTCAGCAATAGTTTCGCCGGCGAAGGTAGTATTACTATCCATAACGTAAATAAAAAAGAAGGAATTAGCGTTCATATACATTCCAAAAGCATGCCTTCTCTACCGGATATCTGTAATACAACGCTGCATTATAATTACATTGGCCCCAATCACAAAGTAACTTATAATTTATCCGATAAAGAAAAAGAATGTACTTATACCAGTGCATCTTTTTATAAGGGTGATAATAACGTAGATAATGCCAATATCGATCCTGCCCTCACCTTTAATGGTGATCTAGATCATTATGATTTATGGGTTAATGGTGCGGGTAATACATGGAATATTGGTATTAGCGGCAGATCACGTTAAGAAATAGTACTTCTTATACCATTTAATTTAGTACAATCAGCCGCAATAGAGCGAATATCTCCCGCGCGTGCCGGTTTAAATAATATCCCTTGATTATATGAAGGATATTCTTTTTTTAATGCTTCGATTAATTCCAATAAACTAATGCTAGAACCTGAAGCTACATTAAAAACCTGCCCATTTATCTGACTACTGCATAGCATCCCCATGATCAAATTTGCTTCTACTACTTTTTGTACGCTTACAAAATCACGCAGCTGTGATCCATCACCATATAACGTAATTGGCTTATTAAGATGCATGCATTCTTTAAACACTGCACGTGCTGCTGCATAAGGCCCCGTAATTAATTGCCGCTCACCATATACATTAAAATAACGCAAACTCACCGTTTCTAGATTAAATGCAGTAGTGTAAGTTTTGCATAATGATTCACCAATATATTTAGAATAACCGTACGGTGAGCTGGGTTGACATACCATTTCTTCATGACATTTTTCCTGCCGCTCACCATATACTGCTGAAGAAGAAGAAAACACCACGCGCCGCACCTTATTTTTTCGCGCTGCTTCTAGTAGATTATACGTACCCTCAATATTTGTTTGAAAACAAAAGAGCGGATTTTCCATCGATTGGGGTACCGAAGTTTGTGCCGCGCAATGAAATATAAGATCTACTTGATCAGTGGCTGCTAAACAGGCAGCTATATTGGTAATAGAATCTTCAAGAAAAGTAATAGATGGCAGCACGCGTTTTATATTTTCAAGTGTCCCGGTACTTAGATTATCAAGCACATGTACATGCGCACCCAAACTCACTAATTGATGCACTAAATGTGAACCAATAAAGCCTGCTCCACCAGTGACTAATATTTTTTTATTTTTGTAAAAATCAAACTTCAATTTACTATCTCTTTTTGTCCAACATATTCCTTAGGCGTAACAAAAAATGTTTTTTTGGCTGGCATTACCACTAATTCTTCAGCAATTTTCTTGCCATCTAATACTGCTTCCTGCATGCTTGAATATTTCCATGCCCCATAACGTCCAATTGAGTAAATATCATTATGCTGAAGTTCTTTTAATAAGGAAGGTAACTTTTTTTCTCGCCAAAAATCATAAATTACATAGGCATGGCTAATAGGAATAATTTTTTCAGTAACGATTTCATGATCAGCAATACCCAACAATTTTTTTGTCATCGCTAACGATGTTTGCAATTGTTCATTAATTCGCTTTTTTGATTTTTTAACATAAGAAAGTTCGCCATACAAAGAACTACAGCCCGTTGGCACCGCATATGAAGTAAAGTTATGTGGAAAACCAATACGATAAAAAGGAAATTCATTTTCAGGAAAATAGATCCAATGCTTTTCAGAAAGATCTGGTCTATTTATTCCTATATTAAAGTTAATCACTGAATTACAAACCAAATGATCTTGGGCTTTCTTAAAGGTTGTTGTTGAACGGTCTTCTAAGCGCAACAACAATATATCTAAGGGAATAGTAGAAATCAGCGTATCATACTGCTCATAATCGCCATTAGCAAAAATAACCCGTTTTGCCTCCATATCAATTGATTTAACTTCATATCCCGTGTAAATATGATTTTTTAAAGCCTGCGCAATTTTTTCTACCCAGAAAAAGATTCCTCCTTTTTTGGGATAATAAAAATGAGCATTATAGCCAATCTGTTGATCAAGTGCCGGGTCGCTAATGGCCCCTTGAATCATTTGAGTTAGTGACGTGGATGGTACAAAACGCCCCGTCCATGATGCCGTAATTTTTTTTAAGTTGTAAGAAAGTATTTTTTTTTGAAAAGGAAAGAAAAAATGGCGGGCAATACCGTGTCCAAAAGTAGCAAGCGCCCAATCATAAAACGAGTCAATTTTTTTATTTCTTTTTCTGGTTACAAAACCCTCGATACATTCAGCAATCACTGGTACCGGCAATCCATATAAATTTATTTGAAATGGATAATGGGTAAATACTTCATGAGAATAAATAAAAGAACGCCGTACAATAGTATTAAGGGTATTCATACCCACTAATTGAGCAATAAATGACTGGAAATAAGGATCACTGGCATGTAATAAATGGCCCGTATAATCAAACGTAAAGCCATCCTGATGAACCGAACGGCATAACCCCCCTACCGTAGAATCTTTTTCGATTATTTTGTAATCAAAATATCCTTTTTTTTCTAAATGATAGGCTACTGAAAGCCCAGTTAGCCCTGCACCAAGAATAACTATTTTAGCCATTTACTCCTTTCAGATGCTTCATATTTTTTGGCTGTTTTAGTTATAAATCGAAATAAATCAAAAGTCTAGAATGAATATACCGTGTTCAAATCATTGCTTTGAAAAAACTATCTTATATAAAATGAAAGAAACTAACTAAAAAAGGGTTACTATGAATAAAAAAGCATTAATCATTATTTTTTTATCATGCATCATTAGTTTTTCACTAGAAGCAAAAAATGCGGGCGTACTTCCATATTCTAAACACAAAGGGAACGTATATTTTCTACTAGGACAAGAAGCTTTTGGAACACTAGAAGATGACTGGGCTGATTTTGGTGGTGGCGGTAAGAGAAATGAAACTGCTCAGCAAACTGCCTTGCGTGAGCTGCGGGAAGAATCTCGAGGTACTTACAAACTAACCGAAAAGGATTTACAACCAAAAGATGGGATCACTAATCCTGGCCCAAAAAAATATTATTCATTATTTTTAGCAGAAGTTCCCTATAAAACCCCCCAACAAATTTTAAAAGGGCCTGATCAACGGGATAAAGAAAAAAAAGACTTTAGATGGGTTAATGCGAAGCATTTTATAGATATAATGAAAATCAGTGGACGACATAGTGCAATTTATAAAAGCAGAACTGGCGATATGAAACTTAGACATCATTTTGTTCCTTACTTTACTGATAATCAAACGCGCCATATGATTGAACAAACTATTGGCTTACAACCCGCGCAAGAAGGAGCAGAATCGGAAGAAGAGGGATGGATTTCCGCGGAAGAATCTGAAAGTGAAGAAGAATTGCCTACTATGTGGGGTACCATTACAACACCTGAAGAAGAAGAGGAGGAAGAAGAAGTATGGGCCACCTCCCTTGGAGAACGTTCTGTAGAATTTAGCCTAAAAAACTTAAAAAATAGACTTGAAAATCTTAATAACGCCTTAAAATAACAAACCTAATAGGCGATCTTAAAAATAACTGCTATATTTATACATTATGAATATAGCAGTTTTAGTATCTGGTGGAGTAGATAGCTCAGTTGCTTTAAAACTCCTAAAAGATCAAGGACATTCAGTTACGGCGTTTTACTTAAAAATTTGGCTTGAGGACGAACTTTCTTTTTTGGGCGAATGCCCTTGGCAAGAAGATTTAACCTATGTTCAAGCCGTATGCGCCCAATTGGATATTCCACTACAAATTATTTCTCTACAAAAAGAATACTGGGAACGCGTAGTGGCCTACACTATCACTCAGGTAAAAACAGGCTTTACCCCCAACCCTGATATTCTCTGTAACCAACAGATCAAATTTGGTTGTTTTTATGATGCTATTGGCAATCAATTTGACGCAATTGCTACGGGCCATTATGCCCAAGTACTTGAACAAAATGGTCTTAAGGAACTCCATGCTGCCCCTGATCCTATTAAAGATCAAACCTATTTTCTTTCGTATCTTACCCAAGAACAATTACAAAAAGCCCTTTTTCCCCTAGGTGCGTTAAAAAAATCCCAAGTACGCGCATTAGCCCAGCAATTTAACCTTCCCAATAAAGAGCGCAAAGATAGCCAAGGAATTTGCTTTTTAGGGAAATTAAAATTTGATGAATTTTTAAAGTATCATTTAGGTACTTCCAAAGGACCTTTAATTGAAATTGAAACAGGAAAAGAAATGGGTATCCATGAAGGCTTTTGGTTTTATACTATTGGGCAACGTCAGGGCATTGGATTGAGTGGTGGCCCTTGGTATGTAACTGCCAAAGATCCAAGCAGTAACACTGTTTATATTTCGCGAAACTATTACTCGGCAGAAAAACTGCGCAAATCATGTATTGTTGGCAATTTTAATTGGATTTCAGGCAAAAAACCAATGCAACGTGAATTGCTTGTTAAATTACGTCATGGTGCACAAATTCACAGCTGTTCAATCGAATTTATTGATGATCATAAAGCAGAAATACGCTTAACAGAAAATGATCAAGGTATTGCATCGGGGCAATTTGCTGTTTTTTATGCTAATTCACAGTGCTTAGGAGCAGGGGTTATTCAATAACATATGATGATGCGATATATCACCATTCCAACCCTTTTCACGTTAGTACGTATTCTTCTTACCCCATTTATAGTGTATGCAATGGTACAAAGTTGTTGGCAAAAAGCGTTTTGGTTATTTGTTCTAGCCGCGGTAACTGATGTAATCGATGGCTTTTTAGCACGTCTTTTACATATGCGCACTTTCTTAGGAGCGTGCCTTGATGCATGCGCTGATAAATTACTTATAGTTTCTTGTTTTGCTACGCTGGCCTTTATCAAAACGCCACTTTTTATCATTCCGCGCTGGTTTGTATTATTAGTGTTATGCAAAGAATTAATTTTAATTGGCGGCTCATTTATTATTTATTGCCTGCATGGATCAATTGAAATTCAACCAACCATGCTTGGTAAAGGTACTACGTTTGTGCAGATATGCTTTATTATCTGGTTTTTCTTTTGTTACTTTTTTCAATGGGTACCAATAAAAACATATAACTTTTTTCTTATTATACTCATTCTTTTAGTATTTGCCTCGTTAGCGCAATATATCTTGATTGGCACTCGCTCAATTGTAAGAAAACATGGTTAGTAACCTACTATGGCACCTGCTTGATTTACCAAATACCAATCTTGCGCTTTAATAAATCCATACAGCATGGATAATGAACATAAGCCAATAATTATGCTATTACTTGAACAATACTCGATACCATTTTTTATCGCCTTTACAAGAGCATTATTGGCTTGCCCCATCTTTTTAAGCAGCACGTTACACCCCTTTAATAAGCCATAGGTTAATAGAGGTATCGTTAATGCCGCAATAATAATATTCAAATCCCTATTATGTTCAATAACTACTAGTTGATTTATTACTTTTCTTTCAGTCTCTTTATGATACCCCATATCATCATACTCGATGTTCCTGATCGTTTGGGCTAGCTCCTTATCAATAAACAAGATTGAATGGTTTGAAAATAATGAACCTCCTAACCAATGCCATACAGAATATGCTTGTTTAATAGCAGGAGTATTTTTGAAATTATACGTAAGCGCAATTTTATCAATACGTTGAGCAACGGCATCATCTATTTCTCCTGCACCCCATATACTATTTTGCAGAGTAGTTGAAAGGTAGGAGCCAATATCTAAGGCAAGGGCAGTAATATATGCTCCTATAAAAAGTTTTGTTGCAACTTCAGTTTTTACCGCCGTATCTTTTTTCTTTTCTTCATGTGCATATGAATAAGAAGAAGAAAGTAATACTATAAGTAGCATATTTATTATCATTTATACTCCTGAGGGATTATTTAATTTTCTCATTAACTTTTTTAGCAGTATACTATTAATGTTAATAAGCACCCAACGGTTTATAATGCATATAAAATAAGGAATTAATCTATAACTGGATTCCTACGGCCTAACAGCCTCAGAATGACATCAAAACAACTCCTTGTCATCCTGAGGAGCCCATGGCGACGTGAGGATCCATAAAATCAATAAGGATCCATATGTCTTATAAAATAAGTATCACCGTATTATTTTGTATATTCTCACTAAAGGGAGTTGATTATACAACAACCTATAAATTGAATCAGCTAGAAAGTAAGATACAAAGCTTAGAATCTAAAGTGAGAAACTTAGAGAATCATATTAAAGAAGTAGAAAGCAAAAATAAAGACTTAGAAAGAGAAATAAAAAAGCTAAAAGGAACGTACAATGGCTATTAGTATACCCATGAATACTAAAATATTACTCAGCTGCCTGGTACTCACCACGGTAATGCATGCAGATCAACCAGCACCCGAATCGTTTATAGCACCACCAAAACTCAAAAAGGAATCCGATACCGCTATTAAAGAAGCATGTGGCTCCTTAATGCTCACTAATGATAAAAAAAGCGCGTACCTTCATATAGCTACCGCCGACCTTCAAAAAACGCTTATTGATCATGAAATAATACTGGTGAATCAAGATAAAAATAGCTTTTTTGTAATGGCTAATAACCAACAATTGCAAGCATATCGAGCAGTTCAGGAAAAAATAAGTAAGTCGTTAGATAACTTTTATAATGAAATAAAAAAATATACTGCAGAACTTAAGCAAATTGTTAATCAATCGATAAAAACAGCATAAAATTTATTTATAAAATGAATTTTTAATAATTATTTTTTTTGTTATAATACCTACTATTGAATATAACATTATTACAGAGAAAGGATACTTGTGGCTAGTTACAATAGAATTATTATGGCAGGAAACCTCACGCGTGACCCAGATTATAAACAATTAACATCAGGACAACCGGTAACCCGTTTAGGCATAGCATCAAATCGCAGTTATAAAAACAAACAAACTGGTTCCATGGTTCAAGAAGTATGCTTCATTGATGTTGATGTTTTTGGACCACAAGCTGAAAGTTGCCGTCAATATTTACAAAAAGGCCGTTCAGTGCTTATTGAAGGTCGCCTCAAATTTGATACGTGGCAAACACCTGATGGTCAAACACGCAGCAAGCATTCAATTGTAGCTGATCGCGTGGTATTCTTAGGCTCCAATCAGGGTGCTACTTCAGTTGAATCAGAATCTGAACAAACTTCAGAAAGTCAGCCCTTTGAATCTTCTGACCCAGCCGTTATTGCTACCCAAGAAAAATTAGGGCGCATACAATCCAAAAAGAAAGCCGGTGCTTATTCAACACAGTTTCCCGCTAATCAATCTGAACAAGCAGCTTTACCTTCTGGCGAATTTGATTTTAAAGACGAGCCACCTTTTCAAGATGACCTTCCTTTCTAAAGGACAATAGCATGAAAAAAATAGTGTTCTTATTATTTTGCATGGGCATCATCAATTGCTACGGCATGAGAAAAGATAAAAGATCGCAAACTTTTTATGAATCTGCTCGTAATCTACGCGAACAAGCAGAGCAAGACGATGCAGAACTTGATAGATTTCTTAACGTTATTACCTTTGGCTTGTGGCCTGCAAATAGCTCTGCTCAATCCAGCAGCCGCCACTATTCATATGACGCACCTTCTTCAAGCAATCCTCAACGGTCATATAACGTATCACTGCGTTCAGATGACGATCAATCGGGATTTGATATTAGTCTTTCATCTAAAGGACTCTCCTACCAACGGCATCGCCCATTCATAACACCTGAACTCTGTAGGTCAGTCCTCGGTATTTTTACTGGAGCAATTGCTCTTTGTTATGGCATAGAAAAATTTTGTCAAAAAGAATTTAGTAAAATGGATGTTATAGACGGCATCCTCACTACGAGCCTCGGATTAGCTGGGTGCTGTGCATCTGGCGCTCATCTAAGCTACACAATCTTTAACCAACTGAAGCTACTTGATTCACAAAAACATTAAAAATACTTTTGTTCTCATCATAGAGGCTCCAAAAAACGGAGCCTCTATTTGTTTCTAATGAACGCTTTTTATTTTTTTACTATTTATTATATTGACAATTTGAATTCAAAAATGCCATTGTTATAGTATATACTTCAAGAAAATTAATTTTTTAAGGGATATTCTATGAATATAAATATTAAAATAAAACTCGGCATTTTATTCTTTATTACATCGGCTTATTGCAACGAAATTCCAATGTATCCAACGCCTTATTTTCAACAAATTGATATTATTTGCAAAGAACTGTGCAATGATTTACAAGTAATACATTTTAATAAGCAACTTCATGATGATTGGGTAGATTATCTTTTTAATAAGTTTTTAATTTTAAATAATTCAATCATTAACTTAATAAATAACACTGAAGAAACTAAATCATACCTTCTTGAAGATATTGACTATTTATTTAATGCCCTTGAGAAAGTATCGCAAAGTTATTTAATCACCTATGAATCATATCTTGCTGATCCTTTTTGCCGCTCACTTTTATCTCTTCTTAATCAAAGCAAGGATAAATTAAAAGAATTATTTCTTTTTAACCAGGAAACCATTGGTTAAAAACACCAAGAAACATCAAACCCCAAAAATGGCCCAATAATACTGGTATTAAATACTCGTTTTCCTCCCACCAAGACGTTAGAAAAAATACCTACACGCGGCTTTAGATCAGTAGGCTTCTTTGAAAAATCATATTCAATAATCCAGTGGATCACCTGCATATTCCATGATTTAAATCGCTGATCAGTATTAACAATAATTGGATTAAAAACTTCCATATCTAATGGTACAATACAATCAGCATCTTTTTGCGTATAGCAGTAGCCAATGAGCAACGAAAGTCCCTTAAAAAAATGATCCGCCTTAACGTACCCGGATAACTCCCAATAGGTACCAGGATCAACTTTTGCTTTTCCTTGGGCTAAAAATATGAAACCATTTTGGTCAGGAGCCGTTTTAAGTGGAAGCAACTTTTCACGCTCAAATAAAAAAAGTGCACCGATATGAAACCCTGCCGTTAGCCATTCCCAATAACCAATAGAACAATCAAATTTAAATGGTAATCCATAAAAGCCATTATATCCTAAAGGAATGCTAAAGGGATTTCTAATACTTTGTTTTTTTGCGGTCGGAAATAATATTCCTATTTTGGCATCAACATCACAATAATCTATATAACAGGTCTCTTGATAATTACGAGCCCATCCAATTAAAAGCGAAAGATCCCCAATTCCGGTCTCACTCACTTTATCAATAGAACGGTTAAATTGCGATAAAATAGTAGTAACATTACTCAAAAAGCTAAGCCATTGTGGGGTATTTCGATTAGGAAAAATATCGTCAGCAGGAGATTCATCAATAAAATGAATGTTATTTATATGTAAACTTCTAATGGGTAAGTAACATTGCAAAAAAAATCCGTTTTTTATATTTTGAAACCCATTTAATACCAATTCCTCTATATCAAATTCCCCTTTAAAACGAACTTTGCCAAAATTATCGCGTGCTGGAAGAGCCGCCAAATCAATAAGAATGGCCTCCAATGGATTACTGCTATCAAGGTTTGGAACCCCTTGCGCAAGCGCTTGCATATTTTGTAACCCATAAATATTTAATAAATCTGTTTTTTCGCCTTTTTTATTTCGTGCTTTTTTAGTACTGCCCCCGCCAAAGGTTATTTCAAACGTGCTGAGCCATGGTTCCTCAAAACGAGGCTCTCCCCAGAAGAAATTAGCACGATAAAAATGCGGATTATCAATGGTATAAATACTGGTATATGATAAAAATAATAAAAAAAGCCATCTTAATTTATTGCTATTCATAATTTCCTATTTTCAAATTTACCACTCAAAGCTCGTAGGTCAATTAATGCGTCTTGTTAGTTATAATCATTATGGTATAATGTTTTATACTATAAACTATTACCATAAGTTCATAAAGGTTAAAATCATGGATAAGGCGCATCACGAAGAACAAAATACTGGTGAATTGCATCAGTGCCAGACCCAATTAATGGAAATAAAAACAAAATATACGCATCTTGTTGCGGATTTTGATAATTTTAAAAAAAGACAAGAAAAAGAACGCCAGCAATGGTCGCGTGTAGCACAAATGGAACTATTGCTGCCGCTTCTTAATTTTGTTGATGATTTTAATCGTGCTATTGAACAACATACCCCAAAAAATGAATCTGATGCAGTTTGGTTTAAAGGATTCCAATTAGTTCATAAAGAGTTACAGAAATATCTAGAAAAAGTTGGCATTGAAACGATAAAAGTTTCGTCAAATGACGAATTAAATCCGGAATTACATGAATCGATAATGACCGTGCAATCGCCTCTTACTGCTGGTCATATTGTAGCAGTATTGCAAAATGGGTATTTATTTAAAGGCCAGTTATTACGCCCCGCGCGCGTTAGCATTGCTCAGTAATTGCTTTTTAAACTATTCACATAAAAAATCATATTTTTCTATTGGCCTAATACCGGCCGGGTATGAAAATATTGCTTGCCCAATATTTTCAATACAAGGGCAAATAAGAGAGGGTCTCTTATTTATCTCTCTATCGCAAAAAAGGCGGGCCCTCGCACATCTAACGATGTGCTTCAGACCCTTCAACGGTTTTGCTTCAAGGCCATTTGATTTTATCCATTGTTTCCAGCCTTCGCTTTACCAGCTACGGCTGAAGTAGTTCCCTATCCGTCGAAGCTTTACTTTCGACGAGGAACGCGCTTTATTCCGCCACACCTTGCAACGATAGAACGGAATGACGGTATTATCGTAATTGCTATTTTTTCTTTATGGATTAGATCAAAAGTGGAATAGTTGAATAAATTAAAGTCCGGTAATGCGTCGTGCACCCGAAGGGTTAATGCATAGCATTAATCACGTGTGGTGCATACACGAGTGATAGTGCAGACTTGTCCGGCGTAGCTGTTTACTCCGCCATAGCTCAAAGAGCGACGGCTGGATGCCAAGCCGGAAGGCGTGGATAAGCGTAGACGGATCCACCAGCATGGTGGCGCTTTTTTAGGTAAGGTATTTTTGGCGAGAAAAATACCTTACTTGAAGAATTCAGATTAGATTCAATAGCCTGGATTGCTTCGCAGGCTCGCAACGACGACCTCTTAACTTCAATGTTCTTCAGCTTGGAGTAAAATACCTTGAAACCCTAAAAGTATCGCCGTCTTAATTAATTTACGAATCAGTGTTTTTTTGATTATTCTCTTGCTTCGTTTTTTTAGATAAAAACAAATGTGATTGATCTTCACGCGGATTAACACCATCAAGAGGTGCTTTTTGAAATGGTGGCCGAACGGGAAGAAATGAATGCTGTGCCGGTCGAATATTACTCTGAGCAGCAACTACTGCAACATTTAATACTTGTTTTTCCTCACTTTTATTCATAGCACTCAAAGAAAACGTCGCTAAAAATGTCATCGCAAATAACTTTTTCATAAATCCCTTATTTTAAATAACTTAAAATACCAACCACTAATTCAATAAAAATTAACACAATAATCAGAATCGATAAGAAATCTTCACGAATTGAATCAACTTTATTTTGGTGAAAGGAGTTCATATCCTTAATAATTTCTAATTTAGTATTAATCGATTCTTTCCAATTTTTTAAATCTAATTTATCCACTAATACCGAGTATAATTCTGAAATGAATTCTTCGCCGGCAATTTTAATACTACTTTCAAGACGCTCAATAATCACCGAAATTTCTACTTTTAAAATGCCCAATGAGCCAATCAAATCACGCGGCAATGAGCCAATTAATGGAATATATGCTTTGAGCGGCAGTGTGCGCACTTCGCGTTGGTATACCACATTAAGTTGCTGATCAAGCATACGATCAAAATACTGTAATTCTAGTTGCTGTATATTAGCAAATTCAAAGAGATCTAAAATATCTTCATATTCATCATCATACACAAATGCTGCTTGGGTATCGATGATAAAAAGATCTTCGCGATAATATCCTAATGCCGAATCAAGAATTTCACCTTTTTGATATTCACTTAAACTTTCAGTTTCAAAACGTACTAGTGAGGCAATAAAGCTGCCATACCTATCTTTAAATCCAACCACTGAAATTGCATCCGGACGCGGGTCAACTTGAATTACCACATACGAGGTGCGTAAATGGAAAAAACGTTCATGTTTTACATATTTTTTTATTACTTTAAAAATAGAACTAGCATCAATAACGCCTTGTTCTTGAAACTCTCCATCAATAGTAATTAATTTTTTGCGCAAATTTTCTAGAGTATCATGAAACGGAACTTTATAGGCTAATGAAATCACCCCAAAGCTGTGTAAATTACTGCTAATAAATTTAGAGCTTTCATGCGGATGCGGTAAATCAATAGGAAGCGGCGTATGATAATTTTTAAAATATTTTGATAAGGTTAATGGCCGTACTAACACATTTTCGGATTGACGAACTTTCTCTAAGTTTATATCTTCCCCAATATCAAATGCCTGAAAAATGAAAATGTTGCCAGAAAAAAGATGTGATTGCTCTTTGTTATTTTCTGATTTATTCATATGTTCCTTATCTATAATGTCCGGTTATCATAAATCCAAGAATTTTTATCTAAGCAGCAACCCTTGAATTCATTATTACTATCAAAAAGATACCATAAGAAATCAACTATTCTGTTCGTTTTACAAAAGCTAAAAAGGCTTCTTGGGGTAATTCAACATTACCGACTTGCTTCATGCGCTTTTTACCTTCTTTTTGTTTCTCTAACAATTTTTTCTTACGCGTAATATCGCCACCATAACATTTAGCAATAACGTCTTTTCGTAATGCAGAAATTGATTCTCGTGCGATTATTTTAGAACCTAAAGCTGCTTGAATAATAACTTCAAATAATTGCCGTGGGATAACTTTTTTCAATCGTTGCACCATATCGCGTCCAAGGTAATAAGCATTATCAGTATGTACAATTACTGATAATGCATCCACCGGACGGCCACCAAGTAAAATATCCATTTTAACTAAATCAGATACCTGATAGCCCGCTTCTTCATAGTCAAAGCTCGCATAACCAGAACTCAAGGATTTTAATTCATCATAAAAATTGGTAGCTACTTCATTAAGTGGCAATACATATTTAAGAATTAATCGATCCTCAGTCAAATAGGTCATATCTTTTTGCTGACCGCGCCGTTCTTGGCATAAGTTCATAATATTGCCTAAATATTTTTTAGGAACAATAATCGTGGCATTAATAATCGGTTCTAAAATCTCTTCAATTTTTTGCGGCTCAGGAAAATCAGTTGGGTTTTCAATATCAATAATCTCATTACTGTATTTTAACTTCACTCTATAACGCACCGAAGGGGAAGTAACAATAGCAGTAACATTATATTCTTGTTCAAGACGTTGCTTAAAAACATCCATATGCAATAGGCCCAAGAATCCGCATCGAAATCCAAGCCCCAATGCTACTGACGTTGTTTTTTCAACCGTTACACTCGCGTCATTTAACGTTAATTTCTCAATTGCATCTTTAAGTAAGTCAAATTCAGAGCTATCAACCGGGTAAATTGCTGCAAACACCATCGGCTTTGATGGTTTAAAACCAGGAAATGGAACCACTTCTTTTTTAGTATGGAATATGGTATCGCCTACGCGCGCTTCTTTTACGGTCTTCATACCGGCAACTAAATAGCCAACTTGACCAGCATACAGCGCATCCATGGGTGATTCATCAGGATACATTAAGCCAATCTCAAGCACTTCGTATGTTTGGCCTGTTTGCGCTAACGTAATTGAGTCTCCTATTTTAAGACTGCCATCTTTTATGGCAATCAAACAAATAACCCCCTTATATTCATTGAACCACGAATCAAATAAGAGCGCTTTAAGGGGTTGTTCAGTATCTGAACGCGGTCCCGGAATACGGGTTATAATAGCCTCTAAAATAGCATCGATGCCAATGCCATTTTTAGCAGATGCTAGAATATTTTCGCTCTCAGCTATATCAAAAAGATGTTTCAATTCTTGCGCTACTAAAGCAGGATTTGCTGCTGCCATATCAATTTTATTAATAACGGGCACAATAGTGAGATCTTGATCAAAAGCAAGGAAAAAATTGGCCATAGTTTGTGCTTGCACACCCTGGGCTGCATCAACTAATAACAATGCTCCTTGGCATGCATATAATGAGCGAGAAACTTCGTAACTAAAATCAACATGCCCGGGGGTATCGATTAAGTTAAGCAGGTATAATTGGCCTTTATATTCATAAAACATGGACGCTGTTTGGGCCTTAACCGTTATGCCCCGCTCTTTTTCAACTTGTAATTTATCTAAAAATTGCTCATGCCGTTTTCGCTCTGATAAGGTACCAGTAGTTTCCAGTAACCGATCCGCAAGGGTAGATTTGCCATG
This sequence comes from Candidatus Babeliales bacterium, assembly GCA_963722075.1. GTDB lineage: Bacteria > Babelota > Babeliae > Babelales > JANWKD01 > CAVRJM01. The sequence continues at coordinate 266,605 of CAVRJM010000001.1, read as the reverse complement.
ATCAATATGCGCAATAATTGAGAAATTTCTAATTTGTTCAGGTTTTATTTCACTGAGTTTTATTTTTTTTAAATCCATTAATTGATTCGTTTTTTAAAGATTTTTTTGAATAAATCGTATTTACTTCTAGTGTAAAATAAATATAATTTCTTGTAAAAGTTTATAACATTATAAATCTTACAAGAAAATTTAATTAATTGAATTTTAATCTAAATTTATGCCATTATTACTATTATATAAGTATTTAATTTACCGGGGGAAATCACATGAAATATGCTACTTTTTTTTTAATCATTACGGCAATGATATCGATGCAAGCTATGAATCCTGATCAAGAGGATAACCAAGAAGATAAATTTGGTTCTAATAGCGGAAGAGTGTATTATAAAAAGCAGGCTAAGCCTCATATGCAAAAAATAGGAGATTTTGAAAGGGAATATCTACAAATCTGTCATAGTTATAATTTGCATCCAACCAATAATAAACTCACTGGAATTAAGGATTTGTTATTAGAAGAAATTGAACACTTGAACCGATTACTTACTTTCAAAGTAATACCGTATGAATTTTCCACTCCACATGAAATAGCACACTATAGAGAAATATACCAAACGCATTTTTATAATTTACAGATTAATACCTATCTAAAATTAATCAGCCTGCATTTAGATGCTCAGGATCCATTTGCCGTTCGTTCACTTTTTAATACCATATTAACTATAATAAAAACGCCATCTCAACCACCATTAACTCCTGATATCAAGCAATCACTTTATACATATTATCAACTATATAAACAAAACTATCCTGAGCATCAAAATCAGGATAGAATGAGTCTTTCCTTTATTATGAACAGCGAATCATCACAACAATGATCAATAAACAAATCATTTTCTCACTGTGCTTATTACTGCATATAGGTTCCACTAAGCCTTTTCAAAAATTAAAAAATACCATATCGCATCCTTATTCATTATTAAGTGGTGGTATTATGGGACTTGGAATCTATTCTTATTTTAATAAAACTGAAACATTAAATGCCTATGAATTAGTAAAGAATTGCTGGCATACCATTCCCAGTTTAATAAAATATCCTATTTTATGCGCTTTTGGATGGGGCATCTATTATGCGTATTATAATAATGGACAGCACTATAAAAGCTTATTAGATCACATTGCTTCATCGCAACCTAATAAGCTAACAGAATCACCACGAGCATCCTTCTCGCAAATGAGTGAAACGCAAAATTTATTAAAGCAATTAACACGGCGCGTTACTAATATAGAATTAATAATAGGCATCGATAAAAGCGATATAGAAAAACCACAAAAAGCAACTCGTCCAAGCCAGATTGCAATGCTTATTGAAAAGACAAATGCTTTAGAAGATTATTTAATTAAATATGAAAAAATCAATAATGATCAAGCTGAACGAATAGAAGACTTAGAAGATAAAGATAGTACGAGAAATGAACTAACTAATACTATCTGGAAAAAATTTGAAGAGCTAGAAAAACAAATAGATAACGTTAGAAAACTAGTAACAAATTATAAGAGATTATTGGAACTAAAAAATAATCAAACAAAATAAAAAAGGCATTATGAAAATGCCTTTTTTTATTGTTGAGCTCTTTGTGCAGATGATACACGCTTAGCAAGACGACTTACTTTACGTGATGCTGTTTTAGGATGCAACGTGTTTTTGCTTTTAGCACGTGCAAGTTTTGATTCAGCTGATCGTAATAACTCTTTTACCTGTGCTGCATCAAGACCTTCTTCAACTGCTGCTAATACTTTTTTCATAGCCGTTTTAATAGCAGTACGGCGAGCAAGATTTTTTTTAGCTTTAACGATATTCTTTTTTGCTTGTCTTTTGGCTGATTTAGTATTTGCCATTATATAATAACCTTATTTTTAAACGACTTTTTCAACTTTACCTGATTTAACACATTTTGCACATACAGCTCCACGTATAACATTACGATTACCTGAGCTAGCCAAAATAAAGCACATTTTATGAACATTTGGGTAAATCCAACGTTTAACCCTGTTTCGTGCATGGCTTACCAGGTTACCTACTTGTGGCCGCTTGTTACAAACATAACAAATTCTTGACATGAGTATCCTTAGAATCCTTTCTCTAATACCATAATAATCTAGTAGTATATCTTAAAAAAACTCTTTTTTCAAAATGAAACATTATGAAAGTTTAAAGTCTTGGCGCGCTTCAATTCCTAGCAACTCATAGATTTCATGAGCAAAGAGCGTCTCTTTATTAAAGAGATGATTGGCCAGCTTTTCAAGCTTATCCCTGTGTTGGCCCAAGAGTTCTTTAACCTTTTGATATGATTGCTCTAACAGCTTTTGCACCTCTGCATCAATGCGTTCTGCTGTTTTTTGAGAGTAGGTATATTCGCCCTCTTGTTGCTTATAAACCACCGGGCCTAATTCTGAAGACATACCATAAGAACATACCATGCGGCGTGCAACTTCAGTAGCTTTTTCAAAATCATTATACGCACCGGTCCCCAGTACATTAAAGACCATTTCTTCAGCAACACGGCCACCTAAGCAAACCATAATCACCGTAAGCATCTCTTCCTTGGTTTGGGTATATTTTTCTCGTTCTGGTAATGAATGGGTAACGCCTAACGCACGTCCTCGCGGTACGATAGTTACCTTATGTAATGGATCGCTATATTCTGGTAATAATAAGCGCACTAACGCATGTCCTGATTCATGGAATGCCGTTATTTTACGCTCTTGTTCAGATAACACGATTGTTTTTAACTCTTTTCCAATCATAATTTTATCACGCGCTTCTTCAAAATCTTGAATTGAAACCATGGTTTTTTCACCATTTCGCGAAGCTAGTAATGCCGATTCATTTACTAAATGAGCCAAATCTGCACCAGAAAACCCGGGCGTGCCACGGGCAACCTTATGTAAATCAATTACTGGATCCATAATAATTTTTTGAGCATGTAAATTAAGAATTTTTTCACGGCTCGCAAGATCTGGGTACGGAACTTCTACCTTTCTATCAAAGCGCCCTGCCCGCATTAATGCTGGATCAAGGGAATCAGGTCGGTTTGTTGCCGCTATTACAATCACCGAACTTAACGATGTATCAAAACCATCCATTTCAGTTAGCAATTGATTGAGCGTCTGATTACGTTCATCATTGCCGCCATTAATGCCAGATCCACGATGTCTGCCAACCGCATCAATTTCATCAATAAAAATAATGCTTGGATTATGCTTACGCGCCTGATTAAATAGATCACGCACCCGCGAAGCACCCACCCCAACATACATTTCTACAAATTCAGAAGCACTTACGTTAAAAAATGGGCAATTTGCCTCGCCAGCAACGGCTTTAGCAAGTAAGGTTTTACCATTACCTGGTTCACCAATTAACAGCACCCCTTTAGTAATTTTTGCCCCTAAGCGTCTGAATTTTTCAGGATTTTTTAAGAAATCAACAACATCCCGCAACTCTTCTTTTGCTTCTTGCATGCCCGCTACGTGTTCAAAGTTACATTTAACTTGCGATGGCATAAACATTTTAGCACTACTATTGCCTTTAGTCATTTGTGTAGCACTTGATGCTGGTCCATTATATGATTGCAGCATTGTTTTATGCGCATCTTCGATATCTTCCATCATGACCTTATCTTGGTTCTTTTTAGAGGCATTAATAGCCGCTTTATTGATAAGATTTGCTAAATCAGCGCCACTATACCCGGCAGTAACTTCAGCAATCTTTTTAAGATCAGCTTCAGGATCAAGCTTAATTTGTTGCGCATGTATGCGTAAAATTTGTTCACGGCTTTCAGCATCAGGAAACGGTACATCCACACGGCGATCAAAACGCCCTGGACGCAATAATGCTTTATCAAGCACGTCTGGCATATTGGTAGCAGCTAACACCACCACCGAAGAACCTGCCGTATCAAAGCCGTCCATTTCAGTCAGAAGTTGATTAAGGGTCTGCTCACGCTCATCATGGCCGCCGCCAAAACCACTGCCACGTTGACGGCCAATGGCATCAATTTCATCAATAAAAATAATACTCGGTGCATTTTTACGCGCTTGCGCAAACAGATCGCGAACACGCGCTGCGCCCACACCAACAAAAACTTCAATAAAATCTGAACCCGTAATACTAAAGAATGGGCAATTTGCTTCCCCTGCTACCGCTTTAGCAAGGAGCGTTTTACCATTACCCGGTTCACCCACCAGTAAAACACCGCGCGGTATCTTTGCACCTAATCGACGGTATTTTTCAGGATTTTTCAAAAAATCAACAACGTCTTTAAGCTCTTCTTTGGCATCTTTAGCACCAGCAACTGCCTTAAAATTTATTTTAATAGTAGATGGCATAAACATCTTCGCTTTACTTTTACCCATACTAAACAGCGTAGTTCCTCCGCCAGAACCACCGCGTGATTGTTTGAAAAAGTACCAAACTATTAAGGGTACAAGCAAGAAAGAGAATAACAACAGCAGATGCCATATATTAAATTGGCCAGTGGTTGGTGCTACTGAAAATTCTACATTATGTTGGCGCAATAGTTCTAAATTGCTTGGGCTTTCAGCAACTACCGTTTCAAAGCGCGTACCGTCTTGTAAAATACCATACACATCTTGCCCACTAATATGGACTGATTTTACCGTTCCCTGTTCCACATTCTTTAAGAAGGTAGAATACGCAATACTTTTAACATGGCGGGTATAATCGGTTAATTTCGTTAGCAATGCTAATGAAATTACAAAAAAAATAAGCGCAAAAATAAGATTCTTAGGGCCGCGTACAAAGGGGTTATTTTTTAATTTGTGTTTCATAATTGATACCTATTTAGTTTCAACAGATCTATTTTCTAAATAATTGCAAGCAGTATTTAACAATTTAAAAATTTAAAGAGTTCACCAGCAGTATATATTCTAATTGTACTATAAAATAATAAAAATGAGAAGTTATTCATAATTATACTCAAAGAAGTGCGTACTGTCGATGTTTTATGAAGTATAAAAGTTCAAAAAAACGCGTGGCGTTTGATTGGGTTATGGAATTTATTTATAATATTTTAAATATAAATTGAATTTATATGCAGCAAATTAACATACAGTGATGTTGTAGCTCTTTAATTAATCAGTAATGATTTGTGGTAAAATAAAACCATAATGCTGCTTATAAAAGTCCCTATCACAAATAAGATTAACACTTACATTCCATAAACACATCCCACTAAAATAATTAAGAGCTGTTTTATATGTCAATGGGTCTGTAACGACATCTTTTAATTGTTTCAAAAAAATTTGTGCATATTCTAAATTCATAGTTTCTGACGGTAATTTTTGAACTTTTTTATAATATAAGATCAAAGAAACACTCAGCGGAAGCATACCTACGCCCATCAGGCCTATTTCTGTACCTTTTTTCATATTACTTAAAAAATAATTACTCTTTAATGCTTTAATAAAATAATGATTATTTTGATAAAATGTGGGCTCTTGAATTAATTCTAAACAATTTTTAAGCTCGGGACTTATCGTATTCTTTTGAATATCTAAAATTGCTGCTTCAGATAATTTTCCCTTAATTTTTTTTAGTCGATTATCGGATAAATTTATTATCGCACCAACTGGCATTGAATAAGATTGATTGGGAATGGATAAACAGGCTTTTGTAATTTTATTATGCGCCAAACTAATTTCATTCAAATGAGGAAATAATTCCCAAAATTTGCTTAAATTAATTTTTACTAATTTATTTGTTTCTAAACAAATTTTATGAACTCCAGTGCCAACAATGCGGGCAACTTTATCAATACCCTGTAAATTATCAAGCTCTAAACCCGATAATTGTAATGTAATAATATCATTATTATTCTGATCTTTTTGTATTGATAGGTAATTTTGTTCATTGTCTTTGGTAAAATACCCATTATCAATAAAGGTATTAAGCGAATTTAAATAATGGCCACAGCAAATTAATCGATGCTGCTCATCTTTTGGTAAGCACTTACGCGCATATAAGGTTAATTTTCTTAAGAATGCTCGTGGCGCTCCCAAACAATCAGCTGCTTCAAAAAGCTCATTAAGTTTTTTTGGATCCAATTGTTTAACCTTTTTAACGCCTCTTAAACAATCGCTCAAATCTTGCAATAATGTGCTATCTACGGGTATGTCCCAATCTTTATCTAAGGGAATATCTTGGGGAATGCTTCGATCTTTTAAACTAAAAAACAAAATATTTTTATCAGCTTTACCCGTAACTTTTTCTTTAATACCAGCATACGCATTGTGTAGATAATCTTCGGCAGTATCTTTAAAACAATCATTGAGTACTTTTAATCTTCTTATTACTGATTCAGGTAGTTCTACCAATTGGCCATCCGATGCTTCAACTAAATAGAAAATACCATCATGAGAAGAAGATTGGTTCATTGCAGCACATGGTAAGAATGCTAATGATAATAAACTTATATATAACAGTTTCACTGATACCTCCATAGATTCCTTAAATTCTTCTTTTAAGGCTTTTTACCTTTAAATTATTGGATAAATAGGTTTAAACCTATATCTATAGGATATCAGAAAATAAATTAATTTCAAGTTGTTAATAATACCCTGGGTTATACTGGGGGATTATGGGAAAAATCAGCTATTTTCTTTATTCTTTTTTGGATAGCGAATGAATGTATTATCTATTGAGAAAATTTAGTACGTTCTATTTGTGCTGAATATTTATTAAGCAATGATTGTATCTCTTCAACCGAACCTGGATACGGATTTTGAGGAGCGGGAATAGCAGCCCCACACGCGTTTCCATAATTTAAATAATCATACGCGCTTAAAGTAGTCATTGTCCTAAAATTAGGATCTGCACCATGCTCTAATAAAAACTTCACAAATTCGGTATCTCGCATCCATACCGCTTCTGCTAATGGATCCCTCAATGAACTCTGCGTATATTCTATAAATGGAATCGCAGCCATTAAATTTGCTCTATATTTTTCATAAGGCAATGATTGTCCGGGCCTTCCACTAGGAGCTACAGTAGCCCAATATAATCTTTCTGCCTCTTTACTGGAAAGCCTTACTGTTGGCTTAGTTCTTATTTTTTCTGTTTCTTTTTCCTTTTCTGGAGCTTCCATTGCAAAACAAACAGAAGCAATAGATAATAAACAAATTAAAATAAATGATTTTTTCATGTGATCCCCCTTTATCTTCTAGTATACAAAAATATATTCCTATCCTTCAAAAAGTTCGCCTTTTTTCAACAGGGCAAACACACCAAAAAGCCTGTAAATAAAAGCGCGATTTTAGCTAAGACTTATCTATTACATTGAACTAATAAAGAAGTTATTAATTAATGGATCCTGCCTACGCTTGTCCACGCCTACCGGCTTGGCAAGCTACGGCGGACGCAGTCCCCACGTAAACTCGGGATGACAATCGGAGCCATGATGTCACGGCGAGCTCTCCGTCGTCGCTAAAGCTATGCCGGACAAGGCATGGGCACGGTGTCCGCCGTAGTCTGAAGGACGAAGGCTGGATCCATTAATAAAATCATTTCAGAATAATCCGTTAAATTGTAAAATTTTAAATTGAGCTCTTTTTTCTTTTTGAATAAGAATCAAGTAATGCTATTATTTCTTCAGACGTCCCTGGGTACGGATTTTCTGGTGCATCAACACCAGCGCTTTTATAATCAAGAAGATCATATGCATTCAAGTCGCTAAAATCTCTAAAAAGAGGATCTGCGCCATGTTCTAATAAAAGTCTTACTAATTCAGTATCTCTCATCCATACTGCTATTAATAAAGGATAGCCATAACCTAATACACGTCTTTTATAATGTGGGCGAATAAAATCAATTAGTGGGATAGTTTTCATTAAATTTGCACGATATTCTTCATACGGTAAATGAGTAAATACCGTATCCCAATAAATAGTTTCGGCTTCTTGTTTTGAGAGTTCTAATAGCTCTCTAATTCCTTCCCCTACCGGACATTTCATTGCCAAACTAAGAGAAATAAAAAATAACGAACATAAGATAATTAGTAATTTTTTCATAGAACCTCCCTTTTCTAATTAGACCCATTTGTTAATAAGTATACAATAACAGCTTCGTATTTATCAATAGTAGCTGTTTTTCAATTATTTTCTATGATAACGCCACTGACCAAGAGAAGAAAAATAAAAAAAAGCAATTCAGTTTAAGTAAGAATGCAGTGCTTTAAATAACTATTAATGAATATTATTCTACTGACGATATTTAGTACATTTTATTTGTGCCGAATATTTATTAAGCAATGCTTGTATTTCTTCAACTGAACCTGGATACGGATTTTTGGCACGACGGATTTTACCTGCACAACCAGGATCTAAATAATCATGAGCGCTTAAACTGTTCATTCCCCTAAAATCGGGGTCAGCACCATGCTCTAATAAAAATTTTACAAATTCAGTATCTCTCATATGAACCGCATCTGCTAATGGATCACTGAATCGACTCTGCGTAAAGCCCATTAATGGAATCACTGCCATTAAATTTGCCCGATATTCTTCATAAGGCAATTGCTTTCCGGTCACTCCACCGACAGCAATGGTATCCCAATATAATTTTTGTGCTTCTTCTGCCGAAAGCCTTACTGTTCGACTAGTTCTTATTTTTTCTGTTTCTTTTTCTTTTTCTGGAGCCTCCATTGCTAAGCTCGCCACGGAAATGGGTAATAATAAACTTATTAAAATATATAGTTTATTCATGAGAACCTCCAATTTATTACTATTATACAATAAAACCCCCTATAGCAAGCAAGAATATTTTTGTAGTTTGCAGTAAAATCAGTATTAAACTTTCGCGGCAAATTTGTTACCGAATTTCACCTTCATTTTTTCCCATTTTTCACTAAAACCACCAACTAATTTCTCTAATGAGTGTAATAGATTAAGTGTTTCTTCATCGAGCACATCTTTATAAGCACTTCCCAATTGTGAAAATAATAACTTCAAATAAGATGAATTACCGGTAATTGCTACAATATTTGGAAAAACCGATAAATTAGGTGGCTTTATTGTTATAGCATTTAATTCTTTTAATGCTTCTTCTAACGTTGGAAATATATTTTGAAAATATTTCTTTTGATAGCTTAAATACTCATCTAAATCAACTACTTTATTACCCACCATAATTTCTTTACCTTCGGTTATATTTTTTACTAAGATAGCGCCCAGTTCATCCGGCTTTTTATTAAATTCTTCTGCGATATCATTTATTATTTTGCTTTGTTTCGTCCACTCAGACATTTCTTTTTGATATTGAGTAGGCTCTGGCGATCCTTTTGTTTTTTTTGGTAATTTTTTTTGAGGCTGAACCGGTTTTTTCATTAAGGTGTTACCTAAAGCACTCATTTTTTGTTGTAAAGTAGATAAGGCGTCAAAAAGTTCATTTTGATTATTCGCATTTAGAACAGAACATAAAAAAAGATTTGTTATCAATATATATAATAACTTCACTGTCTTCTCCTTATTGTTATTAACATTATTTATATTATTACACCTGACCAAGAAGGATACAAGCAAGAACTTCCTTCAGGAGTAATTAAAAGCTGTTCTTGGGTAGTCATATTGAGTAATGCAATGCGGCTTCCTTTTGGTTTATCAACTGAACAAATAACATAATTACCACACGGCGACCAGCAGCATTCATCTTTATTTTCTTTACTAAACGTAATCTGTGTATGGTGCTTATTATGCATGTCATAAGTAAAAAGCTGCATATACCCTTCTACTAATTTGCAATACACTATTTTATTATTTTTTTGACAAAAATGAGGGCATGCACAATAACCACCGTTAGTAATACGATCAAGAACATCGGTATCTCCATGCAAATAATATATTTGTGGCGTTTTCATCTCAAAATCAGAACAAAAAATAATATCGCCATTATTACATACCGTCGGTGATGTGTTATTACCAGCATTATGCGTTTTACGATATGAGATTTTTCTATTGGTTTTAGGATCACGCATACTGCAATATATTTGGCTCGTTCCTTTATAGGTGGCACAATATGCAATATATTCCCCATTATTCGATACTGATGGCAGCATAGTAAGCCCATCAAAATTAGAAACCATATACCGCTTTCCATCCAAATTGGTTGCCATCAAGCGAATATTGGTTGGCGTTACTTCCGAATATAATAATAATGGATTTTGATTATTATTATTCCAGCGAGGAGCAAGTAATTTACCGCCTCTCACTAAGCAATGCGGTTCTATACTGGTGGGCGTTTTATAATAAATATCACTCAGTACATGCCCATTCACTTTACGCTCCATGCAGTAACTAATATTGGTTGAAAAAATTCCTGGCTGTCCTGTTAATAATGCCCATATCGTATCGGCGACGTGATGTGCTTTCTTTTGTATTTCCGGTTGATTTTGTACGGTTATTTTTTTTCCTCTTTGCATAGTAAGTGTTCCCATATCATATAAGCGCCACTCAACTGCATGCTCTCCTGCTGCTTGAAAGAAGACCGCCATCAAAAATCCTTGGCTTGATAATTGCTTACATACTTTTTTTGAAGGAATAGATTCAAATTCTTGTATGTTAATTTCAAAGCCCATTAATTTTTGCTGCTGACAAGAGATATCTTGCTTAATGTGTTGAGTTACTTCTTTTACTAATGGCGTGGGTTTAATGAGGCCAAATAGAAGCTTCATTTTTTGCTGTTGCTGGTTAGTTAAATTGATAGTTAATTTTTGATTACCGTTTACATTTCCCCATACGAGGAAAGTAAATATGAGGAAGATATATATTAATGGATTCCCACGCTCCGCTCGGAATGACAACATGCTGTAAAAAAATAAAGAAATGTCATTGCGAGCTTGCCGAAGCAATCCATTAATAAAATAAAAAAAGTCCGATATATTCATAATTCAACTCATTAAAAATTAATTACAAATTCCTTATCCCATGCCTGGTTAGGAAATTCATAGTGCGTTAAAAAATTGCGTACAGCGATATCAAGCATCAATGCCTGAGATGATTTTTCAATGATAATTTCTTTACTGCCATTTTTATCAATAATCACCCGTACTTGGCACACCGATTCCAATGGAATATTAGTCGGCCGTTTCCATTGTGATAAAATGGTTTCTTTTACTTGATTACTTAATGCCATTATTTCTAAATCATCACGTCCTACTAATTGCAGCGTTTGTTTTTTATCAGGAACCTTATTTTCTGCTGTTACTGGAATAGTATTAGCTTTTTTTGTTTCTGGAACAGCTACCGCTGCTTTTTTTATATCTGGTTCTTTTTTTTTGATTTCGGGAGTTTTAATTTCTTTTTTTTTCTCAATAGGCATCGTTGTTTTTTTTACTACCGGCTCTTTTTTAACAACAGCTTTTTTATCTAAGGGTTTAATCAGCTTTGCTGATGAAGAAATATTTTTTTTTATCGGCATAGCTTTTTTAAGGGGCTCATTTTTTCCTGGAATAGAAATAGGTGATTTTTGCTCCGTTAATAATCCGGATGTTTTAAGTAATGGAACAAAAACGACAGGAGCATTTTCATGAAGTGTATCTAAAAAAATTGCTTTTTTCACGTGCGTCAGCATAAAAAAAGAATGAGTATTATACTATGGAGTACAATGCACCAAAATAATAATTTACCCAAGAAAATAGTTTTTTTAGGCAGTTGCTGCACCACCCGATTTTTCGGTTGCAATAGCGACATCCTTAACACCCCCGACAACTTTAATACAATCTATGACGCTGATGAGACTATCAGCTGAGCATGTTTGCCGATCAACCTTCACCCAAACTCTATTTCCTTCTTTCATTGCTTTGGAGCTTATAGCATTTTTTATCTCAGTACCCAATGAAGCCAAACTTACCGGTTTATTATTACAGTAAATTGTATCTTTTTTATCAATTACCACCACTATTTCTTCGGCTTCTTTGCCACCTTCTTGCGCTTGCCCTTTAGGAAGATCTATTTTTATGGAATTTTGAATCATCGGTGTGGTAACCATAAAAATAATAAGTAACGTTAAAGCAGTATCAATAAGCGGCGTTAGGGTAATTTCTAAATGTGCACCTAATCTTTGATTTCTACGGCGACGTACCATACCTACCTCATTTAATAAACATTTTCTGTACAATAAAATTAAATTTATCAGCCACAATCACCAGTTCCCGTTCAACAAAACGAACTTGATTTACTAAATAATGGTACATAGCTAGTGCTGGAATAGCCACCACTAATCCCGCTAGCGTAGTAATAAGCGCTTCAGCAATCCCCGGTGCAACAGTAGCAATATCTGCTGATTGCTTTTCACTGATTCGTATAAAGGCATGTACTAATCCCCATACGGTGCCAAAAAGACCGAGCAACGGAGCCACCGAAGCACTGGTGAATAAAAATGGCAAATATGATTCTTCTGTTTGCAAAATTGTTTCAATATGTTGATCCATCTGATTTTGCAATAAGGAAACTTCACGTTCATTAAGCAATGTTTTTTGCGTTTCACCTTCTAAGACATGCTTGAGACTTACAAAATTTTTGCGCAAAAAATAACCCGGCAATGTATCATTAAAGGTCACCGAGAGCGCACGTAACTCATCAAAAAGGTCAATACCATTTAAGCGGTTAATAAGAAGACCAAATTGTTTTCTTTTTACCCGTAATAAAATAATTTTATATAAGAAAATGGTCCAACCAATAATGGAAAGAAGTAGTAATATAATAAGAATACATTTGGTAATTAAATCAGATTGCATAACGAGCATCCATAATGAATTGCCATGCATAGTTATTTCCATAATCGTAACTTTCATTAAAAATTATTAGATAAATTTCATCTTTCCAAATGTATATTATTTACTACAGAAACTTGATATGCAGAAGGTTAGAATGTCGTTGCGAGCTTGTCGAAGCAATCCAGGTTAATTAATAAATTTTTCAATTTAATTATTATTCTCTGGTCTTTACGATCGCATTCGCTCCTCAGGATGACATTTTGAGTTCACTGTCATTTCGACCAACCTAGCTTTTAGCGAAGGATCGGTAAGAATCCACGCAACTAAAAATAATTCAAATTCTTTAATCTGGATTGCTTCGCAAGCTCGCAACGACGCGCATTTCAAATTCCCATATTTTATAAGCTTTGAGTACAAATTTTTGTAACTCAATACCCCATTCTCACTTACTTTACTTAATCAACCATCATAATAACAATTGTTTAATAGAACAATCGGGCAAGATAGGACTAAATGATTTTATAAAAGCAAAAAGCGCAAAGCCCATTAATATAACACCGATTATCTTATTAAATATAACAATATAGCGATATGACACGATATTTTTAAAATAATGTAAAAAGCCTATAAAAAATAACACAAAAAAGAGCGAGCCAATAACAACGCCTGTTAATAACAGTATCGTAGAATACCAATGATGATTAGTTCCATCAATGCCAAGACTGGCAAAAATAACACAATACGAAAATATCGTAACGGGGTTACTAATCGTTAGAAAAAAAGTAGAAACTAATGCCGCAAGCAAACTTTTATCCTGTAATTCAAAATTTTTTGTTAACGGTGCTCGTTTAAAAATTGAATATCCTAAATATAACAGAAAAATACTTCCTAAAAATGCAAAAATTGATTGGTATGTAATTAAAAAATCCATAATATAAGATAACCCGATAGCAGCTAAAAGCGCATAAAAAGCATCAGCAATTATTGATCCCAATCCGCAAAAAAAACCAACCATTTCTCCTTCCATAATGGTACGCTGCATAATAAGAAAAAAAATGGGCCCCGGTATTGCAGCCATAGTAATGCCAAACACCATACCTTTTATTAATGGATCAAAATAACTACCTACAAACATATAATTCCTATTTACTATAATTTTTTAAAAGTAACTTTTTGAGCGCTTCCTTGTCATCGATTCCTTCTTGCAACTGAAGGGCATATGCTTGTTTAACAAGCGCTCCCATGAGCGGGCCAGGTTCAATTTCCGGCATAAGATCTTTTCCCGTTAACAATGGTTTTTCTACCGTTGTTAATACGCCAGCAGCTTGTGCATTTTTTAAAAATGCTTCAATATCCGGTTCCGTTGTATTTAATGGTCCTTTTCTACTTTTATTTCTTCCCCTTTTATCCGCTAATGATACCAGTGCAAGCATAGCCATCGTTACCTCAGGAGCCAGTTTTAATGCTAACCGTTTATAGGCATTTAACCGCGCATGCCCCTTAATAAATTCTGCCGGATATAAATGAGTTTCGACTAATTTGCATACACTTGCAATCAGTTTTTTATTATGAGTAACTCTTTTTAATAATTTTTTGGTAAAAAAAATACCTTTTCTTGGATGGTCATAACACGTTAAACGACCATCTCTTAATTTTGTCGTTACTATTTTTCCTAAATCATGACACAAAGCCGCATACATAATAACTAATTTTTTTTCATAAGATTCATAATGCAATAATGCTGCGGCATCGATTGTTTGCTTGGTATGTTCAAAAACATTCCCCTCCGGGTGCCAATCGGGTTCTTGTAAAATAGATTTGGTAGCAGCAATCTCAGGTAATAATTCTGGTAAACGCCCAATCATATCAAGCCAAACTAACGTTTGCGATGGTTTTTCAGATTTCAACAACCATTTTTTATATTCTGTTTCAATTCGTTCATGCGAAACATGTGCAATATCCATGGTTGCACAAAGACGATTTAATTGCCGATCAGGCCACATATTAAAGCGCGCAATAAATGCCATTACGCGATAAAATCGCAAGGGATCTTCTACAAAAAAAGCAGGATTAGGTGTACGCAACACCCCTTCCTTCATATCGCTATAGCCATCAAATGGATCAACTAATTCTAACGTGATTAAATTTATCCCCATAGCATTCATGGTTAAATCACGTCGTTCAAATGCTTTTTTTATATTCATATAAGGATCGATCTTTACCAACGGTTTTCTTCCTGCTTTATCAGCACGCGGAATTGACCAATCAACCGCTAGACGCTCTATGCGCAACACGCCAAATGCCTTGCCTACATAATTTACCATACCATGAACACGCAATATTTTTTCTAATACCTCGAGCGAAATCCCATGAACTTCGATATCTAAATCGGTAACCGGTAAATTAAGAATAAGATCACGTACCGCACCACCCACTAAAAAACTGGAACCGTTATGCTGGTAAATATCACCAACAATGTGCTTAACTAATTGATGGTGCACCAAAAGATCATTTACCATTTGCTTTAATTGATCTGGCGATCTCACCGGGCACTCCTTAGTAATTTAATTTTTTTTGCTTTCCTTGTAAGTATAACGTGATTTAAGTAATTAACGTAATTGTTTTTATAGTTGACAATAGTTTTTCTAGGATTATATTCTATATTTGTAAAAAAAATTAATAAAAGTGTTTTAGGAACTCTATGAAAAAATTGATTATTTTATTTCTGATTGGTTTAACGATTACTAACATTCACGCAATGAATGAATCTGAAAAAAATCCACTTAAGCGGTATCGTGAAGAAGTAGAACTTCCTACCTCACCAATCATATCTATGTTAAAGGCTCCTAAAAGTATCCAAAATTTTCAAACAATAGAAGAAATTGCCAATAGTGGATGTTATCGTTTAAAAACGTCAACATCTTATTATACTATTTTCGAACTCATCGATTCACAAACATATCAAGATTTACCGCCCCTTATATTTACCACTCTCCGTAGAACATCTTTTATTACTCAGTACCTATTAAAAACAGCGCTATCAAATACCGAAAATAAAATAAAATATCATGAATTTGAACAATTTAGGGAAAATGAAAACTCTCTTTGCACTCCCAACGCTTTACAAAAACTTCATCACGCGGTGCTGTGCAAAGAATTAAGTAAATTATTAAAACAACAATTAATTGGTGAACGATCACTCAAAATACCTGCCGGCTTTTCCCCCAAATCAATTCAAAAATTTCAAAAGATGCATAAAAAACCTAATCCTTTTATTATAGATTATTTAAGTTCGTTAAACTCCTTAATCCCAATTGCAGAAGAAAACCATAACCATACTTCACTAAAATACAAACCAATGCACACCATTGAGGCAGCTAGAACTCAATTAAAACAACAATTAAATCAACCAGTTAACCATTACTTATATTCAGTTGGCACCCCTGACGAATCTTCTCTTGATTCTTTCATTATTGATCATCAAAATAATCCTCACTCGCCGGAAGAAGATTTATTTGAAGATGAAGATGAAACTATTATTAATAAGAAATTACTTATGAGAACCCCAATGGCAATTATTATTGGTATAAGCAAGAAGTTATTAAAACAGAAAAAAGCAAAATTACGTAATTTTGCTTTAACAATTAATTTTTGAATATTACGTTTCTTTTGTGTAGACTTCCTTTAAAAATTATCATCAAATAATGTAGTAGGAATTAGCATTGTCTTTTGCCGTACGTATTATTTTAATTTTTATATGCTGTATCAAACAACTTGATGGCTTCAGCTTCTCATTTAAAAAAATAACCGAATGGTTTTCGGGCACCAAAGAACAAACATTCTTTCAAGAATTTCCTATTGGTGATAATGCTACGGTCATATTAGAAAATAGCAATGGCAATATTCATATTAAAAGTTGGAGCTTGCCTAAAGTTGCAATTGAAGCAATTAAAGGGGGGCTTCCTAAGGAATTATCACACATAACGATAGAAACAATTTCAATTAACAATCAGCTTTCAATACGAACAGTTCAACAAACAAAAAATAATTATGTTAATTATAAATTAATGGTCCCCAAAAACCTCAATTTAATTATAAAAACTGAAAATGGTAATATAAAAATTAAAAAGAGCACTGGCATTATTCAAGCTACTGCCAGTAACGGATCAATTGATATTCAAGAAGCTTCAAATAGCATTTACGCTTTAGCGAGCGGTGCAATTACGGCAGGGTTTTCTGCGCTCCCCTTACAAAGCGCTATCTCACTAAAAAGTTTAAAAAGTTCCGTTGCTTTAAATCTTCCTAATAATGCTCATGCCACCGTAAAAGCACATACAACATTCAATTCGATTATTTCTCATCATTTTATTACCTTAAAACCGATCACTAGCACCTTTAACAAACAAACCTGGGAACATTTTAAACGTCAATTAAATGGAAACATTGGTAATGGCGGTGCTTCTATTACGATTGCGGCATATAACGGCATACAGTTTTTAGAATAACATTAGAATCTAAAATAACATGGATCAAAGTGGTTATTTTTATTATATTGAATGAGAAATATTACTGTAAAACATTCATATATTAAATAACGGCTATGAAAAAAATAAACATATTATCATTTCTCATCACATCACTTTTTATTACCTTCATAAATATAAATGGTTTTTCGGCAACCTTTTCCTCCAACACTGTTAATCCTACTATTGAAGAAATCGAAATGCATGTTTCATTAGAACCTCAAGAATGGATTTACAAAGATCTTATTACTGTAACCAGTGATAACCCAGCCGTGACTATAACGCCATATAAAACATCCTACGATGCACATAATCAGTATGATCCTACGTACAAAAAAACCAAAAAAGTATTTGATCAAAATGTAACTTTTTCTTTTACAGCCATTAAAAATGATTCGTACCAACCTTCCGCTTTTGCGCATATTGCCTTAGTCAGTAATAAAACCGGTCCACAAGAAACAATTATTGAACTATTTCCTACAAAAATTACTCCAGAAATCGAACCTCCTCCTTCCTCCGATCATACTAGTGAAGTACAAACAATTGATGAAGAAAAAAATGTTTCTACTCATTCGTATGAAGAACCTTTTTCGATTTCAACCTATATTTCTGGATTAATAAAATCAGTTCAATCGCCCTTTATACGAATATTATTAGTTTTTTTATTGGGCGTTTTATTAAGTCTAACGCCCTGTATTTATCCAATGATTCCCATTACCATTGGCATCTTACAAACACAAGGAAGTAAATCATTATTATTTAATTTTTTATTATCGTTATTTTACACCCTGGGTATGGCTACAACCTTTGCTTGTTTTGGATTACTTGCCGGCTGTGTAGGCCCTTTATGTGGACAATTGTTAATGAAACCATTTTTTATTATTGGTTTAGTTACCATCTTAACCTATTTAGCGCTATCAATGATTGGCCTTTATGATCTTCATGTTCCCAACATTATTAAGATTGGGCCCAGTCGTATTAAAGGAGGCCCATTGCTTTCAAGCTTTATGTTTGGCGCAGCCAGTGGTACTATTGCTTCTCCGTGCGTATCACCAGGCCTTGCTCTTTTATTAAGTATTGTAGCCACGTTAGGAAATAAAATAATGGGGTTTTTACTATTATTTTCATTTGGCATAGGAATCAGCATGCCACTTTTAATAGTAGGAGTATGCTCAAGTTCACTGCAAGTGCTTCCTAAAGCAGGATTATGGATGATAGAAGTTAAACGTCTTTTTGGATTTTTAATTTTTGCCATCTGTTTTTATTATATTAATTTTATTGTACCACACACTATTTTACTTTGGTTTGTTGCGTTATTTGTATTAGCCATCGGCATTTTTTATCTGTATCATTCCCAACAAATAAAAACCGGATTTTTAAGTACCTGTATGAGCGCATTTGGTTCATTACTGGCTATTATTTCGTTTTTACTCTTTTTTCAAGCGTATAAAAGCGTGGTTCTACCTCAAAAAGATTCATATGATGTTCACCACCATCTATGGCATACCGATTACCAGTCAGCACTTGAACAAGCACGTGATAGTGGTAAAAAGTTGTTCATCGATTTTTGGGCACGATTCTGCCCGGTTTGTTTAGCAATTAATAACACCACCTTTACTAAACCTGCCGTTATAGAAGTGTTACAAGAGTATATTCTCTTAAAAGTTGATGGCACCAATGCCTACAATAGCCCCTATAAAGAATTAAAAGAGAAATTTTCCATTACCGGATTTCCTACTTTTTTAATTGTAAACCCAGCAACAGAACAGATAGAAACTGCGTTGGGAGCAGAGCTTTATGACATGCCAATCGAACAATTAATTGACAAATTGAAATCATTTAATCAATAATACCTCGAATTTTATTGACAAGATTGACAATTTTTCAATTTAAACTATTGTTATATACGTAGGTTAATTCATTTTCCAATGGAGGTTTTTAATGAGATTAACCCTCTTATACGGGGTTTTATTACTATGGAATATCAACCTCTTTAGTATGCACAAATCCCCACAACCAACAATTTTTACTCGTCTCAGTTCACTATTTACCCCCTTTTGGCGTCAATCACGTGCATTGCACCCTGATTACTTTAAGGGCACCCATAGCTCATTTATGCCAGGCTACCAGCATCTTTCTCCGTTAAATGGTGCTATATTGGCTGAAAGTAATTGGATTGAACGATTATATAAATTTGGCAATGAAAAGCATGCTACCGTTAAATTAGCACAGGCGCTTTTTAATAAATTACATACACGTTTTCGGCCTACCCATAATAAATCATTATTAGGGGCTTCACTAAACCCTGAATTAACTGCAAATATTCTTACTAATCTAGAACAAAATAAATTAACAGATCCTGTTACCAAAACTAACTTGGCAAATCAATGGCGCGCACAACATAAAAAAGCATGTAATCAAGTTATTACCGCCGCAAAAGCATATAATACGCTTGATCTCATTAATCAATCGCATCAAGAATCTCAAACACAAAATCCATCAGCGCCTTATAGGCCATATACAACACAAACCATTTTATTAGGGCATATGGTTAAAAAAGCTACTGATAAAAAAGATTTAATTCCCTACTATACGCGTTTGCAACAACAAATACCCGAGGCTATAATTCCGTCATTTAACCAAACCACATTCGCTGCCGACCATTATAATCAAAAAGATTTTGAACACTATGAATCCCGGTTATCTCGCATGCCACTTTCTGAAATTCTTAATCATAATTTTGAAAAAACTGCTGTTTTTGCCTTACGTTCATATGTAATGCCAAGCGTTGACTTACAACATCATTCTTATAATAATAACCCCGCCCAACCGGATTGTATGGAAGGATTATTGCGCGAATTTTTTAATCGCTATCTTAAAGATACGCATCATTTTGATCTTACTCTTTTATCCCCCACTTTATGCCCGCGCCCGGAATTTATTAACTTTTATACAACCTATAATGATTTTAAAAGCATAAATAATTACCAAACGGGAAACGCATGGTTTCAGTTATTGTGCGATCATCCTTTCTTGGAATATAAAAGTAAGGATCATGAGCTATTACCAACAATTTTCAATTTCATTAACGCCAGTAACTATCTACTCAATACCAACGCTCAATCACTTGAAGAACTAGCTCATGCACTTTCAAATGAAAAACAACGCATTGAAATCACCGCAGATACCACGTACCCAAGTAACATAGTGCTTAAAATTATCTTTCATACTTATAACACTCAAAAAGTGGAAATAATGGAGGCTTATTTGGAAAAAGATTATCATTGCTATTTTGTGAGCCCGCAAACCGATGGATTAACTGGTACCATGCTCAGCAAAAAAATTGTTATTCCTTTTTTAAAAAACAATCATCAGGAACCCCAAAAGGCGCATAAATTAGCAGTGTTACGTCCACTGATTAAAAATAACGATGGCAATGAGTTATATCCTCATCGTAAAATTCCAACTTCACATCTCATTCATCATTATCTTTCTTCGTCCTTAGAAAGTATGCCGCAGTTACTTACTGCTTTGGATAATTTGTGTGAAAGTAGCCCAGAAAACCCTGATCTTATTGCAGTTATTATGAATATAATGAAAGAATTTGAACGCACGAATCATCATACGAGTATTCGTATAAGTCAGCTCATACTTAAATATAATCTTATTGAGCATGCTCTTTTGAATCAAATACCGGAAGCTTTTATTGCACTATTACAAAAAAATAAAGAAGTGTTATTAACTGATCCTATACTCTTTGAACAATTTATTAAGGGGTTATCGATTATCGAGAAATATCCTGCCCTGATGAAATATATGGCCCGCTTAATAACTGATCATATGCTGTATGGCAGTATCGACCAAATAGATAGTTTTGTTTTTAAAGCCTTAGTACCTACCACCAATCCTTCACCAGGTAGCTTAAGCGTTCAGGAGCAACGAGATTTAATAAAACTGCTATTACCCGAAACAAGCTTTAACTATTTTAGTAATAAGAATCAGTATAGTAATGTCAAAATACATACTGCCCTTGTACAAAGCAATTCTTTGTTACATTATGCCGTTCAACAAAGAAATAAGGATGCTATACAGCAATTATTATCACTCAATGCACAAAGCAAAAGTTATAATACAGATCAAAAATCTGCATTGGATATTGCCCTTGAAACCGGTGATTCAGAAATTATAGCGCTCTTTCAATGAGCTGTTATTCCCTTTTAATTCCTGTTTGTCGGGTGTCAACGCGTTTCTTCTTTGCCTCAGTTAATTGCAGATACATGCAATCCATTACTGCCGCAATAAGATCATACATTTCAGGCCCAATACGATGTGCGTTAAGAGTATAACCCGGGCCCACAATCTGGCATTCCACCCGATGATGCGCATGCGTATGGCCTGCCGTAAAAATGACATGAATATAAATGGGTTCTTTTTCGTGCTCTAAAAATGTTTCAATTTTAGCAAGTTGGTCATTAACACATTCTTGAAGGGTATTAGACTGTTCCATGCCACGGAACGTAAATTGTTTATTCATATGCACATTCCTTTATAATTTCAGTACTAAATCTTCACTAACGTATGCAAAAAAAATTGTTCGATTCATGTAAATTTACAAATGTTCGTCGTTGCGAACCTGTCGAAGCAACCCAGGCTTAACTATATAAAATAGTACAATAAAGGGCATGAATTTAGCAATACAAGAAATAATTAAGATGTCTATTATGCAACAATAGACAATAATTAGACCTTTTTTAAAATACCATTAATAGCCCAAGATATTAAAGTGTTTTTACCTGTTGCCCCGCAGCAAACCATGAATAAGATTTCCCTTATTACTTTCTAATGATTCACCAACATTACAAAACAGGCATTAAACAGGAGGGGCAGCTTCCATAATGGCCACCTAGAGGCCAGCCAGATTAGATTTCTGCTAATCTCTAACTGTTGTTTAAGATTAGCAGAAATTGGCCCTATTTATAATTACTAATTGCATTAACAGTAAAAACTGGTATAATTAAGTGTATATTATTTATTAATGGGGGAAATATTACTAATGAAAAAACTATTATTACTCTTACTTTTTATAGCTGGCAGCAGTTTTACTCTTGCACGCCGGCCAACATTACTTGAGCATTTACAAAATCCTTTTAATATTTTTGCAATTTTTGCAGGTATAGAGGTAACAGGGCTTGGTTTGTATCATGGGTATCAACAATTCAATAATTCTAATTTTTTAGCGCAAACAATCAAAGAAAACCCAATTATAAGCATTAATAAATCATTACTAGCTATAAGCGCATTAGGGTATCTATATTATGCAATCAAATCAGAATTAACCGATAGAAAAATGGATCGACTAGTTGAACAACAAAAAGCTGAAGCAATCCAATCAGGCAATGAAAATAGACCACCAGAAGCGATCGGTGTGCAAATAGACGAATTAAATATAATTGAAAACAATAATTTTAAATATTCGACTATTTTTGGCTTATCAACTTTATTTTTCAGTGCCACTACTGGTCTTACTTTTGCAATGAATAAACTAATTGAAATCACAACACAGTCAAAATAGAAATGAAAATTATTATGAAAAAAATACTTATTACAGGACTTACGCAAGAGCATAAGAGTTCTCTTCAAAAGCATAAAATAAACTAGATGGTGTAGGGGGTTTTGCGACCCGAAAGGATCTGACGGCTTGTTCAGTATTGTCGAAATTATCTTTTACCCGCCTTATGTCGGCTAAAGCATAAGCCCATAACACGAAAAGTAAATGCGCACGCTGCATGTTAAAAGAACGCATTTGGCATTCGCTGAATCCAAGAAGTTGTTTGGCAGTTCTATTGAAGCATTCAATTTGCCAACGAATCTTATATGTAGAAATTAGCTTCTCTTTGCCGAGCTGATGGCTACTGATAAGATACATAATTTTTTCCTTATCAATTTTTAACACATAGAAATAACAGGAAAGACCAAAAATAGTGCCGTATCCACAAGCAAATCTGTTATTTTTTTTCAAACGTAAAATTTTTTGCAATTGTCCTGTTTTATTGTTAATAGTAACAACGCGATTTCTGGGAATTTTCATCAGAAATTTTATTGACCTGTTAAAAAGCTTTGGCAGAAGGTATTCAGTCGCATAATGGGCATCTGCAATTAACCAATTAAACCGAATTGATCCTAGAACACGCTCTATAATAATGTAAGCAATTTCACTTTTTGTCTTGTAATTGGTTTCTCCAAATACTTTGCTTATCATAATCTCCGCATCAATCGGTATTCTTACTCTGGTATCAGTGATCATGCCAATTACAGACCGTAATCCCAAAGCTGATCTTTTCTCACTACTATCATAAACAATTTCTAATCCTTCAATATCGTTAGCATATTGCTTATTTACGGGAGTATCATCGATTATCAAATATCTTTCGCAATTGCTAAGACTTTCTAGAGCAACATTTTGTAATGAGCTTGTTATTTCTGCTGCATTCTGGGCTGCTTTTTCAACTTCCCTATTGAGCACATCATGCATTATTCCCAGTGTTTCAGAAATATTTGTGCAAACTTTTCGTGCCGTTGTTTTTAATAAACCCATTACATATTTTGGTGTGCTTGATTCTTCATTTGTATTTGTTATTCTCATTTCGGGTGTCCTTCTTTTTTGCTTTTGTTGTTTAATTCACAAAATTGAAGCACCCTTTTTTATTTATTTCAAGTCCCAATCAGAACTTTCGACCAATGCGTAAGTCCTGTTATTATATTATTATTTTCTCTTCCACTATCTTTTACTTATGCTATGCAAAAAGATTTTATTTTTGATCATTTACATCTGAATGGCACTTACGAAATCGGAGACCTGATAGTGCATTATGCTGATAACCAAAATATGCCATCTTCTTCATCATCAATAAGTGCTTTTGGCGACCTATTTACAAAATTAGGTAGCCCTTCTTTGGGCATACTGCTCTCAATTGGTTTAGCATTTATCGGAACCTATTGCGGTTATCGCTTTATGAAGGATAATCAAGCAATAAAAAACAATAGTCATGAGCGTGATCAAGCGTGGAGCGCAAACCAACAAGATATTAATAATAATTGGACAAAGATGGCACAACGACTAGCTACAATAAATAGAAGGGATGATCCCCTTCATGATTCACGCAAATGGTATGGCAGAATTGCTATTGGCTCTTTTATTTTATCCGCGTTCGTAGCGGGATGCAACATTAGAACATATTTTTGGAAATAAAAATGAAAGCTTTTTGGAGCTATAATGAAGAATATGAATCTTATAACAAAGATCTCTACAATTAAAGTAATAATTATTAGTTTAATTGCTATTATATATCCCTGTACTGCTTCAGTACATAGCAAAGAAACGCTTATTTTAACAAATAAAGCTGACAACAATTATTATATCCATCTATTTCCAGATAATCATAAATCATCCTTTCAAGATGCTCAGCAACAAATTGAATTAATTAATGAAGCTCGTCGATTGAATGCCCTTTGCATTGTTGAGGATTCCCTTTCAAGTGGACAATATATTAATTATGTGCCATCATACGTTTCTTTCGTTCATGGGCTAACTAAAATATATCATTCACAATTTCTATCGGGACTTACTTCACTGTTACAATATGCTCATATCCCCGTTATTAACGTCGAATGTAGGCATTTTGAAATTGGCTCATCAATCTTACCTTTTTGCTTACCTAATTTTTCAAAATCCTCTGAGCAGGTCTGGGACCATTTTGACCGAATCGTAAATTTACTTAAAGAAAAACATATGTGTTACCCAAAGAAACTTAGAAAATATTGTGATCGACTTCTGAGGCATACGGCACATGACAATACATTATTAACGATTTTGCGTGGTTACCATCATACCTTACAGTTTTTTAACTTATTTGGTACTTCTCGCATTGGTAATGATGAACTAACAATACTATATCAAAACATCAGTAGTGATTTTGAAACAACTATTACTGAGCGTAATAAAAAAGAAGCTATTCGTTTTATTTTAGACTCATATTCTAATACACTAATTGATCTTTTGCTCTTACATCATATCCATGAGGAACAAATAGTAAATAAGCATACGCATATATTTGTTTGTGCTGGCTCTGGGCATATTGATCAATTAAAAAAACTATTATCTGAGTTAGGTTACCAAGCTCATTATGATACTATAAATTTAGAGAACGGGGCACAGATAGAAAAAAAGCCCGTAATAGCTTTACTTAAATTAAAAAGCATTATTCAACGTTATAAATTGAATTATTTTTTGAATGAATACACACCATTATTTTTGTTAGTAACAGGAATTTATTTATATAAATACAAAAGTAATTTACTCGATTATTTTGCTTCAGAACGAGATATGGATATGGTAAAAGCCATCAAAGACATTAAAAAATAACTTTATAATTAGAGATATTATGAAAAAATTAATTTTATTACTACTTACATACGTCACTACTTGCTTTGCGGGTACATTACCAAAATTAGGAGAATCCATACCATCTCTCGGCTTTACCATTATCGGATTGTATAGTGGTTATCGTTTTGTTAATAACCTAAATCGTTTAGCTGAATGTGAAGATGATCTTCGCCAAGCACGAATCTTACATAATGTATCTGCGCATACTACAATTCAATATCGCCAGGCTTATAACAAAAATGATAAATTGGCTGATCAGACAGCCTTCTATTTTACAATCAGTGCCTGTTCATTATTTCTTGCCGGGGTATATGCGGCTCCATTGATAAAAAATATTTTTAACTGAACATTTAATTAGAGATTATTATGAAAAAATTAGTTTTATTACCTTTATTTCTTTTCACTTCTTTCAGCTCCGCTGTCTTTTTTTTTGCAAATCGGATACCAAATAATAATCTAACCAACCAATCATATCAATTTTCACCCTTCCAAGTTGGTAGTACCGTGCTGACTTTGACTGGATTAGGGTTATATTTTGGCTTTCATGCTTTTAAATATAACAAACAATTAACACGAACTCGTACCATTGATCACGATGCCCTAATACAACATCTAGATGCATTGGACGACAATGATCCCAGTATCAGATGGAATCAAATAGAAAAAAAACAAGTAATCTATGGTGGATTGTGCTTTATCTCATTACTTGCAGCCACTGGTATAACGGCATATTCTGTAATGAGTCGTTTTTATCCCAATTTACTCACGTAATGATTTATTGGATCCTCACGGCACTAACGTGCCTCAGGACGACTGAAAAGATCAGTCGCTTTTTCTCGGAATAAATTTCAACGGCACGCCCAACAAATCATAGTGCTTACGCATAACATTCTCAAAGAACGATAATTGACTCGGGCCAAACCATAAGGGTTCATTAACAATTAATAAAAATTGTAACGGCGCTTTGCTAATTTGTTTTGCTTTCCTGAGGAGTAATTGTGAAGTTTTATGATAGAGCGGCGTTTTTTCAAGCGCTCGTTTGAACAGTTCAGTTACTTCTTGATTAGAGAATTCTTGGTTATACCGCTCCCATACCTTTGAAACGAGTGGTAAAATTTTGCCAATATTTTTTCCGGTTTTACATGAGATATATAATTGAGGGATTTTTTTTGCAAAAAATTCATATTTCTCAAAATCGCGATCAAGATCTGCATGTTGCAATTCTGTGGTAAGATCGTCCTTATTAATTAATAAAATAAGCGCCTTATTATGTTCAAATGCATAAAAGGCAAGTTTCAATTCTTGATCGCTCAAATGCCCTTCAGTACCCTCAATTAATAAAAGTACAATATCAGCGCGCTCAACTGCTTTGAATGACGTTTTAACCATCATTGTTTCTAATTGCTCAGTGACGCCACGTTTACGGCGTATGCCTGCCGTATCAGTTACTTGAATATTTTCTTTATAAAAGCGAATCTGTTCGGTAATAGGCTCGCGCGTGGTGCCCGGTTGCGGCGAGACGATGGCACGTTCCTGTTCTAATAATTTATTTAATAATGATGATTTACCCACGTTAGGTTTGCCCAAAAGCACCAAATTCATTTTTGATTTTTCAGGAACGTAGCTTACTTGTTTATTTTCAAGCCGTTTTACTATTTCGTGTAATATTTCTCCCGAACCAGTACCATGTAGTGCTGAAATTGCTATGGTATCAAAACCCAACTGCTTAAATTCGTATAACTGTTCTTGTGCCGTAGTTGCATCAATTTTATTAACAACAACAATGGTATCTTTACCAGCTTTATGCAAAAATTTATTAATTTCTCGATCCTCAGGAACAATTCCTGCTTTGCCATCGCATACAAAAAGCACTAAATCCGCTTGTTCAATGAGCGATAATGCAATTTGGCGAACTTTTTCGGTAAGCACGTCTTGCGATTTTTTCAAACTGATCCCGCCACTATCAACTAATTGAAAAGTAACTCCTTTCCAACTAACGGTATCGGCAATAAAATCACGCGTTACCCCAGCAATATCTAAGGTTAGACTTTTAACGGAGGTGGACAGCCTATTAAATAAGGTAGATTTACCAACATTTGCTCGTCCAATAATAACTACTTTAGGTAAGATATCCATTAAGTTCCTTCAGGTAATTCATAAATGGTGCCTGGAAAAAATGTTTTAAGTAACGCTGCTTTCTTCCATTGATTTGTATCTGATGTATCAACCACGGGATACGTAGTTCCTCTTTGTTCAGTCGTTTTTTTTTCCATTTTTTTATACGGCGGTTTAATTGGTGCTACTGGTTTTTTTATCGGTATTGGCTCTTTTTGTTCAGCAACTGTTTTTTTTATAGGCAATGCTATTGAAGTGCTCAATTCTTGAAATTGTGCCTTTACCTGCACCGGTTTACCAGCCAATGAATTAAGCAACGGCTTCCAAATGGTACTTGATTTTTCAAGCATATCTTCAAAAAAGACAAATTCTTTACCAAACGCAATAGTAATGCTGCCCTGCTGATCAAAACCTTTAAATACGCCTTGTTTAAAAATAGAACTCAATAACGGATCAAATAACTCTACTTGGCTAATAAATGAATGCCACAATGGGTTATCAACTATTTCAAACTTCGTTTGATTTAAGGGAACTATTTCATTATTTTTTTTAGACGTTACTTGGGAAACTGTGGGTTGAGACGCTATTGGTGTTTCTTTGCAACCTCCCATTATTTCAGCTTTTTGAGCAAGAGCATTCCTTTTAAGGCATAAGCGCAATAACACCATTTCAAAAAGCTCCCAGGCAGCATCCGTTCGATAGAGTTGTTGTTCGTATTGAAATAATGCTGTTAAACAATCCGTAAAATAAGCAACAGAATGCATTTGCGTGAGGCGTTTAAGCCGATCAGTATACTGGGTAAAAAAGCGCGGTTTTTGACCATATGAAACCCATATACAACTGGTAATAAGTTCGATTAATGATTTGTACACTCCTTCAATTGCATAGCTTTGTAATTTTTGTTCTTGCATACAGTGTAAAAGCTGCTCAGGGTTACCATTTTGAATTGTTTCATATACGGTAATGATGATTTCCTCATCAGTATGACTCAATACTTCAAGTACTGCTTTTTTTGTAATATGACTGGCTGCAAAACGTATCTGTTCAAGCAAATTAATAGCATCGCGTACCGATCCCTTAGTGTGTTTAACAATAGCAACTAACCCTTGCTGATCATAAGCAATTGATTCACGTGCACATATCTGTTCTAAATGTGCGGCTAATGTTTTTTCTTCTACCGCGCGAAAAAAAAGTTGAAAGCTGCGTGAACGTACCGTTTCAATAATTTTATATAGTTCGGTAGTAGCAAGAATAAACAGAGCAGATGCCGGTGGTTCCTCAAGTATTTTTAAAAACGCATTGAAAGCTGCTTTACTAAGCATGTGCGCTTCATCAATAAGATATATCTTTTTTCTTCCCATAATAGGCAAGAATGCAGCCACTTCAATAATATGCCGCACATGATCAACGCCAGTGTGTGATGCGCCATCAATTTCAATAAAATCGGGATGATTAGCTCCCGCCATTGCCAGGCAGGAGGAACATTCAAGACATGGTATCGCAGCTTCTTTAGGATTTTGCTGAAATACGGTGAGCTGCTGACAATTAACCGCTGCTGCAAAAATACGTGCCATGGTAGTTTTACCACAGCCGTGCTGACCGGCAAAAAGATACACCGGAAAATAATGATTTAAATAAAGGCTGTTTTTTAAAATTCGTACCGATAAATCTTGCCCTACTACCTGATCAAACGTTTTAGAACGCCATTTGCGCGCAAGATTAAGTTGTAGGGAATGATTATCCATAGTTTTATTAAATTTACTTTTTTTGTGGCTGTGCAGTTGCGACAATTTTTTTTATCGCATTCAAAAGATCTTCTTTAGGTTTTCCACCTTCAATTTTACCCCATTGAACACCATTTTTAAAAACAACAAAAGAAGGAAACGCATTAACTTTGCATTGTGCACTTATGGTAGGATGTTTATCACCTTCAATTGCTGCAAAAATATATTCTTTTTCTGTTACAGCAAGCTCAGCAAAGAGGGGCTTCATCATTTTACAGGGCCCACACCACACCGCATAAAAATCGACGATGACTGGTTTTGTAGAATTTTTGATAATTGAATCAAAATTTTGATTGGTTAGCTCAAGAACAGAACTGTGTTCTGCTTGCTTTTCTTTTGGTATTGCTGGTTGCGGTTTATCCAGTATAACGGGACATACGCCATCTTTACATGCACCGTCTTGTTCAGCAGAGCTGCTTAAGTGAGCTAACAGTATGCATAATCCTGCTATACACAATTTGATTCTTTTCATAAACACCTCGTATCATTTAAATAAATAAAAACTCTTCAGACTCAAACATTCAAAAAATAAAGGGAAGTCGATACAAGAATGTGTATGCCCCTGCTGCTTCCTTTCAGACCTGACAGATTGTGCATTCATCCTTTATGACTTCCCAACTTTTTATTCTGCTCACCTTTTTTTGATGAGCAGGAAGATTAATTTCAATTCGCCGCCGCTAAAGTTACGACGTAACAAATCCTATAGCGGCGCAGCCAGGCATTTCTTTCAGAAATGACTGGTGGAGAGAGAGGGATTCGAACCCTCGATGCCCCTTTCGGGACATACACGATTTCCAATCGTGCTCTTTCGACCACTCAGACACCTCTCCAACAAGAATCTATTGGGTAGGCTTTACTTACTTATCTTTTTTTTTGCACCTTCAGGCTTGGGCGCAAATCCTGTTTCTTTAAAACGTTTAGCTTTTGCGGCAGTTTTTACTGCGTCAGATCCTTCGGTCTCGTCTTCAACTTCCAGCGCTTCTGGGAGTACTTCTTGCATTTGTACTGTTTCAGCTTCAACAGCTTCAGCTTGTACACCTTTTTCTTTAGCAACTTCTTTACCTTTTTTAACTGCTTGCGCTAAATAATCAACGATAATTGAAACTGAATCGCGACCATCATCATTACCTGGAATAACATATTGTACTAATTCAGGATCACTATTGGTATCAACTAATGCTACCACTGGTATACCAAGTGCTGCTG
This sequence comes from Candidatus Babeliales bacterium, assembly GCA_963722075.1. GTDB lineage: Bacteria > Babelota > Babeliae > Babelales > JANWKD01 > CAVRJM01. Next base: position 235,749 of record CAVRJM010000001.1, on the reverse strand, counting down.
CTTCTTTTAATGCCGCTTGTTCTTTACGTACATCAACAATAACTAATGCACCAATCGGCCATTTTAAATTTACAATACCGCCAAAATTATTTACTAAGCGATCCGCTTCTTTGTTTAAACGGCTCATTTCTTTTTTGGTATAATGTTCATGCTCCGTTTTAGAAAGCACATCTTTTAAATGCTGCAATTTAGCGATCGGTTTTTTAATTTGTATAAAATTGGTTAAGGTACCACCAATCCATCGGTGTGAAACATACGGGCAATTTGTTTCTTGCGCAGCATGAGTCATAATAGGACGTGCTACCTTTTTAGTTCCAACCCATAAAATTGTTTTATTTTCAGCCGCAACTGAGCTTAAAAACTGCGCTGCTTTTTCTAGTAGCCGTGCTGTTTCTAATACGTTGATTAAATAAACTTTATTTTTTCGTCCCCAAATATAGGAAGCCATCTTAGGATTCCAACTTGCCGTTGGATGACCAAAGGGAACGCCTGCTTCGATTAGTTTTTTAAAATCTATTGCCATGATATCCTTTCTGGGTTTTACCAATTACTTTCTGGTCTGCTTTTACAGGAACCACCCATACAAGAAAGTAAGAATTTAACATACAAGAGGCTTAAAACGTATTATTTATTGTACCATAATTCAAATAAATCTCAATTACTTTAAGCAACCTGCTCACGCGCTTCTTCCACTCCAATAACCTCATTATTTCTAATGGCCCGTGTATAACGCTTACCAAGGAGATACGCGGTAATAAACCAAAAGATACTAATGAGCGCAAAGAAACTCGCATGTACTGGAACAAACATGGCAGGACCCATATTAATCGAGGCCATAACAAAGGTAGACCCCACACTTTTTGCAAAACGAGATCCAAATGCATCAATCCACGATTTTGATTTAAATTTAATATCCTTCAATGTTGGGATATATAAGCTCTCACGTACCGGCTGCGCAAATGCGTAGTTAATTGCCTGTAATAATATAAGGCCAATTTGCACGGCAAGTACCGTGTAACTCAACGTAAAGTATAACAGTAAAATTGCGCCAATGGTCGGTACTAATAATAAGCAAATACGCTCACCAAATACCCGTAGTAAGGTTCGCGTTCCTAAAAACGAGATGATAATACCAAAAAAATGTTGAATAAAAGCCATACCAAATAAGAACGCACTCACGCCAGAGACGTCTGAAGCGCTCTCCTGCGCGATCCCTAATCGATGGTAGCTCAATACGGTACTCACCACCTCGTAAAAAAAGAGCATACCAAATATCCCTAAAATATAAGGGCATTTAATAAGCAAGGTAAGGCCTGAAAAAATACCTACCTTTTCTTCATGCTTCTTTTCTTTTTCTCGTTCAAACTGGTACGCCGCTTCATACCCATGCAGATATTTTTTAGAGACATTTTTGATAAGTAAGTACACGACAAACGGTATTATAAGCGCCAATAGAGAAAAGAATCCCAATAAAAATTGGTGGCCAACGACGTCAGAAAAAATCTTATCACCCGTTAAGGAACGATGGCTAAATAAGAGCCACGCTAACCCGGTGGTAACCATACCGCCGACTTTAGACGCAGATACTAATAAGGCGTAGTTATTTTTGGCCCCTTCAGGATTATACACTGAGTTGGAAAAAGCCCAAAAAACGCTAATAACAAAGGGAGAAAAAACTTCTATAAAAAAGTAAAAAAACCAACCAAATAAGCGGTGCGCACTTGTTTCTGTATTAGGAAGCCCAATCGTTGGATGCCCCGCTAAATAGACGCAAAACAATCCAGCAACACCATATGCAATACTGTAAAAATACAGAAGCTGATAGCGCTTCATTTTATCAACCAGGAACGAATAAAATAAAGTAGCAGGAATTAATAAGAGCATGGCGAGCATGCGCGCCATGGGTACATATTCTTTACCCACAATACTCATAAACATAGAGCTTTTAAGCTCACGAACTAATGAGTATGCACCAATAACAAGAAAGAAAGAAACTGCTAATAAAATGAGCTTCAAACGCTCTTCACGTTGCATACCAAAAAAAGAACCAAAACCACCGAGCTTAGATTTCATATAGCGTCCCCTAGAAATCTTATAAATGAATAATGCAAAAAATGCTACTAACACAAAAAGGCCTTCTTTTTTTAGAAGGCCTTTATACTAATTAATTTTCATTATTAATTGCTGTAATTAACATACAACTCGTTTCTCAGCAATCGCTTGTTTGTGTGTCTTTGCAAGGAACAACGCCGCATAGAGCCACACGCCAACCATACCCAGTGATGCTACAGTCGAAAAGAGTATGAATGATTCACTGCTAACAAATTGTTTAACAATGTTAATAAGCGAACCAAATGCTTTTGAACTACGAGAACCAAACATTTCCATAAATGCTTTAACTTTATATTTAGTTTCAGGAGTTGTAGGAATATAAAGCTGTTCTTTAGACGGCTGATTAAGCGCGTAATTAAGACCTTTACAGAACACCATAATCCAGAAAGCAATTGAAAGTGTCGGTTTAAAGGCAAGAATAAGTGCCGCAATTGCAATAATAACGGGCGTAATGGTAAGCGCTACACCAAGACCTAATTTTCTACCAATATTATTTACCCCTAAGAAAACGCAAATACAGGCAAGGATATTGGTATATACGCCATACATACCTAAGTACGCGGTATATTCTCCTGCACCATTAAATTCTAATGAAGCGAAATATTTTAAATAAAAGTCAAAAATAGTTACAATTACTTCATATAACGTAATAACGCCAAAAATACCCAGTAAATATGGTTGAGAGAAAAGAAGCTTCATATCATCCATAAAGTTTGTTTTTTCTTTTGGCTTTGCATGTGCACCAGCAGCTTGATACCCTGCAAGTTCTTCTTTAGGAGTAACGCGCATGAAATACCATACCATACCACCGATACCAAGCATCACCACACTGGCGATTAATAATAAGATTGGCTCTCCAATTTTTTCAGCTTGCGTTGCAGCCACCAGAGGCCCAAGAATCCCACCCAATTGAGCCCCAAACGCAACAAGTGCATACCCTCGCTTTGCTGATTCAGGAGTGGTGGTGTCAGCAGCAAATGCCCAGAAGAGCGCCACCATAATGGAACCAAAACTTTCTACATAGGAATATGCAAACCAGCCAATGAGTCTTCCCCAGATTGATGGGTGGCCCACTTGAGGAATTGCCATATGCATTCCCAGTTCAGGGTGCATCATAATTAGGCCCAAACCGAGCGCTAGTAATGCATAAATACCACTTAATGCATAGAATACGCGTTGACGCGGGAACGCATCAACGAGCTTGGAATAGACTATAACTAATGGAATAACAACAACCAGAGAAACGAGCTTTGCCGTAGGGATGTAGGTAGCACCCACATACTGATTGAAAACACCATCTTTGATAGGCCTTAAAAGCCAGTATACACCAATGGTAAATCCAAAAATACCACCTAATAAAGAAAATTTCTTAAGCTCTGGCCTGGTAAAAGTACCCCACCATGTCTTAATAGTCGAACTATTATCCATAGAATCCTCGTTTAACAATGTTTATATTCCTATGTATACCCTAACAAAAGATTAATCATTTGTAAAAAAATATGCAAAAATTACTTATTATTAAAAGCCTTTACGTGTAAAGATTTACTATCATTTCTCTTTTTGCTACTCTAAACTACATATAAGAATCGTATACGAAGCTGATAAAGCAGCTCACCCTAGTCATCTTTAGTCCAAAACACCTTCTGAGCGCATAATAAATGTATATTTTTATATCGTTATAAATTCAAATAGAAAAATTAAATTGTAAGGCAATAGTATGAAACAAGAAAATCATGAAACAGCAATAGTTCCCACTTCCCATTATCTACCATTATTGCCTCTTAAAAATGTCATCATTCTTCCTAAAAGTATTCTTCCTATTATTGTTGGTCGCCCATCTTCTATTCAAGCAGTAGAATTTGCCCTTAAAGATGATAAATCAATCTTTATTTCCACTCAAAAAAATGCTGCCACTGAAAATCCAACCGAAGACGATATTTTTCATGTAGGAACCAGGGCAACCATCCTACAAGTAATGCGTATGCCCAATGGATCATTAAAAATTTTGGTAGAAGGTATTGCACGCGCGCGTATTACTCAAGCAGATCAAACCCATGGCTTTATCGGTGTTACCATTATCGATATGCCAACAACAGGGCTTGAAAAGACGGTAGAAATAGAAGCGCTCTGGCGCCATCTTAAAGAACTCTATGAAACCTATACTAAATTCAATGAAAAAGTTCCAGTAGACTTGATGACTATTGCCAAATCAGTAGAAGATATGGATGCGATTGCTGATACGATCGCCGTTCATATCAATCTTTCTTTTGATGAACGCCAAGCAATGCTTGAAACTCCTGATTTAGGCGAACGGCTCATTAAGCTCAGTTCTTTATTAAAAAAAGAAATTGATATTCTACAAACGGAGCAGCGCATTAAAGGGCGTATTCAAAGCCAAGTAGAAAAGAGTCAGCGTGAATATTATCTTACCGAACAGCTTAAAGCTATTCACAAAGAACTTGGACGGGAAGATCAAGGAGCAGAAATATCTCAATTACGCGCTAAAGCAAAAAATCTAGGCCTTTCAGAGGAAGCGTTTGAAAAAGTAGAAAAAGAACTTAAGCGCTTAGAACAAATGCCGCCACTTTCTTCTGAGGCAGCAGTGTCACGTAATTACATTGATTGGATACTTTCTATACCATGGAAAAAACAAAGCAAAGATACCATCAGCCTTGAACAAGCAGAAAAAATTCTTAATAAGCAGCATGCAGGGCTCTCAAAGCCAAAAGAACGTATAATCGAATTTATCGCTGCTAAAAAATTTTCTAAATCAATTGAGCGTTCACCAATTATTTGCTTGGTTGGGCCGCCCGGCGTTGGTAAAACATCGCTTGCCAGCTCCATTGCAAAAAGCTTAGGACGCGAATTTGTGCGTATTTCCTTGGGCGGTATTAAAGATGAAGCAGAAATTAGAGGACACCGAAGAACGTATATCGGTGCTCTGCCGGGTAAAATTATTCAAGGGATGCGTAAAGCAAAAACATTAAACCCGCTTATTTTGCTTGATGAAATTGATAAAATGGCACGTGATATTCATGGTGATCCCGCATCAGCACTATTGGAAGTACTTGATCCAGAACAAAATAAAGCATTTACCGATCATTTTCTTGATATGGAATACGATCTTTCTAAAGTTATGTTTATTGCTACGGCAAATATGATCGAAGGGATTCCATACCCACTCTTTGATCGTATGGAAATTATTACTCTTTCAGGCTATACTGAAAAGGAAAAGGAAGATATTGCACGCAATTTCCTCATTCCTAAAGCGCTTAAAGAGTACCAACTCAATAAAAAACAGTTTCACATAACTGACGTCAGCTTATATAAAATTATTAGCGAATACACAAAAGAAGCTGGCGTACGTCAATTAGAGCGCATTCTTACTAAATTAATGCGTAAAACCATTCAGGTATTCCTCAAGGATTCCCATACCACTTCACTGGTTATAACTGATGAGTATATTAAACAATGGCTTGGCCATCCTAAATATAAAAAAACAACATTAGATTTATTAAAAGAGCGTATCGGTATTGCTACCGGACTTGCATGGACAGAAGTTGGTGGTGATGTATTAGAAATTGAAACATCAGTATTACCGGGTAAAGGCGGGTTAACCTTAACGGGTCAACTAGGTGAAGTGATGCAGGAATCTGCCTACGCAGCTTTAAGCTATATTAGATCCCGCGCTTCAGAACTTGGTCTCAAAGAATCATTTTATTCAAGTAAAGATCTGCATATTCATATTCCTGAAGGCGCTACCCCTAAAGATGGTCCTTCCGCTGGTATTACCATGTGTGTTTCTTTAATTTCAGCACTCACTAAAAATCCAACACGCCCTGATGTGGCTATGACTGGTGAAATTACTCTCCGCGGTCGCGTTCTTTCAGTAGGAGGTCTTAAAGAAAAACTTCTTGCTGCCCAGCAACATAATTTAACCACCGTATTAGTACCTAAAGAAAATCAGGATGACATTGAGGAAGTACTCAAAGATACCCCCCTCAATCTGACTATTATTTATGTAGATACTATTGATGAAGTGCTTGCCAATGCCTTTTACAAAAATCCCTATGAAAAAGCAAAAGAACTCAAGAAGAACGGCAAAAACGGTAAAAATGGCAATAACAAGAAATCAACTGCCAAGAATAAGAAAAAATAAAGGACTTGCATTTATCCCTATTTTTTTACTACATTATGTGCAGAAAATGTTTAACCAATATCTTCTAAGGAGATTGTATGAAGAAATTGTTATTGGCGCTTGTCTGCATAGGCAGCATTCTAGCACTTCCTGGCTGTTGGTGCTGTCGTAGAACGTGTGAAGCACCATGTGAGAATTATTGCGATGATTATTATGATGATTATTGTGATGAAGGTTGTTATGATGATGGTTGCAATGATGGTAAAGAACTTATAGGTTATGAAGAACAACAAGGATGGCGCCAAAATGTATACCGTGAACGCGGTACACGTGGTGGTAGAAAATCTGCTGAACCAGCAACCTGTCCCGTTGGCACCTCACCTGCAGTTTACCAAAACAAACCTACCTATCATAAACCAGTTCACCCTGGCGTTATGGAACATGTTGAAAAAACAGGAAAACAGATTCGTTATTTAGACAGCCGTTGGGCAGATCATAATGCACAATTACAACAAGAAGCTCAAGCAAAAGCTGCACGCAAAGCTATGAAAAATGGCGGACGCGCTCCAGCACCTGCTATGGCTGAAGAAACCATGTAATAATAGATTTTTATCTGTTATGAAAAAAAGGGGAAGTGTCATTCACTTCCCCTTTTTTTATGCACTTTCATGCTTATGAATAATCGTAAGAATGGTATTAATCGTTTGTGCCAAATCCATAGATGAATTATCAATAACAATATCATCAGCAGCTATATGTAACGGCGCGTAAGGCCTATTAATATCACGCTCATCTCGTTCCTTAATCATCTGTAATGCCTGCTCAAAAGTAATATTCATGTTCCCTTTATTAATCTGCTCATTAAGCCAACGCAATGCACGAACATCTTGCTGCGCTGTTAAAAAAAATTTTAATTCTGCCTGCGGAAAAACCACAGAACCGGCATCGCGCCCCTCAGCAATAAGGTTAGGATGGCGCAAACCAATTTGTTGTTGCAGATGTAATAGTACTACTCGAACTGTTTTATTTTCACCTACCAACGAAGCTGCTTGATCAATCACCGGATCTTTTAAAAAAGAAGAAGTTACCTCTTTTTTTTCAATTACGATGCTCATAAGACCAGTAGCAGTATCGTAATGGTATTCCAGTGTTTGTAAACATGCTGTATACTGGCGCACATCTGCATGAGCAAGCTCATCAAGTGGCACCCGTGCATTGTTTAGTAAGCAATATCCCACTGCACGATATAACATACCGCTATTAAGGTAATAATAGTGTAATTTTTGTGCAAGCGCGCGTGCTGCCGATGATTTGCCACTGGCAGCAGGACCGTCAATAGTAATAATCATTCCTGTCTGCATGCAATATCAACTCCTATTAATTCTAAGGTAACTTTATTATTCCAATGATTTTGGGTTACCTGTACAGCAACATCAAAGGAATCGGCACTATGATTGCGCAAATATTCAAAGAGTTCAGGCCGATTAAAAAATACTAACGGCTTAATAACTCCTTCAGCAAATACCGCACATTTTACATGGGCATCTTTCATTAAAATAGGTGCTTGTACCATGGTGACATTTTTAAGATAAAAAACAGGCGCTGGGTTTTCATGACCAAACGGTTGCAAGTAGTCCATATCCTTCATAAATTTAGAAGTTATATCGGGTAAATTAAGCTGCGCATCCAATACAATTTTCTGTTGTAAATCTTCAAGCGTGAGACTACTGCGTATACGTTCTTCAAGACGTTGTTTAAGGAGTGGAATTTTATCAACCGCTAATGAAAGCCCCGCCGCCGCTGCATGTCCGCCAAAGTTGATCAGCAATTCACGCTGCTCTTGCAACGCTTCAAAAATATTAAACTCTGTAATAGAACGACAAGAGCCTTTGGCAACACCTTCTTTAGTCAGATGAAATAAAATAGTAGGCTTACCATAGGCACCTACTAAGCGCGATGCTACTAAGCCAATAACGCCCGGTGGCCATGCAGCACTTGCTGCCATAATAATATGCTCATGTTCAATGTTAATAGTACCATTATCAATTTCTTTTTTTATGTCCGAAAAAACAGCACGCTCAATTTCTTTACGTGTTTGGTTAAGTTCAAAGAGAACCTTACCAACGCGCTCTACCGTACTCACTTCTGAACCAATTAAAAACTTTACCCCTTCGCGCGGATCTTCTAATCGTCCTAAGGCATTTATTTGAGGCGTAATTGAGAAACCAATATCAGTTGCAGATAAGGGCGTACGTACTACTTTACCATTTTCTTTTAAAATTTTTAACGAATAGCTTTCGTAACTATTAATATATGAAAGACCATGGCGCACCCAATAGCGATTTTCTCCGGTCAATGGAACCACATCGGCAACGGTTCCTAATAGTAACAACTCGTATGCTTTGGGAGGAAGCGGCAACTTGAGTTGTTCGTATAAAAGCGACAAAATCTTAAAACCTACCCCTACTCCTGCAAATTTCTTATACGGGTACGGACAATCTTTTTGGTGTGGATTAATAATAGCAAATGCCTCAGGCACTTGATCATGTGGCCTATGATGATCGGTAATAATAAGATCAATACCAAATTGCTTGGCTTTTTGAGCCGGTTCAAAAGCAGTAATACCATTATCGACCGTAATAATAACCTTATAATTATTTTCTGCTGCGCGTTCTACTACCTTAGTTGAAAGCCCATACCCATCGCGCACCCGATGCGGCAGAAAAAAATTAATGTGAGCACCCAGCGGCACTAAGCAGATCATCATTAAAGAAGCAGAGGTGATACCATCAACATCATAATCACCCGCGATTAATATTTTTTCTTTATGCTCAAGAGCATGTATAATTCGAGTGACGGCTTTTTGAGCATCTTTTAATAAAGAAGGATGTGTTATCTCATTTTCATATGAGGTAAATAAATACGATTTAATTGACTCAGGAGAAAGAAAACCACGACTCAATACTGTTTGTGCAATAGGAGCCGAAAGATTATATGATGCCGCTATTGCCATTGTTTCTTGTTGATCGATGGTAGGCAATTTCCAGCGATATTTATGTCCCTGAATGCTATTCATAAAACAATCTTTAAAACGTTAAGTAGTACTTCTTATAATTGTTACCTAAAAAAAACTCAACAACGCCTAGTATGCCATGGATAAGGAAATTTTAAAGAACTAATCTTACTCATTTAAATAAACCAGCAATTTAAATGCTTATAGGGCACACACACATTCACGGCAAGATTCTCCGATTGCGCTATCGTTTTTATCCAGCTGCAATTAATTATTACAGAGTATGCCGCATTAAAATAATTTACAAATATGCAATTTGTTCCTTCGCGGATAATCAATACGCTATTATAGAAGATGCCACCACTCTAACATCGATAAAAATAGTCCAGAAAGGAGCACCTATGAGCAAACGAAGATTTTTTGCATTTATTATTAGTATGAGCTTTCCATATTTTTCTCTAATAAGTATGGAAAACCAAAAAGATCCTCAAAAAAGAAAGCGTTCAGCTAACGATTTTCACCATAAACAGTACCAATGTAAGTATGTAAGTTGCTCGAAGCGTTTTTTTCATCACTCAGATCTAAAAAGGCATTTAATAGATCATCGCACGTTAGATCATCGCTGCCCCGACTGCTCGGAAAGCTTCTTTAATCAACATAGCTTAAACGTACATAAATCCCGAGATTGTGTTAACATACCCCGAAGTCGTCCTACAACGTATAATTTTACTGATGAAACACCTACTATGAATTTTATACACTTAACTTTTGACAACGATGATACTAACAACAATGTACTACCAATCACCACGGCAAAAGAAATTGAAAAAGAAACAACCAGTTATACTCAAGAAATAAAAAATAAAATAGCTGCATTATCAGCAGCTATTAAACAATATGATCAGTACAATTTGCCAACTGCGCCAACTACATATGAAACTCAATCGGAAAGTTATAAACAGCATCAACAAGAACTCTTAGGATTATTGGCATTAATCAACACATCTAATCCCTCCGCGCTTTTTGATTCTTATTAATACATTGCAATACAAATTAAGATCAAAATATCTTACTAACCCAGGCTCTACTTAGGTACTCAATAGATAACAAAATTCTTAAATCTTTTGGAGTAATTTTATTGACAAATTGAAAATTTACCTTAAAATTATAATATATAATAGATTTTGTTTAAGGAATATTCTTATGAATAAATGGAGTCTTTTTCTACTGATTAGCTTACTGCCTACTACCTTTAGGGCAATGGAGGATCCTAATCCCCCAACTTCTAATCAAACATCTGTTACCCAACCAGCAGCGCAATGGGTTAACTCATTTAAGTGCCCCGATTCCGACTGTATAAAACCTCCAATGAAATTTCATGAATTATTAGCGCATATGAAACTAAGTCATGCAACCCGCTCTAATAATACCGCTACCTGTAACCTCTGCAAGAAAAATTTCTCTAGTGATACAATGCTCAATTCTACTTTACAGTCCCATTTAACGATCCATATTATACTATCAATTATATGCATATATTGTAATAAAAAATTTACAAATCTTAATGCTTATTCCAAGCATTGCTCGCAAGACCATAGGCATATGGCGACCCCACAGCAACTGATATGTCCGATAGGCTACTGCCCCGCAAAACCAAAACATCGACATATTTTAGCAATACATAAAGCGCTTTATCATGATACGATTGATAGTGCCCTTATGAATTTATCAAACAATCTTACTCAACCCCAAAATAATACGACTCTCATGATAAGCAATTCTCGTAAAAGAAAATCAACACCAATTCCACAAACATATCCTTACAAATGCCCTGCAATTGGTTGCAATAAAATTTTTATATCTACAATAAAATATTCTATTCATATTAAAGAAGAACATAATGGCAAACCTCACCAATGTACCCATGAAAATTGCAAAAAATCCTTCAAAACTAAATCTGGCCTCAAAAAACATTGCAAAACTTATACCGGATATAGCCAATTGCAAAATAATACAACAACACAAGAGACTAATCTCCTAGACGATGAAAACAATAATTGGGAAAAATATTTAGAATTTCCAGACCCCATTGCCAATAATAATGGAAATACAATAGCACCAACACCTCCTCAATCAATATTTGCAGATCGACCAGTTAGCTACCAAGAAGAAGAAGAGGAGAGTCAGCAGCGCGAATCATTATTGCAACTATTACGGATTCTCAACCCAGTGCCACAAGAGGTGGCCAAAGATTACCGCCTATTTTATTGACAAATTGAAAATTTAATATAAAATTATAGTATATAATAGATTTTATTTAAAAAGGAATATCTTTATGAATAAATGGAGCTTTTTTTTACTTATTATCAGTTTAGTACCCACTACCTTTAGGGCAATGGAGGATCCTAATCCCTCACCTAATCAAACCCCTATTGCTCGATTACTAGCACAATCACCGGTTAATTCATTTCAATTGCCTAGTCGCCATAACACCACTAGAACAAACAATTACCGTAAAAGAAAACGTCCAACAGAAGCTATACAAAATGCTTCAACTAATACGAGTCATGGTACAACTAATAACCAGCAAGAATCAATTGATAATGATATCAATACCACCATACTAACGCCTCCTCAATCAATATTTGCAGATGACGATATTTATAATATGGATGACTTTGGAGAATTAAATGACTTTTTTACCCAACTTGAAGAAATAGCCGAGCAAGCTGAACAACACAATAACGCATTAACCCCCATGGTTACTGATAATAGTAGTGATTCCACAATTAATCGATGTATGTCTAACACATTTGAATGCCCAAGCAGTAACGATACATTTACGTTTCCTGACTCTTTACAAAGAGGCAGCTATCAAGATGTGGCACAACGTAGCATAACACCTATTAATATATCTAATCCCAGAGCACAGCAAGAAGAGCAAACACCACCGGTAATAACTACTAATACGATGTCTGCTACGGATAACACCACTCATCTTGAAGAAAAAATAGCACAAGAATATTACGACCATCATTTTTCTATTTCATTTGATTGTCCCTTGAAATGCCCAAGCAAAAATATGAAATATTATGCATTGGTAAAGCATATGTTACAAGATCATACTACTAAATCTGAAGGACAATATACGTGCAACAAATGTCATACAACAATTGAAAACAATAATGAGAAGCAATTAATAAAAGATACTAAACAACATCTGAAAACATATATTAACGAACATTTCATTTGTATGTATTGCTCAGAAGAATTTTATAAATTAAGTACGTATTATAAACATTGTAAATATAACCATGCCATTAAAAGTAACACGTTTCAATGTCCTGAACAAAATTGCAACCTAAAGTTAACATTTCTTCCTTTTTTAATAATACATATGGCACGGTATCATGATACTAATTATAAGACATTTTTTGCAAAAACATTAGATCCCGCGCAAGTGGGCTCTACCTATTACCATACACCGCAGGAGTACTACGATTATCATTATTTTATCTTATTCAGTTGCCCCTGCACAGGATGTTTACAAAACCCTATGAAATATTATGCATTAGTAGAGCATATGTTACAAGATCACACTATTAAATCTGAAGGACAATATAAATGCAACAAATGTAATAAAACCTTTGTAAACAATGATAGTGACCAATTAATGAGAAGTATTAAGCAACATTTGAAAACACACATTAAAGAAAATTTTACTTGCATGTACTGCTCAAAAGAACTTCACACATTCGATAATCATAATAACCATGTTAAAAAAATTCATGCCACTGAGAAAACAAAACGTATATGCCCTAATAAAGAATGCCACATATCGTTCAACTTTCTTCCCTCACTAATAATACATTTGGCACGATATCATAAGAACCATTATGTTATCCCTGCAAGTATTCGAGAAATACCCACACAGTTGATCAATCGCTCTGAAGAACCTGAAGAAGAAGAAACAACAGTAGCTCAACGGCCTGAGCAACAATCCAATAATACAGTAACCATAGACGTTAACCACAATAATCACCAAACCGATAGATGGAAGTGTAACATATTTAAGTGTCCAAATTGTCATGTTACTAAGAAACTTCCAGATTTAATAAACCATATGGTACAAGAACATACAATCGATGCGCCCAATTCAGATAAAAAATGTATTTGTACTATCAAAAATTGTAATATAGAAACGAATACCGAATGGATAAAAACACATATGCTAACTCATATTAATGAAGATATCCATTGCGCATACAGTTCAGCTTGTTTAAAACCGTTTGTCACTTATAAATCTTACCAGCACCATTGCCGCAATAAACATGCCGATGATCATAAAGGTCAATTTACATGCCATTTATGCTCAGGTAACTATACATATAGCTTTCAGGATTTTTTAGACAGACATCTTAGCTACTATCATGATATTGGTGCAGCATCTACCAACACAACTAATCGCACAGAACAACAAGAAGAACATATAGTTGCAACAAATCCTAATACAACAACATTAACAACAAGTAATACTGCCCAAATAATAGGCTTATATGCACAACAACCATCAAATATTTTACATACCAACTCGTCGGCTGCAAGTTACCAGGAACAGGAAACCGAAGAAGACCAGCGAGAAGCGTTATTACAATTATTACGAATTCTCAATCCTACAACAAAATAGATAGCTTAATGCTTTTTTTATTGACAAATTGGAAATTTAATATAAAATTATAGTATATAATAGATTTTATTTAAAAAGGAATATCTTTATGAATAAATGGAGCTTTTTTTTACTTATTATCAGTTTAGTACCCACTACCTTTAGGGCAATGGAGGATCCTAATCCACCTACCCAAACCGCTGTTTCTCAACCAGAAGTAGCACAATCATTTGTTAATTCATTTCAATGCCCTGGTTGCACCGAAGCTCCAATGAAATATCGTGATCTATTAGCGCATATGAAAGAAAATCATATAAATCGTTCTGAAAATACCGCTACCTGTGCCATTCCTAGTTGCGGGGAAAAATACTCTGATGATGATGAAAATCTTCTAAGACGCCATTTGCAATTCCATATAAAATTACCAATTATATGTGTATATTGCAGCGATAAATTTGAAAATTCTATTACTTATTCTACTCATTGTAGGAATCACCATAAAGATATGGCATCACCAGAACGTCTTAAATGTTCACTAAAAGGGTGCAGGACAACATCACGGTTTCCCCATATTTTAGAAATCCATACCATACTTCATCACCAACAAGATGCTAACATTCTTACAAATTTATCAACCCAAGAACAGAGTAAATTACCAGAATCTTCTAACAATGATATAAATACAACAGCCGGCAGTTCCCGAAAAAGAAAACGATCAACACAATCGGTACAAAATGCTACTCAAGTTCAAGAAAAACGATATAAATGTCACTATAAAGGTTGCAATATGTCCTTTAAACGTACTAATCAATTAGATGCACATATAGAAACACATACTAAACCTGGATTTTTTTGTGAAATTTGCTCAACAAAATGTCCTACTCGTGCGGCGTTATATAAACATAAATCGAGATATCATAAGAAAGATAACAATAGTAACCAATCTTATGATTCGGAAGAACCAGAAGAAGAAGAAGAAAATAACCAAACAGAAAATGTTACTCAATTGCAAGATAAATCTCTTATATGTCAGTATGAAGATTGCGGAAAGTCTTTTAAACGCAACTGTGACTTAACCCGGCATATAAAGACTCACAACAAAGTTAAATATACATGTCCGATATGCTCAATTGTATATGTGAGCAAAAGAATTTTTGATAAACATGTACCAAAATGCCCTAAAAAATTCGAGGATCTCCAAAAGCATATCAGCAACTATAATGATCGTAATGCAGCATCTACTAACAGGCCTGATCAGATGATACAGCAAGAAGAACAAACACCATTTGCAATAGTTCCTGATGTAGCTACGGTATCATCAACAACGAGTAATAATGCTGCTCAAATTGTGGACTCATATGCGCACAATCTATCAAATATGCCGCCCGCCATTTCATCAGTTGTAAACCGCGAAGAAGAAGAAGAAGAAGGACCTCAGCCTGACCATAACCCCAACAATAACACCCAATATCAAGATTTGGAAACTGATTTAATTGGATTATTATTGACGCTCAATAGTAAAAACAACTAAAAAGTTACCCATTTGGCCTGATATTGAAAGAACTGAATAAAATATAATTTACGTTAGTTAACCTAAATTCTCCGGTTAAAATTGTAAGAAATAGGTTATTAATGGCTAATTCTGCATCCACAACCGCGGACGCATTAAGAAAGCATCGGGCAAGAAACCATCGAGATCCAAGTAGTTACCGCTATTGTAAACCATGTCAAGCAAAATTTGTGAGTGAAAAAACATATAATACACATATGAAAAAATTTCATTCCAAAAAACAGAATTCTATAGATACTACAAATACTACCCAGGAAACTACAGAAAATCTTACTAACTCATCTACTACTTCATCAACTACAACTAGTAGTTCTCGTAAAAGAAAACGTTCTATATCAGAATATAAATGTACCATTGAAGAATGTGGTAAAATTTTCAATCAACAGAAAGAGCTAATTTATCACTTACAAAGAGATCATAGTATCCAAGAGCCATATACTTGTCCTTTTCCAGGCTGTGGTACAACTTTTGCCGAAAAAAATTATGAATACTCTAATCATATGAAAATTCAACATAATGGGAAGCCTTATAAATGCGAATATTGTTCAAAAGCTTACGAGTCTCAATCTAAATTAAATAAGCATATTCCGGCGCATAAGAAGAGCAAACAACATTTAGAAATAGAACAAGATGCACAAATCGGTAAAGACATTATGCAAGAAGGGGAAGAAACATCATCATCATCTGAGAATTCAACCAATCAATAATTTACGGTTGGCCAAAAACGGGGAAATTAACGTCTTCCAGATTTTTTACCATTTCATCAATTAAAAAGCGTTTAATATTCTCTATATTAACTTTCATGTTGAATTCTGAAATACCAATGAGTTGTTCATAATCTGTTTTGGAATAGTTAAAATTAAAGGCGTCACAAAAATTATTGGGTTTAGTTTGAATGCAGGCGACTGGATCAAATTGTTCTAAGCGCGTAACTTCAATTAAATCTCGCAGTTCTTTATTTTTTATTTTAGCTTGCTCTATTAAATCTATATCTTTTACAAAATTAACATAAACAACTCGTGGTGCTTTGCTATTTTTTAAATCTTTATAAAAACGAATGGTTTTATTATCGCCCGTATCAATACGTGTATATTGATAGCCATACAATTTATATGCATCTTCAAAAAAACGCTTTAATTCGGTTGCTGATTCTATGTTGGAAGAAGAATCGCCAATAATTAATACTTTTACATTACGTAACGGCCATAATACGGGGCGCGCTGGAATGTTATAATCAATGCTCGCATCACCCATGGTGAGGTAGTCTGCTGTTTGTAAATAATCGGGAGCTTCTTCATATCCTTTTAAGAAGTTAAATACTTGTGCTGGTAAAATGTTCTCCGTAGTTTTTTTACTAAAATTTTGAAGCGCGTTAAAGGCGCTAATCGCAATATAATTCTTTGCAGAATCGAGTGAAAATCCGCCGCTTGATAATTGTGCCATTCCACCAGAAACAAATTGATTAATCTTATTAAAATTGATTGAATAGACAGATCCAAAAATTCCTAAATAGTACCCTAACATTTGTTCAGGCCCTAGATAGTATGGCGTTATTACTTCAGGGACACTTCTAACAGGCTTTCCTGCATTAAATTCACTACCAAATTCATACGTAGGTATATTGAATGAAGCAACTTTTTTATCTTCCGTCGGGAAACCCACGCGCACTTCGCTCGGACCAAATTCATACCAATCCAGAGCATACGTATTGTCCTTTTTCTTACTCACTGAGATTGCTGAATAAAGAGGAAAAGGTATTTTTCCTGCATTATTAGAATCATTAAGAATCTTCCATTGATCGGATAAATAATATTTATACCCATCATTTCCTAATAATGTTTGCGCTAACATAAATCCATAAAAATCAATGGAGCGTATTGGCTGATTATATAAATATTTGGGCACAATAATGGTATCTACCAGATTATTTATGTTGGTCAATGATTTAAAAAGAACGTTTTGAATTGCCAATAGATTTAAATTTTGAATCGAGTTTAATAATTTTTCTTTATAATGTTGCGGTGTATAATTAAGCGAAATCATCGGTGCTAACGCCCAGCTTGATCCTGATAAGGTTGAAACATACGTAAGTGCATCATATAAGCCCATTTGCTGCAGCGCAGATAAGTAACCAATCGTAAGAATCATAGCACGATAGCCCCCGCCACTTGCCACAAATGCTATTTTTAAATCATTATCAGTTATTTTTCTTCTATCTGATAAATCAGTATCTAAAAATTGCTCCAATGCATTTCGTACCGTTTCCATTCGCTTACTTAAAAATAATCTTTCATTAGCTGATAAGGCAGTATCAACCCTCACATTGGTGCCACCAGTGGTAGGCATACGGTTAGCAAGATCTTTTAACCGATTCCACGTGCGTTCATACAACTGTCTCATAAGTACGTTTTTAGCGATTGACTTAAACGTTGTTGTTAAATCATCTTTTAATTTTGCATAACTTTCTTTTGAAAATGGTTGGGGTTCGGCGCTTTGTGCTTCTAACTTTTTTTTGACCTCTTGTATTCTTTGAGTAAATGGCTCACCCGTATCTTCTATAGTATTGCTTTTTGGAACTGTTTTTGAACGTGTTGGCTGTGCTCCTGTATATACCTGCATTATCACCATACAACAACTGGCCATAAGCCAAGAAAATAAGAGCTTCTTCATACCATTTCCCCAATTCAATTATCCAATATTTTATCTAATTATAATAATAATATTTTCTATTTGAATAAGTCAAGGTATTTTAATCTTATTTTTCTTTCAATTATAGCTAAAATAGAAGGTCTATAATCCCCCCTTTAAAATAGAAAAACCAGGGCAAACGCATTTAAAGTACAGTATTTAAGCCAAAAATTTAAAGGTTATCAACTTTTGCCTGGATCCCCACGCTACGCTCGGGACGACGACGCGGCCGAAAACAAAAGAACGTCGTTGCGAGTTTATCGAAGCAATCCAGCATTCTATTAAAGCCTTTTGAATCCGATATTTTTAGGGCATTTGCCCTGTCAAAACCATATATTTTATTGACAAATTGATAATTTTCTATAAAATAATAACTATATACCTATTTTATAGAATAAAAATAGATTCAATTTAAGCCATTTATTAAAAAAATTAGTAAAAAAGTTAACAAGGAGAATAAATGAGATTACCTATCTTTTTTATACTTATTATCGCCTTATTTCCTTTTCTAGCACAGCCAATGGAGCATGATCAAAATTCACCTATTTCTTCTTGGGCTGAATTTATGGAAGAAGACGACACCCTTTTAATTCCGTTTGAAACCGAAGATTATGATGCTTTAATAAATGATGGTTTAATAGATAAAGAACCATTAGTTGAAGAAGAAGAAAATGAAGATTCTACTACAAGCATTGATAACAATCCTTTGGATAATCAAAACGCTGCTATTAATAATGATGGTAATGCTAATACCAATTCTCATAAAAGAAAACGAGATCGAGTAGAGTTTACTTGTCCAGATATAAAATGCCGTAAGACTTTTGCCACTAAAAAAGAACGTAGCGAACATATTAAGAGCGCTCACGATGGCAAAGCACACCAATGCTCTATCTGCTTGAAAAGATTTCCACGTCCTTATAAGTTAAAAATGCATCAAGAGATTCATAATAAATCAAACTACACTTGCGCACAATGCTTCAAAATATTCTCTACGGAGAATACCCTTAAAAGTCATATATCTGATCAGCATAAATCAACATTACAACTTACTTGCCCAGATGGGACATGCCATCAGGCTTTTAACGCTAAAAAAGAACTGAGCGCTCATATTAAGAATTCCCATGATGGCAAACCGCACCGATGCTCTATCTGTTTGAAAAGCTTTCGACGTCCTAGTGAGTTACAAAATCATATCACCAAATACCACCCACCAGTTCAAGATTCAAATCAAGCATTACAAGTTGGCATAAGTTCTATAAGTTCTTTGCTGTGTAATGAAGAACTAGAAGAAGAATCTGAATAATAAGATTGTCACTTTTTCTTTAATGTCGGAAATAGAATAACATCTTTAATAGAAGTAGTATTAGTAGCAAGCATAGTTAATCGATCAATACCAATCCCCACCCCAACGGTTGGTACTAAGCCATATTCTAATGCCAAAATATAATCAGCATCATATTGATGGGCTTCAGGATCACCAGCCGCGTGAGCTTTTAATTGTTCCTTAAAGCGTTCTGCTTGATCAAAGGGATCATTTAATTCATTAAAACCATTAGCAATTTCCATGCCACCAATAAAAAGTTCAAAACGAGCTGCGTATTCAGGATTGTTGGCATCACGTTTTGATAAGGGGGAAATTTCAATAGGAAAATGGGTAATAAAGGTAGGTTGAATAAGTTGCGGCTCTACAATTTTTTCAAAAAGTGCGAATATTTTTTGCCCCAGCGATGCTTCTTTATTTTCAAGTACGATTGCTTGATCATGCAATATTGAATCAATATGATCTTCAGTAAGATCAGCTTCAGTAAACTTTCCATACTTCATCACTGCTTCTTTGATGCTCATTTTAGCAAATGGCACCCCAAAATCTAAAGTATGCTCACCAAAAGGAATCTTACCGGCTTCATCAACGGTGCGAATAATCGTTTTGAGTAAGCTTTCTACAAAATCCATGATGAAAATATAATCATGATTAGCCATATAAAATTCAAGCATGGTAAATTCTGGATTATGGCGCGTAGAAATTCCTTCATTTCTGAAGTTTCTATTAATTTCATACACCCGCTCAAAGCCACCCACTACCAATCTTTTTAAATATAGTTCTGGAGCAATGCGCAAATAAAAATCACTACTTAATGCATTGTGATGCGTAATAAAAGGACGCGCTGCCGCACCGCCAGCTATCGGGTGCAACATCGGTGTTTCAACTTCCATAAAACCATGTTTATTTAAAAATGCTCGTAGAGAAGCTATCAATAAGGATCGTTTTATAAATTTAGAACGAGAAATTTGATTGGTAATTAAATCTAGGTATCGTTGCCGATATTTCGTTTCAATATCAGTTAAGCCATGAAATTTTTCAGGCAATGGGTATAAACATTTGCTCAGCAGCTTAAACGAAGTCACCTTGAGTGTGATTTCTCCCGTTTTGGTGGTAAATGAGGTACCAGTTACCCAAATAATATCGCCAATATCAATAAAGCGTTGAAATAGATCAATTTGTTGTTCGCCAAGCTCTTCTTTTTTGAGGTAAATCTGCACTTTCCCAGAGCTATCTTGAATCGTTGCAAAAACCGTTTTGCCATGCCCGCGAATGGTAAGCAAACGCCCGGCAATCTTATATTCTTGGGTTGCATTCTCAGAATATTGAGTAATTACTTGGTGGCATTCGGCAGTCACTGGTTCGGCTTCAGGCCAGGGGTTAACCCCTAATTTCTGCAATTCAATTACTTTTTGCAAACGAACGGTATGTTCTTGGGAAATATGTTCATCCGCAGCTAAATCGATCAGCTCTTGCGGTGTTACATCTTTTTTCATGAGCGATTTCTTTATGAGAAGAATTATACAAATTTGATACTTATGCTAGTGTAACAAAAAAATCAGATGAAATTAAGTATTACAAATTCTTTTATCGCGCTCTTGTTTTTAACCAAGTGATAAGGCAACCAAATCCTGCTCCGCTTAATAAGCCTAAGCCAGCACCATATACTTTATACCCGCTCTGATTATACATGCCAAAACACATACACGAAATGCCACCTATAAATAGCCCCGAGGAAATTCCATAACCAAACTATCTTACAATAGTGCGTTCAGCATTATTCATAGCTTTATCTTTTGAATCTGGATTCCAGATGGGATTGGGACGAACGTACGTTCTAATCTGCTGATTTGGATTCTGAGATGACGAAGCAGTAGCTGTAGAAGATGACGCTTCTGCGCTGCTTGCATCATTTCGATGTAAGTCTCTAAAAGATCGTTGATGACAAAGCTCATTTCGATCTCTCATCATATCATTTACCACACAGCCAATTGCCTATGCATCCTGGGCATCCATCTGAAATAAATAATAATGATCTTCAGTTGAGGCAATATGATTACGATGATCAAATGCTACATCTGTAGGCATTGGTTGCCCGGCATCCGTTGAATATGCCTTCATTGCCTTCATTTGATGGGTAGAAAATAGTGTTAAAGCTACCGTAAGAAAAAATATGTTCTTCATAGACGTCCGAATTTAGTCATTAAAAAATTTATAAGCAAGAAGAGATAATGCGCCACAGTAAAGACCACCAACTATCTTTAGTTTTCGGTATGATTGATAATCCCAACCATGTTTATATACTTCATAACCAACAAAACCAACTGCTGTTGCCAATAATCCACCACTCAAACCCCATTTTAGGTAATCTTTTATTAAGAAAAAAGTAGATTTACCAGATGAATGATTGCTAGGATTATAATAGGATGTATTTGGATACTGTGATCCTGTTGAAGTTCGATTACCAATGAGATCATCTTCCTGCTGATTTCTTACCCTTTGCCATCTCCGATCTGGCCTCCCAGTTTCTGCTGTAGCTGCTCCTTGCTCGAATGCATCATACCTACGATCCCAATCAATTACCTTTTTGCTATCCATTGCCCGAAGAGATACTGTACCCATTCCAAGGCTAACCATTAAAAACAGTGTAAACAACTTTATTTTCATACAATTCCTCTCGTTACTAATTAAATATTACTATTATAATAATAACAAATATAATTATTTTTAAAAGGGCCCCCGCCCTTATTTACAAGCAATCGCCTGATTTTATTTTCTATTTGAAAATATTGCTATTCCCCTCTATAATGAGTTATTCTTAAGAATAGGAGCCATTTTTGGCACAGTTTTACCTATAAATCACTTAAAAGGAGTTTTCATGAAGAAAGTTATATATATAGTTTTATTGGCTTTAGTGCCAATGGCATCTTTTGCTGCAACGCGCATTGGCGGCCAGGGGCTTTATAATAAAGCTAAAATACAAAAAGAAATAAATAGCGCAATACAAGATATCACAACAACAGCTAATACGACGTTTGAAAAAGTCAAAATACCATTTATGAATCTAACAAATCCACTGAGTACGGTAACTGTTGATGAACTTCGTGGCTTAGTACATGCATTAAATTCATATGCTCGAGGAGGCACTAAAAAATATGGAATGGGAGGGCTTCCTCCTTTAGGTGCTTTAAACGGTATTTATAATAGCGTAAAAAATGATTATAGGGCAGATTGTAATAAAAGATAACGAAGTCTTTATACAAATATTTGGTCCTGTAGTTAAAACACAAATTTCAACTGAAACACCAAATGCTAAACAGTTCATTCAAAGTTTGTTGTATCAAATAGTAACTGGATTTAAGATGCCACAAGTATTTATGCCACAAACACCGGTATATGATAATAGTGGTAATATGATGTATATTCAAACTTCCGCTACCAGCGACGTTGCACCAACAGCTCAATAAAATATTACTTTTTGTAACAAAGAAAATAATGAGGGAACGAATTATCGTTCCCTTTTATCTTTTATAACCTCATATGTCTTTTTATGGTGCGATGATGTTTATGTAAAAAACAGTAAAGGCCATAGACTACACACGTTACTGTGGCATAGCCAGGATACTTCTGTGCAAGATATGAAGCACCACAAGCACCACCAAGTGAACATAAGGTAGCAACCGTAGTTTCAGTATCGTTATGATGTAAATTAGGAACCAAAAGTTCCTTTAATAATGAAAAAGTCCAAATACCAACACAAGTATTAAGAACATGATTATAATACGGGTGACTTATTACCGTATTGGTAGAACGATCTAGATCATTAAATATATTTGCTTTCAAACAAACAGTGCTCAATAAAAGAGTTACCACTACTAAAGAAAAAAATTTAACGTTCATTACTTTGTTCCTTTCATATTTTTTTATAATTTTGTTCTACTTCATCCCAATTAACTACATGCCACCATGCCTTAATATAATCAGGGCGTCTATTATTATATTTTAAATAATAGGCATGTTCCCATACATCTAATCCTAAAATAGGCATATGTCCTTGTGATAAGGGATTATCTTGATTGGCAGTTGAAGTAATCATCAAATCACCTTTCTTATCAACACACAACCATGCCCAGCCGCTACCAAATCGTTTTTTTGCACTCTGCTCAAACTCCATTTGAAATGCTGCAAAAGAGCCAAACTTTTTTTTTATTTCTTGCGCAATAACTCCTTTTGGTTCTGTATCATTATTTACTTTGAGCATCAACCAAAACATTGAATGATTCAATTCACCGCCACCATTATTTTGCACGTCAGTGCGTATATCTTGGGGCACCTTATCAAGATGTCTAATCAATTCAACAAGCGGGGTATTTTGTATTTCAGGATGATTTTCGAGCGCTTTATTTAAGCCATCAATGTAAGCTTGTTGATGCTTATCATGATGCAATTCCATCGTTTTAGTATCGATATATGGTTCAAGTGCATTATAGGGGTATGGTAAGGGAGCCAACGTATATACCATCATTCTCCTTAATTAAGGTAACAAATAGTTTCATTCTTTTTTGCCATATGCAGCTGTTCGCGTGCTATTTTTTCTTTATAAAAAGGATATTTGTGCCGTAACAAAATTTCTTCTTCTAAATCAAAAAGCTCTTTTTTAAGCGCATCAATATGAGCGCCTAATTGCGCGTTTTCATTTTTTAATCCATTAATAGCACGCAAGCCGTTTTCTGCTATTAAAAAATTACCAAAAAATAAAATAATTTCCGCTACTAATATGAGGGGTAATACCATTTTTTTATACTTCATTATTATTCCTATCGGTCATTCCGAACGAAGTGTGGGAATCCATTAATAAAACCCTCCTGTCATTTGGTTTTCTGTTGCATATTGCATAATATCACGATGCTTTACCACGTAATGAACTTGTTCCATCGGTATGCTAGCAAGCTCATGCACTAATGCAACCGAACGATGACGCCCGCCGGTACAGCCAATTGCTATATTAGTAAAAAAGCGCCCTTCATCATACGATTTTTGAATTGAAAAATTAATAAACTCTTTTAAGCGATGCCAATAATCTTGCACTTCTGGCTGCGCAAATAAATAATTACGTATTTCAGTAGAGGTGCCATCTAAGGGACGCAAATGTGACACAAAATAGGGATTGGGTAACGAACGTACATCATAAATATAATTGCTTTCGGTGGGAATGCCATATTTAAAACCAAATGAAATAAGATTCACCACCAATTGCGATTGCCCCGATTCAGCAAATGATCCACGCACAAATTTACGCAGATGATGAATGGTTAATTGATCAGTATCCAATACCAAATCAGCTAATTGCATAAGTGGATATAATAATTCTTGTTCGTTTTTAATCGCTTCTTCAAGACTCATGGTAGTGCTCAATGGATGCTTGCGCCGTGTTTCTTGGTAGCGTTTCACCAGCACCTGCAAACTAGCGGTTAAAAAGAATATTTTCACCAAATATTGATTGGCAATTGGTTCTTGTAATTTGGTGATCAAATCTTGCATATTTTGACCGCTACGAATATCAATGCCGAGCGCAATTTTTTGCCCCATCATGGTTGACTGAGCAATGAGTTGAAAAAATGAGGTGAGTAACGGAATGGGTAAATTATCAACACAAAAAAAACCGATATCTTCTAAGGCACGCAAAACAGTACTTTTGCCCGCACCAGAATAGCCGGTTACAATTAATAATTGAGCAGGAGCGTTTATATTTTTTTCATTCATGAGCTAATGCAATGGTAAAAAGATTTTTGAGAATTATTTTACCATGGCTCATTGGGCTAATGCAATTTTTTATCTTGCCAACTATTTTATTAAGACTTATTTTTAAATTGAGAAAGATAACAAAGGTATAAAAAGCAACAAAATCACCTTTGTCATCCTGATTCGCCGCCGCCAATCCAGCCGTCGCTTTCTAAAAGCTTTAATACTAAGTAAAGAAAGCTATGGCGGAGTAAACAGCTATGGCGGGATGCGCTTGTCACGTCGAAGCTTTAGCAGAGACGATGGGAATCCATTAAGAAATAGAACCTCTTGTCGTTGCGATCGATCCTTCGCTCGAATAACTTCGGCGGACATGGCTTGTCAAAGCAATTGGGTAATAAAATCGCCATTGTCGTTGCGAGCTTGTCGAAGCAATCCAGCAATAAAATTTTAATCCAATTTCTCAATTGGCCTAATACCGGCCGGGTATGAAAATATTGCTTGCCCAATATTTTCAATACAAGGGCACATAAGAGAAGAATCTCTTATGTATCTCTCTTTGATCGCAAAAAAGGCGGGCCCTCGCACATCTAACGATGTGCTGCAGACCCTTCAACGGGTTTTGCTTTAAGGTCATTTAATTTTATCCATTGTTTCCAGCCTTCGCTTTGCCAGCTACGGCTGATGCAATTCAATTCCCTATCCGTCTTCGCTAAAGCTTAGACGAAACAAGCGCTTTTATTCTGCCATAATCCTGGCAATGGCATAGCGGAATGACGGTATTACCATAGCTGTCATTTTTTTCTTAATAGACTGGGTTGTTTTATAAAAGGTTTTACTTACGTCAAGAATACCATCGAAGTTTTGAAACCATTGAGATTGTTTTTACTATTCTTTGCAAAGTCTAATTGCTTCATGGCAATTAGGACATCGCCGCCACCATTGCCGCTCACTAAAACTAGTTTTTACAAAACATGCTCCTACTAAAGTACCAATTCCACCCAGCACCATGCCAGCAATACCAGCATATTTTAAATCAGGAAATGTATACGTAAGAGCCGCACTACCTACCGACAACACTGCCGATGCACTTGTACCTGCAATACGCCAATATAAAGAAGGGTTTGGATTATATTGTTGCAAATCCTTCAAGAGTATTTTTTTATTTAATGGCGTTAGTTTTGCAATAAGAGAAAGTAATGTATTTTCTGGTAAACGTTTCTTTAATTGATCTACTGCAGCAGAACATTGATCATACCCACCAGGACAGTATTTATCCCAATGAGAATTCTCAAAAGGATTAGGAGAATCATAATTATTACACCATAAATCATATCTTCCGGTAACCTCCGGTATGTAAACGGGAAATTCGATATTTTGAATATCTAATTTTTGATAAATATATCCCATTTTTGCTATGGTACTTACCAGCGTGATAATTGCTTGTTGCTTTTCATTTTCTTGCCACCATTCTGAATCACTATCCATAGCATGCAGTAATGAAGCAGTACTCATAAATAAACTTAAAATAGAAAAAGCAAAAAGTAGATAAGAAATATACTTCTTCATAAAAACCATTATTACTGAAGGAGAATCATTATCGAGTCCACTTCATCAATGCGTAGGTAAATAAACTACCCGCACCAAAAAGTGCTGCACTACTAATAAGTGGAAGAAAATATTTTTTGTACCAAGGTAGATTTTGCCTATAAAAACAATTATTACATGGTTTGTTTTTAAACTCGGTAAGTGCAGCATGACGGGCAGCAAAATTAAAATTAGTGGAATCAACCGGTCTATTTGTACCACGTGAACGTGAAGAACCTGCATAATTTTGAGAATCATCATTACCCGTTCTTTCTTTTCCATTGCCTTCAGAATTATTCCATGAGTAGGTAAGTTCTATTGCTAAATTTCGATCTGCTATTTCACTATTTTGAACTCCATGCATTGGGGGCGCACTTGGCAGGTATTGATTTTGCCCAAGTAATGACCGCTTCATTGCTTCCGCTAATTCTGGGTCATCTTCATGCTCCATTGCAAATACACAAGGCATTACCACTATAATACCCATAAGCAATATCAATTTTTTATATAATTCCATTTTGATTTCCTCATTTTAAGTATTCATCAATTTATTTTTTTACTGCATAGTCGGCAATATGTTGTATAAGTTCATCAGGCAATTCTGTAGGAATAGAGCCAGTTCTGTATTCATATCTATTGGTATAACCATTGCCCAATATAATTTTAAAATTATCAACTAGTTGGTCTCTCAATTTGCTTTTTAGATAATCATAAATTAAGCGGTCGGGAAATCTCTTAGCAAACCATAATAACCCTTTAGTTTTCGCATTCACCACAGATGCACCTTGCTCTATTAGGTATTTAACCATCACTATATTATTAGCTAAAGTAGCAGTTTCAAGTGGCGTTTCCCCATATTTATTTCCTTTATTCAAATCAATACCAAATTGTTTTTTTAAACAATCAATAACATTAAAATAGTTTTTTCTAACACAATAAATAACTACTTCTGTTAAATCCATACAAGTACCATACTTATTTAACCGTTCAAAAAGTTTTATATTACGATATAGGTTATTTGAATTATTTGCATAATCTGCCCAGAGCTCCAACCAATCAGAATAGTCAGACAATCCGACAATTTTGCATTTATTTTGTGTGTAAAGACCATTTTTTTTTAACTTACTCATTTTTTTAAATAGATAGTTAGCATCAGTTAAGGGCCATTCATTCAGTATTGTTTGAAATTCGTGAGTGGTGAGTTTAAATCCATACCTACAAAGATGAATAAGAATATTTGGCCGTGGATTACGACTAAATAATAATTCTTGTATGTTTTGGTATCGGTCTGTTCCCATGCTCCTGGAAAGGAAAAATGATTTATAATTATGGTTATTATCTAGTGCTTCTATTATTTTTTTATCTAAATCAGTTTCTAACTCATTCAACCGCTCAACTATTTCTTTTTCTTTATTTAGCTCTACTTCATATAGTTTTTTGATAAGATCCTTTTTCTTATTCTCATAATTATTAGTTGCGGCATTAAGCTCTTCTTGAAAGGGATTCCAACTTCTTGATTTAATTTGTAAATAAGTAGATAAACCCATCGTTCCTATCATAGTAACAATTCCTGCAATCGGTAGTATAAGATTGTGTTTACTAAGTGGTTTCTTATCCCACCACATTGTTTCAGCTGCATGAAAACCACCCATTGCTAATAAAGCCCATGTCCCCCCAAAGCCAACATCCTCAAGCCGCCGATGAAATTTATTCGTTAAGATCGAATTTAACAATGCTGTCTTAAGCCTAGCATTACTTGTTAACGGTATACCAATCAACAAGAATAATAAAAAAAGCTTTTTATAATGCATTATTACTCCATTATTAATATTTGTATTATTTAGTATACATAAACTTTATGAATTTACAACCAATAGAATGTTGTATATTTCTATTTGAAAATATTTACAAGAAGTGCTTTTTTCAAGAAACTAAGAAGATTGTTCACAGATAGCTACTGCCTTCTGAAACCGCTTGGCTGATTGCCACCACCTATAATCTTGAGTTGAGCAGCCAACTTTTATCGAGCCATATAAAAGAGCAGCAACACCCCCAAGCCCTATCACTAATTTAAAAGATTTGTTTTTCCACAAATCGTTTTCATTTTCGTAATAGCCAATTAATCCTATTACAGAAAAAGGCATTAGCGTTAGACACACATTAATAAAAAGTCTTTCTTTGGACATTTTGTAAGAATTTAATTGTTTCAATATTATTTCTTGTGAAGTAGAATTAAGACTTTCGATAAGATTTAAAAATGTAATTTTTCCGATATCGCGTTGTATTTCATAATCACTTCGTAGCAACTGCCAAATGGCATGTATTTTTATTAAGCCTTCCGGATATTCTTCTTCCCATGCCCATTGTGGGAAAAAAAAGCTGTTCTGGAATAAATCACCGTCACAAAGATCAACGCGACATCTGTAACACATTTCAAGAAGAATGGAAACGGTTTTCAGCTTTTTTTGCTCTAGATCTTCCTTTAAACTTTCACGATCAAGTACACTGACCTCATCTGCATTATAAATATGACTAAATAAAGAAATATTGGCCAAATCTACTTGAATAGATCCACCCTCTAGATCATCTGGCCTATCCATACTATATAAAAGCCCACTAAAAATGGATATCATAACGGTGCTTATTATTTTTTTAATAAATAAATATTTCATCTATTAAACTTCTTTTTAGTAGGTTGTTAGGTTACTTCTGTTTAGAATGACCATAACTATGGCCTTTATTAATTAATGGATCCCCATCCGTCTACGTTAATCCAGCCGTAGCTAAAAAAGCTATGGCGGAGTAAACAACTTCGACGGGACAAGCGCTTTTATCCCACCTTAGCCTTTGGCGGCGGCGGATCGGGATGACAGGGGATTTTTATTAATGGATTGATTCACAAGCCATGTCCGCCCAAATCTCTCAGGCGAAGGTTGGATCGGGATGACAAAAAGTTATACATCCAAGTTCTTAACAAACTGCCCATTATCCTCAATAAAAGTCTTACGGCCTCTTACATCATCGCCCATTAAGGTTGCAAACCATGAATCAGCTTCAAATTCATCTTCAATGTTGACCCGTAATAAAATACGCGTTTTAGTATCCATTGACGTTTCCCATAACTGTTCAGGGTTCATTTCACCAAGACCTTTATAGCGCTGTACTGTCATAAATGATCTACTAATACCAGCAATTCCTTTTAATAATTGCATCACCCCTTTTGATTCAATATATTTTTCGCGATCGATAACTTGTAAACGCCATGCATTATCTTCAATAAAGGCAAGGGGCTGATACTGTAACAGTAAATTGAAAAGCTCATTAGAGCTGAAAAATGAAAGATCAACCGTCCATTGTTTATTGAGCACCGCAAACGTAACGATTTGTTTATGTGGCACCGGCTGCGGCTCATCCCCTTCTACTACTTGTTGATCAAGCTGTACTGATTCGATTGTAATGGTATATCTTTTAAACCAGTTTTTTAAATTTTCAAGTAATGTTTCAACACCATCAGCTTTTTTATAGGGATAATGATGTGCAAATACCACTAATTGATGCGCATTTTCATACGCCATTTTAAATTCACGCGCTACTAATTGTAACTTTTCTTCATATATATTTAATTTATCAAGAGCTGTTTGCCAATCTTCATGTGATAATTGCTTACCGTTAATAATAAGCGCCGTTGCCTCACGCGCCCAATCAAAAAGAAAATCTTTAAATGCTTTATCATCCTTAAGATATTCTTCTTTCTTACCCAATTTTGCTTTATAAAGCGGTGGTTGCGCAATATATAAATAACCGTGCTCAATAATTGGTTTCATATATCTAAAGAAGAAGGTTAGTAATAGTGTACGAATATGGGCACCATCCACGTCAGCATCAGTCATTAAAATAATCTTGTGATAGCGCGCTTTAGTAACATCAAATTCTTCATCGATACCGCAACCAACGGCAGAAATTAATGTTTTTATTTCTTCATTAGAAAGCATCTTATCAAGACGCGCTTTTTCGACGTTTAAAATTTTACCGCGCAATGGCAAAATCGCTTGGGTAAAACGATCACGTGCTTGTTTTGCAGAACCACCTGCAGAATCCCCTTCCACAATAAACAGCTCGGTATCAGCAGGATTTTCATTTGAGCAATCAGCTAATTTGCCCGGCAATACTAATGAATCGAGTGCTGTTTTGCGGCGTGTAAGATCACGTGCTTTTTTTGCCGCGTCCCGTGCTCGCTTAGCAAGTTCTGCTTTTTGTAAAATCAATTTAGCAACGGCAGGGTTTTCTTCAAAAAAAACATTCAATGCGGTAAATGACCAGGAATCAACAATTCCTTTAATTTCATTATTACCAAGCTTCGTTTTGGTTTGCCCTTCAAATTGTGGTTCTGGCACCTTAATATTAATTACGCACACAAGTCCTTCACGCACATCTTCGCTTGAAAAGCTTTCTCCCCCTTTTGATAATCCTAATTCTTGTGCTTTTTTATTACACGCTTTGGTTAAGGCTGATTTAAATCCGGCAACATGCGTACCGCCTTCAATAGTGTTAATGTTATTAACAAATGAAAAAAGTTGTTCGCCGTAGCCATCATTATATTGCAAGGCAACTTCTAAAACATTCTCTTCATCTTCATTAGTAAAATAAATTACTTTATCAAAAAGTGCTTTTTTCTTTTGATTGATATATTCAACTAAAGAAACAATGCCACCCTCAAAATAGAATTCATGCTTTTTATTATTAATCTCATCAAAAATGGTTATTTTGAGTTTTCTATTAAGAAAGGCAAGTTCACGTAATCGCGCTGAAAGCGTATCAAAGCTAAAAACGGTTGTTTCTTTAAAAATTTCTGAATCGGGAGTAAAGCGGATATAGGTACCACGCTTTTTGGTCTGGCCAATAACATGCAAACTATCAAGTGGTTTACCACGCTCATACGATTGTGCATAAATTTGGCCATCACGATAAATTTCTACATACAAACTACTAGAAAGCGCGTTTACAACCGAAACGCCCACACCATGCAATCCCCCGGAAAATTTATAGGTATCTTTATCAAATTTACCGCCCGCATGTAATTTGGTTAACACTACTTCTGCGGCAGAAACGCCAGCAGTCGGGTGAATATCAACCGGAATCCCTCGCCCATTATCTTCTACTGAACAGGAACCATCAGTATGCAAAATAACGTGCACCGTATTACAATAGCCCGCTAGCGCTTCATCCACCGAGTTATCAACTACTTCGTATACCAGATGATGCAATCCCTTAGGCCCGGTAGAGCCAATATACATAGCAGGCCGTTTACGAACTGCTTCAAGCCCTTCAATAACTTGAATCGATTGGGCTTTATAAGAATCTTTTTTATTATTATTACTGTTATTCGACATCGTTTCTCCTGGTGGAAGAAGTATCAGATTATTTTTTTATGCACTGAGCATACCATAGTTAGTATACCCTAAAAATAGGTATTTTCCTATAACGCCTTGGTAAAAACCACCTTTTTGCATTATTTGCTAATTGAAATAATATGTGATACTATGCTGTTGTTAATCATGTATTATAAAAAGGCCTTTTATGAAAAAAAATATTCTTTTATTCTCACTTTTTTGCACGAGCATTATAGCCGCCATGGATATGGAACATACTACAATGAATGTTAATCCTACTATAATGGATATTGACCCTACTATATTAGAACCGGTAGAACCCTTACACGATACCTACCAGCTACCTTCCTTAATTACCTTAGCCATAGATGGCATATTACATGCACTGGAAAATAAAAAGTTAACCCATAAAGAAATTGAACCATTACTTCAAAATGAAGATTATGAGAGCCTCTTAAAAGCTCATGTTGACTTTGCTACATTTTTAGAATCAGGCGAATGTAAGCCGGATTTTTTTATTCACCGATCAAGAACCATAGCATCATTACATAATAGATTAAAAAATTATCGCTGTAATTTAGAAGCTACTAATACAGCTGGGCAAACGCCCCTTAATGCGCTTATTTGTAATGGAGATCCTAAGGTAGCAACGGAACTATTACTACTTTGTGATCGCAAGAAATTACCGCGCAATGCAGGATATTTAGATATAGTAACACCAGATAAGAACGGTATGACCCCGTTACATAATGCGCTTATATATGATTGTAAAAAACTTGCAAGCTTATTAATTAACATTATTACCAAGAAATATTTATGGCAAAAAGTAAATGCTACTAATCGTAATACTCATTTATTAGAACTAATACTTAATCATGCTCCAGAATTAGCAACGGACTATATGGTTGCGCAGGCGGAAATCCAATTTAAAGATAGAGTCACCGAATTACCAACAAACTATCATGCTCCGCAGGGGCACGTTAGAATTGGAGCATATGAAGAACTGGTTGAACAAGTTGAAGACGGAGCATATGATAAGTTACTAACAGACACACCGAAATTGACCATTGCTCAAAAAAATAAGTTATTTTTATTATTAGCTGTTATAACTAACAACATACATTTAGTTGATGATAGTTGGTGGGCCCATATAAATGATGCGTATGATATATATTTTTTTTGTGAGAATCGAAAATGTACCTTATTACAATTATGCGTTAAATCTGGTATCTCTCCAGAAACTTTTAATAGATTACTTGCTAAACGCGCTAATCCAGCCATCCTTGATTCTCAAAAAAGGTCCGTTTTATGGTACGCAACCTGCCATAAAGATCCTACCACAATTGATACATTATGCCGCTATCCAAATATCATCAACCAATGTGATGATACTGGTGAAACCGCGCTCATGAACGCACTTCGTGATAATGATAGCGAGTTATCTTTAAAATTATTACCCAATTCCGATACCACTCATGTCACTAATAGAGGTGATGCAATTATACACTTTGCAATTTATTGCCCTCAATTACTAGAAAAGCTTGTTGATCAACATCGTTCATTTCTTGATAAGAAAAACAATAAAGGGCGTACACCCTTACATCAGGCCATTAAGCATAATCTATTTCCAGTGGCATCAACATTAATTCACGACTTTAAAGCCGATATATTTTTAACTGATAATAAGGGACGCAATGCTATCCATTTTGCCGCGAAACACAATTTTGATTGCTTAAAATTGCTACTACACACGACCTACCCTCACCAACTTACAAAACTTATTAATTCACCAGATAATCAAGGCATTACCCCGCTTATGATAGTAGTAGGTCGTAATAATACTAATGCAGTAATATTACTCGTTAATAATGGCGCTGATAAAACGATGAAAGATCACCAAGGAAGAACTGCATCAGATTATATTACCCCTCATGCCTCTGAAGATCTTATTAGATTTCTGCAGGGTACCGATGAATCATGAATTATATATGAAACAGGCCCTTGCCCAAGCACGGCGCGCCTATAAGCAAAATGAGGTTCCTATTGGAGCACTAGTAGTGAATTCTACCGGCACTATTATTGGTCGCGGCTATAATCAGGTAGAGAAAAAAAACAGCAAGTAGCCCATGCAGAAATACGAGCAATTACTAAAGCATGCGCCTTCCAAAAAGATTGGCGCCTTGAGGGATGCTGGCTCTATGTTACCTTGGAACCATGCGCCATGTGTATGAATTTAATATTACTAAGCAGATTACGTGGGGTAGTTTTTGGTGCTTCTTCTCCTTTATTTGGTTACAAACTTGACAACCAAGGCCCTCTTCAGGTATATAGAAGAAATACTTTAGAAATTATTTCAGGAATCTGCCTTCAGGAATCAGCAACCTTATTAAAAAAATTTTTCAAAGAAAGAAGGATCTCGAGTGAGCGAGGAAAAAAAAATAATTAGAGAAGGCATAAACTTATCTGCAATAAAAGCTAAATTATTAACACGTAAAAAAGAACTGGATCAAGAACTGGGCGAACTGTATAAAACGGATAACCCCGGTGAAGTACAGGATATTGGTGATCAAGCATCGTCTTCTTCTATGGAAACACTTAAAATTTCTCTGCAAGACGCTGAACTGGACGAGTATAATCGCATTCTTAAAGCATTAGAAATGATCGCTGAAGGGTCATATGGTATTTGTGTTGATTGTAATCAACCAATTTCAGAAAAACGCTTGAAATTATACCCTAATGCAACCCGCTGTCTTAAATGCCAAGAACGTATTGAAGAATCGGCTAAAGAAGCTGCATAGTTTTATACTTTTATTTTCATTTTTGTTATCCTACAAGCAGCAAACGCCGATGTAGCTCAGTGGTAGAGCAATTGATTCGTAATCAATAGGTCGTCGGTTCAAGTCCGATCATCGGCTCCAGCCTACGCCAAGGCTACGGCTGGGCAAGCCAGTTTTTTTAATGATCTATATAAATTATATGAGAAAAGTGATAGGCGTAGGCTGTCCCGTCCGAAGCTTTCTTTACCCCATAATAAAACTTATAGAAAGCGTAGGCGTACTTCGCCTTGGGTAACGCCAATTTTAAATGACTCTTTATATTATCCACTGGATCTTTACGGTCGCTCTACTCCCTCAAGATGACGAGGAAATGTATAAAATTAAAATCCGGTAACGCGTCGTACACCCGAAAATTTAATGCGCAGCATTAACATTGAAGTGGTGTATATACGCGTGGGAGAGCATCCTGTCTCGGCGAAGCCTTAGCGAAGACGGATCCACCAGCATGGTGGCCCCCTTTTAGTTAAGGTATTTTTGGCGAGAAAAATACCTTACTTGCAAAATAGGATTATAATTTTTATTAATGGATCCAGCCTACGCTTATCCACGCCTACAGGCTTGGCAAGCTACGGCGGACGCAGTCCCCACGCCGGTGTCCGGCATAACCTTGGTGACGACGGAAAGCTCGGGATGACAGGGAGCGGATTTATCCCGCCGTAGTTTTCTTTACTTAGAAGTAATACTTTTAGAAAACGAAGGCGGATTGACAATTTTACCCCTTTTTGACATAATTAAGGATTGTTAATCCACTGTTATCAAATAAGGATATCAAAACCTCTAATGGAAAAAGTAAAAAAAACAACTAAAGCAGCCCCTAAATCAGGTACTGCGCCAGTAAAAGCGATTAAAAAACAAGCTCCGTTGGCTCACGGTGTTGGTCGCCGTAAAAAGTCAGTAGCACGTGTTTGGTTACGCCGAGGAACCGGTAAAATCTTAGTAAACGATAAAGAATACTCTTCTTATTTCACTACTGATATTGCCCGCCTTGATGCAACTAAACCTTTTAAAGCATTAAAAACCTCTCTATATGATGCATATGCTGATGTAATGGGTGGCGGTATTAATGGCCAAGCAGGAGCAGTACGTCTTGGCATATCACGTGCCTTACTGGAAATCGATGAAGCGTCTCGTTCTTTATTGCGCTCTCACGGGTTATTAACAGTCGATTCACGCGTAAAAGAACGTAAAAAATATGGTCGTAAAGCAGCACGTCGCCGATTCCAGTTTGTAAAACGTTAATTCAATCTTTGCCTTCACGAGAAAAACTTCGAAGGTAAATTCGGCTACGATCGACTGCGTTGCTATAGGTTTGAAATGATACGAAGATTGTCCGTCGTAGCTCAGCCCTACTCAACGATACTCCATCGCAAGCGAAGACTGGATATACTACTGAACATACTAAAGGAGAAGTATTATGTGTGGATTGGTCGGGTATATAGGTAAAAATTTTAGCTGTGCTACTATTCTTAAAGGCTTGGGCCGTTTGGAATACCGCGGTTATGATTCTGCTGGTTTCGCTTGTATAAATCCACAAGATAATAGCATCCTTTATCAAAAGGCAGCAGGACATCTTTCTAATTTGGTTAAAAAAATTGAAGATTCTCCTATTGATGGTCATGTGGGGATTGGCCATACGCGATGGTCAAGCCATGGCGTTGCTTCTACAGATAATGCACATCCGCAATTTGACTGCTTAAAAACGGTTTCGGTAGTGCACAATGGTATCATTGAAAATTATCATGAGCTAAAAAATACTCTTATTAAAGAAGGACATGTTTTCAGCTCTCAAACAGATACCGAAGTAGTAGCGCACCTTTTTGAATCAATTATTACAGCCATTCCTAATCTTTATGATGCAACGCGTGCGCTTATTAAGCAATTAGAAGGGGCGTATGCGCTGGCTATCATCACCCAACAATACCCTGATATCATGATCGTTATACGTAAAGGGTCGCCGTTATGCTTAGGGTTGGGTACCCAAGAAACTTTTGTAGCCTCTGATCATTTAGCGTTTATTGAACATACAAATAAAACTGTTTTTTTACCTGATAAAAGTTTTGCATTTTTAGATCATCAAGCCGTACAGCTTTATGATTTTTCTGGACAAGCATTACCACTGCAAGCGCAGGAAATGACCGGTCAATGGTCTGTTATTAACAAAAATGGTTATGAACATTTTATGTTAAAAGAAATTTTTGAACAAAAAGCAGCCATTCAATCTACGCTTGAACAGCTTTCTTCACAGCATGAAACAATATGGCAGCAGATGGGAGTGAGCGCCGATTTGGTAAAAAATATGGAATCTATTACGCTCATTGGATGCGGCACTTCTTGGTATGCAGCACGCATTGCTCAATTCTTTTTTGAGCAAATTTGTAATATTCCCACCCGTGTAGTACTGGCTTCTGAATTTAGGTATATGACTTTTTTTGCTGAAAAAAATTCCATCTATATTGGCATATCACAATCAGGCGAAACAGCCGATACACTTGAAGCGCTTCGCTTAATCAATTCTTTTAATCTGCCAACAGTTGGCCTCACCAATGTACCCTCCAGCAGCATTATACGCGAAACAAGAGGCGCTCTTTTAATGAATGCTGGCCCGGAAATTGCGGTTGCTTCAACCAAAGCATTTTCATGCCAATTAACAACGCTGTATTGGCTCGCTCACCGTATTGCGCTTGAAAAGAATATAATAACCTCTATGGATGACGCATACCGAAATCTTTCTATCGCAGCTGAAGTACTTGAAAATAGCATATGGCTTTATCATGATAAAATTGTTAATCAATTAGCTGGTTGGTATGCTCAATTTAAAAAATTTATTTTCTTAGGACGTAATATTAGTTACCCGTTTGCTATGGAAGCGGCATTAAAATTAAAAGAAATCGCCTATGTATTTACGCAATGTTACCCTGCCGGCGAATTAAAACACGGCCCTATAGCTCTTATTGATAACCAAACACCAATTTTTATATTTTCTTCTTTGGATATTCTTATTTACCAAAAACTTATTTCTAATGCACAAGAAGTTAAAGCGCGCAATGGTCATCTTATTATATTTGCATTTGAAGGCCAACAGGAATTAATAGAACTCGCTGATACCGCATTTATTATTCAACCAGTTGAGCCGCTTTTAGCACCTCTTGCTATGACGGGCCTGATGCAGTTTTTTGCTTATAGTGTTGCTCGCAGCTTGGGTTGTCATATTGATAAGCCACGCAATTTGGCAAAGTCAGTGACTATTGAATAATAATATCCTTTTGTCGCTAACGCTCCTCAGGATGATAAATAATAAATTAATTTTATAACTGGATCTTTACGGTCGCTACGCTCCCTCAAGATGACAAGGACTCACTCATGTCATTCTGAGCTTTCCGTCGTCGCCAAGACTATGCCGGACAAGGCGTGGGGACTGTGTCCGCCGTAGCTTTTTTTAGCGAAGGCTTGATCCATTAATTGATTAAGACCGGTAACAGCGTCGTACACCCGAAAATTTATTTCCCTCCCCCTCTACTCCCTCCAATATGATAAAATAGAATTAAATACCCGATAAAAATTATTAAAAAACTGTATATACTAAGAAATGGTACGTATTATTCATTTTTTTCAATTATTTCTATTATGAATTTATTTAAAAAAAGCTTTGCTTTTATTTTTCTTTTTACTTGGGTTACCTGCGGTATTTCTTTGGTACATACAACAGAAAAAATTATTCCCGCTAATCAAAATGGAATTTCACCCACCGTGAAACCTAAAGAAGTATGGATGACCATTTTTGTGCATGGCATTATTAATATTAAACCACATCTTTCAGTATCAAATTTAATCCGATTCATGACAGATCAGATAGCTGATTCTATATATGCCCGCGCTGTTGAAATTATGCGCAAAGACCCGTTTTTTTACCAAGTATATGCAATGCAAGGTTTAGGGCTGCAGCCCGTAGATATGCACAGCTTACTGCAAGGCAACGCCTCAACAGCATTTGCTCATGCATATAAAGAGTTTGCTTCATTGCACCCACAAGCGCAAGAACATCTATTTTATACCTTTGGCTGGTCAGGATTACTCAGCTCACAAGTACGCTACCAAGAGGCATTAATTTTTTATGATCAGCTTGATAAAGAAGTAGCAAAATTACGTGCAAAAGGAATAGAACCTAAAATTCAAACGGTCGCCTATAGCCATGGTGGTTACGTGGTATTAAAAACTGCTCATGCCGCCGACGAACGCCATAATGCACCACAAAAAATTGCTACGCCAACAATTACTGCATCTCCAGCAGCAAATGCCTTACCACCACTTAAACTTCCCTGGCACATTGATGAACTTATTTTGATTGGAGTTCCGGTTATTCCTGACGCTGATTATTTAATTCTTCATCCATTATTTAAAAAAGTATATCATTTTTATTCCACCGGAGATCGCGTTCAAGTGGTTGATTGCCTGGCTACTAATCGCTTTTTTTCTAACCGTATCTTTAGCTCACGTTATGGGTTCACCCTTCCTGATAAATTAACCCAAATTTGGTTACGCTTTAAACGTATCGCGCGCACCGCCATCAACAATAATTGTACGCGCCACAAAGATACTATTCCTTCGCGTTTGTTACGGAATGCTGATCCAGGACATACAGAATTATGGTCATTTGGCTGGACATTTGGCTATCGCGATTATTTGCCGTACCATCCCTTTCCAGCGGGCGCTTATTTAGGGTATTTGGTTACTATTCTAAAAGAACTTAATTTACCTTCTAATCATGTAATGTTGGATATTCGCTTATTTGAAAATAAAATGCGTATTAGGTCACTTAATACTTCTCACAAACTTAATGTAAGCTTTCCTGGCATTGACGATCATCAACGCGTCCTTGATGTGATTAAGCCCTGTATTCCCGCCCAATACACGCGAGAAATGTACGAACAAAAAGCGCAGCAAGCGCTTGCAAACGCACATGAATCAAAAAAGGCTCAAAAAAAAGAAAGATGGCTCAAACGCCGCAAATGGCGCCGTGCAATAATCTCCTAACTGTTTGGGATTTTTTGTAAAATAATTGCATCCAATCTCATTGTTAAACTACGCTTACCATAAAAAGGAGATTCAGTTTATGAAAGCGCTAGTATTTTATAAGGTGGGAGATATTCGTTTAGAGCACGTTCCTGAGCCTAAACTTAAAAATGATCATGATGTCATTGTAAAATTAACGCGTAGTGCTATTTGCGGAACCGATTTACATAGCGTACGCGGCACTATCGCAAACACTCTTAAAGGAACTATTTTAGGGCATGAAGGAGTTGGTATAGTTGAGCAGCTTGGCGCTCGCGTTGAAAAATTTAAAATCGGCGATCGCGTTATTGTTCCTTCTACCATCAGCTGCGGCTATTGTGAATATTGTCGCAAAGAAATCTATTCCCAATGCGATAATGCTAATCCACAAGGTCCTGATGCCGGCACACCGTATTATGGCGGCCCTAAAGATTCAGGCCCCTTTCAAGGAATGCAAACCCAAAAAGTTCGTGTACCATATGCTGATGCTTCATTGATTGCTATTCCTGATTCCATTGTTGATGATCAAGTTATTTTATTATCAGATATTTTACCCACTGCCTACATGGCTGTTGAAATGGCCGATATCCAACCTGATGATACGGTTGCTATATTTGGCTGCGGCCCAGTCGGCCAACTCATACTTTTTTGTGTAAACCAATTAAAACCAGCTGCAGTGTTTGCCATTGATCGCATACCATTTCGCTTACAAAAAGCAGCAGCACAAGGCGCTATTACCATTAATTTTGATACTCATGATCCATACACAGAACTCAAAAAAAGTACCAGTAACAAAGGACCTACTAAAATAATTGATGCGGTCGGCATTGATGCTGATCATCCTCATTATTCCTTTTTTTCTTCATTAAAACATCATGCGTGGCTTAAAGAATTTAAAAAAGAAGTTAAAACTGTTGCGCCACGCATTAATCCGCATCACGGTAATTGGATTCCCGGAAATGCACCATCACAAGCATTGCAATGGGCAGTCAGATCAGTTGCAAAAGCAGGAACTATTTCTATCATTGGCGTCTATACCGAATTATTAAAGACATTCCCGATTGGAGAAGCTATGGGAAAAAATCTTATCCTGCGAATGGGAAATTGCAATCATCGTAAGTATATTCCGCGCTTGCTTGAATGGGTACAGAATAGCATTTTTGACTCGCGCGATTTTTATTCCCATAAATTACCCTTTGATGAGATTGTTACTGGATATAAGCAATTTGATAAACGTGCTGATGGATGGATGAAAGTCATATTAACGCTGGATTAATTGCCCCATAAAGATAGGCGATTTACGTACGGGGATCTTTCAAACTATAATCAACATTTTTTTTACCTTCAACATCCGATCTAAAAAAAATTTTATCCTCAGTAAAATATTTTTCTAAATCACTCTTTATTTTCAGATCACTACTACTTTGTGCATAATAAATTAAGGAGGTAATCTTCGTATTAAATCGGGGTGTTATATCTAACCCCTGCATGGTTGGTAGGCAATCTTGTTAGCTTGGTTTGCTCATCCTTATTTGATCTATTATAGTAATATTTTACGAGCAATAACTCGTCACTGGCAAAACGTAATTCGGGAGCTACGTGTCCCATCTTCATTAACACACATCCTATCTTTATTAAATCTAATAAAAGATCGATCTGCATTTTAATTCCTGTAATATTGTATTATTAAAATTAGTTATAATAAGAAAAGGTTTTATTAATAATTGATTTTTTTCCAAATCTCTAAAAAATCTTCCATTTTCATTTGCTGCGCGCGCAACGCTAACGTTTCTTCAGAAATCTTATTCATATCATAATGCGTATGATTAAGATTATTTTTAAGTGTACGACGCGGTTGAGCAAAGCAGATTTTAATAAATTTCCAAAATTCTGGTTCATGGGGAATAATGGGCACATTGTTTTTTGGCTTGATATATATAAGCCGCGAATAGACTTTGGGCGGTGGCAAAAATGCTGTAGGTGGAATTTTTTGTAACAATTCAAGTTCAAAATAATGGTTAAAAAAAAGCGACGGGAATCCATATCCTTTGCCACGGGTTTTAACTAATTTTTGTGCCACTTCTTCTTGCACCATAACCACTCCTTCTTTTATTAATGCCCGATGATCATAGAGCATATAAAAGATAGGGAAGGTAATTTGGTAGGGTAAATTCGCTAGTAAGGTCCATGGCTTATTGGGTTCAAATTGCTCAAAATTCACATCTAAAATATTCTCATGTTTAACGCATAAGCGTTCATCATGGATACTATTTTGTAAATAGCTAACCCAATCGGGATCGATTTCAAATACCCACAAACGCGCAATGGGTGCTTGCAAAATTGAACGCGTTAAAAAACCGTCACCGCCTCCAATTTCAAACACCGAAGCATTAGTAATATCTACCCGTGCAATAGCAGCATCAACCACGCTTTGATCACGTAAAAAATGTTGCCCAAATTTCTTTTTAAGGGGAATCCCCTGAGATTGTACTTTATTCAAATGTATTATTTCATTAATGTTTCTTTGAAGAAATCTAATTTATCAAGCACCATACCTGCTCCGTTCACCACACAACGCAATGGATCATCGGCAAGGCGCACCGGCAATTTAGTTTCTTTAGAAATAAGTTTATCAAGACCACGCAAAAGAGAACCACCACCTGCCATTACAATTCCTTTATCAACCAAATCAGATGAAAGTTCTGGCGGGGTATTTTCCAAAGCAACACGTACCACGTCAACGATATGCGAAACGGTTTCCAGTAACGCTTCATTAACTTCCGTGCTTGTTAACAAAATTGTTTTTGGAATACCGGTTACTAAAT
The DNA here is from genome assembly GCA_963722075.1 of Candidatus Babeliales bacterium. Classification (GTDB taxonomy): domain Bacteria; phylum Babelota; class Babeliae; order Babelales; family JANWKD01; genus CAVRJM01. Next base: position 192,811 of record CAVRJM010000001.1, on the reverse strand, counting down.
CACGCCCTTTTACATTCATCTTCTCAATAGGGGAATCAAGAATAACCGTACCAATATTTATTTTAACTTGTTCAGCGGTTCGTTCACCAATAAGAAGATTATATTTTCGTTTTACATACTGCACAATGGAGCGATCCATTTCATCACCGCCCACGCGCACGGAACGGCAAAACACCACATCTTTAAGCGTAATAACCGCAACTTCAGTAGTTCCGCCACCAATATCAACAATCATACTGCCAACAGGATCCTGTACCGCCAACCCAGCACCAATTGCTGCTGCCATCGGTTCCATAATGGTGTGCACTTCACGCGCACCTGCCTGCTTTGCTGATTCTTCAATCGCGCGCCGCTCAACTTGTGTAATGCCCGAAGGAACGCCAATAATCATACGAGGGCGGATCATGGTACGACGATTATCATTTACCGAGCGGATAAAATAGCGCAACATACTTTCAGTTAATTCAAAGTTAGCAATAACGCCATCACGCATGGGACGGCAGGCGACAATACTTTCTGGCGTTTTGCCAAGCATTTCCTTAGCACTACGTCCTGCAGCTAATACTATATTAGTGTTTGCTTTAACCGCAACTACCGTCGGTTCATCAAGCACGATACCTTTATTGCGAACATACACTAACGTATTTGCTGTTCCTAAATCGATTGCAATATCATTAGAAAAAAAACTAAATAGTTTTTTTGCGGGAAAGAACGTTAATAATTTTGCCATAAGTTAAACCCAACCTTTAATAATTTAATTCAATTCCTAACATAATTCGATTCGTTTTGGCAGCGCCTTTAGCTGCAAAAAATCGTATTGGTACATCCCATCTAAAAGATATAATTGGTGCTTTACAATAAGATGGTAAAATTCTAGCAGAATCAAAAAATGCTTCAACCATAACATATTCAGACGTCCATGAAGAACGTTTTATAATCTCTTGCAGATTTACTGTTGGTATTTGCACCTCACGTGCATCCTTCCAATCATCCTGCATATGATGCGTAATAACATACCCCAACTCAAGACCAAATCCTTCACGGATATTTTCTAATCGTCCATACGGCGCAAAAAGAAAAGTCCATCCGGGATTAATGGCAACACGGCCTTGAACTACGCCAAAAAGTTGCTGCTCATCAACAACCTGCAACCGCTCCGTTCTATATTTTTTAAATCGCTTATTAATACGAAACCAGGCGCCAGCCTTCCAATCTTCTTTTAATTCTAATTCAAGGTCTCCTTTAAGATATACGCCCCAATGCCCATCACCACCAATGGGAATAGAAGCAGGATTTTGGATCGTACGCATCAAACCGGTTGGTATTAATCCCCCAAAACTGAAGCCTGCATCAACTTTTCTAAATTTACACAGGTATTCCCACATAGAGCCTAAGCGCAAATAGACATCTATATCTGAAAAACCAACTTTACTCACCACCGGCGGAAAAATGCCAATTTCATCATTCATCAGGCGACGCATTTGATCTAAGCTTATTTGATCCTCAGGGCTAATTGATAATGTTCTAATGGTATGGGGGTTTAATTCAAAATTGATGCGTGAATATAGATGAAGAAAAAATGATGAACCGCCTATCCAAAGATAATCCCATACTTGTTGTTCAAATTGAAATACCGCACCTTGTGCTTGAATTTTGCTTTCCATATTCCACAAAATTTCTTGACCACGAAATCGTTGTAATGTTGGAAAGGCATCAAATGGATCGGGGAGCCCAATTGCAACAATTGCTTGTGCTAATTTATTTTCATCATAATTACCAAATATATCAAAAATGCCCACCTCTTTTTCATCGTCCTCATGATCAAAAGCATCATGCCCCACCATAAAAAGCCCATCAAGATAACTGGTAGAGGGAGATTCCCATGTTCTGTAATGATTAACATGCGGATAAAATTCAGGTAAAAAACGATTATCAGCTACCCATGCTTTACTGGTGGAACCGATTAAACACAACAGAAAAAAAATAAAAAAAGAATTTCGATACTTAACAAACATTATTACCGTCTTCGCTCTTTCATTGCTCTAATAATAAATTTCTATCATTCTAAATAGCCGTGCCAAGCGTTGTATCCATCTTCACGTTATTCTCATAAGCCCTACGAACTTCGAAGGCATACTTCGCTTTCACTATTCTATTTATATTAATTTCAATCATTTAAAAAGTTGGCCTGCCATACGAAGCTTTAGCGAAGTATGGAGGAGAGAGAGGGATTCGAACCCTCGATTCCCTTATTTAGAGAATAATCGCTTTCGAGGCAACCGCTTTCGACCGCTCAGCCATCTCTCCATAAAACTCACCGTTATTATACATTACATAAGGATAAAGGATTCTGGTTTTTTGAGAAGTTATTTTTGGTAGTTTCAACATATCATTTTGTTTTTTATTTTATACCTTTGATCCTGACATTTCGGAACAGGCAATTCATTTCTTCAGCATAACTCAACCTAGTATGTTGAGCGAAGTAAGGAATCTTCTAGTAAAAATTTTTCCCTCTGTCATCCCTAGCTTTCCGTCGTCGCCAAGGCGATGCCGGACAAGGCGCTGGTATAATTACGTTGAACATACTATGGCAAACTTCAATAACTTCTCATTTTTTTATTTATAGTCTTAAATTAAGCTCTCATAGAGACAACTGAGAAAAATTAAGCTATATTATTAAACGTTAAAATAGAAATTTGAGCAAATCACAATAAAATGAAAAAATGGGTGTAATAAAAGTGGTAGTATTGAGGACAACTAGTAATAGATCATTGTTCGAAAGAAAATATTACCACGAAAGTAAAATTATTATATGACATCTGAACCGGATAAGGTTTTATTATTCAAAATTGTTATGATGGTATTAATACCTATATTTTATAAACAAATGGGAACTCTTGTATGGGGTAATGCACAAAAAGCTTCCATACATTATATCGATATGGTATATGTAAAAAACGTGAACGTAAGTACCGCTTTCTACGAAAAAATTTTGGGAATAAAACCTGATAATCTAAGACCAACTTCTTCTTCTTTTTCATTAGATTTTGGAAAGTTAATTTTATCTCTTTCCGCCAACGAATGGCAACCCACGGGTACTTATAACTTATCGTTTGGTGCTAACAAGATCGAGAATTCTTATGAAGATTTTATCGCTATGGAAATTCCTATACTGCAACCATTAATTGAAATAGAAGGCAAAAGGGCATTTATTGCGCTTGATCCTGATGGCAATAAAATTACGATATACAAGCCAAAAGTAATCTGAATATAAAATAGGATGATAATCTCATTAATGGATCACCACGCAAGCTCGTGATGACAATAGTGATTTTATTAATGGATTCCCAAACTGCATTCGGAATGAACAATAGGAACAACTATCATTATGATCCAGCCTTTGCTCAAGTCGCTTTCAGTTATATTTTTATACCATGTATCATCTAATAATTGCATACAAAAAAAATAAAAAGGGATTAAAAATATTCAAAATGGCAGGTATACTGGGACAAAATTAGGCACCCCTCATGATGGGATTGAATTGTTCACGATTTAAGGAGCTCTGTATGTCAGAAAATAAGGTACAAGCAATCATTTTAGCAGCAGGCCGCTCAACACGTTTTAATACCGGCAAAACTAAATTAGCGGAAAAAATTTGCGGTCAAGAAATGATATTATATGCAACTACTCTTCTTGAAAAATTACATATTGATACTACCGTAGTCGTGGGCCATGATCGGGAGACCATAGAACATATAATCACCCGACGGCATGGCACAACGATCAATTTTGAAATTCAGTCTGAACAAAAAGGTACTGGACATGCATTGTATTCCACGAAAAATAATTGGAATGCCGAATATGTATTAGTACTCAATGGCGATACTCCCCTCATCACGCAAGAACTCATCACCCAATTAATTGATACGCATACACTTACAGATGCGGCAGTTACCTTGGTTATAGCACATAATACTGATCCAGGGCTCAAAGGATATGGGCGCATTCTGAAAGAAGATACCAGAATTACTATTGTTGAGGCAAAAGAACGTACCGATTATAAGGAAGAATCTTGCTGCATTAATGCGGGTATTTACCTCTTTAAAAAAAGCTTTTTAGAAGATAATATCCATAAGCTTGAACAGAGCAAGATAACTAATGAATTATATATTACTGATTTAATAAAAATTGCTGGCGATCAACAGCTGATCGTTAAAACGATTGATGCACCTTTTGATACCATTCGCGGCGTTAATGATTTTAAAGAACTTTGGACTGTTGAGCAAATAAAACGCTCATCATTAATTACCTACTGGATGGAACGTGGCGTACGTTTTTATGCTGCACAAAATGTTCATATTGATACTGATGTAATTATTGGATCGGGAAGCTATATAAGTAGCGGTGTGCATATTATTAATGGATCGCGCATTGGCAACAATTGCAACATTGAACCCTTTTCAATTATTAATAACGCATCAGTTGGGAATAAGGTTACTGTTTATTCTCATTCCGTTATTACTGATTCTACCATTCATGATTATTGTCATATTGGCCCTTTTGCGCATATTGAAGGATCAACAACCATTGAAGAGCATTCAGTTATTGGCAATTTTGTACAAGTAAAAAAGAGCACGGTGGGCAAACACAGTAAAGCAAAACATCTTTCTTTTTTGGGTAATGCAACTATTGGCAATAAGGTCAATATAGGTGCTGGCACTATCACCTGTAATTATGATGGTGTTAACAAACATGCTACCATTATTAAAGATCAGGTATTTATTGGCAGTAACAACACACTTGTTGCTCCGGTAACTATAGAAAAAGAAAGCTACACCGCAGCAGGTTCTGTTATTACCAACCATATTCCACCAGCAACCCTAGCAATCGGCCGCGCTCGGCAAATAAATAAAGAAGGATATGCTAAAAAAATAAAAGAGCGAACAGCCCGTTCTCCATTTATTGCCGCCACCAAAACCGCAAAATCCATTGAAGGAACATAATGGATCGTAATGGGATACGATTTATTCACACTGCCGATATCCATTTTGGTATGGAAAATTATGGTAAGATCGATGCCAAAACAGGAATCCATACACGCTTATTAGATTTTGAAAAGGCGCTTAATTTTTGCATCGATTACACCATTGATCATGCTTTTGATTTTTTTCTGTTTTCGGGTGATGCATATAAAACAATCAATCCAAGCCCCACGCAGCAGCGGCTCTTAATGCGCTGCTTTTTACGTTTATATAAAGCAGGAATCCCCATTATTATTGTGGTTGGTAATCATGATAACCCGTTAAGTTTTGGTAAAGCCACCACCCTTGATATCTTTGGTGAGCTCCCCGTGCAAGGGTTTCATGTATTTGCAAAACCATCCTGGATAACATTACCAACCAAAAGCGGTCCTGTTCAGATTGTTGGTATCCCGTGGCCCAGTAGAACTAATATTGCAATGAATAACACTCATGCATATAAATCGAACACCGTGCTTACTGATTATATTTCACAATCAGTGAGCACTATTATTAACAATCTGGCACAAGAACTTGATCCAACCATCCCGGCCGTGCTGGCAGGTCATCTAACGGTAAGTTCAGGGATTTTTTCGGGCTCAGAAAAACGCGCTATTTATGGCACTGATCCTATTTTACTACCATCTCAATTAGCTATTGAACCATTTGATTATGTTGCCTTAGGACATTTACATCGTTATCAAAATCTTAATCCTGAGGGATATCCGGCTATTATATATTCCGGATCTATTGAACGCATTGATTTTGGCGAACGCAAAGAAGAAAAAGGGTTTTGTTCCGTTACTATTAAAGAAAAAAACGTAACTACACATGAATTTATTAAGACACCCATACGCCCGTTTTTGCAAATAGAGATTCGCTTAAAACCGAATTTGGATCAGACCTATCAAATTATTGAAGCAATTCAGCAGTATGATATTGCTGATGCCATTGTGAAAATTATCTATTATGTTCCTGATCAAACTAAAGATACGGTTGATTTACAAAAAGTTATTCAAGCATGTAACCATGCATTGCATCTAGTGAGTGTTACCCCCGTCAGAACCATCGAAGTACGCGAAAAAAGAGCGCCCATTAATATTGATGTTGGATTTGAAGCTATTATATCTCATTATTTTTCATCTAAAAATGAGTATAAAGATAATAAAGATAATTTAACTAAAAAGGCATGTGAATTGTATGCTCAAATTAATCAAGAAGAAGAATACGAATAATTAATGTGCAGCGGGATTTTGTAAGCGATAATCAATATCGTATCCTTTGCCTTCTACATCCGGTTTGAAGAATTTCTTATCTTCAGTAAAAAATTCATCAAACTCATTACCTCTTTTTATATCGCCATGGCTTTGTGCATAATATATTAACGAGGTAATTTTTTCATTAAATCGCGGTGCCATATCAAGCCCTTCCATAGTGCCAAATAATTTATACACACTATTTAACACCGTTTGCGCATCTTTTTTACTGCTACCTGGATATATAACAATAATAGGCTTAACTTTTTTACTACCGCTTTTCAGTTTTTTTAATCGCTCCTTTAATTCTTGATAATCAGGCGTTTTAAATTTAATTTCAACAAGCGAATTTTGCAGTTGATCATTCGATTGAATTTCTTTGAGCAAACGCTCAATGATAAGGAGTAAATCTTCACCCGATTTAGGCATAAGATGAATTTTATACTCTTTGGTTACCTTATCAAAACGGTAACTATTTAATTCAGTCCTCACCTCATCAATAGAGAATAATTCACGGTTCCCACGCATCATGGTACGGCTGGAAATCATAATATATTTACCAAGGCATGAAAAAATAAATTGAGAAAGCCCCAATTCTTTTTCAAGTTCCTGGATAACTGGATAGGTATTTAAATTATAATTCCAACAACCATCTTCTTTAGATTCTTCTTCTATCACCTTTTTTAAATCATTATATTGTATAGAAGTAAGCCGTTTTAGAGGAGCACTGATACTTTGGGGTTCCGGTTTTTTAGCAATTATTGGTTCTGAGATAATAGGCATCGGTGGTTTTGCAGGTTTTGTAGCTATCGGCGCGGTATAAAATGCATGCATTTGCCTATCAAGCGTTGATAATTTTGATTTTAGCTGCTTAAGCCCGTTTTCTAATTCTAACATTCCATTAACAATGCCGGGTAAAAAAAGTAATAACAACAATCCATGTTTCATACAAATTCCTCTTAATTTAATTCAAAACCATCTGCATTATAGTAACCTATTATAAATAAATGCAATTATTCACTTTTTGCTTTTAATTCTTTAATTACCAAAATCTATTTTGATATAGTAACAGATGAAACTCGTAAAGGGGAAAGGGACATGTTTCTATTATTAATATTTATAGTATTTATAAATACTGCATTATATTCTATGAAACCGCCACTCATTGGGAAACTAACTCATGAGGATCCAACACATCTTATTGCTTCCCATTACCATACCCCTTCCATTAATTTGAAAGATATTTTTCCCGTCATTCCACTATTAATTGCACATGCTAACAGCAATCCACAGGCCCTCCAAACGCTTATTTACTACGCAACCTATAACAAATTTCTTGATGATGCTGATGCCTACCAAACCCCAAGCGATCCCTTTAAAAATATGCGGTGGGATCAAATAGATTTTTCATTTTTTGAGCAAAGATCACCCGTTAGCCCTTCAGATTATTTATTTTGGGGTATTTATTATTTAATTAAAAAAATAACGGATATAGAATCTATTAATGAACAACTAGGTATTGCTTATTTAGAAAAAGCAAAATCGGATCATCGGGCACTTTATTTGCTTGGTAAACTGTATGAATATAAAAATGATGAATTCAAAGCCCAAAGCTGTTATAATAAAGCTCAAATGATGGGTTCAATTCCTGCCACATTTTCATTAGGGCTCTGTTACTTATATGGCTTTGGTCAAATAAAAAACATAAAACAAGCACTCGAGCTTATGAAACAAGCAGCGAAATCAGATTTTGCTACCGCAGCTTTTTATTTGGGCTTATTATATGAAACTGAAAATAACTTCGTAAAGCAAAATTACAATCACGCAACGTTCTATTATGAAAAGGCCACCCAATTAGGCTGTTTATATGCTCAAAATAGTCTGGGTGTTTTATATTTGCAGGGTAACGGAGTCCCATTTGATATAAAAAAAGGTATCAAATTAATACATAATGCAGCATGCATAGGATTTGCTCCTGCTCAATGCCTTATGGGACGTTATTATTGTACCAATAGATACCTTCCCCAAAATAAAGAAAAAGCAAAAAAATTTTTTCAAGAAGCAGTGGCACAACAGCATATGCCTGCTTACCGTGAATACGGAACCCATCTATTAAAGGGCACGTATCTTGATCAAGATATTTCCTTAGGGCTTTTTTACTTAGAGATAGCAGCTGGCCAAAAAGATTCTGATGCGCAATATGAATTAGCGATCCATCATCTTAATCAACCAGGAGCATTCAACCAAAAAGTCGGATATAAGCTACTCAAGCAAGCACATAGAAATCATCATCAAACGGCTTCTTATCTTATTGCACGTTTATATATCGAACATAAACCAGCCAAACAAACTATTGGCATTGCTCTTATGAATAAATTGGCAGCACAAGGTTTCCCACATGCGCAGCATTATGTATTATATGGTCCTCAAGCCCGGCCGGTGTCTCCGCCAGAACAATCAGCTTCTGGGTAAATAATGGCTGCATTGGTTAAAAGATCATTGATATAGCTATCAAACATTCCCTTAAATTTTGGTTCACGCAATTCATCGAGAATCGTTCTAAATCTTTTTTCTAAAGGAATAAGCTTTTCAGGTTTTTTATTTTTTAAACGGCAAAATTCAAAACCAGCATTGCCAGGTTGCGGTAACGAAACCTCGCCCACCTGCATGGTGAGTATAAATTGTTTATCATCAGCAATATCGCTTTTTTTCAACCAAAAGGGAGCACCCCATATCACATCTAATTGCCCTTCTTTGGCTTGCTCAATCAGAAACTGGAATTGTTCTTCTTGTTTTTTTCGATCAAAGGAAAAAAATGGAACAATCGCTACTTCTAATTGATATTTTGGTTCTTTATAGAGGGGATTATTTTTAGCATACTCTTCGATTTCTTGTTGGGGAACAAAAATCCGTGCTTTTACCTTCATATCAATCATGGTATTATGCGCACCCATTGCTTGCAACTTAGCACGCCCTTCATCAGGAGTAAGTCCAGCGGCTTCAAAGATACGATCAACTTCACGATCATTAACGTTATGCGCTTTTTTTATTGAAGCGATGTAACGATCAGCAAAATCCTCAACCGGTATCTTATGTTTAATGGCATCTTGCAAGGCAAGTTCTTCAGTAATTAAATCTTCCACTGATGGTTTTCTACCATCAATACCAACACGCATTAATTCTGATTTACAAATATAGCGCTTGCGTTCGGGACCATCAACCGTTACCACTACGCTATTAATATCAAATAACTCTTTATCCTTTAATACATCCATAACAACTGCACTTGTTACATTTATATAAAAGCAGAGAGAAAAAATGTAGAGAATTGGCCATAATTTTTTCATAAGAAAACCCCATATAATGTAAGAATCATAATTACACGTGTCCCTTCTTTTTCAAATAGATCGTACTAAACAAGAAAATGCCATAGTCGATCCAGCCTTCGCCCGGTTGGCTTCGGCGGACATGAGTTACGAAGCAATCCAGTTTTAAAGAATAAAGGCTTTTTATTTATTCACTGGATCCGCCTTCGTTGATTTCCTTAGTTAATTACTATTGAGTAAAAAACTTCGGCGGACACAGTCCCCACATCCAGTCAGGCTTAATTAGGTCGCTTGTCCGGCGTAGTTTTAACGAAGACGGATGAGAATCCAGTTATAAAAATTAAATCAAATCCTTAAGCAGCTTTCATTGGCTTGGGTGCTGGTTTTTTTTCTTCTTCACCTTTGGTAGGTTCACCAAGTTCTTTTTTCATAGAAGCGGCTGCCTTTTGAGCATGCTCTTCTTGTACTTTACGTTCACGTTCGAAATATTCTTTGTTAACGTTTGCCTTGTATTCCTTTTTGAGTTTATCAAGTTCTTTAGTTAATACTTCAGCAGCTTTTTGTTGTTTTAACAAGTTTTCAATGCCTGGCTTAACTTGGTCAAATGGAACATATTGCGCATCTTTTTTGCTTAATGCTTTAACTACGGCAAATGATTTATCACTGATTTCAACAAGATCAACCGCTGGGAATCTTTTTGCATCCATTAAGGTTTTGCGAACAGCGCTATCCACTTCAAAGCTTTGGTTATTTACTTCGCCAAGATCTTTTACCGCTGCGTTTGTTTCTTTAGCCATTGCATCAAAATTAGATTTAGGATCTTTCACCTTATCATAGAAAGCCTGTGCTGCTGCTTTGGTATCAAACATAACCGCTTTAGCAGTTACGCCACCAGGAGAAACAATTAATTGTGGAATATTATTTTTGTTTTCGTCATAATATTTTTTGATTTCTGCATCAGTAACGGTTACTGGATGTTTTTCTTGGAAGTATTTAACGTTCAAGCTGCGATGCGCATATTTCATAATTTTATCAAGATCTTCTTTATATTCCTTGGTTTGCGCGATATGGTTCTTATCCGCCCATTCTTCAAGGATCGCTTCATTCACGAGGCTTTCAAAAATCTGCTCATTAGCACCCGGCATAAATTCAATAATGGAAGCATAGTTAGGTTGTGCTTCTAAAAGCTCTTTTTTATAATTTTGAAAATCCGTTACGGTAACTTTTGGAACTTTTTGATCATATAAGGTCAACAGAATTTCCCCTTGTGGGCCTGAAGGCGCTGGTTTAGAAACTGCTGGTGCAGGAGCCCCTGGCACCGATTTTTCATGGGCAGCAGCTGGCGCCGCTGATTCGCCAGATTTAGATAATTCACAATTAGGCAATAAAACAAGCGCACCCATTACTAATATGGAGCTGGCAAACATACGTTTATTCATTGGGTATTCCCTTTTTGGTTTAATAAGTATTTTATACATATATTTTTCCTTTTAAAAATCCTACCATAGAAACCCAAATGTTGCAAAAACAACCTATACAACTCTACAGGCAACCACCCCTGCAATTGATGCTGGTTTTAATGCTAATAGTTCTCGCGCTGCGTATTTAAAGGTTGATCCAGTGGTCATCAAATCATCAACCAATAGAATCTTCTTTCCATAATAATCATGGTGATCGGTCACTGATACCATTTTAAATACATTTTTTACATTTTCAGCGCGTTGCTTCAACGGTAGCTTTGATTGAAATATGGTGCGCTTGGTTCGCTTGAGTAAATTAACTACCGGCTTTTTGCTATAGCGGGCAAGCACTTGTGCTAATACTTCAGCTTGATTGTACCCCCGGTACGCATACCGAGTCCAATGAAGCGGAATGGGGACTATAATATCAAAATCCATTGTGCTAATTGTGCTCATCTGCCAGAGCAGATGACCTAAATGCATACTGGCAACTCGATTACCATGGGATTTGGCTAAAATTAACGATTTTAACGGATACGCATAATCAGATACGGCATATACGTGCATGGAAGCGGTCGAGGTGATGAATAGTTCTTTGGATACAACGGGATTTATAACATCCGTGCATGGTGCACACAAAATAGTACGTTCAGTCAGCCAACAACCACAATTATTGCAAAAACGGGGTACCACCATATTTAAAAGAGATCTTACGATCACGTGCTGCTTATTCATATAAAAAGAATTTTTAAAATAAGATTACTGAATATTCCGGCAATAATATCATCAAGCATAATACCAGTCGGCCCGCCAAATTTTTCTACCATATTTATGGGCCATACTTTTGATATATCAAAAAAACGAAATAACAAAAACCCCAAAATTAATGATGATGCAGAGAAGGAAACACCATAAAAAGTAACCAAGGATCCTACCAGCTCATCAATGACAATCTCAGAGGGGTCTTCGTTTTGAAAATGCTTCAATACATTTTTTATAATAACATGTGAAATAAGATATAGCATGCTACAAATGAGTAAATACCAACCCGTTCCTATCGCTGGTATACAAAATAAGCATACCATAGTACATAAACTAGCAACCGTTCCAGACGCTCGTTGATAACCAATGGGTCCTAATGTTGCATAATATAGTAATAATCGTTTCATTAAATAAATAGCTCACTTACAACCATTATTATTAATCCCATTACAATAAAAACATCCGCCGCATTAAAAATGGGCCAGGACCAGGAATAATATGACATGAGTATAAAATCTATAACGCCTCCATACAGGAAGCGATCAACTACATTAGATAATGCGCCAGCAAGAACCATTACTTCACCCAGGATCAGTGCCTGATTTTGCCAACGATGGATCGTGTAAGCAAAAAAAATGACAATAAACAACACGATAACAAACGTTAACCACATAAATACCGTATTATTATCTGAATGAAAAAAACTCCAAGAAACGCCGCGATTATATACGAGGTACATCCTCAAAAAATGGGGAATAACCACCCAATCACCAACCATTTGTGCAAATAGTTTAGTTACTCGATCAATACATAGAATTGCCATAAAAACAAATCCATATAGTAGGAGACCGGTACTCTTTTTCATCTTATTTCCACCTGATACGGTGTCAGGCTTTGCACAATCTGATGATACAATTGATCAATTTCTTCTGTTGTTAAGGTTTTATGAGGATCTCGCGCAAAAAAGCGTACCGTCATTGCACGTTTATCCAGCCATTCAGGCTTTTGAAAAAAGTCTATCAATGCAACATCAAAAATCAGTGGCGAAACAGCTTTTATGGTACGTACAACCTGATCAAATGATAGTACCGCGGGTATGAACATACTAATATCGCGCCAGGTATCTTGGTATTTTGCAAGTGGCGCCATGGTAACCAGTTTAGGCGGTATTGCTACTAATTGATCAGCATTTAATTCAAAAATAAATGCATCACCCGGTAAAAAGCGTGATAAAAAGCCAGGATTAACCGAGCCAGCCCATCCAATAACGGTTTGGTCATGCATAAGTGTTGCCGTTTTATAGGGATGGTACCATAGTGGCAGCACCGCATCGGTTTTGGCCCATTGTATAGAAATTCCTAAACTTGCAAATATATCAGTAAGAATTTGTTTTTTTTGATAAAAATCTACTGGCTTTTTTTCATCATAAAAAACGCCGGCTATGCTTTGTTGCTCTCCAAAGGATAATGTGCCCGATTGCATGGTAGCTGGCCATATTTTATTACACTCAAAAAACGGTAATGTATCTTGATAATTTTTATTTTGGTACACAGTTTTGAATAGGTGCGGTATTAAGCTGGTAACCAACCGTGTCATGTGCTCAGAAATTGGATTTTGTAATGATAATGCGTATAGTGGTTGCCAAGAAATTACGTTAAGAAATTCATCATCATATAACGCATAATTATACACTTCACGCATTAATCCATGGAATGCAAGAAGCTGCTTAATAGTATAGCGCCGTTGCGTCTGCAAATACGGCATCGGTTTAGTTGGCAATTGCGGCAATTGATACACAATATTATTATACCCATAAAAACGTACTACTTCTTCTACCAAGTCTTCAGCAATCGTTACATCTTTAGCGCGCCAATGTGGCACCGTAACCAAATAATGCAGATGCGGTTTTTGAATTATTTCTACATTAAATCCCAAGGATTCTAATGTTTTTACCACAAACTGCTGTTCAATAACTGCACCAATTTTTTTTTCAATAAATGCATGCTCAATATTGATAGTGATTACTTTACCGACATTCCCTATGCACGTAATAGGATCTTGAGCTTCAAATGAAATATTATTTTTTTCCAGTAGATGTAAAAATCGTAACAATGCTTTAGGTAATTGATGAACATCCAACGATTTTTCAAAACGAGTTGATGCTTCAGTACGTATTTTAAAATGCATCGAACTTCTGCGAATCGTTGCCGCATCAAAGGTAGCTGCTTCTATTATTATGGAATTAGTAGTACGCTCAATGGCACTTGATTTTCCTCCCATAATGCCCGCTAGCGCTACGGCTTTTTTGCCATCACTAATAACAAGATCATGTTCAGAAATTATAATTTCTTGGCCATCTAATAACACCAATGGTTGTTCCTGTGCTACCTGCGTAGCTATAATTTTTTTTGCCGCCAATTTTGTTGCATCAAAGGCATGCATTGGCTGGCCGATATCGTACATAACATAATTGGTAAGATCAACAATTGCATTAATAGGCTTGCCATCCACCCGCAGCAAGCGATAGGCAATATCAAATACACACGGTTGATTTTGAATACGTGAAATATATAATCCTGCCAATCGTTTAACATGAGCAGTTAAGACACCAAAGGCAACCTGGTCGGCTTTTGTAGTATGCTCAGGCCCTTTTTCTTCGTTAATTACATAATCGGTTAAAAAATGCTTTTCATCGCGTAATGCGCATCCCAAAATCACGGCAATTTCACGTGCAAACCCGCGATGTGACCATAAATCTGGCCGATGCGTAAGAGAAGTATTTGCGATCGTAAGAATATAATCTTCATGCTCGATTGTTTTTTTCCATTGACCTGCTATGTCATCTAACCGAATGGTAAATGCTGGCAACAATCCTTCTTTTTGTGCTTTAAAATCTGTTGCGCTCGCCCATACCCATTTTTCCTTACTCCTTTTTATTAAATACCATTCGTGCATTTGAATATCATCTCGTGGAGTAAGGGCTATAGATAACTTATATTCATCACTAAACCCAATAATGCTATCTGGCGCTATATCAGTCACCTTTATAAAGGTGAATAGAGAAAAATCAAGCGCATAAAATTCAAATAATTCTACTTCTGCAACGGTATTATTAATACGAGCAATGAGATCTGGAATAGAATGATCTTTCCAGGATGTTGCTAAATGATCAAAAATCCAACGGAGCGATAATTTCATTGAATAACCATATCCTTTATAAAGGGCGCTTAACCACCAATAATGCCTTCACTATTTTTTTTATATTCAAACTGCGCAAGCTTGGTACCCAAGTAATTTAATTGCGATTTCATCTGAACAATCACTATTGTTTTCTGCTCGTCCTTTTCTTCTAATTCTGCCACTCTTTCTTGTAACGCTTTATTTTGAATTGCTAATTCTTCTAATTGCTGATTGTGTTGCTGCGCATTATCATTAATTTGTTTCTGCAACACCAAGCGATTTATTCGCATTACCGTAAATAGAAATAGTTCTGCTTCTTCTGCTAATAACCCCTCGATAAGAGGGTCTACAAAACCATTCATATCAATAGTATCACTGGTTATTTCTTGTGTAGGGATAGCTGAGTCGGTAGTATTTTCGGCTTGTATAGCTGAAGATACTAGTAAGAGCATACCTAGAAGTGCAATTTTTTTCATTTTTTCCTTTTAAAAAACACTTTATTATAGATTTATTGTGAAAAAATAAACAATTCCTGTCAACTTAGACCTCCGAAATACCCGACAAATGCACCTGAAACATATAATTTAGAATAGTTGTATGAATAATTTTATTAATGGATGGCCATCCGTCTACGTAAACTAAATCTTAGTCAACATGGCCTTATACATTAATTTTTATATATTTGCCTGCTAGTAATATACCTGCCTTATTCGACAAATTGAGAGTTTTTTGATACTTTTAAGAAAAAATGATTCCCGCTTCATCACTTTAACCACTATAAATAACAAACTATGGGTAAAATTATATTATTTTATAAATACGTCGATATTACCTATCCTGAGCAAATCAGAAAATGGCAAGAAAAAATAGGTAAAGAGCTTCATCTTAAAGGACGCGTTATCATTGCTCATGAAGGAATTAATGGCACCTTAGGTGGAACTAATGATTCAATTGCAAGCTATAAACAGCTTATGAATGAGCATCCGTTATTTTTACATATTGATTTTAAAGAAAGTGACGGCGCTGCCGATTACTTTCCCCGCTTACGCATTGTCGTTAAAAATGAAATTACTCATCTAGGGCTTGATACACAAGAAATTACCGCTAAAAATGGCGGAATTCACCTAACTCCTGAGCAGGTACATGAGCTCCTGACTGAACCACCTGATAACTTAATCATTTTAGACGCACGCAATAACTATGAATCACGTATTGGCGCTTTCAAGCAGGCAATCACCCCAAATATTGATCATTTTCGGGAGTTACCTGACTACAT
Source organism: Candidatus Babeliales bacterium (assembly GCA_963722075.1). GTDB lineage: Bacteria > Babelota > Babeliae > Babelales > JANWKD01 > CAVRJM01. Next base: position 176,533 of record CAVRJM010000001.1, on the reverse strand, counting down.
TGATGCTAATCAAGAACTTTTTAAAGATAAAGAAGTGCTTATGTATTGCACCGGTGGCATTAGATGCGAACGCGCATCAAGTTACTTAAAATCAAAAAATGTTGCTAGCAAAGTTTATCAGCTTGAAGGGGGTATTCATCGCTACGCAGAGCAGTTCCCCGATGGTTATTTTAAAGGCAAAAACTATGTTTTTGATGGGCGCATTGCTGTTAAGGTTACTGATGATATTCTGACTAATTGCGAACTATGCGGCATTATGTATGATGATTATACTAACTGCATAAATGCTGAATGCAATAACCAATTTATCGCCTGTCCTGGCTGCATCGCACGTTTTGGCAATACCTGTAGCAAAGAATGTTCCATCTTAGTTGAACAAAAAAAAGTAGTAATTCGAACCATACCAAAAAAAGTTTGTTCCATTCAACTACAAACCAATGAATAATCTTGAACTTATAGAACCATCTTTACTTCCTTCAAACATTCAGATTAACGTGCCATTGCACGATAAAAATTGGTTTAGTACGGGCGGCACTGCTGCTTTTTTTAGTGAACCAACACATATTCATGAATTCCAAAGTGCACTTTCTTTTGGCCAACAATACAATCTGCCTATTTTTCTCCTGGGGCAAGGCGCCAACATCTTAATAAGCGATCAGGGCTTCAATGGGTTGGTAATTCGTCCTCACTTAAAAAATGTTGAATTTTTTGATGGTGACAAAGATTATCTTTTAGTAAAAGCTGGCGCGGGCATTACTATTGCTGACCTTATTAATACCTGCCTTGATAATAATCTGAGTGGGCTGGAAGAATTTAGCGGTATTCCCGGCACCGTAGGCGGTTCCGTTTTTATTAATTTGCATTATTTTCAATTCCTACTTTCCCATTTTTTGGTAAGCGCGGAAGTTATAGAAAAAGAAACTGGAATTATTAAACATGTCGATAATGGGTGGTTTAATTTTGGCTATAATGATTCTACCTTACAATCAGATCAGTATTATTTAGTAAGCGCTACCTTTAAAGTAAAAAAAATCACCCAACTAGAAGCAGCATTTGCACGCGGACGATCCGTAGAAATTATTCGCCATCGTGCATCACGTTATCCTACCAGCGGAACCTGCGGTAGCTTTTTTAGAAACTTCTATGAGCATGAAGTAAGCCTCATGAGCAACGGCAAAAAGCTTATTTATGTTGCTTATTATTTAGATAAAATTGGGGTAAAAGGAGTACTTACCTATGGAGATGCCATTGTTTCGTATCAGCATGCTAATATGATCGTTAATAAAGGCAATGCAACTAGCGCTGATATTATTTCTCTTGCGCGCACTATGCAACAACGCGTTTATGAACAATTTGGTATTTTACCGCAGCCTGAATGTCGTTTAATTGGGTTTAAAGAATACCCGTTATTAATTTGACAAATATAGATACAATAATTATTCTTCAAACTGCCATTATTACTCAATTCATTTATCAAAAAAGGCAGTTATGAAAAAAAAACATCTACTAATTATTTTAATTACTTGGTTATTATTATCAACTGAAGCACACGAAACTATTTATAAAAAAATAGAACCGTACGCAATGCGCTCACTTTCATGGGACGATGAGGAATGGCCCAATGAATGCTTTGGCGATTATCTTAATCGCTGTTTTAAATACCAACAAAATCTTCAACCATTCAAAAAACAAAAAACTACCTTTACCATATTTGATAAGGCCGCAATACAACACCCAACGCAGCTGCCCGCAATTTTATTTGATATGATTACCGCTCAAGATATTAATCTTTTGTGCGGTAATAAAAAGGAAGATACGTTTGCTGCACATTGTGTTGATCGCACCCTTACACAATTTGGTAGAATCTACTTATATGGGTTGCTCAGCGCGCCTATTAGTTCTATAACCGAATTACAACAACGGCAATCACTCATTCGTTATTTCATGAGCAATGAATCATTATATACGCAGCTACATGAATGCTTACAAAAAATTGCACTTCAAGAAAATATTATCTTATCATTTTATGGCGGCCAAGATGGCTTTGTACAAGCAAGTAAGCGCTGTTATTTTTCAATACCAGCCATAAAAAAATTTGATCATTTATTAAATAGCTCTGAACTCTTACTGCTAGCAAAATCATTATGGGACCATCAAATTCGTATTTCTACCACAGCACTTTTACTGGGTGCCGTTGTTTCATTGCCACTATATAGTTTAATGCAATTACTTGATGTACCATTACCAAATACTATTCATCAAGTTGGCACTTATTTTCAAAGCGTATGTCCTGCGGTATTAAGTGCTTGCATTACTTATTTTAGTACCAATAAATATGCCCAAACAGGACTTTGTACTTTAGCTAGTGGTTATTCAGGCTTATCATTTAAAGAAAATTTTGATTGGACCATTGATAATATTACCCTCCAACTTTTAATGCACCAAAAGTTAATGGCGCTGGCAGATGCGTTTGCTTCTTTTGAACAGATGTACGATATCCTTAAACATAATCGCTACTTAATGCAACACTGCAGTATTGCCACTGATTTCATTAACCAAATGGACACCCTAAAAAAATACAAAAAAATAAAAAAATTATTTACCTTATTAAAAAGCGATACTTTTAAATCTCCTGCCACCTTTTTTGCTCATCAAGGAACTATTTTAGCTGCGTATCGTTTGATGCATACCGTTAAAGCATCACTCCAACAATTATTTTTATTAGTAGGCCAATTAGATGCATACCTCTCATGTGCCACGCTCCTTAAAGAGTTTGAACATGAGCATGTTCATTTCTGTTTTGTAGAATATAAAGCACAAGCAACTCCTTTTATTGAACTGCATAACTTTTGGAACATTTTAATTAATAAAAATATAGTGGTCCCTAATTCCTTAGTTATGGGCGATACCGATAAACCCAATGTTATTTTGACGGGTCCCAATGCCGGCGGAAAATCAGCGCTTATTAAAGGATTAATAATTAATATAGTACTTGCCCAAACTATCGGGATCGCTGCAGCTGATAAAGCAATAATTACCCCTTTTGACGCAATTGCCACCTATTTAAATATTCAAGATGATATTGCTTCGGGTAACTCATTATTTAAGGCACAAGTGATACGCGTTCATACATTGTGTGATATTACCCAACAAATAAATCAACAGCAACGGTGCTTACTTGCTATGGATGAATTATTTAACGGAACCTCAGTTGCCGAAAGCAAAGCTGCTGCATTAAGCATTGCGCATTATTTAGGAACGTTGCCCAATTGTTTGAGTATTATCGCCACCCATTTTGCTGAACTAACACAACTCAGTGAGGATTCAAGTTTTAGTAATTACAAAGTATCGGTAGAAATTGACCCGCTTGGTCATATTCATTATCCATTTAAATTAGAGCCAGGAATATCCGAGCAACATATTGCACTTGATATTCTTAAAGAAGAAGGAATTGAAAGCTCGATTATTGATAATGCATATGAATACCTTAATCCAGCCGCATGATGTCTCTATTTTAATAATTCTTCTTGGGCAGATTATTGTAGAAAGTGATGTTCAATTTACATAAAATTATAAACCAATGTCATTGCGATCCAGCCTTCGCTCGAAGAGCTTCGGCGGAGAAGCAATCCAGGTTTATATAAAAATTGCTCTATTAATTACACGCAAATTAATTCTGGTAATAATAATGGAAAGATAATAAACATACTTATTTCGGGTTTTTTGGATAGATAAATTAATTCTTGTAGTTTTGAAAAATGTTCAGCCTGGATTGCTTCGCAAGCTCGCAACGACATCTTTTTTGAGTATATAGAATTAATGAGCCCCATGCTCTGTAAGATACTGCATGATTCTGACTGCATTTTCTCGTCGTGCATATTGTAGTAACGTAGTACCTCGTTGATCAACTTGATAATTAATGGGTAATCCACGATTAAGAAATTGTTCTAGACTTGCAACACAATCATTATCTATCGCCTTAGCAACGATAGGATATGTGCCCCATTTGCTATGGATAGTAATTTCAGGAATTTTCAAATCTAACAGTACCCCAACCGTAGCAGATTCATTTTTTTCTAACGCTCGACACAATGTTTCTAAATCTGGTTTGAAATCATGGCTTATTAATAGCCAATTGGTTATCTGGGTGTATTTTTTTTCAATAGTAAAATCGAGCACGGCATCATTTTTAGGTGCACCTGCCTCTAATAATAATTCCATCGCTTCTTTATCAGGTGCAGCATATTCCAATGTGGTATAACCGGCGCCCTGCCTTTGCGCTATGTCTGCGCCATAACACAAAAGTATGCCTATTTCTTTCTTCTTTTTAAAAAGCGCAGCATGCATTAATACTGAAATTGATTTATATATTCTATTTTCATATGAACAAGCATCATCATGGTAATATACTTTATTGGGATGAGCACCACATTGTAGCAATGCTTCGACAACTGATGACCTGCCAATTTTAATCATACTTACTAAAATGGGTATGCGATACCCATCACACCGCACAAAGCAATTGGGGCTTGCACCAATACTGATTAAATCGTACACCATGTCTTCATCGGCATAATATGCTTACATATGAATCTTAAGGCACGCGTTGGCTGTAGTTTCTTTTTATAAAGCGCTTCCAGTAAACACCAGCAATTATCGGGCACCTTTGTTGCTATAGCTGATAATGTATTATCTTCACTACCTTCACCATATGGACTCTCTTCATGATATTTTTGTGCTAAGCAATAAATCGCTCTAATGCGTAACGATGCTTCAGTAGGCAATCGCTCTGATAAAGCTGGCAAGGATTTAGTTTCTTTTATTTTCTTATGCGGTGGTTCCATTGCAGTAGCCAAGAATCCTATTACTGCTACCAAAAAAATTAATTTATGCTGCAGAGCCAGGATTTGAAGAACCATTGGAGCTGCTTCCATTCTTCTTATGAATTGATTCAAAAAATTCAGCGTTCGTTTTATGCTTTTTCATTTTATCAATTAAGAATTCCATGCCTTCTACCGTAGGCATTGTAGCCAAGAACTTACGTAGAATCCATGATTTATTAAGTTCATCGGGAGAAAGTAGTAAATCTTCCTTACGGGTACCAGAAATGAGTAGATCAAAGGCAGGAAATAAGCGACGGTTTGCTAATTTTCGACTCAGGTGCATTTCCATATTACCAGTTCCCTTGAATTCCTCGTAAATAACTTCGTCCATACGAGAACCAGTCTCAATTAATGCGGTTGCAATAATGGTAAGAGATCCGCCCTCTTCAGTATTACGTGCTGCACCAAAAAACCGTTTTGGCCGCTGCAAAGCATTAGCATCAATACCACCGGTTAAAATTTTACCAGATGCTGGTGCAATAGTATTATAAGCACGCGCTAAACGGGTAATAGCATCAAGCACGATAACCACATCTTTGCCTACTTCAACAAAGCGTTTTGCTTTCTCTAACACAATTTCTGCAACTTGCACGTGACGTTCTGCTGCCTCATCAAAGGTAGAACTAATTACTTCAGCGTTCATGCCTTTTATAGAACGGCGCATATCAGAAACTTCCTCAGGGCGTTCATCAACTAAAAGAACAATGAGATATACTTCTGGATGATTGGCTAAAATAGTTTGAGCGATTTCTTTTAAGAGAACCGTTTTACCTGCTTTTGGCGGCGCAACAATTAATCCGCGCTGTCCTTTACCTATAGGCGAGAAAATATCCATTAAACGAGTAGAAATATAGGTGGGATTAGATTCTAAATTAAATTTTTTATCGGGATGCAACGGTGTTAAGCGATCAAAGAATAATCGATCACCAAGCGTTGATGGATCCATAAAATTTACTTTATCAATCTTTAATAAGGCAAAATATTTTTCCCCGTCTTTAGGTTTACGGATAACGCCTGATACCGTATCCCCCGTTCTTAAACCAAAACGACGTATTTGAGATGGCGAAACATAAATATCATCAGGGCCGGATACATAATCAAATTTAGCAGATCGTAAAAACCCAAATCCATCAGGTAATTTTTCTAATACCCCTTCTACTTCCAATTCCTTATCAGGATTTTCTTGTAGTTCTTTAATTTTTTGAATTAAAACCACTTTTGACATTAAGGTAGCGCCTACTACACCCAATTTTCGTGCATATTGATTTAAATCGGCAAGACTCATTTTCTCTAATTCTTGCGTTACCATAACGATAGATCTCCTTAAGAAGAATGATACAATTAAAAATTTTTTATTACTTTTTTAAATAGAATATTAAAAAAACGAAATTTTTTAGAATACAAAAAACAGTGTGAATATATAATGACAATACACTGCTTTACTTACATAAAAATGAAACAAAATAGACGAATTTTTCACTCCATTGATTTGTTAAAAGAAACGTGTTTAGTATTTTATTTAGCTCCTTCTTTATATAAGAGTAACATAACCGGAGCTGCTATGTAAATAGATGAATAAGTCCCGAAGATCATACCAACCAATAATGCTAATGAGAGATCGCGCAATGCTTCGCCACCTAAAATCATGAGCGATAATACCACTAACGTTGTTGCAAAGCTGGTTAAAATGGTGCGACGTAATGTTTGATTAAGGCTGATATTAACGATCTTATCAATAGACATGTTTTTCATTGTTTTTATGTTTTGGCGAATCCTAGTAAAAATAACGATCGTATCGTTAATCGAGTAACCAAGTACCGCTAAAATTGCACTAATAACATTGATAGAAATTTCTTTATCTAATAATAAGAAAACAAAAAGAATGGCCATGGCATCATGAAAAAGCGCTACAACTGCCCCCACGCCAAAACTTACCGACCAGAAACGGAACCATATGTATAACAACATTAAGAAAAGCGCTAAACAAACAGCATAAATTGATTTCCAACGCAATACTTCACCAATAGCACCACTTACACTATCGACAGAAAGTATTTCAACGCTATTATTAGGAAATCCATCTTGCAAGGTCTGCTTAATCGTATCACTTAATCCCTTTGTATCAGTAGCAACTTGTTTAAGCCGTACTGCTACTTCAGTCGCCGAGAAATCACGCATGACCGGATTACTAAATCCATTGCGCTCAAGTACATCCTTAATTTGGCTATCAGTAACCGGTTGTGCAAAACGCATCAGAATTTGTGTACCACCCGTAAAATCAACGCTATAGCTAAAAGCATACCCTCGAGTATTCATACGGTATACATACATGCCAATAAAACCAAAAAATATTAAGAGGGAAAAAATAGCACATGCTACGCGATATCTTAGAAAATCTATCATGGTACTCTCCAACCGTAAACTAGGTGATAGCATAAGGTATTACTCGTTTTTTATTATAAAACTATTATTGGATATGGGAAAAATTACGCATTTTTCTCAATAATAGATACATATCTTCTTTTTTTAGGTCCATAATGGAACTTAACAAATCCAGAAGATAATGCAAATAGGGTATGATCAGTTCCAATACCTACTGCAGAACCGGGGTGAATTCTAGTACCACGTTGACGAACAAGAATTTCGCCCCCGTTAACTACTTGCCCATCAAATAATTTAACGCCTAATCGTTTACTACGACTATCTCGGCCGTTCGAGGTGGAACCGCCCGATTTACTGGTTGCCATCGCAAATCCTTTTGTATGAATAATTTTTAAGAACAGTTTTGTATAAGAAAGGTAAATTAGTAATGATTTTTACCTATTTTTATTGTTTATTCTACGCAAAACCTTGAAAATGTCAATTTTTCCGCCTTCGCCAAGGCTACGGCGGGACAAGCCGCCCCAAACTTATTTATACCTGCCGGCACGGGAGAATACCATGGGACAAGCCCTATATCACAAAGTGAAGCTGGGGATAGGCTCTAAAATCCCCTTTAAACCCTATATTTTTGACAAATAGAAATGTTATAATTAATAAAAAACCCTATACTTTGGAGGAAATAATGAAAAATCTGTTAAAAATAGCCCTTTTTACCATAGCCTTTGCCCCATTTACCCTTATGGCCATGGAAAGACAATTAAGTTCTCGGGAAAGAGAGGCAATAGAAGCGGCTGAATTTGAAAGAAAAATCATAAAAATATTACGTGAAACAGGCCCTGTTAATTTAAAAACTTTAGCTGAAAATTTTATTTCCGAGATTAGAACCTTTGATGCAATTAAAGGAGGAGTGGGTTATTATGCATATTTACCAGCCCATGAACGATTACTTTTTATGATCGTAAGCGCAAAGGAAGGTGGTTCCCTTCCTAATGTAATGCTTGAAGATATACTTCGTATGAAAGATAAAATTAATGAGATGAGAACAGATTATGATGTACATATTGATAAGCTTATCTCAAAAATATTTGAAAATAAGTAAATTCATTTTTCTTATTTTTTCTTATACATTTTTAACGCTATACTAGATTCCAATTGATTTTTTGTAGAAATATTATGATTTACTCAAAGTTAAAAAATATGTAGATAGAAAGCCGTCGTTGCGAGCTTGCCGAAGCAATCCAGATTAAAAACCAAATAAAGAGTATAGGCACCTGGAAAAGCTCATTAATTTAATAAAAAAGTAATTAATAATTCATTAAATTAATTAATAAATCAGTAGTTAAAAAATTTATAATTGAGCCTGGATTGCTTCGGCAGGGGCCATGTCCGCCGAAGCTCTTGAGCGAAGGCTAGATCGCAACGACGTCCATTTGTAAATCCATATCAAGTATCATAATTTTCTGCACTAAGCAAAAACTCACATTTTAAATAAATTTAACAAATTACTAAAAGTAGGAAATTATGAATGAAATTATTACCGCCCAAGAATATGAAAAATCAGTCACCGGCATCGACCCATTGCACGATGGTATCAGCTCAGTAGAACTAATACGAGTTTCAGGATCAGATCTAGATATTGTTAATGCCGCGCGCGTTTCCTATGGAAAAATGTCCACAACGGTAACTGAGCGGGATCATAAATTAATTAAATATCTGGTTGAACATAACCACACCAGCCCCTTTGAACACAACCAACTTTCTTTTAGAATTAAGGCCCCCTTATTTGTGGTTCGCCAATGGATGCGACATCGCATGAATTCCTATAATGAAATTAGTTATCGCTATGTAAAGGCACCCTTAGAATTTTACATTCCCACGTATTGGCGCTATCAAGATGCTACTAATCGCCAATGCTCCACCGGTGCTTTTGAAAATAAGCAGCTCACTGAAGCCTATAAACAATCATTAGAATTAGCATCGAATACCTACGCTCATTTACTTGACCAAGGAGTCAGCCGAGAGCAAGCACGTGCCGTGCTTCCCTTATGCACCTATTCAGAATTTATTTTCACCTGCAATTTACATTCATTAATGCATTTTATGAAGCTGCGCATGAATCCGGGTGCACAACATGAAATTCGCGCGTATGCATATGCATTATTGGAACTAGCATTACCGCATTTTCCGGTAGCATTGGGTGAATGGAAACGGATACATAAGATTGGTTAGTGTTTTTTTAATTCGCGTGCAGTCTCGCGCTTAATATCGCGTTCTTTAAGAGCTTGTTTCTTTTCAACAGCTTTTTTATGCTTGCAGATGCCCAATTCAACCTTTATTAAGCCCCTCTCATTGATATAAACTTTGAGCGGTATTACCGTAACGCCTTTACGGGAAATATCACCTACCAAGCGAGTTAATTCACGTCGTTTAATGAGCAATTTACGAGTACGCGCCGCTTGATCTTCTTTTTTTTGATAGGCCTGCGCATACGGTGTTATTGAAGCATTAATGAGGTATAGTTCACCATCCTTAACGTGGGCAAAGGCGCCTATAAGCGAAATATGGCCCGCACGAATTGATTTTACTTCATCGCCATTCAATACTATCCCTGCCTCTAAGCGATCTAAAATTTCATAATCAAAAAATGCTTTTTTATTTTGAGTAACTATTTTCATGCGCTGTTCCAAATTCTGCTGCTATATAATAGGTGAATATTCGTTTCATAATGGGATATAAAAGAAGGCTAAGACCAATACCAAGTATATTTCCCCCAATTAAGAAGGAAAAAATGCAGGGTTTAGCAATTCCCAGTGTTTTAATGCAAAAACTATTAATGGGTTGCATCCACCATGGATCATAATAGGCAATATTAAGATTTAATACTTTATACAGTAACCAATAACCAAAAAAATAATCAGCTCCATATACCGGGATAAGCGTCCAGGGATTGTTAATAAAACAGGAAGATGCTAAGGTAACGGCAAAATTAAGCTTAAATAACCAACTAAAGAGAAATACCATTGCTGTATGAAAACAAGGAAAGGGAGAAAAAGCTATATAATTACCTATACAAAAAGAGAGAGCCAATTTTTCAGGAGAGCGTTCCTGATAAATTACTTTTTTCAAAAATCGTTTAATCCATTCCATTATAAACTACTTTCTTGTCACGATCCGCCGCCGCTAAAAGCTAAGGCGGGATAAAGCGCTTGTCCCGTCGAAGGGTAAACGTAGGCGGATGGTGATCTATTATTTTATAATTTGTTTATAATTATGATACTAGATTTACCGTTTAATTGCTAATAATGAATAAAAAGACCAATGAAACGTAATCGAAAAGAGCTGTGTTTGTTCAAAATTGGCAACAAAAAAGTTATCCATAAGATTTTTATGCTATTGCAAAAAGCATGCCATTCTTGCTACTACTCCTATTTTTTGCTATATTTTTTTAACTTTAAATAATTGTGGATTTTATTATGCAAGACAACTATCTGGAAAAGCATCGCTATCCTTTTCGTATAAAATTATTCGGATCGGGATTATTGTTAATTTTTTTATATGTAACGCTCATGTTTTTTTGGATAGAATTTCCTAGGCATCGTAAATTAAAAAATAAAGTAGATAAGGCAGAGCGTTGCTTTATTAATAAAGATTATTATGGTGCACTTGCACTATATACTACGTTCTTCGAGAAATATGAATATTTTGGTAAAGCCAGAAAAAGAATTATTCAATGCTGCTTTGCCTGTAGTGCCGATGCTCCTTCAATGTATGAATGCGGTCTCTGTTACTTGCAAGATAAAGAATACAATGATCACGAAGTTGAAGAATTAGCCTGTTATTTACCAACTGATCAGCAAAGAACTACATTTAAATCGGGTTTTTGTTAGGACGGTATGTTTTTTTGGATTCCTGGACAAACTATTGCATGTATTACATTTCCCGGTGTTATTATTCATGAAATAGCACATCGCTTTTTTTGCGATATCTTCAATGTACCGGTATATGAAATTAATTATTTTAAACCATTCAGTAAAACTGCCGGCCACGTCCGTCACCATCCCACCAATAGTTTACGTGCAGCATTTTTTATAGGAATGGCGCCACTTTTTATTAATTCCATTTTGTGCATGGTTTTAACGCTTCCGATGGGTATTCCTATTTTTCTTGGTACAAACTTTCTCATGCCAACATCGCTTAGCCATCTTATGTTTGGCCTTGTCCTCTATTGGGTAGGCATGTCAATTGGTTTCAATGCTATACCAAGTAAACAAGATCTCGCAGGGTTATGGTACATGACCGATTCACGTATTATTAAAATGTTTCTGATGTTTGTGTACATCTTACTATGGCCATTTAACATAAATGGCATTGGGCCGCTTTGTTGCTTAATATATGCATATCTATTATCAATGCTATTGCCTTTTATTCTTCTTGGTTGAAGATCTTCAAAACGATTTTTTACAATGCAATTAAATTTAAGTAGGCCATGATTCTTGAATTTTTAGTAATTCTTGATAAAAATTTTCTAAATCATTTTTATAATGGAGAAAGATATATTGATTTTCTTTATAAAGCCTATCCAATCCTTTGCGTAATATTATTAAAAAGGAATCAAAGTCAACTTTGTTATGAATATAGTCAGCAATATCAATTCCCCCAGCTGGAATGTCATACCAAACCCGTAATAATTCATCAATAGCATCATTAATATCTATATCTTGTTCTCCAATTATAGAGATCATTGAATAACATAATTTGTCTAAAATTGAACCCTTAGTATATATAATAGTTTTGTCATTCCAATCAATGCTCACGTTCATTATTTTTTACCTAAAAATTTAATTAAATTATCAGTGGTTTTTTTGGTATCATATTTATGTACCATAATACATCTTTTTAATTGATCATTAGATAATTCTCTTAGTTTTTTACAAAGTAACTCAAATTCTTTTTTTTCAGTTAAGTATGAAATATGAATAATTACATTTTCATTGGTAGGTTTTGTTAGCTCCTTAACAATGCTTTGAATGAAATCATTAACATTAAAAGTATTAAACTTGGAGATTCCATCTGTTTTTGCTGTTTTTACATCCCAAATTTTTCCAAAACCATCAATAAAATCTCCTCTTCCCACAACGTTATCTCTCACTAATCCTGTCAATAACCCTTGTTTTTCACATGCGACTCCCGCAACAGCTTCTTCGATAGTTTTTAAAATGCATTTATTACCTTCAGTAGGATCAAATGGCAACAAACTCCATCCTGCATTGCTTTCAAAATCAATTATATTTTTTGCATGTTCTTCGATAATCTCCATTAATGTTTGCTTAAAAGGATATTGATTTCTCCAATGTAAGGTTTTATTTAAAGCATATTGATTATTATAGCCCAGCGCATCTAATACTCGTTGTACTGCCTGTTGCCCGTATTTAGCTTCTAATTCTCCAATCTCTGTTAAGAATTTCTGTAATCCCGGTACTACATTATTAAAATTTGGTTTAGGTGTACCTTTACGAAATAATACACCATTAGAGGACATAATATCTGGAACTAATTTGTTATTGGCGCTATTAATTAATTTTTGGCCTGCTTTTTCTAAACAAGCTTCCGCTCGCTCCAATAATTTGCCTTGCTTTATATTTTTAGCTCTTCTACTTAAAAATTCTAATTCTTGATGATGACGGCTAACTAATTTAAACAAATATCCACCCAAGCGGAAAATTTTGTTTATAATCAGACCATCTAATAGAAAATCAAATGTATCTTCAAAATGCTTTTCATCAGGAAGCGCAAGATAGTCATTAATATATTTCACTACTTTCACTGCTACTGCTGGCGCTTTTAAAGCAATATGCGCTTTAACCGCAGGATCCTGTAGATGCGCAATAAAATGCAGCATGGTAAGAGCGGTTTCACCTGCTTGTATGAGCATATTATCATTAATAGCTGCATCAAGTTTTTCTTTATAAGCATAAGGATCCCGTATCACCTCTTCAATAAGCTGTTGCTCTTCAAATGCATAATAAGGCGAATAAAAGCCTTTACCATTGAGTGCATTTGCTAAACTATCTACTGCTTCTGCTAATGCTGGTACAAAATGCGCAAATGATTCAATTCTATATTGAATGAACTCCCCTCCTGTAGCCGCTAAATGCTTATATTCATCAAATTTATTAATAATAACATTCTGTACAATCTGACCGTATTTTAATAATTGGCGCCCGATATAGGCAAAGCTCAAACAATGTTTCATATCATTTTGTGTTGAATAATCATAAGCAATCTCACCAAAATTAATTGCCAGGCTTCCAACCTCCTTTTCCACACCACTTACCGCACCTGCCCAAAAATGTAAGGCATCACGCAATAATGAAATAACCATAGGTGGGGCATTAACATCTCTAAAAATGGCTTCAACTGCATTAAAATTAAATGTTTCATTAAAATTCCCCATTAATTTAGCTTTACATTCTAAGGCAAAATTAGCTGGATTATTTTCAAGCACTGTAGTAAAAATGGGATTTTGGTAACAAGCTGTACATAATAAATCAACATGAGCATCTTCAAACAATGGATCTGAAAGCGGCATTATATCACTATCATCCCCATTTGGCTGAGCTAATACAAATGTCTCTTCATTGTAATCACGAAATGTTCTTAATGATTGTATTTTTCTCCATGCATCTGCATCGTGTTTCCACTGCGCCTTATACCATAAATGACTTACTGATTTAAGCGCATCTTCAAGAATAGTTTTTTGACCAGGTGTTAGTTTTTGATCCAGAATGTTAATTAATGATGCGCTGTGCTCCAAAACCGTATTATAACAGCCTTGCAACGGTGCATACGAACAGAGCAATGAATCACAATACAAAATTGCATCAGAAGCATTGGTATCAGTAAGCGCTTTATATAAAGAGGTAGCTAATAATAAATGATATGGTGCTCGCTCTTTATCAATAAGTGCCGCATTTACATATTCGATAGAGTTATTCAGAGCATAATCAAAACAATCTTGTAATAAGTATCCTTGCAGTTGAACCTGGCGCAATCTTATTTTCATCAATAAGTTCTTTAACATCCTTTTGCATCAGTTCATTTTCAATGAATTGCATTGGGGTACAATGAGAAGAATCCAATGGTATTTGAGTCCAGTAAGAACCCGGACCTACTTTAGCTTTTATATGAAAAATATTATTTTGACCTTTTATTACATAGTCAACCATAAAATCATTACGAACAAGGGGAAAAATTGGCCTACTGGACCCAAAATCCATAGCCCAGTTATTGAAGGAAAACAAGAAAAGAATTATAAATAGTAAGATATTCATTACGATCGCTTTTTTAATTTTGTCTAAAGATTTATATTTTACTATAGTTTATAAGCGACATTGATTATTTCAATAATTTCACAGTGTAAATTCCAAAAAACTTTTAGTATACTTATACTGTTATTTCACGGACAATATTACAATTACTTTTAAAATTAGAAATGAACCCTATGAAGAAAATAGATATCCCTTATAATTTTTCTGTTAAAAAATATAAATTTAAGTCTTATTTAACCCAGTTGTATCTAGTACCATTTACTACCATGCTATTTTAGATTAAAAAAATATTCATAAAACAATCATTTTAACTTTCACGCGTTAGGGATAGAACCTAAATGAAAAAGATTTTAGTCTTTTCAAGCTACGGAGGAGGTGGACATATTTCAGCCACTGATACAATCAAAGAATATCTGAAGCCTCATACTTATACTATTGATACGGTTTATTTAATTGATGAAGTACTAGGTTGTTTAGACCTCATCAAAATATGTAGCCGCGGTAAATATACTCAGGAAAAATTCTATAATTTCTGCTTACAAAAAAAATGGACCTGGTTCATTAATAAGTTATACCAATTAGGCTTATTTTTAATTTATCTCAATCAAAAGGTAATTAAGCGAATTATTACCGCATATTTACAAAAACAACAACCTGATTTAGTTATTTCAGTTATACCGCTTTTTAATAATATCGTTAAAGATAGCTGTAAAGAATGTAATATTCCATTTTTATTGATTCCTACTGATTTAGATTCAACATCATTCATTGGGACCATTACCGATCCAATTTATAATAAATTTACTTTGACTATTCCTTTTGAAGATTCTGAAATATTAAAATTTTCTGCAAATAAGGCTATTGCTCCGTATAATAAAAAAATCACGGGCTTTCCTATTAAACCAACATTTTTTCAGACTAAAAATATTGCAGCAATAAAAAAAGAATTTAATGTGCCCGATGATAAATTTACGGTTTTGGTTTTAATGGGAGCAGCTGGCTCACAAGCAACGTATTATTATTTATTAACACTTCTAGAATTAACCAAACCCATTCATATCATTATTTGTTTAGGAAGAAATGAATCATTGCGTAAACGTTTAGAAAAAATTACTTTACCACCGCATATTTCATTATCCATTATAAGTTATACCAATAGAATTGCTGATTTAATGGCAATTTCAAATGCGTGTATTACCAAAGCAGGAACGGTGAGCGTTTGCGAAGCGATCTATATGAATCTGCCCATTATTTTAGATAATACATCTACGCCACTCTATTGGGAAAAATTCAATATTAATTTTATTCAAAAAAATAAATTTGGTATGGTGGTTACTCATTATAAGCAACTCAATTATGCGGTAGCTAAAATGATGGATGACAAAAGATATTACCAAGAATGCGTTCGTAACTTAACTAATTTTCCTAAAAAAGATTTCGGTTCATATTTAAACCCGGTTATTGAACAACTTTTATATTCATAGATACATATGCATAGTGCTAAACAGCTTTCGGATTTTATTACCACCATTTGGCATTATTATCATGAACATAAACGACACTTTCTATGGCGCATTCATCATGAACCTTATTATGTTGTAGTTTCAGAAGTAATGCTTCAACAAACACAAACACATCGCGTTATGCATAAATTTGAAGAATTCCTTGCCCGCTTTAATACATTTGAATCGCTTGCCCAAGCACCCTTAAAAGATATTTTAACCACCTGGCAAGGATTAGGGTATAATCGCCGCGCTTTATATTTACAACAAATCGCTCAAAAAGTAATAAGTGAGTATAATGGTTCTTTACCAACCACTCCCGATATTTTAGTTACTTTTCCGGGTATTGGAAAAGCAACTGCCGCTTCAATTTGCGCATTTGCCTATAATCAACCAACTGCATTTATTGAAACTAATATTAGAACGGTATTTATTTACTTTTTTTTTAATAATAAAGTTGAAGTAACAGATAATGATATTTACCCCCTTGTTCAGCAAACAGTAGATACCCATAATCCGCGCGAATGGTATTATGCCCTCATGGATTACGGCGTTATGCTCAAAAAGAATATTCCCAATCCTAATCGAAAAAGTGCCCATTACACCAAACAAAGTAAATTTGAAGGCTCCGATCGCCAAATTAGAGGTATGATTTTAAAAACAATGGCAATCGAAGCTGCACTTTCTTTTAATCAATTATGTGCTCATATTGAAAGAGAACCTGAACGCATTAAAAAAGCATTGCTTGAATTAATACAAGAAGGTTTTATTGTAAAAAAATCTGATCTGTACTCAATTAATTCATAATATTCTTGCACAAAAATAATAGCGTATTTTATCCATTCATTTTGCTAAGCAATTGTGAACATTCTTGTGAACATATCATAAGTGTATTTCTATATTCTTGTTGTGCCTGATCATAAGTAAGCTTGTTATTATTCATTATACGTTGAATAGTTGTTTCTTTATGACCAATAAGATCCTTAATAACTGCTATTACAATATCAGCTCTTGTTTTAATTCGCTCTTGCTCAAAATTTCTTTTATGCTCCATAGGTCTTACAACCATTGCAGTAAAAAAAGGAAATAAATAGAAAAAATATGTTACTTTCATAGAATTACCTCGATGTAATATAAATTTTAATTATTGTTTGTTCGAATTTTTTGATTCTTGAATTTCAGGCGGCGAAGCTCTTTGAGAATGATGCTGTTTTACCTCATCTAACCGTTGGCAATATGCAACCTCTGCCATTTGATACGTCATCTCGGGATTTTTACGCATTTTTTCTTCTATCATTTGCTTTTTGCTACCTTCGAGCAATTTAATAATTTCATCAGGATTCTGAAAACGTCGTGATGGCACTAGGTTACGACGCCGCTCACTTATTGATAATTTTTTTGGCGCTTCCATCGATCGTATTAAATTTTGATATCCAGCTAATAATAGTAATAAATAAAAAAAATACGTTATTTTCATAGAATGTTTCGATGTAATATAAAATTTAGCTATTGTTTTGATTCTTCACTTCTTGAAGTTTTTTATTATAATCAGCTTTAAAATTTCGCCAATATGCAATGGTTTTAATATATTGCTGACTAGCGTCAGTAATTGATAAATCATCTCTTTTCATTATATTGTTTATTTCTTCCTCTCTGCTAGTTTCCAATATCCCTACAAGATCATCAGCTAGCCCTACCATTCCAGCATAAAATTCTTTTTCATCTAATTCTTGAGGATATTCTTTTAACATTAAATTAATTTCAGAATCTGAATGTTCCATCGCATTACTTGCAATACCATTAATAAAAAGAAGTATATAAAAAAAATGAGCCATTTTCATAAATATTTCCTATTGAAAACAATATAATAATTATTATTACCTTATTATAATAGAATTTATACTTACATAAATAGCTCAAGAGATATTTTATTACCCATCTAATCTTATTGGAATTTCATTTGGCAATACAATAGTAAAAAATTAAGAAATCTCGGATAAAAATTGATTCTTTGCATTCTCACGGTTTGCTTTTGCATTTTCTAAAATTCTATTATATTCATTTTCTACGTCTTCTAAAGTCCAAGTTGGATTATCAATAGTCAATTGCTGTATTTCTTGATCTCTATTATCTTCCATATTTTTAACTTTTCTATCCCAATCTGTATATATTTGTTGAAACACAAATGATGAAGCTGGAGCTTCCCAGGTATCACTTCGATATGGACGCTTCATTGCATTAATAAGATTAGTGTTACTTATCAATATAATAGTGCTATAAAAATTAGCTTAAACATCTTCATGTTTTCTCCTCCAATTCATTTTAATTTATTCTTGCCATATTTCCGATACGTAGCTTTCTTCTGTATCAGGATTTTTTAGCGTATACAATTGCGCTTTCTTTTTTTCAAGCCAATCCTGAAAATCAATTTCTGCTGCTTCTTTAGTCATCCCTTCCCTTACCCGACGGTTTACAAATCTTTCCCTATTTTTTTCTATGCCTTGAATCATTTTTTCCAAACTTTTAATTTGTTCGTTTACAGATTTAATTTGAGTAGTGCTTGGACTCTCAACATAAAAGCCGGTATATTCCATAGCAAAAACATCACGTCCCATTATCATTATTAATACAAATAAATAAAATAACTTATTAAAGCTCATTTTTTCCCCCTTAGGCACCCTTATTTTCTTCATCTTTTTTTCTAAGCAATTTCTGAATTTTCTTTTCAAAGTTACCCATCAATTCATTATAAAAGCGCCGTGCTTCTTCTTCATCTACCCCAAATTGCCTTACATGGCTTTTAATAAATTCATCTACATGATCCCTAATAAATTGAGCATGATCTTTTATTTCTTAAATGCGTTGATCAAAATAGCTCATTGCGTGCAATGAAGATAGAGTAAGCAAAAACATGCTTATAAAAAGATACATTTTAAATTTATTTTTACCGTCCATTTTTCTACTCCATTTAAGATCTTATATTTCTAAAATGCTGACTTGAAATTTAAAAGAACTACCGCACCTATATATAATTACGCATTTTATTATTTGTTGTTATTCAATTTTTTTAACATATTCTTCAAATGATAATTCTGGATTTTCTGGAGCTAATAACCGCAGCAACTCCTCCCTTTCCTCTTTTAAATTAGATAAGTGCCGTTCGTATTGATTTAGCGCCTCTGACATGGATATCTGATATCCAATACTAATATTTTGAACTATCTCTTCTTTGTTTTCTTCATAATATTTAATATCATTATTTAATGCTTTCAATTCCTCACGAACATATTCTGGATCTTCTAGATAATAGGCACTAGGTTCCTCAGATTTAGAAGGTTTATCAGGCTCCATTCCATTTAATGAAGAAATAAGTAACAAACCTATAATTGCAATAAAAGATTTTTTATATTTAATAAAACCGTCCATTTTTGCTCCACTTATAAATTATAATTCTAGTGATTCAGTTGTTTTAACTATATTTTCCCTGTTATTACTCCATCACCATACATCTATTTTACCAAAAATATATAGCTTAAGTGAAGCTCGCACGGCTTAAAAGCCGTGGCTTCGCATTCTAAGGACTATTGATTTTTTATATATTCGCGAATGACATCAACATTTACTTGGCCAACAGTTTCAGAAAAAAACCCATCTCCCCAGAAGCTATCCCCCCATAAATATTCTTCTAATTCAGGAAATTCTTCTCTAATCACTTTACTGCTTCCACCTTTGAACAATTGTACTGCTTTACTGACACTTATGTGTGGCTTTAGTTGAACCATTAGATGCACATGATCCGGCTGCACATTCAATTCATGTATTTCCCAATTGTTTACTTCTGAGCATTCCTTCAATAGCTCTTCTATTCGTTTTGCTATTTTGCCCTGCAATACCCTCTTCCAATATTTAGGTGTCCAAACTATGTGGTACATGTGCCTATGCTTTGTATGTGCTCCTGTCCAATACATACCTCATAGTATGCCACATTTTTCGACGGCGCTCCACTTCGCAACTCAGCCGCTCCCTCCGCGCCTTATACGGATGACCTTTCATCCCCAGGCTTAGAAAGCCGATGGGGTTTTCAGGTCATGCTTAAATAAATAAAATAGTTTATTTATCTTCATAAATACTCCTTTTTTTATTAGACAGTCCTTCTTCATCTCGTTTATTCTGCACCTTCGGTGATGTTTTGTATATTTCTGATAGCCTCTTGTATACTATCTACAATTGCTTCTTTTACTTCTAACTCCTTGTCGTAAGCGAATTGTACATCTTCCCTATTATAGCCAAAATCATGCATAACCTGTTGAATGAAAGATTCTTTACCATCTCTAAATACTATAAAGTCTTGCTGTGCTTTTTTTAATGCTTCTTCTAAATATTTGGCTGGTATTTGTTGAACATACATTCGGCTAAACTCTCTGCTACCCTCTGGATATGGGTTTTCCATCGATTTAATACCAGAATTAATCCCTAAAATTAAAATTAATAAATAAAATAGTTTATGTACTTGCATGATCACTCCTTTCTCTATCGTTTAACATTCTTAACTTCATCTCTTTTCCGAAATAACTTTTGAATTTTTCGCTCAAAGTTACCCATCAATTCATTATAAAAGCGTCGTGCTTCTTCTTCTGCTACATCAAATTGTTTCATATGACTTTTAATAAAATATTCAGCATGGTCTTTGATAAATTGCGCATGGTCAGTTAATTCTTTGATACGCTGATCGTAATAGTTCATTGCGTACAATGAAGATAGGGTAAGCAAAAGCATACTTATAAAAAGATACATTTTAAATTTATTTTTACCGTCCATTTTTTTACCCCATTTAAGATCTTATATTTCTAAATGCTGTCTTGAAATTTTTCAGCATTTTCTACCTTAATGTTCTCCCACACCCTTTTTCATCATTTTATTCCCTTTTCTTCTTTGATACAAAAGGTTTATTCAATTTTTTTAATGTATTCTTCTACCGTTAATTCCGGCTTTAATTGTCCCAATAAAAGTAATAACCCGTCTCTTTCATCTTTTAAATTGGACAAGTTCCTTTCATATTGCTCAAGTGCCTCTGATTTAGATATCTGATATCCAATACTAAAATTTTGGATTATATCGTTTTTTTCTTTTTCATAATATGTAATTTCGTCATTTATTCCCCTCAATTGGCCACGAATATTTTCTGGATCCTCATTGTATACCAGGAAATATTCAAGATGCGTATCTTTTTCATGTAATTTTTGAATCTCATCTTCGTAGCCATCAACAAGCTGATGATAATACTCTATAGCGTCTTCTTCTGATATATTAAATTGCTTCATAGTACTTTTAATAAACTCATCAATATGATTATTAATGAAGGCCAGATGATCTTCTATTTCTTTGATACGTTTATCATTATTATTAGGCGCATCATAAAGCATCGCATTCAGTGAAGAAATGGCAAGTAATAAACCTATGATCGTAATAAAATATTTTTTATAGTTGTTATAACCGTCCATTTTTTGCTCCATTCAAGATATTATATTTCTAAATGCTGTTCAGCATCTTCTACGTTAGTAACCCAATCCTTTCTTGATCGCCGTTACTACCTCATCCAAATAGCCCTGAGCTTCTGTTAAATTATTGTCATATAGATTCGTTGCCTCTTTCAGGGTTATTCCAGCTTTATTTATATAGTTTTGGATTATACTATTCTTATTATTTTTCAAATATTCAAGTTTCTGTATTGCAGCTGATAATATTATTTCATCAGCAAAATCAAGCCCTTGCAGGTTATATTCGCTTTTTACTTCCTTTTCAGGATTTGGATTTTCCATTGCGCGCATGCTTTGACAAACTAACAATAATAATAAATAAGATATTTTATTGTTTTTCATAGATACTCTCCATTTTCATAATATCTAACCAATATATACCTATTTTAGCAGAAATACATACCTTAAATAAAGGGTTTTTTAGAAATCATGAGACATCGTCAAATGTACTTCACTCGGTGATTCGCCCTTACGTTTATCAAGCTTGAAACCCCAATCAATACGCATTGGCGTAGGCCTCAATAAACGCACCCCAAATCCTACTGAATGACGATAGTTAAAGCTATTATTTTTAAGCCGTTTTTTGGAAATTGCTTGCGAATCAGGCGTATCCCATCCAGCACCACCATCATAAAATACGATTCCTTTAATAGAAAAGTCAGGAGCTACCGGGAAAATTAACTCAGCGTTAAACCAAAATGCTTTTTTAGCACCAATAGAATCGACGCCTTTGAAGGTGGGCCCAATTTCACCAAATAAGAACCCTCTAACACTGGCCGGACCACCAATATGGTACAATTCCCTAAATGGAATTACTTTCCCCGGGAATGATCCCACAATGCCAAAATGGGTATGGAAGTAAAATACTAAATCACGTTCACCAATTAATGGCGTATAATAGCTGGCATCGCCATCTAGTTTCCAGAATCCAAAATTGAAGGCAGATGCTTGCGGTGCGGAAGCTAAATGAAAATGACCACTATTAGGAATGCCCATACGTGTTTGAATAAGCCATTGATATCCACGGCTGGGGTGCAGCGGATGATTACGAAAATCCTGGCTTGCTTGTGCACCAGTCCAGGCAAAACTACCTTGCGGAAAACGGCGCTGTAGAATCATCGTAAATTCTGCCGCTTCCTTTGGATCTGGTATTGAGGCTGGGTTTACTTCAGGTGGTTGATTATAATGCAACCCTTCTACCCCAAAAAGGAAAAGGAAGCGCGTCATATTTAATTTTTGAGAAATAAAACCAACACTAAATGAGCCATTTACCAACTGCTCTTTTACTTCATTTTTGGTAAATTGAAAATCTTCATATAATGATTTTTTGATTGCTAAATCAAGCGCTGCAAAAATAGGACGATCAAAAAGCCACGGTTCAGTAATATTGAAAAGAAGTTGCCGTTCTTGCTTTGAAAATTCACCACTTAAATTAAATCCAATACCAAGGCCAAGTAAATTTGTATCAGAAATAGACCCACCAATACGTAACGATTCGGTAGGGTTTTGTAAATCACGCGGCGAACCACCAAAACCTAGTTGCATATCTACACGCCCTGTTTTAACCTCATTTACAAAAAGTTCTAAATCGGCAATATCCTGATTTACCCGCTTAAGTTTCCAACTCACCCCATTTTGTTGATCAAAATAACCCAATTGTTCTACCCGTTCTTTTGATTTTTCAAGGCGTTGCGTTGTTAATAAATCACCTTCATCAAATAATAATTGACGACGAATAATCTTTTGGCGCGTCTTTTGGTTACCACGAATTTCAATTTTACGAACGGTAATTTTATCACCTAATTCAGTAAAGAAGGTGATATTTACCGTCTTATTTTCATTATCGGGTTCAATAGAAGGATCAACATCGGCATAAATATAGCCATATTCCCCCAGTAGTAAGCGTATTAATTCAATTGAATCACGAATTTTTTCTTTAGAATATAAATCACCTGATTTTATGGGTAATCGACTTAAAACTTCCGCTTCAGAAACAGCATCATTACCCGCTACTTTAATATCGCGTACGGTATAAAGATCGCCTTCAAGAATATGAAATGTTATTTTCATATTATAAGGATCCTGCACATCAGGCTGTATTTCAACATCAGTTACTTTTGCATTTAAATACCCTCGGCTTTGGTAAAAATTTTCCAACATATGGCGATCTGCTTCGATTGCTTCTGGCTGATAAAAACCAGCTTTATCCATAAACCCTAATACCCAATCTTCACGCGTGAATATGAGGCCCCGTAACTCTTTATCAGAAAATGCTTTATTCCCTTCAAAAAAAACTCGTTGAACAGCAGATTTTTTATTTTCAGTAATGGTAAAAACGGCATTTACCTTACCCTGGCCAGCATCTTCTAGCTGTGCTTCGATTTCAACGTTATGGTAGTTTTTTTCTCTATATAATTTTTTAAGGTCATTAATAAATTTTTTAAGATCACTTTCATCAATAGCGGGTTTTTCATTAAATTTAATTTTTTTCTTTATATCTTTTTCTAATAAATGCTTATTCCCTTTAAAAATCACCTCTTTAAGTGGTTGTTTTTCTGCTAGTATCACATATAGATTTATTTTATTATCCGGAAGTAATTCCCCTTTAAGCGATACGTTTTTAAAGTATCCCATCTCCATTAGGTTTGAAATAAGGGATTTTGATTTGATCGGTGTATATTCTTCATTAACGTGATAGGGAATTTTATTAAGAATTGCATCAGTACCTACCTGATTATTGCCAATAATGATAATATCATTAATAAGCGGTTTTGCAGGGACCATCCTGTCTTGTGGATTCATATCATTGTTAGTTGTTTTTTCAGCTTTATCTTTTAATTTATGTTGCGATACAATTGAAACGTCATCTGCATTATCGTATATGGGTTCAACAGGCAATGCAGGGGGTTGTTGTTGTGGTTCTGTTATGCGCCATAAATCCTCTTCTAAAGCAATGGGTTCAGGTGATTTAGTATCACTATCTGCATATACAATACAAGGAATTGAAAAGAAAAATGAAAAAAATAACAGTACGTTCATCAGCACCGATGTCATATTATACGCTCCTAAGCTACCAGAACCAACCCAGACGTCATCCCGAGCGCTAGCGTGGGGATCCAGTAAATAAATAAAAAAGTCTTTATATTTTATAACTGGATTCTCACGATCTTGCAAAGCAAGATCTCAGAATGACATATCGAAAAATTTATTTAATATAATTCTGTAATTTTTAATAATAAATTAGAATACCTTTTTTTTTAAGATTGACCAGAGTGGATAATCTTTTTTAAACTATAAAAAACCCTTAAAATGCACGAGTTGGAATATATGCTAGTTATTAACAATACCTTAAGCGCTAAAAAAGAATCATTTAAACCCTGGTATCCTCACAAGGTTACCATGTATGTTTGTGGCGTAACTCCTTATGATTATTCTCACGTTGGCCATGCCCGCGTGTATATTGTATTTGATCTGTTATATCGATTATTAACATTTTTGGATTATACCGTTATTTATTGTCGCAATTTTACTGATATTGATGACAAATTAATTAATAAAGCAGTACAAGAATATGGCGATCCAAGCAAATTTTTACTCGTTGCCAATCAATTTATTACTGCCTATCAGGAAGACATGGTAGCGCTCAATTGCTTGGCACCAACCTTTCAACCCCGTGTAACAGAGCACATCCCTGAGATTATTACCCTTATTAAAAAACTCGTTGATACCGGCAAAGCGTATGTGGTAGATGGTGATGTTTATTTTAGCATCCCAACCTTTTCTGATTATGGGCAATTATCTAAACAAAAGCTTGAAGATTTGCGCATTGGTGCTCGTGTTGAACAAAACCATAAAAAAAGAGATCCTCTTGATTTTGCTTTATGGAAAGCAGAACCAGAAGGAACTTTTTGGAAAAGCCCTTGGGGATATGGACGCCCGGGTTGGCATATAGAATGTTCGGCGCTTGCCCGCCATTTTTTAGGCGAACATATTGATATTCATGGCGGCGGCATGGATCTTATTTTCCCACATCATGAAAATGAAATTGCGCAATCAGAAAGCGTCTGGGGTAAACCATTTGCACGATACTGGATGCATAATGCATTTGTGCGCATAAATGAAGAAAAAATGTCTAAATCTCTGCATAATTTCTTTACCATTCGCCAAATTTTTGAACAATTTGATCCGATGGTATTACGATACATGATTCTGACACATCATTATCGATCGCCGCTGGATTTTTCTTTAGATGATTTACAAACGGCACACAAAACATATCAAAAATTGGCACTGTTCTTTAGTAAAGTACAAATTCCTGAAAATATACTGCCTTCTCAAGTAAAAGAATCGGAAATTATAAAAAAAATGATGGAGTTTTTAGTTGATGATTTAAATACACCCGGCATGTTTGGCGTAGTTTTTGAACATCTTAAAAAACTTTCACCTGATGAAGCATGCTTGGTAAAAAAATTCATTATTGATATTTTAGGCCTTACTTTACATCCCTTACCTGAAAAAGCAGTTACTATTACTGCTGAAATTCAACAATTGATTGAGGAGCGTGAAGCAGCACGCATTGCTAAGGATTATAAAAAATCAGATGAATTGCGTGAGAAGTTAAAACAACTTGGGTATGATGTGCAGGATGCAAAGACTAAGTAATGATCCCTCTTTTTATCGTCCGAGCGCAGCGTGAGGATCCCATTAATAAAGGACCTTTTTTTGTAAATAGGCTGTTTTAGATGCCAAACTCGCTAGATTCTGTTGAGTTTTACACTTATTTGAAGTTTTAAATTCCCACTAAGATGCATAATATCTTGCTCAAATAATATAAAATTATAAACGTACGTCGTTGCGAGCTCGTCGAAGCAATCCAGGTTCATTAAAATTTTTCAATTCATTTCATAAGTTTATTTATTACAATGATTTATTCATTCAATGAAAAAAATTATTTATTAGTTTTATATAAAATAAATTTTTACCTTTTTCAATAATTGACGGGGCTGTATTCTATTATCTTCTATAAGCTTGTATTATCATTTATTTTAATCTGGATTGCTTCGGCAAGCTCGCAACGACGGCTTTTCTAACTGCTTATATTTTATTACTTTGAGTTAGTTTTATGATACCTCTAGAAAGACTCAACAGAACCTTTCGGATATTATTTATTTTAAAATAATATTAAGAGCATCTTTTATTAAACCATGGCTCACGTATAAGCTACTTCCCCCTAAAATTAGTTTTGCCAACGTCCCCTTGGAAATAGATTTATTAGGAGATAATAATACGAATTCCCCATATAATAACTGATTTTTTGCCATTTGTTTAAATCCGGAACGGCTTTGTACCGCAATTTGATCATGGCTCTCATACATGCCTGTTGCCATTAATCCCAATTCACAAAACTGTAAGAGATCGCACATTGCTTCACCTAATGTTACCGCGCCAAAATAACCGATAGCAGCTCCTGCTCCAACTTTTAACGTTGAAATGGCAACATCTTTGAAAAAATTATCAAATACATCCAATGTATTTAATTCATTATTCATTGCTAAAGAAAAATTATTATTAAAAAATAGAACTACTAGAACTAATACATATAATTTACGATTCATGAAAACCTTTATACTGTTTATTCAAATAATAAAAAGTATAATTGGTAGTTTATATTATTCAATATAAAACCATTCACTGCGCTGCAATAATCCCTTTGACAATGAATGAAGCATCAGTTTGCAAGGAAGAATTAATCACAATATCTTTGGTAAATGGCCCTACAAAGGTACGTTTTAATTGCGTGATCCCATCAGAAAGTAATAAACTTGCTTCCACGCTCATAACCGTTAAATTACACCCCTTTTCACGCGCCACCACTGGAGACGCTTGTGTAATATCAGCACTGCCATGCGATGGAACGGTAATTTTATACTGCACGGTATTTAATGGATCAAAACTTGTACAATTTGCATAATAAGTTACTGTGGCACTCACCGGAAATTTAGTAACATTAGTCAACCGTATAGCAAAAATCGAACTATTGATCAGTAAAAGCCCGATACATAGTAATTTTTTCATAATTAACTCCTTTAACGACCCGCACATTGATTTGGGTTTAATTTATCAGCAATACAAATCGCTCTGCGGGATGAACGAATAATATAAAAATCTCCTGAAGGAACCATCGGATGCGTTGCGTCTGCCGTATTTCCTATAATAATTTTATTTGTTTGTAATACACCATTTATAAGTCCATAAATAGTAATTCTTCTC
This sequence comes from Candidatus Babeliales bacterium, assembly GCA_963722075.1. Taxonomy (GTDB): domain Bacteria; phylum Babelota; class Babeliae; order Babelales; family JANWKD01; genus CAVRJM01. Next base: position 148,631 of record CAVRJM010000001.1, on the reverse strand, counting down.
CCATTGGGTTTTTGAAAGTCGGACGGCCATTGAAAGCTGAACTGATTATTGGGTACTCCCGGAGTTAATATTTGTTCCATTGCTGAGCTACCTTGCGGATCAATAACTTCATCAATAACTACTAACGTGATACCTGAATTATTGATAATAGTCACAATCCACAATTGAATGGAGCCTTGCACAACAATGAAGGACGCTTTTAGCTGTTCAATAAGCGTTATAATGATAAAAAATGAACATAACAATATAATTTTATTTCGTAATTTCATAATTTTTCTCTGAAATTATGGTTATTATCATTTTTAGGATACATCTTTTTTATTACAAATAGCAATAATATTAATCAGATCTACTTTTTTTCTCTTTTTCAGCTTATGATTAAATAAAAATCAGTAATTATTGTTGGTAAATAAATAAAAGGCTTTGCGCGTGAAAAGCATGAGTAAATCAGATACAGTATTTAAAAAAGTGTTAGATAACGGGTTAACGGTATTAGTACGCCCTAATCATACGATTCCTAAAGTATCAATTCAATTATGGTATGATGTGGGTTCAAAAGATGAAAAAACAAGCGAAAAAGGAATTGCACATCTTATTGAGCATATGATCTTTAAAGGAACACACAAACTATCTGAATCTGATATTAATATGATCACGCAAAAACTATCAGGTACGTGTAATGCATTTACTTCCTGGGATTATACTGGCTATCTTTTTGATTTTCCTACTCATCACTGGCATGAAGCTCTTCCTATTATGGCCGATTGCATGCGTAACTGCACGTTTAAACAAGAACTGCTTAATTCAGAAATGAAAGCGGTTATTCAAGAATTAAAAATGTATCGCGATAATTACGATTCAAGCTTAATTCAGCAAATGATATCAACCATCTTTGCTGATCATCCCTACCATTACCCCATTATTGGATTTAAGCAAGATTTATGGAGCTTAAAACATGCTGATTTAATGCAGTTTTATAAAAAACATTATTATCCCAATAATGCAACTTTAGTGGTGGTTGGCGATGTTGCTGAGGCCGACGTTCTTGGGCATGCACAACGTGCTTTTGGTCAAATTAACCCAGATCCACTCTATAAAAGGGATTTGTATTATCATACCAATGAGCTTATAGCAACCCAAACAACGCTCTATCGTGATGTTAAAATCCCGCAAATAGCCCTTTGTTTTATAGTGCCCGGCGCGCATAAACAACAAGATTATTTCCTTAATGTGCTTTCTTGGGTACTGGGGTCAGGAAAAAGTTCACGGTTGCAAAAAAAACTCATTGATGAATTGCAATTGGTTACGCAACTGGAATCATTTGTGTATGATCTGTTTGATTATGGGCTCTTTTTTATCTATTTCCAACCAAAAGAAGGCACTGAAACAGATTCAATAATTACCATTATCCAAGAAGAAATTGAACAACTCATACACCAGGGTATTACTGATGAAGAAATTATCCGAGCAACTAAACAGGTGCAATCAGAATATTTAGATCTCTTGGAAAATAATCAAAAACAAGCATACACCATCGGCCAATCATTTTTGGCAACACGCGATGAAAATTATCTATTCCGTTATATACAGCATCCTATAGAAACGGTTAAACCGGCTCTCATACAAATGCTTAAAGATTATTTCAAATCAATCTTAATGCATCAGGGGCGATTGTTACCACTTCCTGAACAGCAGCAATCAGTATGGCTTGAATTACAACAAGAATCAGATAAACAAGATACTGCTATTTTATCGCAAATATCGAGAGAAAGCGCTATTGAACCAGGCGTACATGTACATGCTATTAACGTTAAGGAAGCAGCTACATTTGATTTTCCTAAACCTCAAACCATAACATTACCTAATGGATTAACCATTTTGTATTATCATAATCCCAATATTGCCAAAATAGATGTATTGGTTGATTTCAAAGCAAAATCATATTACGATTCAGATCAACTACCGGGATTATTGAATTTTATGAGTAACATGCTCATTGAAGGAACCAAGCAATACAGTGCCATTGAATTAGCCCACGAAATTGAATCGCGCGGTATGAACATCGAATCAAAGCCCGGTATTATTGCGTTCAATATGTTGAGTAGCGATTTACCGGCAGGATTATCACTCCTTAAAGAAATTCTTACCAATGTTACGTTCCCTGAATCAGAAATTGATAAGGTTCGTGATCAACTGTTATCTGATATTCATAATTATTGGGACCAGCCTTCCCAATTTGTAAATTTACTTGCACGCAAAGAAATATATAAAAGCCATCCCTACAGCAAACTATCATTAGGAACGCAAGAAAGTTTAGAGGCTATTACCCATCAAGATCTTATTGAAGCATATAAGCGTTATATAACCCCTGAGCAAACTACTATTTCAATAGTAGGGAATCTACAGGAATATGATATACCGGCAATTATGCATACATTTCTAAGCGATTGGCAAGGGCCAACCGTTACACCACTTTCATTTGGCACCATACCTACGCCAGTACCGCATATTCTTAATTATCCTATCAACCGCGATCAAGTGGTACTCGCTTTTGCGGGTAAATCAGTAAGTAGATTAGATCCAGCTTTTGATAAATTGCTTATTTTTGATCAGATTTTTACCGGGGGGGTACTAGGAGCAATGAATTCGCGCCTTTTTGCCCTACGTGAACGATCGGGGCTCTTTTATACTATTGGCGGCTCATTACTTTCTCATGCCGATGAACAACCGGGAATGAGTTTTATTAGAACCATTGTTTCTCAGGATCGCTTGGAAGAAGCACAAAAACAAATTGCACAAACAATTAATGAAGCACATGAAACCATTTCTGATGATGAATATTTTCATGCACAAAATGCTCTTGCTAATTCATTAGTGGATAATTTTGAAACCAATAAACAAATTGCTGCTACTTTCTTATTCATGCATCGGTATAAAATGCCGTATGATTTCTTTGATAATCGTGCACAACAGTTAGCGCGTGTTAGTAAAAAAGAGATTCAAGCGGCAGTAGCAGATGTATTGGATACTAGAAAGATGGTAGTGGTGAGAGTTGGGCGAGTGTAGATTTAACCTATTATTCAGTACGATTTAAAATTAATTTGAGTTTTTGAATAGTATTTACTTAAACAATATGTCGTTGCGAGCTTGCGAAGCAATCCAGGCTAAAGTAAATAGCAAAAAGTTAGAGAGTGTAAATATTAGGTAAATTGTAGTATAGACCTTAATCAAACAACAAGCTAATTAGTTTTTCAAACAAATATGAAAATATTATTTAAGCAATTACAATTCTGATGAATAGTTATGAAATAGATATTTTAAAAACCTGGATTGCTTCGCAAGCTCGCAACGACGTATATTGGCAAACTGCTATTCTTTTAGGTTAACTTTCTAGATATGGAAATGAAACCCAAACCCAATTGAATGAAAAATTTGTTATTGAATGAATGTAATTTTGTTCGACTTTAAAGCCCATTCTTCAACTGATGGGGTATTTTTTTCAATAAATTTTTTAGCTAGCTGTTTATCAAGCGTATATTTTTGTTCAGGAAATTCGAAGTTACATTCATAATAAAAATAGATATCCTCTTCATTGTAACCAAGTAAAAATCCAGTTAAATAATCATTGATATCATTTAGCCTTGTTTCATTATAATGCTTTGCAAATAATAACGCATTAACTTTCCCATCGGCGGTATATGCAAAACCTTGAATAAGCGGTCTCATTTTCAATTTATTTAATTCACAGCCAAAAATATAATGTTCGTATTGTAGTATTCCAATATCACTATTGAAATCGGGATGTAATTTTTTAACATCGGCTATTAAATTTTCCATTTCACCATCTTCAGAAAAGCCTAGCCAGAATAGTTTTTTAAATCCTGTTAATAAACACCAGATTTCATCCTCTTTCGTACGATCTATAACAATTCCACCTTTTTTCATTTGAGCACCAGCCATATATGCCGAAGGCTTATCAAATAGAATTTTTCTCATTTCTTCATTTGGATTATATTTTTTCCTTTTATGAACATTAATCTGACAAGATTCTTTTTTGCCTTGAAATTGGTTAATTCCTGGATTTGGGAATAGCATTTCATAAGAATTGCTTTTACATTTAATATAGTAAAGTAAACCACTACCTAATAACAGGACTTACGCAAGAGCATAAGAGTTCTCTTCAAAAGCATAAAATAAACTAGATGGTGTAGGGGGTTTTGCGACCCGAAAGGATCTGACAGCTTGTTCAGTATTGTCGAAATTATCTTTTACCCGCCTTATGTCGGCTAAAGCATAAGCCCATAACACGAAAAGTAAATGCGCACGCTGCATGTTAAAAGAACGCATTTGGCATTCGCTGAATCCAAGAAGTTGTTTGGCAGTTCTATTGAAGCATTCAATTTGCCAACGAATCTTATATGTAGAAATTAGCTTCTCTTTGCCGAGCTGATGGCTACTGATAAGATACATAATTTTTTCCTTATCAATTTTTAACACATAGAAATAACAGGAAAGACCAAAAATAGTGCCGTATCCACAAGCAAATCTGTTATTTTTTTTCAAACGTAAAATTTTTTGCAATTGTCCTGTTTTATTGTTAATAGTAACAACGCGATTTCTGGGAATTTTCATCAGAAATTTTATTGACCTGTTAAAAAGCTTTGGCAGAAGGTATTCAGTCGCATAATGGGCATCTGCAATTAACCAATTAAACCGAATTGATCCTAGAACACGCTCTATAATAATGTAAGCAATTTCACTTTTTGTCTTGTAATTGGTTTCTCCAAATACTTTGCTTATCATAATCTCCGCATCAATCGGTATTCTTACTCTGGTATCAGTGATCATGCCAATTACAGACCGTAATCCCAAAGCTGATCTTTTCTCACTACTATCATAAACAATTTCTAATCCTTCAATATCGTTAGCATATTGCTTATTTACGGGAGTATCATCGATTATCAAATATCTTTCGCAATTGCTAAGACTTTCTAGAGCAACATTTTGTAATGAGCTTGTTATTTCTGCTGCATTCTGGGCTGCTTTTTCAACTTCCCTATTGAGCACATCATGCATTATTCCCAGTGTTTCAGAAATATTTGTGCAAACTTTTCGTGCCGTTGTTTTTAATAAACCCATTACATATTTTGGTGTGCTTGATTCTTCATTTGTATTTGTTATTCTCATTTCGGGTGTCCTTCTTTTTTGCTTTTGTTGTTTAATTCACAAAATTGAAGCACCCTTTTTTATTTATTTCAAGTCCCAATCAGAACTTTCGACCAATGCGTAAGTCCTGTAATAATAAACTTATTCCTATAGCAATACCGATATTATATTCATTACATTTTTCATATACACTCTGACAAACGTTGGGAATTTTTGAAAATAGATTATACGAAAATAAAGAAGCATGAGTTTGTAAAGGAAATGCTATAATTAGTAATATCAGCATTATTTTTTTTAAGAAATTAATTACCATATTATTTATCCTTTTTTCTTGCTCAATCGCTTTTTTACCTGCCACCCAAAAATAGACCCGGTAAGAAAACTACCTGCCCCTACCCATGCAGCAAATTTAAAGGGATGATGTTGATACCAGCTTAACTTTTTGGTGATTTTAACTTCTGCTTCAACCATTTGATTACTACCAATAGCAATAAAAATCTTCTCCATCTTTTCAGGAGAACTATCGGTTGTTTGTTGCGCATTAAAGAATTGCTTGGTTTTTTGAAACCAAGGGGTTTTTTGTAATGCTTGATAAGACTTATTATAAGTAGCCACTGATGTCTTGTGGGCGAATGATTTGACGCTTCTCCATTTGTTCATAGCCAAGATGGGACTGCATAAACCAAGGGCTATAAATAAATATAGTAATTTCATAAAAAATATACTCCATTAAGTCTGCCTAGCCGTAGCCTTGGCATAGGCTCATTATTTTTAATTACTATTTATTATAATGAAATTTATAAATTTTACAATATAATATACAAAATCAGGAATGATTATTACAAACTGAATTATTCATTATTTCAAATAGAAACATATTAGAGATAATTTTACAAATATTTTAAAAAAGTATATTATTTAGTAAGAAGCACGTATAAACTACTCTTTTTGGGGGTTATAATGGGATATAAAAAATTATTTTTATTTATTGCATTTTTTATTGCAAGCGTTTCATCGCTTTTTGCTATGGATATTCAACAGGAAGAGCGTATCAAAAAAAAAGCTGCTTTGATTGCTTATGAACACCCTTTTATGCTTTCGGCTGCCTTCAATAGCTTCTTGCTTATTCCTCAATTATTTAAAAAAATGCCTCAGACTTGCCGCGCATTATTTTTTAATAACTTTTTTATGGGTTCTTTCTTTTTTAATCATTTCGGACATGAATATTTAACAGCCAAAGAGCTTGCACATCGGCGAAAATTAAATTGGTCAATTTGCAATCGATATTGTAAGCATACAGCTAAATCCTCTCGTTTATTAAGTGAAGTCTGTCCTTTTAAATAATGGTATTCATATGAAAAAGTTTTTAATCTTAATTTTTCTACTCTCAATATGCAATATTCATCCAATTTTGAGCCAAGGCGGCATTAAATCATATCTTGATCAGTATTGCACGATTCCAAATATTGCCCTTTTTACAAGCGCAGCTTTGTTATTCTCTATCGGCAATAACGTAAATCAAATTATGAATTATCGCACTGCCATAAAAAAGCACCAAAACGCCACTCAGCAATTTAATAATTCTAAAGAACCAGAGACATTTAAAACCGCGCATACCAATTTCCAAGTTAGAAAAGAATTTAAAGAGAAAGTTAAAATAGTAGATTCAGTATTCTTTGGGATACTTCCCAAAATTATTGGCGCTGGTTGCTGTATAGGATTTTCCTACTGGTGGCATACAAAATTTAATAAATAGTAGTATTTAAGCTTTTCATATTAATTTTTATTAGCTACAATAAAGAAGGTTTATAACTATTTTATTGAAAGGTACTGAGCGTGATCTCCACTTCTGACTTCAGAAAAGGATCTAAGATTTTATTTCGTGGCGAGCCATATATGGTAGTCGATTTTCAATGGGTTAAACCAGGAAAAGGCGGCGCTTATATTAGAACGAAAATGAAAAACATGATTACAGGCCTGGTACGTGAAGAGACCTTTAGGTCTGGCGAAAAGTTAGAAGTTCCTGATTTAGAATATAAAAACATGCAATATTTATACACCGATGGCGATCATTATCATTTCCTTGATCAAGATAGTTTTGAACAAGTTTCTTTATCTAAAGATCAAATAGAAGAAGTTGAACAGTTTCTTAAAGAACAAGAAGTTTACAACGTTCTTTATTTTTCTGGCAAGGCAATTGCTGTTAATCCTCCTCTTTTCATGGAACTCAAAGTCACTGAAACGCCACCCGGTGTACGTGGCGATACAGCTCAAGGAGGCGCAACCAAACCAGCTACCTTAGAAACCGGTTTAGTATTACAAGTTCCTTTATTTGTTGAGGAAGGCGAAATTATTAAAGTTGACACAAGAGATTCTAAATACATCGAACGCGTAAAAAAATAATTTATAAAAAGGAATTATCCGGTGTCACATTGCTTAGAACTTTCATCAGATCCCAATAAGCCATTAGCAACTCCTGAACCTATACAGGAAGATCAGGAGAAAGCGTTTACTGATTTAAATCAACGAGAAAAAAGATCCGTTGTTTTTCATCTCTTATATATCGCAGAATCATTTGATTATGATATTTCATTAGAAGCAATTGTAGATAACGTTAATCGTGGATTTAATTTAGACATTCCATTTGATAGCGATGTTGTTTCGATTGCCCGTGTTATAATTGATTCTCGTCATGAACTTGATGATATTTATAAACCATTTTTAAGCAACTGGCGATTTGATCGACTCGGTGTGTGTACCAAACTTATTTTGCGCTATGCAATATGGGAATTATTAAACACCGATATCCTTTCTACCATTGCCATTAATGAGGCTATAGAACTAGCTAAATGCTTTGCTGAGAAAGATGCCTATAAATTCATTAATGGAATCCTTGATAAGGCAGTTACTGAATTGAAAATAGCACGGTAAATATATTAATTTGTTATATCTTCAAATTAAAGTGGTGTAATAAGTTTTTGCTCAAAGCCATGAATATATGCATTTACAAGAATGTCGTTGCGAGCTTGCGAAGCAATCCAGGTTAAAATTAGATTCTAATAAACTATGAAACGCCCTGCTGTTTATATTATGGCAAATAAACGAAATGGTACTCTCGATACGAGAGTTACTGGAAATATAGCTCAGCGAATTTTTCAGCATAGAAATAATAAGGTGGAGTTTACCAGAAAATATAATTGCAAAATGCTTGTATATGTTGAATTTTTTGATGACATGTACACTGCAATTGTTCGAGAAAAACAAATTAAAGCGAGATCCCGGTTAAATAAATTAGCTCTTATTGAATCAGCAAATCCAACTTGGAGTGATTTATATGTACAGTTGAGAAGTTTATAATATATCCTAGATTGCTTCGCAAGCTCGCAACGACATCTTTCGTAAATCTACCTCAATTGAGTTAGTTCTCTTTCTATCGTTTATTCGCTTCTTCTCGATTAAATTTTAAACCCTTCGTCTTAATTCTCAATGCAGAAAGATCTTTCTTCTTTTTCTTATTTTTTTTGCATTTGGACATAATATTCCCTTTAATCAAGTTATTTTAATAATAATAACTTAATTACGGCGGCCCGCCAAAGGTGATTTGGCCACCGCTGGCATCATTGGTGCGCTGTTGAATACTATTATTAGCAGGCGGTTGTGGCGGCACTGGATTACCCGTTCCGGTCCCTTTATGATCAGTTTTTGTTCCCGCGTCAGAAGGATTCGTTCCTTGCGAAGCAGATCCGGTATTTGGCGTTGGTGTATTTTCTTGTACATTTACATACGTATCATATGCAGTCTGAGTTGTTTCAATGGTTGCTTTAATAGCGGGATCAAGTTGATTGTGCTGATTAAAATTCCTAAGAAGAATTGAACGCGAGAATCCTGAACTTACAGGCTTTGCACTTGATGAGCCGTATAAATTACCAGATATTAAACTAATAACCCCATATTGTACTGATTTATCAGCAAGCATAGTACTATAACTAATACCAGGATTTCCGCGCTTTTTACTATAACTTGGTGAAGGGCCTGAAGTAATTTCGGTCAGTAAGAAATAATCAGTTAATTGTGTTCCTTTTGCATCTTTAATTGGTTTACCATTTTCATCAACCAATGGTGTAGTATAAATAAATATATTTTTAGGAATTTCAGATGCAATTGCTTGTAATTTAAATGAACCAAAGGTAAACGAAAGCGCTTGATTCTTATATTCTTTTCGCGCCGTTTGTAATTGATTGTATAGCGTATCATTAAATGGACCAAATTGCGTAGAATAGGTGCTGAATAAATCAGTTAAATTCATGTTATTGGAATTGCCTTTAAAATCAAACGTATTTTCACTAATAAGGCTCGCTAAATACGGCGTCCCTGGCATTTGATTAAGATTGCTGAGTGGTTGACCAATGGATTGAGGAACTACCGAAGGAGTTGTTCCAATATCCTGCATATTGCACATCACCACATAATCTTCTACATTTTTACCATTAATAACCAAATTGGTAGCATTCGTGGTATACATATATTGCCCACGTAAAATGTTACTCTTATCAACAATGGTAATTCCTGCTTGCGGCGCTGTTAAATAATCCATCTGCCCACGAGCAATCTGTTCACGATCACGTTCCACCGCAATCGATTGCCAGGTTGCATTTGCGTAATCACACGGCAACGCACAAAACTTATCTGCTGGCCGTAATGAATATGGCGGTTTTGATGTAGGTATTGGTGTAATAGTAACTGCCGGATTAATAAATTGATATTCCACTGACGCACCGGAAGAAATTACCCCAATTATTTTCTGCGAAGGAGAAACGGTTACGGTATATGAAAAATCAGTAGCTGGTTCTGTTTCTGGCTCTGCCCATATTTTTACTGATAAGTTAGTTCCAGATAAGCGCATTTTAATATGATACCACTGCCCTAATTGGAAAGCTGGCGCTGTTACTGAATTGGCAAGCCATCCATTACCTTCATGCTCATAAATACCAAAACTAACCGGTTTATTTTGATCCTCTTTTTTAAATACCGCCATTTTAGCTAAATGAGCAAAATCAATAGGCGCTTCTTTGGTTTTTTTAACGGCATCAATATCAATAAATTCACCACCAAAATAGAGCCCAACATGAAACGTTGTTAGTATATATAATGGCTTAATGCGTACTTCCACTTCAGAAGCATCAGTATCTAAAATTGCTATCTCTTTTTGATTAAACCAATTTTTTGTTTCTGCCACCGTGGTAAATGATCCGCCTTGGCCAGGAACAGCAATTGCTGGATATACTGCTATTTCTTGGCTAAAACTATTGCGTGCAGCACTATATAATGAAAATCCTTGAGATGGATTAAGCTCATATACATTAGTATTAAAGCCATAAAGTGACCCGACTTGCGCTGGAATTTCATTGAGCGAATCGGGAGTAAATAATTGTGACCAATAGGAACCCAACGCCGTTGACATTTGTTCTTTTAATGCTTCAAAATTATGCGCTAATAAGTTTTCGTAAAATCCTAAACCACGTTCCTGATTTTCAAGCTCAGATTCATATTTATCATGTAATTCTGCTGCCCAATCTTGTTGTTGTTGTGCAACAATCACTTTATTATTTTGTACATATGTTGAAAAACTTTGCACAAATTCCTTTTCTTCTTGTTTTTGCTCAATGGCGAGTTGATCATCTTGATAGCTTCCATAAATAGCAAAAAGCTGCGGCCCCAGCGTCATCACTAAGAGCGGTATCGATGCGCCACCGGTTAACGGTACGGTTGCCAATAATAAGGCAGTGGTAATACAGGTACCAATTAACCGTTCATGTTCACTCAAAGCGGTATCAACCGTATCTGCCCAGTCACTAGGATTAATATTTACGCCAAATAAGCTGCCAAACATGCTTACTTCCGCACCCAGCGCGTAAGCAACGGCAGTAGTCGCATCTATAAATATACGGGTTAAAATAGAAATAAAGTATTGGCAAAATTGAATAGCATTCATTAATTGTTGCATAAAATACTTAAATTGGATAAGGAGTGGTTCCAATACTACCACCGCTGCATCGGCCGCCATTGAAAGAAGACCGTTTTTTAAATCCCCTCCTATGGCACCCCAATTGCCAGAAACTACGTCAACGGCCGTTGTCGCAATTAAATCTATACCATCAGCCGTTAATTGTATCATACCACCAATTGCCTTCAGATACATTAAGACATCACCAGCAATACCGGTAACCACGATATCAGCAACACTTTGAATAGCACCGCCAATCGATTTGCATAATTCCGAATCAAAATGCAAGGTAACCGTTTCACAACCACCCGTAATAGCATCAGCCATTTTTTTGATTCCTTTTTCCGCTTCATCTTGCAAATCGGTTACAAAGTTGGAGGCGGTTTTCATACCGTCTTTAATCTCACTTGCTACCGATTCTTCAATTTTTTTTGCTGAATCCAATAGATGTTGTGCATCTTTTATAGACATACCTGCCAACATTACTACCGCTTTTCCAAATCCTAACTGTTCTGCCTCTTTAGCTACCTTTTTACCGGCGTCTTCTGCAAAAGACACTGCTTCTTGGCCTACCGATTTAGCCACATCCCACGTGCTTTCCGCGCTATCCTTCACGCCGTTCCATAAATCACTAAATCCAAATTGCATTTCTACATTTTTTGGTGTCGATGATGATTTTTGCTGCGACATGCTCGTCATCATATGCTGAACAACCTGTTTTTTTTGTTCAGTTGTAGTAGCGGGTGTAGTATTGGTTGCTAATTGTTTAAAATTGTTGTGCAGCAAATTAAGATCTTCTAAATATAAAAAATCCTCAGGAGCGTAAATAAAAATTGACGGTATGGGCTGTATAATATTTTTATTTGCTAATACATCCATTGTTTTTTCTAAATGATCAGTATCGTATAAATAATTAGTTAATCCATGCAGCACCTTGATCATACTTAATAAGATCAACTCTTCTTGTAATAATGGTTCTTGCTTAAAAAGATTAATATCCACCGAAACTTTATTCTGTTCTACGCTTGTATATACTGCTTGGCTATTATCTTCTGCCATTGCAGCAATTGAATAGAATGGTGTTTGCTTAAATTCAAGCGATGCCGTATAGATTTGAGTAAGATCAACAGTATTTTGCGCATCTTTAAGCATGCTCCAATCGATACATGAGGGGATAATACGCAATCGCTGTGCATCAGTAAGCAGTAAACTTATATGAAACATTTCAGTTGCATTACGCAATGCAGTAAAATCTGGATTGTAATACGCAACTTCGATATTAGGAATATACTTAAAAATAGTCTCTTCAACTTCTTTAATTGAAAGTAATAACGTTTGATCCTGTACAAAAGAACGAGTCACCATATATTTACTATATTTTTGCCAGAAGCTGCTTTTGATAATGCTGCTTTGGGTAATAGTATTTAAACTAACCCAAAAGGGCGATGTGGTTAATTCATCCCATGAAGTTGCTTGAATATACCCCATAATCCCTAAGTAATTAGGGGTGATCGTTGGTTGGAATAATGCTTTTTCTAAATTATTCCAGCTTCCTGCTTTTGCTTGAACTGTTTGAACAAAATCGGGCCATGATTTTTTATCAAGAATCGTTGCCATATCAATATTATAATGCGCTGCAAGCGCTGCTATACGTGCGGCATATTCTAAGCGCGTCACATATTCAAGATAAAAATAGAAATTTTTAAAGTATTGGATTAATTTTGCATCAAGATTGAGCCCTTGTGGCCCACACAAAGCATTAACAGCTTTTTCATTTAATGAAGCTATTGAATAAGGATTTGGTTTAGTAACAACTGGTCCATTGGTGGTTGAGGATAACACATCCACTGGGTTAAATAAAACAGCAGCGGTCGCCTTTATAGCTGCTAATAAATCGGTTGTTTGTTTGATAACATGTTGTGGTGTTGTTGCATATAAATCATATCTTTTATTAGTAGCATCAACAAATGAACCAATTAACTGCTGCCCAGTCGACGCGGTTCCACCAGTAACCTTTTTTACATTTTGAAAAACACCGGCGCTTTTACAAGTTACTGCATTGTTCGCATCGTTAAAACTACAACTATCTGATTGTAAATATTTAAAAGAAGAAGCAGCAGTATCAACGGTAAATGAAGCCGCCCATACGCGCGGTGTAATCAATAACCCCATGATGAGTATAAGCTGTGTTATTATTTTCATGTATGTGTCTCCAGAAATTCTTTACATTCAGCTGCCGTGTAAACGAGCTGTTCTGGTTTAATAATTTTAAATTCAGCCTGACATCCTGCCGCCATAAATCCAATACCATTAAAAATTGCAAGATATGGATCAAGATTATTCAGTGTATTACTATATAGTTTAGTACCATCTTTACTGAGTAACGTTATCGTAACGTTCGTCGGCGCAACATTAATTTCAAAACGATATGTAAGAGAATCTTTAATTAACGTTTTAGCATCAGCAGCGGACAATTGAAATAAACTTTTATTGCTCGTTGTTATTTGCTGCAATGGTGAAATAATATTCTCTTGCTTGTTGACAGTGGCAAGAATTTGCTGTGCAAAACAAAGGTTAATGGTACGGGTATTTGGGTCATCCGGTTTTAGTTGTGTACCGTATAAGCCAACCAATCGATATTGCCAAATTCGTTCAGGATCAGCAGAAATCCAACGCGCTCTATTAAATAATAGGCCTACAAAAAAGGGATATTGCGCATTAACAAGCGTACATTCTACTACAATGTCATACGATGCATCATTACTAATGTATTCAGTAAAGATACTATTTTGTGAAGGATCAGAAATAAGTGATTGATCTGTTTTATCAGTTGCCTGCCAAAATGGAATGCCAAATAAGACTAATCCATTTTGCCAAAAGCTATTTCTTTTTGCGTCAAATTCCCAGTCACCGTATTGATACATGTTATACCATCGGTGTCGTGCTGGCGTACTCATAATACTTGCTGCAAAAATCTGATCAAAAGGAATGGGCGGCAGATTTAAAGCACGAACAATAGGGTAATCTAGGTTGATCGATTTAAATAAATATACCTGTTCATCTTCTTGCTCTTTATTAGCTTTTTTATAATCTGCGCCAATATCTTTCATGCCCTGTTGAAACCCATTGAGGATTTTTTTAGTAATTGTCTCTTGAGCAGTTTTTATATTATGCAAATAGAGTTCAAAATCAGATCGGATTTGATTTTGCTCATCAGAAAGTTTTTTATATTCAAGTTGATCTTGTTCATCAATCCATTGCGTATACATGCCGCCACCCGCCATGATATAGGATTGTAATGCAATAGCAAAAATCTCTTCAAATTGCTGCATTTGTATCTGAGGCTCTAGATGGCGAACACGCATTGCCGCTGCGTGTTGCACCGATCTAGTTGACCAGGTATTAATAATTGCGGGTAGTTGATTTCTTTTAATTGCTGCAAAAAACGTAAGCAAATTTTTATAATGCGATAACATTTCTTGTTCAAATTGCATATAATCAAGTATCTGATTTGCCCCCATTTCTTGAAAAGAAAGCTTCCCTTCTTCTTTTTGAAATAATGAAGTAATGGGGTTTGTTATTTTTTTTACCATGCAAGTGATTTGTTCTAAAAAAGGAAAGCTTTTATAAAGCTGGTTACTATAGGCAGATATATGTTCAAGCTGCGTTTGGTAATAAAACCTCTTAAAAAATCGATGCGTTCCCACCATTTTGTGTTGTTCATCTTGTTCTTTAATTTCTTCTTCTAAATGCTGTAATAGCTGCTCTATATCTTCACGCACTAATTGTGCAATCTCAAATAATTGACAATGGGTAGCCTGCGAAATGGTAATAAGCATTTCTCGAATTTTATGTAGTTCTGGCTCCATACTATTAATACCCACCGAGCCGTACACGTTGGCAATAATTTTTTCTATTTCGTGAGTAACGGATAAAACTAAGTTATTATTTAAATATAAGTAACATAAAAACATCGTTTTTATTATTCTCATTGCCCCGTTCCTATAGATCCCGTTTGATTATTTGAAGGATTAGTTGAAAGACCGCCGGTCGATAGACCGCCCGAGCCATCACTCGTTCCGCCTGTTGAAATGCCACCGCCTCCCGTTCCAGTACCGCCTGTTGAAATACCACCACCCGAAGGACCACTTGGAGTCACAATATGTTTCGCTTGTAAATTGGTAATCTCGGCTTGAATAGAATCAATAAAGGCGGTACAAATCTTGCAGGTGGTAGAAGTTGCCGCTATTAATCCTGCTTTTATCGATGCATTTTGCACAATACATTGTAAACAAGGATCTAAAATATCCTCACTTGCCAAAGCAGGATCTAATAAGGCAGAAAAGTCTCCCAGGCATGCTTGTAGCATTTTTATCACCCCACTGGATGAATTAAGCCATTCTGGTTGCGGTATTAATTCTTGAGTATATGGATATTGCATGGTAGGAATGTTCACAAAAAGGCGATCCCCTTGGTAAAATGCAATGAGCATTCCGGTTTGCGGACCAAATTTAGGTTGATAATGCACTCCTTTTTTAGCATCTTCCACGAGTTTTTGTGGGTATGGAATGCTTTGTACATTCTTGGGTAATGATTTTGCAATATGGGGAATAATTTTAAGACCACGCATTGTTTCAGCGTCATAAAAAAACATCGGCGGATTTAATTTCTTTAATGAGCGCAACCAAGCAACTTTTTCTGGTATACTAGTGATTGTTGTACTCATTTCAGGAATTGTTCCACTCAGTAGCTCGCCAATTCGCTGTGCATGCTTTGCAAAAGTATTAAACCCAACATAGCCATGCGACGTATCATCTTGATTAAGTGTTTGGGTATATTCATGGAAAAAGCTTAAATAATCGCCAAATAAACTTAAATAACTATCGCGCATGGTAGAGACGGTTGGCGTTATCAACTCCTTTACTTGTGGATCGGTACTTGAAAGTAAAAAATCTTCAGATTTATCAAGCATTAAACTTAATTGAGCACCGTAATCTTGCTTCATTAACATATTACCTGTATAGGTGGCCAAATGCTTAGGTATTGAAGGAAAACGAGCGCGAATGGCGCCATTGGATTGCATTTCGATAATATTAATTAAATGATTAATTATTAATGTTTTTTTACTGAGCGCTTGTTTGGCATCTAAGGTTAAATACTTTTGGATTGCATCTATATGAGACATATTAAAAACGGTATAAATTTTAGTTAGGTAGATATAAAGCTGATGCAAAATAAGCAAATGCAGCTTGGTAAAATAAATAGTAAAATTTCGTGATGTTTCATCTTGTTCTAGGTTTGTTAAAAATGTCGTCAGCAACTGCCCCAGCTGCCCATCATTAGGAAATAACTGCCCGCCAGATGGATGATTAACATGCGGGGAAGCCGTCTTTATAAAGCTCATTAGAGTCGGTGCCGCTCCTTGCTTGCATGCTGCAGGCAAATCGTTTTTAGTATGTGCATTGACCATCTGCCCTTGTTGGTAACGCGTAAAAAAATCATCATAGGTTAATTTATTATTGGTACCAGGAATAGTTTGTTGCCCTGAAATGGTTACCATTGAAAGAATGCTCATAATAAAAACAAATGATAAAGGCGATATGACCAATTTGTAACTCCTTAAAATATAATTAGCCATAGTTTAATGACTCGATTTTTAAGAAAGCAATACTTTTAAGAACGACCAGCATTTTATTAATGGATGGCCGCGCAAGCTAGCCATGACGATGATCGGTCCGATTGTCATTCCGAACGAAGTGTGGGAATCCATTAATTAATAACTCCTTATATTAATTATATAAATATGTCTCTAGTCTTTGGTTGGCAAAAGCATTTACATTGCAATACTTTTAAAATGCATTAATCCCTGGATCCTTACGCTCATGCTCAGGATGACGTTTCAGCATCCTTGTCATTCTGAGGCCTTTAGGCCGTAAGAATCCAGTTATAAAAACAAGTCAGATTTTGTAAGAAGCGAATATACTAAAACGTCGGTTTTACGAAAGTCACAAAACATTTTATAATACAATATACGGTCAATTTTTTAATCAATTTCATATATCTTACTGTTGGGGAATGGAAACACTACATGAATTTTCGTATTTTACACGTTGTATCGTTAATTGGTTTAATTATTTTTTTCTTTTTAGGCTGGAAAAGTTATCATTATTTTTTTGATACTCATATACCTGAATTATTGGTAATTGGTATTAATGATCATCATTTTTATGCAGACGATGTTCAATGTGTCTTAAATGCGCATGATAATTATAAAGTAGCTGATATTTCGGTATGGCTTGATGGCAAATTACTCATTAATAAATTTAAAATCAATTCAACATCTTGTGAACATCCATTCTTTATTTCAACACGTACCTTATCAAACGGATCCCATATCCTTAAAGCAGAAGTTACTAATGGCACTTATAAACAAGAAAAAACAGTAAAAGAAATACCTTTCGTTGTTGATAACACGCCCTTACAAGCAGCGTTTATACGACCTGAATCAGAATATAAAGTGTTTCAAGGAAGAACGCTTCATATTCAATTCCAAGTGAATAAAGAAATAAAATCAGCATGGGTAACTACCCTTTCGCATCGGTATCCGGCATTTCAAGAATCTAAAAATTCACCTATTTACGAAGCGTTTATCCCTATTGAATGTGAAGAAACACCTAATGAGTATTTGTTAACCGTAGAAGTTAACGATCAAGTAGGTAATTCCATGACTCTTGAAACTAAATTTCAAATCGTTGCATTTCAATTTAAAAAGCAAAATTTACATGTAGATGCCACTAAAGCACAAGAAGAAAAAGAAGCTGGTTTAGCCGCTGCTCAATTAGAACGTGATGTTGAAGAATTACTACCACGCTCACCACAAGAAAAATTATGGCAGGGAATTTTTTACCCACCAATTGATATTAAAAGTATTTCAACTGAATATGGTACCGTACGCACTACCCAAGAACGAGGACGCTATGCACATAAAGCAGTAGATGTTCTTAATACCCCTAAATCGGTGGTATGGGCTACCCAAGATGGTATTGTCATCATAAAAAACAGATACGGGCATAGCGGTAATACTATCGTTATTGATCACGGATACGGAGTATTTTCACTTTTCTATCATTTAGATAATTTTGCTGACATAGCGGTGGGCGATAAAATTAAACGAGGAAATCCTATTGGCACATTAGGCAAAACTGGGTATGCAAGTGGATATCATTTACATTGGGAGATGAGAATTAATAATATACCAGTAGATCCTATGCAATGGATAAAGCCTAATTTTTAATTTTTTTTTAGTGAAAGAATTATATGATCGATTTTTTCTTTCGCCTGAATAAATGTACCTATGCGCTGCTTCAAATACCCAAACGGTTATACTACTGGATTACCACGGGAATTTTATGCCTCATCATGATCGTATGGTTTATATGCGTATATCAAACAGTACAATCATATATACATGCTAATACAGCACAAGTAACAGCATTAACTCAATTACAAAATACCAAAAAATCATTACAGATCAAAAATAAACAGCTTCGTAAAAAATCAGCACGGCGTATTGCTACCTTGCAGCAAGATGTTAATAGGCATAAAAGAAATCATAAATCAATACATGAGGTATTACGTATTGTATTTCAGTTGGCACAAAAAAATAATCTTACTATTCTCAATCATACTCCCTTAGAGACCATTCAAAAAAAATGGTATACCTCCCATCTATTTCACACTGATTACACCGGAGATTTTAATCAGATTCTTTCTTTTTTTTCAGCCTTACATGAACATAACCTTACCCATATAAAAAAAGTCACCTTAAGTAGTAATAGTAACAATCTCACCCTTTCTTTGCTGTTTAGCATAACTGATATTAAGGAGCCCTTATGAATTTCTTTATGAATTTATCCGAACTTTGTAAGCGCAATATCAGTTTATTTATCTGTGTGCTCACCTTATCAGCTGCTTCAAATAAAGTAAGAAATCCATTTGAATTTGCTGTCGAAAAACCAAAAGAAGAAATCAAAAAAGAACAGCCCCAGAATGCCGCCGATACGCTTGCCAAATGGAACATCAAAGAAATTGGTAATGACCTTATCATTATGGAAACTGAAGAAGGTCAAATTCGCACTATCCAAGTCTCTTCATTCATGTAAAAAAACTACAAAAAAAATTCCCTCCAACTTAAGTAAGCTGAAGGGTTAGGGGGTGAATAATACAGATGTATTATTCATTTAGGGACATTATAATTTCTTATTTGAATTATCGAAATCCTAACAATGCATTTTTGTGTTGTCAAGAAAATTAAACAGATACTTTTATTTTTGATCTATATGCTTGATACAATAACCTTCCAATCGTATCAAAATACAATGCAATAAAATCATCTTCCGCTTAATAATGGTAATACAAAAGCCCTTTTTTGCTCAAAGAATTCGATGATATTGGGATTAACTTGCCACCGTTCTATTCCGGGAGGCCTGATTTTATGAACCCATTCTTGCTGCGTTACTTCTACGATCGATGCTAAGCTTCCATCATGCTTAAGCGATACAATTTCTAGTAGTTGCACTAAAAAAGGTGACGGGGATGAATTTTCTAATATCATCCTTATTTATTTGAAAACAGATAATTAGTTTTAATTTCAACAATAAAATCAGTATCAGAACATTCCATTCTGCTCACGGTAATTGAGCTTTCACTATCAAGTACCGTACCAATACTATTTTCAAATTCTAAATTGCGCTCAAAATCACCATTCAAAAATAAAACACTATTTACAATATTCTTAAGAATATACTCTTTAAACGTTTTGGATTCTTGCGCTATTTTTTTTGCGTCTATAAATGCTGGTCGGGTCCAAGTTTCTGCGCAACGTAACTCATCATATTTGGTAACTTCCATTCTTGCACTGGTAGCGAATGCTGACTGTATAAATTCATTTTCAAGATCCGCTTTTGAAATTTTCATATGGGTAATTAATATTTCGCGATCATTATCAGATATTTTTTTAATAGATCCCCATTGAGGTGCTGTAGCAATCACATTATCATTGGTATGTTTTTTAAATGTTTTTTTAATTACTTTGCTTTTAGCCTTGCTATAAATGATTTCAGCATTTGCATTAATCAAATTAACAGGCATTGCCAATAATAATAACAAATAGAAAAATTTTTTCATGATATGCCCTTTATATATTATTAAAAAATATAATTTACGCTTACAGAGTAAATCTCTTCATTTTTTTTAGCAAGTTTAAATTGTTTTCTTTCTTGTTCTATATTATTCTAAAAGATAAATCATGAAGGTATTGCATAAAAGGATGTAGTTTATGATTTTTTTGATGCTCTTTATATTGCTCACTTATATAACTACTAATGCAATGGAAATGTCCTCACCAAATTTACATATACCCCTAAATCCCCATATGGTTGCCGCCCTTTTTAGTAATTATCAAAAAGATGCTTGGAAACGATTATCCCCAATAGAACGCAATGCCCTTAAGGAATATAAAAAAAACAGTAAAAAGAGCCAACAGGCACTGCAATCATTAATTACTCATATTTCAAAGCTCGCTCAACAAAAAAATTATCTTATTTATGAATGCGAAACTGATCAATTAAAAGAATATATAATTAATCATGTATTAACCGAAAAAAATGAAGACACTTTATAAAGGAACAATTATGATTCATTACCTCTTATTTTTTTTAATATTTGGATGTGCCAGTAGTAGCGCTATGGAGAACGATATAGAAAAAGCTCGCCTATTATTTAAATCAAGCACGATTGCTGCGATTACCAACATGGTTGGGCTTCAAAAGCTTGATGATCAAGACAAAAAAGTTCTCAGTTCCCCTTCAGAAAATAATATATATTCTATCCATGCTGCTACATCAAAGCTCGCTAGCTTTACCTATGATTTATTAGTACAACAAAAACTAGATAATAATGTTCCTAAAGGACTTTTTATTTCTATGTTTATCACGCTACAATTTGAAGGTATACTTAAAGCTCATAAGTTTTCAAAAGAGCCGATTATTTCACTTGAAACGGGGGAAATAATCGGATTTAAACAAGACTTTTCCGATTATTCGAAAAATCTAGTTATAAATAATGTTACGAGCGGGGAACAGCATGGTTAAAAAAACATTCGTTTTGTACAAAAAACAAACAATTTCTTTATTAATTTTTTTATTAGCACATCAAGCAATCAACGCAATGAAAGTTGAGGCTCCTCAACCCCTCAACTGGTTACAACTAATAAATTTACCAGCAGGCTCTCTAGGAGAATCTTTTGAAGTTGTTGATGAAGCAACTGCAATTGTATATGCAACCAGTCTTTTAAGTGGAAAAAAAAGAATATCACTGCAAAAAAAACAATATTGTATAAATATTGGGCAAGTTCATTCAACATTAATAAAACTGGGCGAACTTACTTATGATGAGCTCACAAAAAAAAATTTACAAGGAACTATGACTATGCGCACTTATATTGAACCATTTGTCCGCAAAAGAATGGATGAGCTTGGCGCCTTTTATGGAATTCCTAATATACGTATTACTAATTCTCAAACAGGAGAATTTATTGGTTTTGACAGCGTAAAAGATCTCATAAATTATTTTAAACAACAACCTCAACAAACCGCAGCGCTCTTAACCACAAATAACACGGATAAGGAACATCATGGCTGAGCTCTCTGCATTACAACGATATCCTGAATATGAATGCACTATTGGTATCGAAGTACATGTTCAATTAAATACCAAAACAAAAATATTTTGCACCTGCTCTAATGAGCCCGTACAAGAACCAAATACCAATATCTGCCAAATTTGCACTGGATACCCAGGCGTATTACCGGTATTAAATAAACAAGTGGTATATGATGCAGTTTTAGCAGGTATAGCAACTAATTGTACTATCACTCCGGTATCAGAATTTGCGCGCAAGCATTATTTCTATCCTGATTTGCCCAAAAATTACCAAATTACACAAAACGATAAGCCCATTTGCCAAAATGGCCATATTCGCAGTCGATTAGCTGATGGTACTAAAAAAAATGTACGAATCATGCGTATTCATATGGAAGAAGACGCGGGCAAAAATATTCATGCAACGCATTCCAATGAAAGTTTTGTTGACTTCAATCGCACTGGTACCCCGTTACTTGAAATAGTCACCCACCCAGATATCAGTTCTGCTGAAGAAGCAAAAGCATATCTTAAAACATTGCGTCTTATTGTAGTATATTTGGGGATTAGTACCGGTAATATGCAAGAAGGATCATTACGCGCTGATACCAATATATCAGTACGCAAAAAAGGCGACACTAAACTGGGAACACGCGTTGAATTAAAAAATATTAACTCATTCAAATTTATTGGCGATGCTATTGAATATGAAATCGAACGCCAAATTGAACTTCTAGAATCAGGGCAACGCATCAAACAAGAAACACGCCAATGGGATACTAAGGAACAAATAAGCCGCCCCATGCGTTCTAAAGAAGAAGCTGCTGATTATCGTTATTGCCGCGAGGCAGATCTACCACTTATTGCCGTTAATGACGAATTAATAGATGAATTAAAAAAACAGTTGCCAGAACTGCCAGAACAGCGTTTAGAACGTTATTGCACACAAAAAGGAATCTCGGTATATGAAGCTGAGATTCTTATTGAAGATCCTGAATTATGTACCTATTTTGAAGAGGCAGCAAATCATACTTCAAGTAAATCTTTAGTAAATTGGATTTTACGCGATTTGATGGGTTATTTAAAAGAGCACAAAGTAGCATTAGCTGAATGTAAAATTACCGCCGAAAAATTAGCTCAATTAGTTAACTTAGTAGATAGCGGTATTATTAATAACCGTGGTGCTCAAGAAGTTTTTGCCGTTATTGCCCAAACAGGGCAATCCCCTGAAGCAATTGTTAAAGAACGTGGCCTTGAGCAAATACAATCGACTGAAGAAATTGAAAAGATTGTTAAAGAGGTAATTGCACAATTTCCCGCTCAGGTTGCTGAATATAAATCTGGCAAAGAAAAAATGTTTGGGTTCTTTGTAGGGCAAATTATGCAAAAAACAGCAGGTAAAGCAAATCCTAAAATTATTCCAGAATTATTAAAAAAATATTTATAATAAAAAAGGCGCATATACATGCGCCTTTTATTTTTTCTTTTACTCTAATATTGAGCCAATTTTATTTTTTAGTCTTGCCATCCAAGAAACTGTTAGCTCCTTCCAAGAAACTGTTCTTATAATATTCGATTTTGTAAGAGCAGCCGCTAATGAATTTGGTACCTTGGATAAAGCCAACTGCGGTAAAACTACCGCGTCCTCATTAGTAGCATATTGATCAGCAATATGTGTTAACAATAATAACTGTTCATTTGTTAATGATGCAATATATGATTTAGATATACATAAAGGAAAACAGTACATTTTTTGATGATGAGCATCATACAATTTAATTTGAGAATCATCCTCACTAAAAAATATACCGCCAATTTTTAGTTCCTTAGCAAAATTAGCAAAGCGATACGCGATTTGCTTTGCGACTCTATCGATTAAAATGACTTCGCTTTCGCCTTTTTGTACAGCTAAATAGTTGCCATCAGAAGAAAAGCATAAAGCCGTACTTTCTGATAATTCTGGCATTGAAATTACTATTTCATTAGGTACTTTTTCTGTTATTGAATTCAAATCAATAATATGAATCGTATCATCTAATCCAATGTATGCTACTTCGTTATGAGCTGAGAAGGATACGGTCTTACCAAGGGTAAGCTGATTATATGGCTTCGTCACCAATTCAGCAAGACATTTTTTTGTTGGTGTATCCCAGATTTTTACTTTACCTTCAGAAACTCCAACAAAATGTGTTCCACACGGTGAATACTGAACCAAAAAAACAAAACGTGCGTTAGTATTTATAAGAATAGGTTTTCTTGTTTTCAAATTATATTCAAACATGCTACCACCGCCACAACCAATAAGTAAGCTATTCTTATCAGGGGATAAATTAACGGAATGAATTTTGCTAGCACTACGAATTATTATTGGGTTTGCGTTTGGCTGATGCATTGTTATTTTGTACTGGTTGGTTTCAGTATTATGCGAAATTACTACATGTACATCATTGAAGGTGTGAATTTGTAATACACGATCTTTAGGTATCGTATAAACGGTATGTTTTCGTGCTTTACTTTCGATATCAATTATTCCATAACCATCTATTTCATTATCATAAACGGGATAAGTGGAACCGGTAATAGATGTATTTAAAAAAGTAGCACTTACTGTTAAAGAAATTTCATTGGGCTTGATATGCTTTTGTAAATTTTTAATGCTATCAGTTTCTTCTTTTAATAATAAGCATATTTCGTTAATGCCAACATCACTTTCAGGAATACCTATTTCATTTGCAAGTTTTAAATTAATGTATGTTTCAGGTAATAATTCAACACAATTTTTAACAAGTTTATTCATAATAAATGGTCTAACAACAGAGCAATCTAAATACGTTACTGCTTTAAATAATTCAATAAAATCAGGTAAGGAATATTCAAATAGCTCATTTATATTATTATTATTTCTTTTATTGCTTGCATGATTAATAAGATTGCGCAACTGGCTAAGCGTATTAAAAGAAAATGGCAAACGAGCTATACTTTTTTCATCGCTTGATTCAACTGTTTGCTCATTATCTATACAATTTTTTAATGTCGTACATTTTTGGCATATAGTTTTTTTAAAGGTAATGGTTTTACCATCTTTCGTTAAAAAATCATATTCATTTTTAGGGGCAAATTCCATACCCCGTAATGCAAATGGCAAAAGCAGTAATAAATAAGTTATTTTTTTCATATTTCCCTCCATTAATACTTATTAATTAAATAACGCATATATTCTAACTTTACCAAATATTTCTTATTTGTCAATTGCATTAATTTATTAAATTAATATATTTTCATATATAATTTAGAGTAGACAATAAATTGAGGGATATTAAAAATGGATAAGTACAAAAAGAGATAAAAAAAGAGGCGCTTATTTTTGATATAAGCGCCTAAAATTATTTATGCAACAATGGTTTTTAATTGTTGTGCATATGATAATCGTAATGATGTTTTAGGATGAGTAAGCCCTTTTCCATCACCAATGATTTGAAATGTTTTATCAATAAATTCTTGATACCCTTGTGTGTACTGAGTGCCAGCAAAACAAGCATAGATATCAGCACGCAATTCAATCATTCGTGAAAGTTTATTAATAGGATGTTCAACAGGTAAATTTTTTGTATCAAGTTTTGTTAATGTTATTAATGCTGATTTGATAGAATTATCTTTAAAAATAAAATGCTGCAATTCATGGGCAATGCAAAATCTTTGTGCCAATGGCTTTAATTGACCAAATAGTTCTTCATTAATTAATAAAGAACAATCATCACCCGCTGCAGGGCAAAAATGATTAAACGGAATAATACGAATTGTTGCTGGATCTACCTTAAATTCCGCTAAGATATTTTTAATGAGAGTAGTAATTTCTTGGCTTACGGGTTTTAATTCATTAAAACTATCAAGAAATTTGTTTGTTTCTTCAAGATATGCTGGGTAAGTTTTTTTTTGATAGGCAATACAATCTTCTAATGAAATGGTGGTTATTTCTTGAATTTCTTGCCAAATCGTACTTATTTCTTGATCAATCCACTGCTTATATTCTGAAACACTGTTTTTTTGATTAAAAGAATCTGTAGCTATTAAAGCTTTAACCAAACCAGGTTCAATGGGCTTAGATACCCATTCATTATAAGATCTGATTAAAATAATAGAAAAAGCCGTAATTACGGTAAGAATTAGTGTTTTATTGATTTTCATAATTTTCCTCCATTTATTATCATTTTATAGAAAAATTATTATTTGTCAATAAAATTTTTGATAGGGATTATCTCAACTAAAATTTACCGATATATTTTAGACCTTAGAAATAATAAAAAAGGGGTATTAATTAATGGATTCCCACACTTCGTTCGGAATGACAATAGTTGTCATGGCGAGCCTGCGTGGCCATCCATTAATAAAATCATTCATAAAGAATAACTCTTTTAAGTACTATATTTTAAATGGGTTTGCCTTGTGATAAGACTTATACTTACTTTTTCATTTCTTACCGTAAATCTGTAGAAAGCTGGTTAAGTTTATTATTTAATTCATTAAGAGCTGCTGCTAAATCTTGTAGTGCATCGTTTTTAGGTAACTTGCGAAGATATGCTTCTATTTTATTAATAAGGTTATCAAGTTGGGTATATAGTTTTGACAAAGAACTTTTATAATAGTTATTTTTAAGAAATTCTCGATATGGTTTAAGCAATTCTAGTGCTTCTTTAGGATATTTGTCATAAAATTTAAAACTTAAAGTTCGCTTCATAATTTTTTGAAGTGGGAGATTTTCAAGGATAGTTTTTTTAAGAACCTTGTTTTTAGGATAAGTATTGTCAACATAAGTAATCGCTTCAGTAATAAAATCATTAAGATTTTTATAATATTGTGTTAACGAATCTGCAGGAGATACAAAAACTGGCTCTAAACCTTTTTCTACTATCTCTCTAAAATTTTCAATAATTTTTATAATAGGTTTAACGTATTCTTCCTCAACTTCCTTACTAGCCGCCTCTTCTTCTCCACGAGAGATTCTTTCAACAAAATCTTTCGGCGTAATTGCTAAATTCCTGGAGCTGCACAATATTCCACCACATAATAATAGCATAACAAAGCTATTTTTCTTCATTATTCTCTCCTTGTTTATAGTTTAATTAAGATTCATATCTTCCGCCTAAATACCGCGCTAAAAATTTTTCTGCTGCTTTATAAAATTTCAATCTATTTTGCGGTTTTACAAAACCATGCCCTTCATCGGGAAATAATAGATATTCATATTGCAATCCCTTTTTCTTCATCGCTTCAACGATTTGATCCGATTCTGCTTGTTTTACGCGTGGATCACTAGCACCTTGCGCTATTAAAATAGGAATTTTAATTGCATCAACATGAAATAAGGGCGAAACCGCATCAAGCAGCTCTTTTTCAGTATCAGGATTTCCTACGCGGTTATAATATATTTCAATCATTGAGGTCCAATAAGGCGGAATAGATTTCAACAGCGTACTGATATTACTAATACCCACAATATCAATGGCACAGCAATACAAATCAGGAGTTAAAGTAGCTCCTGCTAATGCTGCGTATCCGCCATAAGAGCCCCCATAAATAGCCACTTTTTTAGGATCTGCAATACCTGCATTGATTGCCCAGTGCACCGCATCAGTAAGATCATTTTGCATTGCTTTACCCCACTCTTTATTACCCGCATTTAAAAATGATTTACCGTATCCAGAAGAACCGCGATAATTAACTTCAAGTACCGCATAGCCGCGATTAGCAAGCCATTGCACTTCAGGATTAAATCCCCAGTTATCACGTGTCCATGGCCCACCATGCACATTAAGCACTAATGGTAAATTCGTTTTTTGCTCACCACAGGGATACGTTAAATAGCCATGAATTGTTAATCCATCGCGCGCTTTAAATTCAATTGGGATCATCGGAGAAAGTTTATAGTTATTGTAGGTGGATTGATGATTAAATAAAAATCTTTTTTCATTAGTTTTTCTATCAAATAGCCAATAGGTTACCGGGCCAGTATCTTTCATAAAGGCAACAACCCACAACATATCATCTTCAGTTCGCGCGTTGATTAAAATTTCACCCTCATCAATAGTACGCAATTGAGAAAATGTGTGCGCAATATCTTCAGTAAGCGGTACCCACACTAAACGATCTTTGGTATAACTCACCGCTAATGGTTCCAAGGTATCTGAATCAATAAGCATACTGCCATTTATATCATATTCTGGATCTGAAACTAACGGCGTTACTTCGCCAGTACGTGCATTAATTTTTACAAATCTGCTGGTATTACTATTGCGCGAATCAATTGAAAATAAATAATCGGCATTTTTGGAAAAATAAAAGGCTGGCGCGGCTTCATAGGCATCCCAACGTGCAATTTCTTTCCATGGCTCTGTTGTGTTTGCGCGGGTAAATAAAATATAACCACCCTTGTCTTCAATTGATTCTACCTTACCCAATAGATTTAAATTATGATCAGCAATCCATTCAACAACTCTGCCAGGATTTTCATTAATGAGTTTTAATTCTTTCGTTTTTAGATCCAGTTCATATACATCATGCGCTTTGGGATCCCGCTTATTCATTTCAATAAGCATACGATCGGGATGAAATTTATTATATTCCACCATATTAACTTGCACCTCATCAAATGGTGTATAATCAATCACCTCTCCCGTATTTATATCAACGGCAAATAGGCGCCAATTTTCATTACCATTCAAATCCTGTTTATAAAAAATATGGTTGTTATCATAAGCCCAAAAATAAGTTTGAATGCCACGATTTTTATCAAAAGTAATGGGTCGCGCATCATCTTTATCTACCGATCTGAGCCAAATGTTGGTCACCTTATCAACGGCTGAAAGGTAGGTCAGGTACGCACTATTAGGTGATATTCGTGTTAGCGTTTTTTTATCAGTAGGATTACCAAATAATATTTCGCGCGGTATTAATGGACAGCTCTTTGCTGTTACTTTGGTTATCAGATAAATTCCCACCAACACCACCATAAGAATAATTATTATTTTTTTCATACATTCCTTTCTTATATATTTTTTTATTATTTATACCGCATATAAAAATGATTAATAAATAGTTCTTGTGGATCATATACTTTTTTGCATTCAAAAAAATAATCACTTAATGGGTATGCTTTTTGCAATTGATTCTTAGAAGCATATAATTGATACGGTAAATAATAAGAGCCTTGTAATGCGATTGCTTTATCAATTAATTTTTGCGTCCATTCTTTCATTGTAGCACATGCCAGTGAAGTCAGCTCATGGTTTATATAAAAAACTAAAGCAAAAGAATCATGCTGCGCATATGATAGTATTGATTCTTCATTACGAGGCACATAACGGATAGTAATATTTAATATATTACTATTTTTTTCTATACATAATGAGCGCACAAATGCCACAAACTCTTCTAACTGATCAACGGGAATAAAATATTCTTGTAATATATCAGTATTTTTTTCATTATCATAATCTAAAAAATGCACATCATTATACATTGCATTGTTTCGAGTAATAAAACCATTATTGCGCATAAGGCTTCCCTCTAAAGGAAATTTTATTTTTTTAGCTAGGCTAAAATTTCTGATAAGTGATAACGCATAGGTAAGCATCCAGCTATATTTTTCTGTATGCAAGGGGATTAAATGAGGGAAATCTTCAATTTGGTCGGTGACTTTTTGGTATGTCACTGAAGTTACCATATTCAAAAAATGTGCAGATTTAGGGCACACATTAAAACGAGCAAAATGCAATTCAGTTAATGGATTTATCTTTAGGTGATTATTAAAATAGTTAATATAATTCTTTAAAGAAAAATTTTTTATTTCCTGCCTATACAACAAATTAGGAGTTAATTGAAGATCAATATCAGTAACAATACCAAATAACCCATAGCCCCCAATTACCAGTCTAAAGAGAGCTTCATTATTCATGCGATTTACCTCAATCAGCTCTCCTGATGCATTTACCATTCTAAAATTAACAATAGATGAAATTAACGGCCCTTCTATATCCTGTCCATGAACATTTACGCTGAGCGAACCTCCTACGGTAAATGAATTAAAAGATTGCATGTTTTTTACTGCTAAATGGTAGGGATTACTATATTCTTGAATATCCTTCCAGGTAGCCCCTGCTTGCACCGTTATAACAGCATGTTCCTGATCTAATTTGAGAATTTTATTGAATCTCAACATATCAAGCACTACCGCATCAGGGTAACAAATATGCCCCCCTTGGCTATGCCGCTGGCCGGCAACTGAAATTTTTTTATCATTTTGATGCGCCCATTTAACTATTTTTTGAATCTCTTGAGTAGTTGTAGGCTGCACAATAGCAGACACTTCGGTTTCATTTAACCGGCTGACGTCATCAATTTTTATAGAAAATAAGGGAGTGTAAGAAAGTAGGAAAGAAAGAATCAGATTAATTATTAGAAAATTCATATAACCTCATATTTAAATCCATTACTAATAAGTATAATGATGGCATCATTTTAAGCAACTGCAGCACTATTTCATTAACAATTTATTCTAATTGAAATATTTTATTTAGGCGTTTCTTTAACTACTTCAGCTGCCTTTTTATCATCCCGCAATCCTTGGTATCTTCCTACTCGCAATCGATTATCGCGTGTCCATTGCGCAAATTTAAATTCAGCAACTAATACTGGTTTCACCCAATGAACTCCACGGAGTGTGCCGGTATAATTAGTTACCAACTTTTTCTTTGTTTCAAGTTTTTTTAATTTTTTGCCAATCATTTCAAGTGTTGCTTGAGTATATCCGGTGCCTACTTTACCGGCATACATTAATTTTCCATGATCATAATAGCCAACCAATAAGGCGCCAAAATAAGCGCGCGATCCTTTTGGCTCGGTATATCCTATAATAATCAATTCTTGCCCTGCACTACATTTAAATTTTAACCAACTGGGTGAACGCTTTGATACATAGGTGCTATCTATTTTTTTTGCAATTAATCCTTCCCAATGTGCTGCACAGGCCTTTTTAAATAAGGCAACACCATCACCAACATGATGCTCCGTATAATTAAGCATTTTATTATATCGTAATAACTTTTTTAATAGTGCTTTTCGCGCTAATAAGGGCAAATGAGTTATGTTATAGCCACCAACATAGAGTAAATCAAAAATACGATAATAAATGGGCACTTCTATTTCTTCTAAGTGTGTAACACTTCTTACATTTATACGGCCTTGGAGTAATTGAAAATCTGAAATACCCTCTCTATTAAGCGCAACAATTTCTCCATCAATAATAAAATCATCGGCTATTTGTTTTTCTAAAGCTGTTACTAATTCAGGATATTCATCATTCATTGAACGATTATTTCTGGATCTGAGGCGGACCTTCCCATTCTTTTTAAACGCAAGGCAGCGCTCTCCATCAAATTTATGTTCATAAATCCATTCATCACTAGAAAAATAATCTTCGGTAAGGGTGGCAAGCATGGGAGGAATAAAATCCGGTTGTTTTTCTTTTTGTGCTTTTTTTAATAATTCATCTAATGATTGTGTGGCTCTTTTTTTAACAGCCATGCTATCCCCCTCTTAGTGTGATTTATTACAGGATAAAAAATTGGTGAAAAATAATGCAATACTCAATTTTAACATTAATTCATATGTTCAGAGCAAACGTATTTAAGGTATCAGATTAAAAAGCATAAATAGAATACTGGATTGCTTCGTAAACTCGCAACGACGTTCTTTTGTTTTCGATCGTCGTCATCCCGAGCGCAGCGTGGGGATCCAGGCTAAAGTTAATATACTTTTAATTTCCTGCTTAAATACTTATTATTTGGTTCAATTGCCTTGTCATGTATTCAACAATTATTGTTTTTAAAAAAATAACCAGTATAGTATAAAAATAAAAAAACGATTTTATTTTTATATAAGGAATTTAATTATGAAAAAAAAATTATTATTATATGGCGTTGTTTTTTATGCTACTTCACTGATAGCTCAATCAGATGATGCCGTGACCGTATTTAAGCACGCATTAGAAAATGCTATAGAACACCCTACAAATCAAATGGCACAAGAACATGTTGAAACACTTTTTATGATGGCGATATGCAAAAACCATAAATCACCCGATACGGTGATGATCTTACAGGAGATTAAAAACCATGAATCATCAGCAATAGCTCAATTGCTTTTAACAAGAATGCGGTTCGAATGTCCTCTATTCTTAAGCCAAATAGAAGAAATATATAACAACTAACTAAAATAATGAATATACAAAAAACCCTCATATATATTTTTTTAATAAGTTACCAAATATCAGTTTTGAGCGAAGTTATTCCGCTTGATGCGTTCAAAAAAACAGTCACTGAACTTACTCAAAGCTATTCTGATTCCGCTTTGGATGAGGTTCGAACATCATTTATTGAAGTAATGTGTACTCGAGGCAATCTCCTAGAAACTAAAATTCAATATTTTAATGTGTTATATGAAAATCAATCTCACCCGACCATCAATCTATTATTAATTGATACTTATGAGCAATGCTCAGGGTTTTACGCAATAGTGCGAAACTTTCATCATGAGATTCTAGAAATGTATAATAGCGTAAAAAATGAGATGAAAACCGAATTATAATAAGAAAGAATTATATGAATATAAAAAAAATAGCAATATGCACAACGGTTATCCTGTATAGTAGCAGCATCTTGAGCAATTTCGATCACGAAATTTCTATATTTGATAAAACATTACAAAAACTCGTTAACAAACCCAACGACGTAACATTAAGAGAATCGGCACAAAACAAACTTACCGCTGTTGTCTGTGGTGATGATTATGTAGAGTATCAACGAGTTGAATTCCTTAAAACAATCCTTAGTTATAATAAATCTCATGTAATACAAGCAGTTTTATATGAAGTGCTTATGCAATGTCCGCAGAAGTTTCATGAGCTTAGCGGTCAAGTTGAGGAAATGCAGTTTTAAGACGATCTACTTCAAAATTGCTTAATAAACGATAACAACCACGTGGTAATTTATTTTTGGTGATAGAAGAAAAAGAAACTCGTTCCAACGTAAGAACGCTATAATTTAACTGCTCGAAAATACGGCGCAGTATTCTATTCTTACCACTATGGATCGTAACTTTAAGACGTGTCCTTGCAATATTAAGTACCGTAATTGTATCTAATGTTACGATACCGTCATTTAGGTATATTCCTTTTTTTAGGCGAAGAATATCTTCGGTATACAATGATTTATCAAGCGTTACTAAGTACACTTTTTGTATTTCATAACGCGGGTGCGATAAGTGATGCGCTAACTGACCATCATTAGTAATGAGTAAAAGACCAGTGGTATCACTATCAAGCCTTCCAACGGGATATAATTTATGTTTAGATAATGATTTAGGCAATAAATCCATCACCGTAGGGCGCCCTTTTTCATCGGATGTTGTGGTAATATAGCCAGCTGGTTTATTAAGAACGATATATACATTTGAGTGGCAAATTTGTACTCTTCTTTTATTAAAAAATACCTTATCGTTTGTAGTAACCATCAACTCGGGAATAGTAATTATTTTTCCGTTTACCGTAACTAAACCCTGTTTAATAAGCTCAACTGCTTTTCGCCGTGAACAAATGCCTCCATGAGCCAGGTATTTATTCAATTGCATATGTTACACCTCAATGAATATTATGCTATTAATAGATTTTTACCGATACTGTATCTTAAATAATCGCTTGGGTAGGTAGGATCTTCTGGTATAGTACCCCTGCTGATTTTATTTGATGCTCCATAAAAAATTTTTCTTTTCCATTTTAATACTCATAATCAACAAATAAAAATTATACAATTATATATATACTATTTTACAAAAATATTTTTATTTGTCAATCTTCAATAAGAAGCCTATCGTTGTCCTGATTCTTGATAGGCGACAACAGATTCAGGTACAAAGAAATGGGTGCGATAATTTATAAGCACGTTAATTGATTCTAAAATATCTGGCAGCGCGCGATGCTTATCTGTTTTTTTTATATCAGCATACGGGCTTTTTGGATACCAACGAATGACTAATTCCTTTATAGAACTCACATCTACAATTTTATAATGAAAAAAACTATTTAATGTAGGCATGTAATACTGAATAAATGCTTTATCCTGCCAAATAGAATTCCCACAAAGGATTGCTTTTCCTTTTATGCAATAATCTTTTATAAATTCACAAACCTGATCTTCTGCTTGTGCTAAAGAAAGAGACGCTGATTTAACTTCTTGCGTAAGACCTGATAACGCATGTTGCTTTTTACACCAATCGTTCATCGTTTCTAAAACGCAATCCGGTTGCTTTATTACTAACGATGGTCCTTGGGCAATAATATTGAGATCTTTATCAGTCACCACTGCTGCTATTTCTAAAATTACATCTTGTGGTATAGTAAGGCCCGTCATCTCCAAATCAATCCAGATAAAATTTGTTTGGCGATCCATTAGGTATTCTCCATTTCCATATGAAAAACACCTACCTCTGGTACAAATGTATCATTTTCAAATGAATCATTTTTTGGTTTTTTTTCTTTTTTTTATCTGTTTTTATGAGTTTATTCAATTGTTTATTTTCTTGTGCTGCTTCAGGTAGCTTATTCGGTTCAAACATTCTATCTGACACAATAATCTGCTGAATTCCATTTCTTTCGCGTTTCATCGCATAGCCATACAACATTATTGATGTAATCAATAGAAAAATTGATTTATTTAATTTCATAATGATCTTTTTTCATTGTTAATAACTTTTTTAAAATTAAAATGTATCATAAAATAATAAAAAAAATAAATCGAACGTTTACTTTAAGGGGACCATGGAAAAATTAAGAGTCGGCGTTTTAATGGGTGGAAAATCTATAGAACGCGAAGTTTCGTTTAATTCCGGAAGAACCATATGCGATCACTTAGATACATCGAGATATGATATCATTCCTATTTTTCAATCGGGTAATGGATCACTATATTTATTACCGTGGAAATTTCTGTACCGGGGAAAAATTGCCGATTTTGAGCATCGCCTTATTGAAGAAGCAAAAAAAATTACCTGGGATGATCTAAAAAAACTTATTGATTTTATGTATATAGCACTTCATGGTTCATTTGCCGAAGATGGTACCATTCAAGGTTTTCTAGAAATCTTACAAATTCCTTATGTAGGATCAAAAGTATTTGGCAGTGCTTTATCAATGAATAAAATCATTCAAAAAAAATTTTTAAAGCATCACGGCATTGCCGTCCCTGAAGGATTTTATATTTCCGCTTATCAACTGGCTACATTAACATTGGAAACGCTCGAACCCCTTTTCTATTGCGCTCATCTTACTTTTCCCTGTATAGTAAAACCCGCTTTTGAAGGTTCTAGCTTAGGCATATCAATAGCGTATACCATGCCATCATTATTAGAAGCAATTATTACTGCTGCACATATCGATGAAAACCGAATACAAGACGTTCTGATTGAACAAAGAATTAATGGTATGGAATTTTCTTGCATTATTTTAGGCAATCAAATGCATAATGATGTTCTTTTATTGCCACCTACTGAAATTATTCCTGATACAGATTTTTTTGATTATGAACAAAAATATATGCCCGGAAAAGCTACAAAATTTACTCCTGCACGTGCAAGTGCTGAACTCATACAAAAAATCCAACAAACATGTTTATCAGTTATGCGTATACTTGAACTTACTATGGCGCGCATTGATGGATTTGTAACAGATAACAATACCATTGTTATTATTGATCCTAATAGCCTTTCAGGAATGAGTCCTGCCAGCTTTTTATTCCGGCAAGCGGCAGAACTCAATATGAACCACACCCAAATTATTAATTATTTAATTGAAAATGAACTTAAATATGTTGATAAGAAAATGATGATACAAACCAAACCAGATCTTTCTACACATAATAAAATTCGCGTCGGTGTTTTTTTAGGCGGTAGATCTAATGAAAAAGAGATTTCACTTGAATCAGGAAGAAATATTTTATACAAATTATCACCTGAGAAATATGATGCTTTCCCTATTTTTGTAAGCAGCAAATTAACGCTGCATCATATCGATCAAAAAATGCTTGTTCGTAATTCAACAAAAGAAATAGAAGTTGATTTAGAAAAAGCACAATCAATTAATTGGGATGAATTACCGCACCTCATTGATTTTGCTTTTATTGGGCTGCATGGCGGTGAAGGTGAAAACGGCTCTATTCAAGGTACGTTTGAACTACTAGGCATTCCTTATAATGGCTCTTCAGTGCTTACCAGCGCTTTATGTATGAATAAATATAAAACTAATGAACTCCTTAAAACAGAGGGATTTGATGTCCCTTCATCACTATTAATTACCGCTCAAGAATGGTTCTCATCAAAAGATACGCAGCTTACTGTAATACAACAACAATTTTCTTTTCCCTGCATTATAAAGCCTCATGATGATGGCTGCAGTGTATTAGTATCAAAAGCATATACTATTCAAGAGCTTGAGCAATTTGTTGATACGGTGTTTGCTACCGGACAAAAAAATACATTATTGATTGAAGAATTTATCAAAGGAACCGAGCTCACCGTAGGCGTTCTTGGTAATCATACCCTGCAGGTGTTACCGCCAAGCCAAGTAGTAGCACAACATGATATATTATCCATTGAAGAGAAATTTTTACCTGGTGCGGGTGAAAACCAAACACCTGCGCATTTACCTTCTGAAGCCATTTCATTTATACAAGAAACCATTGGCAATGTTTATAAAACAGTTAACGCTAAAGGGTATGCGCGCATTGATTGCTTCTACCAAAACGCATTGCAAAGCCCAACCGGCATACAACGACTCATTATTTTGGAAATTAATACCTTGCCAGGATTAACGCCCGCAACCTGCATTTTCCATCAAGCGGCTGAAATTGGTATGAAACCGATGGATTTTATCGATACCATCATTACGCTTGGCTTTGAAGAATATCATTTTAAAAATGCTGGCGTTGGTACTAAAGCGAAAGAAAAAACATACTGAGTTAAAAACGCCGTTATTGTTCTAACCAAGATTTTTCATATTCAATAATAGGCATATCAGCATTCATATGCCCCAGAAGTTTCAATCCGGTGGCTCCTGCGCCTATTATTTTATCGGCGTGAGCAAGAATTGCCAAGCTCAGTAATTCAAACTCACCGCGAACTTCAGAAACTAAGCTTTTATCTAATAGCGGACTGGCTATTTGATAGATATTATTGTTTATTAAATCTTGAAAGAACAATGCCTCATCACAAAACACTAAAACAACATAATCCTGATTTATTTTTGCAATCTCACTTTTTAACATATCAATAAATGCTTGATTATCGATTGGTGTTAATAATTCATGTTTTCTGAAGTAAGCCCCAAGTATATACTTATTTGGGCAATACTTTTGTATAAAATTTTTTATTTTTTCTTGAAGGGCTGGTTTAAATACTAAATATTTTTTAAATAACTCATTGCCTCGTGTGCGCGGCATATCAAAAAGACATGGTAATGCGTGTACCGTTAAATCATAATCATGCAATTGTGTCAGTTGTTTATTACCAACTGCAAGCGGTTCAAAAAATTGATCCCACCAATTCTCTTGAGTATGCATAGGAAGGAAAACCGAGAATCCTTCATTTTCTTTTTTTTCGTACCCATCTAAAAGATCTATGATCGCTCCCACCGTTTTATGGGTATGATAGAAGTTATAATAATTACTTTCAAAAAAGCTTTTACAAATATGCACTACCGGAAGAGCGGGATTAAATTTTATTGAGCAATCACTTAAATGAGAAGCGGTTTTATACAGCTTTGAACATCGTGAAAGTAATAAACAGTCCATAAGGGCCTGTTCTCCTTTTTTATATGGACTTTCACATGCAGCGGAATGTACATTATGGTCATCGCAAGAGCGTAATGCATCAATATAGATTATTTTATGGGGAAAAATAGTTTTTATAAAATCAAGAAACAGTTGATCATCGGTTGCCACAAAAAAATAAATAGCGGGATCGGTGATATATTCTCTCTTTAATAAATTTGCAACATATTCATAAGGAACTTTCGGCGCTTCAGATTTTTTATCTGTGCCTCGATAATGAACGCCAATTACTTTTTTACTGTCAAAATGTTCCTGCACAAAGGAATCAACTTTGTTTTGGATAGCTGGTTTAATTTTTATATACTTATTAATAAGCTCATGAGCATGATCAAGCGGTAATAGGAATTGTCCAATATTACTAAAAATAATATTTTTATACGTAACAAAATCTTTATCGACAGTATCAACCATGCCAAGCTTAATGGGTTCAAAATAATATTCCCACCAATTAGAGCCATATGAAGGGTCGTAATAGTAATCATTGGTGCCAAAATCTATTACTAAGCCAGTACATTCTTCATTGGTTTCGTAAAAATCTAAGGCGCCCAATACTGTATGAAAAATACTAAAAAAACCTTGCTGACAATTAGAATTTCCTAATCGATATGACACGGCGTTTAAGTAAATGGGTATTAATAATAGGAAAAATATCTTTTTATACATGTACCAATCTCTCCTTTGAATTTTATACTAAATGTTTGAATTTTGATTTATTTATTAACTGGATCCTTACACTCCGTTCAGGATGACATTCATTTTAACCCAATAAAACTTAGAAATTAAGGGTGATACCAAATCCTACCGTTTGTGCTACTACCGCCCTGCTTCCGTTAAACGGCAGTTTATAAAACAATTGCAACTGCGGTTTAAACCATGACATTTGATCAATATCTTCTTGAAAATCATAATCAATTTTAAAAATAAATTGGTGGATTGTCCATTCTTGTAAATTATGCGCCGTATTAGCAATTTGTGTAGAAAAATCATTAGTAAATAAGGCTAATCTATCTTCACTATGTTTCCAATATTGATATATAACTGAAGCGGAAAGTCCGCGATAAAAACGAAACAACTCACCAAATATATTATAGCGCTGAGTAAAACCATCTTCAGTATGCGCACGCGCTTTGGCTAAAAACAGTAAATCGGTTTGCCCCGGGCTTACTTTTATTCGTCGAACCCGTGTGTTACCAAAGAGCGTAAGAAATTCAAAATCAACGCCAGCGCGTACATAATCAATCCAATTAAGAATAAGGCCCGCGCCAAAAATCAATCCCCATGATCCATCAAAACCGGAAGGGATAAAGAAAATATCATTTACATCGGTTTTGAATCCCGTTGGAAATGAAACACCACCGCGCACATTTAATGCTACGTTTTTCAAATATTCTTTATCTTGCTCAAAAAATCTAAGCCATTCTGCTAATAGTACACAGTCACCAAATCCGGTTTTTCTCCATCCGGTTAAATTAAGTTCAGGGTCAAATAGTTTTATTGTTTGAACAAAATTTTGGGTAAGATTCTCTCTAACAATTTCATCTTCCAGAGTTAAATCTTTCGTTAAATCAGTAAACTGAACATTCCTGAGCTGCATTGATAAGACAGGAACAAAAAAACCAACCATTATGTTATGGCAAAAATGGTAGCGCGCACATAGAACTGCATTTGCCAATAAACTGAAATCCCCCGTAACCTTAAAATGCCCTCGTATTCCATCATCTTGAGGATTTAATAAAACATTATTAAAAAATTGACTCTCAATGCTATCAGGTGGGAATCCTTGTAACATGGCAAGCGAATCTTGTGTTGCATCAAAAATTTGCAAAACGTTCACCGCATTATTATGGGCATTGTACCCCCAACTTTTAATACCGCCTTCATAAAATCCGGTAACCTGCAACGGCGCACCGCACCATTCGGGTGGCCGTAAATTGATATCCCATGGTCTAAAGAAGTTAATAGGAAAAAAGTCTGCCAAAATTGGCGTTAAAAACGTTATTGAACATAATATTAATACTGCTTTTGTCATTATTCTTAATGCCATACGTTACTTTTCCTTATTTAAGATTAATTATGTATTCGTAGCCCAAAATCTCCCGCTATAAGCCAATTGCCTGTTGCTGAATTTTGAACAATACCGTTTATTTTCTTTGCTGATTTTCCTATATAAAGTGGAATCGTATAACTATAAGCATCAATAGCCAATTGATTTTTAATATGCGGTAAAGTAACTGCTTGTAAAAATGGCAGCTCATTCAAGTGCCGTGATCGAGCACTAAAATAATGCGCACCATCAGTTGCAAAGTAATCTCTAAAGCTATTAAACGAAACAAGCGGGAATGGTTTATTAAAAAATTGATGATCCGGAATAAGTTCAACTGCATGATCAGTTATACCTTCTTGGTATACATCATGAACATATAAACGATATACCATGGTACTATTGTGCGTTAAGGCACCCACCGAAATATATAACTGTCCTTGGCACCCAGCATGACTTTTACTACTTACAGCAAAAATCTTAGAAACAACGCCAGCAATGGGTAATTTAATCTTTTTCCAGCTTATTTCTTCAAGAGTATTATACACAATTGAGCCACTCGTATTAAAAAACAATCCTTGAGCAGTTGCTATGATCGCCAACGGCCCATACATAACGCAATCAAAGAATGCATTATTTGCTTCATGCGCTATGCGCACCGAGTTCACCGCGTTATTCTGTATAACATCGCTATTCAATGTTATTCTTTCCATACTAGTATTAGTTAGTACATACAGCTGATTACCATTTGCTATAAGCTTTTTTATCTGTTTATATGCACCAATTTTTCTAAAAGCCATCGGCTTATTAAGACCATTGAAGTGCGTTCCTAATCCCTGCTGACTACACCAACCGGTACCATCAGCTGCTTGTAAAATAGCCAGTCCATGCATACCGCCAACCGCGATCCAAGAATACGCCCCATCAGTTACTATTGCTGCTGCCAGTATGCTCCCCAGTTCATCAAGAACACCGCCTGATAATGCTAATACCTTTGGTTCTTCTTGAGCTACATTGATTGCCGGTATAGTCGATTCCGGACAATATTCTATATCAGTAAATTGATTTACATAGGGTTGAAAATAACCATTTGTATCATTACTTCCTGTTTCAAGCAACATAATTTTTTTATAGCCGGTAGCAATCATCATACTCACGCATTGCTGATTTCCCAACCCGGCAGTCCCACATGGAAAATCAAATATTCCTTGCACACCACCTTCTTCAGGCGCAAAAAATTGATTTATGGGATCAGCAATATCACCATATTCATCATTATTATGGGAATCAGTCTTTGATAAATCAATCTGCACCTTACAAATTAATTGTGGTTTATCCATAGGTAAATAACCAAAAAAATGATGTTCAGGATTTATAATTGCCGTTCGAACGCCTTCGATAATACCACCAACCCGTTGCCATGCTGTCCAACTAACAATACGACCTTGGCCATCAAGAATTGCTTGTGAATGAAATATACCAGGATATTGCCCATTTCCTGCTTGACCAATCGTTACAAAAATTGCATCACCGCAAATAATAACATCGGTTATTTCATTAGGTAATTCTAAAGTGCCCCCTATTTTTACTGCTGCATCATGCATCGCTGGCATTTGATCAGCAGATTGCGCCCATTCTTGGTAATCGCGACCGTATAATTTACGTCCACGAGCAAGCACAATATAATTATCACCGGTAATAGAATATTTAGAGGCTATAGTGCCGTGATTTTTATCCTCCATCAACTCAACTCTTTTTTTATTAAATGATGTATCGGTCAAAGGAAGCGCATAAATATTTTTTGATGTCTGCGTAGGCTCTCCAACGCCACCTATTACTATTAAGTACGGAAATCCAGTACTAGTAAGCATCGAACGTACTTTGTGTAATGAGATTTTCTTACCACTGCCACAGGCGCCAATAAGTGCATTATCAGTATAAAAACTATCATCAGGCGCAATAGGATCGAAAACTAATCGCTCATGTGAATCAATGCGCCCTAATAATAAAGCGCGCGAACCTTGCAATTCTGTATTTGTTGGCGCATTAGTTACCTGCAAGGCAACGTATAACCTTTCTAGATAAGGATTCCAGCACATATCAACGATATCATCAGCAACAATTGGAATACCGCCGTTAATTGACAATGAACTATTTATAAGGGAAGCAGCTTTAATTTGATCAGGTTCATCTCCATTATTCATAATGGTAAAAAAATACTCTTTTCTTTGGTTGGTAGTTTCATTGCCATCATTATGTTTTATGGTTTCTTCAATAGTCTTATTATCATGTTTTACGACTGCTATACCACTTCCCTCTTGGCCAAAAGTACCTTCATTTCTTTTGACCGCAGCAAAAACATAAGGATGCAATTCATGTTGAGCAGTTCCGGTTAGTGCGGTTGCTAATCCCACGATACCTGCAGATGGAAAGCCCTGAGCATCACATAAGGTTGACGTCA
This sequence comes from Candidatus Babeliales bacterium, assembly GCA_963722075.1. Classification (GTDB taxonomy): domain Bacteria; phylum Babelota; class Babeliae; order Babelales; family JANWKD01; genus CAVRJM01. The sequence continues at coordinate 106,326 of CAVRJM010000001.1, read as the reverse complement.
TCAACATAGTTTGTTGATCAAGTTTAAAGTTTTCTAGCATGCATATAGTTGCCGGCGATTGCTTAGTTACTACCACCGGATTTTGATTAAAAGTACCCAATAACGAAATATCTTTATCATACAGCGGATTAGGCTGTTTGGGTTCCTTATTAAGAGTGAGCGTTTCAGAAATTAAGCTAGAAGGTATCGTTACATTTTTATGCGGATTATTAATTACAGCGCATCGTAATAATGACGAATTTTTTAATTCTTGATTGGTACCGGTTAAAAAAAGATCAATATGCTTTGCTGGGTTATTTGAGGCAGTAAAATCGTTTTTGATAACCTTACAATGAGTAGGATAAAATGGTAAATCAATAACATAATTCTTATGTAGCTGATTTCTTACGGTTGATTGTGCATAAAAAATTAAAAAAACGCTGAAAAGCAATAAATTCTTCTTAAAATATATCATTTCATTAAATTCCTATATTTGATTTATTATGATTTTTTTAATGTTATATCGATTTAAATAACCTATTTTATGCGCTGAATGAATTTATGTACAGTTCTATATCAGTTTAAAATAATTTAAAAAAAGCGCATCTTTTAATTGCTTGGCAGGTTCGTAAGCTCTCCATTACCCCAAATACGGTAAAGGATTTCTTATTGTTAGCTTGTAATTGTGTGACCTTTATGTTACACTTAAATTATGAGATTATTTATTCTACAGATACAGGAAAAGAGCCTTATTCCGATTGGGAAGATGGCCTTGATAAAGTTACCCAGGCTGTTGTAAAAAACAGATTGGATAGAGTTAGACTTGGTAATTTTGGGAATTCTAAGATGATTCAGGACGGTGACGGAATTTGGGAAACTTATCCTAGATTACGGTCCAGGATATCGAATTTATTTTGGCAAACAGAGGTCCACTATTGTTATTTTATTAACAGGGGGGAGAAGAAAAGCCAGAATCGTGATATTAAAAAAGCAAAACAATATTGGCTAGATATAAGGAATTACAATGAAAAGAAAATTTAGAGATTATCAAGAAAAACTTATGCAAGATTTACAAGATCCTGAACTTGCAACTGCATATCTTAATATAGCACTTACCGATGAAGATCCACGTGTTTTTTTACTTGCATTAAAAAATGTTTGTGAAGCACAAGGTGGAGAAATGACAGAGCTTGCTAGAAAAACAAATATAAGCCGTGAAAACCTTTATCGTATTCTTTCAGAAAAAGGTAATCCAAAACTAACCAATATCATATCTTTACTGAATGCAGTAGGATTTTCCTTAGCCGTGCAGCCTTCTAAAAAGTAAAAATACAAATAAATAATTAGAATTTTTGTCTTACCATAATTAATCAATAACGAAATAGTATTGAAGATGAAGATTTTACTTTTTGAATCTGGATTGCTTCGCAAGCCATGTCCACCGAAGCCCTTCTGGCGAAGGCTGGATCGCAACGACTGCTTCTTTTAATTCTTTATATTGAAGCTTTGAATTTGAAATACATACAGTCAGCAGATATCCAAATGCCTACAAATAGTGAGTAACTAAAAATTTCCCAAAAAATAAAAGATGTTATACAATCATTATAATTATGCAATGTAAAATTTTTATTTTTTTCATAATAGGTAATTTTTATGCACGCTACCATTTATTCAGCTACCACTTTGGGAGTAGATGCTTATAACGTTCATATTGAAGTAGACCTTTCTTTTGGTATGATGCAGTTTTTTATCGTTGGACTACCCGATCGGGCTATTAATGAAAGTCGTCAACGAATTGATACTGCCCTCAAAAATAGTGGTGTACGATTACCTGAGCGTAGAATTACGGTAAATTTAGCACCTGCTGATTTAAAAAAAGAAGGAACTCTCTTTGATTTACCTATCACCGTGGGAATTTTACAAGCAAGTGGTTTAGTACATATATCAATGCAATTTTTAGAAGAAACATTATTTATTGGTGAATTATCGCTTGATGGGTCAATACGACCTATTAAGGGAGCATTAGCAATCGCTTGCAACGCTCGTAGCTTAGAAAAAAAAGAATTATTTTACCCGAATCAAATGTTTTTGAAGCTTCATTAATGAGCGGATTAGAAGTAATTGGCGTTAAAGATCTTGTTCAATTAATAGGCTATTTAAATAACGAAATTACCATTAATCCAATTATGGGCGGCCTCCATAATAAGCCACTGGAAAAACGATCAATTGATATGGTTGATTTTAACCAAGTTAAGGGTCAGCAGCAAGCAAAACGTGCGCTGCAAATTTGTGCAGCTGGTAGACATAATATCCTTTTTATTGGTTCACCAGGTTCAGGAAAAACGATGCTCGCAAAACGGTTACCAACTATTATGCCGCCTATGTCATTTGATGAGATTATTGAAACAAGCAAGATCTATTCAGTTAACGGTAAGTTATTAAACAATCGATTAATCACCGAACGCCCCTTTAGAAATCCGCACCATACTATTTCTCAGGCAGGATTAGTAGGCGGTGGTTCATTTCCACAACCAGGTGAAATTAGCTTAACTCATAACGGCATTCTTTTTTTGGATGAATTAACTGAATTTAGACGCTCCACCCTTGAAGTCTTGCGCCAGCCACTGGAAAATAAAAATGTTTCTATTTCCCGCGCTAATCATACCCTTAATTTTCCGGCAAACTTTTTATTAATAGCAGCATTAAATCCTTGCCCATGCGGTTATTTTGGTGATAAAAAAAAGAACTGTAGTTGTAATGCTCATCATATTAAACGCTATTTAGAAAAACTATCAGGCCCTTTATTAGATCGCATTGATTTACAGATAAATATTCAGCCTATTGAATATACTGATATTCATAATACGCAATTGAATCAAAGCTCCGAACAATTATACCAAGCAGTACAAAAAGCAATCATATTACAAGAAAAACGTTTTGGTACCGCATTTTTTAATAGCAATATGAGTTCCGATATGATTGATAAGTTTTGTGTGCTGAGCAATGACGCTCAAGCCGCATTACAGAAAGCCTTTGATCGATTACATCTGAGTATGCGCGGGTATCATAAAATTCTTAAAGTTGCGCGAACCATTGCGGATTTAGAAGAACAAGAATGCATCCAATTGCCTCATATTCTTGAAGCAATTAGTTATCGCTCACTTGATCAGGCTCTTGAAAAGATATAACAATAAAATTTTTTATTTCTGTGAGATAATTAGGTTCTGTTAAGTTTTTATAGCAAGCAATATTCAACACTTATAAATTTTGATTTTATTTTTATAGCTGGATTCTTACGACTTCGTCTCAGAATGACATAATGATCACAATTGTCATCCTAAGGAGCAAAGAAGACGTAAGGATCCAGTGATTAATCTGACACTAATTTACTGAAGAAAAAACTTACATTTAATCTGATTAATATATCGATTGGGATATTTCATTTTAAAACTCAACAGAGCCTACATTATTAGTGATCATTTTCTTCTGAATTAGTTTTTTCGAATCGTCCCGTTTTTTTGGTTGATTTTTTTCTTTTTTGGTAAGGGCTTACTAACTTCCTACGTAAATGCTTTCCTTTTTCCATTTCTGCTAAAAAAGGCCCTTTATGATTACTGCCACTTACCAAAGCCGAACTTTTTCCATGAAAAGGATTATAAGCACGATCATTATCAGGTTGTTGTCCTTCTACCTGGCTCATTGCAACAACAAGATCAATTTGATTTTCATGCTCACCATCATTGTAATTATCAGGTCCCAATATAATTTCTGATAAAAGAGATTCCTCTCCCATATCTTCAAGAGAATAAGAAACAAAATTAAATGGCTTAAACGGTTCATATACCGGCAACGCTTCAACAGGTTGAGCCAATTGCTGCTGATTAATTAGTGTATTAACCTGCCCAGCTATATCTTTCATTTCTTTTTGTATATTTTGAAACTCTTTTTGTAATTCTTGTACCTCATGAAGTGCCTTTTTCAAAATATTATTAATTACTATTTCATATAATTCAGAAGGTAGAATGGTAGAGAATTGAAATGGGTTTTGCTTCACCAGCTTTGTTGCTTGCAGTAACTTTTCAGCTTCCACATAAGCGTCTTCTTTTTTTTGTTCTCGTATATAATTTCTTAATCCACCTAATATTGCTTTAGATAGATCATCTAAAACCATCGGTGACTCGTTTTGATATATGGATACAGCGTTATAATCCATAGGGATAAGAACATGTCCGACAGTACCTATATACAAAAATGATAGGAATAAAAAAAATTTATTCATTACAATACTCCATTTAAACAAAAGCTAAAAAATGATTATTTATTTTTTTTAGCTCTTTTTGATTTCTTTAATTTCGTTTTTGTTTTTTTGTTTTTTTCAAGTATTGTCTTGTTGCTGTTCACGAGCGAGTTCAACTGCATCAATAAGGGAACTTAGTCCATCTTTTACCCGATACCTTATGGGAGGAATCGAGTGTACAAATATACTTTGCCAACCTATGTATTGCCGCTTGGCATTTAATAAGATTCATCGGAGAAATTATCTTGGGTTGCATTCAAATCTAATTCATCCAATTCCTTTGGCTCCGATTGGCATTGCCTTAATTGTGCTCGCAATCGAGAATTGTCATTTTGAATACTAATATGTTCCTTTTTCAATCTCTTAACCTCTTCCAATGCTTTTTTTATTTCTTCATCCTCAAAGATTTCATTAATTATCATTTCATATAATACGCAAAATTCAGTTGTGCAAAACTCCTCTGGATCTTCCTCAGCCAATTTCCTTGCTCTTATTAAAATTTCTTCTTGCAAGCTTATTGATTCTGAATCCTCAAAGGTACAACAAGCCCCTCTTTTGTATTTTTTTAAATAATTCTCAAATTCTTTTAATACTGCTCCACATTTAACAAAATAACTTGAAGCCACCGATGGCATATTATTTTCAAATTCTTTAGTAGGTTGCATAGCAGTTAAACTAAAATCCAATAAACATATAAATAGTAGTAAAAATAATTTTCTCATAAAAAATACTCCATATATTATTTGCTTTGATTACTCTTTCTTAGATTTATTTGACTCAATTATTCTTTTGGAAACGTTCTTACTTTTCTTCAAAGGCACTGAAGGCAAATCCAACAATGGAACTGGAGGAAAATCAAGTAAATCTTCATTTATATTCTCTAATTGATCGTTATCAGAAAAACCATACATTAATTTTATAAATCCATTTTTTGCTTTCATTTCTTTTACTTCTTTTTGTAGCCCAGATAATTCCTGCCCGGCTTCAACTATTTTTTTTGTTAAAATAGTATCAACAATGCTTTCATATAATTCGCTGTATGCACTATCTAAAATTGTTCCACCATTTTTAATATATCCCTCTATTTCGCTTAATAATTCGTCTTTTGAGTAATATGGTGATTCCAAATCAACGGTCTTTGCATACATAATAAAATCGATAGCAATTTTATCTCTTTTTTTATCCATCCTGCTGGCTACTTTACTATACAATGCTTTATTAGTGGGTAAATTTAAAAACTCGCCAGTGTTTTCCGTATAAAATCTTTCAGCTTCTTCCATAATTTCATTAACTGAGTAATTACGCTTTTCACCGACAATATATTGATTGATATATATTTTCAATTTCATTAGCCGTTGCTTTTTAATATCATTATTTGAAATCACCATTTTTTCACTAGCCTCAGGGACTTCCATAGCAAGTAAACTAAACTCTAATAAACAAATAAATAAAAATAAAAGAAGTTTCTTCATAAAAAATATTCCATTGATAAAATATATGATAAATAAATAATTAGTATATATAATATCACATATAAAATTAATGTCAATCTGAAATTATGATTATTGCGCTCGGTATCGATTCTATAGAAATATCCCGGTTTAATCTCTGGCATCAATACCCACAAAAAACCCTTTTAAAGGTGTTTTCTGCAGTGGAAATTGGATATTGCCTTAGTAATAAAATTAAAAATGCAGAACGTTTTGCGGTACGATTTGCAGCCAAAGAAGCCTTTTTTAAGGCTTTTTCAACAAGCAGTACGCAAAAAGCTCCTTTTTTAACTATTTGTAAAAAAGTTGAAATTATCCATAATCAGCTCAATGCTCCCTACCTTCAAATACAATGGGATCAACTATCTGAATTCTTGATACATAAAGAAACTATTCACGCACATCTTTCTTTGACTCATAATAAATCATATGCCACCGCCGTGGTTGTTTTAGAAAGAATAAATAAGGAACCTTCAAAATGAAAATAACTCATTCAATACTTTTTTGCGTACTTTGGTTATCATCTTTTTCTTTGCTGGGCATGGAGTGGGAAATGGAAGCCTCTTCATCAAAGCCGTACTACGCTCATGATTTTCAGGAAGGAATTGCTACCTTATTATCAGATATCGATCAAGAGGATTATGATGACTATAATGAGCACACGCCGTTATTAGCAAAATCATCAAACCAACCTAAGCCCCGTACTCCTATTTCAAAAGAAACAAAAGAATTAATGGAACGCTTTCTAAATTTACCGCGTGAAATCATCGCTTATATCGTTCCTTTTCTTGATAATGCAGCATTGGCTTATTTTATACATCTTAAATACCTAACAAAAGAAACGGTAAACCAATCAAGCAACAAGCTCGCATTGTATCACGTAAAATGCTTAATTAAAGGTATAAAAGAGCAAACTTTACCTAAAGAAAAACTATTGCGACGAGCTTTGCAATTTGGCAGAAAATTAAAACAACCATCTCCTTATTTTAATGATCTACAATTGCTTCATGCATGCCTCCGTTGCTGGTTAATTAATGAATATGGATGTGCAAAAATATTAGATGATTACCAAGATAATACACTTACTCCCCCTTCGCTCATTGAAGAGAATATTAGCAAAGTTGATTATTGCTTACTACGTCAAGAGCTGTTGGAAAGATTATATCGATATGTTATGCAGCGGAAATATCGTTCAAATCTTGTCATCAATTGTATCGCGACAAGTCGTTATTGTGTACCGCTTGAACAAGCGTGTGCTTCTTCTATGTGCTGCTTATCAACGATTTTAGGATGTATAGCTTCAAAGCCTATTTTAGTACCGCTTCTTTGCACCTGCATTCTCTGCTCAACCACCGTAGGTATCTTAGCATGCTGTTGCTCACCAAATATCTGTTTTAAGATGCCTGAACTACCTCTTATTCAAAAATGCATACCATCCTTAGAAGGGGATAACATATGCGGAACCTCTTTTTCTCGTCTGGCAATGCCATCACCATCATTTAATGATTTCTCCATAATCCTACAAATGATTGGACTAACAAGAGAAAATATAAAACAATCAGCCCACAATTTAGATTTTTAAACTATAATTTAATTTGACAATATGAAAAAAGGCTGTACTATTGGGATTATCAATAAGTTCTTGAAATTCGACGCGGGGTAGAGCAGCCTGGTAGCTCGTTGGGCTCATAACCCAAAGGTCGCTGGTTCAAATCCAGCCCCCGCCACCAATTATTTCCGCTCTTTTAGAAATTCATACACTTTTTTAAGCAATTCTTTTGCATTCTTGTAGGTCAATTGATTTACAGCTTTTCTATACGTAAGCCATTCATACCCGCTATGTTCAAATGACAACTGGACATTTTTGCTGAACGCTTGGGCAATGAAAAAATAGACCGTTTTATGTACCAATTCATCTGTTTTTGGATCTTTAAAATAATAAGTAAATTCCTCTTGGAAACCCGGTAGTATGGTTCCTTCCAATCCCGTTTCTTCTTTTAATTCTCGCAATGCTGTTTCTTGCCTTGATTCGCCTTTTTCAATATGCCCTTTTGGCAAATCCCAATACGGAGAATCTTTTGTTTGCCGCTCATACTGTAACAATAAGAATAGTAAAGTACGCTTCTCTTTATAGAAAATAACCACTCCGGCAGAATATTCTGTTCTCATACGCTATCAATCCAGAAAATAAAGCTCAACATTAAATAATCTTCTTGTTTTTATAAGCAATGCTATTGAAAGTCCACATAATGGCCCAACCCACAACCAAAAACCAAACTTATTTAATAAAAAGTGCGCATACCAATCGGACATTGCATGATAAATAAAAAATTGTCCGCCCTGATACAATATAATAAATAACCCAACTACCATCATTATTTGTAGTGAAGCATGGGCTGCAAATTCTAAAAACGGTTTAATATAGAGCGATAAGTTAAAATTTCTGTATAGAAATAAGGTAAATAAACTCACATGAATTATATTGGTAAGAACAAATGCAAGCGCCAATCCATGTACCTCAAAGAATGGCGTAAGTAATTTGCATAAAGCGTAATTGATTCCCAATACAGCGACGGAAATATAGCACGGCGTCTTGGTATCATGGAGTGCATAGTAGATATTGAGTAAAATTTTATATAAAGAAAAGAAGAATAATCCGCTTAAAAAAATAGTTAATAATTGACCTGCTTGCTCTACATGCATGAGTGAAAATTTATCTGATAAGAAAATAGTCTGAAAAATTTTTTGCGCAAGAATACTCATAATAAGCGTACAGGGAATGGTAACCCAGAAAACCATTTTTGATGCTTCAAATAAATATACCCCCAATCGACGCGGTGCATAGATGCTCACCCGTGAAAAATAAGGGAGTAGAATTGTAGAAAAAGTACCAACTAATACTCCAAGTGGAATGCCCATGAATCGGTTGGTATAGTTTAATAACGAAATTGAACCTTTAGGCAAATACGTTGCTAACGTAGTACTCATAAATAAATTCAACTCTAAAATACTCATACTCAGTAAGCATGGTAAGAATTTTTTTAAGATGGCATTAAAATGCACCCATGTACTGGTGGTTGGCATTGCAAAAGAAAAGCGCAATTTAAAATACATTATAATATGCAATACAAACTGTAAAAAACCGCCTAATAGAATACAATAACATAATCCTTGTATGGATAAGCCTACTTTAAGGCATGCTAGTAATCCACCAATAAAAGCAATATTTAAAAGCACCGGCCCAATAGCAGGAACAAAAAAATGATTTACTGATTGTAAGGCACCAGCCAGTAAGGCGCTACAGGAAAGAAAAATAATAAAAGCAATCAAAATATGTAAAAAGTCGATAGCATGAATGATTTGAGCAGTAAGGGAAGCTTCTACATACCAGGCTGGCGCGATCCATTCAAAGAGTGCACCGAGTATCGGTATAGTAGAATGAAATATTTTTGCACCAGGCACCAAAAACCACCCCGGCGCAATAAGGCGAATAACCCATTCTGTCTGCCAGAATACCAATAAGCAAAGGGTTAACAATATTCCCTCAAAAAATAAAAATGAAAGTGACATTAAGGCGCTTGCTTCTTTTTGAGCTTCTTTTTGAGATTCTTTTTTCATAACAGAAATAAAGGTTGGAATACAAGCAGCGCTTAATGCACCTTCAGCGAATATTTTACGCAATGAATTAGGAATTTTAAAGGCGGTAATAAATGCATCAGCGATTTCACCCACTCCCAAATATCGTGACATTAAAAGTTCACGTGCTAATCCCAGTATACGGCTCATAAGCGTGGAAGAACCCACTTGAATCATTTTACTAATAAGATTTTTTTTAGTTAGCGATTCATTATGCGCTGTTGCTTGGTTGACGATAATCGTTGATTCTTTTGCCATATCCTAATTCCTTATTTTGGTGAAATAAAAAACCATCATTGAGAGTCATTACCATCTCCATTTTATCAATAACTGCATAATCATGCGAGCTTATAATAAGACCCATTTGGTACTCCCGCTGATAACTGAAAAGCAATTCAATAAGGCTTTGCGCATTATGTTCATCTAGATTACCAGTAGGCTCATCGGCTAATAGAAAAGCCGGCTTATTAAGTAAGGCCCGTGCCAATGCCACCCGCTGCTGCTGTCCCCCTGATAGCCGCTGGGGGTACCAAGCTGCTTTATCAATAATCCCTAATTGCTCTAATAATAGATATGCTTCTTCTTTAGCTTTTTTATTATCTGGTTTAATGAGCTGCTTAAGCATCACATTTTCTAATACCGTTAATTCATTAATTAAATAGGGAAGCTGAAAAACAATACCCAGCGTTTTATTATAAAATGCTTGTTTTGCGTGCGCTGATTGCGCTGCAATGTCTTCGTTATTAAAACAAATAGTTCCACTGGTGGGTAATTCAATGCCCGCAATTAATTGCAAGAGCGTTGATTTTCCTGATCCTGAAGGCCCAGTAATTGCATACGTTTTAGCTTGTTCAAACTCAACAGTAATTTTTTTTAAAACAGATAAAGAATTGGTAGTTTGTTTAAATTCTTTAAAAACAGTATGTAACGAAATTATTGATTTATGTACCATTATACCCTACGGTAAGCCATATTTTTAATCATAATTAATTGTATAAAAAATAATAGGGATATAAAACAGCCCTTTTTTAAATTTCATAATGGTATATTTAATTATTTTTTATATACTTATCTGGAACGAAAACAAAATTCCATTATAAGGGAACATTATGAATAAATATGCAAAAATAATGATTTTAGGACTATTTAGTTACGTGCCACAGCTTTGGAGTATGGAACTGGATCAAAAATCAGTAAGGCAAACTTTAGTTAACGAAACAGATGCATTCGTAATAGAACGTAATAGAACAAATGACGAAGGTGAAAATTCTATAAAACGTACCGTAACCGAAACAACGGTAAAAAATAATCACCATACCAGTAAAACAGTTCCAGGTAGATCAAATGGTACACAACTTCTTGACGGAAATACAATCACCAGAACAAACCCAGAACCTGATAAAATGGATCAACAAATCAATTCTTTATCCAATCCCCAAGAAGCAAACAACCCTACACCTTCCCCTTATTCTTCATGGTTCTCCAAAAAAACATTGTATGGCAGCATGATTGGATTGGGTGCCTGCTTTACACTTTTTGATTGCTTAAATATTTATAAAAATGGTTATGAGCATTCTTATATTAAGCAATCTTCAAATACTGCATGGAATCTTGCAAAAAATCTTTGGACCGTACAACATCCCAAAAAAGCATTCCATACCTTATTTGCCACATGCGCTATTTTTAATGGATGGCGCTGGTATAAAGATTATTCAAATAATAAACGAATTAACTCTGATTATCAGATCATGTTTGAACAAAATAAACAGCTAATTGAAGTGTTAAACGAAATTAAAAAACAATCAAATGAACTCTCGGAAAATTTTGTTACCAAAAACGAATACCAGAAAGCTTTTGATCAAATTCAACAACAATTTAAAGCACTAACTGTGTGTAAAAAGAAACAATATAAGGATTATTGGAAGTGGCAACCTCTATCCGATTCATGGACAATACAAATTGATGAATCTAAGATAAATAATAATGCTTTACAGGATTCTTCCTCAGAAAATTCATCAAATAATAAAGGGAAAGATCGCCTTTAAAATTTTCTAATATGGAATTGTCTGATAATCATTTGGTGAATTTATTTTTATCATATACCATTTTCTTACACTTAAGAGCAAAAAATTCATAAGGTATAAAAAATAAGGGTATATAAAATAATAATATTATATTTATAAAGGAGAAAACATGAATAAAAGCCAAAAATATTTTAGTTTTTTACTATTATTTTGCGCAGCAGTACCATTATATGGAATGGAACGGAAGAATAGTTCTTTTTTAACTAAAAAAAATATTGGTTGGACAATTACTGGTTTAGGAACGTGTTTTGCTCTTTTTGATAGTATCAATATTTATAAAAATGGTTTAGAACATTCCTATCTAAAGAACTCATTACAATCAATCTGGCGTTTTGGTAAAAACATGGTGACGTTACATGATTTGAAACAGGCAGTTATTGGATGGGGAGCAACCTTTGGATTATGGAATGCTTATTTACATAGAAAAATTTATCTGCTAGAAAAAACAATTTATAATCCGCTTAAATATTATGCAAACCTAGGTGCGGGTTCTGAACAATTACAGCTGAATCCTATTGATATGGCACAACAAATGGATATTGCACAACAATCTATGGCAATTTTCGGACCAGCATTTGGTATGTTGCCCCAAGAGATAGAAGATGCACAACAAATGTTATGCCGTAATCTATTGCAAATAGCACAACAGGAATCGAACAATGACTTACCGTCACCTATTTCAAAAGGCGTTGACTGAGACTTTTTTACATCTTTTCTTGTATTAATACAACATTCTTCATTAAAATGTTGATTGTATATTTTTAAATTTTTTATATAATCTTTTGTGATTATATTTTTTTATTTTAACCATGAGGAAAATCATGAATTTTATTGGAAAAATTTCTACACTTTTATTGCTGAGTTGCTCCTTACAAATGTATGGTATGAAGACAAGTGATGCAGGCTCCTCAAAACCGGCTGCCGCTCCTTTTAATATGAAATACTATGCATCTTGGGTAGGTGGAATTGCAGTAGGCAGTTGTATACTAATTGATGGCTACAATGTTTATAAAAATGGATTTCAAAATTCCTATATAAAGAATTCTCCAAAACTTGTTTGGAATTTTACTCAAGGTATATGGAATTGGGTAAATGAAAGAAAAGCTGCATGCTCAATTGCAGCACTAGGATTTGGCTATCTAAAACTTGAAAATTTAGCATTAATAGCAAAAATTAAAAAAGATAATGAAACAACAGACCAAATTTTAGGTAGAATAGCTTTTGCTCTTGAAAATTCGCATACATTAAAGCTCGATAAAGGGAATGGTAAATGGATTAGAATCATTAATATCAAAACCGTATTCCCTACCGATTCAATTCCTACAAAAGCGACAGCAGATATGCAATTAGATCAAATAGACACTCGTTTAGCGGAACTTGGTCTCTGCAATTCTTCTATCACTATTGACAAAGAATATAATGATCTTAGTCAAGAGAGATCACGATTGCTTGAGCAAATAGAAGCTGAAAAAGCTGCGGCACAATCTAAAACAACTAAAGCCTTAAACGACATCATAGACGGTAAAACAAAATAAAAAACGTTCGGAAAATTCGAATAATAAAAAAAGCCTGTACGAAAAATACAGGCTTTTTTTATTTAAAAATTTGTAACAAATCTTTATCTAATCTACTCATCTCTTTTTCTAACTGCTGTGCAGTTAACAATCCTTCTTTTGCATCACTATGCGTTATTACCGAAACACTATTTAAAATGCCCGCACGTATTGCATATTCTATTGAATCATATTTCAACAAACCTGCTACAAATGCTGAACCAAATGCATCACCAGCACCTACCGTGCTTACTGGTTTTATTGGAACACTTGGATGAAAATAGATAATTCCTCCACAAAATACATAAACTCCTTCAGCACCATTGGTAACCACAATTGTTTTAGGACCAAATGAACTAATGGTTTGGAAAAAATGAACTACATTAAAACAATACTCTTTATACGTACATAAATACTGTAATAATGATGGTAGCTTTTCTTGGGAAGCTACTTTTTGCTTTAATTGTGTAGGTACGTTTTCTTCAGATTCGAGTATGCTCATCAGCAACAGTGCTGCTTCATCACGATTCAAAATAAAAATATCAATGGATGGTAATGAACGGCGAATATCCTGTGCGCCAGCCATTAATTGGCTCGTTCCAGGATTTGTAGCAACTAATAAACCCTTCTTTTTTGCTTCTTGACATAATGGCAATAGTATGTGTGAAGATCGACCACTTAATGAAGTAATATATAACAATGAACTTTTATCAAACAGTGTTTCAGGAATTTCCTCTTTTTTTAATGCCGCGTTGGCACCACGGTAAGCAAGTATGGTGCGATCGCCCGTGTGCGATGGAATAATATAAGAAACTCCTGTTTGTGCCGTATCATCTATGAGACAATAACTAACATCAATTCCTTCTTTTTCAAGTGATTTTAAAATAAGGGCACCCTGATCATCAGCTCCAACTTTAAAAAATGAAGCTACTTCAAATCCTAAGCGTCTAAATGAAACCGCAGTATTAGTAGCGCCACCCCCAATGCAATATGAAAGCTGTTTTATCTCTATTTTTGATCCTTCCTGCAATAACAGGAAGGATTTTTTTTCAAATTTGCTTTCAATTTCGATGGTTTGCCCATCTTCATAATGTAAAAAAATATCCTGCGTGGCGCCGCCTACTGTTACTATTTTCATTTATAATGATAATTTACTGCTTCTTAGGGTTGATAAGAACATGATCAAGTACTTCTTGAGCATGATTTACCCAAATAATATTAACATCTTGCATTATTTCTTCAAACCCAACAAGATCACTTTTATTTTTTTGCGGTAAAATAACATGCGGTACTTTGTTTCTTTTTGCTGCTAAAATCTTTTCTTTGACCCCACCAATAGGCATTACATTACCCCGTAAATTAAGTTCCCCCGTCATTGCATAATTAGCATTGATCGGTTTTTGTGTTAATGCCGATAATATAGAGGAAAGAAGCGTAACACCAGCAGAAGGCCCGTCTTTTGGCACCCCACCTGCCGGTACATGTACATGTAAATCATATTGGGTAAACATTGTTTTATTAATACCTAATGCCTTAGCATGCACCCGCGCATAACTAAGTGCTGCTTGTGCTGATTCTTGCATAACGCTTCCCAATTGCCCCGTTAATATCAATTTCCCTTTACCAGGCATTACCACGGCTTCAATTTTGATCATCTCACCGCCATATGGGGTCCATGCAAGGCCATTGGTGATACCAACCTGATGCTCATTTTCCACATAGTCTTCAATAAATTTACGAGGACCCAGATATTTTTCAATATTATCCTGGGTAAATTCTATACGTCTATTCTCTTCAACAATAGAACGCGCAACCTTACAACACATTTTTCTAATAACGCGTTCTAATTGGCGCACCCCTGCTTCACGGGTATAATTACCAATAACATCATGAATAATATCATCAGTAAAAATAATATCGGTATGATTAATACCAGTATCATGAACCGCCTTTTTAATCAGATGATGCTTACAAATATTGAGTTTTTCCATAATGGTATAACCTGAAAGTTGTATCACTTCCATACGATCACGTAACGGTTCAGAGATTGATTCAAGATTATTAGCGGTAGCGATAAAGATCACTTTTGAAAGATCAAATGCCACCCCTAAATAGTTGTCATAAAACGTTTTATTTTGGCTTGGATCCAATACTTCAAGCATGGCTGCTGATGGATCACCTCTGAAATCAGCACCAATTTTATCAAGTTCATCAATAATAATAACCGGATTTATTGATCCAGCTTTTCTAAATCCTTGTATAAAACGACCAGGCATTGCTCCCACATAGGTGCGGCGATGACCACGAATCTCTGCTTCATCCTTTACGCCACCGAGTGAAACTCTAAAATATTCGCGGCCAAGACTTTTTGCAATCGAAGCTCCTAAAGACGTTTTACCAGTCCCTGGAGGCCCTGCGAAACACAAAATTGGCGTATACCCATCTTCTTTAAGATTACGTATTGAAATAAAATCTAAAATCCGTTCTTTAATATCCCCAAGACCATAATGATCTTGGTCTAATATATCCTTGGCATGTTTTATTTCTAAATTATCGACCGTTTCTTTACCCCACGGGAGTGCCAAAATCCATTCAATATAGTTTCTGGTCACTGATGCTTCCATTGAATCTTGTGCCGTGCGCTCTAAGCGATTAATTTGCCGTTTAACTTCGGTGTGCGCTTCTTTAGTGAGATCTAATTGTGCTAATTTTGCACGCATAGCTTCTATTTCTTCAATATCATCTTCACCAAGCTCTTTTTTAATTGCTTTCATCTGCTCACGTAAATAAAACTCTTTTTGAGATTTATTCATCGATTCACGTGCACGATTCTTAATGCGCTCTTGCACCTCCGCAACTTCAACTTCACGAGAAAGAAAATAATAAATTCCTTCTAAGAACTCCTTATTGGTCTTTTTTTCTAGAAGCATTTGAGCATCTTCAACGCTTAAATTTAAGTGAGAAAGAATGAAATCAGCAATCTTTTGCGGATCGTTCATTTTTGCAATAATATCATAAAAATCCGGGCTAAATGCTTGACCGGAATTACTCATCTTTTCAGCAAGCTCTTTAATATTTTTTATTTGCGCCAATAGTTCTGGATCATTACCAGCATTTTCATAATCAAATGGTTCAATAAGCACATGTAATGAATCTTCATTTGCTATAATTTCTTTAACATGCGCTTTGCATAATCCTTGCACCAAGATTTTAACACCACCTTCAGGAATCTTAATAAGACGCATAATGGAAGCAACGGTACCAATTTCATATAAATCTTTAGTACCAATAGCTCCTTGGTAGTTATCAATTCTTTTTTTTGCTGCAAGAAGCATAATCATCTTTGAGTTTTCAATAGCATGCTGAATACCTTTTATTATTTTCTCATCAAGAACTAATAACGGTACAATCATATGCGGAAATACCACCACATCCATAGTGGGTATTACTGGAAGAATTTCTGGAATTTTTTCTTGAACATTTTTAACCGATAATGTTTTCATTAAGGCCCCCTGAATTAATTGAACTGGAGCAATCTATTATCCTATTAAATAGATTGAACATTTTTTATCCCTTATGGTTTATTCTACTCAAATGAGATTTATGAAAACAAGAATTACCTTTTAGAATGAAATGATGCCTTTTGTTTTCTAAAAAAATTATTTCAAAAATATAATTTTTTGGTATGCTTATTTATGTATGATTATCGATTCAATTAATTCATTTATCAAAAAGCACCAGCTCATTACCCCCTCAAGTACCATTATTATTGGTCTTTCTGGCGGCCCTGACTCTGTTTTTTTGACTTATATACTTCATTATTTAAAAGATTCTTATAATCTAAAGCTTATTGCTGCGCACTTAGATCATGAATGGCGCTCAAATTCTGCCCAAGATGTTATTTTTTGTACCCAATTATGCGCACAGCTTGATATTCCTTTTATCAGTAAAAAGGCATCTCAATTAAATATAACCATTAAAAAAACTGGTTCCAAAGAAGAAATGGGGAGAATATTGCGCCGCACCTTTTTAGAAGAAGCTGCACAAGCATATAATGCCAACGCTATTGCATTGGGGCATCATTTACAAGATCAAGAAGAAACATTTTTTATTCGCCTTATTCGTGGTACCACCCTTTCTGGCCTTACCAGTATGCGCCCCAAAGCAGGCTTGTATATTAGACCACTGTTAGAAACCAATAAAACTGATATTGTGCAATATTTACAGAATAATTCTATTGAATATCTTACGGACCCCACTAACTGCTCATTAGATTATTTACGCAATCGCATCCGCATGAAAGTATTACCTGCGTTACAAGAAACTGATGTGCGTTTTGATGCTAACTTTTTACGAACAATCCATTCATTACAAGAAACGGATGACTTTTTATATAAGCTAACGCTTGATACTTACACAAAAATAATAATGGATAACGAAGGTATACCGTATCTTAATCTGCAATCATTATTAGCATTAGATAACTTTCTACAAAAAAGAGTTTTATTATATTGGCTCATTCAAGAGCAAGTGCCTTTTGAACTTACTGAAAAATTATTAAAAGAAATTCAACGGTTTTTAGTACAAAAGAAAAGTAATCAGCATACCTTGCATCAACAATGGGCGATTGTTAAGAAACAGGGATTGGTTAGTATTAAGAGATTATCCACTATGTCGTCCCGAGCGTAGCGTGGGGATCCATTAATAAAATAAGACCTACTTCTGAATCAATTTTGCTAAATAATACCCAGCAACCGTCAACCCAATTCCTAGCGAGGTATACCCCAATGCTGCATAGAAATGATTTATCAAGCCAGTATTTTTTAACAAATTACTCGTATCAACAACATTATTCCCTTCTTGGTCTTTGTTAATAACACAATTTTCTAATATTATTGCCAGTAAATCTACATTGGGGCCGGTAAATTGTTTTTTACCGCGATTATTTAAATCACAGGTGCTAAATAAGAGTTCTGCTAAACTTTCGGAGCGATTAAGCTGATCCTTAATTAAATCTCGTAACAAATACATTCGATAAATTCCTGAAAAATCGATATATTTTACCGTTCCTTCAAAATTTTCGTATAAAGTTATGCTTTCATACATTAATCTTGCATATGAATCATTATAATATTTTGGCCTTATAATATAGCCGCGATCTGCTAACGTATGGGCAATAAGACCATCAATATCTTCATTTTCTTTTCGTCTTCTCTCTTCAATTGCAGCTTGCTTTGCTTGAGCTTCCATAGATACCTCAGCACATCGCTGGGCAAACCCTCCCGGCGTTTTAACTAGTTGCCTTACTATTTCTTTTTCTGAGTTATTATATTGTCGTTCCATTCCTTTAGCATAAAATGGAATAACAAAAATCAGTACTAAAAACATTTTATTCATAATAGTTTCCTTGCCATATAAATGTTATATTTAGTAATTATAATGTTATAAGTTACAAAGATTAATAACTAAAATGATTAAAGAACAAGAAATAATAATCCGATTACTCGATGCTTTATTTCCTGGTGTAAAAATCTACCTTTTTGGTTCGCGTGCCCGAGGTACGGCTAAGCCATTTTCAGATACTGACCTAGCAATTGATACAGGCAAAAAGCTTAATTTTTTAGAAATAAGTAAAGCAAGAAATGTCTTAGAAGGATTAAATTTGCCTTTAATGATTGATGTGGTTGATATGAATACCATTCCAGATGACCTACATACTACCATTTTGCAGGAAGGAATTGTATGGAAGAAATAAAAAAACGACTTAGATACTATATAACTTGATTTCACCTTTACCAATATAAGTTTTACGTTCTTTTGGTATTCTATTTGTTGATTTTGTATCAATAATTTAATTACAATTATAATATATTAAATTGGAGAAATCATGAAAAAATTATCTATTTTTATTCTTATTCTACTATTATTGCCATTAAAATTATTTGCAATGGAATCTCGTGAGCCTGAAAAAGCATCACTGGAAAAACTTCCTTTGGAACTTATTCTTAAGGTTGTAAAACATCTTTTGCCACCAAAAGTTAGATTACCATTCAAAAAAAGAGAAACCCAATTAGCTATTCATGAAACCATCACCAATCTAAAAAAACAATATCTTGATTTTATTAAAGATTTTTCGAGATTATCTACGGTAAATGAGCAATATTATTTTGCATTACGAAATGACCTTTTTTTAAATTCGCTTGCACTTAAAATTGCACGTCGATTACCCGCTTCATATATTGTCGATGATATTATTAATGAGTTGATGCATAAAAAAATTGACCCATTATTTATTGGATTGTTTGAACGGGTAAAAGAATTATTTGAGCAATTAATTAATTCAGTTAAAAATAATGATATTATTACTACACAAAGCCTATTATATAAATTAAAGAATTCCCATTTTTATATTTCTTCAATAAATACCTTAATTCAATCGGTATTAAAGCCCTCAAGTGAACAAATGTTACAAGTATTATTAACCTATGATAATCCAGACCATTATATAGAATATTTTTCTGCAATAAGTTTATATCCATCTCTGGTTAATGATTTATATAAAAAAATAGTATTAGGGATAAAATTGAATGCACTCCCCATTCATGATTTATCAATAATGCTGTATACGCTTATTTCAATTTTTGCAAGTGAAAATAAAATCCCTTCATTAAAATTAATTAAGTTATTAATAGATTCAGGAGCTGATGTAAATTATACTCGGTTCTCCGCACCCCTATTAATGGTACTCGCACGAAAAGAGCAGTCCAATCGCGTACAGCGTTCATTGGCTCAATTATTACTTGAAAATGGCGCAGACGTTAATATTCATGATAATTTTGGCGATTCTGCCTATACCTATGCTATCGATGAAAATAATGTTCCATTGGTACATTTATTACTCGAATGGACATTTCCGCAAGCAATAGATCCGCAACTATTAAAAGACGCAATCATCAAAGCAACTCAAAAAAATAATGCAGCCAGTAAGCAGATTTTAGAAGCGATTGATAATTGGGCCCTAGAAAATAATTTTATTGTTGGCAATGGCACCCATTAAAACTCTATAATAGATATCACCGGATCATCATGCATTATGTTGACCACTGCTTCTAAGCGAACGGTAGGCACTTTAGTACCGTAGGCATATGATATAAAACCATCTTTAATAACAAAATCGAGCGTTGAAGTAAATTGTGCAATTTCTCGATTTTCATTAATGAAACTAAATCCATGCATCGTTTTTTTAGCAATTATTGCGGGATTAAGCATAAAATTCCATACACCAAATAGATGTGGATCTATTGAGCGCTGAGAACGCCAAATATCAGTTATTTGTATTTTATTCTGTAAGCAGCTAATTTCCCGAGATGCCCGTAATCCATATCGCTCTTTATATAAATTATGAGCTGTTTTTAACTTATCTATTTTGTCAATTTCATATTGGCAGGATGCAGCCGGCATCCTATGTTCAAAAAGATGTTCAGTAAATTCAACCGGTTCAGTATCTTGAATATAAAAAGTATTATGTTGTTTAACTGATCTAAAATAATTACGCCACCATGCTGACGGCGTGTATACATACGTACCAGGATCAATAAAAAGAGGAATATTATTTACCGTAAGAGTGATACTGGCAGCATCATTATGAAAATGGCCAGAAGGCTGTTTTTCCTGATATACATAATGGCGTAATGAACAATGCACCCGCTCATTTTTAATAATAGAAAGCCCAAATTCTGGAAAATCTTTTTTTTCATTCGTAGCCACTTCTTTCATTGATTCAATTAACGAACTACTGAGCCCATAGAATAAAATTTTACCCGAATCATTATCACCAATAAGCAATAATGGTTCCTCTTTTCCTGCTTTACACCAATCAATAAAGGTAAACATGCGCTTTAATTTGATGATAAATGAATCAGGAAAAACAAAACCCATTTTTTGACCAAGCATATAAAAATGGTAAAAAATTTCGGTAATTAATACATGGTACGCAGTTGATCCTTCATAATCAGTTCCCTCATCAAAAATCTGTTTTTCAAATTCTGTTAATAATTCTTGATAACACCATTGTGTTTTTTTGGCAATGGCGGCAAAATCAGAGAAATAATAACATAAATAGAAATAACCAATTAAATCAGATAAATAATGATTGGATGTTTTTAAATCATCATACTTTTCCCAATTTTGTTCTAAATACACAAAATGGTCATATAAACTACCGGTTATTGTTTGTAAAAAATCTAATGACAATTCAGGACTATCTTTTAATAATGCAAGTGCCCATATTATATTAACGGCTCTAATACCAACATCCATAGGGCATACCCAGTTAGGACCCAGCAAAAAGCTATTATTTTTATACCAATCATTAAAATGATCAATAAACGTTCTTACATATGCACTATCCGCTCTTTTTTGGTACGCGGCACCTAAAACAAAGAAGTGCTGTAATCGCGATAATTCCCACGGTACCTTAATATCTTTAATGAGATTTTTATCAGTGCCATAAGTAATAAGTATCTCTTTATAAAATAGCTCACGATCAAAATAACTATTTTTCTCATCTGTTTGGGCTAAGCGAATATCACTATGCCATGGCAAATAAGTAAAACTTCTTTTAGAAGATCCTAAAATTGTAAAATTGTTATTAGTAATTTCAAACGCTTGGGTTAAAAGATCTTCAGAAGATACCGATAGTTGTATATCAGCAACTGTTAGCTGTAATTTCTTTTTTCTTTCCTTCCAAAAAAAACTAAAATCAGCACGATATTTATATTTTTTTATTATATACGACCATGGATGAAAGGATTTTTTAGCAAGCACTTTCGCTTTTAATGAACGATGCTGATATTTTTTCATAATTCGCTTACCAATAAGTAAACAACTTCTTAGTAATCCAAGTTGAGCCGTGCGATGCATGTAATGCATGATTTTATGAGGCCTCATTCTCTTTAATCCTTTATCTTTACCTTTATCATATAAGGCTAATAGCTTATACGCAATTATTTCTATCTTATAAAACTTGTTATTTTATAAAAAATATGATTATTTCATAAAAAAAGAAATAAAAAAAAGGAATTGGATATGAAGCTTTTCAAAAAAAATAATGATTATATACACATTATTCTATCTCTTATATTATTTACTAACCCTTATATATGCGCATTGCAAAGCATATCAAATATTAATTATACAGAGCAGATCACCCATAGCCATCATGCACAGGACCCATCACCTACATCGCATAAAATAGCGTATAACCAAGATCTAAAAGAATGCTGTACTGATTTCCATCGCTATTTTGATGTTAACCCAGAAAATATTGACGGCATCAATTTTACCGAGCTCCTCACTTTAATCATTGAAAGTTGTGTTGAAACTAATTCATTAGAAGAAATACCACAAGAATTTATTAATTGTTGTAAAGCTGTTCAAAATGGCCTATCACATGTGGATATTATCGATTTAAATCAAGCATTACCTTTCATTATAAAAAAGCTCACGGATCCGGCAACAATAGCCATTCTTAACCGAGCACCACGCCCTATCGGAACTGAAAATGCAATTGTAGGGCCTCAGTCATTAGAATTAGCTACCATTTTAGATGCATTAAAATCATTACAAATATTCATTCAAGAATGTTGTCAAAACCAAATAAATTGTTGCGATACCTTAATTAATGATTTCAATGGCGTTTTTACTGTTCTTAATAATCTTCAAATAACAACAACAGTTGATTTTTCGGGTGTGTTTACTACGCTAACTGATATTAATAATACCCTTACAACATGTTGCGCTTATCTTACTAATGATTTCAATGGAACTTTTACCGTCTTAAATGATATTGAAAGTACGCTCACTACCTGTTGTGCTAACATCACTAATGAATTTAATGGCGTTTTCACCGTACTTGATAATATCGTGATAACTGCAACGGTTGATTTTACTGGGGTATTCACGGTACTTAATGATATCGAGACTACATTAACCACCTGCTGTGCTCAAACTCAAAATAATTTCAATGGAACTTTTACCGTCTTAAATGATATTGAAAGTACGCTCACTACCTGTTGTGCTAACATCACTAATGAATTTAATGGCGTCTTCACCGTACTTGATAATATCATGATAACTGCAACGGTTGATTTTTCTGGGGTATTTACGGTACTTAATGATATCGAGACTACGTTAACCACCTGCTGTGCCCAAACAGAAAACAATTTTAATGGCACCTTTACCACACTCAATGATATTGAAAATACATTAACTAGTTGCTGTAGCGTTATTCAAACATTTAGTACATTGGTTGCTACCTTAGAAGTTACCACCTCTATTTTAGTAGAAGCAGTAGATGAACTCGTTGAAAGTACGTCAGGCCTGATTATTACTATTTCTGCACTACTAGAAGTTACTGAAACATTAACCACACAACTTGCTGACTTGGTAGGTGCTTTCACTATAATTGAAGATCTGAACAATACACTTACTGCATGTTGTGCTAATATCACCAATGAATTTAACGGAACCTTCACTGCAATCGATACCGGCTTTAACGGTACCTTCACCTTAATCAGTTCTGAGTTCAATAGCACCTTCACCGTTTTAAGTGCATTAAATACAACGCTCACGACTTGCTGCAACAACATTACTAACGAATTTAATGGGGTGTTTACTACACTCAATAATCTCAATGTAACTGCAACCGTAGATTTTTCTGGTATCTTTACTACGCTCAGTGCATTGAACACAACACTCACCACTTGTTGCAACAATATCACCAATGAATTTAACGGTACCTATACTGCACTTGCTACTGGTTTTAATAGCACCTTCACTTTAATTAATTCAGAATTCAATAGTACTTTCACCGTGCTTAATTCAATCACTAATGCTTCTAATGGTACCTTTACTGCACTTAATGCCTTAAATACAACACTCACTACCTGCTGCAATAACATTACTAATGAATTTAATGGTACTTTCACGGCTCTTAATAGTATTCAAACAACTATTAATACTGATTTTGCTGGTACCTTCACTGCCATCAACGCTCTTAATACCGAATTTAATAGCACATTCACCGTACTCAGTGCGCTTAATACTACACTCACCACTTGTTGCAACAATATCACCAATGAATTTAATGGTACCTATACTGCACTTGCTACTGGTTTTAATAGCACCTTCACGTTAATTAATTCAGAATTCAATAGTACTTTCACCGTGCTTAATTCAATCACTAATGCTTCTAATGGTACCTTTACTGCACTTAATGCCTTAAATACAACACTCACTACCTGCTGCAATAACATTACTAATGAATTTAATGGTACTTTCACGGCTCTTAATAGTATTCAAACAACTATTAATACTGATTTTGCTGGTACCTTCACTGCCATCAACGCTCTTAATACCGAATTTAATAGCACATTCACTGCTCTCAGTGCGCTTAATACTACACTCACTACGTGCTGCAACACCATCACCAATGAATTCAATGGTACCTTTACTGCACTTGCTACTGGTTTTAATAGCACCTTCACGTTAATTAATTCAGAGTTCAATGGTACCTTTACTGTACTTAATTCAATCACTAATGCTTCTAATGGTACCTTTACTGCACTTAATGCATTAAATACAACACTCACTACCTGCTGCAATAACATTACCAATGAATTCAACGGCACCTATACTGCTCTTGCTGCTGGTTTTAACGGTACCTTCACTGTTATGAGCACTGAATTCAATAACGTTTTCACAACACTTACTGCTCTAGATAATGATATTGATAATCAGTTTAAATATACCTTTAGTCTTATTTCTATAACTCAAGAAAGCATTAACGGTACATTAACTGCCATTAGCGCTGTTCAAACCACTATTAATGCTGATTTTGCTGGTACCTTCACTGCCATCAACGCTCTTAATACCGAATTTAATAGTACATTCACTGCTCTCAGTGCGCTTAATACTACACTCACCACTTGTTGCAACAATATCACCAATGAATTCAATGGTACCTTTACTGCACTTGCTACTGGTTTTAATAGCACCTTCACTTTAATTAATTCAGAGTTCAATGGTACCTTTACTGCACTTAATGCCTTAAATACAACACTCACTACCTGCTGCAATAACATTACTAATGAATTTAATGGTACTTTCACGGCTCTTAACAGTATTCAAACAACTATTAATACTGATTTTGCTGGTACCTTCACTGCCATCAACGCTCTTAATACCGAATTTAATAGTACATTCACTGCTCTCAGTGCGCTTAATACTACACTCACTACGTGCTGCAACACCATCACCAATGAATTCAATGGCACCTATACTGCACTGGCTACCATACAAAGTAGTATTACCAATGGATTCAATAGCACCTTCACGGCAATTAATAGCGTTATTACCACTTTAACCACCCAACCAACACCCTTTGTTTCTATTTTTGGTGATGCAATTACCGAAAATAGATTTGATTATATAAGCGTTTTATTTGAATACGGCGTTACTGGTTACGATACAACTACTTCTACCTTCTCCTCTGGTGTAGTTTCTTCTGCTTCTAGCATGGCTACCATATCTTCTGGAACGGGAACCACGGGATACGCGCAATTATCGAGCAAAAAATATTTACGCTATCGCTCTGGCCATGATGGGTATGCCTTTTTTAGCGCAATGTTCAGTGGATCCGCAGCGAACTCAACTCAATGGATTGGGGTTTTTGATTCGGTTGATGGTGCTGCCGTTGGATTTAATGGTACTACCTTTTCCATTTTATTTAGGCAAAACAGTTCTAATACCATTGTAGGCCAATCTTCATTTAATATGGATCCGCTTAATGGTACTGGCCCCAGCGGTTTTGTGTTAAATCCAAATGATCTTAATGTGTTTCGGATAGATTATGGATGGCTTGGCGCCGCCCCTATTATCTATCAAATACTTGATACCAATGGGTCTTGGATTACGTTCCATCAAATAAATCGAGCAAATATCGCACAAACGCCCACCTTTTCTAATCCCATACTCCCTATTAGTGCCATTGTTACTAACACAGCTAGTAACAGTACAAGCCCCACCATTTCAACCGGTTCATGGAATGCAGGCGTTATAGGACAACCAAGCGTAGCTAATAGCCGCTTTTTTGGACGGTCAAGTAACCAGATCTCTCTTACCGGGCAAACCTATGTATTTTCCATTCAAAACCAAACTACTTACCAAAGTCTTCCTAATAAAGTAATTGTACGAGTTTCATTTTTTTCCGGGGGAATTACTACCTCTTCAGCCGCTTCTGCATTATTTACTTTCTTCATAAATGCGACCAATTCGGGAACCAGTTATATCCCAATAGGTAATAACTCAGTTATTGCCTATAGTGTGGTAGGAACCTATGTTAGTGGTGGTAGTACCATACTTTTTATGCCCGTTTCAACAAGTGGCAGCGGGCCTGTTTCAACGTTTATTCCTGCATCTGAGGTTTCCATTTTACTGTATCCAGGAGACACTCTCACGATAGTGGGAGAAACGTTACAAGGATCCAGTATTGAAGTTATTGCAGCACTTTCATGGGAAGAACAATTTTAATGAATAGTATAATAAATATATTTGTATTTGTTGTTTTATTTATTATTCAAATACAAGCGCAAGATCAAACAGCGTTTACTTCCATCTTTGAAGAGACACTAGTTTCTTCACGTGATGATTATATTGTGGTTGAATTTCAATATGGTATTCCCTCCTATCAAGTTACTACCTCTACTTTTTCAAGTGGCACGGTTCAGAGTTCCAATAGTATGGCGATTGTCTCAAGCGGTACCGGAGTCACCGGCTTTGCACAAGTGCAAAGCAATGAATCAGTAGTATATCATCCCGGGCATGAATCTGATTGTTTTTTTACTGCTGCCTTCCTTAATGGATCAGCTACTAGTTCCACCCAATGGATTGGCCCTTTTAATCAAACAGATGGCGTAGCAATCGGATTTAATAATACTACCTTTTCAATTCTATATCGTAATAATGGTACCAGCACCACCATTGCACAAAGCTCATTTAATGTAGATCCGTTAAATGGCACTGGACACAGTGGTTTCACGCTTAATACTGCAGATATAAATGTTTTTAGAATTGCCTGGGGATGGGAAGCAAGTGAAATAAATTTTTATATTTTAAGTCAACATAATAGCTGGATACTTTTTCATACTATCGAAAAAACTAATACTATTTCTTCACCAATATTTTCTAACCCACAATTACCCATAACAGCTCAAGTAAGTAAAACCGCTGGAGCAACTATATTAGAACTGGCAACAGCATCATGGAATTATGCGACTCAATCAACAAATGATATAGCAGGCAACCGTTTTTTTACCACTGGAGTTTTTAATGCTGCCATAGGAACTACTGAATCATATCTTATATCAATAAAAAATAATAATACCTTTAAGAGTTTTTCAAATAGAATTACCGTAGTCATTACCCTTATTCAAACCAGTGTTCCCTTTTCTCAATCAGCGTTGTTAACTAAAGCCTCGGCTGACGGGTTTACCGTTTTTAATGTTTATAAAAATGCAACGGTAACCGGTACCTCTTTTTCAGCGGTTAATAGCAACTCAGTAGTAAGCGTAAGCACCGCAGGCACTTATAGTAGCGGTACTGGTTCATTATTTTTAACTGCCTTTTCAAATACCAGTTTGAATAATAATTTGCTCCGCAGAAGTGTTGCTCCCTTTGCTTCTTCTGAAAATGATCTTATTATTGAATTATACCCGGGAGATATGCTCACGATAACAGCTTATAATTTAATTACCGGACTTTCCACTTTTGCCAATGCATCAATTAATTGGATAGAACAATGGGCATAATACTATTGTAAAAGTGTACCGTTAGGAACCAATTGTTGAGGAACAATCAAATGACATTTACCTGCATCATCTTTAGCCGTTAAAATCATTCCCTGTGATTGCAACCCCATCATTTGGCGCGGTTTTAAATTATAAACAAAAACAGCCTGTTTATTCTTTAATTCTTCAGGCGAAAAAAAATGACGAATACCGCTTAATACCTGTCTGGTTCCTAAGGAGCCAAAATTAACTTGTAATTTATACAATTTATCTGATTTTGCTATAGTCTCACACTCATCAATGGTGCCCACACGCAATTGCATTTTTGCAAAGTCAGTAATTTCAATTACAGTAGGTTCTTCTACCACGTCATTCCGAGCAATTCCTTCTGCTTTTTCTTCCGTTTGCTTCTCAATTTTATTAAAAAGAACCGGAATTTTTTGAATTGTAAAGCTGTGATCCCATGATTCATGCATGAGTAATTCAATAAGATTAGTTTGATTTCCAAAAGCTGTCACCACGCCTAAACTTTGCAATAATTGCTCCATACTAGAAGGCATTACGGGCCATAACGCCATACTAATTGTACGCAAACTATGGCACACGGCTGAACAAACTTCTAAAAATTTTTCTTTATCTTCTTTAATCAGTTTCCATGGTTCATGAGCATGAAAAAATGCATTTGCTTGAGCAATAAATTTCCAGATGGTTGCTAATCCTAAATGAACTACGTAATTATTCATATGTGATTGCAATTCAGTAAGCATCTGTATGCTTTGCTGGTATAAAGCAACGGCTTCAGGAGACCATTGCGCTGGAACCGGGATTGAAAAAATTTGATTTTTTTCTGTTAATGAAGACATACGATTTAATAAATTACTCAAATCATATGCTAAATCAGCAGTAATTCGCTGTTCTAATTCCTCAATAGAAAAATTAGAATCTTGTGAAATAGACATTTGTCTCATTAAATAATATCTAATTTGATCAACGCCATAGGTATCAGCAAGTATTTTTGGATCCACCACATTATGGCGTGATTTGGACATCTTTTCATTATTTACTTTTATCCAGCCATGTACTAATAGCTGTTTTGGGAGCGGCAAATCAGAAGCCATTAAAAACGCTGGCCAATAAATAGCATGAAAACGCAAAATGTCTTTTCCTAAGATTTGCACATCAGCTGGCCACCAGTAATTAAACTCTTTTTCTTTTTCTGGTTGGCCATACCCTATTGCCGTAATGTAGTTATTAAGCGCATCAGCCCATACATACGTAACATGCTTTTGATTATCCGGAAAGGGAATTCCCCACGTAACGGTAGTACGTGAAATACTTAAATCACGTAACCCTGATTTAACAAAGTTGATCACTTCTTGCGCACGTTCATGCGGTACAATAAAATCAGGATGTGCTTCATAAAATGCTAATAAACGATCTTGATACGCAGATAAGCGGAAAAAATATGACTCTTCTGAAACCATAATAGTTTCACGACCACACAAAGGGCAGGCCGGAGCCTGAGTAGTGTCAACAGCTTCAGGAACAAATGCCTCATCAGAGACACAGTACCATCCTTCATAATGATCTTTATAAATATCGCCGCTATCAATTAACTTTTGTAACCAAAGCTGCACTGCTTTTACATGTTGCTCATCAGTGGTACGAATAAAATAGGTATAATCCAATCGGTAGTGACGCCATAACCCCTTATAATATGGAACAAAACTATCAATAAATTTTTTTGGTTCTAATTTTTCTTTAGCTGCTGCTTGCGCTATTTTTTGGCCATGCTCATCCGTACCCGTTAAGAAAAAGGTATTTTTGCCTAATAATTTTTGCCAACGCATAATCACATCAGCAAGTAAAGTCGAGTAAAGGGAACCCAGATGTGGTTTTGCAGTAACATAATATATAGGAGTCGTTATATAAAATTTATCATTCATCTAAAAATACCTCAGTTTTTGCATCTGTACGCTTTACATAAAGGATAAATAAAAAATTTTCTTATGGCAAAACCATTGGACTTTAAAAAGGAGAATGGGATATTTTTATTTTGTTTTTTAAACTCTTGTGCTTTTTTTAACTAATATGATTAATTTTAGTAAATTTAATTTATTAAAAAAGGACGTTAGTTATGAAGCCACAAAAGAATATAAAACTTTTTTTTGATTCATTGGTATTAATTTCTCTCTTATTACAACCATTAGTACTGCTCCCGTACCAATATAGGCCGCTAGAAAAATTTCCAATAGATACCATTGAAGAGAATTCTCTTCCCTTACCTGAAAAAGATGCTCCTTGTATTTCTATTAAAGAAGAAGATCTAAAAGGATTAAATCTTAAAGAACTCTTTAACATCATTATTGAATATAGTTATCAAAATAACCTGCTTGATGAAATACCATTAGCTTTCATTAATTGTTATAAAATACTCAATACTGATAACACGATGTTGCCAATTAATGATCTTAATCAATCATTATCTTTTATTATTGAAAAAATATGTAACCCTACTATTCAAGAACAGCTTTCACGAGCACCACGCCCAGATGCACCTGGTTTTATGGATGGTTCTATTGTTGGACCGTTAGTGTGTGATTTTTCTGAAATTTTAGAAATTTTACGAAACTTACAAAATATTATTAACCAATGTTGTCAAAATCAAGTAGAATGCTGCAATATTATAATTAACGATTTGAATGGTGTTTTTACCGTACTTAATAATTTGACGGTAACGGTAACGGTAGATTTTACTGATGTATTTACGACACTGAGTGAAATCAATACTACCTTAACCACTTGTTGCGCTCAAACACAAAATAATTTCAATGGCACCTTTACCGTTCTTAATGATATTGAAACTACTTTTACTTCCTGTTGTGCTAACATTACCAATGAGTTTAATGGTGTTTTCACCGTTCTTAATAACTTGACGATAACTGCAACGGTTGATTTTTCTGGTGTGTTTACGGTACTTAATGATATCGAGACTACGTTAACCACCTGCTGTGCTCAAACACAATACAACTTCAATGGTACTTTTACCGTCTTAAATGATATTAATAATACGCTTACCGAGTGTTGTGCTACCATCGAAAATGACTTTAATGGTGTCTTCACCGTACTCAGTAACCTGAAGGTAACTGCTACTGTAGATCTTTCTGGTGTATTTACAGTACTTAATGATATCGATTCTACCTTAACTACGTGCTGCGCTAATTTAACTAATGACTTTAATGGTGTCTTCACCCTTCTTAATACTGACTTTGGTGGAACTTTCACGGTATTAAATTCAATACTCTCATCAGTAACCTCAATTAATAATGAAGCTGCTGGTACCTTTACCGTTCTCAATTCTATTAATAATACATTGACCGCTTGCTGTGCTAACATCGCTAATGAATTCAATGGCACTTTCACTGTTCTTGAAACTGGCTTCAATAGCACATTTACGTTAATCAATTCAGAATTCAACGGGACCTTTACCGTTCTTAATTCTATTAATAATAGCTTAACCACCTGCTGCGCTAATTTAACTAATGACTTTAATGGTGTCTTCACCCTTCTTAATACTGACTTTGGTGGTACGTTCACCGTATTAAATTCAATACTCTCATCAGTAACCTCAATTAATAGTGAATCTGCAGGGACGTTTACTGTTTTAAACTCCATTAACAATACGCTCACTGCTTGCTGCGCTAACATCACTAATGAATTTAATGGTACCTTCACCGCACTTAACAGCATTGTAAATAAAAACTGCTCCAATATTCCAATTACACAAGCCGATGTCGATGCTGCTGGAGGAAGTTATATTATCAGCACATCAGGCAACTACTTCTTACAAGAAAATATTGTATCAACAGGAGTTGCATACAGTTCCATAATTCAAATTATGGCAAATGATGTAACACTCGATCTTTGCCAAAGACAACTGGGTGGGCTTCCTGGAAATCTTTCATCGGGAATTTTTATTGATACAGCCACCCATGTAACCATTAAAAATGGTATAATACAAAATATGTTTATTGCGGGTATTGTTGTAAATGGTGGTTCAAATGATATAGAACTTGATACTATTACGACATTAAGTTGTGATTTTTATGGCTTTCAATTAGGTGACAATGGATTTGTTGCTTCCCAAGCCACCAATACCGACCCAATTGTAAATTCACGAATTACACATTGTGCTGCGCTCTATTGTAGTCAACTTATGTATACTCCTCCTACGTTACTGTTTAGAGAGCTTACTCGATTTACTCTTTCAAATTTAGGTGGTCTCTTTGCATTCAACTGTTTTAATCTTGTTATTAAAAACAGTCTTTTTAATCAAAATTTAAATAATGATGTTTTTGGAGTGGGCTTGTTAAACTGTTCTAATTGTACACTCTTCAATTGCACTATGAATGGTAACCTTGCAAACCAATTCAGCTCAGGTTTATCTCTTATTGGAAGTAATGATAATTATATTGAAAATTGCACATTCAATGGTAATTTGGGCAATAACATAACTCGATATACGGTGGGATTAGGCGCTGGTGTTGTA
Source organism: Candidatus Babeliales bacterium (assembly GCA_963722075.1). Lineage (GTDB taxonomy): Bacteria > Babelota > Babeliae > Babelales > JANWKD01 > CAVRJM01. The sequence goes on along the minus strand of CAVRJM010000001.1, from coordinate 73,892 downwards.
TTAAATTCATCAAGCAATAATGTATTTATCAATTGCCAAGCTTCAAATAATGCTGGCGATTCTGCAATTGGATTTGCAAGTATGGATGGAGCAAACAATGTCTTTAAAGAGTGCGTTTCAACAAATAATACTACCAACGTAGAATCTGCTTATGGATTTTCCCTCGAAAATGAAACTGCTTCAGAAATACTAGAATGCCAAACAAGTGGCAATATAGGAATAACAGAATCTGCAGGATATATATGCACAACGGGTACCGCAAATGTGCTAGAATACTGCGTAGCAGTAGATAACCAAGCAACCTCATCTGCTGCAGGATTTATACTCCGTGCCGAAACAGGATCTTCGATAAAATATTGCACCAGTAATAATAACATCGCAAATGATCCAACCAACGGATTCAGTTATGGCATTCTATTGGATGATAATCTCCAAACACCACCCAACTGCATAAATTGTTATCTACAAAACAACTCATTAGCCAATAATTTAGGACCATTTGTAAGCTTTGGCATACAAGATGTTGCAACTAATGCAAGCACCAGTCTTGTTGGTGCTAATTTTGCATTTAACAATGGTACAAACTTTGATGTTACTTATGTTTCTGCACTACTGCCCGTTGTTTCTGGCAGCTTTAGTACCGTATTGCCAGCAACAGGCACAACAGGAAGCTTTGATAATATTGATATTAATCCATAATGAACTACCGTGAAGTTATTTTATAGAATATTTTGGATCGGATTAATCTGGTTTAATGCTCAAAAAGCATCACTACAGATAAAAGAGTTAGACTTACAACCTTATGAACTATGGTGGCAACAGTTTGCAGGTACAATTGGCTTTTGGCCCGATTTAGAAGTTTGGGCACGTGATTTTAATACACAGTCACGCAAAGCTTTGCGCCACTATATTCAGCAACATAATTATACAAGCATCTTAGATATTCCTTGTGGAGCAGGAACCGATTATTTTGGGTTGTTACAAGATACTATCGCTATAACGTATCAAGGAATAGAAATTACGCCAAAACTAGTAGATTTTTGCCAACAAAAAAATATTCCCGTTATACAAGGATCTATTGAAAATATTCCTTTAAAAGACAATTCTTTTGATATCAGTTATGCGCGGCATATTCTTGAACACCTTCACTATTATCATAAAGCGATTAAAGAACTTATTCGTGTTGCACGTTATGAAGTATTAATCGTTTTTTTCATACCCCCAGAACAAGAACCTGATGCAATCTATCTTTTATATCCACGCGGCTTGCCAATCTATAATAACTATTATAATAAAAAGAAGATTGAAGAATATATGAGAACTATACCCAAAGTTTCACACTGGATCTGGGAAAAAGTTACATCTACTGAGTGTTTTTTACACATTTATTTAAAATAATTATTAGTTTCAAAATAAGACTTTAATATTACGTTCTTAATAAAGATCAATACTATAAACAGTTTTAAGAATTTAAAAGAGATGAACCTTTTTTATTACTGGATCACCATGGCCTGAAGGCCTCGTGATGACACTCCGGTCAACCGCATGCAGGTTCTTTTTATTTTTTGTTAATAAACTCTTGTTATTTTTTTACCTAATATGATTAATTTTAATAAATTTTGTTTTTATTAAAAAAAGGGTAAAGTTTTATGAAGCTACAAAAGAAGGTAAAACTTTTTTTTAACTCATTGGTATTTATATCATTGCTCATACAACCAATAGTAACAGTCTCATATCATATTGATCATTTAGAAAAATTTTCACGTAACATAATCGAAGAACAATCTACCGCTGATGCTTGCGAAGAACATTTTCAATCTGAAAACACCCCATGCGTTTCTATTACCGAAGACGATTTAAAAGGATTAAATCTTAAAGAACTCTTTAATGTAATTATAGAATATAGTTACCAAAACAATACCATTGATGAAATACCGCAAGGCTTCCTTAACTGTTATAGAATACTCGATAATGAAGATACAGTTTTACCAATCAACGATTTTAATCAAGCACTCTCGTTTATCATTGAAAAAATAAGTAACTCTACTTTACAAGAACAGTTCTCACGTGCACTACGTCCAAATGCGCCCGGTTTTATGGATGGTTCTATTGTAGGTCCATTAGTATGCGATTTTTCTGAAGTTTTACAAATTCTCAGAAACTTACAAAATATTATTAATCAATGTTGCCAAAATCAACAAAATTGTTGCGATACATTAATTAATGATTTCAACGGCGTTTTCACGGTGCTTAATAATCTCCAAGTAACAGCAACAGTCGATTTTTCAGGTGTGTTTACTACGCTAACTGATATTAATAATACCCTTACAACATGTTGCGCTAACCTCACTAATGATTTCAACGGCGTTTTCACCGTACTTGATAATATCGTGATAACTGCAACGGTTGATTTTACTGGGGTATTTACGGTACTTAATGATATCGAGACTACATTAACCACCTGCTGTGCTCAAACACAAAATAATTTCAATGGTACTTTTACCGTCTTAAATGATATTGAAAATACGCTTACTACCTGTTGTGCTACCATCGAAAATGACTTTAATGGCGTTTTCACCGTACTTAATAATATCGTAATAACTGCAACGGTTGATTTTACTGGGGTATTTACGGTACTTAATGATATCGAGACTACATTAACCACCTGCTGTGCTCAAACACAAAATAATTTCAATGGTACTTTTACCGTCTTAAATGATATTGAAAATACGCTCACTACCTGTTGTGCCAACATTACTAATGAATTTAATGGCGTTTTCACCGTACTTGATAATATCGTGTTAACTGCAACGGTTGATTTTACTGGGGTATTTACGGTACTTAATGATATCGAGACTACATTAACTACGTGTTGCGCTCAAACACAAAACAATTTCAATGGAACCTTTACAACGCTTTTTGACATTGAAAATACATTAACTAGCTGCTGTAGCATTATTCAAACATTTAGCACCTTGGTTGCCACCTTAGAAGTAACCACCTCTATTTTAGTAGAAACGGTGGATGAGCTTGTTGAAAGTACTTCATCCCTGATCATCACTATTTCTGAACTAATTGATGTTACCAATACGCTTACGACACAAATCGAAACCATTATTGGTACATTCACCATGCTTGAAGATATAGAGAACACATTAACCACGTGCTGTGCAGAAATACAAAATAACTTCAATGGCACCTTTACCTTGATAAATTCCGAATTCAATGGCACGTTCACTTTCCTAAATACTGAATTCAATGGTACGTTCACCGTTTTAAATTCAATACTTTCATCAGTAACCTCAATTAATAATGATGCTGCGGGCACCTTTACGGTATTAAATTCTATTAACAACACCCTCACCACGTGCTGTGCCAATATTACCAACGAATTTAATGGTACCTTCACATTATTAAACACTGAGTTCAACGGCACCTTTACTGTCCTTAACTCCATTAATAATAGCTTAACCACCTGCTGCGCTAATTTAACTAATGACTTTAATGGCGTTTTCACCCTCCTTAATACTGATTTTGGTGGTACGTTCACCGTATTAAATTCAATACTTTCCATCAGTAACTTCAATTAATAATGAAGCTGCTGGCACATTTACCGTTCTCAATTCTATTAACAATACCCTCACCACGTGCTGCGCTAACATTACCAATGAATTTAATGGAACTTTCACGGTTCTTAGTAATGGCTTTAATGGTACATTTACCTTAATCAATTCAGAATTCAACGGCACCTTTACTGTCCTTAACTCCATTAATAATAGCCTAACCACCTGCTGCGTTAATTTAACTAATGATTTTAATGGTGTATTTACTCTCCTTAATACTGACTTTGGTGGTACTTTCACGGTATTAAATTCAATACTTTCTTCAGTAACCTCAATTAATAATGATGCTGCTGGTACCTTTACTGTTCTCAATTCTATTAATAATACCCTCACCACGTGCTGCGCTAACATTACCAATGAATTTAATGGAACTTTCACGGTTCTTAGTAATGGCTTTAATGGTACATTTACCTTAATCAATTCAGAATTCAACGGCACCTTCACTGTTCTTAATTCAATTAATAATAGCTTAACCACCTGCTGTGCTAATTTAACTAATGATTTTAATGGTGTATTTACTCTCCTTAATACTGACTTTGGTGGTACTTTCACGGTATTAAATTCAATACTTTCTTCAGTAACCTCAATTAATAATGATGCTGCGGGCACCTTTACGGTATTAAATTCTATTAACAACACCCTCACCACGTGCTGTGCCAATATTACCAACGAATTTAATGGTACCTTCACGGCTATTGCTACTGGCTTTAATGGTACCTTCACGTTAATAAACTCAGAATTCAATGGTACCTTCACCGTTCTTAATTCTATCAACAATAGCTTAACCACCTGCTGCGCTAATTTAACTAACGACTTTAATGGCGTATTTACTGTGCTCAGTACTGATTTTAATGGCGTCTTCACCGCTCTTTCTAATGTGAACGTTAATTTATCACCTGTATTTACGGTACTTAGTACTGAATTTAATGGCACATTCACCGTTCTCAATTCAATTAATAATACATTGACTACGTGCTGCGCTAATTTAACCAATGATTTTAACGGTACGTTCACGGTATTAAATTCAATACTTTCTTCAGTAACCTCAATTAATAATGATGCTGCGGCACCTTTACGGTATTAAATTCTATTAACAATACTCTCACCACTTGTTGCGCTAACATTACCAATGAATTTAATGGTACTTTCACGGCTATTGCTACCGGTTTTAACAGTACCTTTACATTGATCAATTCAGAATTCAACGGTACCTTTACCGTTCTTAATTCCATTAATAATAGCTTAACCACCTGCTGTGCTAATTTAACTAATGATTTTAATGGCGTTTTCACTCTCCTTAATACTGACTTTAATGGTACCTTCACCGCACTCGCTGCCGGCTTTAATGCCACGTTCACTATTCTGGCCCATTTAGTATGTAGCAGTACAACCAGCGGTAGCTCAGGATTTACCTCTGGCTTTGGAGATGCTATTGTATCAGATAGAACAGATCAAGTTAGTGATCTATTTGAATATGGTGTACCAACATATGACATTACTACATCAGTCTTCTCATCAGGGCTTGTTCAATCATTCACGAGCATGGCTATTGTTTCATCAGGTACCGGTGCCACCGCTTTTGCTCAACTACAAAGCAAAAAATATCTTAAATATATGGCAGGTCACGATGGATACGCTTTCTTTTCTGCTATGTGGCCAGCAGGATCTTCTGCTAACTCCACACAATGGATCGGCGTGTTTGATGCTAATGATGGCGCTGCTGTTGGATTTAATGGCACAACATTCTCAATTTTATTTAGGCAAAATGCGGTAGATACTATAATTCCACAATCATCATTCAACATGGATAAATTGAATGGTACTGGAGCAAGCGGATTTACCATCAATACTGCAGATTTAAACGTATTCAGAATTGATTATGGCTGGACAGGCGGTACCCAAATTACCTTCCAAATTTTAAATACCAATGGCTCATGGATCACCTTCCATCAAATAAATAATACCAATGTAAATCCGAATCCTTCTTTTGGTAATCCTATTTTACCCATGACCGCTCAAGTTAAATCGACCGGTTCTACAACGAATGTAACTATTGCTACCGCTGGTTGGAATGCAGGAATTGTTGCTGAACCAAGTGTTGCTCAAAGTAGGTTCTTTACGGCAGGGCAACTTACGCGAACAGCCATTGCCGATAATGGAACTGAAACTTTTGTGGTAGCATTCCAAAATAAATCTACCTATCAAACCAAACCAAATAAAGTTATTGTTCGTATATCCTTTGTTTCAGCTGGCGTGGGCGTCACGGGAGGAACCGTAACGCTATTTAGATTACTACGAAATGCAAGTATTACCGGCACTTCTTTTACGGATGTTGATACAGTAAATTCTGTAATGCAAATCAGTACGGCAGGAACGTTGACTACGTCAGGGGGATTGGCTGCATCAGGAACAAATATGTTTACCTTTATGAATGCTAACTCAGTTCCTTATAATACCTTTGTCCCCGAACAAGATTTGCTCTTATATCTTTATCCTGGTGAAACTTTAACCATAACAGGTATCAACATTCAAGGTGGTGGCCAGCTGGTAATTGGTATATTAGCTTGGGAAGAACGTTTTTAATTGTATTTTTATTATTAAAAAAGGAAAAATATTATGAACAAAAAAAGTTTTGTCTTATTTTTAACATTAATCTTCCCGCGCTTACTGCAGAGCGTAAATACTGAACCGGTAATAATCAATTCGCCAGGGTTATTTTCATTAGCTGGCTCAATGGAATTTGCATTAACTTCATCAGGACAAGCATGTGTTGTAGTTAACTCTGATAATGTCATGATAGAAATGAATGGGTTCTCTATTAACCAAGTTGCCGGATTCGAGCAACCAGATGTCGTTGGAATACAAATCAATCCTGGAATCAATAATATTACCATTAACAATGGCGTTATTACTGATATGACCAGCTATGGAATTCAAATACAGGCGCCTAATGATAGTATTTATTTAACCAATTTAGTTATTAATGCAGTTGAAAATGCAGGCGTTATAGCCGATGGAAATGCCTCAGATCCAATAACCAATCTTTTTCTCGATAACGTTACTTCAGAAAGCATTATGAATTTTTCGGGAGATCCCGCATATGGCATATTATTAAAAAATGTTGATTCAGCAACTATAACTAATGAGTCATTAGTGCATAATATTCAAACCTCTTCAGGAAATTGTGTCGGAATACAACTTGAAAATTGCAATGCGATTATAATAAATGACCTTGTTGCAAACGATAATGTTGGCGGGGGCCTTTTAACAGCGGGAATATATTTACTCAATTCTAAAGATTGCATCATCCAAAATTCTTTCTCTCTAAACAACAGTAATACCAGTTCAAATCCAAATTCATTAATGGTTGGCTTTGGATTTGATTCATCAAATAATATTGCATGTGATTCATGTATTTCTGTCGATAATGCTGGCACCTTTTCTACCTGCGGATTTTATACCAATAATGGCAATGGCATTCAATATATAAGCTGCCAAGGAAATGGTAACAATAGTAGTGCGTTAGATGGTTTAGGATTTTCGGCAAGTAATGGGCTTTTAATAGAGCTGCACACCTGTATAGCAAAAGGAAATGGCGGTGCCAATAATGGGTATGGTGTATTTTTCAATTCTTTGGATTTCAGCGCTATTGAAAATTGTGATATACGCGGAAATACTGGTCTCACTAATACGTCTTTTGGCATAGATCTTAATAATACCACCACCTCAAATATCACCAATAATACGATCGGTTATAATGTTGGTGGCCCTATCACCTTTGGATTATTTGATAATGCTGGTGCTGCAACAACTAATAACATAGTTTCAAATATTGCCATAAAAAATGGAACCAATTACAGTCCTGGCGCTACCGTTATTCCAATTTATGTAGGAACATTAGCAACATTTAATACATCAAGTCCATTTACCTTTCAAAATGTTTCAATTCCATAAATAGGATACTGATTCAAAGGTGTGGCAAATTTATTTCGTGTATTATGGCGGAGCAGTTCATTAAAGGGCAATCTATGGGCAAAAAAATATATAGTACTTTTAAATATGTAATTTTATTATGGTTGATTTTACCCACCCCTATCTTATGTCTTGAAAGTTCAGGATTTATCAGTATTTTTGGTGATACCATCGTAGAAGATAGATTTGATCAAGTCAGTGATTTATTTGAGTATGGTGTAACAACGTACGATATTACCACCTCAACCTTTTCATCAGGCCTTGTTCAATCATTTACCAGCATGGCAATCGTCTCCTCTGGAACAGGAGCAACCGCTTTTGCGCAATTACAAAGCAAAAAATATCTTAAATATATGGCCGGCCATGATGGTTATACATTCTTTTCTGCCATGTGGCCAGCAGGTTCAGCCGCTAACTCAACACAATGGATTGGAGTGTTTGATGCTAATGATGGCGCTGCAGTTGGATTTAATGGCACAACATTTTCAATCTTATTTAGACAAAATGCAGTTGATACTATCATCCCACAATCAGCATTCAATATGGATAAATTGAATGGTACTGGAGCAAGCGGATTTACCATCAATACTGCAGATATAAACGTATTCAGAATTGATTATGGGTGGACTGGCGGCATGCAGATTACCTTCCAAATTTTAAATACTAATGGCACCTGGATTACGTTCCATCAGATAAATAATACTAACGTCAACCCCAATCCTTCTTTTGGCAATCCTATTCTACCCATGACCGCTCAAGTTAAATCAACCGGTTCTACAACGAATGTAACAGTTGCCACTGCCGGTTGGAATGCCGGTATTGTTGCTGAACCAAGTGTTGCTCAAAGTAGATTCTTTACCGCTGGGCAATTTACTCCAATAAATCTGATAAATGCAACAGAAACATTCATTTTTGCCATTCAAAACCAACTTACTTATCAAGGGAAACCAAATAAAGTTATTGTGCGCATCTCCTTTGTATCCATGGGATCAGCCGTAACAGGCGATACTGTTACCAGTTTTAGATTACTTAGAAATGCCGTTATTACCGGAACAACTTTTACTAATGTTGATAGCGTCAATTCGGTAGTTCTATCAAGCAGCACCGGAACATATACCGTTGGAACCGGAACTGAATTATATAATTTTTTTGATACTAACTTTACCCCTTATAATACGTTTATTCCTGAAAATAATTTAACGGTATATTTGTATCCCGGTGATACATTAACGGTAACGGCATTTGGCATATCACCGGGATCTCAAACGCAAATGGGGTTTTTAGCATGGGAAGAGCGTTTTTAGTAATGTTATCCGGGTGATTCACTTACCCTTACCAGGCAAAATCTAGGATTACTTACATCTATTACTTCTTCAGCGAGTATTGCATCGATTGAACAATTTTGTTAACAATAAGTAAAAAAAAATAGGTAAAATTGTGTAATTTAATAGGTTGACGTTATAAATTGTACAACTTTTAAGCTGTTTTGAGAAAAAATGGTATTTCCCAACCATCGCTACATCAGTTTTGAAGAAATTGATCAACGAATATTTGCCCAAACTGACCCGCGTGCATTTTTGCGCGATAATAAAAATGAATATGGTTTAATTTTGGATGAAATCCAACATGTTCCAGATCTTTTATCATATGTCCAAACTGAAATCGATGAACATAAAAGAAATCGCCCCAAATGCTTTCTATGCACTATTTACGCGGCGGTTTATTTGAATCAATGATCATCGCTGATCTTTTTAAATCATTTTATAATCAAGCTCAGCAACCAAGTATATATTTTTGGCATGATAGCCACGGTCATGAAGTCGATTGCGTTATTGATATGAGCATTAAACTAATTCCTATAGAAATTAAATCATCCGAAACAATTGATATGAGTTTTTTTAAGGGACTTGAATATTGGAATAATTTAGCTCAAGCAAACCCAAAAGATAGTTATATTATTTATGGAGGAAAAGAGAATCAACATCGTTCAAAAGGCAATATTGTAAGCTGGTCCTGTATACCAAACTTTGTTGAAAAAATTTAATGAACAATTTTGTTAATTATAAAAAAATGTCGTGAAAAACAAAATGTCATCCCGAGCTTGCGTGGGGATCCATTAATAAAATTAAGACAATTTTTTATTGTTGGATCACCACGACCCCATAAAGGGTCTCGTGATGACATGTTCGCCTTAGATGTCATCCTAAGTCTTATACTCCTCAGGATGACATCTTAAATATTATTATCCTTTTACTTTTAGAAATAGACTTCTAATCCTAAATACCAATCTGAATCATTCAATGCATTTTTACCTGCAACGGCATGATTCCAACCAGCATAAATTTGCCAATCACATGTTTGTCTAAATATTTCTGCTTTGATAGTATGTGCAACACGTTTTGTATTATTTTCAAGAATAGTTGCATCAAGCGGTAATACAGTACCAAAGAAGCTTGTAGCTGAACTGACACTGAGATCTACATGAGTTTTTTGTTTTACCCATGCCTGATAACCAACATCGAATCCAACATACGAATCAAGACACGGAATTAAGAACGTGAAATCAATATCACCAATGAAGTAACTCCATCTCACTTTAGCAGGAACGCCAGGCCCAATATTAGCAACGGTAGCGCCCATAAATGGTGCAGGTACTGTTTCTTTTTTTGAAAGCACCCAATAATACCACGCGTCAGCTTTTACCGCAAACCATTCAATAGGGCTCCAGCCTACAAAACCACCAATCTTAGCTTCGTAATGTTTATTATTGCCGGTAGGCACTAATAATAAATTATTTGTTGCGGTTACGCGTGTGTCAGTTGGGAAACGTGCACCAATAATACCTTCTGCAAATAAATGACCTACGCAGCAATCGCATAAATCATGGCGAAGATAGAATTCAAGATCAAAATTACCAAGGCCGTTATTTTCGATAGTGTCAAAGCTAACAGCATTAGTACCGCTACTTAACAACGCAAGACCGGATATATTATTAATTTGGTGAAATTGTAGTAATGTATTAAGTTCATTTCTAATCGTATCAGCATCATCTACTAAATCTAGATCAGGATCAGCAGCGCTATTATTGATAGCAGGAGCAATCCAGAAGTTCTTTTGCAACGCTGGATTTGTTGCTATCGGACTACCGGCATAAGGCGCGACAGCTTCAAATACATACCTACTTCCTGTACCAGCACCAACACCACTTAGTGGTAACATTGGTAAGTCTGCAACATCTGGTTGTATTAAACCAAAAGGAGGCGTTGGTATGCCACCACCATCACTTTCTATAAGATAAACTGGCGTTAATCCAGGGCTTACGTTGGTAATATCAATACCAAACATCTCTGTATCGCCCACCGGTGGCGGTGTCGTAGTTCCGTTACCATATACTAATAATTGAGTTAAAGGTGGAACACCCGATTGCTGCTCAAATAATGCTGAGGCTAAATCGAGTCGAATGGCAAAAACATCTTGAACCGTTTCTTCCATACCTACTGGAACATCAACATTACAAGTTGGACAGTTTACACGTTCATTATCGAGAACATATAGATCGGTAATTGAAGTGCTTTCTTCAAGGGCACAACAACTATTAAGTGCCGTCTTTAAAGAACGAAAAGGAACACGGGCACGAACCCCGGCATGCCATTGACAATCACAACCAAAAACTGTTTCTAAATTAACACCAAAAATAGCGCCAATTTCATTATAATCAAATGTTGGCGTAAGCGATGTCAGACTTAATAATGAATAAGCAGGAGGCAACGTTCCTGGCGTAACTATTTGTGCTAGCGTAAATGAAGGCGCGCCAAAGAAAAGATTTGAAAGGGAAACTTTACTTGTAGTATCCTTATCAGGGAATGCAAAATTAGCATTTTTATGCCATCCAGCACCCCATATATCTAAATACCAATTTTTGCAATCACCATAATCAGGACGTGCAAATGGATAATGGCTAAAAGCATATCCACGCTCCAATGGGATAGGCGTTCTAAATTCATCAATCACTGCCTTCACCCCGGTAACACCCAGGATAAGGAGTGCAAGAATTTTAAGATTTCGTTTATTCATATTGCTCCTTTTAACATATCAATTATTTTACGAAAGCCATGTAAAACACATGGCTTTCGTAAAATTAGCTAAACTAAAAACTACTGGAACCTAAAATCTCACGCACACTTACCTTTGCAAGAGAAACCGGATCGAGCTTAAATGCTACCGCACCAATATCTAATGAGTGAGTTGCAGTCACAACGTTAGTACCTGATGATCCTCTTATTACTGGATCTTCATCACGACGAATGGTGGAATTAACTACAAATCCCATATTTGTTTGATTAAGTGCATTAGAATTTAAATTAGATTTAGGCGAGAAGTTAAGGAAATAATTCACCGTACTTAAATAGTTAAATAGTGCCGATGCTGAAACCCCTGTCGGTTGTGCTGGTTTACCACGATCTTGCAATAAGAATTTACCAGCCAAAATACCAGTTTGAACTAATCCACCTTGTGTGCTACCAGCAAATGTTGTCACCGTTGGATTCAGCGCCGTTGGTTGTACAAAGCTATTAAGTCCTTCAATGTTTAAATCCTGATCGTTTAAGCAATTAAGCAAATCATTTAAACTAGCAGAATCGATGGTGATTACCGGCAGTTGAACCTGATTAGAGCTCAAATTATTGATCTGTATTGGCGTTAATGGGTTCAATATTAATAATTGAAGAAGCTCTTTATGCAATTTATTTCGCTCTTCATCATTAATTACGCCGCGTTTTGTCTTCTCAATTAATCTGATAACTTCGGTTGGTGCACAGTTAATTTGAACCATGTTACCACCACCAAGAATTACCGAGTTAGCAGGATTAAATGCAAACGTATAGCTGCCCGTTGAACCAATAGCCAATAACGAAGCTTCAGGGAAATTTCCTGGTGCAATTTGATTATGGCTGAAGGTTCCGCCCGGTGAAGCACCGGTAATACCAAATGGCCCACCTACTACCAAGGAAACCGTAGTAACATTTGATAAGCAGCCAACCAACCAAGTATTAGGATTGTCATTAGGTAGTTTTTGAACAATACCTACACCTAATCCAAAGAATCCGTTTTGATTAATTTCAAATAACGCTCCTTGACCACTTAATTCAAGTTGCAATGAAATTGATTGTGCCGGAGAAGTAACAACGGTGTCTCCTACTTGGAAAGCACCACCTGGGTTAGAAATATTCCCTATCTGAATGCTCGCGCTATTATTAAGAACCCACAATATATTAGTGATTGGTGTACAGGTAGGGAAGGTCTCAACACCAAAGAATGCATTTTGCCCAATAAACATTGATGAGTCTTCAATCATTTCAATGATACCGGTACCACTTAGTTTTACGCGGACATTATCCGTGCTATTAACATTGACTGCAGGTAAGGCCATTACTTGCGTATCAAATTCTGGTTCTAAGAACCATTCTGCTTGACCACTGAAGCGCATGATACCGCCATTAAGGATAATACGTGCGCCCGGTTCACATACTAAACGAACCTGGCCCGTAAATTCAATAATCTGACTTGGGGTGGTAAATTGACTCAGATCAAGAACACCGGTTGATTTAATACGTAATTCTTTTGGCGTTGTAGAACTAATTGAAAGTACATTCGGGCCATTCAGGCCAAATGCAGTACCACTTAGAATATGACAAACGTTATTAATAATAATATCTTCATTTAATTCGATATTAGCATTACCGTTTGGTACCAACATAACACCATTCACGCCAAGCACGATTGATGCTTCAAGAGAATCAACATCTTTATGCGATGTTCCAAGGCCTACTAAACTATCATTTTGCATTACTATGAAGCCAAATGGACCTTCAGCAGTATTAAAGCCATGTAAGAATATTAACTCACGAATAAAGCCACCATCAACAAGCAAGTGAACAAAATCACCCATTCGTGAACGTAGGATTTGCATTTGATCTACTTCACCTTGCACCGTTGGTAAATTCACTAAGTTATTTTGTGTTACTGCTGGCGCTGCGCATGGTGCTGGAACTTCTTCAATGGTATATGGTATAAAGCAGTATGGGGTCACACAAAAATCATTACAGCAATAGGTTTTCATAGCAGCACCCCAATCGAGGGTATAATCAGAAAGGCTTTGGCCTGGGGCTACTAACAATCGTTGTACTGGATCAGATAAATTCGGTTGCCATTCAGCAATACCAACACGCGGTTCAAAGAATGCTTGATTACTTGGGAGATTTACTACACCGTTTCTGCTTTTGGTTACCATGGTACCAAAACTTGCAATACGATTATTAAGTAAACTAAGTACACCGAGCATATCAACGAAAATACCACCCTGACCAGTAGTACTTACTGATTGTGGGAACGCAAGCACACCACCACGCGTATCAAATGAATAATAGGAACCATCAATGAGCACGTTAGCAGTAACAGTTAAAACAAATGGTGTACCTGTTGTTGGATCAATACCTACTGATCCGTTGGTACCAATTGAGAAGTTACTTCCATTGTTAAGGAAAATAGTCTGTACGGCATTTTGACCTGCAATCGCTGCTTGGCTTGGAATACCTTGTGTAATGCAATTAGTATTGAACCCGGTTATCAACCACAGATTTAAATTAGAGGCACCAGCATCTGCACTTGTTTGGAACACATTCAAATGTGAATCCATATCGGTAGTAGTAATACAGGGCTCAAAACAAATATCTGTTCCCAAAATCATATTACGGCCGTATCCTTTATCGATACAGAAACCGTTATTATAGAAAATTAAGGAACTGGTATTACCAAGATCAACCTCATTAGGAAACAGGAAATCTACGCCCGTTGAAGCAACACTATTGTGAACTCTGAATTTACTATTTACAAATGATATGGTTGGACGCGGCTCACCTGCATGACACGGGAATAAATAGCTATCACTACCAATATAGGTTGGCTCCGAAAATAAGTTTGGATTACCTAAATTAAAATGTTCATATACTTTGTGAATGGTATCAGTATGATCTAAGGAAGTATCAAAGAAACTCAACTGACTACTGATCAAAAACGCACCCAAATTATATTGAACATAATGGCCATCTGGTTGTCGAGCAAACGTACGACGTGGGAAATTCGAATCTGACAACGTGGAATCTACCGTTACTGGGCATCCGGTTGGAGCTACCTGCAATGAAAGAATTTCTACCGTTGTTTCATCTGGTGAAGAACCAAAAATGCTTAACGGTCCAGCAACATCAAGTACGATGTTTCCTGCACAATCACTTAATATGCTGGTATTTACGGTAAAATCATAAGATACTGTACCACAATTACTGACCCCAGAAACAAAATAGAACGCTGATGATCCATTCAAAATAATAGATGCTGGTAAATCGATACTTGGCGAATCCACTATTAATGCAGATGCATTACGTAACCGCTGCATCGTCATAGGAACACCACATTCATCATAAAGCGTAAAGGTACAACACGTATTGGTTGCCGTACCAATATATTCAATATATGATTGATCATTTACCGTAATAGTACTTGGTGCTGTTAACACGAAACCAGATAGTACACCGGTATAAGGAGTGCTTTGGCAGAATGGATTATAAAGTAATTGCTGACAATCCTGTTGGTTATTATTAACAATTTGTACGTTCGCACCATCTCCAGGGATTTTCGCACCATCCCCTAGGAATAAGGATTCTACTACAAAATTTGGTGTCGCATTTGTTGGCATACTAAAGTCAATATCTCCAATTGAGAAATCAGGCAATGTTAAATCAGCTGCAAAGCCGGCAATATTAAGACCGCCACCATTCTCAATTACTAATCGTAATCCTCTGAATGGTGAAGATTTAAATATCAAACTTGCAAATGCGCTTCCAACACCTATTTGCGAAGCAAACCCCATAAATGATCTCGGCCCTACTATTACTTGCGCATGATGATGACTTGTTGTCACAAATGACGAATTTTCAAAAATAACAGTAGTTGTAGGTGGGGTTGTCATTCCCTCTATAAAGAATGTGCCACCATCCCCTGCATTGAGCGCCGTAAAGCTAACCGATTTACCATCATGAAGAATAAATTGTATAGTACCACCACCAGACGCTGTTACTAATAAATCAAGCGGAACGCCGTTAGATGCTGTACCAGTAAATGCTAAATTATTTTCTAGATTGAAACTAATGGTACGCCCAAGTGCAGCAAAAAGATATAACATTGCCGGCGCAGTAGAAACACCATCACAACGATTACCCGTTCCGGTAATAATTGCATCCCCATTGGTCACTGAAATAGTAATATCGCAGGTGCGCGCTTCAACATGAATGCCGCCAACAAGCGCATTTGTTCCTATTACATCAATATTTTGGTCAATAACATTCATGGTGATACCAGGATCAGTAGTGCCTGATCCACAGCCAGTATCACTTAAATTATGCCAGTTTACCGTTGTACCACACGGTGCTGCATATAATCGTGGTCCGCTGATACTCAGGCCCACTAGAAAAATTAATGCTAAACAATGCAAGAGAACATTTTTTCTCATATTCTTCTTCCTTTTTTTATGAGTTAAATTAGTTTTTGTTTAAGGCCTACTATGATAAAAAGAGATATGATGCTTCATTAGAAAGGATAAGCGCTCTTACTACCATACCTTTTAATTGTTACTTTTTATTCGAGGCACCTCCACGCATTTTTGAGGATATATTATCAATTTTTAACACCTTATTAACGCTCGCAAAATTAACAAAATTGCATGGCACTAGTATTAAAATGCCAACGACAAATGTCAAGATTTTCTTATTTATCTTGCCTTCAACGCGATCCATACGCTATTAAGCACGTCCTTTGATAATACATTTTCAAAATATTCTAAATGATATTCATTATTGGTATGAGCATCGTATATGGCAGGATAATCAGATAAAAGTAATTCGATATCAATAGTTGCTGGAATAAAACTAAAAATATCAAAATGATATGCAATCACTTCTGGTTGATAGATAAAATTAATAAATTGATAGGTTAATAATTCCTTGTCACTTGCTGCAGGAATAACCCAGTTATCGGTTACGGTAAAGGTGCCTTCTTTTGGCAGAGAAAAATTAACATTTTTTTGCGTGTTCATAAGTCTAAACATTAAAGGCGATGTGGTAACCACCAGCGGACACGTTTGCGATAATAATAAATAATCAGCACGAAATTCAGTATATGCTTCAACCCATTTTTTTTGCTTAATTAGTAGCTCTTTTACCTGCTGAATTTTACCAGCATCAAGATTATGTATCGAATGAAATAAATAATACGCCGTTAATAAAATTGCTTCTCGTGGGCTATCGAGCATAGAAATTGTGTACGTATTATACGGCTTAAAAATAAGATCCCATGAAATATCATTTTTATGCAAAGAAACCAAATCGGTATTAATACCAATGCCATAAATTCCCCAGTAATAAGGAATTGAATAGTGGTTTTCTGGATCAAAATAAGCACCCAATAAACGTGGATTAATACGATCCCAAACGGTAATTTTTGTTTTATCAAATGGTTTTAATAACTGTTCTTTAATAAGTGTTTGTACGGTATAATCAGAAGGAATAATAAGATCATACCCTTTGCCTTTGGTTGCTCGAATTTTAATTAAAAGCTCATCATTATTATCAAAATAACTTAAATTAACCTTGATGCCGGTCTTTTTTTCAAATTGTTTAATCATTGTTTCATCAATCATATCCGTCCATGTTGCAATATTGATAGAATTGCGTGAATGGATATGCTTAAAAAACTTGGGTACATACAAAACAAACAAAAAAAGGATGGCCCAAAAAAATATAATACCTATTTTTATAAAGAGACTTTTGAAAAAATTTGTAGGCATATTAAAAAACCCGTATTTTTGCTTGCAACCAACAAAAAACCAAAACAAACAAACTACTCAAGACCAATAAAACGGTTGAGAGTGCATTCAAGTACGGTGAGATACCGGTACGTATTGTTGCAAAAATATAAAGTGGTAATGTTTGTGATTCAGTTCCGGCACAAAAAAAAGCAATTAAAAAATCATCAAAAGATATAACAAAGACTAATAATCCTGCTGCTATTAGTGCAGGAAATAAAAACGGAATAATAATTCGATAGAATGTCTGATTAATAGTTGCCCCCAAATCCAAGGAAGCCTCAATTAAAGAGGGATCCATTTCAGCAAGCCGTGCTGATAAAATAGGCACTACATACGCAAGCCCCAGTACCGTATGCCCGGCAATAAGCGTCATAAGCCCCGTAGGAATATCACATAATATAAAAAATGATAACAGTGAAACGGCTACTATTATTTCAGGTAGCAGTAAATTAGTATAAAAAATGGAAAGCGCGTAGCGTAAGCGACTACCTGCCGTATAAAACACCAATAAGGTTCCCATCATAACACTCAAAAATACTGAACTCACCGCAACAATAAAAGAATTTTTTACCACATGCCAAATCTCTTCAGATTGCATAAGTTGTTGATACCAGTGTATTGAAAAGCCAACCCATCGATACGGATATGCAACCTTATTAAATGAAAAAAGTATTAAAATGAAAATTGGTATATAGATAAAAAGAAATGTTAATGCAATAAATAATCCATAGTAGGATGCAAAAATAGATCTAAGATATTTTATCATATGCCTGCCCCCTTCTTTTAGGCCTTTTGCTTGAAAAGAAGAATAAATAAAATACTATAAATGCACACATCAATACGCTCACTAATAACGTAAATGCTGCACCAACTGGTCGATCTTGACCTACAAAAAAGTAATGTGATATAACGCTTCCCACAAACATATATTTATCGCCTCCCATTAATAGAGGGATAACAAATTCGCCAAATGCCGGAATAAAAACAAGTAACATCCCCGTTTGTATAGCTGGCCAGGTCATGGGTAAAATTATTTTAAAAAATGTTTGTGTTTGCGTTGCCCCTAGATCATGTGATGCTTCTATTAAGGTGCGATCAAATTTTTCTAAACTAGCAAAAAGCGGCATAATCATAAATGGTAAATAGCAATAAAACATTACGAGTAATATTGCAAAATAATTATTTAATAATGGTAGTGGCTCAGCAATCAGATGCAAAAATAATAATAGCTGATTTAATAAACCATCTTTATCAAGCACAAAATTCCATGCATAGGTCAGTACTAATAAGTTAGTTACAAACGGCAGCACTAAAAAAAATAAAAAAATATTTTTCCATGCACGCTTCTTTAATGCAATATAATATGTTAGTGGATAGCCAACAAATAAACAGAGCAGTGCCGTAATTAATGCCATAAAAAAAGAACGTATGATAATTTTTACATAATCAAACGATAGTAATTGTTCATAATGAGCCATGGTTAAAGAATATCCCCACCATGAATTACTATCAGATTGTATAAAGCTGAGAGCTAATAAAAAAGCAATTGGTATCAAGAAAAATAACAATTGCCACACAAACGCCGGTGCCGTTTTAAAAAAATATGATTCGCGATTAAAAATAATTTTTATTTTTTGCTTCATATCATTTTTCTAATAAAATAGCGTTCTCTTTTTGCCAATATAAATATACGCTCATACCATAATCGATACTATCACGCACAAAATGTTCCTCATTTTGTTCAAAAACATGTACCAGCATACCATTATCAAGTCGAACATTATATTGAGTTGAACGGCCTTGATAGACAATGGATTCCACTATACCTTTTAAATTATTTGAAAAACCCGCTGTCTCTTTAATGCTAATAAGTATTTTTTCTGGCCTTAAATTTAAATACAAATCATTTGATTCTTTTATCCATGGCTTTCTTTCAGAAAACCATACTTGTACTGAGTGTAGCCCGGGAATATCTAAAAAGAATTTATTATTTTCTTCCTTTAAGCTTCCTTTGAAGATGTTAGTCATCCCCACAAATTTAGCTACGTAGGTAGACACCGGTAATTCATAAATTTCTTTAGGTGTTCCAATTTGTTCAATTCCCCCATGTTGATTCATAATAGCCATTTGATCTGCTACTGCTAATGCTTCAGATTGATCATGAGTAACATATAAAAAGGTTGTTTGTAATTTATCTTGCAAATCTATAAGCTCAACCAAAATACGTTCACGCAATCTCAAATCAAGCGCAGTCAGCGGCTCATCAAGAAGCAATACTTCCGGTTCATTAATAAGAGCACGTGCTAGAGCTACCCGCTGTTTTTGGCCACCAGATAGTTGGTCAATGTCTTTGTAGGCATGATTTTCTAAATGTGTCGCCGTAAGCACACGCATTACTTTTTGCTGGATAACGGTACGTGGTAATCCCTTAATTCGTTGGCTATAAGCAACATTTTCAAAGACATTTAAATCAGGAAATAGTGCATACGTCTGAAAAACGGTATTAACCGGACGCTTATTAATAGGTAAATGGGTTATTTCTTCATCACCTAAAAAAATATGGCCGCTATCTACCGCTTCAAAACCAGCGATTAATCGCAAAATAGTTGTTTTACCACAGCCGCTCGGTCCCAACAATGCAAAAAACTGACCTGCAGGGATAGTCAAGTTAAGGTTGTCTAAAATGGTATGCCCATTATATGACTTTTTGATATTCTGAAGTCTGATACTTTTCATTATTCTTTCTCGAACGCGCAAAAAAGATTGGAACAATAACATCTGCTAAGGTACAAGGAATCACTACTGCTATAATTAAAAATAAAAATAAAAGTCCCATATGTGGGTACCAATTAGCAAATCCTTCAGAGATCAAATAGAATAATGAAGCAAGCGAGCTAATTAAAATGTGACCAAAATGTGATCCTATTGAATAAAAGCTTTTAATGCCAGAGGCATGCTTACTCATAATCAGTCCATTAACTAAGCCGATTATATAAAAGGGGATTACATTATAAAATTCTGAAATCAAGCAGATATGAAAATTCATCGTAACCCCTAATAATGTTCCTGATAGGTACGGTAGAATGACATCTGATAATGTACAAAAAAAGAATGATGAAAAAAGCGCAACAATAACGCCTTTCACTATATTAGAAGAAAACCGAGAAAAGGTAACTAAACACCCGGTAATGGCAAAAATAATATGCAAGAAGTGCAAGCTATGAAATAGCAGATGAGCACCATGCATATGATGATGGTCACCATGGCAGCCACCCCCATCTAACCCTAAAACATCTAAAAAGCTTAAAATAATAAGACCGAATGCTACCGAAAAAACTGCATAAGGAAAGTGGTGCAGCAATTCCCCCATAATAAGGCCATTTTGCTTCCCATGAGCCGTACAATTATGCTCTGAATGATTATCCATATAACTTATTCCTAACCATTTACTATAAAATACCTTAATTTTAACTATAAATTTTTTTCAAAATAAATCAAAAACTACCATATTTTACCACATAATATCTTATTACAATTTTTCTAGGCTAGAGGCAAAGTAAGCGCATAGGGCAATTAATATATCGCTAAAAGGCATGGCCCAATGTCAAAAACCAGGCATAGCGCGATTCCTCCAGATTGAATTTTTTCCATTTCCACCCAATATCAAACCTGAGCGGCCCCACCGGGGTATAATAGCGCAAGCCAAATCCCGTTCCGGCTAATAAGTGGCTTTTGATTACTTCGGTAATTGAATGCTGCGCTAATAAGCCTAAATCTTGAAAAATAACCCCACCAATATTCCAAAATAACGGAAAGCGTAATTCTACATTACAATTAACCATGGTTCTGCCCCCTTGAGGTACCAAAATTCTTTTGCCATCTTTTTCAGTAAAACTCCCCAGCGGTGGCCCCTTATCTGGTTCATAACTGCGTAATGAGTTTTGCCCTCCTAAAAAAAAGCGGTCAGGGGGCATAATATTGCTAAATTCTCGGTTGAAAATATGTCCTAATTTAAAACGAATTCCCACGGTTGACCACAAAAAACGTATAGGGAAAAAAACGACTTGTTCTAATAAACATTTAAAATAAGTGGTACTAATACTGCGCAACGGCACCATTATTTTACAAGAAATTACTGATAATGACCCGTAACTGGGATTTACATCATTATCTAAATAATCAACGACTAAATTTGGTTCCGTATAAAGGTACGGTACTTGTTTATCAACCAATGAGGTAATGAAATTAATTGCACGAGCCATTTCCAATGAAAGATCATTAGTTTCCATAATTTCCAGTCCAAGATTGCAGCCGTAATTTAAGTAATTACAACACTGATTAATACTGATTAAAAACCCTTGTTGCACTGCTTGATACAACCGTTTATCACTTCCCATAACAACCGGTTGGATATATTTATTACTATAGCCCTTTAATACCGTATTAATCGGCAAAGAAAAAAACCAAGGGCGCTTATATTCAATTGAAACATTTCTATAAAAGCGCGTAAAATCCAGATCAATACTAAATCGGTCTGCTACATTAAAAGGATTTTTATATAAGAACGTGCTCCCGATTTTGTACGTAGTTCCTTTTCTGAATTCTAATAACGTTTTACTTACTTGCTGAAAGCCCATGCGAAATCGAACTTCAAACGGATCATCTTCTTGTACTTTTATGATGATAGTTTTTTCTTGTTCACGCTGCGAAATGTTATAGGGATAAATATAAATGCTCTCAAAAATTCCTAAGCGACGTAATTGATCTAACGACTTTTCTAACTTCTCTTTTTGCCACAAATCGCCTTCATTAAAAGCAAGTTCTCTTCTAATATATTCAAAAGGAAATTTAGTAACGCCTAAAATAATAGTTTTTCCAAAAGTAACCTTTTGTTGTATACCATCAACATGCCATGATATGGCAGCCTTATTGCCTTCATAAGTAAGGGTATGCGCCGGCTCAACATACAAAAATCCTTGCTTATGAAAATAATCTATTAACCATTGCCGTTGTACTTGAATTTGATTGATATCAAAAGGCATTGTTTGCTGCGCCGTAATTAAAGCAAAAGGGCCCTGATCTATAAGCTCTGGAAATTGATCAATCGTTACTTTTTCAATAAATCGCTGTATCCCTTCATTAAAAATAAGCAGCAACTTATAACAACCTGATTCTTCAGTTGGGATATATTCTTGTTTTTGAATTTTTATATCAAAAAAACCTTCTTTTAAATATGCATTAACAATTTTTTGCAATGCAATGCGCACTACTTCTTCATCAAAAGGCTCTTTTTTAACCTGGCGAATGGCATTTTTTAATACGGATTGATTACTATGTGGCGCCCCTTCCACTTCAACAGCAGTGATAGTACTGCGTTGCCCTTCATTTATTAAAAAAAAAGTTCTATTTTTCTCTTCTTTACTATTTACCTCAATGTTCCAAAACCCTTTTTTTTGATATGCCCCTATTATTTCTTGGCATATAAATGAATTAGGTAATAAAGCCGCTGAACGACCAAAAGCAAAAAATAGATCAAACAGCTCCTTATTAGAATAAAAATGATTACCAAAAAATGAGATCGTTTTTTTTTGATTAAGCGTTAAATGAAAGTTTAGCTTCACCATGCTATTATTATAATCAAACTCTTTACCCAATTTAATGATAGAATTTAAAAATCCTTTTTTTGCTAAATATTGTTTTAAAAATTGTGTTTCATTATTAATCAACGATTGATGATAATAATTTTTCTTGAGGCGTGGCGTAAAAAGTCTTTGTAGTTTTTTAAGCAGTAATTGATTAAGTTTTATATCTTCGGCTTGAATGGTTATTATAACATCTTGAATGGTAAATTGGTGTTCTTTTTCTATCACTAAGGTTACTAACACTGCTTTGGTAGTAGCATCATATTGTAAATAATCATATATTTTTGCATTAAAGAATCCTTCTTCTTGGAATATTTCTTTAATTTTTTCTATTGAATGGTGATGCTTATTAATATTAAAAGGCTCACCATATTCCATTAAATAAAGCTGTTTATATTTTTCTGCATTACGCATTAACCCTTTAATAACTACTTTATTAAAGGTCCATAACCCTATTGTTTCCATTAGTAAGCAATACTCATTTTCTATAACGGTAAAGTTTAATTTTATTATTGAGAATTTATTTTTTATTTTAAAATACGAACAGGTATTAATCAGTGTCTGCTTAGTAACGCAAGATTCTTCCTTAAAACCCAATAAATAGCTTTTTTCAGAATCGCTGATATACGTATCTGATTTAAAATCTAATTTCTTTAAAAAAAATTCTTCAGGAAGAATACTAAATAACTCGTTTAGATTTTGCTGACTATCTTTTGATAAATCAATTTCAATAGTAAGCGTCTGCACAGTTTGGGTACTATTTAGGTCTACTATTTGTTCTGTATTTTCGGAACCATAAATTCGAAAAAAAAAGAAAAAAAAATAATAAATGTAAGGTGCAAGCGGTTAATTTGATAAATCACCTAAAATCCTATTGAAGTATAATACTTATGTTCAATAGTGTATCATAAGTGATTGTACATGCCATAAAATGACGTGTTGCTCCGTCATTCTATAATTCTGAAAACCCCTCTATAATCTTTTTCCTTAATAAATGGTTCGATTTCTAAATTTTCCGCAGATTTTTTCATTATCTCTTTATGGAGTATATCAACAAATTCATCAATCGATTCTTTTAAGCCACATACTACAATTAATATTGTATTATTATTCATTTCAGCCGTTCCTTCCAGGTGTAGTTTTTTGGCGTTTTTTTGAATAATATTCTGTAAAAAAGCTGTAGGTACATCACCGGTAAAACTAATACGCAAACATTGTGCCATGATACTCTCTCCTTTTTATTTTTATTCCTTTGGACGCAAACTTAACAAATCGACTGAATTAATGTCAAAAAAAAGGAATAAATTTCAATTCTAGACTTAAAAAAACTATCCGTTAAACTAAATATAAAAAAGCTTAATAATTGATCTTATGGAAACTCAAAATAATCTTATTCGTGTACGATTTGCGCCTTCTCCTACCGGAATTATGCATTTAGGCAACGTTCGTACCGCCTTATTAAATTATCTATTTGCACAGCAAAAACACGGTTCTTTCATTATCCGTATTGAAGATACCGATCCCGATCGTAATTTTGACCCTCAGGCTCAACAAATATTACTGGATTTAGCCTGGTTAGGTTTAACGTATGATGAAGGGGCTCAAAAAGGAGGTCCTTATGCTCCTTATTACCAATCGGAGCGTACGGCTATTTATCAAAGCCAACTGGATTTTCTCAAGGATAAAAACGCGGTATACCGCTGTTTCTGTACCCCAGAAGAATTAGAACGCAAACGTGCCCGATCGATAGCCCTTAAAATTGCACCTCGCTACGATCGCACCTGTCTTAAATTAACTTCAGAACAAATTGAAATTAATTTAAAAGAAGGCATTCCCTTCATTTGGCGTTTTAAAATCCCTGAAGATTATGTGGCTGCTGTTCATGACTTGGCCCATGATGTTATTAATTTTGATATGAACCATTTTTCTGACTTCCCCGTAAGCAGATCTGATGGCACCTTCACCTTTATATTTGCCAATTGTGTCGATGATATGCTTATGAATATAAGCTACGTACTGCGTGGCGAAGATCATCTTTCAAACACGGCCAGCCAAATTGTTTTATATGAAACATTTGGCGTAAAAGCGCCACTCTTTTGGCATTTGCCTATTATTTGTAATGTTGATGGGAAAAAACTATCCAAAAGAGATTTTGGCTTCTCCCTTAATGATTTAAAAAATAATGGCTTTTTACCGGAAGCAATTACTAATTATTTAGCAATCATCGGTGGCGGTTCATTCGAACATGAAATTATGAGCATGCAAGAACTTATTAAAGCCATGCCATTTGATCATATTAAGCCAACCAGCTCAGTTAAATATGATGTAGAAAAATTAAAATGGGTTAATCATAAATGGATACAGCATTATGATCCTGAACAATTAGCACAACGCACCTTGCCGTATATTCAAGCGGCATATCCACAAATAAAAAATATTGAACATCATCAGTTGATTAATTTGCTACAAGTCATCAAATCTGAATTAACTACGCTCAACGATGCGGTGGCAAAATTGCATTTCTATTTTGAAGAACCGATTCTTTCTAAGGAAACCATTTTAGAACATATTCCGGTAGATTTGCAGCCAACCTTACAAGCTATTATTACTAAACATCTGAGTACTATTGAAAATGCTGATCAGTTTTTAGAGCAGCTCAAAAGTGATGCCAAAACTGCTCAAATTCCAATCAAATTACTCTTTACTATTTTACGATTATTACTTACCGGATCTATTCATGGGCCAGCAATTAAAGATATTATTACTATTTTGGGACCGCAAGAAAGTAAGAGACGTTTGGAAAAATTTGTATAAATATTAAATCATTGCAAAAGAAAAGATTTCTCACTTGCGATAGATTTGCAAAAATCATTACGAGCGATAAAACTATGAATAGTTTTTTTATCATCTAATTATTCTTTCCATTGTTACACTTGTTCTTCTGGATTTTCTAATCTATTAGGAACTCTTTTAAACTCAGTTATAATACCTTGTTGTTGGTAATACTCCATTACCGTTAAAAAATATGTTTCCAAATCGTGCGGTACAAAAAATTCAAATAAACTATTCTTCTTTTTTTAGCGCCCGATCAAAGCAAAGATGTTCAAAACTGCGCAACGTTGCGGTTAAAAACCAGGTATCAGATCTTTTTACTTGCGCTTGGTAATAAGCACATAATTTCATGGCAGATTTTGTAACCAATCGCGTAGTTCAATATGCTTATTTTTTATTGCAATAAATTTCTTATTGGTATCCCATGCTTTTTTAGCTTCTAATGCCTCTTTGCCAGCATATCCACCAACTAAAATACTTCCACCACTCCAACACAGCCCATGCTTAGTATCAATCGAATATCCACATAGAACTGCAATCCATGGCAATACGGCACAAAGCGCTGCCCCTCCTGTAATAAGTATTCTAGCTACATAACGGCCTTGACTTCCTGCTTCCTTGGCTAATGTATCCAAATATTTTATTTCATTGTGTGCACGAGCTAATAATAATTCTTTATCTACTTTAAAATTACTTAATTGTTTTCCATCTTTGTAGTGATCAAAATGAACCATTAATTCATCGTAGGTTAATAGCGGCTTGTAAGAATATTCTGTTTCAGTATTTACTTGTATTGGCTTTTGTGATTCGAAAGAATTTGTGGGTTGATCAGCGGTAGAAGATTGAGAAGAAAATTCATTTTTATTAGATTTTTGCGCTATTTTTTTTGATTTATTTTCCTTTTTTTTAGAATCATTGATTGCATCAATCATTGTTTGTTTGAATTCCCAAGAAAGGTCATCAAATTCGTAAGAAAACACACCTGGTATATAAGAAGTAATTATTAATATCAAAGCTATTATTTTATTCATGGGGATACCCTTCTGCTACTAATATGAATTTTAAATAGTATAGCTCTAAATTGCTGATTTGATCAATCAAAGATCATTTTTGCCTCTTGAATCATACCAACTATATTTGGTATACTTCTTATTAAATAGACTTCTAAGGATAATGATTATGCCTATAAGTGGGAACGATTTATGCAAGCTTTTTTTAAAAGCAGGATATAAAATAGTAGCCGGTGGCAAAGGGAGTCATATTAAATAAAAAAAAGCGGTTGTCCTACTATTATTATCCCAGATCATAAAGAATTAAAAAAAGGGACAGAACATGCTTTGAGAAAGTTATTAGAAACTATAACTAAAGGGGAATAATTATGGAATATCATTTTAAAATTCATAAAGAAAACGGCGGTTTTTGGGCGCAATGTATAGAGCTTCCTGGCTGTATTACTGAAGGCGATACCTTAGAAGAACTGCAAACAAATATGCAAGAAGCTTTAAATCTTTATATACAAGAGCCATCTAACTCCAAAGATCTTGCAAAATTACCAAGTAAATCCATAAAAACTTCAAAAAATGTTGTTACTGTTCCAGTCGATCCTCAAATAGCATTCTCATTTCTTGTACGCTATTGGCGAATCAAACATGGGCTTACTCAAAAAGAAGCTGCTGAAAAAATGGGTTTTGATACTATTTATAGTTATCAACGTCTAGAAACTAAAAATTGCAATCCGAGCTTAAAAATTATTTCGATGATCAAAAAAATATATCCTGAGCTTTCTATTGATCTAGTTATATAAAATAGAGAGGAGTTATCATGAAAAACATAAATGTTACTTTTCAATTTCAACCGAAACGAATAAATTACTGCATAAGCTTGTTGGAGAAAAAGAATTAAATGCTTTTGTCTCGTCGCTCTTAATAAAGCCCTTAAAACCCTACTTTTAAAAAAAGCTTACGCTGAAGCCCGAAAAAGATCTTGATCGCATTGAAACTATTAATGATTGGAAATAATCAATCAAAAATCATTCCGCCTTGTAGCCACTTCATCACTTTATTATGAGTTTCTAATCGCATCTGATAATTATTAATTTTATCTTTATTCTTTTTCCATCTAAATAAAGTGAACATATTTTTAACGGAATAATATCCGCCATACATGGCAAGTAAAATGCAAGTGCTTGTTATTGTATATTGCAATGCATTGATTTGATTCGCAGAAGAATACGGTGCATATTTCCAATTAACAAAGCCTGCAGCAATACTAATTCCTGTCCATAACCCACCTACATTTATCTTTCGTAAGGTGGTTGGATCAGTTTTCTCATTTTTCTTTATTTTTGATTCTAATTTTTCAATTTTCTCCCGACAAATCTCTTCTAATCGTTTAGTGGGGAAAAAGCGAGTAGCAGAACGCCCATAA
The DNA here is from genome assembly GCA_963722075.1 of Candidatus Babeliales bacterium. Taxonomy (GTDB): domain Bacteria; phylum Babelota; class Babeliae; order Babelales; family JANWKD01; genus CAVRJM01. The sequence continues at coordinate 45,480 of CAVRJM010000001.1, read as the reverse complement.
TATTCATTTTCATTTATTGGCTTAGAAAACGCTTGGTAAATTTTTTTATACGTAGAATTTCCGGTAGTTATTGCATAAAGATAAGAACTAGATAATAGCAAAGGCAGTATGATTATTTTTTTCATAAATCTTGTTGCAATGGCATATCTTTAAGCCACACTTTAATGTTTCTATGTCTTTTTAATTCATCCATATGGTTATTAATAAACAGCCAATTATAGAATCCCTTCAAACATTTGTAACCACATAATGCTCCCAAAGCAATACCAGAATAATTAAAAAATGTTCGTGTTGTTTCTTGAGAAACTGGTAATTGCGCAATTTAGGTCAAAAAACTATTATTTTCTGTTATCAAAAAACGACGTGCATATAAGACCGCTCCTGCTAAAATACCACTAGATCACGGAAAATATTTTTATTAGCAGTTTTCTGTTTTAAGCCGTTGATCTGTTTTTTATTCATTTGTTTTAAATACTTTATATGCTGTTTGGTATTATCACCATAATCTATAAATATTTTTGCTAATAGATTTTTTTTGGGGTCACTAATAGAAACAAGCTCATTCTTTCTTGCAGCCTGATACAAACCATTGTACATTGCATGTAAGTGAAGTTGGCGCCAGTGTGGATTTTTAGCGTATAATTTTTCCCTAGAACTCATCGTATATATCAACCCAGGCATAGCCATTACAAATAGAAACAATAAAAATCTCATAATCCTCCTTAAAATAAAATGCGCAACTGTTTATTATACAATTATACAATAATTATTCAGTAATTTCATCTGCCTCTTTTCTGGGACTTTTACAAATTCTTATATTCTTATATTCTTAAAAAATATTATTAATTTACTATGGGAACAAAAATGTCTAATCAACTTAATAAAATTGGTGTTGCCACCGCCACTATAATAGGAATGAATGCCATGATTGGTGCGGGCATTTTTAGCGTACCCGCTGCGCTCGGTTCATTTGTAGGGCCCGCAGGATTGCTTACCTACCTATTTGTAATTATCGCTGTGTGGTTCATGGGTACTTCATTAGCTCGCCTTGCATATTTATATCCTAAGGAAGGTTCATTTTATACCTATGCATATCAATGGGGTGGCCATATAGCTGGCCTTCTAACTGCCGGCTCATATCTTATTGGGCTCATTATTGCTATGGGCCTTTTAACACAAATGGCCGGTAGCTATATTCATGAATTTTTACCATACCTTTCAAGCTTTATGTGGGGAGTTATTGTTTTAATTTCTTTAGTCATATTTAATATTTTTGGCGTAACCATCTCTCAAATTGGCCAAATTATTCTCATTATTTGTACCATTTCACCTATTATTATGACCACCCTTATTTGCTTATGGCATGGTAATAGTAGTAACTTGCATCCCTTTTTCCCGTATGGAATGGGTAACGTTTTAAGCGCTACCAAAGCGGTTATTTTTGGCTTTTTTGGATTTGAATGCGCCGCATCCCTTTTTAATATCGTTGAATATCCGGAAAAAAATGTCCCACGCGCTTTACGGTATTCAATTTTATTAGTTGGCACTTTATATATGGTATTTGTCGGATCAATTATTTATGCAGTTCCTGCTTCATATTTTACCGATCCAAACCTTTCACTGCGAACTATTTTAGAAAATGTATTACCAACCCATCGTTGGCTTTTAACGCTGATTCAACTTTCTATAATTTCTGCTCTTTTGGGAACCATTCATTCTATGCTTTGGTCAGCAAGCACGTTATTGATTACGTATTTGCATAAGTGTAAATCAACCGTAATAAAAAATGCCTTTCAGCATCAGTTAATTACCAATCGAACTGCTATAATAGCTATGGGAATTGCCATTTTTATTCCATTTTACACTATCAGCCGTATCGAACTTTTTTTTAGCTTAACTGATATATTTCTTATTGGTGCCTTCATTAGTTCTATGGTAACGCTTTTGCTCAATAAAAAAGAATGGCAATCAGGTCAAAATATTAAAACAATTTTAGGACTTATTACTGCTTTGGTTATATTATATTTTTCCTTTGAAGAAGTTTTTTTTCTTACCTAATTTATGATTTACGGGAGTTGACGGCTACAGGATAAAGATGCTATATAATATCAAAATCTGATTTCGTCCAGAAAGGTGAGTAATGACTTGGTTAATGAAGCCCTATCTAATTATTCTGTTTATCAGTATTTTCTTTAATAATTCATTATCGGCTCTGAGTTCTTTAGCAAATAACGACCCATATCCTGTATATAATGCTATTTATGATCCCTATTTAAGCCGTTGGGAAAAAGAATGGATTATTGGTTGTAATGAAGTATGTTGTGATTCAGAAACATGGGCATTAGCAATCTCAGCATTCGATCAAAAAGCTAAGAGCGGGCGCGATTTTGCCCATGATCAGCGCTTACTGGGAGATCTTGCTGGCCCATGGAATATGTTGGGGATGCTATATGGCCCCTTACCCATAGGTGAGTCTCTACAAAATACTCAATTGGGGGTCGCTAAACTACATATTTTTTCTGATCTTATGCAATCATTACTTCCTCGCCCGGGAACCACTGTCCCCGTTCCCGTATCCTTTGAAGATATTATTATCACCGATACGAATGATTACGTAATCACTGACAGCAGTCAAAATATCGGTTTTTTTAGCGTCCCTATCCATTATCGTAAAATTGGTGCGCGCGTGCAATTTGATTGGCTTCTGTTTTGCGATATAGGGCTTACCATTCAAGGCGGTGTTTCTGAAATCCGCCAAACCGTTACAGCGCTTCTTGACCGTACCCCAAATATTCCCCCTGAAAATGAACAAATGGCTTATCCGAGCGGCAATTGTCCAAGCCCCTTATGTCCAGGCCAACCATTTGGAAATAACTTTTTTAGAAATATTCCTGTATTACTGCCAAGCAATACCTATTCCATGTGCGATATATGCGATCCAAGTTTATGCCCCGCAGAAAATCCTGATTCGAGTATAACCTCCTCTTGTACTAATCCGTATATAGAGATTGAAAACCAACTGATGCAAGCAAGCAGAGCAAGTGCAATTTTTAGACAAATTGGTTTTGATGATTGTAATTTTGAAAAAACCTCATTTGAAGATGTCCGCTTTATTTTTTGGTGGCGCCATATTTATGAAATTAATCGTGATCGCTGCAGTTGGGCTTATTTTCTACTCATGCCTTCCTTGGAATTTAATTTTGTTATTCCATCAGCAAAGCCAAAAGAACGCCTGCAGCTGTATTCCTTACCATTTGGTAATGATGGGCATTGGTCAGTTGGTTTTGATGCTGGCTTCGATATTGATTTTGTTGAAACAGTGGAAATCGGATTTTATGGCGGCCTTAACTACTTTTTCCCACGCACCATTAACCATTATAATTTGCCCACTGATGTCTATCAGCAAGGAATCTTTCCATTCTTTGCAGCAGTTGATGTGGCACCGGGCCTTAACTTCAATTTCCGGGCTGTATTTAATGCTTATCATTTTGTAGATCGATTATCGGCGTTTGCTGAATATGTCTTTGTAAAACATGAGCAAGATCATATTTCACTGGTAAGCCCCGATCCAGCATTTATCATAAAACAGGCAGAATGTACCACTAAGTTTGTTTCCCAATTTGTAAATACCTCATTATACTATGATATTTCGCCAAATCTGCAATTAGGACTCTTTGCTCAGTTCCCGGTAGCCCAGCGTAATGCATATCGTTCTAGCACCTATATGGGGACTTTTAGAGCTGTTTTCTAATTATTCTATAGACAGGGTTGAAAAAAGAATTTACAATATGGATATTACCTATAATTTATAAAGGACTAATGATAACCAATGAGTAAACGAAAATCTAATATCGAAATTCAGGTTAATAATAACCTAGAGCGTGCTATAAAACAGCTAAAAAAGAAAATGGAACGCGAAGGCGTTACGCGCGATATGAAGCGTATTGTTTACTATGAAGCGCCTACCCAACAACGCCGTAAAAGCCTCATTCGAGCAATTAAACAAAATTATATAAGAATGGCCACCCTACGATCTGTTTAAGCTTATGCCTAATGGTGTTAAAAATATAAAATTAGCCCAAAAAGAAAGTCTTTTGATGCGAGAAATCTCGTATCTCTTTCTTCAAGCTGCCGCTGATAATCCTCAATTATCTCGTTTGGCAATAAGTCGCGTAAAATTGTCTTCTGATAAAAGCACCTGTTTTATCTATTTTTATACGCCAAACGGGGCGCAGGAATTTAAAGAGCTATTAGAAACGCTTAAGCTCTATAAACCGTCTTTGCGTACCGCACTTGCTAAATCTATTAAGTCTCGCTATACCCCTGATTTAATTTTTAAATTTGATGAGCAATATGAAAAAGAGGAAAAATTCAATAAATTATTAGAATCGCTCAAAGAAAAGGGGGAGCTATAATTATCTATTATATTCCTTTTTTTTTGGTGTGGGGTTCTTTCCTTAATATGCTCGCCTATCGCTTAATTTCTGAAGATAGCTTATTACGTCTCCGTTCATTTTGCCCTCATTGCAATAAAACCATCGCTTGGTATGATTTAATTCCGCTTCTTTCTTGGCTTATTTTAAAAGGTAACTGTCGTTGGTGTGCGCAACCCATTAGTTGGCTCTATTTTTTTATTGAAGCCCTTACGGTTTTTTTATTAATGGCGCTCCTCATAACTATCCCTCATCAGTATCAAATTTCCTACTTTATTTTTTTCTCAGCGCTCATCATTACTATCCGTACTGATTTAGAACATATGCTCATTTCGCGTTTTACTACCATTTTTTTAATTCCAGTAGGTTTTTTAGTAAGCTATTTACAGTTATTGCCGATCACCATCATCCAAAGCATCACTGGGTGCGCAACTGCCTTTATATTCTTGTATGTAATTAATAAACTATTTTATTGGTGCACTCAAAAAACAGGAATGGGACAAGGAGATGTTGAATTATTAATGGTTATTGGTTCTTTTTTAGGAATCATGGGATGGTGGATAACACTTCTTATTGCTTCCGCTATAGGTTCTATATATGGAATTATATATATTTTTTTCTATAAAAATCGCTCTGCTAAAATTCCATTTGGTCCTTTTTTAGCACTGGGAGCATTACTGTATAGTCTTTACCCGGCACAATTATCTTCATTCTTTTTTCATTCGTTACCATAAAGCTCTCGCTTTATTAATTACTCAGATCGTCAGTAATAACACGAATATCATTATTTTGATTAACCGTTAATAGATCATAAATGCCATCGCCATCAATATCAGCTGCAGCTGCAATAATAAAACCTTCTTGGTCAGCTTTAGTGACACCTAATGCCGATTGTGGCGCTTTTAATTTACCCGTAAAAAAATGTTGTCCTTCTTGACCCTGATTAAAACCGTAGGTGTAATTGAATTTTTCTTGTACACCACCACCAGAATAACCTTCCGGTTTCCATCCTATGCCATTTTTCCCATGCAGCATAGATGAATAGGTACCATTTTCAGCCCAGTATGCTTTTTGAGAAACATATAATGATCCTAAATTCATATACGCTTCTGCGCGTTTTGCTTTTGATAAAAATCGTAAAAAACTTGGAATCGACAACATTGAAAGAAAGCCTATGATAGCCACTACTATCATAAGCTCTATCATAGTAAACCCACTGTATGTTTGCTTCATACATTTCCCCTAACCCTATAAAGCATCTGTAATTATAATAACGCTAGTAAGGATCAAAAAGTCAATGCTTTAACGTTTATGAACAGAGTTGCTCCAAGAATTGTTTAGAATAAGCGCCTTCTCTTATTACAACAAAACCATCAACGGTCCATTGAATAATGGTAGAAGGAACCGTCGGAGTAATTATTTGATCCTTTGCGGTAATAATGTATTCAGTGGCATCCATAATAGCAGGATCTAATTGAGCAAGAGTACTGGGAACGGCACCGCCGCTTATATTAGCACTCGTTGAAAAAAGCGCATTAAAATGTTTTAAAACATACAATAACTGCTTATGGGCTGGCACTCGCAAGGCAACAGTACCATCCTTACCCATCAAATAAGATGCCGTCGCTGGTTTTGCAGGAAAGATTATTGTTAGCGGCCCCGGCCAACAGCCATGCATTAACTTTTCCATTTGTAACAAATACGTTGAATCAACGAATAATTCAGCCTTTTCTTTACTGTCTATAAGCAGCAAATAAGGTTTATCGCCCCGCGCCTTTATAGCATTAAGCGAAAGAAAGCCCTTATACGTGCTATCAGAATATAATCCTAATACGGTATCAGAAGAACCCACAACCACCTTGCCTTCATGCAAGATTCTTATGAACTGTTCTACATCCCCTTTATTATCCCAAGTTAAATACGTCATCTTTTTAATCTTTTGTAAATACAATCAAGGTTTTTTCAGATATAATTCAATGTTTGACATTTTTATAATAAATTTTATACTAAAAGAGTGGAAATGTCATTAATGTAGTGATAAAAACACATCATTAATACAAATAGAAAAGTTTAAGCTGAGTATGGTAATGGATTCATAAATGACGAGGTTTTTAAACAATTATAATTTATTTTTGGAGAAAAGATGGCAATTGTAAATAAACGCGAAACGAGTGTAAAAGCTGCTACCGCGTTAGGTAAGCAAAAAAATTATAACGAAATAATAGATTTTTTAGATGCTCATTGGAGCCACGAACAGCCTTCAGCAAAAACATTTGCTTATATAAATAAATTAGACCAAGCACTTAAAAGTCCATCAAAAAAAATTAATGCTATTGCAATCGGTGGTACCAACGGAAAAGGATTAACCATCCATTTTGCATCAAAACTATTCCAAGCAGAAAAAATTACTGTTGGTTCTTTTTATTCTCCTCATTTATTAAGTTATAACGAACGATTTGTTATTAATAATGAAATTATTTCAAATAAAACGTTCACTGAGCTTGCCAACGAAGTAATCAATGTTGCAGAAACTCACGAAATACCAGTCACCTCATTTGATATTTTAACGATGATGGGGATCCTTTATTTTGATCAAAATAATGTTGATGTTGCCTTATTAGAAATGAAAGACAATAGCCCATTTGATCCGGTAAATGTATGCCAACCAAAAGTATTTGCAATTACCCGAATCACCAATGAAGATATTACGCCAAAGAATGAAAAAACCATTGATTATATAAAATATATTCTTTCAAGCGTTAAACCAAGTATGCATGTTATTTCTGGCGATCAAAGTAAATTAAACCTTCAATTAATGGCTGATCAGGTTGAGCTTCATAAAGGTATTTGGGAAATGCCTATTCGTAAACTTGCACCATTAGCGTATCCTTTTGAGCAAATGTTTGGTCGTTCTGCTGCATTAGCTGAACGTATTTGCCAAATCTATGTAGATTCATTCTTAAAAGATAGCACTATCATTTTAAGTAACAGCTTACTTTCTAAACCAAAAGGACAACGTGGCCGTCCTACCTTACAACGTAAGAAAGAATCATTAGAAAATCCACAAAAAACTCTGGAACAATTTTGGAAAGAAGAATCAAGCACCTTACCAGGTCGCTTCCAAATTCTTGATAAAGAAAAACCAACCGTTCTTCTTGATAATGCAAGTAACGTTGATGCATTAAAAAATCTATTATTAGGTATTCGATTAATGCACTACCAACGTCCTTTAAAAGGACTTGCGCTTATTTTTGCCTGCGACAAAAATCACATGAACAATGAGGAGTTTTTACGATTATTACGTTACTTCTCTAAGAAAAACTCAGGTCAAATTATCTTCTGTCCTATTGAATCTCCAATCCCAGGTATTGCCGAACTCTCATGGGATGTAGAGCAGATTACCAATGACGTAAAAAATTTAAAAATAAAAGCAAAATCAGTTAAAAACTTTGAAGAAGCATTTGATATCGCTAAAAAATCGGTTGATGAACGCCATGGATTGGTGGTTATTTCTGGTTCACAATCAATCATTGCTTCATATTGGAAACATAAAGGCATTAAAAAAATCGATTCAACTCGCTAAGGTATTACTATGAGCTTATTCTGGCTCATTACATCTAGTATAATTGGATCAACAATAGGTATACTATACGGGCATTCCTTTTTTAGAACAAAAAGGAATGCCTTTTTACCTTCTTCAACTTCTATTTTTACCGCTGTTTTTACTCATACGGTTCTCAGAGTATGTAGTATATCACTCATTTTTTTTTATCTATTGCGCTATCAGTCTCTTAATTATATACTAATTCTATTATCATTTTTTATAGCCTTATGGATAACTATTCTAATTAAGAGCGATACAAAGCTATGGAAGGCTTAGAACTTTTTAGCACAGAATATGCTTGGAACCCTTTTGAACGCTTTGGTTTCCATTCTGATTTTCTTCAAATAAATATCGATACCATTATCTATACATGGATCACACTATTAGTATTAATAGTTCTCATAATGATATGCCGGTTTTTAATTCATAAAAATAGTGTTGTTAATTACGTTGCGCAATCATTTATCATTTTTTTTATTGATCTTATTACCCAATCATTAGGTACCTTTAACTATCATCATTTTGCATTTGTATTCTCAATTTTCACCTTCATTTTATTATGTAATTGGATTTCATTACTCCCCTTTATAGAAGAACCTACAATAAATATAAATACTGCATTAGCTTTAGGTATCATTTCCTTTTTTTATAAAGAATTTTATACCATAAAAATTCACGGCTTTAAGGCATATCTCCAAGAATTTTTGCATCCAATTTTTATTATGTTCCCGCTCAATGTAATAAGCCATTTTTCAAAAATCATTTCAATTTCTTTCCGTCTTTTTGGCAATATTTTTGGTGGCGCAATTATTACCAATATTTATATGAATGCACTTTCTATTTCTCCATTTACTCAACTGGCAGGGCTTTTTAGTGGTATCAATTTTTTAGTTATATCTTTTTTTGTTATCTTTGAAGGTCTCATTCAAGCATTTGTTTTTACTATGTTAACGGTTACCTATCTTTCCATTGCAGTTCAATCACCAGAAGAAGGAGGGCTTGAATGATCGATTTACACCCATTATTGCATTATAGTAGTATTGCTTTTATTGTTGGACTCACTTCGCTTGGGATTGGTATTGGCGGCGGTAACGCCAGTATGCAAGCGGTACGTGCACTTAATATTGCCCCACTCAGTTACCCTTCTATTTTTAGAGCACTTATCATAAGCCTGGCATTAGTTGAAACAAGTGCTATTTTAGGTATCGTCATGGCACTGTTTCTTATACTGGGGCCAACAATCGTACAACCAGAACAGCAACTCTATGTAGCAATTGGAGAATGGGGAATCGCTCTTGCATTGGGCATTTCCGGAGCTCTGGTTGGCATTTTATCATCGTTGCCCGCTCAACAAGCAGCCTTTGCACTTGCACGGCAACCTTTTTTTGCTACTAAAATTTTAAATGCCTTACTCATAACCCAATCAATAGTGCAAACACCGGTAATTTTTAGTTTTTTAATAGCGCTTTTTATTAAAGCTCAATTAGGATCAGTTACTACTCTTGCTAATGGTATTAGGTTACTTGCCAGTGGTATTTGTATTGGTTTTGGCGCTATAGGACCCACCTTTGGACTCGCGCGTTTTGCCCGTATTTGTCAAGAAAGTATTGCGTATAATAAAGATGCTTATAAAATCATTATGCCGTTTACCTTTATCAGCCAAGCAATTATTGAAACGCCTATTATATTTGCGGTCCTTATTTCAATCGTACTCTTATTAACACCAATTAAAGCACCTAATGAATTTTTTGGTGCCGTTTCTTGTCTAGCAGCGGCTATCTGCGGAGCACTGGGTACTTTAGGCCCTGGCATAAGCTCCGGTCTTATTGCAGGTGCTGCCTGTCGTGAAATTGCCGTACATCCTGAGCAACATTCTATACTTTCCCGTACCAGTATTTTAGGACAAGGAATTATAGATGCTGCAGCAATGTACGCTTTACTTATTGCACTGCTTATTATAATTTTAAAGTGACGGTGGTGTACACTACCGTCATCCCGAGCGCGTCCGACTTCGCCGAAGGCTTCGCCGGATTCCGTCAATAGCGTGCCTGTCCGGCGTAGTTTTAACGTAGACGGATGGGGATCCATTAAATATAAATAATCCTCATTAACGTAAATTGGAATTGTGGAGCATGAAAAAAAAGGAGCTTCATGTTGTATACATTATTACTAAATTAGAACTTGGTGGCGCTCAAAAAGTATGTTTATCACTCTTTGAAGGGCTACAACAAGCAGGCCATAATGCTGCCCTTATATCAGGAACAGAAGGGCCTTTAGTAGCTACCATTCAACATAATCCCTCCGTTTATTTATTAAATAATTTAAAACGCGAAGTCTCACTTTATAATCTTTATGCAGAAATTAAAAGTTTTCTTCTTTTGTTTTATTATTTACGAACATTGAAAAAAAAATATAAAAACCTTATTGTTCATACGCATAGCACTAAAGCTGGTTTAGTTGGTCGCTGGGCAGCTTTTCTTGCCGGCATTCCGACCCGTATTCATACGGTACATGGCTATGCTTTTCATTCCTTCCAACCCAAAATCATCTGGTTGGGTATTTATTTTCTAGAACTTATCACTAGTTTTATTACCACGCATTATGTATGTGTTTCATCAAGCGACGTGCAAACCGGGGTTTCTCTTTTTCCGTTTTTTAAAAAAAAATATTCAATTATTCGTGCTGCCGTTAATTGGCAACATTTTTATCAACTGCAACACAATAAATTATCCATTACACATGATCATAACCTTTTTATTATTGGTACTATTGCCTGTTTTAAAAAACAAAAAAATATTCCGGATTTAATTAAGGCGTTCTGGCATGCCTATCAACATAATAGCAATCTGCGATTAGAAATTATTGGAGATGGGATATTGCGCCCCCAAATAGAACAACTCATTACTTCTTATAATTTAAATCAGGTAATAACGTTGCATGGCTGGCAACAATCGGTAGCAGAAATTATGCTTAATTGGCACGCATTTGCTCTTACTTCTTTATGGGAAGGATTACCCTGCTCAATTGTAGAAGCGCGCCTTTTAAAGTTGCCTATTCTTACTTATAATACCGGCGGGATACATGATGTTATTATTCATGGCAAAAATGGCTTTTTATATAAACAGGGGGATTGGCAGTCGCTTGCAAACGGCATTATCGAATTAAGTCTTAATCAAAACCTGTATAAGAAAATGCAACAGTATGCCGATGATTTAAATGATTTTAATAATGAAATTATGGTACAAAAGCATATTGAATTATATAGTGATCTTCAGTAAAATTAAAAGCATTATTACAATGCTTTATTTTACTGAAAGGCCCCTATGTTCATTAAAAATACGTATTTACTTGGCATCATGTTTTTAACCACCTTACCGTTAGCAGCAGCAACTGAAGAATCTCCTTTTAAAGTAACTGATGGTAAAGTTTGCCTCTCAGGTATTTGTGGTCGTCGCCTTTCATTGGGCTTTAGAAATTTTAAAAGCGCTCATTTATCAATAAAAAGCGAAACCACTTTCAATATTGATGCGTCAGTCGAAAATGAGCAATTGATCATTCTATTAAATGGTAAACAATATAATGAAAAAGATTTGCGCGGCGAATTGATTTTTGTTAATAAGCAATTGTATAACGAACAAACGGGCGATCTTATTAACCCTGTCGAAGAAGAATCAGTAAATTAATATTTTCTAAAACAAGACTTTACATCAATTGAACAATTTATTGCACTCGAATAATTGTCCCACAGCTGTGGGACAATTTGGGTATGTTTTATAAAAAAAAATTTCGTTTGTGTATCAAATCGAAGATATATTCTTTACATTAACAACTAATTGATTTTAGTTTGAAATTTTCCAATTCTACCAAAACTTTGATTGTTGTCATTTCGGAAAATGGGTGTTCCCAATTTTTCAAGTATGGTAGCGGCAATTGGATTTTCAATATATATTTCATAAAATTTTTCTGCCATGTTGAAGCCGCTAATAATATTTTTTGAAGTTATATCAAAAATTATAGTGCCCCAAACACCACAATTATCATTTATCTTAACATGACCTAATTGCTTGCCTGATTTTGTTTTATAACAAGAAAGATAAGAGTTCTTATATAATTCTTGGTCTTCATAGCGGATTGCTATTTTCTTACCTTTCTTATCAAATTCGATGGCTGAAGGAAGATAATCAAAATTTAATGGATCATGAAATTCTCGTATTACAGTATCATTTTTCAAATCAATGAGTTTTACCTTATTTTTATCCCCAATAGCTAGTAGATTCGGTTCTATAGGATGAAAGGTAGCAATAAAAATATTATTACATGAACCTATTTTATATCCTATGGAATCACTATATGTTTTAATGCACCCCATGAGAAACCGGATATAATAACCCGCAAGCAATTTCTTTAATTTCGCGAATATCTTTTTGTTGCCTTAAAAGAGCTTGTTTGTAAGAATTAATAAGATAATTACGATAACAATAATAGGACATAGTTCCAATTCCCAATGTCGCAGCAAATCCTACTTTAATAGGATGATTTTTAAGAATCGAAAAGAAATTCTCTTTTAATGATTCATACTGCATAGAATTTGATGAAATAACAGAACTAAGCATTAATACTAATGCAATCATTTTTTTAATAGAATAAGATAACATTTTTGATTTTCCTAAAATAATATAAACAGTCTTGATGTAACAGATTAATTTATGCATCTTCAGACGGACAAATTAATCATCAATTAGTTTATAAAAATTTATCAAAAAAATCAAATTTAGCCAATTTGAAACTTTTAATTTTAATGCCGCCCTAGATCCCAAAAAATTATTGCTTTTTTACCCTACAATGTAGTATACTTATAAGAAATGATAATAAAAATAATAGAAACTAAAGCATTTACAAAAGAAATCGAAGGCCTTCTTAAAAAAGGAAGCCTCTTATCTGAAGATTACACTGATTTTAAGACAGCGCTTACATCATCCCCTGATTTGGGTAATATTATTGTCGGTGCTGGTGGAGTACGCAAAGTAAGATTAAAATCAGCCTCTCGAGGTAAAAGTGGCGGGTTTAGAGTTTGCTATTATTTTTTAGTTAATCAAAATCATATCTATTTGCTATGGATATTTGCAAAAAATAAACAAGAAAATTTAACGAAAGAAGAAAAGGATGTTCTTAAATCGTTAGTGAAAAAATTGAAGGGTGATGCTTAAATTATGAGTAAATTATTTAAAAAATTAAAGTCAGGTCTTGAAGATGCTATTGCATATGAGCAAGGCAAAATTGAGCTTCGATCTGAAGATATCATTCTTCCAGAACCGCCTAAACAATATAAAGCAAGAGAAATTAAAAAGATCAGAGAGAATCATAATTATTCACAAGGAATTTTTGCACGCGTGCTTAACGTCAGTGTTAAGACTGTGCAATCATGGGAATCTGGTCAAAGAATTCCAAGTCATTCTGCATTGAGACTTCTTGAAATTATTGATAAAGGCATATACCATCCAGAGTTATACAAAAGAAAATAATCAGTACTGTCCCAAGCGCCCTTTTTTCTTGGCAATTTTCTCGCAATAAATAAAAAGAGTTAATCCGACAATAAAATAGAGGCCTGAATTTATCAAAAGAGAAATAAGCGTTCCATCTTGAAGGAGCGACGTTAAAGACGTCGATTGAAAAATAACCATCCGTAATACCTCAATACCTTCAGTAGTAGGAAGCGTATGTGCAATTTTTTGTAACCAATAGGGAAATAGTTCTACCGGCAACATTGAACCACTTAAATAAAATAGAACGTTATCAATTAAATCAATTAAACCAGCAACATTTTTATATAATAATGCCATCCCTGCAATACAAAGCCCAAACCCAATCAAGCCAACTAAAATAATTAATAAAATGGGAACGGCCAATAATGAAATAGGAATCGAAATTGAGCATACATACGTAATAATAATGCTCATAATGCAGATCATAATCGTTGAAGAAACAATGGTAGAAATGCTTGCACCAATAAAAATTAACGCCGGATGCACGGGGCTCATATACATTTGTTCAAGCGTACCACTGCGCCCTTCAAGCGTTAAGGTAAGGCTTACTTTTAAAATATAGGAAGAGTATACCCAAACAATATAGCCAATAAGGGAGGGACCAAATGATTCTAAATCAGTGTCCCCATAATTCATTAATAATGCGGTACCCAAAAAATAAATACCGAGCGTTATAAACTCACTTATAATATTAAATTTATAATGCCAGGTAACAAGTAATCCCTTACGAATTTCATTAATTACAATTAATAGTGCCGTTTTCATATTTATTTTAACGGTGATTCATCGGTTAATTGCACGAATACATCTTCCAAATTATGATTCATTTTGGCAGCAGAAAGTAAGGATAAGCCATTTTTTTGCATTTTTTCTAATACAGAATATAGTTCTTTAGAATCTGAGAGCTTTCCCATAAAAATGGTTTTATTTTCTTGTTGATCAATGGTAAATTGTTGAAACAATTGTGACTGCTTACTATTAAGATGTCCCGCCACTTTAATTTGATATAATTCTTGTTTAAAGAGATTTAAAATCTCACTCATTGATTTATGGGCAATGAGGCGACCCTTATTGAGGATTCCTACATAATCACAAAGCTGTTCAGCAACATCTAATTGATGAGTGGTAATAACAATCGTTTTTCCTTCTTGTTCAGCCAATCGTTTTATCCACTTTTTCACGGTACGTGATGCTTGTACATCAAGCCCTAAGGTTGGCTCATCAAAAAGTACGATCGGCGGATTTGCAATAAGCGCGCATGCTATCGCCACTTTTTGCTGAGTGCCACGCGAAAAATTTCCTACTAAATCATAACGCCGATCCCAAAGCTGCAGCTCACGCAACAACATTTCAGCACGGCTATGGAGATCTTTACCGGCATATCCTTTTAAGCGGCCATAATATAAGAGATTTTCTAAAGCACTTAATTGCCAGTAGATATTACGTGCACCTTCTAAAACTACGCCGATTTGACGCATTGCATTATGGCGATCTTGAATAATATCATAACCATTAAGCGCAATGCTTCCCTTAGTTTGGGTAATTAACCCACAAATCATTTTGAGCGTAGTGGTCTTGCCAGCACCATTAGGTCCTAAAAAACCAAAAATGTGTCCTTTATTAATAGATAAGTCTAATGAATTGACAGCTTGAAATGAGTCGTTATTCCCTTGTTCAAAGGTCTTACTTAGTTTCTTTACTTCTATGGCAACAGCCACAATTCCCCCAGGCAAATAGAAAATCTATAATTATACACTCTGTTCCTATTCATGCTTTATCAGTATGATCTGATTATAATGCCTAAAACAAGAATAATAGTCAAAAATATCAAATCCCTCCATCAGTCACTGGATAACAGATCGTATTATTATGTAGTATATCAAAAAAAACTTTTTATCAACATATAAATTTTTATTTACATTTGAATTAAATAAATAGCGTCCTACAGATGCGTATACGTTTTTATACGATTGAGCCACCCTACCAACCATCGAGACTCCTTTTCTCGTAATTCTAAGGGCGCATTACTTACCCGGCCCGTTAATACCTTTTTAGCAGCACGGGCAAATTCCTCTAATGCAACCTTGCCTTGGGTAGCCCCCTCCATATTTTCAAGCACCTGCAATAATCCCCATCGATAGCCATGATACTCTTCGTGTCCTTTTAACCCTTCACCTTTGAAATTCACATAATCAATTAATGCATATAGGCCACCCTGGGTATTAATCATACGGATAAATTGTTTCTTGATATGTTCCTTTTTATCAGATGAAAGTTTTTTAATGGTAATAGGAAATGATTGCATCAACCGCTGGACCATAAATAGTGCTTGTAAATCGACGGTATCAGCCAGATAAGTTCTTAGCGCCACCATTTGCTTACTATTCAACTGACCCAAGAACTCTTGTCTATTTTCCCAGGGACATGCGGTAACACCAGTTTTTAAAATACCGGCCGGCATTTTTTTATGCTTTAGTAAAAAAGTAAGTAACGTAGGAAATGTTTCTTTAAAGATCCCTGATTTTCCTTTTGGATATGATATAAAATGGCCAATACCAAATGATGCAAAATCTTCACCGTTGTTCCATGAGGTTAATCCTTTGATCGTTTGTCTGCATTCATTGTACCAAATTTTTTCACCAATTTTTTTTATTTGATCAGCACTGATTTTTATCGGTGTAAAGCCATCTTCTAAAAGATTACAGCTCAGTTCAAATGATGGTTTTGTGGCCTGAGCTCCGTTATTTTTTTGGACTAGCGGCTTTGCAGGCACCGCAACCATTTTTTTTTGATCACCATACAGCAATGAAAAAGAACTTATACATATACAAAATAATAATTGACTAATCATAGAAATAATACCTTTATTTTAAGCCTCAATTGAAGCTTATCAGGTACATTACTCAAAGGTAAATATTTCAAATAATCAATCTCTACTCATAGTAATTGCTGCTGATTTAGAAAATTCTAATCGAGTAATTGCGTGTACAATTTTATTATCAACCGTCCCTTTTTTATTTTTAAAATAAAAAGAACAATTAACATCGCGTAAGCTTACACATGCCATAGCGCTAAAAATCATCAATCCAACGGCCGGTATCCATGGCTGACCCAATATAAGTGATGATAATCCATATCCCGCGCATGCACCGGAGCTATAGGAGAACCCTTTATCCAAAAATTGCGTCAAATATTCTAATGATGTAGTTCTTTGATTAAGTATTTGCAGCTCTTGTAATAATTTTATTCGTGATTTTATCCATAAATCAGATGATGTTGGTAATCGATCATTAAAAAAATCATTAAAAAAGTTTTTCTGTTCTTCTGTCAGTTTTTCTTTTACATCAACGCGAAACTGCTCTTGGTTAATAGTATTACCAGAAAAAAGAAGCGCTTTTCCCTCCGTAGAATCACAATAAAGTTCCAATTGACCATCGAAATCTTCTTGCTTAATCAAACTAGCAACTAATGAATTAGTTTCAAAAGATGGCGATGAAAGCAAAAATTCTACAAATGGTTCAAATTTTCTGGTACCGCACTGTAGGCATGCATCTTGCTCGCAATGTTGTTCTTCCTGTGCTTGTTTTAATAATATAGTAAGCAACGCGGTTTGATACACTAATAATTGATAATGATTACCATCGAGACTTAATAACTGAGATTGGACCTCATCTTGAGGAGCTTCCATTGCATGAGAAAATTTCATTGGCAGTGAAAAGCATACCAATAGTATGAATACATATTTCTTCATCTACTTTAGTTCCTTATTTTTTATAAATGAGCAATCTTCGTAAACTTTTATCAACACTTGCAAAATCAAAATTATTACAGTGAATGCATTTTAACTGTTTTTTATTTAATGAACGTGCAGCCTTTATATTGGTAATTTCGTCATCAATATAAACGGTCAATTCGGTATCAGGATCGATACCAAAATATTCAAATGCATAATGGTATATTGCAGGATTTGGCTTGATTTCTTTCGCTTGCTCAGAAGTAAGAAAACCATCAACTACTTCTAAAATTGCTCGTGCCCACCCAAGATCATAGAGTAATAAAAATGAATCAGCCCAATTAGTTAAAATAAAAATTTTATTAACCCGGTTTCCCTGCGCATCTAATTGTTCATAACATTTTTTTAATATCTTTATTCCTTTTTTTACCGGATTAATAATTTTTATAAAACGCTCTGGCGTAAAAATTAACCGTGCAATTGCGCCAATTAATTTAGCTTTTCGTTTACTATCAAATGCGCAAGAAAGTTCTTGGAGCCGCTTGGTAACCCGTTCTAACATTTGAGGTGATGAGAGTAAACCTTTTTGCCAATCGCAAAAAATTTGCGGCAACACACGGCCTTTATGCATCACATAATCTTTTTTGGGGCCTTGCATTAACGAATCTAAAAAGTCAAAAAAGCTATCCCCAATACGAATTGGATTAAATAACCCTAGAAATTTAAAGGGGCCGATATGCCATAAACTATTTTTCTGGGTTACTAAAACACCATCCATATCAAAAATAATATTGGCAGCTGATGCTTGGCTTATGGAGAAAAAAAGGAAGAATAAGAAAAGAAGCTTTTTTGAGTTCATATACAATGGCTATTATAATATTATATTAGATTTATACTAACATTAGGTATTAAATTAGTCCATTTATAAAAATCAATGAATCAAATAACAAACATATGAAAAAACTACTTTTTTTAATAATGATTTTTATTCCTTTATCTTCCTACGCTGGATTCACCATAAAACACACCGGGTTTTATGGCGTTCGTATTCGTAGCATGCCCTTTTGGAGATTTTGGAATGTACCTAAATCGTTGCAGTTTATAGCAACTTATGCAAAAAGTACACATGCCCAGGTACAAGCTGCTATTGATATAAAAATACCAGTATATTTCACCTGGAATGAATACCAAGCAGAAGAGTTGAGAGATGAATTAATCAAGCTGGGATGCGAAGTCGAGATCAAAGAACTGGCCTTCACCTTCAGTGATGAGCAATCGTTTAATGAGGAACAGTCGTTTCCCGTTTTACCACAGCCCGGGCGGAAAAGCCAAAAAGCTCCGGATATAAGCGCGTAATATAAAATAGCACGGTAATAACAACTACTTTTACAATAAATAATACTGATTTCATTTTTTTCATGGTTTTCTACCCATTTATTAAAAGAATTAATTACAAATAGATTATAATTAAAAACAATTTAGCCCGTATAGGGTTTTGATTAAATAATTAAAAAAAGCGTTATTTTAGCGTATAATAAGTAATAGGAACTTTATTTAGAAAAACTCTTTTAAAAAATAGATTAATAATTATGGATACCTACCATACCCGTTTACTTGATCATTATCATCGTCCCCGCAATAATGAACCGCTCAAAAACCCTACCTTCCGCTCAAGCGAGCATAATCCTTCGTGCGGTGACTCTATTACTATTGAAGGGTATATTAAGAATAACATAGTTGAATCAATTTCTTTTCAGGCACGCGGCTGTATTATTAATCAAGGATTTGCTTCGATGTTAACTGAACATTGTATCGGTAAAACGCTCGAATCCATACATTCTTTAACTAATGAAGATATAATTACTATGATCGGCATACCATTAGGCCCTATACGTTTGAAATGTGCCTTGTTATGCTTACACACATTACAAGAAGGTATTAATAGCTACCAAAATAAACTATAATAACGTTTTGTGGAGCATCATATATGCTGGATCGTCCTAAAGTAATGCAAGAATTGCAAAAAAGTGCTAACAACCTTTTTATCGATCTTTCTCATGAATTATTGCTTGCCGAGCAAGCATGGAATTCGCTCACTAATGACCCAGATTTGATTCCAAAAATTAAAACTAATACTCACTCTTATCTAATTCCTTCATGGATCGGCAATTTAGCTGACACCACCGCCTATACAGCTACCATACAAGATTACTTGGTTTTTTCGGTAGATGGCTCTCAAATTTATCCCGATCGACACCAAGGAACCAGCTGTAGTTTGATTAATATTGGGTCCGTAGTTCTTGGCTATAATAACGCGCGGTCAATTTTCTTTGATTCAAAACCATATATCCATATTGTCGCCGATGAGGTTACTGATAATTCAGTAGAATATATTAATTGTCGCCGACAAGAGCTTGAATTTCAGGAAGGGGTTTCTTTAGCAAAACAGTTTTATAAACAGCATCAAGCAACTCTTTTTCTTTTTGACGGTTCATTAATTTTTTGGCATTTAGAAGGAAAAGAACAAACTATTAAAGAAACGTATATAGCTCGTTACATTGCTTCATTACATCTTTTTTATGAAATGCAAATACCTATTGTTGGCTACATTAGCCTCCCCAAAAATAAAGAATTGATTAATATCATTCGTTTATTTTTATCAACTACAAACAACTCAGCGGCAATTGAGCATTTAGTCGACACTGATATCACCCATTTTTATGTGCCACCATACGCACGCACCATTATATTTGCTCATAACTCTCCTATTACCGCTTATTATCCGCCACATTTAAAGCCCTATTTTTTTTACTTAAACGTCGGTACTGAAATAGTGCGTATTGAGCTGCCCGCGTGGCTTGCTGGCGATACTAATCGCATTGATCACATAACAAAAATAATCATTGATCAAACTCAAAAAGGAAGAGGATATCCTATTTGTTTAGCAGAAGCGCATGAACAGGCAGTAGTAAAAGGTGCAGATCGAGAATTTTTTTACCATATGATTCAAAAAATCGGTACGCAATACAATTATCGCTTGCATATGTCACAAAAAAGCTTAAAAAAGCGCGGTATTGGAATATAGTTTTTTATTTATTATTCAATTCATTGCAAAAAAAATCAGACTCAATCGATGTGGATTTACAAATGTACGTCGTTGCGAGTTTACGAAGCAATCCAGGCTCTTATTCTATCTCCCAATGTAAAATTTCATTCAGTTTAATCTGGATTGCCACGCTTCCGCTCGCAACGACGATTCTGATTTCGCAGGTTTTAAGCTTTGAAAAGTAAACTCACAATGCTTTTACTAAATTCAACAAAACCTAAGAACACAAATACCATATAATACTATTGATAACCCGCTCATCATTTTCTTACCATCAAATTATGTATTCTATGAGTAGAGGTAAATAGGATGTTATTGATCAATGGATCCACCACGTAAACTCGGGATGACATAAATGAAGCGAACCGCAGCTCTTCTTTTCTTATTACCGTTTCCCACTCATCTTTATGGCTCGTTAGAATATATATCATTTTTTAAGCCCTTATTATTGCCGTTTATAGTGGGCACCTTTCAGTATCTAAGTTTTATAACACATTTTTTTATGCCAGCAACCCAACAAGATCTTCTAAAAACACGTAATGAAATTAATAATTTAATCCAAACACAATGCCAAGAAATGCAAAAAAGCACCTTCGAACAAATTGATCGATTATTTTTTACTACTAAACAAGAATTAGAAGGCAGAGTAAGGGCTAGTATTGAAAAAAATGTAATGCAATTAGAAGAATTGGTAACTGATCTTATAGAAGCCAAAAAAGAAGCTGCACATGGTATATATCAACATCATATTACTTTTAATCAATTACTTAATAAAAAACTGCAATTGCACACGCTCCGAATACAAAAAGAATTACGAATAACGTTAGATACTATTAAAGAACGATTAGCGCTGGAACAAACAAATGCACTTGATCGATTACGTATGCTGCATAATGAATTGCATACATTAGAAACTGAAAATAAAAGATGTACTGATCAGCTGCTCGAGCTTGTCAAACAACAGTATGAAATGGTACTAAAAAAATGCACCGATGATGCGCAGGAACATGGTCAAAAAATTTCGCATGAGATTGAACAAACAAAACAATCCATTACCCTGCAAACAGACGCTATTGAACTGGTGCAAAGTAAAATACAAGATATAAAAAATCATAATCGCCATAAAATAGAAAATGCTGTTGCTTTATTTGATCGCTGGAAAAGGATTCAAGATACTCTTAAAAAAAATAAAAGCCCATAAGCCTATGCCAAAAAAGTATTTCTTTTTATTTTATTGTCTAACATTATTTCCCCTTTATGGGATGGATACTACGCTTACGCCTGCCCCATCACCTTCTTTTTTCTCGTGCGCATCTTTAAGAACAATTCCTACTACTCTTATCACCTTATGTACTTCTTATCCAAAATTATGTATAGGAAGCTCCCTTATGACTATTATGTTATTATTGTTAAGGATGAGCCCTTATTGGCCTCTAACGGCAAAAGACCTCAAACGTATTAATGACGAAGCAAAAAAAAGATTCCATCAAGAAATCAGTGCTTTCAAAAAAAATGCAAATACCCATACGCAACACAAAATTGATGAATCTAAAAGAGCGATTGAAGCATCAAATAAAGAATTAACTAAGCTCAATACTAAAATTACTATCATCAAAGAACATATTAATCAATTCCCTCATTTGGTAATGAACGCTTTAACTGATTCGGCACAACTTTCTTCAAGCGAACATACTGAATATTTTGCTACCGCAACACGCGTACAACGAAGTTTGCTTGTGGAAATAGAACATTGTATTTATTCTATTACTCATACGCATCAACAATCATATAAAGAACAATTAAAAAAGCTTAAAATTTTAGAATCAGAAATCACTGCCCGTATTAGAAGATTTTTAGATAGTTTTTCTATCTCATTGCAGGAACAATCAGCTCTATTTTGTACAGAAAATAATAATCATTTAGAACAGCAATTCTCCACCTTTGCCAAAGAATTTGCACGCATTTGTAATCAACATAATCAAAATACGCGCACTATTACTGATTTATTACGTGATATGGATCAATTAGAAATTAATTTGTATAATGAGGAAACATACCTAGAATTTACTAATTATATAATGCAACAAGAAAAAGAATTAGGCATTATTTAATTACCGATAAAAGGAATACTTGCGTGAATTTCTTAAAAAAAATGGTTATTTTCTTCTCGATTTTTTTCCTTAATAATGCATATGGCGGCTATTTTGGATTAGTAAAAAGTGGTGTTACAACTGCTGGTTATTATGCCTCAAAACCATTCATATATTCATTTTCTATAGGATGTAATTGGTTTTCAAATAATATTATACCTATCACTAGAACAGACTTTCTAAATGCGATGAATGAATTTGTGGATATGATCAATGAGCAAAGCAATGACACGACTTTACAGATCAGTTTTATATTTTCCCAATTAAAAGAAAATACTGATATTTTAGATCAAATAAAATTAAAGTTAATCCATACCACTAATACAACCGACCAGATGGGCCGTTTTATGAGAGGATTGAACAATAGACAATTAAAACAACAACAGTGTTTAAAGCAACAAAATAAATTCATAATGGGAAACATTTTACAATTGCAAAAATTAATTACTAATCAAAAAAAGATTTTTAGTACTGCCGCCTATAATTTTTCACTCTATTGCACCTTACATCAAAATAAAATACGCCAAATAGAAAAAAATGTTAGTGACAATTTACAAGATTATAACGAAATAGTGGCATTTACTACTGCGATAGTAAATGATGTTACAAAAGAACAGGAACAAATTGAAAAATCAACCCAGGACGCTCATGCACAATTAGATAAACTTCATGAAGCCAAAGATACTGAACTAACAATTATACATTCTTTAACGCTACGATGTCTTAATTTAGACAGACAACTTAAGGAAGAACGTGAAAAAAATTCCTTGCTTCCCCGCATTCTAGGCGGTTATAACCAATTAAAACAAACCTGTATGCAACTTCATTCTAAAGTACAAGAGCTCGAAGAGCAAAATAAGGTAAGACAAGAATTTGATACTTTTTCAAAAAAAATAAAATCTTCAACTTCGTTATTAAGGGACTAATAATGTTAAAAAAATTGTTAATTATTTTTATTATGCATCCATTTCTTTCTCTTGGTATGCACCATTCTACTTCCTTGTTGCGCGATAACAATCATATAAATTCTACTATTGCTAAAGAACTGCTTCCTGCTTTAGTTGCTTCATTTAAACAAGGCGGATATACCATAGAAGAAAAATCTTTTTATGCACAACATAAAACTATGATTAATTGTATACTCCTGGCAGGGGGCGTTGTAGGCTCTCTTGCACTATTTAAATATCTTACTGATTACACTACTAAAAAAGATTTAGATGAAGCAAAACGAACAATTAAAGATCTTTTAGCTCAAAAATCACGTAACGAAATGGGAGAACTTCAAGAGCTTGCTCAAGCAATCGTGAATGAAAAAACCACTATGTTACCTATTACTACTCGTCAACTTCCTTTTCTTACTAGTTCATTAGCGCAAACGGGATTAATAGCAAACAAAATGCAAAAACAACACACCGCTTTTTTCCATTCTTCTGATCGCAATAATAGTCATGTATTAGCATTAATTCATAAAATAAAACATGAATATAATAATACGCCAATTACAGAAACATTATTAGAACTACAAAGGTACCAGGAACAATCAGAAGAGGCATTACAGCAGTTTTCTAAAACAGTCCAAACGCAGGATCAAGAATTTACTGAACAATTAGAACAGAGCATTAAGGAAGTAACTAATTTATCGAATCATTCAGCTACTATTAAAAAGAGCATTGACGAACTTAATGCAAAAACTGATTCTTTAAAAGAAAAAAATCTAGAAACCGTCACTCAATTAAATCAATTGGAAAGAATATTAATTGAGATGGAACATTTAAACAACCAAAACAAAAATGATTTAGTTACTGTTCAATCACTAAATGATTCTATGAATCAGGGATAATGTGGATGAGGTATGAATAATCTCAAAAAAGATTTTCCGTTACTTGATTCCTCTAACCTAATCTATTTTGATAATGCCGCAACGGTTCATAAGCCTCAGTCGGTGATTGATACCATTACGCGCTTTTATCAAAAAGAATATGCAATGGTACATCGCAGTATATATCACTTGGCTGAAGAGGCCACTGAACGCTTTGAAGGCACCCGTAATAAAGTAGCATCCTTTATTGGCGCGCTACCAGAAGAAATTATTTTCACCCAAGGAACTACCCATGGAATCAATTTTGTTGCAACGGCATGGGCGCTCAAAAATATAAAAGCAGGCGATACCATTGTACTTACTGAATTAGAGCATCATTCAAATTTAATTCCCTGGCAACAAGTAGCGCAGCATACCGGAGCTCAATTAGTCTTTATTCCCTGCAATCCTGATGGTATCCTGCAAATGGAACTGCTTCCTACACTTATTACTGACCGTACTAAATTAGTAAGCGTGGTACACACTTCACATGTATTGGGCGTTCATAATGATATTAAAACAATTAGTAATGCAGCACGCGCCGTTGGCGCTTTAGTATTAATTGATGCTGCTCAATCAATTGGACATCAAGCAATTACGGTAACTGAATTCGATGCCGATTTTTTAGTTTTTTCAGGGCATAAAATAGGCGGTCCTACCGGTATTGGCGTTTTGTATATAAAGAAATCAACGCAACCATCAGTTCCTCCCTACCAATTTGGCGGCGGCATGGTGTTTAGCGCTGGTTATGATGAAGCAACATGGAATAAAGCTCCTTATAAATATGAGGCGGGAACGCCACCGATTGCACAAGTTATTGGACTTGGCGCTGCAATTGACTATATAAATAGCCATATCAATTTCGATACTCTTCGTTCACATGAAGCAGCACTGTGCACACGCGCTATACAAGGTCTGCAACAAATCCCTGATGTTACCGTATTGGGCCCTCTTAAGCAGTTGCAAGAAAAAGGACATTTAATCAGTTTTGTAGTAAAGGGGCACCACCATCATGATGTAGGCGCTTTTCTTAATTCACATAACATTGCCGTACGTACGGGACATTTTTGTGCACAACCAGTTGCCCGTAAATTTAAGCTTGATGGCGCCATTCGCATCAGTTTTTTTGCCTATAATACGTTAGAGGAAGTTGGTTGTTTTATTGAGGTTATGCGCAAACTCAAATGATTTTTATTTATTCACTGGATCCTTACACTTCGTTCAGGATGACATTCAACAGAAACTTTGTCATTCTGAGGCCATTTGGCCGTAAGAATCCAGCTATAAAATTAATTCTTTAATTATGTTTCTTCTTCATGCACTCACAGCACAAAAGTTTCCAGCACAATTTTTTAACATTTCGAATCTCAGGGCCCCAATCAAAAAACCATGTATTATTATCTGCCCCTAAATTTATTAAATACTGTTCTAATGGTTTTAATTGGTTTGCTAAATCATTATTAACAACAAATAGTCTAAATGATTCTGAAGTTAGAGATGATTCATCAGGACAAGCATACATTCTGTATACTAAAATCAAAGGTGAAGAATAATTATCATTAAGCTCATTAATATTAATACCAACCTGAGTAACTAAGTATTCTAATAACGGTTTATAATCTAATATTAATTGAGCAGAATCTTTTTTTTTATTAGCTTTCTTGCCATCAACGATTTGTTTAATTAATGCATTAACCGTTATATGAATTAAGTTATTAAAATTCTTATCGCGATATTCTTTAACTCGGGAAAGCCTATATTGTTTTAATTGTTCTAATGCGTGCTGAGGATTTTTAGCAATTATTTCGCTCAGTGATTCTTGCTGCATTGCTGAACCGGTAAAAAAGTAGAAAAAAAAGAGAAAGAAAATCATATTTTTTTCTTTTTCATACAGCCACAACACATAATTTCCCAAAAAAGCTTTTTAGCATTGCGAATCACTGGTGCATATGAGTAGGTAAAAGAAAGGGCACCCAAATCTAATAAACAACGTTCTAGCGGCGCTAAATTTTGTTTCAAAACTTCATTTTTATCAATACATTCTTGGATCAAATATAACGGTGTTTTCAAATCATCATTACATTCATTGATATTAATACCAATTTCTTGGGTAAGATAGGTCAATAATTCGGTATAACTATTTTTTAATTTATTAAAATCAGCTAATTTTTCCTCGGTATCACTTTGCTTGGCACGTTCAATAAAGTTTCCAACAATAACATGAATTAAATTATTATGCCTTGCATCAACATATTCTTTAAGTTCTTGAGGGCTGTGTGTTCTTTTTAATAAAGATTTCATTTTGCTTATATCATTTTCTTTTATAAACCTATCCATTCCCTTACTCGTTAAAATGATGCACCAAAAGGAAAAAACTGTAGCTCTTTTAAAAAAAACCATACAACCCTCCTTGTTCCTTATATAAATAGATTAGCACCTGCAAACGGTCCGGTTAAGCCTGGTGCCGCATGATTATATTGAGTATTGGCATTTTGCACATTGGGTGCCCCTACATAATTAGTTCCCGCATCATTTTGGGATGCAAAACAATGATATATGGAAACTCCCGCCACCGTTAAATCAAATCCAATAGTGCTATTAAAAAACGCAATAGAATTACCAATTAACGTGTTTGCATTACCAAATGAATAACCCGTATCATTATAAGCACTTTCACAATATTCAAGCAACGTAGCTGATGAAGTAATTATAAATCCAGTGCCGGAGCAGTTAAAAGCAGCACATTCATTTAACGCTGTTACGCTACCAGTAACCAGAAAGCCGGTTCCATTTAATCCAGTTCCATTAACTAATTGAGCAAGGCATTCAACGGCTGTCATTGACCTTCCTTCAAATCCAAACCCCATTGCAGAAAGTGCTCCATTTGCTGTAAGTACTGAGCATTGCCTAAAATCAATTATAGAAGAAAGCGGAGTGCACATAAATCCATCAGCATTACCAGCACTTGAGATAATATTTTGCACAATACAATTTGTTAAAATAATACTAGAACTATCATCTATAAAAAACCCATTGGCTGATACATCACCAGAAAGGTTTTTTACTGCACAGTTATTACATTGATTAGCACCACCACTCTGAAATGCAAACCCTACAGCAGAGCCAACGGTAGTGCCATTAGTAAATTGACATTCTTGAATCACACTATCTGCTATATTTGCAAATATAAATCCAGAGGTACCACCATCAACCGTCACGCGCTCTACAAGGTATGCATTATTAGTACCGGTACAAACTAAGCCAACGCTCGTCAATGTCCCGTTCATAAGAAGCGAATCAATATATATTGTGCCGCTATTATTAGCCTGCACACCAGCGGAACTATAACCATTAATAATAATATCATTTAATTGCGTATCGCTATTACCATCAATTAAGATTCCCGTTGCAAAATTAACAATACGCCCATTTTTTACCATACGATTGGAACCAGCGTTAACTTGAACCCCCACACCAACACCTAGGCCATTAATGGTATGGTTATTTAAATCAAGGGTGACATTATCGGCATTAATAATAATTGAACCAATGATATCATTAGAAAGACAATACACACCCGATACATCAATAACTACTGGAGCTATAATAGGAATTGATCCACATACGGTAGTACAGGTAGTATTAGCACCAATTGATGCGAGTGCCGTAAGCGTACCAATAAAATTTATTTGGAAATTGTCACAGCAAGCTGTTAATGTATCCATAATATCTGCAATTTCAGTAAAGGTGCTTGCAAATCCCGTATTTAATACGCTAAAGGTGCCTTGAAAATCTTGAAATATTGTCGCACAACATTCAGTTAAGGTAGTATCAATTTCTGCTATTGAGGTAAATGTTCCATTTAAATCAGATACAATTTCAGCACAACAAAGCGTAAAAGTACTCAATAATTCATTCAAGACAACAAAAAGAAGATTAAATTCTGCTTCATTCTGAGCGCAACAAGAAACAATTAGTGCATCAAGTCGTTGAATTAATTCTTTTAGTTCTTCATCATTACAACTGACTAAAGGCCCTACCGGGGCAATATCAATAATTGGGGCATCAGGACGTGGCGCTCGCATTTCAAATCGAGGAGCACCTATTAGTGTATTAATAGATATACTACCAATAAGTAGTAGTAGCTTTACTATACTATTTTTCATTACAAACTCCTTTATTACAATTTATAAACTAAATAAGTTTCCGCCAGCAAATGGTCCACTTAATCCAGGGTTTGCCATGTTAACTTGTGCATCAGCATTTTGCACATTGGGCACGGTACCACTATAATTGGTGCCATTTTTAGTGGCAAAACATTTGTATATAATGGCAGTAGCCGGTGCACTAAATCCTATATTATTATTTATGGCAGAGATACAATTACCAACCAATACATTATTATCAATTACAAATCCATTTCCATTAGAGGTCGCGTAACATGATTGCAACATCGCAGGCGCTTGGCTAACTGCTAAAAAACCGGTTGCGTTACTTGAATATGCTTCACATACATTTAATGATACATCGGTACCCGTAATAAGAAATCCATTGCCCTCTCCTGAGCTTGATGAACAAGTTAAAACAATACAGCCATTAAGGGTTATAGTAGTTCCTTCAAGGGCAAACGCGGTACATGATGCTGAAGATAATAAATCGGTTGCTAAACATTCGTTGCATTCGATATTGGTAGAAGCGCTATCATATTCAAATCCAATAAGATCTAATCCACTTGCCGTGTTAGTAGTAATAAGCTGCAACGTGCATTGCGTTACGAGTGCATTTGAACAACCAACAAGCGAAATACCCCGTGACTGATTGGATATGAAATTTTTAATGCTACAATTAATTATTTCATTAAAGTTACCAGCAGTAATCAAATATCCATAAAAAGGGGTCGCCGGCGGTATATTTGAAACACAATTAAACACCTGACAATCAACAAGTAATCCATTAGAAAAATCGGTAAGTACAAATCCTTGCTGCGACTGAGATACATTAACTGCTTTAATCAAATTGCTATCATTAGTACCCGTAAATTGTACGCCAATACCCGTGATACCGGTAATAAATACTGAATCGATTATATTTTCTGCTGAACCGCTAAATAAGATCCCATTAGTAGTACAATCTGATATAAAGAGATTAGTTAGTATGGTATTATTAACAGTACTTCCCAACACACCAATAACACAATCAACAAGCGCGCCATTTTTAACAACTCTATTAGCGCCGGGATTAATAATTACACCATTACTTGAACCGCCACCATTTAATGCATGATTATTAAGATCAAGCGTTACATCACTCGCATTAATAGTTATTGGACCGTTCCCATCTGCTTGTAAGCAATAATATCCCGATGCTGTTATAACAAACGGAGCAGTAATCGGTGTGGGTAAACAACTGCCCATACAATTTGCGGTGAGATGTGCAATGGTAGTAAATATAGTTTGGAAATCAGCAGCAATTTCAGCACAGCAGGTAGTTAATGTCTCATTAAGCTCGGTAAGACTGGTAAAAGTACCCGCAAATCCCGTTTGAACTACCGTTAAAGTTCCTTGGAAATCAACGGCAATCTCAGCACAACAGCTGGTTAACGTCCCATTCAAATCAGCTAACGCCGTAAAAACGCCCGTAAAATCGTTTTCTATTATAGCACAACACGTTGTTATGCTATTCAAGATATCAGTAAGTACGGTAAAGGTACCGTTAAATTCAAATTGGGCACAGCAAGTATTAAATAAGATAATAAGCTGATTAATCAGCCCAATAATATCAGTAAAATCACATGCTTCAATCGACTCAACAAATAACCGATTCAACGGCTCTTGAGGATCATGTAATAGTTTTTTTAAAGTACCCGTCATATATGCTAAGGTGCAAAGCACATCAGTTTTTTTTATGGGCTCATTGTTGCTAAGCGCTTTGCAACAATCAATCATACCGGTAGGTACTTGTGTATCGAGCGTACACCATTTTTGCATGAAATTAATTAAATCGACATCATTTTCTTCTTGAGTAAATGATATCGCAATATAATCATCATTGGTTGGTATTAAATTATCAGTAGCACTTATGAATGATATAGAAAGTGCTAGTACGATATACATACTGATAAAATTTGAATACTTCATATTGTTCCCTTTTTTATTATCAAATAAATAGATTTGGGCCAGCAAATGGCCCGGTTAATCCAGGCGCTGTCGTATCAACTTGGGTATTAGCATTCTGTACGTTAAGTGGAAACCCATTATAATTGATACCGTTTTGTGTCGCAAAGCAACGGAATGTTCTTGTAGGAGCTTCATATTGAAATCCTATTGAGTCATTTCTAAAAGCAACACTATAATTGACTATCGTATTGTTTGCCCCAGGTGCTCCCATATCAAAACCAACATCATTGTAAGCGGCTTGACAATTTTGAGCCAATATATTGCCACCTCCCGTTAAATCAAAGCCTGTATTGAAACATCTGTATGCTTCACAATTAATCAAAGCATAATCTCCACCGCCACAAAAAAAACCGTCCGCAACGGACACCGAAGACGCTAGTAGTAATATAAGGTCTGCACAACAATTTCTCAGCGTTGCTTCTTGAGCATTTATATTAAAACCATTACAACTCAGATTTGAGGTCATTAATGTAGCAATACAATTAATATATTGAACATTTTTACAAGACCCATCACAGAGAAATCCATTACCTATTCCTACGGATGCTTCATTAAAAATAGCTTGTACAACACAATTTCTGTGAATCACATTAGTACAATTAAACACACCAATACCTGTTGTCTGTATAGCGGTATTAGTTGTATAATTTTTAACGCTACAATTATCAAATTGTATATTGCTTCCCCCCGCTGCTATGCCTATTCCTTCTACGTTGGAAATAGTTGCCCCTCCTGTTACGCTACAATCAAAAACATTACAATTTTGGAATAAACCATCGTTGAGCGTCCCAAACACTATTCCCTGCTGAGCATGACTAACCGTTACATTTTGCAACTGGCAATCAGCAAATATTCCTGAAAAATGTAATCCTATTGTGCCAATCTCACTAGCCGTTATTAAATTAAAATGTAGCTGTGAACCATTCAATATACTGATGCCGCTAACGGCACAGGAATTAGTTTCTATATTCTCAAATAATGCCGCAGTAAGATCTGTTCCCGTGATACCGAAATCCCAATCAACGATTCTTCCGTTTTTAACAGCAATATTATTAAGTCCGGAATTAATAGCGATGCCCGCACCAGATCCAGCACCAGCACCAATTACGGTGTGATCATTCAAATCGAGCAGCACGTCATCGGAGGCAATCGTAATAGCACCAATAATATCTTGAGTAAGGCAGTAGAATCCCGATGTAGTAATAGTAGTACTGGCACTAATGGCAATAGGATTGCAGGCCCCCGACGTACACGTCACTTGCGCTGCTGCTAAAGCAGTAAACGTCCCTTGGAAATTGATTTCAATCGCATTACAACAGATCGTAAGGGTATTTTTTATATCTGCAATGGTACTAAAGGTGCCATTAAAATCATTTATAATTATTGCTTCAAGCGTGGTTGCCGATGCTATGGAGGTTGCACAGCAAGTCGTAAGCGTATTAAAAATATCAGTAAGCGTGGTAAAGGTACCTGCAAGATCTTGTTCAATTGCTGCACAACAGGTAGTAAAACTATCTCTTATTGCCATTAATTCAGTGAATGTACCATTAAAATCAATCTGCAGTTGATTACAGCATGTTATAATTGCATTTTCCAAGATCTGTAATAATGCAAGGATTCTAAAAACATCACATTCAAGTAAGGGCCCTACGATGCTCCCATCAATTTCCGGTGTAGGGCGCGGCGCTTTTATATTTTGTTCTAAATACGCTGTCACTGCCATAAGTGCTTTAACCGTTCGTTGTCCATCAATGCACTCGTTTTTCTGTTTAATTGCTTCATTACAATATGCTATATCGGGTTGGCCTGGGTCTTCATGAGCCAAGCGATCAAGTATATGTGCTATTTCTTGATCAAAAAAGAGATGTGATATAGTTATTGCATGCGTAATTGGATCAACTTGCATATGTTCATTATTAGCGTGTATACGCGGTACCAATAAACAAATAAGTGGTACCATATACATTATTTTTATTAATAAATGCTTCATACTTTTTTCCTTTATTTACATAAATAGATTCGCACCAGCAAACGGTCCAGTTAACCCCACAACGGCATTATCAATTTGTGTATTTGCATTTTGCACATTCACTGCATTCGCATAATCAAAACCATTTTGAGATGCAAAGCAGAAATAAATATCACTATTACCCGAAACAGTAAGGTCAAATCCTGTGCCGGTATTGCTAAATGCAACACAATTTCCAACTACAGTTTGAGTTGATGTTATAAAAAAACCAATATCATTATATGCAGCCTGACAATATTCAAATGATGCCCGTGTATCAACATCAGAATAATTAAATCCAATATTAGAACAATCATACGCAAAGCAATTAGTTAATTGGATTGCATCACCAATTGCACGGAATCCATCTCCCTCAATTACTCCGGTAACAAATTGCGCAGTACAACCATCATAGACTATTACCGTCTCATCCGCTTCAAAACCAGCAACCACAAAAGGCCCGGTAATGTTGCTTGCTATGCAATTGATAAGGGTTACACCATCATGCCCGCCAGTTGTTCTTAAAACTGAAAACCCACCTACCTCCGAAGACGGTCCCGTGGCTGAAATATCTTGAGCCGTACAATTTCTTACCGTAATAAACTCGGAATCAGTAAATGCAAAAGCTACTATTATATTTAAACCTACATATCCTTTAACTGAACAATTATCTAATTGAATACCAAAGCAATTGTTGCTAAAAAGTATACCGCCTATGAAATTTAGCGTGTTAATGGCTGAACTGCAATCCAAGACGTGACAATTTTCCATAATTACTGATTCAACATTATTACTAAAAATAAACCCTTGCTGACTTAAGGTGACGGTAGAATTTTTGATAATCGTTCCTTGGATAGGGCCCGTAAAATGAAACCCAATACCTGAAACGCCACTTGCATTAACCGAATCGATTGTAATAAGAGTACTAGTAACTACCGTAACTCCTTCTGTAGTACTATCGATAATGGTAATATTTTCAATAATGGTATCGGTATTATCGGTGCAATTGATCGCCGTACCAAAATTTATAATGGAACCATTTCGTACTATGCGATTTACGCCACTACCAACGGTGATACCAGTACCCGAGCCAGCACCGGTCATAGTATGATCATTTAAATCAAGGGTAACGTTATCAGCAGTAATCACAATTGAACCGGCAATATCAGTAGCTAAGCAATAAAAACCTGAAGCGGTAATGGTGGTTGGTGCAGTGATTGGCGTAGGTGAACAAGGAGGTGGCGGTGGACAAGTAACCGTTGTACTCAGCGAGGCAATAATAGTGAAGGTAGCATTAAAATTACTTTGAATATTATCGCAACATATGGTTAACGTCGATTCTAAATCAGCAAGTGCAGTGGAAGTACCATTAAACTCAGCAGATAATAACGTGAACGTATTGTCAAATTCATTTTCAATTGCCGCGCAACAAGTTGTTAAGGTATTATTTATTTCAGTAAGTACGGTAAACGTTCCATTAAAAGAATTCTCTATTGCATCACAACATTCTGTTATTGTAGTAATAAGTTCACTAATAAAGCTAAAAGTAAAAATAAAATCTTGTTGGAACGTATTGCAGCATTGAACTAAAATGCCAATTATTTGATTAAGAAGCCCCAATGCTAATTCAACATCACATTCAACTAATGGCCCTACAATTGCTGGCACATTCGCCGCATCAGGACGTGGTGCTTTACACAATTGCTCAATTTTATTTTTCACCGCCGTTAATTTATTGATAAGCAGTTCGTCTTTAACAACATCGTGAGGATTTTCAAGCATCAGCAAGCACTGTTCTAATTCTTCTACAACCACCTGATGCTCATATTTTTGGAATAATACCAGAACTGAGGAAATTACTTTTTTGATATCAATTGTTGTTGCTGAACATCCATAGCCATCCGCATGCATGGATGATACATGCACTAACGAATATACCAGCAATCCTAAAAGGGTTGCCATTTTTATACAACGCTTCATTAATTAATCCTTTTTTAAAAATTAATTTATTCGATACAACACAGAAAGATAATAAAAAGATTTTTAGAAAAAAAATAGTTTCGTAAAAAATTATTTTTTTTTGCTTGAAATATTGCAACTGATAAAACGATACATATAGTATGTTTGGTAAAAGAGGATTACGTAGTGAATCGATTATGGCAAAAGCGGCTTATTTTACTTCTATTATTTATAGCGGTAACCGTAGCCCTTTATATGGTAGGCATTAAAAAATACATCAGCGTTTCTTATATTAAAAGTCATGAAGAAGCTCTTGCTCATTATATCTCCAACCACTATATTACTTCCGGTATGCTCTATATAGCGCTGTATGCACTCTTTGTATTTTTTATGATTTCCCTTACTCTTCTTATTACCGTTCTTGCCGGTTATTTTTTTGGTACGCTTACGGCAACCTTATTAAGCTTAATTGGTGCGCTTACGGGAGGCGTACTACTTTTTTTAACCATCCGCTCATTTTTTAAAAATCTATTGATGAAACGGTATGAAGCATATATTCAATCATTCAAAAAAAAGTTTAATTATCATGGAGCGCGCTATTTACTGGCATTACATCTTTTTCCGCTTACCCCATACGCATTTATTGTGGTGGTTGCTGCACTCTCTGATGTTTCACTTAAAACATTTATTTATACCACCATACTAGGCATTTTACCCATTACTTTTTTATGTGCTTATGCGGGACAAAAATTGGCAGAGGTTAATACCATGCGCGATATTTTATCCCCACCAGTGCTTATTATTTTAGCATTCTTCTCATTAATTATGTTATTACCTTTTTTAAAATCACTGTTTAATAAAAAATGAATTCAACTGTCATCCAGAGCGCGTCCGACTTCGCCAGTGGGCTTCGCCGGATTCCGTCGATGTTAGCGCGCCTGTCCGGCGTAGTTGTTTACTCCGCCATAGCTTTTAGCGACGGCTGGATTAACGAAGCCGGATAGGGACCGCGTCCGCCGTAACTCTTCGAGCGAAGGCTAGATCCAGTAAATAAATAAGAAGTCGTTATATTTTATAACTGGATTCTTACGATCTTGCAAAACAAGATCTCAGAATGACATATTGTCTGCCCTACACGCGCTGACATAAAAATGAAATCTGATGATACAACGGAATAAAAGAGCGCAACTGCCAAAAAACAGCGTTATACAATTTACCCACTCGTGTTGAAACATCATATACTGATACAAAATCTACCCGCTTCATATTATTGGCTTTTAGTAATGCGGTTAATTTTTGTGGAGAAAAATGATTAACATGAGATTTAGTATCAATCGACCAATGAAAGGGATAATGATACACATTGGGCACTCGAATATAAAAATAACCCCCTGGTTTTACAAATGATACAACTTGTTGTAATAATTCTACGGGATTATCCACGTGTTCAAGCACATCCTTCATAATCACCAAATCAAAGCTATTTTTTTGAGTTGCAAATTGCTCCATGGAATCTGTTGAAACAATATCCAATTGTTTATGATGTTCTAAACATATTTTTGAAGGCTCAATACCATAGGTTTTACATTTTTTTTGCTGTAAGCAGAGCGCCAAAAGCCCAATACCACAGCCAAAATCTAACACTTTTCCTTCTTGCAACTTTGTCTTTTGCAACAATTCATTTGCAAGCGCGGGTAATTGCTGTTTTGCAGCCTCTTTCAAAAAATCTTCTTTGGTTTTATTGAGGTATTGTGTTCCCGCGGCCGTGTATTCATAAATGGAAACCGCGCTAAATACAAAACCACAGGGCTTGCATTTGCGCAGCTCGATACCGTGCCGATTATTCCAGGCAGTTGGCTTCATATAGGGAACTGAATTATGTTCTTTACAGAATGGACAATTTCTTATCATAAAACGCTTTCATTACAGAATTAGGAATTATTTTCATAACTGGATTCTTACGCATTCGCTCAGAATGACAACAAATTTCCTCATTTGTCATCCTGAGGAGCAAAGCGACCGTGGGGATCCAGATCCAGTACTATCTTTTAATACAAAAATAATAGTTTGCCAAGTAAAAATAGTCATCGTTGCCATTCTCTAATAGTTACTTTAGAATGCTAATAAGATAACTTCTATATTTATAAAAAAGCCCTTCTATGATTACAAAATCGCTTCCTCTTTACGTAAGCAATTTCAATGAAATGATCACGGGTAATTATGTATATGTTGATAAAACTGAATATATTTACCCTTTAGTAAAAAAAAAGGATATTATTTTTTATCTAGACCCCGTCGTTTTGGTAAAACACTGTTAGTTTCTACTTTAAAAGAACTTTTTCTTGGAAATAATAATCTATTTAATGATTTATGGATTGGCAGCAGTGATTATGATAGGCAAGAATACCCGGTAATCCATTTAGATTTTTCGATAATACCGCATTTAACGGCTGAAGAATTAAGAACTAGTATAAATAATCGATTAAGAAAAATAGCCAGCAAATATTCAATAGAAGCCAACCATTATGATACTCCGGAAGAAACAGCTATCGATTTAATAAGAAAATTACCCACTAAAAACAAAGTAGTAGTTTTAATTGATGAATATGATAAACCAATTCTAGATCATTTACATAATCTTCCTGAAGCCCATAAACAACGAGAAGTGCTTAAAAGCTTTTATGGTGTTATCAAAGGACTTGACTCATATCTTCGATTTGTATTTCTGACCGGGGTAAGTAGATTTTCAAAAACATCACTTTTTTCTGGCATGAATAATCTTAATGATATTTCCTTAAAGCCAGAGACCGCATCATTACTTGGGTATACGCAAGAGGAACTTGAGTATTATTTTTCATCATATATTCACGATTTTGCAAATAAAAAAGACATTTCAAAAAAAGAGCTCCTTCAAGAATTAAAAAAATGGTACAATAGCTATCGATTTTCAGAAGATCCTATCTATGTGTATAATCCATTTTCAGTCCTTTATGCACTTCATGATCAAAAGTTGCTTAATTATTGGTTTGAATCGGGAACACCCAGTTTTTTAATACATTTAATTACCAAACATTATACTATTATTGAAGATATTAAAGAAATTGAAATTGATCAGAGCAGTTTAGGGAACTTTGAAATTGAATATATCTCTTTAATGCCACTTCTTTTTCAAACCGGTTACTTAACCATTAGCAATTATGATACCAAAACAAATAAGCTCAAACTCAGCTTTCCAAATTATGAAGTAGAACTTTCATTTACCAAATTAAATGTATTAAAAACAAAAAAAGATTAAAACAGTTTCTAATATTGATGTTCTATTTGAATGTGCTGATGCATTAGAAGCACCGGATAATATATTACGAAAAATGAGTAGACGGCTCTGGAACGAAACTTCGCTTGATGCGATACCAGATGCAGCATATTTATATTTGAATAAAATACGCGCCTTATATCAACACAGATTTAAAGATGCTTC
Organism: Candidatus Babeliales bacterium; assembly: GCA_963722075.1. GTDB lineage: Bacteria > Babelota > Babeliae > Babelales > JANWKD01 > CAVRJM01. Next base: position 7,432 of record CAVRJM010000001.1, on the reverse strand, counting down.
AATCACCAGCTTTAATTTCTCTCATAGAAAAATTGAAACATTAGATGGTATCGAGCGTTTTGCCAATCCATCTGTTTCTATTAATCTAAGCAATAATCGTCTTAAATATGTTAATATAAAGCAAATTATTGCTTTATTTCCTCAATTAAAACAGCTTAATTTAGTTCGAAACTCAATTTCTCATATCGAAATGCCGTCATATCTTCCTAATGATTTCACTTTATTATTATGTTTTAACCAGTTAGTAATAATTCCACCATTCAGAATTAATCAAACGGGAACGGTCGATTTAAGAAACAATCCCTTGTCACTACATTCACAAGCAACAGCACAAGAGGCATTGAATTTGTCGGCAAGATATATCGGCGGCTTATTTATATCTGGATTACCAGTTGCAGCAATCATATCACTACCGATTACTGCTGCAAGCTCCTTAATTGGATCACTTATAAAAGCTATAGGGTCTATAAAAATTTCCGGTCAAAAGCTAATTGTTCCGCTTTTTGCACTAATATCTATGGATAGACAATTAGATTCCACCTCTCTTAGCTTTCCCCTTCATAAGCTCTTTCCTAAATACGTAAAGCAGAATATTATGCACACCATATTATCACAAATCCCCTTCAATATGCTGGCATATACCTTGCCTTTACCAACTCATGGATCAACTAAATTAATTAACCAATTGCCTTTATCGTTCGATGGGCTAATCATTCAACCCCATCACTTTTAATTCTTATATTTATAAATGTCTAAACATAGGTAATGAGTTCAATTTCACACCGCTGCCCATGCCGCCCTTTTTAAAAACTCCTGTTTTTTTCTCAAAATTGCCTGATACAAATTTGTATAATTTCTCTCCTTATAAAAAAATATTCTTTTTTTCACTTAGTATAGGAAGCTTACTTGCATTAATCGGATTATTCCAATTTGTTTATGAAGAACATTGTGGGCAACGTGACAAACGAAAAATTTTTATGTAGTTGCTTGTGCGAGTTTTCTGAAATAAATTCTAGTTTTAATAGCTACTAATAACTTTATAGAGCCATTCAACTTATTCACAAGAACATGACGTTGAATAACCGTTGAAAAAAACTGTATAAGACTATTAGACATTCTATAATAAATATCAACAACGCCATAGGCTAATGGGGTGCATAACACCGCTGCTTTAGCATAAAATATTACTGGATGGTTTTCACTGGCATAAATGAATGGCACAATTGTCATCATGCCCCCTAATAATAAACTTCCTGTTTTTAAGAGAGAATTGTCTATATTTTTATCTACCAAATCTTTGTATTTTTCTTCTTCTCGCTCCTTTTGATGTAATTTTTGTTCTAATTTTTTAACATATAACCTTAAAGATTTTTTAGCTTTTTTTTCATTCTCTTCAGTTATAATAATATATTTATCTGCCCGCCATTTATTAATCATATCCGCTGCATTCAATAAATTGGATTTATTCACTTCCTCTTCTAAGGAAGCCGTAAGAAACTGTGGTATATATAAAAAAATGCAGAGACCAATTAACATAATTTTCATATTTTGTTCCCCTTATTATGATGCTTTTCAATCGCATTTGCAGCATGCTTGGCATTCTTTAATTTATCACGTAACTGTATTATCCGCTTATTAGTTCTCAATACTTTGACCACATTGCTTCCCCATTTATAAAAGAGTACTAAGGTAGGAAGAAAACTAACAAAAGAAATAGCATCAAATCCACGCGTTTGCAGTAACTGCCACCCTATATAATCTTTTAAAACCATTTCCAATCCCATGGTAGCCAATCCAGTAAGCGCCAGTATACCCGTATAAATATAAATATTTCTATCAGCTTGCTTATGCAATTCTTCTTTATGCTCCAGCTTGAGCTCTAATTTTTTATGACGATTTAATATAAATTGCTTAATCTCTTGAGATTTATCTTTTAAATGCTCATCATGGCAAATATCAATTCCTCGCACCTTTCCTGATAAGATTTTATTCATCAAATCCGAAAGGGTAAATAATGATTTTGGTAGTTCTTCTTTTGGAGTTCCGTAGCTCAACCTTGCTACCGAAAATAAAATGAATGTTGCAACTGTTTTTAATAGAATTTTCATAATAGAAAAATTTTTAATATTTAAATTAATTATAAATTTCTTAGATAATAAATCAGTATCATATAAAAGTCAATTTCGCTTCTCTATGATTCTCTATTTTAACCATTGAATAGAACTTTTGGTACCAGTTTTATTGAAACCATCAATTTACACTCTAAATATCGCTGTATATACTTAAACTCAAAAATTAAAGTAAAGGACTTTGGCATGAACAAACTATTTTTAATAACCCTTACCACACTTTCTTTAAGTAATAATACGTTAGGTAATAATGGCATTTCTATTGCACCTGCCACTCACCCTGCTCCTCTGATAACATCACCGAGCATGACAGCCAATGAAAGCGCCTTAGCAGCGGCAACTCTTTTAGGATATGGCATAACATTAAATATTTTAGCTATCATTTGCGGTTTCAATGCTATAAGAAAATTTAGGGATATGCCCATCAATGATCTTGAAAAAATTGTAGTTGCCTTAAGAGGAATTACCCCTCCTGAGGATCGTGAAAAATTAAATAAAACTAATAATTTAGAAGCTCGGTTATATTTATTAGGAGCATTCGTATTTGGCTTATTTGGCGTATTTTCGTTAACAGCTGGTAACACTATTGCAACCGCCGCATCTCATCGGTAATATAGAATTAAAAAAATAATTTTTTACCATTTAAAGAAAAAAGTCATGAGACTATTCAGATACTTTTTCATTATCATAGCAATTAATGTAATTGGAAATACTACAGCTTTTAATGAACATCAATATTCAAAAAATTCGTATCAGAAAGCCTCTCAAATCAGCAAATTTCTACCAACTACAGAAGTTGCACTCTTCATAGGACTAATATTTTGTGGACATGGTTAATTGCCTGGTTAAAAGGCTATTGTTTGATACAATGATATTCCCCTATCACCCGATGAAGAAATGCTAGTAGCAATGCGAGTATAATGCGTGAAGAAGATCAGAAAAAATTAACCGCATTGCGTAAGCATCAAGGTAAACGCTTAAAACAGGCTTCGGTTTTTTTATCATCAATGGGATTCATCTTCTTAGCCATCGGCATTGGCTCATTTTTCTATTAATTTTCCGATACTTCTAGTGAATGAATTCGCAAATTAAGGATTTCCATTGCAACCATTCATAAAAAGTTAAAAATTAATTGGTAACAAATGGATCAACTTGAGAACTTTTCAAGGCACATTCTTGCATTAAACTTTGAAGACCTTCAAAACAAAAATGACTCACTTAAATACCTTTAAGTTGTTCATTTATAAATAATTCAGGGAAAAACAATTCACGATTATCATAGTTTGTATATACCAATTGTATATTACTAAGTGCTTTTTCAAAGTAATAATAAGCAGTTTTATAATTCTTTTTATAATAATAATAAAGTCCAATTTCTCTATAATTCCATACATGCCTATCACAATATTCTATAGATTTTAACAAATGTTCTTTTTCTTTTTCTTTATCATCAAGATAATAATACCATGATCTTATTTGTTCTTTTATTGATAAGAACTCTTTATTGCTTTCATCAATTTGCATTTCGCAAATAATATCATTAGTGAGGTCATCTACCCTTCCAAAAGAAAAAAACGCTATATATCCCAGTAAAAATTTTGCAAATATATTATTAAGATCGTAGTTAAGAATAATATGTAATTGCTTTATTGCTTCTATTTCGTCATGCAAATTTACATAAGTAAATAATGCATACTTTGTTCGGATCTCAACATTTTTTAGAATCATCTCGTAAAAATTGTTCAAATAATTGTATGGCCGGCGTAAAATCCCAAGGGTGCTCTTTACTTTCAATATCTTTAATCAATGAGATAATTGAACTTATAAAATTCTGAGCGTTAATTTATACTTATCCATTATAAATTCAAATACATTGCCTTTTAAGCTAATTGGTAACCATGGGATCCGCCTTACAACTTTTCAAGGCGCATTCTTGCATTAAACTTTGTAACCCTTCAAAGCAAAAATGACTTACATATATCCCTTTAAGTTGTTCATTTATAAATAATTCAGGGGAAAACAATTCTCGATTATCATAGTTGGTATACACCAATTGAATATTGCTAAATGCTTTTTCAAAATAATAATAAGCACTTCTGTAATCTTTTTTAAAATAATAATAAAGGCCTACTTGCCTATAATTCCATACATGTTTATCCCAATATTCTATGGATTTTAGCAAACACTCTTTTTCTTTTTCTTTATCGGAATAATAATACCAAGATTTTATTAGTTCTCTTATTGATAACAATTCTTTATTATTATCTTTAATTTCCATATCACAAATTATATCATTAGTAAGATCATCAACTACACCAATTGAAAAATAAGCAATATAACCCAGCAAAAATTTAGCAAATATATTATTACAATCATATTTCAAAATAATATGCAATTGTTTGATACCTTCCATTTCATCATGCACGTCATCATAAATAAACAACGCGTATTTTGTTCGAACCTCAATATTCTCCGGATTATCTTTTAAGAATTGCTGAAATAATTGTATGGCCGGCATAAAATCCCAGGGGTGCTCTTTACTTTCAATATCTTCAATCAATGAGGTAATTGAGTTTAAAAAATCTTGGACATTCATTTATATTTATCCATAATAAATTCGAATATATTTCCTTTTAAAACCGCATTAACTTTATCCCATAGATAAGCATCTACATTAATTACCTCGCCCTCTATTACCATAATTCTAACTAGTACCTTATTACCATTTATTACTGTTTTCATAGTATTATCACCCATATGAATCTTCTCAGCAAGATCAGCATGTTTTATCAGATCAGCCACTTTTGCAGCAATGATATCTCGGGTATCACCTAATTTCTCCATACCTGCCTTTATATGCTTAGGAGAGAAAATATGAAATTCCTTTTTCAATAAAATGTCTTTAGTAAATTCCTGAACAACATTGCCTTTTCCAGGTTCTACATACACCACAATTTCTTGAGAAAGCCTATCAGTATACAAATCAACGAGCACTGACGCTTGTGGCGGGGGAGGAACATTACCACTATTGCCATTGTTGCCGCCATTATTGGTTGATAAATGAATTATCGATCCAATATCTGCCACCCCTTCAATAATTCCGGCTACGGGAACTGCAGTTGCTGGTACAAGAACACCAACTCCTTCATGAAGTAAAACGGCAGCTTGCGCAAGTGGGATTGCGCCACTACTCATACCAGAACTGCTATCGCCTATAGCGATAAGTGGCATAGTCAAATCGCCTAATTGGCCACTTTTATTTAAAAAGTTCAGTAATTTGCCGAATGCTTTATTTAAGGTGCCATCGACCATCAATTGCGCTATAAATTCTTTTTTTTGTTGTGTATCTAATGATTGCCAACCATCAAAAAAATTATGCAGAAAGGTGTTATATTGTTGGGTTTGTTCTAAATGCTGTTCAGGTGAATTAGGAAATAACTGGATATTATCTTTAAGAAGTTTCGCTAAGCCACATACGCCAGTGGCAATTCCTTCTCCCGTTCGCGCAATATAATCAATAGGATGAGTTATGGTTTGATACGCATATTCTCCAATTTCATCAAAAGGAAAATCGGTAACTAAAATTGAAGCAACATCTTTGGCAACAGTAAGCACGCCTTTTGCCAACGTTACTCTACTATCTTTATTTAATTGATAGACCGATTCAATAAGCTTATTATGTACTTTTAAAATTTCAGCGCGCTTTGTATCTTCAATGGTAGCAGCTTTAATACTCATCACCTTGATATGATGCATCATATCAGTATGTATAGCGTTTTGTTCTGCTGTTCCTGAAAATTTATTCAATTCATCTAAGCTTAATGTGCCAATATTAGTCGAAACCAGATATTCAGCAGTGTGTGCTAAAAATAATTGTTCCATTGATGGGGAGCGATGCATTTCGGGTCGGCTAAAAGTATGCAATTCTCTATTAAGCCGTTCGATGGTATCAGGAAGCGTATAATGATCTTTATCGCCTAATTTCTCTTGATGAAATAATTTACTTAAAGCAAGTAATTCTGATTTATATTTATTTGCTTGTGCATAAGTATCAGCGGAAGCACTCAAACGCTCAATTTCATTAACTAAATTGGCTGCTAAAGGCACAATACGTCGCTGAATAGTAGAAACTTCAGGAGTTGAATAAAAGAAAGCAAAATCAGTACATGATAAGATTGTTTTATCATGTGTTTTTCCTTCCAAAGCCGCTACCATTGAATTTCCTAAACAGGAATAACTTTTAGCCAGCGGCTCACCATCAACACATGCTTGTGCTAAATAATGTACTCCTGCTTGAACACCACTTCGTTCAGGCAATAAAAGTAACTTTAAAATTTTTAAATGATCATTTAAATGTTCAGGAGAAATAGTTTTAAAATATTTGATATGATCTAATAATGATCGATTGTGTGAATAAAATGTAGGAATCCCATTTCTATCGAGAAAAGCCTTTAAAGTTTTAACAAATTGCTCATCCGTAGGATTATTTGCTAACTCTTTATATAATAAGGCACCCGTTTCAAAAGTTTTTGGCGATTCAATCATATGTTTTACAAAATCTATTATTTTTGGCGATGGAGTAATATCATGTCGCTTTAAAAAGGTAGCGCATTGTGCTTCTAACTGAGTGGTATACAAATCTTGTAATGATTTTTTATATATTAAAAATTTATCATCATTTGTAGTTAAATAGTTATTAAGAACTGCTTTTGCTTGAGTAAAATCATTTTCTTTAATTGACTGCTCAACGGTATAAAATGTATTAACAAAATCGTTATTTTTTATCACCTTGCTAAATTGATTAATATCGCCATTAAAAGACGTCCCGATAAAAACACCTTGTAATAAACCACAAAATTTAGTCGCTTCATGTTTTAACCATGATCCATAGGTGGTTTCTTCTTTAAGTATTTGATTAAATTCCTTATGGCCTTGCGCCGCATTGTATTTAACAAAATTTAAATAGTTATCAGGAGAAACATCTTTATAATAATCAGTAATAATACGCGCCACTTGATACTTTTCATAAGTATTTAGTTGCAATTTTGGGTATCCATTTGACGTATATAAGACTGGAATTAATTTATCAATGGTAGTTCGATTAATTGCTTGTTCAAAAGCATGTTGATTAGTATTGTACGTATTTAAAAACGATATAATTTCTTGGTTATTATTCATTCGAGCGGCTACTTCAAGCGCATGAGAACTAACTGAGTAATTCTGTTGTAATTGAAGATAATCTTGCTTTGATAATGATACATAGTTATTGGCATACATCTGTACTCTTATTTTTTCATGCTCAA